>NZ_JBHSMA010000011.1:0-172172 GCF_042655385.1 Larkinella bovis | reverse complement strand
GGTAGGTTGCTTACGCGTTACGCACCCGTACGCCACTAATGCCCCGAAGGACATCCGTTCGACTTGCATGTATTAGGCCTGCCGCTAGCGTTCATCCTGAGCCAGGATCAAACTCTCCATTGTAAATGATTTGTATTGTACTATACGCAGGTACTAATCTTCTTACTTATCTGGTCAAATTGTCAAAGAACGTGTCTTCCTCGTTCGGAAAACGGTGGCTGAACGTGTGCTCGTTCAACCGTTTTATCTAATTGGGACTGCAAAGGTAGCGGTTTGTTTTACTCAGCGCAAGTCATTTTCTGAAAAAACTTGGATTAACTTCATTTTCTTTTCTGAGTGCAAATAAATCTTTGGATTTACCAGTCAAACCGCTATTCTTCGCCTAAAAAAGGATAGCGGAAGTCCGTTGGGGAGACAAATGTTTCCTTAATCGTCCGCGCCGATACCCACCGGTATAAATTCAAGGCTGAGCCCGCTTTGTCGTTCGTGCCGGAAGCCCGGGCGCCCCCAAAGGGTTGCTGACCAACAACGGCCCCCGTCGGCTTGTCGTTGATATAAAAATTACCGGCTGCATTCGACAGCTTTTTCGTAACAAGCTCGATGGCGTAGCGGTCTTTTGCAAAAACCGCCCCTGTCAAAGCATACGGTGAGGTCTGGTCGACCAACTCGATGGTTTGTTCGAAATTGTCCGGATGATACAGGTAAACCGTCAAAACCGGGCCAAAGATCTCTTCACACATCGTTACATATAATGGATCGGCCGCCAAGAGGACCGTTGGCTCGACAAAGAAACCGTCGGTTTTGTCAAAGTTGCCCCCGGCAACGACTTCCACCCTCGGGTCGTTTTTCGCGTTCGTGATGTACCGGCTGATTTTGTCAAAGGCTTTCTCATCAATCACCGCATTGACGAAGTTGCTGAAATCTTCGACGCTACCCATTTTAATCGCTTTCAGATCCGCCAGGATATATTCCTTAACTTCCTCCCAGCGCGTCGATGGAAGGTAGGCCCGGGATGCGGCCGAACATTTCTGGCCCTGGTATTCAAAAGCACCGCGAACCAGCCCCGTCGCCACGGCCTTCGGGTCGGCCGAATCGTGAACCAGGACAAAATCTTTTCCGCCGGTTTCGCCCACAATTCTCGGATACGATTTATAGAGGTGAATATTCTCCCCGATCGTTTTCCAGATTTGCTGAAATACCCCGGTGCTACCCGTAAAGTGGATACCCGCAAAATCCGGATGTTTGAAAATGACCTCGCCTGCCAGCGGACCGTCGACATAAATCAGGTTGATAACGCCATCGGGCAAACCGGCTTCTTTCAATACTTCCATGATAACGTGTGCCGCATAAACCTGCTGCATGGCCGGTTTCCAGACAACGGTATTTCCCATCATGGCGGGGGCGGTTGGCAGGTTTCCGGCAATGGCCGTAAAATTGAACGGAGTCAGCGCGAAAACGAAACCTTCCAGCGGGCGGTATTCCTGCCGGTTCCAGACACCTGCCGAAGACCGGGGTTGCTGGTTATAGATTTCCGTTGCGTAATGCACGTTAAACCGTAGAAAATCAATCAGTTCACAAGCCGAATCGATTTCCGCCTGGTAAGCGTTCTTCGACTGGCCCAGCATGGTGGCCGCATTAATTTTGTAGCGATAGGGGCCCGCCAGTAACTCGGCGGCTTTCAGAAAAATGCTGGCCCGGTTTTCCCATGACAGATTAGCCCACTCTTCTTTCGCATTCAGAGCCGCGGTAATTGCCTGTTCAACGTGCGTCTGATCGCCTTCGTGGTAATAGCCCAGAATCTGGTGCCGGTTATGCGGAGCAATTACTTCTTTCTGTACGTCGGTTCGGACCTCTTCGCCACCGATATGCATCGGAATATCAATGGGTTTGGCGGAAGCGTCGGCGAGGGCGGCTTTTAATTTAGCGCGCTCGTCGGAACCGGGGCGATACTCTTTAACCGGCTCATTGTGTGGAATCGGAACCTGAAAAAAGCCTACTGACATTTGTTTGTTGATTTTTTGAAGCCTGCAAAGTTAGATAATTGAAAGTAACCGATTTAGGTTCCCTCTACCTTATAACCTAGTTTTTACCTTTTGTCGTACTATTTGTTCGCTTAACGTTTTGGGGTTTCGTAACTTGCGGCAATTTTTAGCCTTTTGCCATGAAGTTTTACAGTACCAATAATCCTTCCGGTCGGGTTTCGATGGAAGAAGCCTTGCTCCGAAGTCTGCCGGCCGATCGGGGTCTTTACATGCCGGAAACCATTCCTTTTTTGGGAGCGGATTTTTTTAATTCCATTTCCAGCGGCAACCTGGCCGACATTGGTTTCCAGATCAGTTCGGCGCTCTTCAAAGACACGATTCCTTCCCAAAAACTGGAAGAACTCGTCCATCACGCTTTTCCGTTCGATACGCCGGTGGTGGCGCTGGACAACGGAAAAACGCACGTGCTGGAATTGTTCCACGGGCCTTCCCTGGCGTTCAAGGACGTTGGCGCGCGTTATATGGCCGCGATGATGGGCTATTTCCTGGAACAATCAAACCGGGAAGTCCATATCCTGGTAGCCACTTCCGGCGATACGGGTGGAGCCGTCGCCATGGGTTTTCTGGGCGTACCCGGGATTAAAGTAACGATTCTGTATCCGAGTGGCCGCGTCAGTGAATTGCAGGAAAAGCAACTGACAACGTTGGGCCAGAATATTACAGCGATTGAAGTGGATGGATCGTTCGACGATTGTCAGGCCCTGGTAAAAACCGCCTTTATCGATGCGGAGTTAAACCAGCAGTTTAGCCTGGCATCCGCCAACTCGATCAATATTTTCCGGCTGATTCCGCAGAGTTTTTATTACGTCCGGGCCTACGGTCAGGTGAAGCACCTGGGCAAACCGGTCGTTTTTTCAACGCCGAGCGGCAATTTTGGTAATTTGAGCGCCGGCACTCTGGCTTATAAAATGGGCTTACCGGTGCACCAGTTTGTAGCTTCTACGAATCTGAACCACGTCGTTCCGACGTATCTGGAAACCGGTGTTTATGCCCCAAAACCGTCGGTCGAAACGATTTCAAACGCGATGGATGTGGGTGCTCCCAGTAATTTTGTGCGGCTCACCCACCTGTTTGATGACAATTTCGAGCAATTGAAACAGATTTTGTCGGGCTATTATTTCAATGATGAGCAGACCAAACAGGCCATGGATGCGGTTTATCAACAATTTGGTTATGTCATGTGTCCGCACACGGCGGTCGGTTATCTGGGATTAACAAGTTATCAACAATCGGCCCCGGATACCTGTGGAATCACGCTGGCCACCGCGCACCCGGCGAAATTCAAAGAGCTGGTGGAGTCGGTTATCCACACTCCGGTCGAAATTCCGGCGGCCCTGGAAGAATTGATGAACCGGCCCAAACAGAGTCACAAAATGAAAGCGGATTTTGCGGAATTCAAGGAGTTTCTGCTGCAAACCGCCTGAAACGAAAAAACCCGCTGCCCGGCGGGTTTTTTCGTTAGTTGATCACATCTCCTCGCAGCGCCCGGAACCGCTTTCGGGCCTCGGCGCCGAAAATGCTTCCCGGATATTTCTGCAAAAGCTGGTTGTAGAGTTCCATCGCTTTGGTTTTATCCTTCTTATTTTCCTCGTACGTCTTCGCCGTCAGGAAAAGCGCATCATCGCCCAGAACGTCTTCGCCGTAATTGGCCGTGATCTGCTCCAGGTCCTTCAAGGCTTCCTCGACCTTATTTTGCTTGATGAGGGTGTTGGCGCGTAACCATAAAATGTTGTCAGCCAGGCTATGATCCTTGTAGGTGGCATACATTTCGGAGAGCGCCAGCGCGGCTGAATCGACTTTGTTCTGGAACAACATCAGCTCAATGGAAGCGAACTGCTTCATGGCGGTTTCGTTACTATCCCCATCCATGCCGGTATTATCCATGATGAGCAGGCTGAGCGCCCCGGCATCGTTGGCAATCTCGCGGCTGGTCGCCTGCTTCAGAATGTCCAGCACTTCTTTCGACAGTTCGAAATCGCCTTTGAAATAATGCAGCCGAGCGTTTCGGAGTTTGGCCTCATACCCCAGCAGTTCTTCTTTCTGCGACTTTTCGACCTGCGAATAGAGCAGGGTAGCTTCCCAGGGTTCGCCTTTCAACAGGTAGATATCCCCCATATCCAGCTTGCAGCGGTCGATAAACGTTTTCTCGTTTTTGCTGATTTCGGTGGCCAGTTGCAAAATGGCCAGTGCGGTATCTTTCTCATCGAGGTAAAACGCGTATAGATTCGCCGTACTCCGCAGGGCTTCGAGCGTGCGGTTGTTTTTGCCCAGCTCCTGAAACATCTTCTGGTAGTCGGCAATCAGCTTCCGGATTTCCAGATTATCGACGGGATAGGTGTTCTTCACCTGCTCCTCCCGCGCCTTGATCACCAGCCGACGCGCAAAGGCGTAGAGCTGCCCCTGCGGATATTCCTTCGCAACGTACTCAAACATGGCCGCTGCGTTCTTATAATCCTTGTTCTGGAGTGCAACCGCACCCAGATCATAAACACGCACACCGGTCAATTTTAAGCGTTTGTCGAGGGCCCGTTCCTGAATGAAGGCTTTATAGAACTCTTTCTTCTGCGTCAGGTACCAGACGAGCATTTCGGTGTAAAACATCTCGTTCGGACTTTCCTGGACTTTCTTGTACAGGACGGTTTCCAGCATCTTCTGGTCGTTATCCTTCAGATTGTCCTGCAAAATGGCCTGTACATTATCGCGATTACCCGGGATTAAGCCCCAGTGCAACAATTCATTGACCATGTCTTCCTTCTTTCCTACTGCACCATAAAGCCGGGCCAGCTCGCCGGCATAGGCCAGTGGCTCCCGGCTTTGTTCCCGGCCTTTTTTCAGGGCCTTAATGGCCCAATCCTGTTTATTTCGTTCCGCGAAGTCCTGAGCCAGTTCGGGCAAGCCATTTATACTTCCGCCAGCCACCGACATAGCCTTGTTAAAATAAACCTCCGCTTTAGCAGAATCATTGCGGCTTTCTTCCAGGATGCCGGCCTGGAGTAACATATACGGGTTCTTGTCTTCCGATTTTACCATCCGACGCATCACCTTTTCGGCATCGCTGCTTTTGTTCAATTTGATCGCACTCTCGATGTACCGACTTACGACCTGTTTGCTGACACCGGTTTTCATCAACTTTTGATAGATCGTATAGGCTTTATCGAACTCGCCCTTTTTAAAATACTCATCGGCTAAGTCCTGTCCTTCCTGCGCAAATCCAGTTGACAAGCCAACGACAAACAGTACCATCAGTACACCGGCTATCTTCTTCATTTTTCTTTTTTTATTAATTAAATAATAAAAGGATTTAAAGGGTTGGTGGCTGTGGATATGTGGACAAGTCCGTTATTCACAATCACTTCGTAAAAATGTGAATAACGAAAACCGGTTATCCACATTGTCGGAAAAGTTATCAACACGCAACTGATTGATTATCAAACGATATTTCAATTGTCCACATTTCGTCTCTGGAAAAGTGCCCGTGCTTAGGCACATTTCCACAAGATACAGTATAAACATTTCCACGTGTTAATGAACGCGGGAATAATTTGTGGAGAATCGAGCGGTTATACACTATCCACATCCTGCAGCGCACTTTTCCACAATGTGATTTTTATTATCCACAGCCGCTTTTGTCCCTCTTCACATTTTATTCACACCGAGGTGGTAGTTTTCCACTTACTTTTCCACCGAAAATTTGTGTTTTTTTAATTTCACATTGACCTTTTCAGAATACGTCAATATCCGCGCTGACCTCGAAGTTTGCCTTGATGGGGATGATTCCTTTGTTACGGGTGAAGAAGTAGATCGGTTCCGGCTGGCGGTTTTCGGTTACATTACCACTATCCCACCGCCCATTTCCGTTTTCATCGACGATGACTCGGAGCCGGTATCGACCCGGTTTAATAGTAACGAAGCGATAGTTCAAGTTGTTTAGTTGTTTATCGACGAGCTTAAAATTTTCGTCCAGCAGTTCCACGATAAACTGCTTGGCGGTGGTATTTACCTTTCCGGTTAAGACGCCGTACTTCTCCGGATCGCGGATCGTATAATTTAGTTCGGCGCGGGCCGTCGAGTCATTGAGGGCGCTGATGAACGCGCCCCTGCCTAACCGCAGAATGATGGTGTTGCGGGCGGTTGTGGTTTTGGTTAGAATAAAACGGGTCTGGTTATTTTCCCACCGATAGTCCTGCGGGCTGAGCGCAACCTGATTGGTGCTATCGGTCAATAACCGCACCGAGTCCACCAGCATCTGTTTCATCGGTTTTGAAAACTCCAGCACTACTTCCATCTTTCGGTCGATGTCTCCATTATCAGCGGGCGTCGCCCTGAACGTAACCGGCTCCGCCGTTTCACGGCGCGTCGGTGTTCGGAACTTGAATTTCTGGGTGAGTTCCGCTTTGTTTTCCAGGGAATCCGTCACCGCAATCTGCACCCGAACCGTATCGGTGGTTGCCCTGGAATTGAAGAAGGTCAGCTCCGTTGGGGTTCGGAAATACGACGGCAGACTGTCCGCCGGATTCTCGAAACGAACCGTATAATTTTCAATTCCCCGATCAAATACGTACGTATACGTACTGACCATTTGCTGGGTTCTCACCGAGCGCGGAGGAGTATTGTAAAAAGAGAAAAGTTGAAAATTGAGCGTATCATTGTTGGCTTTCAGATCGAGTTCATCGGTCCGAAAAGCTGCCTTTTCCGGTCCGGGATTTAAGATCAGGTTCAGGTTTTTATCATCAAATGCGAATATTCTGTAACGTCCGTCTTTTACATTTTCGAGCAGGAAAACTCCTGCGGTATCGGTACGTGTAAAAAAATACGGTTTAATTTTCGTCGGGGTTAGCGTATCACTCGGCAGGTAAAGACCGACCAGTGTATTTTGCACCGGCTGCCCGGTCTGGATATCCGTGACCTTCCCTCCTACCCGCAGTGAATCGATGGTGTCGCCGGTACTGAACACTAATTTCAGGTTCAGCGCCGGATTGTTTTCCGTGATATCTTTAACCGCGTCGGTGAAATTGAACGTATAAGTTGTACTATCCTTGAAGGGTTTTTCGAAAACCAGCCGCAAGCTTGTCGGGCGGATCCGGGCTTTGAAGGGTCCTTCCGGTTCGGGCGTGATCAGAATTTTCTGGTTCGGATTTTCAACCCGGATGTATTCATTAAAGAAAAGCTCAACGGTTTTGTCCTTGAAATTTTTCTGTTTATTGAGGGGAATACTCTTTATCAGAACGGGTGCCAGGGTGTCTTTTTTACCACCGACGGGCGCTACATACTGCGAGCAGGAGTTCAGAATAACGGCAATAATTGCGAACAGGAAAAGTGCTTGTTTCATGTTTTGGCATAAAAAACCCTGAATAGGTCGGCTATTCAGGGCGTGAAAATCTGGTTATTATCGGGCCTGTGCGACGTAGATCAAACTGGAATAATTTCCGCCATTCTGATAAGCTGCCCAGTTAGAACGAATTCCATTCCAAAAACTTTCAAGGTAAGCCGGTTTTCCATCCCGGTTTTTGGTGCTCAGCATGTTGACGTAAAAGGCATCAAACAGCATCGGCTTTTGCCGGACAATTTCAAAACCGTACCGGCTCAGCAAGGTGCGCATCGTGCCCGGAGAAAAATGATACAGGTGCCGGGGGACATCATAAGCCGCCCAGAACTGCTTATAATGCTTCGCATCCCAGGAGTGATAATTCGGAACGGCAATCACCACATGCCCTTTCGAAAGGGTGTGCGCCCGAATCCAGTCCAGGGTTTCCTGTAATTCGTGAATATGTTCCAGCACGTGCCATAAGGTAATCACATCAAATTTTCGGGTGTCGTCCAACTCAAAAATCGATCGTTTAAGTTGAATATACGTCCGTTCTGCGGCTTGCCGGCGGGTGTTTGTATCGGGTTCCGTACCCATAATTTTCCAGCCCGCCTGCTGACTCGCCGAAAGAAAATAACCGGATCCGCAGCCGATATCGAGCAGTTGCCCTTTCTGCGGAGATAAATCGGTAATCAGTTTTACCTTTTGTCGTACGGTTATCGTACGCACGGTATGGTAGAGTTGACTGATGATTCCTTTGCGGGTATCACTGTGCGAAATATAATCATCCGATTGGTAAAACCGTCCGATTTCCCCTTCGACGGGCCGGGGATTGGTCGCCTTGAGACCGCATTTTCCGCAGTTCTGAATAATGAAATCCGTCTCCGAAACCAGGTAATCTTTGCAAGTCATCCAGTTCACGAAAGACTGACTTCCGCAAACCGGGCATTCAATAAGGTGCTCAACCGTCATGTTTACCGTCCTAAATAAACCATCAAAATAGAAATATCGGAGGCACTCACCCCGCTGATGCGCGAAGCCTGGCCAATGGTTTGGGGGCGGATTCGTTTCAGTTTTTCGCGGCCTTCAAACGATAATGCGGATAACCGATCGTAATCAAAATCAGGACGGATGATCAAACTTTCCAGTTTCTCGGTTCGCTCTACCATGAGCCGCTCCTTCTCCACGTAGCTCTCATACTTCACCGAAATAACCGCTTCTTCCACGGTTTCCTGATTGAACGTGCGGAGGTAATCCGCCACCGTGTCCCCCAGCAGATGGAGTTCTTTCCGGTTAATTTCCGGCCGTCTCAGGAGCGAATACGGCGACGTTTTTTCCCGGATCTGGGCGCTGCCGAGCGAGTCGAGCAAGCCGTTAATCGCTTCGGGCTGCACCCGCATCTGCTTCATCTCGTCCAGAATAGCTGTAACATTGGCCTGTTTGGTCTGCATCAAGTCATACCGTTCTTTAGACGCCAGGCCGATTTTGTACCCTTTTTCGGTCAGCCGTAAATCCGCATTGTCCTGCCGCAGAATGGTGCGGTATTCGGCGCGGGAGGTAAACATCCGGTAGGGCTCCTCCGTGCCTTTCGTGATAAGGTCATCGATCAAAACACCGATGTAGGCTTCGGAGCGTTTCAGCGTGAATTCGTCCAATTCTTTCGCCTTGTTGTGGGCGTTAATCCCGGCCATCAATCCCTGGCAGGCAGCCTCCTCATAACCGGTTGTTCCATTGATCTGCCCCGCAAAAAAGAGCCCGTCAATCAGCTGAGTTTCCAGCGTTTGCTTGAGCTGCGTAGGCGGAAAATAGTCATATTCCACGGCATAACCCGGCCGGAACATCTTAGCATTTTCGAAGCCTGGTATTTTTCGAAGAGCGTTGATCTGGACATCCTCCGGCAGGGAGGTAGAAAAACCGTTTACGTATACTTCCACGGTGTCCCAGCCTTCGGGTTCCACAAAAATCTGGTGTCGGTCCTTATCCGCAAACCGGTTGATTTTATCTTCCACCGACGGGCAATACCGGGGGCCCAGCCCCTTGATGCGACCCGTAAACATGGGCGACCGCTCGAAGCCGGTTTTCAGAATTTCGTGAACCTCGGGATTGGTATACGTAATCCAGCAGTGCCGTTGTTTGGTTAATGTAGGGGTGTCGAGGTAGGAGAATTTGCCGGGTTCCTCATCGCCGGGCTGCTCTTCCATCAACTGATAGTTGAGGCTCCGGCCATCAACGCGGGGCGGTGTCCCGGTTTTCATCCGGCCGGCTTCGAAGCCCAATCGGATCAGTTGTTCGGTCAGACCAGTTGCCGAGCGTTCGGCGGTCCGCCCTCCCCCGAAGGTTTTTTCACCAATATAGATCTTGCCATTCAGAAATGTTCCGTTCGTAAGCACCACCGAATCGGCCATAATTTCCATTCCCATGCTGGTTTTCACGCCCGCCACTTTTTTATCTTTCACGATAATTTCCGTGACCATATCCTGCCAGAAATCCAGGTTAGGCGTTTCTTCCAGTGTTTTACGCCATTCACCCGCGAACAACATGCGGTCACTCTGGCAACGCGGACTCCACATGGCCGGTCCTTTTGAACGGTTCAGCATACGAAATTGAATCATGGATTTATCACTGATAATTCCTGATTGTCCGCCGAGTGCATCAATTTCCCGTACGATTTGCCCTTTGGCCACACCACCCATGGCAGGGTTGCACGACATTTGGGCAATGGTTTGCATGTTCATGGTAATCAGCAAAACCGACGAGCCCATCGTGGCGGCTGCGGTAGCTGCTTCGCAACCGGCATGGCCCGCTCCGACCACAATGACATCATACTTATCGAACATATTTTCTGAGATTTTACAAAAGTTTGAAAAAATGTTCCACGTGGAAACATTTCATAGCAATGGAAGAAAAAACGTGAAGACAAAAATAAAAAATTAAATCCGCGTAAAAGTGAGGATTGTTAAAATCAACGCGTTTTACGCGGAAAAGATTCAAAAAAGAAAGGGGCCGAAGCCCCTTAACTTACTTTAACTTTTTGAGATACGAATCGACTTCCCGTTTGTAAAAGGGTGAGAAATCGGGTGGAACAGAGCGCAACAATTCAACTTGTTTTTGCTTGTCTTTCACCAGTTGTTCGTATTGCGGGGGCGGTTTACGCATCACCGGTTTTGCCGATTCGGCTTTGCGTTGCATATCTTCCTCCTGTTCCTTGATGGCTTTTTCGGATTCCAGCAGGCGCACCAGAACGTCCTGCTGCCGTTTCAGGGTGTTCTGATTGACGCGTTTGTTGACAAGATCGGTTTCGGTCTCATCCATTTTATTCATAATGTCGTTCAATTCACCATTCAGCTTTTTTCCTAATTCGGTACCTTTTTGCGCATCCTGAAGTTCTTTCAGCATTTTTCGCATCATGGCTTGTTCCGCGGCCAGACGGGAAAGTTCTTCCGACATACCCCGGCCATTCTTCCCCCCCTGCCCCTGATTCTGGCCCTGTTTCATGAGTTGCTGCATACGTTCATTCAATTGCTTCTGCATTTCGCCCATTGCCATGCTCTTGCCTTTGCCCTTTTTCTTGCCTTTCCCAGGTTTGGACGCCGACATCTGGCTCATCTGCTCCTGCATTTGTTTGAAGACATCACTGAGCATCAGGGCCAGGTTGTTGATAGAGGTCATCGCGAATTGCTGTTTCGATGTTGCGACATTCAATCGACGTTCGCGAATGTATTTGACACTTTCGTCCATATAACCCTTCATACTATTCAACTCCCGCGTCACAAACGATTGAATCTGCAGGACCCGGTTGGCCAGCGCGTACAAACTATCTTCAATGATTTTAGCATCATCCTGTAGTTTAAGCTGATCCTGCGCCAGCTTCACGAACCGCGGGTCCTGCAGCGAAACCGCCTTGAAATCCTTCATCACCCGTTCCTGATCGAACGAAAGCTGAATCAGATTTTCCAGGATATCGCGTAAATCATCCATATTTTCCTGTGATTCTTCCATTTCGGAGGATTGCATTTGCTGCTGCAATTGCTCACTGAGCTGCTTCATTTGCTTCGCGGCTTTCTTCTGGGCCTGCGAAGCTTTGCTGTTCTGCTGCTGATCCAGTTGCTGCTGACTTTCCTTCTGATCGTTGCTGATTTCGTTCTGAAGGTCCTGATGCATGTCCTGCTCCTGCGGATTTTTCATTTCCTGAGCCATCTTTTCGATGTCTTTCAGGTCTTCCTTGGTCTTCTCAAACTCCTTGCTCAGCTCCTCCTGCTTCTTACTCAATTCGGCATTTTCCTTTTTGGAAGCATCCTCCTGGTTTTTCTTGGCGTCGGTGCTTTCATCTTTTTTCGCCGATTGATCGTCTTTTTTAGACTGGGCACTGTCCTCTTTCTTCGCCTGCTGATCCTCTTTTTTCGATTGGGCGCTATCTTTTTTCGCCTGTGGATCCTCTTTTTTGGATTGAGATTTCTCGTCCTTCGCCAGCTTATCTTCTTTTTTCTCGGTTTCGCTGGCTAATTTTTCCTGCTTTTCGGCCTGCTTGTCGAGGTCTTTGATGGCATTTTCCATCTTCTGTTCCATCTGAAGCTGCTTGAAAAGTTCGAGGGCCCGTTCTAGTTCTTTCTCCAGATTTTTCTCTTTATTCTTCAGCCGGTCGAGCATGTCAATCATTTTGTCATCCTGCTTTTGCTCGAGCAGCTTCTTTAATTCTTCATAAAGCTTCTGGGTTTCGGGGTCCATCAGCTCGTTCATCAGTTTCTGCAATTGCTCAAATTTCTGGAGTAATTCCGGGTTCTGATTGTTAAACCGTTGCTGGCGTTCGTTGTTGGTTTTGTTTTGTTCCTGTAATTCTTTCAATTCCTGCAGCAATTCTTCGCGCTTCTTCAGCAAATCTTCAGCCTGCTTTTTGTCCTGAAAATCAAGGTTTTTCTTCGTCTGAAGGCGGTTTTCGAGCGAATTCAGATCTTTTTTAAGCTGCTGAGCTTTCGATAGAGTCTTACTGATCTGGTTCTCGGTCTTTTCAGACGAACGTTCGGCCTCTTCGGCGAGCTTCCGCTGGTCCGGAACGGCAAATTGTGCGAAGCTCGAACGGGCGGTTTTATACCCATTGATCACATCATTATCCCATACCTGAACAAAATATTCCAGCCGATCGCCCGGTTGCATAGTCAAACTGTCGAGACCCCACTGGTAATAAAAGTTCTGGGTCGAGGTCGAGCGGTTGAACGGAATCGCGCGGGTCAGGAATTTTTCCGGAGCCTCCTGCCCGGCCCGAATCACTTTATACATCACCTTCAGGTTCGAAAAACCGTAGTCGTCGGTGATGGTTCCGCCCAGCATGACGTAGTTGTAGAAAGTTGTATCCTTGAAATTTTCGAGCGAAACCTGCGGGAATTTATCGTTCACGACGTTGAGCGTGTACTGAATATTATCCCGGCTGGAAGCTACTTTATTCTTCAGCGAGATCGAATACATCGAGGACTTCTTCACCATTCGCGAAAATTCGAACTCTTCCGATGACTGTTTATCGGCTACCAGCCCTCGTGGTTCTCCGGCAAACCGAATCAAAACCGAGTCGGTATTAGCCGCCGAAAACCGCCAGGTAACCTGGGTTCCTTCCGGCACCAGGAGGTTGCCGACGTTGGAAAGCTGTTCCGAAGGCTTGTTCAGGTACGATGGATAAACCAGACTAACATCAAACGATAACAAACCGGGGCGGTCCAGAACGATCAGTTTGAAGTTCGGGGACGTGAATCCCACCGCTTCAAACCGGAAGGGAATGTCGCGCTGCACATTATCGAAGGTATAGGTGAAATGACCGTTGCCATCGTTGTTCAGCTTAAACCGGGTCTGGTTCGAAACCAGATACACATCCTGCGGTAACGCATTTCCCTTCAGTTGCAGCTCAAGGGTGTAGTCTTCATTCCGGAAGGCCTTTAGATCTTTGTTTTGTAACTGAAACTGAAAAGGCGCTTCTTCGGCAAATTCTTCATCATAGCTAATAATCCGCTTCGAAGAATTCGTCAGGAAGGCCGGATAAAGCAGCAGCAAACCGCCAATGATAAAAGCCGGAATAATCGCGTATTTGACAAACCGGCGGTTTTGATTGATCTGAATCGCATCGGCAAACCGCACAAACAGCAGTTGCTTCGACCGCTGGTTAATGCTGGCTTCCAGCAAATCACTTTCCTGCCGGTTGAGGGCGCGTAATTGCAGGGTGTTGAGCAGCTTATCCCCTACTTCCGGAAAAAACCGGCCAATCTGCTGGGCGGCTTCTTCGTTTGTTAGCGACTTGCCGATTCCGTATAAATGCACCAGCGGATTGACGATCCAGTAGTATAACGCCAGCAGCATGACCGCCAGCGACCCGAAAAACAGTGCCCCCCGCACCGGTGAGCTGAACCGGCCAAAAAACTCCGCCGTGTTCATCAGCAGATAGATCGACAACGAAAAGGCAATGAAGAAAATAGCCCCTTTGGCGATCTGGTTGATGTAAAATTTCTTTCGGTATTCTTCAATACGCAGCAGCAGCGTTTGAATCGATTCTTGCATCTGCATCGGTGTATTCGTAAAGGGTTAATACTGCTCGGGTAGTCTGAGGATTCCTAACGGAAAATGAATATAATCAATTGATAATTAACTTCCTCGTCATAACGACAAAGATCGTTAGACAATTTTATCCGCTGGACCAGCCGGGTTATTTTCGGGCAGGTCGAGGTATTCGCCAAAGTATTTAATGACGTGGAGTTTTAGAAAGTTTTCCTGCGTCAACAAGTCGATATGGGGGACTTTCTGCACCAGTTTCCAGTGGGGCCAGCCGTCCTGATCGGTGCCGACCAGTTCATAATAACCGGACAAACTCAGAATCTTGCAGATGGCAATGTGCATCAGGTCCTGCTTTTGCTCCTTCGTGAAAACCTGCGTTCCCCGGCCGAGTTCCTGCACCCCAATCAGAAATAAAACACTATTTAAATCTGCCGGGCGTTTGCCGACGGTTTGTTCCAGATAATCCAGCACCTGCTCCCACTCCTGTTCAATTTCCTGCGTAATCATTTTTATAAAAATTATGGGTGTTTTTGGTCCCGGTTTTATGACTTTTTACGCCCGTGTCCGTCACATGTAGCAGTACAAAAGAGGACGCGCCGATCGGCGTTGTTGCATGAAAACCGTTACGCTTAACTAAGTTCGTGAAAATCATTGGAAAACTTATCAAAAGCGGGTTTGAAGACCTGCTCAATCTGTTTTATCCCCAACCGTGTCTCCTTTGCCGGAATACCCTCCAGCAACAGGAAGAATTCATTTGCACGGCCTGCCGGCTCGCGTTACCGGAAACGGGCCAGCACCGGGGTGAAGCACTGGTGGCAGGGCAAAACCGGTTTGCCGGCAAAGTGCTGGTAGAATTTGTGTTTGCGTATCTCTATTTTACCAGGAAAGGCAAAACCCAGCGGGTGATTCACGCGTTGAAATACCGGGGCCACAAAGAACTGGGGCATGTCCTGGGGCGTTGGTACGGTCATCAGCTCAAAACCGAATACGACCTCCACGAACAGATTGACCTGATTGTGGGCGTACCGCTGCACCCGGCCAAATTGCGACAGCGTGGGTACAACCAGAGCGACTGGTTTGCCATGGGACTGTCCGAAGCCCTGGAAATTCCGTGGAGCGATCAGGCATTGATGCGCACACACTACACGCTAAGCCAGACCGGGAAAAACCGCTTGAGTCGCTGGGAAAACGTCAACACGGTTTTTCGCGTGAAGAACCCCGATTTTGTCGCGAATAAGCGCATCTTGCTGGTGGACGACGTTCTGACTACCGGAGCTACCCTGGAGGCCTGTACGGCCTCCTTAGTGGCCGCTAACAGTCAATCAGTCGGGATTATAACAATGGCGGCCACCCGATAATCGAGTGGCCGCCTGGCAGGGTCCGGAATGTCAGGGATTACTTATTCCGTCCACCGGCAATCATAGCGCACCGGAAACCAATGGTAGCCGTGGCTGAATCCTGAGCCATAAACCGGCGCGTACCGGGCGCCAGCCAGTAGGATACATCCGCCCACGAACCGCCTTTGTAGACCCGCAGTTTATCGTCAATAATCGAGTTGCCGTTTTTGGTGTCGTAGTTTTTCGCTTCATCCTGATATCCATCCCGGCGCAGTGGGTTCAGGTCGTTCATATCCTGGTACGACAGCGGACGGTACACGTCATACACCCATTCGTTCACGTTACCGGCCATGTTATAGAGCCCGAAATCGTTTGGCGGATAGGTGTAAATCTCGGCCGTGATGATGGCGGCATCATTCGATTTTCCGGCGATACCGGCATAGTCACCGCGACCACGTTTGAAGTTGGCCAGCATCTGGCCTTGTTTGCGGCCTTTCTTGGCGTTCCGGACCGACGAACCATCCCAGGGATAGATCCGCTGATTGGACTGATTCTCGTCGATGTATTGCGTACCGATCATGGCCTTCGCTGCGTATTCCCACTCGGCTTCCGACGGCAGACGGTAGTTCGGCAGCACATTGCCGCTTTCCATGGATGCAGTCGTCTGCGAGTTTTTCGCTACGGGCTGCTCGGCTTCGGCAACCGGCGCTTCTTCTTTCTTCTTCCGTTTCAGTGAGAACCCTTTTTTCTTACCTGTTGAGCTGCCTTTCTGGGCCAGGTTGGCGTTCACGGCATCCGTCCGCCAGGTAGAGTAATCCACAGCCTGTTCCCACGACACCCCAACGACCGGGTAATACCGGAAACCGGGGAAGCGCAGGTATTGCGTTACATACGGATCGTTATACGACAGCGGGTTTTTCCAAACGTTCGTGTCGGGCAAGGCGCGGGTGTAAATTTCTTCCGACGAATCGCGCTGAATCGCGTCAAGGTATTCAAGGTAGTGAATGTTGGCGATCTCGGTTTCATCCATGTAGAACGACTGGATACTGACGGTCCGCTCGCGGTTATCGCGCGAGTTCATGACATCTTCTTCCAGCGCCCCCATTGTAAACCGCCCGCCTTCGATAAACACCAGGTTCGGACCTGCCGTCTGACCCCTGTATTTCGCTACCTGAAATCCATTCTCTTTGTTATAGTTAATCCCGGTGGCCGTACTTTGCTTACCCGGTTTCACGCTGGTCGGGTGCTTGGACTTACACGCGCCTAATACCGCGGCAAATGCCAGCAGGTAGACCATCGAACGTAATGGTTGGTTTCGATTCATTGCGATTTGGTACCTAATAGAAGTTCAAAATTACAGTATGTCAGGCAAACTTTCACGATTACAAACAACCGGAAGTACAATTCCCGGTTATCATTCCACCATCTGACTCAACACATCGTCCATCTGATCGACTGTATTTACGTCTCTTTGCGTAAAAATTAGCTTTCCTTTATAGTCTTTTAATGAGCAGGTTGCCGAATTTTTCTTGACGTAATCAATTACTTTGCCAAACTGCCCGGAATTGAAGAAAACGTCATTCCCAGAAGAAACGAAGGTTCCCTTCATGATATTATTCTTCAGCGTCAATTTTTCGAACTGCAAACGCTCGGCCTTCCAGCGAACCATCACCAGTTTGATGAGATTTCCGACTTCTTCCGGCATCGGCCCAAACCGGTCGGTCATCGAGCGCTCGAAATTCGACAGTTCCGTCTGGTTCTGAATGTTATCCAGCTGGTTATACAACGACAAACGCTCGGAGATATTGGCTACGTATTTTTCGGGAATCAACACCTGCAAATCCGTCTCGATCAGCGTATCGGGCAGCAGCGTTTTCAGGCTGTCCTCATTCGGCATGAAGAGGTTCTTAAACTCGGTTTCTTTCAATTCCTGAACGGCTTCATCCAGAATTTTGTGGTACATTTCAAAACCGAGATCATTGATAAAACCGCTTTGCTCGGCACCCAGCAGGTTTCCGGCGCCCCGGATGTCGAGGTCGCGCATCGCAATCTTGAAGCCTTCACCCAGTTCGGAAAAATCTTCGAGTGTTTGTAACCGCTTGCGGGCGTCGGATGTAATCACCGAAACCGCAGGCGTCATCAGGTAACAGAACGCCTTTTTGTTGGACCGCCCGACCCGACCGCGCATCTGGTGCAGGTCCGACAACCCGAACATGTGCGCCTGGTTGATGATAATCGTATTGGCGTTCGGAATGTCCAAACCGGATTCAATAATATTCGTGGAAACCAGCACGTCGTAATCACCTTCGATGAATTTGGTCATGACGCGTTCCAGCCGGTCACCGTCCATCTGGCCGTGAGCTACGGAAACCCGGGCGTCGGGCACCAACCGCATGATCAGGTTGGCAATCGACTCGATGTCGCTGACCCGATTGTGAACAAAAAAGACCTGACCACCGCGCCGGACTTCGTAACTGACCGCATCCCGAATGACGGTTTCACTGAACGTATGGATTTCGGTCGTCACGGGCTGGCGGTTCGGTGGTGGTGTTGCAATTACCGAAAGGTCACGGGCGCCCATGAGCGAGAAATGCAGCGTGCGCGGAATGGGCGTCGCCGTCAGCGTCAACACATCCACGTCCACCCGCATTTCTTTCAGTCGATCTTTCGTTTTGACGCCAAACTTCTGCTCTTCATCAATGACCAGTAACCCTAAGTCTTTGAATTTGATATCTTTATTGACAATCCGGTGCGTACCGATCAGAATACCGGTTTCGCCGGAAGCAACTCGTTTCAGGGTTTCCTTGATCTGGGTAGCCGTCCGAAACCGGTTGATGTATTCAATTTTAACCGGAAAATCGGCCAGCCGCTCCCGGAACGTGTTGTGGTGCTGCATGGCCAGAATAGTGGTTGGTACCAAAACCGCCACCTGTTTGTTGTCCGTTACCGCTTTGAATGCCGCCCGAATGGCCACCTCAGTTTTGCCGAAACCAACATCACCACACACCAGCCGGTCCATCGGGTGAGCCTGTTCCATGTCAGCTTTGACATCGGACGTGGCTTTGGCCTGATCCGGTGTATCCTCGTAAATGAAGGACGATTCGAGTTCGGCCTGCAAAAAACTATCGTGCGAAAAGGCAAAACCGGGGGCCTGCCGCCGTTTGGCGTAGAGCGAAATCAGCTCCTTGGCAATGTCCTTGACCTGCTTCTTGACCCGCGATTTTTTCAACTCCCACTCCTGCGAACCGAGTTTGCTCATCACGGGCGGAGTTCCCTCCTTGCCGGTGTATTTCGCAATTTTGTGCAAACTATGAATACTGACCAGCAGAATGTCGTTGTCGCGGTAAATCAACCGAATGGCTTCCTGCTCGCGACCGCCGACATCCACTTTCTCCAGGCCCGCAAACCGCCCGATGCCGTGATCAACGTGCGTTACGTAATCGCCCGGCTGAAGCGTTTTAAGTTCCCGCAAGGTCAGCGCTTTCGATTTCGAGAATTTATCCCGGACCCGGTATTTGTAGTAGCGATCAAAAATCTGGTGGTCGGTGTAGCAAACCACTTTCGTCTGCTCGTCCACGAAACCTTCTTTCAGCGAAATACTGAGCGACTGGAATTTGAGAAACGGATCGAGTTCTTCGAAAATGGTTTTCAGCCGCTCCTGCTGCTTGTACGACTCGGCCGCAATGAGGTTGGTGTAGCCTTTCGACTGGTTGTCCGCCAGATTGTCGACCAGCCGCTTGAAATCTTTGTTAAACGACGGCTGCGCCTTGGACGAATACGTAATCTTTTCTTCCGTTTTGAAATAAAACCGGCGGCCAAATTCCACCGTCCGAAACGTTTTGATCTGGTTCAGCAAACCCCGGCGGGTTTCGAACAGCACGTTCGGGTCCGAAACCACCTGAATGCCACCTTTGCCGCCGACCAGGCTGGCCAGACTTTGCTCGGCTTTCTCGAAATTCTTGTCGATGATTTCGAGCGTCAGTTCCACGTCTTTAAACCAGAGCGTGGCCGTATTCGGGAAGAATTCCAGAAACGGTTCACGCGTCTCGTGAATCAGCTTATTTTCGATGTTGGGAATGATGCTGATGTGATCGACCCGATCAGTGGACAGCTGGCTTTCGGGGTTGAAAAGCCGGATGGTTTCAATCTCATCGCCGAACAGTTCGATCCGGTACGGAAACTCGCTGGCAAAGGAAAATACGTCGATAATCCCCCCACGGATCGAAAACTGGCCGGCTTCGTACACAAAGTCGGTTTTTTCGAAGTCGTAACTATTGAGCAGTTCGTTGATGAAATTGGCATCCAGTTTATCACCGGTTTTGACGGACCAGGTGTTGGCCCGCAACGATCGTTTGTTAATCACTTTTTCCGATAACGCTTCCGGATAGGTTACAACAACGACGTTTTTGTTGGCCTCAGCATTCAGTTTATTCAGCACTTCGGCCCGCATCAGAACGTTGGCGTTTTCCACCTCTTCGTACTGATACGGTTTTTTATACGACATCGGAAAAAACAAGACGTCTTCGCCCAGCAGATTCTGCAAATCGTTATAGAAATAAGAAGCCTCTTCCCGATCGCTCAAAACAAATAAAAACGTGGAGGGATGCAGGCGGTAAACAGACGCAGCCAGCACGGCATCGAGGCTGCCCGTAATGCCTTTCAATTGAATGCGGGCCGGTTCGTTGGAATGTGGCTGGCGGAATTGTTCACCAATGATTTTGATGAAACTATCTTCGGTATAAAGCGTAATAAAATCGGCTACTTTCATAGAAAATATAAAATACCAAAAGCCGCAGGGACGAAAATCTCCATGCGGCAAAAGCACCCAATTAACCGTGGATAGACGGTTTTTGTTGCAAACTTAAACGGTGCGGTCGTAGGCAAAATCCTCTTTTTCAAAGAGAGTCACCAACGAATCGCTGGGCTGAAACAGAAACACCAGCTGCCGGACCGCAACCCCCTCTTCTTCCTCATCAACCCATTTCCAGTCTTCGGCAGCGGCATCCAGAATGTTCAGCAAATCAATTTTTTTGACGTCACTTTTTTCCTGCGACAAAAAAGCGTCGGTATCGGTAATATAAACCGCAATTTTATCCTCAACCAGCCAATCCAGATCGTTCAGGGCGTCGTCGAGCGACTCCAGGCCGAATTCAAACTCGGCCGGAAACCGCAGCTCACGGGCGAGTTGCTCGTAGAATGATTTCAGGGTTTTAGCGTGCTGACCGTCGATCCGTGCCAGCCGAAAATCGGCGTACGGTTTCAGGTCTGAATCCGATTGAACGAATTTAAAATTGGCCATGCGAAACGGGAAAAATGACCCGGCAAAAGTAGTCAATTCAGTGAAAACAAGGGCATTCGTAATGAAACGATATTATTGAACATCAGTTCCGTAATGGTCGGGTCCATAAAGTTGATCAACGGAAATTCCGAGATGATTTCCATTGCTTCAAATTCCGTCTGGGCCTTGACGACGCACCATAGTTTCTGGCGGTCGAAGGACAAGGCATACGTCAACAGCTTGCCGTTTTCCATCAATTCATTGACTTTCAAACGCTGGTGCGGAATTTTTACCGTAAACTCCTCGGTCATTTCGGCCGGAAGATTGATTTCTACCATAAACTGACTCATCGGACGTGGTAGTTTTAAGTGTACAACTCACGAATGGGTGCGCCGGAGGTCGGCGAACCGGCAATTAACTGGTTAACAATCTTTAACTCATCTTCGTTGACTGAATGCGGAAAATTTGGATATAATTTCATTTTCACCTGGGCACCCATAGCCCGGAACACGCCTTCCGACTCGATGACGCGGTCTTTCGGAATGTGCGGATCGATGTCGCTGCACCCCAGAAAAGCCGGTGTTTCTTCCAGTTCGCCGTCGTACAGCCGGGGCGTTCCCGGCGGGCCGATCAAACCGCCACTCAGCCCGAAAACCCCGCCGTATGGCATCGCATTGCGGGCCACAAATTCCAGCGCCAGACAGGCACCCTGCGAAAAACCGAGCCAGAAAATCTGGGGTGTTTTGAAGTTATAGTCCGACTGCAGCCGGGCGCGCAGACTGCTCAGCACCTGCAGGGCCGACGACAGATGGGGCTCGTTCTGTTCGATGGGGCTCAGGAACGAATACGGATACCAGGTGCCCTGATGGGCCTGCGGGGCGATAAACGCAAAGTTATCATCGGTAATATATTCTGACAACGACAGAATATCCCGCGCGGAGGCCCCCCGCCCGTGTACCATAACCATCACTTTTGCGGCTTTTTCCAGCGGTTTTCCGGCGGTAAGGAAGTTATTAGGATCGTGTATCATCGTGTTTAGGATAAAGTAAGGGCAAAAGGTATTCATCGTACCTTCTGCCCCTGTCCGTTATTTCACTTCAATTTTCGGTAATGCCGCTTCAATTTTTGCACGACGGGGTTCGTACCACTCGGGCAATTTAAGCGTTTTCCCCAAGTCCGCAACGGGTTCATCGACGGCAAATCCCGGCGGGTTGGTCGCTACTTCGAACAAAATACCGCCCGGTTCGCGGAAATAAATGCTGTGGAAATAATTCCGATCCTGAACGGGTGTCACGTGATAACCGGCTTCCAGCAGTTGTTGTTGCAGCACGATCTGTGATTCGTCGCTATCGGTTGAGAAAGCAACGTGGTGCACCGAACCGTTGCCCTGCTGCGCCCGAACATCGGTGGGTGAATGTTTCACATCCACGTAATTCCCGGAACCGCCTTTCCCGGCCTGAAACCGGAACAAACCGGCCTCTTCGGCGACGAGAGTATGTCCCAGCGATTCGGTTAATAAGGTAACCGTATCATCCACGTTGAACTCGTTTAACGTGACGGTATGGAAACCTTTGACGGCGTGTTCGAGGGGAATAAAACCGTTCGACCAGCCGGGCCGGGAGTCGTTGTCGTGCGCCACCAGTTCGATGCCCATGCCGTCGAAATCCTCAAACCGCAGGTAGGTTTCGTTAAAGCGTTGGTAAGGACCTGTAAAGGCAATATTGAATTCATGCAGCCGATTGATCCAGAAACTCAGCGAAGCCGTCGGAACCGAAAACGCCGTATAGGTCAGTTGCCCCCCACCCTTCCGGCCCCGGGGAAAGCTTTTACCGTACGGAAAAAACGTCAGGATACTCCCCGGCGACCCGGTTTCGTCCCCGTAGTACAGGTGGTAAACATCCGGCGCATCGAAGTTGATGGTTTTTTTGACCAGCCGTAATCCCAGAATGTGCGTGTAAAAATCAACATTACCCTGGGCATCGCCGGCCAGAGCCGTAACGTGGTGTAATCCATTGACGAGCGTTTCCATGATTGCGGGAGTTTTAAAAGTAATATGACAAATTTATTTAATTGTATCGACATTTAATGTATATACATTTAAATTTCAGATACAGTTCATTGTCGTTCAATATTTCGGCAAAATGCTTTTTTGTACCATTTCCACGCTTACCTTTGCATCGCTTAATCTTACATAAGGGGTGCCTTAATACAACGGGCTGAGATTATACCCATTGAACCTGCACCGGGTAATGCCGGCGAAGGGAACGTACCGACGAACCTAAGTTCGTTAAGTTTCATTTTACCACATACATCCAGTAGATAGGTCGGCCCCTTGCCTGTCGTGAACATTTCGTATACCATGAAAAATGTGACGGTTAGGCTGTATTTCGTCAACCTAAGCTTACTCTCGGCGGTTTTTTTGCTCGCCAGTCTGCCCGCCTGGGCGCAATTTTCCATTTCCGGAACCATCAACGATGCCGACGGCGGGGTGTTACCCGGTGCAGCGGTTACAGTCGAAAGCACGTATAAAGGCACATTTGCGGATGCCAACGGCGCATTCCGTCTGACGAATTTGAAACCGGGCACCACCCAATTACGCATCTCTCTGCTGGGTTATGAGCCAGTTTTAAAAACCGTTGAATTGAATCAGGATGCTCAGATTACGGTTTCGCTGACCAAAACGGTCGTCGTTGTCGATGAGGTAGTGGTCAGTGCCACGCGCGCCAACCAGAAGTCGGCGATTGCCTACACGAACGTTTCCGGCAAAGAGCTGACGAAGCAGAATCTGGGGCAGGATATTCCGCTGCTGCTGAATTTTACGCCGTCGCTGGTGACCACCTCCGACGCGGGTGCGGGCGTCGGCTATACCGGTTTTCGGATTCGCGGTTCGGATGCGACGCGGGTTAATGTAACCGTCAACGGAATTCCGTACAATGACGCCGAATCGCAGGGTACGTTCTGGGTCAATATGCCGGATATTGCCTCATCGGTCAGCAGTATTCAGATTCAGCGGGGCGTGGGCACCTCGACCAACGGCGCGGGGGCCTTCGGTGCTTCGGTTAACGTACAAACCAACAGTCTGGAACGCAATCCGTACGGCGAGGTGGATGTGTCTGGGGGCTCGTTCAATACGCTGAAAACCACCGTAAAAGCCGGTTCCGGTTTGCTGAGTAATCACTTTGTGGTCGATGCGCGACTGTCCAGAATCGTGTCGGACGGGTATATCGACCGGGCATCGTCGAACCTGAAATCGTTTTACCTGTCGGGCGGCTGGTACGGTAAGAAAAGCTTTGTGCGGCTCAATGTGTTCTCGGGTATGGAAAAAACGTACCAGGCCTGGGATGGGGTGCCGGAAAGCCTGCTGAAAACTAACCGGACCTACAATGCCTACACCTACGAAAATGAGGTCGATAATTATCAACAGGATCATTACCAGTTGATTAGTTCGCATGAGTTGAGCAAAAACTGGCGTCTGAATGCGTCGTTGCACTACACCAAAGGCCGAGGCTATTACGAACAGTTCCGGGCCAATAACCGCCTGTCGGATTACGGTTTGCCGAACGTCGTGATCGGCGATTCGACCATCAGCCGCACGGATCTGATTCGCCGGCGCTGGCTGGATAATGACTTCTACGGGGCGGTTTTTTCGCTGGATTACAACAGTTTCGGCAAACTGACGGCCAACATCGGCGGGGGCTGGAATCAGTATACCGGCAAGCATTTTGGAGAGGTCATCTGGGCCCGGTTTGCCAGCACCAGCGACATCCGGCACCGGTATTACAACAACGACGCTACCAAAACCGATTTTAACCTCTACGGAAAGGCCTATTACCAGTTTAGCTCCAAACTCAATGCCTTCGTTGATTTGCAGGTTCGGACCGTTGGGTATTCGTTTCTGGGCTTTGACAACCAGCTCCGCAATGTGCAACAGGACGATAACCTGAGCTTTTTCAATCCCAAAGCCGGCATTACCTATGCGCTCAATGACCGCAGCAGCGTGTATGCCTCATTCGGTGTGGGACACCGCGAACCCAACCGCAACGATTACACCCAATCGACGCCCGCCAGCCGTCCGAAAGCCGAACGGCTGAACGATTGGGAAGCGGGTTACAAGCTGCAATCCCAGCGAATGGCTTTTTCGGCCAACCTGTATTACATGAAGTATAAAAACGAGCTGGTATTGACCGGTCAGATCAACGATGTGGGGGCGCAAAACCGGGTAAACGTACCGAATAGTTACCGCGCCGGCATTGAACTGGAAGCCGGAACCGTCCTGGCCAAAAACCTGCGCTGGAACGTCAATGCAACCTTCAGTCAGAATAAAGTAAAAGCTTTTACGGAGTTCCTGGATGATTATGATACCGGAGAGCAGCATGTGAATCGCTATACCAACACCGACATTGCGTTTGCTCCGAACACGATTGTTGGCTCGCAATTGCTCTATACCCCGGTGAAAGGGCTGGAACTAGGCTTGCTGTCGAAATATGTCGGGAAGCAGTACATGGACAACACCTCCAGCGAAAACCGTAAGCTGGACGCGTATTTCGTCAACGATCTGCGGTTTATTTATACGGTGAAGCCCAAAGGCATGAACGAAATCGCGTTTTCATTGCTGCTTAACAACGTTTTGGGCGAACTCTACGAGTCAAACGGTTACACCTACAGCTACATTGCGGAGGGAAAAACCGTTACGGAAAACTTCTACTATCCGCAGGCCGGCCGGAATTTTCTGGCGGGGGTGAGAATCCGGTTTTAAGTACCCCCGGACTTTAGTCCGTGTGATTCAAGTGACTTATCGCTCTGGAAATGCTGAAAATCACACGGACTAAAGTCCGGGGGTACGTTAGCCAATCGCCTGCGCCAGATCAGCCATCAGATCGTCGGCGTCTTCAATCCCGACGCTCAGGCGGATCAGGGTGTCTTTCAGGCCGTTCTTTTCGCGCTCTTCTTTCGGAATGCTGGCGTGGGTCATCGAAGCCGGGTGCGTACAGAGCGACTCGACACCGCCCAGCGATTCGCCCAGCGAAAACACTTTGAAACTTTCCATCACGCGCACGGCTTCCGGCAGCGAGTCACCGTGCAGTTCAAAGGACACCATACCGCCAAAACCGCGCATTTGCCGCTTCGCCAGTTCGTGCTGCGGGTGATCTTCCAGCCCCGGATAATTTACCTGGCTGACTTTCGGGTGCTGGCGTAAATACTGCGCAATTTTTAGGGCGTTTTCGCAATGCCGCTGCATCCGGATGTGCAGCGTTTTGATCCCGCGCAACACCAGAAAACAATCCTGCGGCCCCGGAACGGCCCCGCAGGCATTCTGGATAAATTCGAGCCGCTTCGTGATTTCGTCGTCATTGAGCACAATGGCGCCCATGACCGTATCGGAGTGGCCACCGAGGTATTTCGTCACGGAATGCATCACAAGGTCGGCACCCAGATCCAGCGGGTTTTGCAGATACGGCGACGCAAACGTATTATCGACCACCAGCAGCGTATTTTTGGCTTTCGTAATGGCCGCAATCGCTTTGATGTCAACGATGCGCAGCAGCGGATTCGTGGGCGTTTCGATCCAGACCATCTTCGTCGCGGGCGTCATGGCCCCTTCCAGTGCCGACGGATTTTCCAGCCCGATGAAGTTGAATTTGATGCCGTATTCCTGAAAAACCCGCACCATAATCCGGTACGTACCGCCGTACAGATCGTTGCTGGCGATAATCTCGTCGCCCGGTTTGAACAGCTTCAGGATGGCATCGGTCGCGGCCAGCCCGGATGCGTAGCAAATACCGTGTTTGCCGTTTTCGAGCGCGGCCAGGTTATTTTGCAGGGCCGTTCGGGTCGGGTTTTGGGTGCGGGCGTACTCGTAGCCCTTGTGTTTGCCCGGCGACTCCTGGACGTAGGTCGAAGTCTGGTAGATGGGCGTCATAATGGCCCCCGTGGTGGGATCCGGTTCGACACCGGCGTGGATGGCTTTGGTTGCGAATTTCATACCCGAATGTAACACGGTTTTACAAATGGTGCCAGTCATTGCCTGGAAATCCCGTAAGTTTGTCGCGTGAAAAAAGTACAGTTAAAAGTATTATCGGGCCCGGCGCTGATAGGATTGATTTTGTCGGTTGTGCCGGTCTTATTCAGTTCGGTGCTCACGTATCTGACGGTTTCGTACGAACCGGTGATTGCCCAATTTAATGCCTGGGAATGGCTGGGTTTGACGGCTGCCTGTTGCCTCACATCCGCTTTTGCCCTGACGCCACCGACTTTTCTGGCCCTGATCTTCGGTTATTTTCTGGGCTGGAATTCCCTTTTGCCACTTTTCGCGCTGAACATGATTTGCATTCTGTTGGTAAACCGGATGATTAATTGGGTCGATCAGGACCGGTTTGTTCGCTTTATCGAAGAAAACCAGAAGGCCAAAAAGGTTCTGGAGCAGATTCGGGAACAGGAGCTGAAAGTAATTTTCTTTACCAAACTGTCGCCGGTTTTGCCCTTTGCGGTGACCAATCTGGTCTTTGCCTTGTCCGGGGCACGGCTGCGAAATATTCTATTAGGCGGTTTTCTGGGTATGATTCCCCGGACGTTCATTGCAGTTTGGACGGCCCAGCAGGCGAAGGAAATCCAGACGTTAATTGAAAATCCGAACGCGGGAAACTGGACACAGATTTCAATCGGGGTTCTGCTGCTGGCGTCCGTTGTGGGCTTGTATGTGGTGTTAAATCGGGCCTTAAACCGCTAAAGGCGTTTGGCCACTTTTTCGATCAGCCGGTGATGGCCGGTTTTCAAAACCGTTAGTTCGTAGGTCGGAAGGGAATTGATCAGGGGCGTCAGAAAAGACGTGGGAACCACCTGATCAAAGTAACCGGTAAAAAAACGAATGCGGATCGGCTTTTGATTAAACAGGGTAGCCAGGTACCGAGGTTCGAAGCGAAGTTTCCGGAAATAAATCCAGGAGTTGTAGACCATTTTCCGCTGTTCAGCAGTCGCCAGCATGTTTTCGGCAAACCGTAAGACACTGCGGTTGATCAGACCGATGGAAATAAAAAACTGCCCAAACCGGTGCAGCAGCGGGACATGGTTAAGAAAATAACGGAATAAGATCCGGCCTACACCCGTCCCGGTAGCCAGTCGATACCACGGACTGATCGTGATTCCGTCGGGGGCAATCAGCACCAACTCGTCGATGCGTGCGTGGAAAAGTTCGGCCGTGGCCAAAGCAAACCGCCCGCCCATGCTGAAACCGAGGACAGCAAACCGCTCAATCTGGTGTTGTTGGAGAAACGCATGAATAAGTGCGCGGTAGGCTTCTTTGGTAAGCACATCACCGACGCCCTGCACGGGCTGCTCTCCGTGAAAAAACAAATCAAAGGCATAAACCGAATACCGCCCTTCCAGGGCCTGCGCCAGTGGTTCAAAAACCCGGTGAGTCTGGCCAATACCGTGAAAGGCCAGTAAAGGAAGGGGGCCGTTTGACAGCTTAAAAACCGGAAGCATGGCCAAACATACAATAAACGAAGGTCCCCGGCAACTGTCAGGCGGCCGGGGACGGATTGTTAATCCTGCATCAGCAGGTATGATTTGATAAAGCCATCCAGATCACCGTTCAAAACCGCGTCGGTATTGGAGGTCTGGAAGCCCGTGCGGTGGTCTTTCACCCGGCGATCGTCGAGGACGTAGCTCCGGATTTGCGAACCCCACTCGATTTTCTTCTTGCTGGCCTCTACTTCGGCCCGGGCTGCGTTGCGCTTTTCGACTTCAATCTGGTAAAGTTTCGATTTCAACAGCCGCATGGCCACTTCCTTGTTCTGCAACTGGCTCCGCTCCTGCTGACACTCGATGATCAGGCCCGACGGTTTGTGGCGCAGCCGGACGGCGGTTTCCACCTTGTTGACGTTCTGGCCACCGGCCCCGCCCGAACGGAAGGTATCCCAGTCGATGTCGGCGGGATTGACTTCAATTTCAATGGAGTCGTCGATGAGCGGATACGCGTAAACCGAAGCAAACGAGGTGTGCCGCCGGGCGTTGGCATCGAAAGGTGACACCCGCACGAGCCGGTGGACACCGTTTTCCGATTTCAGAAAACCGTAGGCCAGCGGTCCGTCTACTTCCAGCGTGGCCGACTTGATGCCCGCACCGTCGCCGGGCTGGTAATCGACCTGCTTCACTTTATAGCCGTGTTTTTCGGACCACATCAGGTACATGCGGTACAGCATATCGGCCCAGTCCTGGCTTTCGGTGCCGCCCGCGCCGGAGTTGATTTCCAGGATGGCACTGAGCTGGTCTTCCTCATTGCTGAGCATTTTTTTCAGCTCCAGGTCGTCCAGGGCGGCTTTTACTTTTTCGCCCTCAGCGTCGATCTCCTCCTCCGAAACGTCGCCGGCTTCGTAGAATTCAAACAGGGTTTCGAGATCACCCAGCAGCGACTCAACGTGTTCATACCCCGTGGTCCAGCCTTTCAGCATACGGACCTGCTTCATGGTTTTCTCGGCACCTTCGGCGTCCTGCCAGAATTCGGGTTGGCTGGTACGGTCTTCTAAATCAGCGAGTTGTTCTTTCTTGCTATCGTAGTCAAAGATACCCCCTCAGGGCCTCTACTCTGGCCCTCACGTCCTTTAATTGGTCGGTCGTCATAATGCGTGAAACAATGTTTTATGTAAAAATGAGTCCGCAAAGATACGGTTTTACGAACGGCTATCCGAATGCAACAAAAAAGCGGATGCATTCATCCGCTTTCCCATCGTTATTAAAACCGGCTATACGCCTTTTTGTTGTACGTCAAGCACCAGCTTGACGGGAACATCCAATAATTCGGCAATTTGCTCGGGGGATAAGGTTTTTTTACGAAGTACGGAAAGAATAAGCGTTCGTTGCCCTTGCTCGTTACCAATCTTAACGCCATTTTCCATCCCTTCCCGAACGCCTTCTTTCAGCCCTTCCTTAATCCCTTCCTCACGGCCTTTGATGTATAGCCGGTCGATGGTGATGTCGAATCCGTGTGCCATGGTTTCTGCTTCTTCTGAAACGATTGATTGAAAATTACGGAGTTGTGACAAGATTTCCAATTGCCGAATAAATTTGCCCAACTGGAAATGGTCGGGGGCCCTATGACGTAGTTTCTGCAAAATATAATTTATGACCTCACGCGGTTTTTCCTGTTCGAGGTTGGCTAAAACCGTCAAAATCAGCTCTTCCGGTTTATCCGAATCCATAAACTGCCGGTACGGAATGTCGCTCAGATTAACGAGGGTGTATCCGTATGTTAACAGACCGGTTTCTAATAAAACGGGCATTTTAGCCCGTCCCTCCCCAATGTAAAAAACGTACTGCCGGACCAACAGTTTGTGCTTTCGCAGCAGCATGGCGGCATATTCCAGCATCCGGTAGACCATATCGGATGCATCGGCGGTCTGAATCTCGATGTGCAGAATATACGATTCACGGCCGGGATCAACCACTTTCTTTAAAAAATCCGGAATCCGTTCGACGGTTCGCTGCAGTTTCTCCGGCAGATTTTCAAGGTGCTGCGGATTGAGCCCCACGGTTTTGCGCACCAGCGGCAGAATGATTTCGGCCAGGTTTTCCCGAAAGATCTTATCGTAATCCTGCGGCATACAAGCGAAACGGCAGTGGTGTTTCTCCCTTAGACGAAAACCGGCCCGGAAAGTAATTCCCGGAAAAATGGCAGGATGGACAAGCCGGTCGGAATGAAGTAGGTAAATCAACTTTTCAAACTAACTTTGCGTTCCCCTGATAGAGTTAGGTCAATACTACTATTCATTAATATTCCTCAACTATGGCATCACAATATGATGTAATTGTTCTCGGCAGCGGCCCCGGTGGCTACGTCGCTGCTATTCGTGCGTCGCAACTGGGTTTTAAAACCGCCGTTGTCGAACGCGAAAGTCTGGGTGGAATCTGCCTGAACTGGGGTTGTATTCCTACCAAAGCTTTATTGAAGAGTGCGCAGGTTTTTGAATACATTAAACACGCTGAAAATTACGGTATTACCATCAACGGCGAATCGAAACCGGATTTTCCGGCGGTGATTAAACGCAGCCGGGGTGTGGCCGACTCCATGAGCAAGGGGATTTCCTTCCTGATGCGGAAGAATAAAATCGACGTGTTACTCGGCAATGGTAAAGTAAAACCGGGTAAGAAAATCGACATTACCGATAAAGACGGAAAAACCACCGAATACGAAGCCAAACACATCATCATTGCCACCGGTGGCCGGGCCCGCGCGCTGCCCGCCGTACCCATCGATGGCCAGAAAGTGATCGAATACCGCAAGGCGATGTCCCTGGAAAAACAGCCCGAATCGATGCTGGTGATTGGTTCCGGGGCCATTGGCGTTGAGTTTGCGTACGTGTATGCGTCGATGGGGACGAAAGTGACCATCGTCGAGTTTCTGCCGCGGATCGTACCGGTCGAAGACGAGGAAATCTCGAAAGAACTGGCCAAGAATTACAAGAAAATGGGTATCGACATTTACACCAGCTCGGAAGTAACGAAGGTCGATACGAGTGGCAAACTCAGCAAAGTATACGTTAAAACGCCGGATGGCGAGAAGACGTTTGAAGTTGAAACCGTGCTGTCGGCGGCTGGGGTTGTCGCCAACATTGAAAACATTGGTCTGGAAGAAACCGGCATCAAAACCGAGCGCGGGAAAATCGCGACGGACGACTATTACCGGACAAACGTTGAAGGCTATTATGCCATCGGCGACTGTACGAAAGGGCAGGCTCTGGCGCACGTTGCTTCCGCCGAAGCCATCATTTGCGTGGAAAAAATCGCCGGTCTGGACCATGTCGAACCGATGAACTACAACAACATTCCGGGGTGTACGTACTGCACACCGGAAATTGCCTCGGTGGGCTACACCGAAGCGGCCGCCAAGGAAGCCGGGTACGATATTCTGGTGGGTAAATTCCCGCTGTCGGCTTCGGGCAAAGCCAAAGCCGCCGGTGCACCGGAAGGCTTTGTGAAAGTGATTTTCGACAAAAAATACGGCGAGTGGTTAGGCGCTCACTTCATCGGCTACAATGTGACAGAAATTGTCGCCGAAGTAGTCGCTGCCCGTCGTCTGGAAACCACCGGTCACGAAATCCTGAAAGCGGTTCACCCCCACCCGACCATTTCGGAATCGATCAAAGATGCCACGGAAGCGGCTTACGGCGAAGCAATTCACCTCTAAGTCAAGGCAATAGCGTTTGGTTTTACGGAAACCCCGCAGCGGAAGTTGCGGGGTTTTTACTTTTACGATTCAGGCGGCAAAATGCGCAGTTGATAAGGCCGAAATTCCGTTTGCTGACAAGTCTGCTTTTCTCCGGCGTCGGGTCGTTTACTTTTGTCGTACGGTTTTTAAAACCGGCGCAGTAACAACAAATACGACTAAACGACCATGAAAAAACCAGTACTGATCTGGTTGGCGGTTACGTGCTCCGTAGCGGCCAATGCCCAAGACCTGATGACCGGCCCGCTGGCTGGTGTCTCGACGCAACTGCAACCCGTCAAAACCGGCAATGCCCAGTTTATTCAGAAAATAGAAGCTTCCCAGCCGAATTACCGGGCTACGTTTTCCGTCACAAAAACCAGCGATAAAGGCAAAGGCGACGAAAGCACCTACTTTCTGAACCTGTCGGATCTGGACATTTCGACGGTGACGTATAAAGTAGAACGCGACGTCATTGCGGTCATGGCCGATACCAAACAGCACCGCAAATTTGTCCGCTACAGCGAAAACGGCGAACTGAAAAACCTGACGGATCGGGTGAAGCTCTATGCCGATAATCCGGATATTGCCAAAGCCCTGGTCGAATCGCTGAAAAAAGTGATTCAGGCGGCTGAAAAGTCGTACAAACCCACCCGGACACCGGACACGCTCGACGAGTTGCGGCAGTGGCTGAAAACCAATATCGGGAACGAAGCGATCGGCTCCGACAAATACGAACAAGCCCTGACGTTCGACTATGACAATCCGTTGCGGGCGGTTTTCCGCCGGAGCGAAGTGGGCGCGAAAGGGTCGGCCTCTTCCGAAACGTTTTCGTTCAACCTCGGCGATCTGGCGCTGGAGGGGCTGCAAATTGAAACAAAAGGCAAGCGGCTGGAGTTGTCGCTGGTCACGCAGCAGAAACAGAAGCTGATGGGCTATGCGAAAGATGGCAAACTGGACAATGTCGTTCATACATTCGAAGTCATCAGCGGGGATGCCGACAAGATTCGGGATATCGCCGGAGCCTGGCGCAAGCTGATTCCGCTGGCCGTCAAACAATTGGAGTCGCGCAAACCGGTTTTTGCCACTATGCCGGTTGCCCAGAAATACCTGGAATCAAGCGTAACGTCCGCCAAAACCAACGACCGCACCATCGAGCAGGCGCTAAAACCGGATTGCATCTGTACGTATACCCGGCGCGAAACATACAACAAGAACAATACCGAAGAGGTCTACGAGTTTAATCTGGCCGATCTGGCCGAGAAAGGGGCCAAACTGGGTGTCGATAAAGAATTGTATACCATCGAGCTGAAAACCCGCGACAACCGCCGGTTCATCGGGTATACCAAGAACGGCGTTCGTCAGAGTTATGTATCTACCCTGGAGCTGGCAGCCGACAACCTGGAGAATGTCCGGTATATGTCACAAGCCGTGGAGAAAGCCGTTCAGTTGTGCGCCCTCTCCCGGAAAAGCCCGGTGCCGACCGGCAGCCAGCAGGCCCGGCTGGACTGGATCAAGGAACAGTTGCCGAAAGATCTGGGCGAAAAAGAACCAACAACGTACGCGTTGGCTACCGATAACGGTACCTGCGACCTGAAACTGACGGTGACGCAGGGCGGCAAGAAAACATCGGAACTCGTATATGACCTGGCCTTGAAAGACCTGAACGCCGATGCGACCAACTTCGATGTCGATGGCAAGAATGTCTACGTCAGTCTGGTGACCAAGGGTAAAGAAAAACTGGTGAAAACGCATAAAGACGGGAAGCCTTCCGATTATGTCCACACGGTAAAAATTCAATTGGGGGATATTGAAAAAGGCCGTTACGTGGCCGAAGCCTTCAAGCAGTTGATTCGCAACTGTGTCTCGAATTAAGTTTAGTTAGGTTAATGGTTGGAACCCGCAGCGCTAGAAAGAGTACTGCGGGTTTTTTGTTGCAAAATGACAGCCATGTCCTAGTGCTTACGATAAGTTTCTGATATTCATTGGTTTGTGAGCTAGTATTATTTGGTGTTTGTGCATCTAACAGTGTTAAATTGTTTTTACCAACCTACCATGAACAACTTCTAAAAGGAAAAGCCGGGGGCAGATGGTACGGATAAACAAATCGTTTCGCCGGAAAACCCGGTTTTGATATGGCCTTCTATTTACGGCAATGGCCGGAAAACTAACACTGTTAGATGTGCAAGCAATTTGCTTTTGGCCCTTCATTCAGGCAGTATACCCGGGTCGGGCATGTCATAGACCGCCAGGATCAATTCTTCCATTTCCCTCTTCCAGTCGATTAACGCCGAAAAAACTGCCGGATTCGTTTTTTGTTTGCGTTCAGAAAATATCTTTATCGCATGAAAATATCCTTTATTGGCGCCGGAAATCTGGCCTGGCACCTGGCAATGGCGTTCGAAAACGCCGGGCACGTCATCGGCGAAATTTATAGCCGGAATGCGTCAACGGCCCGGCAACTCGTTTCGATGCTGTACGAAGCCCGGTTGAGCACCGATCTGAATTTTGCCGAAAGCGAGGCCGAACTCTTCGTGCTGGCCCTTCCCGACGATGCCCTGGAAGAAGTGGCGGCTCAGTTGGTGTTACCCGAAAACGCCATCCTGGTGCATACATCGGGAAGCAAATCACTTGAGGTGCTACGCCGACTGATGGACATTTACAGCGATGTGCCGGTGCGGACGGGCGTTTTTTACCCCTTGCAAACGTTCAGCAAAAGCACCAAACCGCTCAGTTTTGACATTATTCCGCTCTGCATTGAAGCCAGCGATCCCGAAACCGAAGCGCAGTTGGTGACGCTGGCGCAGCAAATGAGCCAGATCGTTTATCTGGTGAATTCGCACGAGCGGAAGGTGCTGCACATTGCTGCGGTTTTCGCTTGTAATTTTACCAATTACCTGCTCGGTCTTGCCAAAGATCTGACGGATTCCGAAAAGCTGGACTTCGATTTATTGCGTCCGTTGATTGAAGAAACGTTCCAGAAAGCGCTCGACGCGAAGCACCCGGCCCTGGTGCAAACCGGCCCGGCCCGCCGTGGCGATCTGAACACGCTGAGCCTGCACCTGAATTATTTATCAGACAAGCCGGAGCTGTTGCAACTGTACCAGATGCTGTCCGATGGCATTCAACGACGGGGCTGACTCGGGTCAATGCGCCGGGCGACCCAGGCGGAGTTGGGAACCGGTTTTGGACGAAATGGCAGCGCATGTTTCCAGTGCCTGCCAGGTTTCATATAAGCCTTTAATCAGGTGATAACACCCTTTTTCCGGACTGGCTTTGATGGTTGAAACGGGTTGTCCTTTGCGGTCGAGCACGCCAAACCATTCTTTGTTGACGTTATCCGGGAAATGCTGCCAGGTGTAGTCATGGGCTTTTCGAAACCACTTCAGACAGTCGTTCTGGCGGGTATGAACGTAGCCCCGCGAAAAAATGGCCAGCGCTTCGGCATGAACCCACCAGAGTTTCCGGTCCCACTCGCTGTACATACTGGGCCGCTCTTTCAAATCAGCGTACTGGAAAAAACCACCTGAAGGCTCATCCCAGCTGATTTCGGCCAGGTGTAATGCCATCTGAACGGCCTGCTGGGCCAACCGTCGATTGCCGGTTAGTTCAGCGGCTTCGAGCAGGTAATTTGCGGTTTCAAAACCGTAGCCGCCGTGTAACCGCCGACCGGATGGGCTATCGCAGAAGTAACCACCGGGCAGCACCATTTCGCGCAAAACCGCAATGCGTTTGTCGAAAAACTCGTTCTGGATTTCGCTCAGAACCGCTTCGTAGGCCTGTTTGTAAAACTCCGGTTCCAGCAATGGACGGGTTTCGAGCAGGGCTTTCAACAGGCTCATGGGTTCGCGAAGGTGTTTGAGCTGCCGAAAACCGCCCAACTGATTTTCCCATGCTTCGCGTTGCTGCTGGCGGTGGTTGATCACATTCAGTATGGTTTGCCGGGCTATTTCCGCCAGGGCAGGTTCCTGGGTGGCCTGGTGCAGCTGGGCAAAAGCCATAGCCGCGGCACAGTCCGGCCCGATGGTTTCGGCGGGTGCTACGGGCTTTCCGCGCCGATCGACAACGCCTAGCCAACGACCTTCGGGCCGACTGGTTTTTTGCAGAAACCCGGCCCCGTATTGGGCGAGTTCGAGCCAGGCCGGGATGGCATCGACCCGGTTATACAGAAAAGAAAACGCCCAGATTTGCTGCGCCTGAAGCTGGATAACTTTGTCGGTATCGAAGACATCACCCAGGTCGGTCAGGGCATTGAAATAGCCTCCGCAGAGCGTGTCGCGGCTGTGTTTAGTCCAGAAAGGAATGATGGTTCGGAAAAGGCTCTCCTGATAGTGGGCAGCCAGCTTACTAAAATCCATTGAAATCCTCGGTATTCATCGGCGAACCGGCAAACTATAAGAAAATTGAAGCAAATAGAAATTAAACCGATTGAACGCGTATTTTCGTGATTCAACCACGGACCTATGACGGCTTTACAGGATCGATTCCGACAAATCAACACCTTTATTTTCGATGTCGATGGCGTGATGACTGACGGGAGCGTTAATGCGCTGGAATCGGGCGAGCAATTTCGCACCTTCAACATCCGCGACGGCTACGCCATCGAGCGGGCGGTTCATGCCGGTTATCGGGTGGCGGTTTTGTCGGCCGGCAATCAGGCGGGTGTTCGGAAGCGGCTGGAGTTCCTGAAAATCAAAGACATCTTCATGGGCGGCCCGGTCGACCAGAAAATCTACGCGTACCTCGGTTACCTGAATCGCGACCGGATCAACGAAGCGGAGGTGTTGTACATGGGCGATGACATTCCGGATTTGCAGGTCCTCTCCCGCCCTGCCCTGCTCAGTAGTTGCCCCGCCGATGCGGCCGACGAAATCAAGGCGGTTTGCGATTATATCTCTCCCCTACCGGGCGGCCGTGGGGCCGTTCGGGATGTGATCGAGCAGGTGATGAAAGCGCAAAACAAATGGCTGTCCTGGATGACCGATCCTGAGCCGTTTAAACTGCATAACGAGCGGTAGTGGCTTCGCAGTTACCAGTTTTCGATCAATTCATTAAACTCGTCCAGTAAAAACCGGCTTCGCTCGCCCGGTTTTCCGTCGCCTATGGTCAGGTCGCCAATCTGAACGATGGGCAACACTTTTTTCGTCGAGCTGGTTGTAAAGGCCTCGTCGGCATCGTAGAGATCGGACACTAAAACCGGCCGTTCTTCCACCTGAAAATCGTTCTGCGCCAGGTGCATCACCGTCCGGCGCGTAATGCCGTGCAGAATGTGGCGGTTGGGCGTAATCAGCCGATCGCCTTTGAAAAGGAAGAAGTTACTCCGGCTCAGTTCGCTGATTTCGCCGTTTTTGTGGTACAACACATCCGACGCCCGCGCCGACCGGATGGCCTGCGCCAGCAGAATCACCCGTCTGTAATCCGTACTTTTGACCTCGGCCATTTCCCGAACATATTCATCCAGAATCACCTTGATGCCCTCTTCGTACTGGCTGGGCGAACTGGGGTGTAGTTCTTCCGCCATCATCAGCAGGTTCGGATTCACCACGCTGATGCTGTCGGGACTGTAGCCACCCGTCATCACGAAGCGTATAGCCACATTTGGCAAGCGGCTTTTATCGACCAGTTCCATCACCACCCGGTAGGCTTCATCCTTTTGAATGGGCAGGCGCAGGTGCATTTTGGCGGCTGAATTGGCGAATCGCTCCCAATACCAGTCCCACTGAAAAGGACGGCCATTGTAGGTCCGGAAATAATCGAAAAGCCCAAAACCGCGTAGCAGTCCAAGGTCCGTCACGCCGAAAGCGATCTGTTCGACGGGGAGAATGGAGCCGTTGAAATAACCGTACATAGCTATCGTTTGAGGTTTAAGGGTTGCGGTTTAAGGCCGTCACCAACGTCAACCCTTAAACCGCAGCCGCTAAACGAGTTTCTTATATTTAATCCGCTTCGGGGTGGCATCGGTGCCGAGTCGTTTCCGGCGGTTTTCTTCGTATTCGGAGAAGTTGCCTTCGAACCAGTAGACCTGCGAATCGCCTTCAAACGCCAGAATGTGCGTGGCTACGCGGTCGAGAAACCAGCGGTCGTGGGAGATCACGACGGCGCAACCGGCGAAATTTTCCAGACCTTCTTCGAGTGCCCGCAGGGTGTTGATATCCAGGTCGTTGGTTGGTTCGTCGAGCAGCAGTAAATTGGCGCCTTCCTTCAGCATCATGGCCAGGTGAACGCGGTTGCGCTCCCCGCCCGACAGGTTGGCGATTTTTTTCTCCTGGTCGGAACCTGTGAAGTTAAACCGGCTGACGTAGGCGCGGGCGTTGGCCTGCTTGCCGCCCAGCATGATCCATTCGTTGCCTTCCGAAATGGTTTGGAAAACCGTCTTGTTCGGGTCCAGGCCGTCATGTTCCTGATCGACATACGCCCATTTGACGGTTTCGCCGACTTCAAACGTCCCGGCCTGGGGTTCTTCTTTACCCGTGATGAGTTTGAACAAGGTCGTTTTACCGGCCCCGTTCGGTCCGATAATTCCGACAATACCGCCCTGGGGTAGCTGGAAATTCAGATCTTCAAACAGCAGCCGATCGCCAAATGCCTTGGAAACCCCGTGGGCTTCGATCACTTTGGCACCCAGACGCGGCCCCGCCGGAATGAAAATTTCCAGCTTGTCTTCTTTCTGGCGATTGTCTTCGTTCAGCAATTTCTCGTACGCTCCCAACCGGGCTTTCGACTTGGCCTGCCGTGCTTTGGGGGCCATCCGAACCCATTCCAGCTCGCGTTGCAAGGTCTTTTGGCGCTTCGATTCCTGCTTTTCTTCTTTGGCCAGACGAGTTTGTTTCTGGTCGAGCCACGACGAATAATTGCCTTTCCAGGGAATGCCTTCGCCCCGGTCCAGTTCCAGAATCCAGCCCGCTACATTGTCCAGGAAATAGCGGTCGTGGGTCACGGCGATAACCGTTCCGGCATACTGGCGCAAATGTTCTTCCAGCCACAGAACCGATTCAGCATCGAGGTGGTTGGTTGGTTCGTCAAGGAGCAGAACGTCAGGCTGTTGCAGCAGCAGGCGGCAGAGGGCCACCCGGCGTTTTTCCCCGCCCGACAGGGTTGAAATTAGCGCGTCCGAAGGCGGGCAACGGAGGGCGTCCATGGCTTTTTCGAGCCGGTTATCCAGTTCCCAGGCGTTGAGATGGTCCAGCTTTTCCTGCACCTCCCCTTGTCTGGCAATTAGTTTATCGAAATCGGCATCCGGGTCGCCGAATGCTTCGTTGATCTGGTCAAATTCTTTCAAAAGATCCACCGTTTCCTGCACCCCTTCTTCCACGACTTCCTTGACGGTTTTGTTTGGATCGAGCTGCGGTTCCTGCTCCAGCATGCCCACGGAATAGCCCGGTGAGAACACCACCTCGCCCTGAAAATTCTTATCCAGCCCCGCAATGATGCGCAGGAGGGTCGATTTCCCGGAGCCATTCAAGCCTAAAACGCCGATTTTTGCACCGTAAAAAAAGGAAAGGTAGATATTCTTTAGGATTTGTCGGTTTGGCGGAATAATTTTACTGACACCCGCCATTGAGAATATAATCGTTTCCTGACTCATTGTTCTGGTTACTTTTGTAGGTGGCAAATATCAACAATTAAACCCATAGCTCAGCTTTAAAGAGTAAAATAATGGAACAAGCTCAATTGGTAGACGAATACGGTTACGTCAAAGACGGAAAGGTATTTTTGTCGAGCTACCTCAGCTATCCGGACCGGCAAATCGGTGAAGTGAAACGCACAGAACAGGAAGCGCTCGATTATTTCAAAAATCGGTTTACAATTGCCGAAAACAAGGTAAATCAGCTGGAGCAAGAAGTTCAGGAGGCTCAGAACAAAGGGTCGTACCTGACAAAACTCGTTCAACTGCGAAAAAAACTGCTTAGTTTCGATGCCATCGGCAACTTTATCCCGCTGCTGAACCGGCTCGACGAACTGGAAGAAGTGCTGGTCGAACTGATTCGGACCAATCAACTTAAAAATCTCGAAATCAAGCACGCGCTGCTGGCCGAAGCCGAAGCCGTGGCCGACAGCACCGAATGGAAAGAAACCGCCGAGAAACTTCAGGAAATCAAGCTGAAATGGATCAAAACCGGGCCGGTTGATAAAGAACTGGACGAAACGATTGAGACCCGCTTCAGCGAAACGCTGGACGGTTTTTTCCAGCGTCGGCGCGAATTTTTCAACGAGCAGAACAAGGTTATTCAGGAGCGCATGGATCGTTACGATCACCTCATTGCGCAGGCCGAACGGGCCGTTCGGACCATTTACGAAGCCGACCGGAGCCGACCGTTCAAACGCGACAACCTGGAAGGGGAAGCCCTCGAACGGGCCAATATCGCCGAAGAACGGTACATGAAAGTGCTGACGGAGGCCTATCACCTGATCCGGAACCTGAACAACGAGTGGAAAGAAGTGGGTGAAGTTCCGATCAAGAAATCGGGCAAAATTCTGAAAAAATACCGCCGGGCGACCAAAACCGTTTTCGATCGCTACAACCTGGCGCGGGGTATTCAGCCGAAAGTTCGGATCGACCCGCGGGTGGAGCAGCAAATGAAAATGGCCGACGAAGCCGAAAAACTGGCGAAACAATCGGATATTCCAGCGGCTGCTGATCGGGCCAAAATGCTGCTGAACCAATGGAAGGAAATCAAGATTCCGTTCAAACTGGTCGACAAAACGGTTTCGGAACGATTCCGCTCCGCTTGCGATAAAATTTTCGAACTCAATTACCTGGAACGCGTCATTACCCGCAAATACCCGGCATTTGAATTGAAAAGCCGCTCCGAGCAGTTGCGGACGAAAGTTCGCGAACTGGAGTATCTGGTTCGTCGCGAGAAAAGCGATCTGGCAATGGCCATGAGCAGCATGAACACGATGGGACGCCCGGGCAACGAGGAAGCGGATAAGATGATGATGAGCAAGGTCAACACCCAGAAGCGTAAAATCGCCATGAAAGAACAGATTCTGCTGGAGTTCAACAAAGAACTGAGTCAGTACTGAGAAGATAGAAGTAAGAGAAAAGACCAAAGACAAAGATTTCCAAGCGGTTTCTTTCGTCTTTGGTCTTTTCTCTTTTGTCTATAATCACGGTTTCCGGCGCTTCAGGGCCAGATCGTGGGCGGTATCGTAGTAAGACCGCAGGTTGGTCCAGTCAAAGACTTCCGCGATGTTTTCGACCCGGTTTCGTTGCGTAATCCGGTCGCGCTGCGACAGCCGGACAAACCGGAACAGAATGTTCGCCAGCTGGTCGGCGGCTTCGTTGAAGGTCTGCGTTTTTCGGTTGACAACGTAAATGCCCCGGTTTTCGTAATCCCGCATGATCTGCATGATGAAATCGCCAAAACCGGACAGGTCGCTGGTGACGGTCGGAATACCGCGCACCACGCATTCCAGGGGCGTATAGCCCCAGGGTTCGTAGTAACTCGGGAAAACGCCGAGGTGACACCCCCGCACAAACTGCCCGTAATCCAGACCAAACAGGGGATTGGTCGAAGCAATAAAATCCGGGTGATAGACCACTTTGACGCGGTCGTACGAATTGTTGACCAGTTGAACCTGCCGGATAACCCGCACCATATCGTCTTCCTGAACCAGGTCGTGGGTGACGAAAGGGGGTAAATTATTGGTCTTAAAGCTTTGAATGGTTCGCCGGAGCCGGAGCCGCCAGTATTCATCCACAAACTGGTTCAAATCCGGCAGATTGATGTCTTCCCCCGCAGCCGCATTCAAAAATAACCGGTCACCCAATTGATTCTCAATGGCTTTACAGGTTTCCTGGATTTCGTCCAGAACGGCGCGGCTGTGCAGAACGTCGGGGTTAATGGAACGGAACGGTTGTTTGGTAATCATGAACATCACCACCGTCATGTCCATATTGGCTTCCCGCATCTTCCAGTTCAGCCGGGCGAGGGCTTCAAGCGTCAGGTCGTAGCCTTTGTTGCTGAACTCAAACCGGCCCGAGGTGAAGAAATACAGCGTTTTTTCCAGATCGAACGAATAACTCTGGAAGAAGTGACCCATTATGAACTCGTGAATCCGTTCCTTGTACTTGACGTGCAGGTTCTGAAATTCGTGAACGGCCGTAAACCGCATGATATTCAAGCCATTTGGAAGAATCAGGTCGGGGACGCGCCCCAGAAAAACCTCACACTCACGGGCGGTAACATCGCTGACGGTAGTGAACACGTGCGACTGCTGGGCGGCCAGGCGCTCAATCATGGCCTGCGCTTCGATGTTGTAATGTTTGGCCTCGCGTTGCCAGTCGAAAAAAGGAAGCTTGCCGTAAAAACCGGATTCGTTCTGCGCCAGATAGCGGCCGAGCATGGTTGCGTGGGTCGTAAAAACCGTCGCAATTTTGACGTTATCCCGGCGCAGGTCGGGTAATCCGCTGCTGGCCATCCATTCGTGAAAATGAACCGTAATATCGACCTGTTGCGCACTTTCGGCGGCCAGTTCGGTCAGGAAAATACGGACCAGCTCGCCCAGACCGACCACCTGATTGACCAGTTCCTCAACCCCGAGTGTCGAGATTCGGTGCCGTTCCCAAAGCCCGTATTTCACCTGTTCAATCGCGGGCCCGAGGCTTTGAATACCAAACAGAACTACCCGGGGCTTCCCGGTAATGAGCCAATGGCCGTATTGAACGTCCAGACCCCGCGAACGCATGTTCTGAACCACGCGGCTGATTTCGGTGCCATCGTCGTACGGAATGGGTTCAAATTCAACGGCGGCCCGTTGCGGAAAATAAGGCCCGAGCAGAATATAATCAGTATCCCATTTTTCGACCATCGCCGGTACCTTCGACCGGATAACCGTATAAATACCGCCCACCTGGTTACACACTTCCCAGGCGACTTCAATGAGCAATTTTCGCTTAGATGCAGAGAGCGACGATTCCAATGCCATACAATTGTTAGGGGTGGCTAATCGGCCTTATTCAGGCGGAATAAGGCGATTCGCGCGGTGATTTTACTACTTTTACGGTAACTTTCAAATTATCAAATCGTTCATGTCCACCGAGACCCGCCATATTCTATTAATGGACGGCCCCGACAGCACCGGGCTTATTCACCGCGTCACCGGCGTATTGGCGCACCACAATCTGAATATCATTCGCAACGACGAATACGTCAGCCCCGACCGCCAGTTCTTCATGCGTACGGAGTTCGAAGGTAACTACGATTCGGGCGTTTTGTCTGATAAATTACAACAGACGTTACCGGCGGGGATCAATCTCCGTATTAATCCTAAAAAAAAGAAAAATATTATTGTTTTTGTTACCAAGGAACACCATTGTTTAGCAGAACTGCTGATTCGGTACGCGTTTAATGAACTCGATGCCGATATTCTGGCGGTGGTCAGCAACTACAACACGCTGCAGCCGCTGGTGAGCAAGTTCGGTATTCCTTTTCATTATGTCACGCACGAACACCGAACCCGCGAAGAACACGAAGACGCTATTCTGCGAACGCTGTCAATTTACGACCCGGAATACATTGTGCTGGCCAAATACATGCGGGTTCTGACGCCCGGCTTTGTCAGTCATTTTCCGAACCGGATTGTTAATATTCACCACTCCTTTCTACCCGCCTTTATGGGGGCCAGCCCCTACCGCCAGGCCTACGACCGGGGCGTAAAAATCATCGGGGCGACCGCGCATTTTGTGAACAACGATCTGGACGAAGGTCCGATTATTGCCCAGAATATCAAGGAGGTAGACCACCGTCATACGGCGGCCGACATGGCCACGGAAGGCAAGGATGTCGAGAAAATTGTACTGTCGCAGGCGCTGAAATTAGTGTTCAACGACCGTGTTTTTATCCATCAGAACCGGACCATTATTCTATAAAGTCGAACAGTGTGCCCTCGCCGGAGGTTTTACTAAAATGGGCCTTCGGGCCGGTTTCGAATAGGTATCGATTGGTTTGTAAAAGCGATGGCGAGGTTTGCTCACTGGATAAAAATTGGCGTAGCGGCAGCAGGAGTTCTGGTCCTGGTGATCTTTCTGATTCCGCTCTTCCTGGCGACGGTTTATAAAGAAAAGGTGATTCAGGCCATTCGGGACGAATTTGCCAGCCACTCGGAGCAACGCCTGGCCGATTTTGACGTGAATTTTTCGTTACTCCGCCATTTTCCGCACCTCTCCATCCAGCTTGACAATATTTCCATCCACGACCATCAGGGCGCAAAACCGCTGGAAATTGTCGGGATCAACCAGGCGCATCTGGTCATCGGAACCACTGATTTTTTTCGGGAAATTCGAACCGTCCGGGAGATTTTTCTGAAAGGCGTTCGGTACCACCAATGGGTGGATTCGACCGGGCACAAAACCGGTTTTGCCTGGAAATCCGAAAGCCGTTCGGATACGACACATATGCATTCGGTAACGATTCCGGAAATCCGGATCGAAGACGCGACGGTGGTAATTGAAAATGCCTATAAAAAGAATGCATTTGCCCTGACCATCCGCCAGGCCGATTTGACGGGCCACCTCAACCATCCTACCCTTCAGTTGCAGGGCCGGCTCAACGGTTCCATTGACTTTATCCGGAACCGGAAACTGACGTTGTTTCGGGGCCAGCCTTTTTCGGCGACCGTCCAGTATGCCTACAATCCGACCACCAAAACCGGGACCTTCAGCCAGACGCAACTGCGGGTAAACGGCGCCCCGGTTCAGCTGGTGGGAACGCACCAGAAGCTGGCCGAAGGCTCGTTTTTGAACCTCGGGCTGAGTGGCGTGCAACCGGCGCACGACTTTCTGAAGGCCTTGTTACCCGACTCGCTTAAACGGTATGCGGGCGATACGGCCTTAAAAGGGAACGTCGCCTTCCGGTTTCGGATGCGGGGCCGGACCGGGGCGATGGTTCGGGCGCATAACGACATCCATTTTCAGCTTCAGGCCCAAAACTACCGCTGGCCGAAAACGCCGGTGGTTTTTCAGACCGTGCAGGTGAAGGGTAACTGGAACAACGGAGCCGCGCATTCCCGCGAAACCGCCCGGCTGACGTTGCAGCAATTCCGGGTACAGTCGGGCGAGGATACGCTGGTGTTGCGCGGCACGCTGACCAACTTTGTTTCGCCCGTTGCCGATGCCACCATCCAGGGGAAGCTATCGCTGCTCCAGCTGGCGCAGTTGATGAACTGGCCCGGCGATTCGCTGTACCGGGGAACGGCCGCGATTGATCTGGCCGTTCGGAGTCCGTTGCTATACGCCAACGTGGCGCAGCCCGCACCCGAAGAACCGTACTGGAGCGGCCAGTTGCAGATTCGGGATGGCTGTTTGCTGTTTCCGAAGTCGGCGGGTCGGTGTACGGCTCTGAAGGCCGATATTCAGTTTCTTCCCGAAAACAACAGGCTCCGGATTCAGGAAGTGGTGGGCAAACTGGACGGTCGCTCGTTTAACCTCAACGGCGAGGTGACCAATCTGCTACGGTATGTGCTCGGTGGTAGCCAGGAAATCCATCCGGTTCGGACGCAGCTCGCGGCCCACTGGCAGGAACTGGATTTTTCGAAACCGGCGGTGTCAACGTCCCCAAAACCGGCTCCAAAAAAAGTGCCCAGTTCGACGGACAGCCTCTTGGCGGGTCTGCTTTTCGGTACCGAATATTCGGCTACTATCCGGATTGACCGGATTCGGCTCCCCTCCCGTGAAGACCTGAGTGATATGTCGTTTGTGGTCCACAAAAAGGGCGAGTTGGTGCGGGTTCCGCAATTGCTTTGTAAAACCACGCTGGGCGGCTCGATTGCCGGTTTGGGCCATTTTCAACTGAATCCGGACGGTATTCAGGAACCGTATGCGGCCCTGCGGCTGGCGTATGATCGGCTGGATCTGCAACGGCTGGTGAGTTTGCTGGCCGGCCTGAACAGCATGCAGGCAACCTACCGACGACCGGTTTCGCCGAAACGAAAAACCGGGTTGAGCGATTACCGGTTTGACCTGGAAGTAAAAGCCCGCAAGCTCGACTACCAAACCCTGAAAGGCAACGATTTCGGCCTGAAAACCGTCATCAAAGACGAGACTGCGCAACTGGAACGGCTGACCATGAATGCCTTTGGCGGGCGGTTGGGTTCGCACGGTTTGATGAAGCTGGGCGATCCGAAAGGCTTTCCCACGACGCTCAACGTGACGTTGCAGCGCATGGATTTGTACCAGCTTTTTCGGGCGGCCGAGGAAATGAATCTCGATGTGCTGAAAGGCGAGAATATTCGGGGGACCGTCGATTGTTCGATGACGCTGCGAACGGATTTGAACAACGATTTTTTGCCGGAGGTCGACAAGATAACCGCCTACACCAAAGCCTCGATCCGGGCTATGGAGCTGATAGATGTCCAGCCGATTCAACAGGCCTTGCGGTTTTTGCCGAAGGCCAAGACGGGTCATATCTATTTCGAAGATGTTGACGCCCAGTTTCTGCTGCACCAGAACCGGATTTTAATGCCCGACCTGAACCTGACCAGCAATCTTTCGTATCTTCACCTGAACGGCGATTATACGCTCAATAAAAAAGCGGCTTTTCTGGTCGAGATCAGTTTAACGGATTTGCTGTTTGGCAACAACAAACGGCGTATCCGGCAGATTCAGGATGCGGATTCGACCCGGATGAACAAGGGCCTGACAAACCATTTGCTGTTGCACCGCGACCTCGGAAAATACCGCATGAAACTATTTGGCCGGCGCGATTTCGAAACGCATAAACAATCGCTCCGGGATGAATGGCAGACCGAGCTGAACCGGCATAAAATCGATACGACCTTTGTGCGATGATGCACCCATTTACGGCCCAGCTTTCGCTTGCCAGTGCCTGTAGGACCGGGCTTTTCGGGCCGGTTTTTCACTTCTTTCTGAGTAGTTTGTTGTTGACCGGTTTGGAAAGCCGGGCCCAGAACCGGATCAAGAACCCGGTTGATAGTGCGTATGTGCAGACCTTCCCGCGACTGCTGACGGGCCGTGTATTTCTCTCCCAGAAATACACGGCCTACGTGCTGTCAACGCCGGTTGCTTCCGCGCCTTCGCTGCGGTTTCGACCCAATTCGTCGCTGGATTTGGGCGTTGGGGCGACGTTCAAAGCCCTCACGCTGAATCTGGCGCACGGTCTTTCGTTTCTGAATCGGGACAACGGTCGCGGAAAAACCAGGGACATCGATCTCCAGACCCACGTTTACCTGCGGAAGTGGGTACTCGACGGCTTCGCGCAATTTTATAAAGGCTACTACTTATTGCCCCGGGGCCAGGCGGCTCCCGATCCGGGCCAGTATTATGTGCGGCCCGATCTGGGCGTTTACCTGCTGGGCGGGTCGGTCCGGCGGGTGTTTAATTCCCGGCGGTTTTCGTTCCGGGCGTCGCTCATTCAGAACGAATGGCAAAAACGGTCGGCGGGCACGTGGCTGGCCGGTTTTCAGCTCTATTACGGCATTGTACGGGGGGATAGCGCACTGGTGCCCGGACGGTTGCAGACTGACTTTCCGACCGAGAAGGTGCAACGGATGCGGCTGTTGAAAGGGGGACCGGGCGGAGGTTATGCCTACACGTTCGTGTACCGGAAACACTGGTTTGCCACCGGTTCGTTAACGGCTAACCTGAATGCCACGTTCAGCAAAGAAGCTTTCGGAACGGGGCGGCTGGCTTACAGCAACGTGCGCCCGGATTTGCTGTTTCGGGCTGTTGCGGGCTATAATAGCAACCAGTGGTGCGTTACCCTCGGCTGGGTGAACGGGTCCGTGTCGGTGATAAGCCCCCTTTATCAGCACGTCATCCATACCGGCAATTACAGGTTTACCGTCGCCCGGCGGTTTAAGACCAATCGACAGTTGCAGAAGCTGGTTCCGGATACGATTAAAATCTGACCGCTGGGGCCGGCTGGTGGCCCAAATAATAATCATTTCGGGGTTGATTGGAGGAATCAGATGTTCTCTAAATTGTTATCTTTCGAGCCGAAATAATCCTAGAGGTGTTTTTCCCCTACTTTAAGCCGTTGTCATGCAAAAATTACAGGTTATCGACTACGTTGTTTTCTTCATTTATTTCATCATCGTAGCGGGCTACGGCTACTGGATTTACCAACGAAAAAAGACTCAGGAAACCTCCTCCACCGATTTCTTTCTGGCCGAAGGCTCGCTGACCTGGTGGGCCATCGGTGCTTCGCTGATTGCCTCCAACATTTCGGCCGAACAGTTTATCGGCGCTTCCGGCGACGGTTTTGCGATGGGGCTGGCCATTGCGACCTACGAGTGGATGGCGGCCGCGACGCTGATCGTGGTGGCGGTTTTTTTTATGCCGATTTACCTCAAAAACCGCATCTTCACGATGCCGCAGTTTCTGACGCAGCGCTACAATAATACCGTTGCGATGATCATGGCCATTTTCTGGCTTTTTCTGTATGTATTAGTGAATCTGACCTCCATCCTGTTTCTGGGGGCGCTGGCGGTTTCGACCATTTCGGGGCTGAACTTTACGCTTTGCATGATCGGGCTGGCGGTTTTTGCCGTCATTATTACGCTGGGCGGGATGAAAGTGATTGGCTATACGGATGTGATTCAGGTGTTCTTCCTGATCCTGGGTGGTCTGGCCACAACGTATCTGGCGATTAACCTCGTTTCGGCCGAAAATGGTACCGACGGGATTCTGAACGGGTTCAACCAGATGCTGACCCAATCGGAGGACCACTTTCACATGATTTTCCCGAAAGGCCACCCACACTATGCTTCCCTGCCGGGCCTGACGGTTTTAATTGGCGGGATGTGGATTGTGAACCTGAACTACTGGGGTTGTAATCAGTATATTACGCAACGCGCGCTGGGGGCCGATCTGAAAACCGCCCGCGAAGGAATTCTGTTTGCGGCCTTCCTGAAACTGCTGATGCCGATCATCGTGGTATTGCCCGGGATTGCGGCTTATACGCTCTACCAGAACGGCCTGTTTCAGCAGGAGATGCTGGATGCCTCGGGCGAAGTCAACAAAGACCACGCCTACCCGGTTTTGCTGAATCTGCTGCCTGCGGGGCTGAAAGGGCTATCGTTCGCGGCTTTGACGGCGGCCGTGGTGGCGTCGCTGGCGGGGAAAGCCAACTCGATCTCGACGATTTTTACGCTCGATATTTTCAAGAAATACATCTCGCCCACTGCCAGCGAACAGAAACTGGTGCGGGTGGGCCGGGTGACCATCTGGGTATCCATGCTGATGGCGATCCTGATTTCGCCGTTCATGGGTATCGATAAAAAAGGCGGTTTTCAGTTCATTCAGGAAATGACGGGCCTGGTGTCGCCGGGCGTTTTTGCCGCCTTCATCATGGGTTTTTTCTGGAAGAAAACGAACTCCAGCGGGGCGCTGTTCGCCATCGTGGGCGGGTTTCTGCTATCGCTGTTTTTCAAGTATGTGCTGCCGGATCTGGTCAATCTGGAGTTCCTGGCCCCCGCCGGTTTTGCCGTCAAAAGTGCCGAGGGCGTCTACACTATTCCGTTCCTCGATACGATGGGATTTGTCTTCCTGATCTGCGTGGCGGTGATGATTATCCTGGGGCTGCAGAAACCGAGTACCAAAGGGCTGGCGATCGATGCCAGTATGTTTAAAACCTCTTCCGGTTTTGCGTTCGGCGCCATCGTTGTGGTCGCGGTGATTACCTTCCTGTACGCGTACTTCTGGTAAGAAGGGGTGTTACACAGGGTTAATCAGAGAAATCCCCGATAAACCCTGCTTTCCTCTGATTAACCCTGTGTAACAATTTTTAAGCTGATACAGCCTCCACCACTGCCCGAACCACGGCGGGGCTGGTACTCAGCCACTCGTATTCGCCCAGGGCCACCGATGCCATGGGTACATCGAGGTTCCGGTATTGCATCCCACTGTTCATCACCTGTTTCCCTGTTAAATGAAGGGCCTGAACGCCCGTTGCGGCCAGTTGGGCGGCATTGGTAGCGGTTACGCCCGCACCCGCCATGATTTCAATGCGGCCGTCGGCCTGTTCCACCAGTTTTTTCAGCAGCGGAATCCCGATTTCGGCGCTGGGTTGTTGACCCGACGTCAGAATCCGTTTCGCACCCGTCCGGATGACGGCTTCCAGCGCTTCCTGCGGATCGCGGGTGAGGTCAAACGCCCGGTGAAACGTGACGGGCAGCGGATGGGCCAGCGCCACGAGTTCGGCGGTTTGGTCTTCATCAACCGTTCCGTCGGCATTCAACAAACCGAATACCACCCCATCGGCACCCGCCAGCCGGGCGTTGGTGATATCCCGGCGCATAACGGCCAATTCGGTAGTATTGTACAAAAAATCGCCCCCACGGGGCCGGATCATCACGTAAAGAGCAATGCTTAGCTCCCGGCGCGCCAGTTCGATCAGACCATAGCTGGGTGTGGTGCCGCCTTCCCCCGCCCCACCGCATAATTCAACGCGGGTTGCTCCGTTAGCCTGGGCAATCTGGCAGGATTCCAGCGAAAAAGCACAAATTTCAATCTCCATTGGTAAACTAATTTGGGTAATGAGAAGAAGTTACAGAACGAATACAAACATTTTTATTCGGGGGCGGTTATTTGGCCTAACTGCCTTACGAAACGTTTCCGAAAGAATTTTCGGCTAAATGTATAGGATATTCATATTTTTTTACTTTTGCACAATTTACGACGAACAGTTACCCTTTTATTAGCTGCAACGCCTATGTATTGGACACTCGAACTGGCATCTTATTTGGAAGATGCCCCCTGGCCGGCAACCAAAGATGAGTTGATCGATTACTCGATCCGCTCAGGCGCTCCGTTAGAAGTAGTCGAAAACCTGCAGGAGTTGGAAGACGACGGTCAGCCCTACGAAAGTATCGAGGAAATATGGCCTGATTACCCAACCAAGGACGACTTCTTCTTCAACGAAGACGAGTATTAACCCCTTTTCACCGGTTAAGTAACCCATAAAGATACAGCCTATGGGGTTGTGCTTTATGGGTTTTGGTGTTTCTGCGCCAATTAGGGTGTCTTCTGGTATTTCTTCGGAGCGAATAGAAAACCGAACGCTTCGGCTCCTTCCCGTTTGTGAACTTTGTGGTGAATATAGTGCGCCCGGATGATTCGTTTCAGGTACGGATGGCGGGCTGTAAACCGGATTTTGAACCGCCGGTGCACGATAATATCGTGGAAAACAAAGTAAAAAATACCGTATATCGTCACGCCAATTCCCACTGGTGCCAGAAACCAGAGGGACGGAACTTCAAATCCCGTCATCACCATGCCGATTGCCAGCAGACTAAAGACCACGCTGAACCAGTCGTTGCGTTCCAGAAAACCGGCATGGTGATTGTGATGCGAATGGTGCCAGCGCCACATAAAACCGTGCATAATGTATTTATGTGTCCACCAGGCTACGCCTTCCATACCAACCAGGGTAAGGAGCGCGATGACAACGTTTTCCAGCATTTTTTCGTTATAAAGTCAGTACAGCCAAAGGATAAACGATCCATAACCGTAAATAGTTACGAGGGAGAACCACCGGCTAAAATAGCGGATTTGTCGGTAAAATAGTTAAGACAACCTTTGGTTCGTATTGGTAAAAACGTTTATATTTAAAAGCAAGGGAAGATTTACAACCTTCCTGACACAGATACAGCCGATAGACTGATGGACTACAGGGCGCTCAAGGAACTGGTCAGACAGGGTGAGGGAACGCATCTCGAATTCAAATTAAAGTCCAATCACCCCGAGCGAATCATTCGCGAGATTGTGGCATTTGCCAACACCGAAGGCGGGAAGCTGCTGATCGGCATCGGTGACGACAAAAGTATCCAGGGACTGAAACATATTGACGAAGACGAATATTTGCTGGAACGCGCCATCGAACGGTATTGCAAACCGGCCATTGATTACACCATGGAACGCGTGGCCCTGGCCAACGACCGGGAAGTGCTGGTGATCACCGTGCCGGAAAGCGACCGAAAACCGCACTACGTCGATGATCCGCTCAACGACCTGCACCGGGCTTACATCCGGGTTGACGACAAGGCCATGCAGGCCAGTAAGGAGGTGCGGGAGATTCTGAAGGGTGAAACCGCCGACCGGAACATTCGGTTTACGTACGGCGAGAAAGAACAAGCCCTGATGCAACACCTGGCGCGTAACCAGAGCATTACGGTTGATTTGTTCGCCACTATTGCCCGGATTCCGCGCCGAATGGCTTCCCGGACCCTGGTGTTGCTGGTGCTGGCCAACGTTCTCCAGGTACATCCCGATGAAGTGGGGGATCGTTTCACGACCCGACCGGGCTAAAAACGTTTTGCTTCCGAATCAAAACCGCGTCACACCCGGCTACCGGTTGATCCATCAGGACCGGCGTTGGGTTGCGAAACAGTGTTTACTTCCCGGTACAAAAGAGCCCTGCTCTTAGCTCTGACCATCTCTCCCCCGATCAACGGGTCGTCATCGGATGGCTAATCCGATGTTTTCCACTACCTTTGTATAGTGTGATCAACGGTAAGCCATCGCTGCAATAGAGACCGTGCCAAACGCGTTTGAACAAAAGAGCCCGAGCGGCTGATCACAATGATTCGATTCATTTTAACTCGAATGAGCAGATGCACGATCTGGTAAAACCCAATTGGCGGAAATGGCTGGTTGCCGGTATCGGCTGCCTGATGGTGTGCTGGCTCGCACCCGCTCAGGCACAACGCAAAACCAAGGAACAGAAACCGAAAGAAGGCGGACGGGGCGTTGAAGAATCCTTGTTTACGGAAGGCATGAAGTTCATGATGATGGACGAACCGTCGAAAGCCATCGCCCAGTTCCAGAAAGTAATTCAACTGCATCCCGAAAATCCGGCGGCTCAGTATGCGACGGCCACGGCCCTGATGAAGCAGGGAAAAGTTGAAGAAGCCCTCCCCTACGCGCAAAAAGCCGTTCAACTCAATAAAGGTGAAAATAAATATTACGTTCTGCAACTGGCCGAATTGTTTGTCAAGCAGAAACGCTTTGCCGATGCCGAAAACCTGTACGAAGAACTGATCAAAAAAAGCCCCGAAAACATCGAATACGGGGTTGAACTGGCAGCTATTTACCTGTTCGACGAAAAACCGGACAAAGCCCTCGACATGTACGACCGCGTGGAGAAGGCGACCGGAATGAACGAAGAAATTATCCGGCAGAAACAGCGCATTTACCTCAAGCAGAACAAGGTCGAAAAAGCGATTCAGGAGGCCGAAAAACTGGTGGCGTCGGAACCGGGTGAAACCGATTATCTGCTGGAAGGTGCCGAATTGCTGATTGCCAACGATCGCAACGACCAGGCCGTTGACTGGCTCCAGCGGGCGTTAAAAGTCAATACGGACTTGCCCCAGGCCCACGTCATGCTGGCCGACCTGTACCGGAAACAGGGCAATCTGGAAAAATGCAGTCAGGAGCTGGATAAAGTCTTTTCGAATCCAAACCTGGAGGCCGACATCAAAGCCCGGATTCTGTCGAGCTACCTCGGCATGGTCGGCACTGATGAGAAAGCGAAGCAGAATGCTGTCCGGCTAGCGAAAGAACTGGCGACGGCTCACCCCAAAGACGCCCGCTCGCAGGCGATTTATGCCGACTTGCTGGTACAGCAGGGGAAAAAAGCCGAAGCCCGCGATTATTACGTCAAAGCAGCCCGGCTGGATAAAGCAACGTACGAGATCTGGGGCGCCATCCTGCAACTCGACGGTGAATTAAACCAGATGGACAGCATGCTGGTGCATTCGGAACAGGCCCTGGAACTGTTTCCGAATCAGGGCGTACTCTGGGCTTTCAACGGATCAGCCAATTACTTCAAAAAACGCTACAAAGAAGCCGTAGAGGCCTACGAAGAAAGCCGTCGGCTCTCGTCGGCCAATGCCGAACTGATGAAGAGTGTCACGGCGCAGCTGGGCGATGTATACAATGGCATGGGCGACCACCAGAAGTCGGACGAAGCGTACGAAGAAGTGTTGAAAACCGATCCGGATAACGACCACGTGCTGAATAACTACAGCTATTTTTTATCCCTCCGGAAAGAAAAACTCCCGCTGGCCCTGCAAATGTCGGAACGACTGGTGGAAAAAAACCAGAACAATGCCACGTACCTTGATACCTACGCCTGGGTGCTGTATGTCATGAAAGACTATGCAAAAGCCCGGCAGTACCTTGAAAAAGCGTTGCAAGCCGATAAGAACGTGAGTGGGACGATCATTGAGCATTATGGCGATGTGTTGTACCAGTTGGGCGAACACGACAGGGCCATTGAACAGTGGAAAAAAGCAAAACAAAAAGGTGAAACGACCGAACGGTTGGATAAGAAAATAGCCACCGGAAAAATTTATGAGTAAATACTTTATCGGACTGGTATGTGTCGTCGTGCTGATGACCTCGGAAGGGTGTCGTCGGCAGAAAATGTTCCGCAACGCTCCGCCCTCTCCCCCGGCAGATACCGTTTCCGTCCAGCCCCAGCCCGCCAGTCCTGCCGACAGTGTGGCCACTGCGCCCCCGGCACTGCCTTCCATCGACGCGAATTCCACCGTTGATCAGGTCGATTTTGACTACCTGACGGCGAAATCAAAAGTTTCGTTCAAGAGTAAGGAGCAGGATATCAACAACGCCAATGTCAATCTGCGGATCGACAAAGACAGTCTGATCTGGTTATCGGTTTCGGGGGTGGGTGTTGAAGTGGCTCGGGCACTGATTACGAAAGATTCCGTGGTCATTATGGACCGGATTCACCGTGAATATTCGGTCTATGATTATCCGACACTCAGCCAGCGGTTTAATTTTAACCTGAATTTCGGCCTGATTCAGTCACTGCTGATTGGCAACCTGCCGTTGCCACAGGAGCCCGCACAACGGGTCAAGAACGAGAAAGATTACCTGCTTCTGCGGCAGCACGAAGGTAAAGTGCTGGTTGATAACTACATTGGTGAGGAAAACCGGAAGTTGAAAAAACTGCTGGTGGTGGAGCAGCCAACCAAAAATTCGCTGACGCTGGATTACGAAGACTTTACGGTTTTGAATAATTTCCTGTTTCCGTACACCAGCTTGGTCACGGTCGATTACAAATCCAAAAACGACGGCCAGCCGTACCAGACCGTTTTACGAATTCGACACACTAAAGTAGAGCTTACCGAAAAAAATCCGGGCTTTCCGTTCACGATTCCGGCGAGATTCCAGCGGAGACTGTAAAATCCGGTATTGCAAGATGTTTATGAAGTACAGCGCGGTTTGGGTGCCCCATTGGAAGGCTTTGATGCTACTGCTACCCGTTTGCTGGCTGGCGGGCGAAACCGCTTTGGCCCAGCAACGGACGCGGCAGCAATTGGAAAAAGAGAAAAAACAAAATATCGAGAAAGTCTCTCAGATCCGGACCATCCTGAAAAAGACCTCGTCGCAGAAACAGGCCACGTTAGGCCAGTTGAAAGCGCTCAATCAGGAAATTGCCGCCCAGTCCAAGCAAATTAACCTCCTCACCGAGGATGTGAAGTTGATGACGAGTGAAATTCAGGAATTGCGCCGGACCTCCGGTCAGTTGCAGAAAGATCTCGAAAAGCTTAAAAAAGAATACGGTGAGATGATTTACGCAGCCGATAAACGCCGGCAGCAGGTCAATCCGCTTGGGTTTTTGTTCTCGGCCGAAAGCTTCAATCAGTTGGTCGCGCGGTATAAATACCTCCAGCAATATTCCGAAGCCCGCAAAGGCCAGGTAAGACAGATGGAAAAAGTGCGGCAGGAAATGCTGACCAAACAACAGGCTGTCGAGGTCAAAAAGAAACAGCAACAGGGGACGCTGGCTGTGCAGGTTAACGAGTCGAAGCGGCTGGAAGGGCTGAAGGACGAGAAAAACCGGGTAGCGCAGGAACTGAGCGAAAAAGAACAGGATCTTCGTACCGAACTGGCCGAAAGCCGGAAAGCCGTCAATCGCCTGGAATCGGCCATCACCGAAATGATTCGCCGGGAAATCCGGGAGCGTCAGGAGCGCGAACGGCTGGCCCGAATCGCCCGTGAAAAGGCGGAACGCGAGCGAATTGCGCGCGAAAGAGCCGCAGCGGCTGCGGCCGCCAAGGCCGAAAAAGCCAATGCGGAAGAAGCGGAAGGAAACAAGGCCGAAACGGCCGATGCCAAAACCGCTGAACCGAAAACCACCGAAACTGCTCCCGAAGCGGCCGAACGCGCAGCCCGTAAACCGGATGAGCGCCGGAATACCTTATTGAATGACGAAGAAGCCGCACTGGCGTCTTCCTTTGCGGCCTCCCGCAACCGCCTGCCCTGGCCGGTTGCCCGTGGTTTTATTTCGGATCATTACGGGGTAAAACCGCACCCGGTTTTGAAAGGGGTCATGCAGGATAATCCCGGAATTGATATTCAGACCAGTCCCGGCGAAGTGGTCCGGGCGGTGTACGATGGCGTGGTGCAGTATACAACTTACGTGACCGGAATGCACAACATTGTCGCAGTGCAACATGGTGATTATTATACGGTTTACGCTAAATTGAAGAGTGTGTCGGTGCAGGTCGGGCAGCGCCTGAAAGCCCGGGAGCCCATCGGTATCGTGGCTACCGACAAAGATGGGGTGGCCGAAGTTCAGTTTCAGGTCTGGAAAAGCACGAACCGTTTGAACCCTGAATCCTGGCTTCTGGACCGTTAATTTCCACCGAATCCCCGACCATCGGCGGTTTACCGAATCATTTTGCGCCCATCTTGGTTCTATTCCGTACAATTCGCAGTAGATTGCCGGTGTATTCTGCTCACAATTGCCCAAAACAGTTACGTAACAAATGTCTGTTCATAACCCCGACATCAAACGGATTACGACCCATGTTATTCAGGAACTGAAGAGCAAGGGGGAAAAAATTTCGGCCTTAACCGCCTATGATTATTCACTGGCCCGGCTGGTCGATGCGGCTGGTGTAGAAGTTATTCTGGTGGGTGATTCGGCTTCGAACGTCATGGCGGGCCACGAAACAACCCTGCCCATTACGCTGGATCAGATGATTTACCACGCCACGTCGGTCGTCCGGGCGGTCAAACGGGCCCTGGTGGTGGTCGATCTGCCGTTTGGCTCATACCAGGGAAATTCGTCGGAAGCGCTGCGGTCGGCCATCCGGATCATGAAAGAATCGGGGGCTCATTCCGTGAAAATGGAAGGTGGTCTGGAAGTCCGAGAGTCGATCATCCGGGTGTTGAGTGCCGGTGTTCCCGTCATGGGCCACCTGGGCCTGACGCCCCAATCCATTTATAAATTCGGGACGTATGCGGTTCGGGCAAAAGAAGAAACCGAAGCGCAGAAATTGCTGGAAGATGCCAAAATGCTGGAAGAGATTGGTTGTTACGCCGTGGTGCTGGAAAAAATACCGGCGGCTTTGACCAAACAGGTATCGGAAAGCCTGACCATTCCGACCATCGGCATTGGCGCCGGGCCGGATGCCGACGGCCAGATTCTGGTTCTGCACGATTTGCTGGGCATCAACAAAGAGTTTAAACCCCGGTTTTTGCGTCGCTATGCGGATTTGCACGGTATTATCACCGACGCAATCGGCCATTACGTCGATGACGTCAAAGACCGCGAATTTCCGACGAAGGAAGAGGCTTATTAAGGTACGTGCAGCTTTCGGCTGAACAAACGGTGAATGTTAATTCATCCCAAGACTATGAAACAGAAGTATGTTATTGTATACGAAGACAATCACCTGATTGTTGTCAATAAAGAACCGGGAGTACTGGTGCAGGCCGATAAGACCAGGGATGTGCCACTGCTGGATCTGATCAAGAACTACATCAAGAAGAAATACGACAAGCCCGGTGATGTGTTTCTGGGGACCGTTCACCGGCTCGACCGGCCGGTTAGCGGTCTGGTGGTGTTCGCGCGCACATCGAAGGCCCTGGAACGGATGAACGAAATTTTTCGGAAACGGCAGGTGCAAAAAACGTACTGGGCGGTGGTGGCCCGAAAACCGCGTGAAGAAAAAGGGCGGTTGAGCCATTTTTTGCTGAAAGATGAAGCGACCAATACCGTAAAAGCCTACGATTACGAAGTGCCGGGTTCGCAAAAAGCGGAATTAACCTACCGTTTGCTCGGCAAAATCAACGATCATTATCTGCTGGAAGTAAACCCGATTACGGGAAGGCCGCACCAGATTCGGGTGCAATTGGCGAGTATGGGGTGTCCGATTCGCGGTGATATCAAGTACGGGTTTCCCCGACCCAACCAGGATAGCAGTATCAATCTTCATGCCAGACGGCTCTATTTCATTCATCCCATCAAAAAAGAACCGCTGGTCTGCAAAGCCGGGGTTCCGAATAATCCGTTTTGGGAAGAATTTTTAGCCTTGGATCCGGAGGATTATAAGGATAAAAACTTAGATTTTATTCATTAAGCCCTTCGATAAATCCAATCAGGTGGCAGCAGGGCGCATACCCGTTCAGACGAAAAAATTAAATCGTCAGATTGAAAAAAATAAAAGGATATCACTTAATCGTGGGGGTGACATCCGACCAGAACTGGTTAAGCACCCGTTCCGCCATTTGCATTGCGCCCTGCACAGCTCCGAATATCATACACAGCGGTAAAATGATGGGAAAGAAAACCACCCAGTGCAAAACCATGTTTAATTTGACCTTCTTCATCTCGGTATTTGGGTAAAATCGTACTATCCTGCATTGAAGACAAGGCGCTGAAAACCTCGTTAAATCATCCCTTTATCAACCACAAAAGCGGGTTTGTTTCTGTTAATATTCAAAGTTAGTCTTGAATTATTACTATAACAAGGAACCGAGAAAAAAGATTTACAAAATTACGAAACCTATCCTGGTTGATTTTTCTAATATCGTGGAAAAGTAGTAATTTGATCTTCAATTAAGAATTCGAATTATTAGATAAATACAAAATGTTGAATATTATTCAACTATTACCGGATTCAATTGCCAATCAGATTGCGGCAGGGGAGGTGGTGCAACGGCCAGCATCTGTGGTTAAAGAATTGCTCGAAAATTCCATAGATGCCAAAGCAAAAACCGTACAAATTATTATCCGTGAGGCCGGTAAATCATTGATTCAGATTATAGATGATGGTATTGGCATGTCTGAGACGGACGCGCGGATGAGTTTTGAACGACACGCAACGTCCAAAATCCGCTCGTCGGATGATTTGTTTCGCATCCGGACGATGGGTTTTCGGGGCGAGGCCCTGGCGTCCATTGCGGCCATTGCCCAGGTTGAATTGCGAACCCGGCGGTCTGAAGCAACCCGGGGCGATGAATTGGGAACATTGATCCGGATCGAAGGCTCCGAAATTAAATCGCAGGAGTCGGTTTCGTGTCTGCCCGGGACCAATATTCTGGTAAAAAATTTATTCTTCAATGTTCCGGCCCGGCGTAATTTCCTGAAATCCAATTCCGTCGAAATGCGGCATATTCTGGATGAGTTTCAGCGGGTAGCATTAGCTCATCCTGATGTCGCGTTTTCTCTTTACCATAACGATTCGGAAGTTTATAACCTGCAGGCGGGCAAGCTGAGTCGCCGGATTGTCGATTTATTCGGGAAACAATACCGGGAACAACTGGCTTTTTGCGAGGAGGAAACCCCATATGTGAACGTTCGGGGGTATATTGGAAAACCGGAATTTGCCCGTAAAACGCGTGGAGAACAGTTCTTTTTCGTCAATTCCCGGTTTGTCAAGCACAACTACCTGCACCATGCCGTCGTGGGGGCCTACGAAGGAACCATTCAGGAGGGTTTTCACCCGTTCTATGTCCTGTTTATCGAAATCGATCCGTCGCATATTGATATCAACATTCACCCGACAAAAACCGAAATCAAATTCGACGATGAACGGTCGGTATACGCCATCGTCATGGCGGCCGTCCGGAAGGCGGTTGGTGTCTATAATCTGACGCCCTCCCTCGATTTTGATTCCAATGTTAACTTCCTGCCGGTGACCCCGGCCCCCCGCCGTTCGTCAGAAGGACTTGGCGGCAGTCCGGCAGAGCCGCAAAACCGGTCAGCGCCCCGGCCCATGAATCCGGTCTGGGCGAACGATCGGCTGGAACCCAAACCGGCTTCCGGTCTTGATTTTCCCCGCAAGTCGGCGGCCAACTGGCAGGCGATGTTCGAAGGGCTGGAAAAGCCGGAAACCGCTACCGAACCGGTTAACCTGTTCGAAACCCATGAGGGGCCGGCGGAAACGGAAGCCCTCACGCTGGAAAGCCGCGTCAATCACCTGAAAACCTCGCCGGTTTGGCCCGAAACCATTGGCGCGGTCATGCAGGTGCAAAACCGGTATCTGCTGACGCCGGTGCCGGCCGGGCTGCTGGTGATCGACCAGCGCCGGGCGTACGAACGGGTGCTGTACGACCAGTATCAGGCAGCGTTGACGAAACGGAACGGCGTATCGCAGCAATTGCTGTTTCCCAAAACCGTATCGGTGATGCCCGTCGATTACAACCTGGCGCTCGAATTACGCGAAGACCTGACCAGTCTGGGCTTTCTGTTCGACGAAGTCGGCCAGAATGCCTTCCTGATCCGGGGCGTTCCGGCGCTGTCGGTGGGCGAAAACGAAGAAGAATTATTTGCCAATTTGCTGGCGCAGCTGCGCGAAGATACCGGGCGGCTCAAACTGGAGCGGGCCGAAGTGCTGGCGCGGTCGCTGGCCCGCCGGTCGGCGGTTCGGCAGCAAAAACCGCTGGCCGAACCAGAACAGAAAGCGCTGGTAGAACAATTAATTGCATCGACAAACGCATCCTATACGCCAAACGGTGAACCGATTACGACTGTCTTGACGTTGGATAAATTAGCGGGATTATTTCGATCCTGATATGATTACTTTGCCAGAAAACGTTACACCTTTATGTCGAACCTTACGCCGGTTGTCAGGGCGCTCCTTTTGATTAATATTGGTTTATTTTTTGTAAAAGCGTCGGGAATCGATCTGATTAGCTCTTTCGGACTGTATTCGTTTCTTTCACCGGCATTTGGTCCGCACCAATTAGTCACGCATATGTTTTTGCATGCCGATTTCTGGCATCTTTTCAGTAATATGCTGGGGTTATTCTTCTTTGGTCCCATGCTGGAGACGGTTTGGGGGAGCAAGCGATTCACCATTTTTTACCTGATTACCGGCATTGGGGCCGGATTATTATTTTCTGGCGTAAACTATTTTGAAGCCAGCCAGTTACGAGATGCAGTGGCTGCTTTCAAAAGTAGCCCGACACCGGAGTCGCTGGAATTGTTCTTGTCGGACCGGGGCCTGCTTGCCCAGGGCGACAATTTTTTACGGGTATTTGAAGAAAGCCCCAACAATCCGTCGTATATGCGGGGAGCGGTGCAACTGGTTACCTCGTATTACGAGCAGCAACTGGCGATACCGATGGTTGGCGCGTCGGGGGCGATCTTCGGAATATTGATGGCATTTGGATTATTATTTCCAAATACCGAACTTTTCCTGTTATTTCCGCCGATTCCCATCAAGGCCAAATACCTGGTGGCATTTTACGGCGCATACGAGTTGTATTCGGGTGTTTATCGGGCGCAGGCCGACAATGTAGCGCATTTTGCCCACATTGGTGGTATGCTGTTTGCCTTCATACTGGTGAAATATTGGGGTAAACAAAGAAATAATTTTTATTGAGTGATGAGTGGACTGTTAGATGACTTCCGGAGCGAATTCAACAAGCCCAACAACACGTTGGTGCAGTTGATTCTTATTAATACCATTGTGTTTTTACTGCTTTTGATCCTGAAAGTCATCCTGACCCTGGCAGAAATGTCGGGCGTCTATGGCCTGATTGTCGATCAACTCCAGTTACCGGCTTCGCTGGGCACTCTCATCATGAAACCGTGGACTATGATTACGTACTTCTTCACGCACGAAGACGTTTTTCATATCCTGTTCAACATGCTCTTTCTGTACTGGTTCGGGCGGCTGATTGACGAATACCTCGGCAATCGGCGGCTCGTTGCCCTGTATATGCTGGGCGGTTTGGCCGGCGGGCTGGCGTATATTGCCATTTACAACCTGCTTCCGTATTTCCACGCCCAGGTGAGCGAAGCCCGGATGTGGGGCGCTTCGGCGGCAGCCTTCTCCGTGGCGGTGGGGGCATCAACGCTCTTGCCGAATTACACCTTTCATCTGCTGTTTTTCGGTCCGGTCCGAATCAAATACATCGCCTTCTTCTACATCATTCTGTCGCTGGCCCGGTCAATTGGCCCCAATGCGGGGGGGGAACTTTCCCACCTTGGCGGAGCGGTGATCGGTTTTCTGTTTATTAAAATGTTGCAGAATGGAACGGATCTGGGCCAACCCATCTACTGGGTCATGGACGGCTGGCAGAGCCTGTTCCGGAAAAAACCGCCGGTTAAGGTGTCGTACCGCCAGCGCAGCAGTGCCAGCATGAGTGCCGGTGCGTATACCGCGCCCTCGTCCTCATCGGCCGTTTCTATGCCGGATCAGGACGAAATCGATGCTATTCTGGATAAAATTTCGCGGTCGGGTTACGAAAGCCTGACGCGGGAAGAAAAACAGAAATTGTTTCGGGCCAGTCAGCGGGGTTAAATCTTAAAATTGTATTTTTCTCGCGGAAATCGTGAAGCGGTTTTTCGCTGAAGAAACAAGGCTATGTTTGATGATTTCACGAAAAGCACCTTAAAATGCAATTTTGGGGTGCTTTTCGGGTCTTTTACCAGGGCGACCTTTCCGGGCGGTTGAATTGGTTCATTGAATAGACAGTTTGTATTTTTTTTGTACTTTTGCCCGGCCATTATTTCATGAACGTACGTTGTAAAACAGTTTGTTATCACAGCGAGTTTATGAAAAACAATTTTTACCAGCCTACTCACTATGTTGATCACACCCGGCAAGCTGCTCGCCAAGATTGACAAACCGGAAGACCTCCGGAATCTAGATCAAACCGCGCTCCCGCAAGTCTGTGCCGAACTCCGGCAATTCATCGTTGATAACGTTTCAGTATACGGCGGGCATTTCGGCGCAAGTCTGGGCGTAGTCGAGCTAACGGTGGCCCTTCATTACGTGTTCAATACACCGGACGATCAGCTGGTTTGGGACGTGGGCCATCAGGCGTACGGCCACAAAATTCTGACCGGCCGGCGCGACAATTTTCATACCAACCGGTTTTACAAGGGCTTGTCCGGTTTTCCGAAACGCAAGGAAAGTCCCTACGACGCCTTCGGCGTAGGTCACTCATCCACGTCGATTTCGGCGGCTTTGGGGATGGCGGTGGCTTCCCAACTGCAAAATAATCCGAAACGACACCATATTGCCGTCATTGGCGACGGAGCCATGACGGCCGGTCTGGCGTTTGAAGGCATGAACCACGCGGGCTCGACAGAAGCCGATCTGCTGATTATCCTGAACGATAACTGCATGTCCATTGACCCGAATGTGGGTGCCCTGCGCGAATACCTGACCGACATTACCACCTCGCCGACCTACAACAAGGTGAAAGACGAAGTCTGGAACCTGTTGGGCAAAATGAGCAATTTCGGCAAAAGCGCCCAGGATATCGTTTCCAAAATCGAAACCGGCCTGAAAGCGTCGCTGCTGAAACAGAGCAACCTGTTCGAATCGCTGCATTTGCGGTATTTTGGTCCCATCGACGGCCATGACATCGATCATCTGGTCAGTGTCATGAACGATCTGAAAGATATTCCCGGACCCAAACTGCTGCACTGTCTGACGGTAAAAGGCAAGGGCTACGGCCCCGCCGAGAAGGATCAGACCAAATGGCACGCACCCGGTTTGTTCGATAAGGTGACGGGTGAAATCAAAAAGAAAGTTTACGATACGCCCCAACCGCCCAAATACCAGGATGTTTTCGGGCATACCCTGGTCGAACTGGCGGAAGTCAACGAGAAAATTGTGGGCGTCACGCCCGCCATGCCGTCGGGGTCGTCGATGAACATCATGATGAAAGCCATCCCGGACCGGGCGTTTGACGTCGGTATTGCCGAACAGCATGCCGTGACCTTCTCGGCGGGTATGGCCACGCAGGGGCAGGTGGTTTTCTGCAATATTTACTCCACGTTCATGCAGCGGGCCTACGATCAGGTCATTCATGACGTCTGTATTCAGGAGTTGCCGGTTATTTTCTGTCTCGATCGGGCCGGTTTTGCCGGGGCCGACGGGCCAACGCACCACGGTGCGTACGATCTGGCGTTCATGCGTTGCGTACCGAACATGATTGTATCCAGCCCCATGAACGAGCAGGAACTTCGTAATCTGATGTTTACGGCGCAGTCTGGTACGATTCAGGAGGGTAAACAGGCCTTTACGATCCGGTATCCGCGGGGGGAAGGCGTTATGCCCAACTGGAAAACCCCGCTGGAGCCGATCGAAATCGGGAAAGGACGCAAAATTCGCGACGGTCGGGAAGTGGCGATTTTGACCATTGGCCCCATCGGAAATTACGCCGTGACGGCCTGCAATCTTCTCGAAAACGAACATATCCAGCCCGCCCATTACGATATGCGGTTTGTAAAACCGCTCGATGAGGCCATGCTTCACGAAATCTTCCAGCGCTACGATAAGGTGCTGACGGTTGAAGATGGTTGTCTGATGGGCGGTTTTGGCAGCGCGGTGCTGGAGTTTATGACCGATCATGGCTATGTAGCCCGCGTGAAGCGGCTGGGTATTCCGGATGCCATTATTGAACACGGCGAACAGATTGACCTGCACCGGGAATGCGGTTTTGACCCCCAGGGCATTGCCAATGCCGTTCGTGAACTGATTTATACCGAGCGGGCGGTAACCGCTTGATAATTTTTCCGGCAGCGCGGTTGGGCCGTTCGTGCGATGTTGAGATGCGGATTTTCGTTGATCGACCGTACCGGCGACTCAACCGCGTTCCTTTTCATTACGGATCGTAAAATGCATGTATTTAAGTTCGGTGGAGCGTCGGTGAAAGATGCCCAGGGCGTTCGGAATGTAGCGGGCATTATCCGGCAACAAGATCCGAAACAATTGCTGGTCGTGATTTCGGCGATGGGCGAAACCACCAATGCGCTGGAACAATTGACCTGGGCTTACCTCCGCCAGCAGCCCGATGTACACAGCCTCTGGCAGGATATACGGGCAAAACACGAGCAGGTGATCAATGAGTTGTCCGGTAGCAATCCGGCGATTTTTGAGCCGGTTTTTGAGCTGTTTGTGGACATTGAAGCTACGCTGAGTCAGGAACCGGATGCCTACAGCCCTCCCGACCGGATTTATGACCAACTGGTTTCGTTCGGCGAACTGCTGTCGACCCGCATCGTTAATGCGTATCTGAACCAATCGGGGCTGGATTCCTACTGGGTGGATGCCCGGCGGCTGATCCGGACGGACGATAGCTACCGTGAAGGAAAGGTCGATTGGGATCAAACCTGTGAATACATCACGGATACACTCGCCGAATTGCTGGATACGAGCGTTGTCATTACGCAGGGTTTTGTGGGAAGTACAGACGAAGGCAACACAACGACCCTGGGGCGCGATGGCTCGGACTATACAGCGGCTATTTTTGCTTACTGTCTCGACGCCGAAAGCGTTACCATCTGGAAAGATGTGCCGGGTGTTCTGAATGCCGATCCCCGCTGGTTCGATGAAACCGTTAAAATCGACCAGTTGACCTACCAGGATGCCATCGAACTGGCCTATTACGGTGCGACGGTCATTCATCCGAAAACCATCAAACCGCTGCAGAATAAGGAAATTCCACTCTACGTGCGGTCGTTTCTGAAACCGGAGGAACCGGGAACCGTCATTGGAAATTTTGAAAAACGCTTGCCCATCCCGTCGTTCATTTTTAAGATGAACCAGACGCTGATTTCGCTGCATCCGAAGGACTTTTCGTTCATTGCCGAAGAAAATCTGAGTAAGATTTTCGGCCAGTTTGCGGAATATGGCATCAAAATCAATCTGATGCAGAATACCGCCATCAGTTTTTCGGTCGTTGTCGATAACCAGCCGGAACGTCTGGCCCGGCTGCTACCGCAGTTGCAGGAAGATTTCCGGATCAGTTACAACGAGGGGCTGGAATTGATCACCATCCGGCATTACGACGAAAAAACCATCGATCGGGTGCTGGTCAACAAAAAGCTGCTGGTCGAGCAGAAAAGCCGCTACACGGTGCAGTTGGTCGTCAAAGACCTTGGCTGACGGTAAACCCTGCCCGGTTTTGGGCTAGCGTCAGAATTTCGGACAGGAGAGCTGTTTGCGGGAGTTGCGGTTTTTGGGTTTGCCCGGGGGCCAGTTTTCGAAGGTGTACGAAAGCGAGATTTCGTGAGCACCCCCGCTGCCGGGGCCGAGGGAGGAAATGGTGGCATCGTAGCTGTAACCGATTGAGAACGCATCCTGACGGAAACCGACCAGGGCGATGAGCGATTCGCGGTTGGTGATGTTGGGCGCGTATTTTTTCAACGGCAGGCCCCGGTACCAGAGCCCGACAACTATTGGCGAGTAGGTCATGTAAACCCCCAGATCCAGTTGATCGTACTTGCCCTGAAACCGGTAATTGACGGCGGGGGAAATGGTTTTTTCACGATCCCATTCGTCGCCCAGACCCGTAAAACCGGCAAATGGAATCCGTAAACCGGCATGAACGCTGCCTTTGAGCGGCAGCCGGCTTTCGTCGCTCACGATAAAAACCCCCTGATTCGGGCGGCTGAGGTGATGGGCGGCTACGCCGATCCAGTACCAGTCGGAATACAGCAAACCGCCGGTCGAGAAATCCAGGTACGACACTTTAGGCGAACCGTTGGTCACGACCGGATCGGTGGTCGGGTTGCCGGTAAAACCGCCGTTATTGTATTGATCACCGAAGGTAAGTCCAAACCAGTTGATGGAGCGGTTGACGTAGGAACCCTGCACGCCCAGGCGAACGAACGTTTGGTCGGCTACCTGAATCTGATACGAGTATTGCAAACCGATGTCGGTCGACCGAATACGTCCCTGGCCTTGGTTATCATTCTGAAGCATCAAACCAACACCGCTGTTATAGCGTTCAAAGAAGTGGTCCACGCTCACCATTGACGTCACGTAGTTGGTCACGGCAGGCCATTGGTTGCGGTAATTGACCATCACACGCGGGGCCAGGGCCGAACCGGCAAAGGCGGGGTTCAGGTACAGGGGAGCCGCGTAGAACTGGGAAAACTGCGGATCCTGTGCCCAAACCGTACCGACGGTTAACCAGCCAAGGAGTAAAAGAATGTAACGTTTCAACATATCTGTATCTTTAATGCAAACAACCTGCCAAACTACTTCCGGTAAACACTAAAACATAAACGTATTTTTGGCGTAAAATTGCACTAACCCGCGTAGATAAAGGTAGCGACCGGCGACGAAATCTATGAGCGGGGACCTATAAAATTTTTAGGGTCGCCATTTCGTTTACAATTTGCCCGGTTTAACACCAATGAAAGCAACGGAATGCAACAAAAACGGGTCAGGCGAGGTACTGGAGATTATTATTGGCAACGAATGACAACCTATACAGGAATGGTACGACGGCTGGGGTGGATGCTTCTGTGTTGGGGGCTATTCGTCGGCATGGCCCGTGCACAAACCGCCGGACCATCGGGCATTAAAGTAAGCGGCAAGTTTTGTATTCCGGATCCGTCGTGCGAAACGGGGCTCATGTTTGAAGATACGGTTCCCAATGTCCGGTCCCGGGTCTGGCGTTTTGGTGATCCCGGTTCCGGTCAGGATACATCGTCGGTAGCCAAGCCCAAACACACGTATAATAACCCCGGCACGTATACGGTGACGTTAACGCGGACGATGCAGGATGGAACTACTCAGACCGCTACCAAGGACGTTCCAATTGGTATCCCTCCGCCCCAGTTTCAGAACTGGCGGACGGACACGATGCTGTGTAACGGGCAGAAGATTACCCTTGATCCGTATCCGAACGGCGCTCCGGCGGGTGCCCGTTTTTTCTGGTATCCGAAAGGCGACACCACCCAGACTATTCAGGTTGATAGCGCGGGCTGTTATTCCGTCGAAGTCTGGATTGGTAGTCAGGCCGACCGGCAAAACGTCTGTTCCGTCGAAGACCGGATCAATGTGCAGGTCTGCGGGCAGCGTCCTCAGCAGCAGGGTGCCAAGTGGTATTTCGGAAATAACGCCGGAATTGACTTTTCGGGCGGGAGTCCCACGGCACTGGACGACGGGAAACTGAACACCATCGAAGGCTCTTCGTCGATCTCCAATACCAAAGGCCAGCTTCTTTTCTACACCGGTGGGATCAATATTTACGACAAGAATGGCAATCCGATGAAACCGCTTAACCCGGCGGATACGGCCCAGTTGCAGGGAAGTCAGAATTCCACCCAGTCGGCGCTGATTGTGCCGCAACCCACCTGTCGGGGCTGCGAATACCTGTACAAAGTGTATACGACTTCCGAGATTAACGGGAAGAAAATTCTGAGCGTGAGTACCGTCGATATGCGGTACAATCAGGGCATTGGGGCCATTGTCGAGAAGAATACGCTGGTCGATTCGATGACCACGGAACGGCTGGCGTCGGTGCGAAACGACCGCGATACGACCTACTGGGTGATTTCCCACGATTACGGCAACAACAAATTCCAGGTTTACCACATCACGAAGAACGGGGCCGAAGGACCGACGGAGTATGCGCTCGGGATGGCGCACGACACGACGACCAAGGGCGAAGGCTACATGAAAATCGGTCCGGCCGATACGACTGGCAACGGAAACCGCCCGCTGGCGGTGGTAGTGCCCGGTCCGCCGACGAACTACGTCGAGGTTTTTACCTTCAACGATTCAACCGGCGTGATGACCGGTGGCCCCCGCATCAATATCGGTCCGGCGCCACCCAAAGCCTACGGGGTCGAGTTTTCGCCGGATGGTTCGAAGCTGTACGTGACATTGCAGGGCGATACGGCGCACGCATCCCAGATTCTGATTTACGACCTGACCAATCCGGACCCGGCGGCCATCGAAGCGTCGAAGTCGGTTTTGGACAGTACCAAAAACCGGGAGTATGGTGCCTTACAGATCGGTTCGGACGGGCGGATTTACGTCGCGATTAAAAACGGGAGCAGTTTAGGAGTGATTGAAAACCCGAACGACGAACTGCTGGCTCCGGCCACGTTTAACCCGAACGGCGTCAACCTGAACGGCCCGACCAGCCAGCTGGGATTGCCCAACATGGTGGCCAATTTCAACGAACCGTCGAGTTCACCCGGTTTTTCGTATGCCGACACCTGTGCGGGTTCGCCGACGCAATTTACGGTGACCCCCATGTGCCCTCCGTTGAAGGATAATTACACCTGGAACTGGGGAGATGGAAGTGCGCCGTTCAGCTCCACGGCCACGCAGGCTACGCATACCTACGCCCAGCCAGGAACGTATTCGGTCAGTCTGCGTATTGTCACCATGCGTTCGGACGGTGGTATTTGTAAGGATACACTGATTACGCAGCAGGTAACCATCGTTAAAACGCCTGATCCCATCAATCTAGGGCCGGATATCGACAGTTGTAGGAACATCGTGACACTCGACGCCAAAGTAGAAGCCGGTCTTTATCTCTGGATACGAAACGGGCGCTTGATCCGAGGGTACAACGGACGAACCTTGCCGGTGACGGTGCCCGGGTCATCGGCGTATAACGGGATTCCGCCGGGGCAGTTCATCGTCATTGCGGCCAACGGCGGCTGTTTTTCAAGCGATACGATTAACGTAACCTTGCGTCGGCCACCCAATTTCAGCTTAGGCCCCGACACTACGGTTTGCCTCAATGGCTCGATTACGTTATCCGCTCCTGGCAACGCCTGGACCAGCTTCCAGTGGAGCAACGGTTCGACCGGACGGACTACAACCGTTGACAAAGCTGGCGAGTATTCGGTCATTGTGAAAGATATTAACGGTTGCGAAAATACAGACACGGTGGCGGTTGTCGCCCTGCCCAAACCGGCCGTGACGGCCTTCCTGACCCCCCCAACCGGTTGTACAACCGCCGACGGCAGCATCCGGCTCAGCGTGGGCTCGGCCACCGTCCGGCGCTATGAATGGAGCTTTGGCGGGCAACCGATCGGCGATACCACCGCGCTGTTGCAGGGAATCCGGGACGGTGAGTATTCGGTTCGGATCATCAGCGATAATGCCTGTACGGTCGATACAACGATAACGCTCCGGTCCAACAATAGCATTGAGTTGCAGGCACAACCCAAGACGGCTCTGTGTACGGTTCCCCAAAGTGGCTCGATCCAACTGACGATTGTCCGCGGACGACCGACGGAATTTATCTGGCGGGATGCCAGCGGTACGGTCGTCGGCAACGGTTCCGGTCTGACGGGGATCGACGGCGGGGTTTACAGCGTCGAAGCGCGGGATGCGGGCGGCTGTCTGGATACCCTGAACAACATTCGGGTGCCGGTCGATACCACCGGTTTTGTTTCCCTGGGTCCGGACCGGGGTAAATGCATTGGCGATACAATTCTGCTGGCGACGCTCGTGCAAACGCCCGGCGATGTTTACCAATGGAATACGGGCCAGACGACCCCCTCGATCAATGTGACCACCCCCGGGCCCTACCGGCTGACGGTTCGTAACGCGCTGACTGGCTGCCAGGGTTCCGATGAGATTGTGGTGAGCTTTAATCCCAAGCCGATCGTCGAAGCCGGGCCACCGCTGGAAATCTGTGCCAATGCCCCAATTCTGACGCTCAGCGGAGCAACACCGGCGGGCGGTTTCTGGACGGGGCGGGGCGTCGATAGTACGGGGCGGTTTACGCCTGCCGATAGCCTGGCGGGAACCCTGCCCATTGTACTGACGTACTGGGCCTCACAGGGCGGCTGCGAAGCTTCCGACCGGAAGATCGTGTTCGTTCAATTGCCGCCGACGGTCAGCCTGGGACCGGATACGACCTTATGCCCAAGTCCGGACTTTCGCCTGGAGGTGACGGCATCGACGGGGGCAACCTACCAATGGTCAACCGGTGCAACGACGGCCTCCATTCAGCCCTCGGCTTCCGGGACCTACTCGGTGGTGGCGACCCAGGGGGCCTGTAAGGTTTCCGACGAGGTGAAACTGACGTTTCTGCCATTGCCGAATTTCAGCCTGACCAAAGAGGTTCCGTTGTGCGTGGGCGACAATGGCAAGGCGGTTTTGCAGGCGACAGGTGCCAGTGATCTGACCTATTTCTGGCCGCACTCGGGCGACAGCACGCCCCGGATAACCGTTCTGGATGTGGGCAAATACGCCATACGGGTAACGGGGACGAATGGGTGTGTGCGAACCGATACGGCTTTTGTGGTCGATAAATGCGAACCCCGGGTGGTTATTCCGGATGCTTTTACACCGAACGGCGACGGCCAGAACGACTTGCTGGATGTCTTTACATCTTACGTTACGGATTTCGAATTTCGGGTATTTAACCGCTGGGGCGAAGTGATCTTTTTCTCGAATGATCCGGAACAGAAATGGGACGGTCTCTACCGGGGGCAGGCCTACCCGTCGATGGTTTACGCCTATTCGATCACCTTCAAAAGTTTATATTATCCGGAACGGCCAAAAGTCGTAAAACGGGGGTCGATTCTGCTGGTCCGGTAGCGGAAATTTGGCCGAAATGTCGTATATTTGAATGAAATCAGCGCTTGTTTAAACGGCTGAAAATCAGGCTTAGTTTACTTTTAAACAACAAATGCTTTCATTCAGAGAACTATGCGGAAAGACATTTTGAAAGGCACCGGCGAAGGCATGACGGCCACCGAAAAGGAGATCGAACGCGCTTTGCGGCCGCTGTCGTTCGAAGACTTTACGGGCCAGGCGAAAGTCCTGGAAAACCTGAAAGTTTTCGTAATGGCCGCGCTTCAACGCGGAGAAGCCCTCGACCACGTGCTGCTTCACGGCCCTCCGGGTTTGGGCAAAACCACGCTCTCCCACATCATTTCCAACGAGTTGAACGCCGGCATCAAGATGACCTCCGGGCCGGTGCTCGACAAGCCGAGCGACCTCGCCGGTTTGCTGACCAATCTACAGGAAAACGATGTGCTGTTCATCGACGAGATTCACCGGCTGAACCCGGTGGTGGAAGAATATCTCTACTCGGCGATGGAAGATTACAAAATCGACATCATGCTCGATTCGGGGCCGAATGCCCGGACGGTGCAGATTAAGCTGAATCCCTTTACACTGATCGGGGCGACCACGCGGGCCGGTTTGCTAACCTCGCCCCTGCGGGCCCGGTTTGGGATCAACGCCCGGCTGGAATACTACGATGCGGTCCTGCTGACCACGATTGTCAAACGGTCGGCGGCCATTCTGGGAACCCCCATCGAGGAGGAAGGGGCTTACGAAATTGCCCGCCGGAGCCGGGGAACCCCGCGGATTGCCAACAACCTGCTCCGCCGGACCCGTGATTTCGCGCAGGTCAAAGGCAAGGGAATCATCACCGTGGAGATTGCCGAAATTGCGTTGCGGGCGCTGGATGTGGACCAGAACGGCCTGGATGAAATGGATAACCGGATTCTGACCACGATTATTGATAAATTCAAGGGCGGCCCGGTCGGTATTTCGACCATCGCGACAGCCTGCGGTGACGAAGCCGAAACGATCGAGGAAGTTTACGAGCCGTTTTTAATTCAGGAAGGGTACTTGAAACGAACGTCACGGGGACGGGAAGCGACCGAAAAGGCGTACCGGCATTTAGGAATAGTACCCGCCTACCGGGATGGGGAGTTGTTCTCCTGAGACGTAAAAAGGGAAGCACGTTACGTGCTTCCCTTTTTACTACATCATGATTTTACTGCGGTAGATGCAGTCGATAATTTCGGCAATCGAACCGTCTACCAGAAAATAGTAGATGTTTTTGCCGCTTCGCCGAATTTCAAGAATCCCTTTATCGCGCATATTGATCAGGTGATGAGAAATCAACGACTGCTCTGCGTTCAGATTCTTGTAAATGGTGGATACATTTAACTCCTTGTGCTCATTCAGCATCTGAATGATTTTGATGCGCAAGGGATGCGCAACCGCTTTCAGGACGTAGGCGGCTTTCTCAATCTTTTTTTCGTCATTTGGTACGGATTCTTTCATGATTCTTGTGCGAATTAGGTAGTAAAGTAGTTGAAATATAGTTATTTATACATTATTTCCAAAAAATATAAATAGCTAAAAAAATATGTTAATTTATTTAAAAAGACTCTAAATGACGGTTTTGTCTGACAACTTACTCTTTATCAGAGTCTCTGTGTCTTTTTGGTTACTTACGGCCTTTCCAGCCAATTAGAAATACACCCAGCAACACCAGCAGGGTGCCCAGAAACTGAACCAGGAAAATCGTTTCATGCAGGAAGGTTGTCGCCAGCACGATGGTGAAAATCGGACCGATGCTGGCGACAATCGAGGCATTGCCTGAACCGATTCGCTTGATTCCTTCGGCAATCAGAAAGGTCGGAATAACCGTTACTAAAATAGCCATCAGCAGAGCCAGTTGATAAACCGGGGCCGGAAACCGGAATAAATCCAGGCCGTTGACCAGGGCGCAGTGAATGACCGTGACGACCGTCGCGGCTATCATGGCGTAACAGGTGTACCGCTGCGCGCCGATCCGGGCAATCATTGAATCACTGCCAACCAGATAAACCGCGTACACCAAACCGCTTAAAATCACCCAGAAAGCGCCCAGGAAGATGTCTTTCTGCTGGCTGGAATGGATGTTGGGTACAAACGCCAGAAAAATCCCGGCATACGTCAGAAACAGCGCCAGAATCTGCAACCGATTCACCCTGCGGCCCAGAAAAACCGCCCTAACGAGAAGCACGAACGTCGGATACACAAAAAGCAGAATCCGCTCCAGACTGGCCGTAATATAGATCAGGCCCAGAAAATTCAGGAAGCTCGCAATGTAGTACCCCGTAATGCCCAACATGGCCAGCACCAGCCAGTTTTTGCCGGAAAGCCGGGCCGGAGGAAGTCGACGGGATAAATAAAGCGCAATGCCCACGTAAAAAGGCAACGCAAAAACCACGCGCAGGGTCAGCAGCGAAATCGTGTCGATCGGGTATTGGTAGGCGAGTTTGATCAGAACACCTTTTAATGCAAAACAAAACGCTGCCAGAAAAACCAGCAGCGCTCCAATCCAATACCGCATCCGGGAGAATGCTGTAGGGGATGATACCATCATTTTTGTCGGAAAAATAACGTGATTGGCGCTCCGTCAAAGCCAAAATGCTCGCGCAGTTTATTTTCCAGATACCGGCTGTACGGTTCCTTGATATACTGCGGCAGGTTACAGAAAAACACAAACGTCGGCGACGGCGTCGGGAGTTGAATCATGTATTTGATTTTGATCATCTTCCCTTTCGTCGCCGGGGGCGGATAGGCGTTGATTTCCGGCTGCATGACGTCGTTCAGCTTTGAAGTCGAAATCTTCATATGCTTGTTCTCATAGACCTCCATCGCTTTTTCCATGACCTGAAAAATCCGCTGTTTTTCAACCACCGAAGCAAAAACGACGGGCAGGTAATCAATCGGAGCCATGCGCTGCACGATTTCCTTTTTCCACTGATCGGCGGTTTTGGTATCTTTCTCGATGGCGTCCCATTTGTTAACCATCAGGACGACGCCTTTTTTCGCGCGCACCGCCTGCCCGATGATGTTCATATCCTGCGCTTCCAGACCCCGGGTGGCATCCAGCATCACAATGACGACATCCGACTCTTCCAGCGCCTTCAGGGATCGCATAACCGAATAAAATTCGATGTTGTCCTTCACCCTCGACTTGCGCCGGATACCGGCCGTATCGGTCAGAATGAAATCTTTTCCGAAGGCTTTGTACCGCGTGTCGATGGCGTCACGCGTGGTGCCGGCAATATCGGTTACGATGCTGCGTTCTTCGCCGATCAGCACGTTCAGGAACGACGATTTACCGACGTTCGGGCGGCCCAGAATAGCAATCCGCGGAATACCGGCGTGCGGATCTTCCACCCCCGAATTGGGAAAGTGTTTGACCACTTCGTCGAGTAAATCGCCCGTTCCGGTACCGGTCAGCGACGAAATGGGATAGGGGTCGCCCAGGCCCAGCGCGTAAAACTCGCCGACCAGGTTTTGCCGCTGGACGGTTTCGGCTTTATTCGCCACGACAAAAACCGGTTTTTTCGACCGCCGGAGTACGTTCGCAAAGTCCTTGTCCAGATCCGTCAAGCCGGCCATCGAATCGACCATAAACAGCACGACCGAGGCTTCATCGATGGCAATCTGTACCTGTTCACGAATTGATTCTTCAAAGACGTCATCCGAGCCAACGACATAACCGCCGGTATCGATTACCGTGAAGTATTTTTCTGTCCAGTCGGCATACCCGTAATGACGGTCACGCGTGACACCCGGCTGGTTATCCATAATGGCCTGTCGCTGCTCCACCAGGCGGTTGAACAGCGTCGATTTGCCCACATTCGGGCGGCCTACAATTGCTACAATATTTGCCATAATTTAAAAAGAGGAAAAAAGGGAGAGGTGGAAGGGATAATGGGAAAGTCGGAAACAGGGTAAGCTTTCCTTCTTCCCTTTCTTTTTCAACCTATTCCTCGTACCCAAACCGTTTCAGCGCCTTTTCTTTCGTACGCCAATCCGGTTCTATTTTTACGAATTGTTCAAGGAACACCTTTTTACCGAAGAAGCGTTCCAGTTCTTCGCGGGCCATGATGCCCGTTTTTTTAATCATTTTACCGCCTTCGCCCAGCAAAATCGCCCGTTGGGTAGCCCGTTCGACGAGAATTTCGGACTGGATGACTATAATGTCTTCTTTTTCCTTAAAACCGGTGATGATCACTTCGCAGCTATACGGAACCTCCTTTTTGTAATTCAGGAAAATCTTCTCGCGAATGATTTCCGACGCAAAAAATCGCTCGGGCCGGTCGGTCAACTCGTCTTTCGGGAAATAAGGCGGGTGAACCGGCAACCGGCTGATAATGGCGTCGAAGAGGGGAGTGATGTTTTGCGCATTAAGCGCCGAAATGGGCAGCACCCTTTCGGCTTTGAAATTGTCCTGCCAGTACTGCATTTTCTCCTCAATCTGTTCCGGAGTGGCCAGATCGATTTTGTTGATCAGCAGCAGAATCGGCGTCTGGGACTTCTGCAACCGTTCGATCACGTCATTTTCGTCGTGTTTTTCGAAAATATCCGTCACGAACAAAATCACGTCGGCATCTTCCAGCGACCCCCGCACAAAACTCATCATCGACTCGTGCAACCGGTACTGCGGTTTGATAATTCCGGGCGTATCCGAATAGACCAGCTGAAATTCCTGGCCACTGTGCACACCGTTCAGGATGCCCATGATGCGGTGACGGGTAGTTTGGGCTTTGGAGGTAATAATGGACAATCGCTCGCCCACCAGCTGGTTCATCAGCGTCGATTTGCCGACATTGGGTTTACCGATGATGCTGACATAACCGGCTTTATGATCCGGGGCATACGTTTCAATGGAACTATTCATGGACTTGATAACCAAGGGCTACAGAAAAAAACTCCCCTCCGGGCTATAATTTTTAGCGGGAGGGGTAGAAATTTTTACAAAGGTAATTGTTTTTTACGAAAATGTCCTTACCTTTGCAGTCCAAACATCGCGGGATGGAGCAGTTGGTAGCTCGTTGGGCTCATAACCCAAAGGTCGCTGGTTCGAGTCCAGCTCCCGCTACTCAAAAGCCACTTGAAAAAGTGGCTTTCTTTTTTTGTACATCACGACGTTTAAGGGGCTTCGTTTTTGCGGCCTGTTCTTGCAAGGGACGCAAGTCATTGGGCCGATCAAGGAGACCATCTCACCGCCGGATACCTCCCTGTCGTTTCCCATTTTCACCCGCACTAGCCACGTTCACTGGACGTACAACCGGCGCGATAAACCACTAACTTCTTTTTTTTGCGAATGGCACTGTTATTGATAGGCTGTCATTTAATTCCCTACCTCTACATTCTGAACTAGTGCGTGAGCTATTCCCGATCAGCTCAGGGTCTCAATCTGATTTGTTGGCGTAGAATAAAGAATTTGCAGCATTCTGTCTATTATAATTCGAATTTTCCGGTAGTTTGTCAATTGCTTAGTAGCGTGCTGGTTCCGGCGCGGGCGATTGGTCGCTATTGGTAGAAGTTTGGTAAAAAGATCAGGAAATCAATGATTAAAAAAAGTTTAGTGACAATCTGGTTGCTGTTGCTATTCGCAGGAGTAGGAGCTTTGTTTTGGTACAACGATTGGATATATCAATTGCCGACTCCCGTTCCGGAAACCTATAAACCGGTCAAAACCGGAACGGTCATAGCTTTAAACAATTTCGTCAATCTGCCGGCTAAAAAACCGGTTCTTCTCCATTTTTTCAACCCGGACTGTCCGTGTTCCCGCTTTAACAAAGCTCATTTTAAATCGCTTGTTCGTCACTATAGCCCGCAGGTTGATTTTGTGGTGGTCGTCCAGAGTTCCAAACGCTGGTCGGTGGCCGACATTCAGCGTAAACTGGATCTAAATCTTCCGGTTTTGTTTGATAAAACGCTCGCTACGGCCTGTGGGGTGTATTCGACTCCGCAGGCGGTACTCCTGGACGATCAGCACCGTTTGTATTACCGGGGCAATTACAACCGGAGCCGCTACTGTACAGACGAGAAGACCAGTTATGCCAAAAGGGCCCTGAACGAATTGCTCCAGCGGAATTCGGTGCCGGTTTTCGACCGGATCGCCCTGACAGCCTACGGTTGCAGCCTGCCCTATTGCGAAAATGAGTATTCACCCGGAGACAACCAGCATGGCCTATCAGCCCAACACAGCCGCTAACCCTACCGAGGTGCTTTTTGCCGGGATCAAGGAGCGGTCAGACCGCCTGATGAACTATTTTCTGGGGGGCTATTTTTTCATCGGCCTGGTTTTTGCGTTTTTTTACGATACCTGGCTGATTGCCATGGGCGTGGGGGGGCTTTCGCTGCTGGCCTATTATTCCACCAAGCTGTTGTTACCCGATTCCGACCTTTACCAGTACGTTTTAGGCGTCGTACTGGGCATTTTTATGGCTCAGTTTATCTACCAGATGCATGGGCTCTTTGAAATGCACTTTTTTGCCTTTATCGGTAGCGCGATCCTGATCACCTACCAGAAATGGAAACTGCAAATTCCGATGATGATCACCGTGCTGCTCCATCATGCGGTTTTTGGGTATTTGCAAAACAGCGGAGTCAGTGGCGTTTATTTCACCCGGCTCGACTATTTTGATCTGCCGACGTTTACCCTCCACATCCTGCTCGCTGCGGTCATTTTTTTTATCTGCGGTTTATGGTCATATATGCTCCAGAAATACAGCGAGGTGCAAATTAGCCAGGCTGTCGAAATGGCAGGTCTGCAAAATGAAGCGCAACTGTCGCTGGAGCGGAAACGGAATGAGGAATTTCAGCGGAGAACCAATGAGCAGCTCCGGGCGTCGAATCTGGAACTCGAACGGGCCCGTCGGGAAGCCGAACAGGCCAATCAGGCCAAGAGTATTTTCCTGGCCACGATGAGCCACGAAATCCGGACACCAATGAATGGGGTCATCGGGATGACGGCTTTGTTGCAGGATACTGACCTGTCCGAAGAACAACGAATGTTTACCGAAACGATTGCCAGTTGCGGGGAAACGCTCATCAATGTCATCAACGATATTCTCGATTTTTCAAAGATCGAATCGGGTAATCTGGACCTGGAAAACACAGATTTCAACCTGCGCGAATGCATTGAGGATGTGCTCAATATGTTCGGAGCCCAGGCCACCAAAACCGGCCTCGACCTGATTTACGACATCAGCCAAGACGTGCCCATCCAGATTGTGGGCGACCATTTGCGGCTGCGGCAGGTGCTGACCAACCTGGTGGGAAATGCGGTGAAATTTACGGAAAAGGGCGAAATCTGCGTATTTGTAACGCTGGCCCAAACCGAGCCATCGGGGAAACTACAACTCCGCTTTGAGGTGAAGGATACGGGCATCGGCATTCCAGCCGATAAATTGCCCCGGCTTTTCAAGGCGTTCTCCCAGGTGGACTCGTCGACCACCCGCAAATATGGCGGGACGGGCCTTGGTCTGGCGATTTGCCGGAGACTGGTCCGGCTGATGGGCGGGGAAATCAGCGCCACCAGCGAACCCGGCCGGGGCTCAACGTTTTCATTTACCATCAGTACAACCAGAGGAACGAAAGTGCTGGCGGCTTTGGCCAGTTCCGACCTGGATCTGGCGGGAAAACAGATTCTGGTGGTCGATGATAATACCACGAACCTGACCATTCTGAAGCGCCAGTTTGAGGCCTGGAAGCTGAAGCCTGTGCTGGCCACCAGCGGAGAAAAAGCGCTGGAAATTCTGGCGCAGCAGGCGCCGACGTTGGATTTGGTCATTAGTGACATGCAAATGCCGGGCATGGATGGCTTAATGCTGGCCGCACAAATCCGGGTGCGTGCCCCCAAACTTCCCATTATACTGCTCAGTTCCATCGGCGAGGAACTGACGGAGGAGCAGCGTCAACTGTTTGTTTCGGTGCTGACCAAACCGATCCGTCAGAACGTCCTGAGCAAACACATGCAGGATGCGCTGCAACCGCCGAAACCCGCGCCCCAGGCGTTGGCCGCTCCGAAAAAGATGTCTACGGATTTTTCCGGGAAGTATCCTTTTGAGTTACTGGTAGCGGAAGATAACACCATCAACCAGCACGTTATTACGCACATCCTCCAAAAACTGGGCTACCGGCCCGATATGGTCAGCAACGGTCAGGAAGCGGTAGAAGCCGCCCGCCAAAAAGCGTACGGACTGATTCTGATGGATATCCAGATGCCAGTAATGGATGGGCTGGAAGCAACCCGACAGATCCGGCAAGCCGGCGGTAAACAGCCGGTGGTAATTGCCCTGACGGCTAACACCATGGAAGGTAACGAGCAGGATTGTCTGGATGCCGGAATGGACGATTTCCTCGGAAAACCCCTCAAACTGGAAGAGCTGATGGCGAAAATTGAAAAGTGGTACCAGCAACCCGCCCGTTTGTAGGGCTATCCGGCCCTTCTGCGGTTCTGAACGGTTTCATTTCAAAGGCGAAAGGCAACCGCCAGTGGTCGCCTTTCGCCTTTCAAGGTATTGACGATTAGGGTGTCTAAATAGACGGTTTTGCCCGGAAGACGGCTCTGTCATTCCTGGTCCATAATAATCCGTGTCGTTTTGGTTCGGATGTCGAACAATTGCTCAATGCGCTGTCCACCGGAGCGAACCCGAAAACGGTAGGTGCCGTCCTCCAGGGTCGACAGGTCAAAGGTTGTAATGCGGAGTGCGTGATGCGAATATTTGTTGGCAAACAGGATTTGCTTGTCGTCGCTTAAGATAAAAATATCGACATTGTCGTGCAGCAGCGTCAGCGGACGCGTGACTTCCAGCCGAAACTTTAAGTTGCCGATTTCGTGAAATGACAATTGCAGGGTCGGGGCGCTGTTTTCGGTTTCAGGCTCCACTTTTGGGGTTTGTGCCCGTACGGAAGTGATTACGAACAGAACCATAAGCACCAGCATCAACAGGCCGGTTTGTCGATTCATGAGTTTGTAAATTTTCATTTTCATGGTTGTATTTAATTGGGGTAAATGGGTAAAGTGCAATTACGAAATTTGTTTATTATCGGTTTTGGTACGAAGATCTATCGTCGTATAAAATTATAAGCTATTTGTTTACAAGATATTACCTTATAGCCCAGGCAGGGAAAGTTGTTTTTAAAATGATTATTTGTGGTGGAATTGTTCAATAAAAAGAGATTTTTTACAAGTAGTCCCCTGAATAGTGAAATGCGATTTTAACCGTATCTTTGCCAGTTCATTAGTGGGATACGATAGGCGGTTTTAAAGGGCGGCTAACACAGGTCCGTGGTTCGGTCTTAGCATCGAAGCGACGGTTTCTGAAAACCGTAAAGCCAAAACCGTAGACCATACACCGAATTTTTACCTTCTTTTTTATACAGTTTGATGGTTTCTGAAACGGCTGAAAAGGCGGTATCTGCGGAGATGCTGGCCAAGTACGAACTGGTGATTGGGCTGGAAGTTCACTGCCAACTCCTGACGGCAACGAAAATCTTTGCCGCCGATTCCAATCAGTTTGGCAGTGAGCCGAATACGAACATTAGTGTGATCACGCTGGGGCATCCCGGGACCCTGCCGAAGCTCAACCGCAAAGCCGTCGAACTGGCGGTTCGGATGGGACTGGCCTGTCGTTCCGCGATCACCCAGTACACGGTTTTTGCCCGTAAAAACTATTTTTACCCCGATCTGCCGAAGGGCTACCAGTTATCGCAGGACAAGACACCGATTTGCGTCGGGGGCGAAATTCCGGTGAAATTCAAGGATGCCAGTGGGCAACTCGTCGAAAAAGCCGTGCGGTTGCACCATATTCATCTGGAAGAGGATGCCGGGAAAAGCATTCACGACACCGACTGGACCACCTTGCTGGATTATAACCGCGCCGGAACGCCCCTGATCGAAATGGTAACCGACCCGGTGATTCAGAGCGCCGAAGAAGCCGCAGCCTACCTGACCGAAGTTCGGCGGCTGGTGCGCTACCTCGACATCTGCGACGGGAACATGGAAGAAGGCTCGCTTCGCTGCGATGTCAATATTTCGGTGCGGCTTTGGGGCGCAAAGGAATTTGGTACGAAGGTGGAAATCAAGAATATGAACTCCATCCGGAATGTGCAGCGGGCCATCGAGAGCGAACTCCGGCGGCAGGTCGGGATTCTGGAAAATGGAGGTACAATCGTGCAGGAAACCCGCATGTTTGACGCCAATACCGGTCTGACGCAGGGCATGCGGATGAAGGAAACCATGAACGATTACCGGTATTTTCCCGATCCGGATCTAAGCCCGGTCGTTATTTCGGACGAGTGGCTGGCCCAAATGCGGGCCAGTATGCCCGCTTTGCCGAAAGAACGGTATGAAAAATTGCTGAATCAGTACGGGTTACCCGACTACGACGCCACCCTGCTGGCCGATGTGAAAGAACTGGCCGATTATTTTGAAGCCGTCGGCCAGAAGACGACGAATTACAAGGCGGTTTCGAACTGGATCATGGGGCCGATAAAAGCACAATTGACCGAGAAAGCCCTGCGCGATGGCCAGTTTCCGGTTTCGGCCGAAAAACTGGCCGACCTGATTCTATTGGTGGATTCGGGCAAAGTGAGTTTCTCGACGGCCAGCCAGCGGATTTTCCCGGTTTTGATCGAACAGCCGGAAAAGTCGCCGGAACAGGTGGCGCAGGAACAGAATTTGCTACAAAACAGCAATACCGATGCGTTACAAACGTTGGTAGATGAGGTGCTGGCGGCCTGGCCCGACAAAGTAAAAGAGTACCGGAAAGGCAAGAAAGGGCTGATGGGCTTGTTTGTCGGCGAGGTGATGAAAAAATCGAAGGGCAGCGCCGATCCCAAATTAACCAACGAGTTGCTTCAGAAGTCGTTGTCTTCTCCCGTATAACCTATAGGTCAGATGAAAAAGAATTGGAATACTTTCGTCGTTTTGGCGGCCCTGCTGCTGCCCGGAGCGGTTTTTGCCCAGAATGCAGGCAAGGAGTTTACGGTCAGCGGAACGCTGCAAAATGCGAAACCGGGTAGCAAAGCCTACCTGGAAACCAACGAACAGATTTCAAAAAAGATCGACTCGACCCAGATCGATGCGTCCGGAAAATTCGCCCTGAAAGGCCGCGAACTGAACGGAGGGAGTTTTTATAAACTGAATCTGGCCAATACGCAGGTGTCGAGCCTGTTGGTGGAAGGCGGTGAAAACCTGGTGGTGACGGCCGACGCCAATGACAAAAGCAAGTTGCAAGTGACGGGCTCGGTCAACATGGAGTTCTACCCAAAAATCGTGGCAATCGACACCGAAATGCGGGAGAAGCATAAGAACTGGCAGAAACGGGCCGCAGCCGCTGCGCAGAAAAACGATTTCAAGGCGGGGCAGGCCATTGACCAGGAAGTGGTTACCGAAAACCAGAAGGTGATCGAAACCGTCAAGGCGATGATTCCGCAGATGGGGACGGCGAGCGTGGCGATGATTGCCCTCAAATACCTGGACCCGAAAGAGCACTTTGCCCTGTATGAATCGCTGGCGCAAAAAATGCAGGGCGCCAACAAAACCGGCAAACAGGCGACGGCTTTTATCGAGTTTGTGAAAACGATGAAGGCGGAGCAAAGTGCCCAGGCCAGTCAGGTGGCCGTGGTCGAAGGGGCGCTGGCACCGGATGTGGCGCTGGAAAATGCCCAGGGGCAGACGGTGAGCCTGTCGTCGTTGCGCGGGAAATATGTGCTGATCGATTTCTGGGCGTCGTGGTGCGGACCGTGTCGGCAGGAGAACCCGAATGTGGTTCGGGTATACAACAAGTACAAGGACAAAGGATTTGAAGTATACAGCATCTCGCTCGACGACAGCCGGGACAAATGGCTGAAAGCCGTTCAGACCGACGGTATGATCTGGACGAATGTGCTGGGCAAAAAGAACGGCAGTTCGCCCGTGGCCATCCAGTATGCGATTCAGGTGATTCCGACCACCTTTTTGCTGGACAAAGAAGGCAAAATCATCGCCAAGAACCTGCGCGGTCAGGCCCTGGAGCAGAAGCTGAGCGAAATTCTGGGTCAATAATTTCAGTTTTCGGTATACGGTTTACAGGCGCTGACGCAGGCAATTTTTGGGAGCCAATTACCGAAAACCGTATACTGAAAACCGTAACCCCACTAATCTTATATGAAAATTGCAATTGTCGGTTGCGGCAACATGGGAATGGCCTTTGCCAAGTCGTTTTTACAGTACGATCTGGTAAAAAAGGATAACCTGTTGCTCATCGAAAAAAGTATTGAGCGTTCCGAAGCGTTGAAAGCCGAAAAAACCGGGGTCGTGGTCGATACGATCAGCTCCCGCATTTCGGATGCTGATCTGATTATCTTATCGGTGAAACCGCAGGATTTTAGTGCCTTACAGGATGCGCTGCGGGAAGCGATTCAGCCGCAGCAGGTTATCCTGTCAATCATGGCTGGGATTCCAATTTCGGCTATTCAGGAGAAGCTGAACCACCGGCTGGTGATTCGGGCCATGCCCAATACGCCCGCCATGCTCGGGATGGGGATTACCGGTTTTACGGCGGCCAAGGAAGTGGATTTGACGAATCTGCGGAAAGTCGAAAACCTGATCAACGCGACGGGACGGTCTATTTTTCTGGAAGACGAATCCATGCTTGATGCGGTCACGGCGCTCAGCGGTAGCGGCCCGGCGTATTTCTACTACCTCGTCAAGGCGATGGTGGAGGCCGGGAAGCAGATGGGTTTCGATGAATCGGTGGCGTCCCTGCTGGTCAAGCAAACCATGCTGGGGGCCTTTCACCTGATCAATACTGCCGACAAATCGCTGGACGACCTCATCAAAGCCGTGGCTTCGAAAGGCGGCACCACCGAAGCGGCCCTGAAGCGGTTTGAAGAAGGCGAACTGGCCGATACGCTGATCGCGGGCATCAAAGCCGCGCAGGTTCGCGCAACGGAGCTGAGCAAATCATAAGGTTTTGTTAGAAAGAAGCCCCGCTAAAGGTACGTTGGCGGGGCTTTTCCATTAAATCCCCGTATAGGTATAGGGCGTAATGGCCCGCAATTCGGCTTTGACGCTCTCCGAAACGTTTAATCCGTCGATAAACCGGGCAATCGTCTGGGCTGTAATTTTCTCGTTTGTGCGGGTCAGATCCTTCAGGGTTTCGTACGGTTTCGGATACCCTTCGCGCCGGAGAATCGTCTGAATGCCTTCGGCTACGACCGCCCAGTTGTCTTCCAGATCGGCCTGAAGCGCGGCTTCGTTCAGTTGAATCTTGCCCAATCCTTTCAGCAACGACTTCAGGGCGATCACCGAATGGGCAAACGGAACGCCCAGGTTCCGCAGAACCGTGGAGTCGGTCAGGTCACGTTGCAGGCGCGAAATCGGCAGTTTGGCCGACAGGTGTTCAAACAGCGCGTTCGCAATCCCCAGGTTTCCTTCCGAATTTTCGAAATCAATCGGGTTGACCTTGTGCGGCATCGCCGACGAACCCACTTCCCCCGCTTTGATTTGCTGCTTGAAGTAGTTGATCGAAATGTAGGCCCACATATCCCGGTTTAGGTCGATCAGGATGGTATTCAGCCGTTTGTACGCGTCGAGCGTGGCCGCCAGCATGTCGTAGTGTTCAATCTGGGTTGTATGCTGACTGCGCTCCAGGCCCAGGTTGGCAACAAACCGGTTGCCGAACGATTTCCAGTCGATGTCCGGATAGGCAATGGTATGGGCGTTGAAGTTGCCGGTTGCACCCCCAAATTTGGCCGCTTCCGGAATGCTGGCGAGCAGAAAAAGCTGTTTTTCGATGCGTTCGCAAAAAACCAGCAGTTCTTTCCCCAGCCGCGTGGGCGAAGCTGGCTGGCCGTGGGTCCGGGCCAGCATGGGGATGTTTTTCCATTGTTCCGCCAGTTCCTGCAATTTCATGAAAACCGCCCGGTACTGCGGCTCAATCTCGGTTTCCAGCGCATCGCTCAGCAGGAGTGGGGTTGCCGTGTTATTGATGTCCTGCGACGTCAGGCCGAAGTGAATAAATTCGAGGTAACCGGCAATATTCAGGTCCGTCAGTTTTTCCTTGATGAAATATTCGACGGCTTTGACATCGTGATTGGTTTCCCGTTCGATCTCCTTAACCCGGAGAGCATCGGCTTCCGAAAAGTTTTCGTACAGGACGCGCAGCTTCGGGAAAACCTGGGGGGCGATATCTTTCAGTTCCGGCAGCGGTAGTTCACACAGTTCGATAAAGTACTCAATCTCAACCCGGATGCGGTACCGAATGAGTCCCCATTCCGAAAAATAAGGAGCCAGCGATTCGACCTGACGGCGATAGCGGCCGTCGATGGGAGAGAGTGCAGTGAGCGCGGAAAGTTGCATAGTCAGAAAAAGAAACCGCAAAGGTAAAGGGCAGAATATTCATAAAGTGAATATTTCGTGAATATTCTGAGTATGTAGATTGTGTTTATTTTCCTTTATATTGGCGGCTTTATAACAGAACACATATTTTCTTGACTTCATAAAGTCTGCGCATTACGCCTAAACCCTTCTTTTTCTATGCAACTTTCTCCCTTCCTCGGTGAACTGGTCGGAACAATGGTCTTAATTCTGTTGGGCGACGGGGTGGTCGCGAACGTGGTGTTGAAACGGACCAAAGGCGAATCGTCCGGCTGGATTGTGATCACCACGGGTTGGGCTTTTGCCGTGACCATGGGCATTTTTGTGGCCAAAGCCTTCGGAAGCATCGATGCCCACCTGAATCCGGCCGTGACGGTGGGGTTTGCGGTGGCCACCGGCGACTACAGCAACCTCGTCAGCTATATTTCCGCGCAGCTTATTGGCGCTTTTCTTGGCGCAATACTGGTCTGGCTGCATTATTTGCCGCACTGGGCCGCCACCTCCGAACCCGGTACGAAACTGGCGGTTTTTGCAACCGACCCCGCCATTCGTCATTTCCCCGGCAACGTGATCAGCGAAACCATTGGCACACTGGCGCTCATCATCGGAGTGGCGGGCATTTCTTCCAAATCCCTGGGTACCCTGGCCGTTGGGTTCGGGCCGTATCTGGTCGGGGTGCTGGTGTGGAGCATCGGCCTCTCGCTGGGCGGCACCACCGGCTATGCCATCAATCCCGCCCGTGACCTGGGGCCGCGCATCGCCCACGCCATGCTGCCGATTCCCGGCAAAGGTTCGTCGGACTGGGGCTACGCCTGGGTGCCCATCGTCGGCCCGGTCGTTGGGGCCATTCTGGGTGGTTTGCTGATTCGCTGGTATGCGTTATAACGCGGTTTTCTACTCCCTGAGGTGTTTCAGCAGGTTCTCAATGGCCGCATAAACCGTATCCAGCTGCTCGTCGGTGATGCAGTAAGGTGGTAAAATGTACAACACATTGCCCAGCGGTCGCATGAGAACCCCCTGCTCAAGCAGGAATTCGTACGCTTGATCCCGGATGGTATTGAAATAAGACCGGCTGGCGTCACCGGCATCCAGGTCGAACGCCAGAATGGTGCCTTGCCGGCGGACGTTTCGGGCACCCGGTTTTTGCTTCAGCTGTTCCGCAAAAACCGCATGGCGCTGGCCGATACGCTGAATAGCCGCCTGGGTTTCGTCGGAAAGCAGCAAATCCAGGCTGGCGAGCGCGGCCGTACAGGCCAGCGGATTGGCCGTGAACGAGTGCCCGTGAAACAGCGTTTTGAATTTGTCGTCCGACCGAAAGGCGTCGTAGATTTCCTTCGTACAGGTTGTAACTCCCAGCGCCATGGTTCCGCCGGTCAGTCCTTTCGACAGGCAGATCAGATCGGGTTGTTCGCGGAGGTGGTACGACGCAAACAGTTTGCCGGTCCGGCCAAAACCGGTCATCACTTCATCGGCAATGACCAGGGCCCCGCAACGGCGGGCCAAGCCCATCAACTCATCCAGGATGGCCGGCTGGTACATCACCATGCCGCCCGATCCCTGCACCAGCGGCTCCACGATAAAAGCGGCAACATCGTCGCTCAGTAAGGCTTGCAACCGCTCCAGGGCCACCTGCTCCTGTCCCGGAACGGGGGCCGGAATGTACTCTACGTCGAACAGAAAGGGCACAAACGGGGCGGTAAAGGCACTGCGTCCGCTCACGGCCATGGCACCAAAGGTGTCGCCGTGGTAGGCACCGTCCAGGGCAATTACTTTCCGACGCGGTTTGCCCAGGTTATGCCAGTATTGAAACGCCATTTTGAGCGCCACTTCCACTGCCGTCGAGCCGTTATCCGAATAAAAAACCTTTTGCTGGTTTGTTGGTAAAAGCGGCAGTAAACGTTCTGCCAGCTGAACGGCGGGCTGGTGCGTAAAACCGGCAAAAATGACGTGTTCCAGCGTTTGAAACTGCTGAAACACTTTTTCGGCAATATAGGGATGGCTGTGACCGTGGATGTTGACCCACCACGACGAAACCGCATCGATGTACGCGTTGCCGTCTTCGGTATACAGCAATGTTCCTTCCCCCCGCACAATCGGAATGGGCGGGGGAGCCGTCTGCATTTGCGTAAACGGGTGCCAGATGACAGCCTGATCGCGTTCGGCTAAACCGGACCGGTTGGTTTTTTTATCGTTATCAATCTGCATGATATTCTTCCAGTAAACGTCTTAGTTGGCTTGCACGCCGGCTCACAAACGCCGGATTGACCTCCTTTTCCCAGGCAATCCGCCCGAAACTTTTTAAACCGGTATACTGCACGATGAACTCTTCGGAAGCCGGGGTTTCGGGACCGTTAAAAAGCAGGCCCAGAATCGGGATGCCGCGTCGTTGCAGGGCTTCCACCGACAGCAGGGTGTGGTTGATGCTGCCGAGATAATGTTTGGAAACGAGCAAAACCGGCAAACCCAGTTGCTGCACCAGATCGATGTTCAACGCCCGATCGTTGAGGGGCACCATCAAACCGCCTGCCAGTTCGACAACCAGATGATTGGCGGTTTGGGGTAACTGGAACGCCGTCAGCGAAATTTCCACGCCGTCGAGGGCCGCTGCCGCGTGGGGCGAGAGGGGCTCGCGCAGTCGATAGGTTTCGGGGTGAAACCGGGTAACGGAATTGGAAATCAGCCGCCGGACGGTTTCCGTATCGGAATCTTCGAGGGCGCCCGATTGAACCGGTTTCCAGTAATCGGCCTGTAAGGCTTCGACGACAAGGGCCGATGCGACCGTTTTGCCAATTTCGGTACCAATACCGGCCAGAATAAATTGTAGGGGTTTCCGCATGAACGCACTATAATGTTTGTAAGACCCGCACCAGCGAATCGATCTCCGGTTCGGAGTTGAACGCGTGCAGACAGATCCGGAGCCGCTCGCGCCCCACCGGAACCGTCGGACTCAGAATGGGCCGGATGTCAAAACCGGCCTGCTGGAGCCGCGCAGCCACCGCACGGCAGGCGTCGTTGCCCGGAACGATCAGCCCCAGAATCGGACTCTCCGCCGAGGTCCACTCCATGGCGGGCAACTGGTCCTGAATCTGTTGCTGGCAATGGCGTCGCAACGCGTGCAGCTGCCGGATCAATGCTTCGCATTCGGGCAAAAACCGGTAAACACTCCGAATTGCCAGCAAACTATGCGGGGGCAGAGCCGTCGAATACACGAACGAACGGGCAAAATTAATCAGAAAATCGCGCAGTGGTGCCGAACCTACTACAACGGCCCCGTGAACGCCCAGGGCTTTCCCGAACGTATGAACCCGCGCAAACACCCGGTTTTGCAAACCAAGGGCCTGCACCAATCCGCCACCGTTGGGGCCGAAAACGCCCGTCGCGTGGGCTTCATCGACAAGCAAAGCGGCTTCGTAGCGCTCGCAGAGTGCGGCGATTTCGGGCAGGGGGGCCAGATCGCCGTCCATCGAATAAACCGATTCAATGGCCACATAAACCGTTCCGGTGGCGCGTTTCAGGCGGTCTTCCAGATCGGCCAGATCATTATGCCGGAATTTGAACCGATGGGCGATACTCAGTCGGGCCCCGTCAATCATGCTCGCGTGAATCAGTTCGTCCGTGAGCAGCGTATCCCCGCGTTGCGGCAGGCTGGCCAGCAAACCCACGTTGGCGTCGTAACCGGAATTGAAAACGAGGGCGGCTTCGGTCTGGTGGAAAACCGCCATCTCCGTTTCCAGCTCTTCGGCCAGCGCGGAGTTACCCGCCAGGAGCCGCGACCCGGTTGAACCGTTCAGCAGCGCGGGCTGCCCGGCTACTGCCTGTTCAATCCGCTGTCGTAAAACCGCCGACTGCGCCAGGCCCAGGTAATCGTTGGAGCAAAAATCAATCAGGCCGGTCGGTTTTTTCAGGGTTCGCAACAAGCCCGCTGACCGGCGTTTTTCCAGCAAATCATCGATCGTCTTATCCGCTCTTATCACCTTATTCTCAGATTATTCACAAAGGTAAACCGCCGGACCTTGCCGGGAAAAAATGTGGACAAATGGTATAAAATAAGGACTTATCCACACAAGCATGTGGATAAGTCCTTTGCGTTTATCTTTTTTTAAGAAAAATAATAACTAGTGTAAACATTATTGCCTGATAAACAGTTACTTGTGGTTGAGTGTACAACGTAGCCGTTTTCCCGGTTTTTACACGTTTGAGTGCCTTTGGCAGCTATTCTTTTCCGGCCGTCTGCCGGAATTCCGTGGCGAGCAGGCTGGCGGCCGGTTCGTCAAGATACAGCGAACAATCCGGGTGGGATTGGAGAATACTGGCTGGGTATAGATTGCTGATTGGTTGCTCCAGCGAGTCTTTGACAGCCTGGGCTTTACGCGCATCGGGCACCGAACAGATGATTGCCCGCGACTTCATGATCTGCCGAACCGACATGCTGATGGCCTGGGTTGGAACGTCGTCCATCGACGGAAACCAGCCTTCGTTGAATTGCTGGCGTCGGCAGGCGGCATCCAGATCGACAAGCAGATACGGTTCGTCGGTATCGAAATCGGCGGGGGGATCGTTGAACGCCAGGTGGCCGTTTTCGCCGATTCCGACCAGGGCCACGTCGATGGGGTGCTGCTGAATCAGCGCATTCAGGCGCTGGATTTCGGCCCGTGGATCTACTTCGCCGTCGATCAGGTAATGGGCTTTGAGCGCCGGAACCTGATCCAGAAACCGTTCCTGTAAATACTTCCGGAAACTGGCCGGATGCGAAATCGGGAGCCCGATGTATTCGTCGAGGTGAAACATCACGACCCGGCTCCAGTCGATGTTTTCCCGAATCAACTGTTGGAGAGTCGCAAACTGGCTGGTTCCGGTGGCCAGAATGACGTTGGCCTGTCCTCGGTCGGCAATAGCTTCCCGAATCAGGGCTGCGGCTTCTTTACCCGCTTTTTCGCCGAGTTCTTCGGCGGTTTTTGAAATGAGAATTGTCATGAATAACCGTTTCGCGCAAGTTAGGGTGTAAGCGGTGTTCTACCGAAAAATCAGATGTTTTTAATGCGGGTGTTGCCGCCCTGCGCCAGCGTGATATCAACCGGTTTGTTGGTTTTCCAGGAACCGGCGGTAAAATCCGGCACATCAATGGAATTGGAGCGGTGAGCCACCGACCACTCGCTGAGCGGGCCGATGCTGCTCCAGAGCGCGGCATCGTATACGTCCTGATCCAACGGCAGACCGTTCCGCAGGCAGTCGATCAGTCGCCAGTCCATCAGAAAGTCCATGCCGCCATGACCGCCGACCTTCTTGGCTAGTTCGCCCACGCGCCTGACGATCTCCGGCTGGTATTTCTGCTCCAGTTCCTGGTAGTCCTTTTCCGATAACCATTCGTGGCCCGTCGAAATCCGGCCCGGCAACGGGTACTTCTGGGCGCTGGCTTTGGTTCCGCTGATGAGGTGAATCCGGGAATAGGGCCGTGGCGAACTGACGTCGTGCTGGAGCATGATCGTGCGCCCTTTCTTGGTCCGGATCGTGGTGGTGTTCATGTTGCCCCGGAACGACTTGCCCTGGTATTGCTTGAAATAGTCGTCGGTTTTAGCCAGTTCTTCCGCTTTTTTGGCCAGCATAAAATCGTTACTGGACATCGAAATCAGGTAATCCATCTGATCCCCCCGGTTGATGTCAAGGATTTGCGCGATCGGGCCTAAACCGTGGGTTGGATACAGGTTGCCATCGCGCTGGTTTTCTTTCAGCCGCCAGTTGTCATAGCGCTTGGTTCGATCAAAGAGCGACTCAAAAATATCGTGAATATACGCCCCTTCGACGTGGACGATATCGCCGAAAAAGCCCTGGCGGGCCATGTTCAGCGTCAGCAGTTCGAAGAAATCGTAGCAGCAGTTTTCCAGCATCATGCAATGCTTTTTGGTGCGCTCGGAGGTTTCGACCAGTTTCCAGCAATCATCGACGGTCGTGGCAATCGGTATTTCGCAGGCCACGTGTTTGCCCTGCTCCATCGCGTACAGCGCCATTGGTGCGTGCAAATCCCAGGGGGTGCAGATGTAAATCAGGTCAATGTCTTTCCGGTCGCAGAGGGCTTTCCAGGAATCGGCTTTTCCGCTGTAGTAGGTGGGTTTGTGAGCGGTTTTTTCCAGCGTTTTCCTGGCCTCGTCGATGCGCTCCGGTCTGATATCACAAACGGCCTGAACGGCCACGTTTTCGAGATAGATAATCCGCTTGAGTGCTCCGGCACCCCGGTTTCCGATGCCGATGTAACCAACGCGAACCGTATCGATTCTGGGCGCGGCATACCCGCACATGTTGAACGTCTGTTTGGGCGGTTTCGGGGCCGGGGTCAGCGCAGGAAGGCTATAACCGAGATGCGAGGTGGTCAGACCGACACCGGTCAGGCCGGTCAGTTTCAGGAAATCACGGCGTTGTTTTTTCATGATTTTAGGGGTTCGGGAAAACGGGCTGATCCGCGGCTGGTTGGCCGCGGAAGCAGAAACTTAAGAAGAATTCTTCAGGAAACCTGCAAAACCAGCTTCCCAAACTGTTTTCCGCTCTCCATTTTTCGGAGTGCCTGCTCCGCATCGGCCAGGGGCATGATCTCGTCGATGACCGGAATCAGCCGGTGTTCTTCCACAAACCGGACCATATCGGCAAATTCAGCCTCGGTTCCCATCGTCGTGCCGTGGATGTTGAGTTGCTTGAAAAACACCTTGGAAGGCGCGACATCCGTGATGTTGCCGGTCGTACCGCCGTAAAAAACGATCCGTCCGCCCGGTGCGGCCACATCGACCAGCTTGGCAAAACCGGGTCCGGCGGCACTGTCGATGATAACGTCGAAATAACCGCCTTTGCCACCTCCGGTCTGGGCCAGCAGTGTTTTTGCCCAGTCGCCCTCCCGGTAATTGACGCCCCCGGTAGCGCCGAGTTCCTGGGCGCGTTGCAGTTTTTCTTCCGAACCGGAGGTTACCCACACCTCGGCCCCGGCCGCTTTGGCAAATTGCAGGGCGGCTAAAGCTCCTCCTCCCCCGATGCCGGTAATCAGGACGCGTTCGGGCGGGCCAGTGCGGTTTTGCTGTAACTTCGCCCGGGTCATGAGGGCACGCCAGGCGGTTAAACCTGTGAGCGGGAGGGCCGCAGCCTGTTCGAAGGAAAGATGAAGCGGTTTGCGGTGAAGGTAGCGGGCGCTGATTTTGACGTATTCGGCGAAGGTGCCATTGTCGGGCATGCCCAGAATCCTGAAATCCGGTCCGTAAACGTGCGGACTCGGTCCCCAGTCCAGGGCTGGATTAATGAGTACCGCCTGATTTTCCCAGGCCGGATCGACGCCCTCGCCCCGTTCGACCACCACCCCGGCACCGTCGGACCCCAGCACGACGGGTAACTTCATTTTGGGGTACAAGCCGTGTTGCACGAACACATCGCGGTGATTAAGCGCAGCTGCTTTGACCTGAATCACCACTTCGCCCGGACCAGCGACCGGTTTTTCCACGTCAATGTACTGCGCGGGTTCGTGGAGAGCGGGTTGGAAAATGGCTTTCATTCTTCCGGATTGTAGTTGACGTTCAGGATAGCGCTGCGTACGTTGCCAAATTTAGCCAGTAATTCCTCGGCCCGTTCACGGGAAACCCCGGTTTCGCTCATGACCATATTGGCCGCCCGGATTTTCAGCTTGTGGTTCGTCAGTTGCATATCGACCATTTTATTGCCTTTCACCCGGCCCAACTGAATCATCACCGAAGTCGAAACCATGTTGAGAACGAGCTTCTGGGCCGTTCCGGACTTCATGCGCGTGCTGCCCGTCACAAATTCCGGGCCTACCACGACTTCCACCGGATATTCAGCCGCCTGGGCCACCGCCGAACCCGGATTACAGACAATACAGCCCGTCAGCACCCCGGCTTCGCGGGCTTTCTGCAAACCGCCGATGACGTAGGGTGTCCGGCCCGATGCGGCAATCCCGATCAGGGTATCCAGCGAATCAATATGGAAGGCCTGCAAATCATTCCAGGCCTGTTCGGGATCGTCTTCGGCGTGTTCGACGGCACTCCGAATGGCGCGGTCGCCCCCGGCAATGATACCGACTACCAAATCGGGCGACACCCCGTAAGTTGGGGGGCATTCCGACGCATCGACAACGCCCAGCCGCCCGCTCGTTCCGGCACCAATGTAGAATAAGCGTCCCCCTTCTCTCATCCGCTTGACGATTTGCGTCACCAGGGCCTCGATCTGCGGAATGGCTTTCTCAACGGCCATCGGGACGGTTTTATCCTCGTTGTTGATGTTGGTCAGCAGGTCGTGGACGGACATCTGCTCGAGGTGATCGTAATGGGATGAATTTTCGGTAATCATCGTATAGTGCTATTTCTGGTCTATCAAAAGTACAATCATTTCTATTGGAACTATGCATAGTGAAAAAAAATACTAAAAAACCGGCTAAATCACTTGCGAGTTTTCTTTCAATTTTTTTTCTTTGAAACAAATTACGCTTTCAGCGAATTTTCGCTAATTGACATTATGACTACGATAGCAGCCGACAAAGAAAGCCAATTAAACCGGTATAGTGCCACCCTTACCCAGGAAGTTAGTAACCCGGCGGCTCAGGCGATGCTCTATGGCATCGGCCTGACCGAAGAAGACATGAAAAAACCTCAGATCGGGATTGCCAGTGCCGGTTATGATGGAAACCCCTGTAACATTCACCTGAACGGGCTGGCGGCTTACGTCAAAAAAGGCGTTAACGAAAGCGGTTTGGTCGGGCTGGTGTTCAACACGATTGGCGTTTCCGACGGGATGACCAATGGGAACGACGGAATGTCATATTCATTGCCGTCACGCGATCTGATTGCGGATTCCATTGAAACGGTGGTTCACGCGCAGTGGTATGACGGTGTTATTGCGGTAGTCGGTTGCGATAAAAACATGCCCGGAGCTTTAATGGCCGTGGGTCGCCTGAACCGCCCGTCGATCCTGGTCTACGGCGGAACGATTCGCTCGGGAAGTTATAAAGGGCAGAAATTAGACATTGTTTCGGCGTTTGAAGCGTACGGTAAAAAAGTAGCCGGCAACATCAGCGACGAAGATTATAAAGGCGTCATCCAGAATTCGATTCCCGGCGCGGGGGCCTGCGGAGGCATGTACACCGCCAACACGATGGCGTCATCGATGGAAGCGCTGGGATTGAGCCTGCCGTATAGCTCCAGCTTCCCGGCGACGCACGAAGGCAAACAGGCCGAATGCCGGAAGATCGGGGCAGCCATGATGAATCTGCTCGAAAAGAACATTCTGCCCCGCGATATCATGACCAAGAAGGCGTTTGAGAACGCACTGACGGTGGTTATGGCCCTGGGCGGTTCGACGAATGCGGTTTTGCATTACATCGCCATTGCCAAGTCGGTCGGGGTTTCGCTGACGCTGAAAGATATTCAGGAAATCAGCGACCGCACCCCGTATCTGGGCGATCTGAAACCGAGCGGAAAATATTATATGGAAGACATGCTGGCGATCGGCGGGGTTCCGGCCGTCATGAAATACCTGTACAAGGAAGGTTACATCCACGGCGAGTGCCTGACTGTAACGGGAAAAACCGTTGCCGAAAACCTCGAAGAAGCGCCGGAACTGGATTTTGAAGCGCAGAACATTATTCGTCCGCTGGCGAATCCGATCAAGAAAACCGGTCACATCCAGATTCTGTACGGCAACCTGGCGACGCAGGGCGCCGTGGCCAAAATTACCGGTAAGGAAGGCGAACGGTTTGAAGGCATTGCCAAAGTATGCGATCGCGAAGAACAATTGCTGGAGTTTATCCAAAACCGGGAGATCAAGGAAGGCCATGTTGTTGTCATCCGGTACGAAGGTCCGAAAGGGGGACCGGGAATGCCCGAAATGCTGAAACCCACTTCGGCCATCATGGGTCTGGGTCTGGGTGATAAAGTCGCATTAATTACCGACGGACGGTTTTCGGGGGGGACACACGGTTTTGTGGTTGGCCACATCACGCCGGAAGCGCAGGAAGGGGGCAACATCGCCCTGGTGCACGATGGCGACAAGATCACCATCGACGCCGTTAACAACGTTATTCACCTGCACGTCTCGGACGAGGAACTGGCCGAACGGCGGGCCAACTGGACGGTTCCGCCCCTGGAGAAAGCTGCCGATCACGGTATTCTGCGGAAATACGTGAAACTGGTGAGCTCGGCGAGCGAAGGATGCGTGACAGATGCTTAGGCAAGAATGAAGTGAGCGAGTCTTCATCAGCGGTACTATTCTTTAAACAGACAATACAATGAATACAACGGTCAGTGAATTAACAGCCGAAGAACCCCAACCGGCCGCCCAGTTGCTCAAACCCCTGACGGGATCCGAAGCCCTGATGCAGGCGCTGGTGGAAGAGGGCGTGGAAACCATTTTTGGGTACCCCGGTGGGGCTATTATGCCGGTCTACGACGCTTTGTATGATTATCAGGATCGTCTGAATCATATTCTGGTGCGGCACGAACAGGGAGCGGCCCACGCTGCCGAAGGCTACGCCCGCGTCACGGGCCGGGCCGGCGTCTGTCTCGTTACCTCCGGACCGGGTGCGACGAATCTGGTGACCGGTATTGCCGATGCCCAGATTGATTCAACGCCGATGGTGTGTCTGATCGGGCAGGTGGCAATGAAGCTGTTGGGGACCGATGCGTTTCAGGAAACCGACGTGATTGGCGTCACGATGCCCATTACGAAATGGAATTACCAGATTACCAGCGCCGACGAAATTCCGGAAGTGATTGCGAAAGCCTTTTATATCGCGCAGTCGGGTCGTCCGGGGCCGGTGGTTATCGATATTACGAAGAACGCGCAGCAGGAGTTGATGACCAAACCGTTCTCGTACCAAAAGTGCGAGAAGGTAATCAGCTACCGCCCGCGTCTGGTGCCAAAGCAGGATCAACTGGAACGGGCCGCCGAACTGATCAACAAGGCAAAAAAACCGTATATGCTGGTTGGTCACGGGGTGCTGATTTCCAAAGCGGAGCAGGAACTGAACGCGTTTATTGAAAAAACCGGGATTCCGGTCGCGACGACCCTGCTGGGACAGTCGGCGGTGTCGGCAGACCATCCGTTGTATGTCGGCTGGCTGGGAATGCACGGCAACTACGGCCCCAACGTCATGACCGACCAGTGCGACCTGCTGATCGGCGTCGGGATGCGGTTCGACGACCGCGTCACGGGCAATCCGGCCTTGTTTGCCCGGCAGGCCAAAATAGTGCACCTGGAGATCGACCCGGCTGAAATCGACAAGATTATCAAAGCCGACGCGCCGGTGATTGGCGATGCTAAGGAAATTCTGACGCGCCTGATGCCCCTGGTCAACGCGAATGATCATACGGCCTGGCGGAACGAATTCCGGAAATACGACGACATCGAGGACGAAAAAGTTACCCTGCCCGCGCTGGCACCGACGACCGAAAAAATCAAGATGGCCGAAGCCATTGATCTGCTGTCGAAAAAGACCCGGGGCGAAGCCGTGATGGTGGCCGATGTGGGCCAGCACCAGATGATGACCTCGGCGTACTACGAGTTCAAGAAACCGCACAGCCTGGTTACATCGGGCGGTTTGGGCACGATGGGCTTTGCGCTTCCGGCGGCTTTCGGGGCCAAAGTGGGCGATCCGAGCCGCGAAGTGATTGCGATCATCGGCGACGGTTGCTTCCAGATGACGATTCAGGAATTGGGTACCATCGCCCAGAATAAATTACCGGTCAAGATTATCATCCTGAATAACAACTATTTGGGTATGGTTCGGCAGTGGCAGCAGTTGTTCCACAACCGCCGGTATTCGTTCGTGGAGTTGCAGAACCCGGATTTCATCACGATCGCCAAAGGCTTCGGCGTGGCAGGGCATACCTGTGCGAAACGGGAAGATCTGTCGGCCTCACTCGATACCTTGCTGGCGTCGGACAAACCGTATCTGCTGGAAATCCTGGTCGAAACTGAAGAAAATGTCTTTCCGATGGTTCCCGCCGGAACCAGTGTGGCCGACATCCGGCTGAGTTAGCATACCTACGGACCGGGCCGCGTAGACTTGAGTCCGTGAAATTCTAATAACTCATTGAGTGAGTAAAAACACGGACTCAAGTCCGTGGGTACTGAGATGAACAAATACACCATTTGCATATTCACCGAAAATACGATTGGGCTGCTCAATCGGATTACGATCATTTTCACCCGCCGGCGGATCAACATTGAAAGCCTGACCGTTTCGGAAACCGAACGGAAAGGGGTTTCGCGGTTTACGATCGTGATCCGGCACGATTCGCGCGAAGCGGTTGAAAAACTGGTTCGCCAGATTCGGAAAATCATTGAAGTGATGGCGGTTTTCGGGTACCTGGACGATGAAATCGTGTCGAACGAAATCGCGCTGTTCAAGATCGAAACCCCGCTGGGGTCGAAACCGCTGGACATCGAATACATCAACAAGCACTTCAACGCCTGGGTGGTCTACTGGCAACTGGATTACGTCGTGATCGAAAAAACCGGGTCGGAAAAGGAGATTTTCGAGTTTTTCAGTTACATCAGACCCCACGGGATTCTGGAATTTGTGCGGTCGGGCCGGGTGGCGGTTGGCAAAACCGAGAAGGGACTGGTCGAGTATTTGCCTGAAAATGAGTGGGCGTATTATTTATAGAAATGCGATATTTGCGGCTGGATTAACAAGCGTTCATGCAACAACCACCGTCTTTAGCCGCACCCATCTATCGTTTTGAACACTGGTTATCCGCTTTTCTGGATAATCGATTCTGGAAAATTCGACTGATTGGGCTGGCTCTTTTGATTTCCATCGGCAGCTTTCTGGTCCTGAACAGCATTTTCATCGACCGCGGATTTCGCTACCTATACGAGGAAATGATCCAGCCGGGCAAGCTGGACGGCTTTTTCTGGGACGACATTATCCGGCAGAGCGAGCACATGTTTGAGCCGAATACGTACGAACCGGGTACGCACGAGGCCAACCAGACGTTCCGGCTGACGATTCCGATGCTGGTGTATTTTTTTCGGCTGGGGGTCGCCAAATTGTATCTGTTGCAACTGGTGCTCGGTTTCGTCTATCTGTGGGCCGTAACCGGGATTGCCAATAAAGTTTTGAAGGACAAAGTCCTGACGTTTTATTTCCTGACGGGCTTTACGGCTATTTACGCCGGTATCGCCTTTTTTATCGGGTACTTTGGCCATTGCGACGGCTACGTGTTCTGTTTTATGGCGCTGGCGCTGTATTTCCGCAATCCGTTGCTGGTCATTCTGTTCTCGCAGCTGGCCTTCTGGTGCGACGAGCGGGCATTGATTAATTCGTCCTACATCGGTTTGTGGTATTTGTTACCGGTGCTGCAAACGGTTGTCAAAACCCGCAAGTTCGAAGTTCGGCAGATTCCGGCTCCGCTGGTGGCGCTGGTTGTCAGTGTGCTGCTGTACGGGGCGGTTCGGAAATGGCTGGAGCTGACCTACGGCATGACAGTCGGACACGACGCGTCGTGGTCGGCCCGGACGCTGGCCTGGAGCATGAGTTACGTGGGCGATAAAATGGCGCGGGGGCTGGAGGGTATGTGGCTGATTTTGCTGGCGGCTTTCTGGGCGCTGGCGGTTCGGCGGCAGTGGCTGGAACTGGTGTTGCTCGGTGGCGCCTGGACCTTGACGATGGTGGTGGCGGTGTTAGTCGCCGATGGAACCCGGTCGCTTTCGTTCGGTTTTATGATGTTCTTTTTTGCGATGGCGATTATACAACGGTATTTGACAGGCGGCCAATTGCGGCTTTTACTGTTGAGCAGTATCGCGATTTCGCTGCTGTATTCCATCAATTTTCCGTAAATCCGTATTCAATTTTAATTCATAATAAACAAGTCAGACAATGGCAAAAATTAACTTCGGCGGAGTTGAAGAAGAAGTCGTAACCCGCGAAGAATTTCCTCTCGAAAAAGCCAGAGAAATCCTCCAAGATGAAGTCATCGCCGTGATTGGTTACGGTGTGCAGGGTCCCGGCCAGTCGCTCAACATGCGCGACAACGGTTTCAATGTAATCGTTGGTCAACGCAAGGGCAAAACCTACGACAAAGCGGTGAGCGATGGATGGGTGCCGGGCGAAACCTTGTTTGAAATTGAAGAAGCCCTCGAAAAAGGAACCATTATTTGTTTCCTGCTGTCGGATGCTGCTCAGATCGAGCTGTGGCCGACCGTGAAAAAATACCTGACCGCCGGCAAATCCCTGTATTTCTCGCACGGTTTCGGCGTAACGTATAAAGATCAGACGGGTATTGTTCCGCCCGCCGACGTGGATGTGTTCCTGGTGGCGCCGAAAGGCTCCGGAACGTCACTGCGCCGGATGTTCGTCGAAGGCAAAGGGTTGAACTCCAGCTTTGCGATCTACCAGGATGCTACCGGCAAAGCCCGTGAAAAGGCCATCGCGATGGGAATCGGCGTCGGGTCGGGTTACCTGTTCGAAACGAATTTCTATAAAGAAGTTACGTCTGACCTGACCGGCGAGCGCGGTACGCTGATGGGCGCCATTCAGGGTATTTTTGCGGCTCAGTACGAAGTATTACGTGCCAACGGCCACTCGCCGTCGGAAGCCTTCAACGAAACCGTTGAAGAATTGACGCAGTCGCTGATGCCGCTGGTGGCCGAAAACGGCATGGACTGGATGTATGCCAATTGCTCGACGACCGCACAACGCGGAGCCCTCGACTGGTGGAAACCGTTCCGGGATGCAACCAAGCCGGTTTTTGAACAACTGTATAATTCCGTAAAAGCCGGTGAGCAGGCAAATATCTCGATCACCCGCAACTCCCAGCCGGATTACCGCGAAAAACTGGAAGAAGAACTGAAAGAACTGCGCGAGTCGGAAATGTGGCGTGCCGGTACGGCCGTTCGCAGCCTGCGTCCGGAGCGGAACTAGGAGTCCCAGTGGTCGGGGAGTTGGGGAGTGAATTTTAAAGTTTTCGGCAATTTGAGTAACTTTAACGTTCCATACCGGCTCCTGAACTCCCCGATCCTTTAACAGTAAACCTTTTGAAACGTGGTAGAAGCGGAGAAAACAATCACCTTTCCGGACGTAGACAACATCTATCTGGCGGCTGAACGGTTGCGGAGTGTGGTAGCCCATACGCCTTTGCAGGAAAATCTGAACCTGTCGGACAAATACGGGGCGACGATTTTTCTGAAACGCGAAGATTTGCAGGTAGTACGGTCCTACAAAATCCGGGGCGCGTACAACAAAATGGCCAGTCTGCCCGCCGAAGCCCTGGCAAAAGGCGTCGTCTGTGCCAGCGCCGGGAATCACGCGCAGGGGGTAGCCTATGCCTGCCGGAAGATGGCCGTGAAAGGGGCGATTTTCATGCCGACGACTACACCGAATCAGAAAGTCAAACAGGTCAAGCTGTTCGGGCAAGCGTTTGTTGAAGTGGTTTTGGTGGGCGATACGTATGACGACGCGTACCATGCCGCCATCGACTACGTCAATGCGCACGACAGCATCTTCGTTCACCCCTTCGATGATTTGCAGGTCATGGAGGGACAGGGAACCGTTGGTCTGGAGATTTTCAAAGATTCTAATTTCAAGATTGATTACCTGCTGATGGCCATTGGCGGGGGCGGTCTAGCATCGGGCGTTTCGACGGTTTTTCGCCAATTAAGCCCGAAAACCAAGCTGATTGGCGTCGAGCCACTGGGGTCGCCTTCCATGAAGGTGTCCATCGACGAAGGTCACATTGTGGCGCTGGACGAAATCGATAAGTTTGTGGACGGAGCCGCCGTCAAACGCCCCGGCGAAACGACCTTCGAAGTGTGTCGGCAAAATCTGGACCGGGTTCTGCTGGTACCGGAAGGAAAAGTGTGCACCACGATCCTGCAACTGTACAACGAAGACGCCATTGTGGCAGAACCCGCCGGTGCGCTGACCATTGCCGCGCTGGACTTTCTGAAAGACGAAATCAAGGGCAAGAATGTGGTCTGTCTGGTCAGCGGAGGCAATAACGACATTACACGGACGGAAGAAATCAAGGAGCGGTCGCTGCTCTACGAAGGGCTGAAACACTATTTCATCATCCGGTTTCCGCAACGGGCCGGGGCCATGCGCGAATTCCTGAGCGATGTGCTGGGAGAAACCGACGACATTACATTATTTGAATATTCCAAGAAAACCAACCGCGAACGTGGTCCGGCGCTGGTCGGTATCGAGTTGAAACACAAAGCGGATTTTGAGCCGCTGCTGCAACGCATGCGGGACGCCAAAATCCATTTTGAATACCTGAACGACAAGCCGGATTTGTTCGAGTTCCTGATTTGATGCATCGCATTCGGAACCAGCGGGAAGCATTGTTAGTGATTTCTTTGTGTTCTGTTTGACGCCGGGGAAATATAAACTAAGTAAGAAACTATAGCCATGAGTCAGCCCACAACACTTTTCGATAAAATCTGGGATGCCCACGTCGTCAAGGCAATGGACGGTGGACCGGATGCGGTTTTTATCGACCGGCATTTTATTCACGAAGTAACGAGTCCACAGGCTTTCGACGGGTTGCGGAAGCGGGGAATCGGGGTTTTCAACACCGCCCGGACAACGGCCACCGCCGACCACAACGTGCCGACGAAAGACCAGCATCTGCCCATCAAGGAAGCCCTTTCGCGCCATCAGGTGGAAACTCTCCGGAAAAACTGTGCCGAATTCGGCGTTGAACTCTACGATCTGGGCCATCCGTTTCAGGGCATTGTGCACATCATCGGCCCCGAACTGGGTCTGACCCTGCCGGGCATGACCATCGTTTGTGGCGACAGCCACACCAGTACACACGGGGCGCTGGGTAACATTGCCTTCGGGATTGGTACGAGTGAGGTGGAACAGGTGCTGGCTACCCAGTGTATTCTGCAATACAAGCCCAAGCGGATGCGGATCAACATCAACGGGCAGTTGGGGAAAGGCATTTCATCGAAAGACATCATTTTATACATCATTTCGAAAATATCGGCCAGTGGGGCTACCGGTTATTTTGTCGAATACGCGGGCGATACGATCCGTGGTTTGTCGATGGAAGCCCGAATGACGATCTGCAACATGAGCATCGAAATGGGGGCCCGGGGCGGTTTGATTGCGCCGGACGAAACCACGTTCGAATACATTCGCGGCCGCCAGTTTGCTCCGCAGGGCGAAGCCTTTGAACAAGCCGTTGAGCATTGGCGGACGCTGAAAACCGACGAGGGGGCCGAGTTTGATCTGGAACTGAACTACAAAGCCGAAGATATTGGCCCGATGATTACCTACGGAACCAACCCCGGAATGGGCATCTCCGTGGATAGTCACGTGCCGAATCTGAGCGAAATACCGCAAAGCGAGCTGGCTTCCTATACCAAATCACTGGCGTATATGGGCCTGGAACCGGGCATGGAGCTGGTGGGCAAACCGGTCGATTATGTGTTCATCGGTTCGTGTACGAACGCCCGGATCGAAGATTTGCGGACCGTGGCTGATTTTGTGAAAGGCAAGCGCAAAGCCGAAGGGGTCGAAGTCTGGATTGTGCCGGGTTCGGTGCAGGTGTCCAATCAGGCCAAAGCCGAAGGCCTGGACCAGGTGTTTCTGGAAGCCGGTTTTGAACTGCGCGAACCGGGTTGTTCAGCCTGTCTGGGCATGAACGAAGACAAGGTTCCGGCGGGAAAATACTGCATTTCGACGTCGAACCGCAACTTTGAAGGCCGGCAGGGACCGGGTGCCCGGACATTCCTGGCTAGCCCGATCATGGCGGCAGCCGCTGCGGTAACCGGAAAAGTGACGGATGTACGGGAATTGGTGTAAATAACGATTCAGAATGAGCAAAGAAACCATGCATAAACTCGTCTCGACGGCGGCTCCCCTGCCGATTGAGAACATTGATACCGACCAGATTATTCCCGCGCGGTTCCTGAAAGCCACTACGCGGGAAGGCTTCGGCGATAACCTGTTCCGCGACTGGCGCTATAACGCCGATGATACGCCCAAAACCGGCTTTGTCCTGAACGATCCGACCTATGCCGGGGCGCAGATTCTGGTGGCCGGTAAGAACTTCGGGATGGGCTCCAGCCGGGAACACGCGGCCTGGGCGCTGCACGATTACGGTTTTAAGGTGGTGATCTCCAGCTTTTTCGCCGACATCTTCCGGAACAACGCGCTGAATAACTTCGTGTTGCCCGCCCAGGTTTCGGATGCATTTCTGACCGAGATCTTCAAGGTCATTGCCGCCAATCCCAAAACCGAAATCACGGTTGATCTAGTCAATCAGGAAATTGTGCTGGAAAACGGCCAGAAAGAATCATTCGCCATCAACGCCTATAAAAAGCAGTGTTTGATGAACGGATACGATGATATTGATTACCTGTTGAGCCTGAAAGAAGAAATCAAACAATACGATCTAGCCCACGCGTCTATTTAATGAGTGAAAGGGCGAAATAGCGAAAGGGTGAAGGCTCGGCTAGCTATTTGCTTTCTGCGAAGCTTTTTACTCTTTCGCTCTTTCACTCTCTCGCTCATTCACTCATTGAAGAGGAATGAAGAAACATATTGTAGTCATCGCCGGCGACGGCATTGGTCAGGAGGTCACCACCGTTGGGAAACAGGTTTTGGACCGCGTTGCCGAAAAGTTCGGGCACGAATTTACGTACGACGAAGCGCTGATCGGCCACGCGGCCATCGAAGCCACCGGAAATCCGCTACCGGAAGAAACCGTTACCAAATCGAAGCAGTCGGACGCCATTTTGTTCGGGGCCGTTGGGCACCCGAAATACGACAACGATCCGTCGGCGAAAGTCCGCCCCGAGCAGGGGTTGCTGGGTATCCGCAAAGCGCTGGGCCTCTACGCAAACCTGCGCCCCATCAAGCTGTTCGATGAACTGTTGCAGGCGTCGAGCATCAAACCGGAGTTTCTGCAAGGGGCCGACATTCTGTTCTTTCGGGAATTGACGGGCGACGTCTATTTTGGCGAAAAAGGTCGGAAAGACGAAGGGGATACGGCCTACGATCTGATGATTTACAGCCGCTACGAAGTCGAACGGATTGCCGTCAAGGCCTTCGAAGCCGCCATGACCCGCCGGAAAAAACTGTGTTCGGTCGATAAAGCCAACGTCCTGGAGTCCTCGCGGCTCTGGCGCGAAGTGGTGCAGGAAGTGGCTAAACGCTATCCCGAAGTCGAGGTCGAACACCAGTTTATCGATGCAGCCGCCATGTTGCTGATTAAAGACCCCCGGCGGTTTGATGTCGTCGTGACGGGTAACCTGTTCGGGGATATTCTGACCGACGAGGCTTCGCAGATTGCCGGTTCGATGGGCATGCTGGCGTCGGCTTCTATTGGCGATACCACCGGCTTGTACGAACCCATTCACGGTTCGGCGCACGACATCACGGGCAAAGGCGTTGCCAACCCGCTGGCGTCGGTATTGTCGGCGGCTCTGATGCTGGAGATTTCGTTTGGCCTGAAGGCCGAAGCCGAAGCCGTGGTCAATGCCGTCGATCAGGTGCTGAAAGCCGGTTACCGAACCCGTGATATTGCGAATGCCACCACACCGGCCGACCGTATTTTAGGTACGCAGGCGATGGGAGAGCAGTTGCTTTCCAAACTTTGATCACGCGAGAAAACACTATCCCAAACATTCTTTATCAACCATGAGCCAACGGATTTATATTTTCGACACCACCCTGCGCGACGGCGAGCAAGTGCCAGGTAGCCAGCTGACTACGGATGAAAAAATTGTGGTGGCGAAAGAACTGGAACGTCTCGGTGTTGACGTCATCGAAGCGGGTTTCCCGGTTTCAAGTCCCGGTGACTTTCAGTCGGTCGTTGCCATTTCGAAAGCCGTTACCGAACCGGTGATCTGTGCGCTTTCGCGGGCTAAAAAAGAAGATATCGATGCGGCTGGCGAAGCGTTGAAGTATGCCAAACGGGGGCGGATTCATACGGGAATCGGTTCGTCGGATATTCACATCCGGAACAAATTCAATAGTACCCGCGAGCAGATTCTGGAACAGGCCGTGGCCGCCGTCAAGCACGCCCGCAGCTACGTGGAGGATGTGGAATTCTATGCGGAAGATGCCGGACGCGCCGATCTCGCGTTTCTGGCTCAGTTGACCCAGGCCGTAATTGCTGCCGGGGCAACGGTGGTTAATATTCCGGATACGACCGGTTATTGTTTGCCCGACGAATACGGGAACAAAATCAAGTACATCTACGAGCACGTGTCGAACGTCCACCAGGCCACGATCTCGATTCACTGCCACAACGACCTGGGTCTGGCCACGGCCAACACCCTGGCCGGTATCCAGCACGGAGCGCGTCAGGTGGAAGTGACGATCAACGGAATTGGCGAGCGGGCCGGTAATACTTCGCTCGAAGAAGTGGTGATGGCCTTGAAAGTGCACAAAGAACTCGGTTTTGAAACCGGGATCGACGCCAAACGGCTGTATCCGGTGAGCCAGTTGGTGTCGGAAATGATGCGGATGCCAGTGCAGGCCAACAAAGCCATCGTGGGCCGGAACGCCTTCGCCCACTCGTCGGGCATTCACCAGGACGGTTTCCTGAAACACGCCGAAAACTACGAAATCATGACCCCGCAGGAAGTGGGTGTACCGAAATCGTCGATTGTGCTGACGGCCCGCAGCGGACGTCACGCGCTGAAACACCGGCTCGAATTGCTGGGTTTCCGGTACGACAAACCGACGCTCGACAACTTGTATAAACGCTTCCTGGACATGGCCGATATCCGGAAGGAAGTCAATGACAAGGATTTGATGGAGTTGATTCGATAAATTTTATAAATCCTTTATAAACCTGTCGGGTCATTCAGACTCGGCAGGTTTGCACAACCCCTAAAAGGACAGACCCGTAAGGCTCGTCCTTTTTTTGTTTCTTTACAGGATGAATTATACCGAACTCCAACTGACGGTTTCGCCCGATTATACCGATATTCTGATGGCCGAGCTGGCCGTCTTAGGTTTTGAATCCTTCGTAGAAACCGACGAAGGCCTGAATGCCTATATTTTAGAACCCGATTTTGACGAAACCGCCCTGCAGGCGGTGATCGATAAATACGCCGGTCAAACCGCAATAGCCTACCAGATCAATTCGTTAGAAAAAAAGAACTGGAATGAAGAGTGGGAGCGGAATTACCAACCCATTGAGGTTCAGGGTCAGATTCTGGTTCGGGCTTCGTTTCACGAATCGAAACCGGACTTCCGGTACGATATCGTGATCAATCCAAAAATGTCGTTCGGAACGGGCCACCACGAAACCACGGCCATGATGCTCGAACACCAGTTGAGTGTCGATGCGGCCGGAAAAACCGTATTGGACGTGGGTTCCGGAACCGGTATTCTGGCGATTCTGGCAGCTTTGCAGGGCGCCGAACGGGTGGTTGCTTTCGACATTGAAGAATGGGCCGTGGAGAATGCCCGCGAAAATACCGCGTTGAACCAGTGTTCAGGCATCGACGTGTTTCAGGGAACCATTCATGAGGTGAATCCGGACGAACGGTTTGATATTGTGCTGGCCAACATTAACCGGAATGTGTTGTTGGACGATATCCCCGCCTATGTCCGGCTGATGAAACCGGAAGGAACCTTGCTGGTGAGCGGTTTTTATGAGCAGGATGCCGCGGATATTGAAGCCAAAGGACGGGCCGAAGGATTGATAAAAACCGGGCAATTATCCCAAAATAACTGGGTTTCAATAAAATTTGACAAACGTACCCACGGACTTTAGTCCGTGTTTTTCAACCAGCTATTCACGTAGTTGGCCCAAAGCGGACGAAACGGGACATCCGCCAGCGTGGGTATGAACGATGCTATGAACAAGGTATACCGCATTTTAGCCAGCTTGCTGTTCGTGGCAACGGCGGCCGGGGCGCAAACCGTCAAGCTGTCGGACAATCCCGAGCAGTTTCTGACGGATTTACAGAAGCTCATGAACCCGGGCGGGGCCTATACCCAAAGGGCCGAAAAAAACCTGGAATCGCTGTTTACGGAAAACCGCCTGTCGGCTCCGCAGAAAGAGCGGGTCATGGCCCTGAGCCGGAAAATGAATGCCAAACGCTACCAGCCCGCCCAGCAATTTGCCCCTTTTTACGAAGCACTGTATCAGTTGTTGACCACCCAGCAGGCCAGTCCTTCCGAAGTGGACAACTACCTGACGGTGGCCGAGCAATCGTTTGAAAAATACGACGCCAAAACGCTGGCAAAAGTCCTGGAAACCATTCGATTATTTGCCGAAAAGCGGTTTTTGTACGCCAGTAATTACAATAAACTCTACGCCAATGGTGGCACGTTTTCGTTGCGGATCGCCGACCAGACGGCCAATGCGATAGCGACTCTGGACAATCCGGTTCCTCAAAAAACACCGGCGCCCGTCGTAAAAGATTCCGATGGCTGGGATTTGCCGCTGGATTCGACCGGAAAAGCGATGCCGTTTCTCTCGGGCTTTGACAAAAAACCGATGCCGGCGCTGACCGGGCCGGTGCTGGAAATCAAAGGAGCCGATTTGGTCCTGATCACCGCGTATGATTCGGTGGCGCTCAAAAAAACCGATGGTGCCCTGATGCTGAAAGAGGGCGTCTGGGTCGGGAAGGGCGGGACGTTTTCCTGGGAATCGGCGGGGCAACCGGAAACGTTCGTCACGCTGGCCGATTACACCTTTGCCATCAATAACCCCAAATTTTCCGCGGACGATGTCACGCTGATGTTCAAACCGCTGGCCAAACCGGTCAAGGGAAAGTTTGAGTTCGACAGCAAAAAACGGACGGCCAATCAACCTACTTCGTACCCCCGGTTTATGTCGTGGACGAGCGATGTGATGCTGAACAACCTGGGCCAGGGCATCACCTACCGGGGCGGTATTGCCCTGGCCGGAACCCGGCTTTACGGATCATCGGCGGATGGGCAACCCGCTCTGTTGCAGGTCAGTTTTAAGGGAAAACCGGCGTTCAAAGCCAGCAGCCGCCGGTTTGAATTTGCCGACTCGGTCATTTCAAGTCCACTCGCGGCTTTTACAGGGTATATCGACACCGCCGATACGCTCTATCACCCCGGCGTCACGTTCCGGTACGACAATGCCACCGGCATTGCGCGGCTGGGTAAAGCCGAAAAGTCGGGGTATTCAGACACCTATTTCAGCGACAGTTACCATAAATTCTACATCCAGCCGGAAGTGGTTCGCTGGGATCTGCCCCGTCAGAAAGTGGATTTTTACCAGTTAGCGGCTAAAAAGGAAGTGCCGGTGCGGTTTGAATCCTTTGATTTCTTCTATCCCGAACGCTATACGGGGATGTCGGCCGATTACGGTTTTCATCCGTTGCAACTGGCGGCCAATTACATTACCGTCAAGAAAACGCAGACGTTTTTTGCCGACGATCTGGCAGCGTACGCCAAAATGAACCCGGCCACGATGCGAAGCGTCCTGAACCGCATGGTGGCGCTGGAGTACATTGACAAGAATCCCAAAACGGAAGAGATGCGCTTAAGCCGGAAAGGCGTGTTGTACGTGCTGGCCAATGCGCGCAAAAAAGATTACGACAACTTTCTGATTCGTTCGACCTATCCATCCAACGACAGCACGACCAACGCGACGATCAACCTGACGGACAAATTCCTGACGATTCGGGGCGTGGAGCGATTCAGCATCAGTGATTCGCTGAAAATCACCGCCGTACCGTCGGACAAAACCCTGCGGATCGGCAAAAACCGGGCGTTTACGTTAACCGGTCAACTGAAGTCCGGCAACATGCGGTATACGGGCCGCGATCTGGGTTTCAATTACGACCAGTTTTCGATGAATATGACCAAAATCGACTCGATCACGTTTACGCCCCAGGGCAAAAATCAGGAGATTGGGGGGGATATTCAGTACGAAAAACCGGGTACGGTTTTTCTGGCCGACAAAGGCAATAAGTCGGGGCAGCAGAAAGACCGAAAGACGACGCAGCGGCTGGTGATGCCGGAGGGGATGACGGTTTATTTTAACCAGCCGAACCGGGGAAGTCTGATTTACAACAAGAATGTCTACTTCAAAGTCCCGGCCGTGGACAACGACAGCCTGGGCAAAGGGGACATTGCGTTCGACGGAACGTTCTATTCCGACGGCATTTTTCCGCCCATCAAAACCACGCTCAAGTCGATGCCCGACAATTCGCTGGGTTTCGAGCATACCGCTCCGGCAGCGGGCTATCCGCTCTACGGCGGTAAAGGCAACCTGAAATTTACCGGCAAACTGGTCATGGACCGGAAAGGGCTGCGGGCCGAAGGGGTGATTTCGCACCTGAATGCGTCGCTGCCGGCGAAAGATATTCTGATGACACCGGATTCGGTGCTGGCCTCGGGCGAGACGGGACAGATTCGGGAAGGACTCGCCGGTAAGGCGTATTTTCCGGCGGTGGCGCTCAAAAACTACAGCATGAAGTGGTATCCGAAAGCCGACAGCATGAAGATTTCCACCAAAGCCGATCACTTCAGTTTTTACAACGGAACCACGAACCTGAAAGGCGATCTGCTGGTTCGGTCGGGCGGGTTGTTTGGAAAAGGGACCGTGAAGCGGGCGGATTCGGAAGCGCAGTCGGAAAATCTTAAATTCAACAAGGAAGGCTTTACGGCGGATGATGCCCAGTTCCGGGTCATGTCCGACAAACAGGGCGGTTCGACGAAACCGATGTTGCTGGGTACGAAAGTCGATGTGGATTTCAATCAGGTAAAAGGCGTCGTCACCATTGCGACGAATAACGCGTCGGCCACCTCGATCGACGATACGCTGCACTCCAGTCTGGAATTCCCGAATGCCGCGTATAAAACCTCGATCAGCAAAGCGCAGTGGAACATTGCCGCCAAAACCATTACGATGAAGGCCGCCAAAACGTCCACGTTTACGGCCACCGCTGAAGAACAGGAGGGGCTGACATTCAACGGAGCGTCGGCGGTGTATGACGTGGAAAAAGCCACGCTGAACGTCAGCGGAGTACCGTACGTAACCTCCGCCGATGCCCGGATTTACCCGGAAAAAGGCCTGATTACGATCAAGCGGAACGGCGAAATGATGCCGCTCAAGAATGCCCGGCTGGAACTGGACACCACCAGTTTATTCCACAAACTGAAAGGCGGTAATATTCAGATTCAGTCGCGGACCCGGTTTGCGGGCGAAGCGGTCTATCAGTTTGCGGCCGCCAAAGGCGATACCGCCAGCATCAAGATGGGGAGTTTTGAGCTGAAAGAAGCCGGGCCGGTCGCGCTGGCGTCAAACAACCGGAATGCTGGTCGGCGGGGTAAAAACGGAGACGAACTGGCGAAAACCTACTATACCGTGGCGCGTGCTGACGTGGACGAGCGGGATAATGTGATGCTGGCTCCCAAGGTGCAGTTCAAAGGCAGCATTACAATGATGGCCCCCGAACAGGACCTGAAGCTGGAAGGCGCGATCAAAATGGCGCTGAAAAAACGCCCGAAACTGGTCAGCGACTGGATTCCGATGAAGGAAAAAATTGGTGAAACCTTCAGCATTACCGTCGATCAAAACCTGAAAAACGACGGCAATCAACTCCTGACGGCCGGTTTGCATTTCCGGGGTGGTGGAGCCGCCGGGCTGTACCCGACGTTTTTATCGACGAAGGAAAATGACAAGGACGACGACCTGTTCCGGGCCACGGGTGCCATGACGTACGACGAAAAAGATAAAGTTTTCCGGATTGTGAAGAAAGATGCTGCCGGCCTGGAGGACGTCGAAGGGGCCTTTACGTTCAACGATGCGACGGGCGTCATGAATTTTCAGGGCGTCGTGAACGTCATGAATACCGGTGGCAGCGGTTCATCGCCCACTAACCTGGTGTTTGCCGCCGGAACGGGCCGGGCCAATGTCGATAGCACTACGTTGCGGCTGAACGCACTGGTCGGATTTGCTTTCCCGGTTCCCCAGCCGGTGAATGCGGCCATTGCTGATAAGATCGTAAAAGCGAATCTGGACGAAAAGAACGACGAACCCGCCGACGATGATCTGGACCGGCTGACCCAGAAACTGGCGGCCCTGATCGGGCAGAAGGCAACGGATGTTTACCGGACCAAAGCCCAGAATCAGCACGTTTCGATCACCCAGGCCGCTCCTAAATTTGTGGCTTCGCTGGTGCTATCGAATGTTAACCTGCGCTGGTCGGAGAAATACAATGCCTTGTACAGCGTGGGGCCGATTGGGGTGTCGAACGTGGATAACGTCGATATCAATGCCGAAATGGAAGGATTTGTCGAAATCCGGAAAAGCGACGGGGGCGATGAAGCGACCATTTATCTGGAGGCCTCGCCGGATACCTGGTTTTACTGGAATTATAAAGCAGGCGGGGGCGCCACCGCTCAACTGGCGTTGCTCACCTCGGATCAGGAACTGAACGACCGGATTATGGCGGGCAGTAAAGCAGGGGCTAAAACCCTCTCCATCATCACGGCGGATGCATTCGAGAAAAACCAGTTTACGGATCGCTACCTGGATCAGTACAAGACGAAGGAGAAACCCAAACCGCAGCCCAAACCGGCGGCTGGCGTTAAAGAAGCACCGAAAAAAGTAGTGGAAAAGAAAAAAGAGAAAGAAGACGACAAGAAGGAAGGCTTCTGATCAGATTTTCTCCCCAAACGCCAGATCCCCCGCATCGCCCAGACCGGGAACGATGTAGTAATGCGAATTCAGCCGTTCGTCGATGGCGCCCAGCCAGAGGTGACACTGGGGCATTTTTTCCTGCACATACCGGACGCCCTCGGGGCTGGCGAGTACGGCGGCAATGTGGGTTTTGGCGGGTGTTCCAAACCGCAGCAGCGCGTGGTAGACTTTCTCCAGCGAACGGCCCGTGGCCAGCATCGGGTCCATCAGAATAACGGTTTTGCCACTCAGGTCGGGGCTGGAAATGTAATCCATGGCGACTTCAAACTCTTCGCTGACGGGGAGATACCCACGATAGGCCCCAATAAAGGCGTTTTCGGCCCGGTCGAAATAATTCAGAAAGCCCTGGTGAAACGGCAGGCTGGCCCGGAGAATGGTGGCCAGTACGGGCGGTTTTTTAATCATCGGCGTCGCCGATACGCCCAGTGGGGTTTGCACCTTTACGATCTGGAACGACATCGATTTGGAGATTTCGTAGGCCATTAGTTCCCCCAGCCGTTCCAGGTTGCGACGAAAACGCATCGGATCTTTCTGAATGGTTACATCACGGAGTTCGGCAATAAACTGGTCGGCAAGGGAAGGCTGGTCGGCGAAAACAAACATAGGGGCTTTTTCAGCGTAATTTAAAGGGAATGTGTCGGATAATCCAAACCCTTTCCCTAATTTGTGCTGCGAATCCACATGATGTTAGTGGGCAACCGTCCGGTATTGCCCGTGTGAAGTTTCCAATGAGGAATATTTTTACAACTGGGATAGCTTTGGTTTTGCTGGCGTCGGGCTCGGCGCGAGCTCAAAGCCAAAAGATACCTTTGAATAGTGATTATTACCACCTGATCGACCGGCTGGAGATCAAACAGGGGCAGTGGGCCGACGGTTTTCACAGTTCCGTAAAACCGTACAGCCGCCAGTCCGTCGTTCAGCTCACCGACAGTATTCTGGGCGATCCGTTTGTTCGGTTATCACCCGTCGATCGCTTCAATGTCCGTTATCTGCGTGACGATAGCTGGGAGTGGGTCCCCAAGGCTTACCCGGATTCGGTACCGCTGCTGCAACTGCGTACCTCCGAATTAAGTCCCGGCCAGAAACAACCCGGCGACAGCCAACAGAGCTGGGGGCCATTCTTCAAGAAAAAGAGCGATTTATACAGTTTCCAGAACGACGATTTTGACATTCACGTCAATCCGGCGGTGGACTTCAGCTACGGATTCGAATCCAATTCCGGCCCGGTTGGCAAGTCATTCAGTCCGTACGTCAACTCCCGGGGTTTTGAAATCCGCGGCAGCATTCGCAAACGGCTGAGTTTTTATACTTTCCTGTCCGATAATCAGGCTATGTTTCCCCGGTATATCTGGGAATATGGCATGCAGTACACCACGGACTCCAACCAGGGTTTTGCTCCTTTTGAAGCCTTTACCAAGCGCCTTGGGGTGAGCGACAAAACTCCTTTTGGCGGGGCGGATTTTCTGTCTGCCCGGGGCTATATTACGTTTAATGCCTTAAAAATCATCAATGTCCAGTTTGGGCACGACCGTAACTTTTTCGGCAATGGCTACCGGTCGCTGTTGTTATCCGACAACAGCTCGCCGTATCTGTTCCTGAAAATAACCACCCGGCTGGGCCGGTTTCAATACACCAACCTGCTGGCCGAATTCCAAAACCGCCAGCAACCGCCCGGCGCTTATGAACAGCTTAATCCGCAGAAATACACGGCCATTCACCACCTGAGCGTCAACATTGGCAACCACTTTAACCTCGGATTTTTCGAAGCCGAGGTGTACAGCCGTAGCCAGCTGGAGCTGAATTATTTTAACCCGATTATCTTCTATCGCTTTATCGAATCGTACCGGGGCAGCGCCGATAATGCGCTCGTTGGTCTGGATTTCAAGGGCAATTTTGCCGGTCATTTTCTGGCGTACGGCCAGCTTATGTTCGACGAATTCAAGTTGAGCGAACTGCGGGCGGGCAAGGGTTCCTGGGTCAATAAGTTCGCGATCCAGACCGGACTCAAATACATCGATGCGTTCAACATTCCGAACCTGGATTTGCAGGGCGAAATGAATCTGGCGCGGCCCTATACCTATTCGCACCGCTCCGGCCAGACCAATTACGTGAATTACAACCAGCCGGTGGCGCACCCGCTCGGGGCCAATTTTCTGGAGGGCCTGGTCCTGGTGCGGTATCAGCCGATGGACCGCTGGAACCTGAACGGAACCTTTGGCCTCATGATGTACGGAGCCGATCCGCCGAACCGTAATTACGGCGGAAATGTGCTGCAACCGTACGAAAGCCGGGTCGAGTGGCCCAATCAGGCCCAGGCCGGAACCGGGCATTATATCGGACAGGGGCGTAAAACCCTGGTTTCGTACGCCGACGTTCGGCTGTCATTCATGTTGAAACACAACCTGTTTATCGACTTTCAGCAAATTCTCCGCAAAAGCGACAGCCAGGCCGAACGACTGAAATACAATACGTCATCGACTTCCCTGGCCATCCGCTGGAATTTGCCTTACCGGACCCTGGTTCTCTAACCGCCATCCGTCATGCTTCAACAAACCATTCGTCAGGAACTGACCGAAGCCCGTTCGGTTCTTGATGCTTTTCTGAATGATCCGAACCAGCTTTCGGCCATTGAACAGGCCGCCCGGCTGATGGCGGATGCCCTGAAAACCGGTCGTAAAATTATTGCCTGCGGCAATGGCGGTTCCCACTGCGACGCCATGCATTTCGCCGAGGAACTGTCGGGCCGGTACCGCAACGACCGGCGGGCGCTGGCGGCCATCGCCATTTCCGATTCCAGCCACATCACCTGCGTTGGGAATGATTACGGCTACGAATTTGTGTTCTCGCGGTTTATTGAAGGCCTCGGGAACGAAGGGGATGTGTTGTTGGGCCTGAGCACCAGCGGCAATTCGGGCAATATCATTCGGGCCGTCGAAGCCGCCCGGCAGCGCGGCATGAAGGTGGTTTTGTTAACCGGGAAAGATGGGGGAAAACTGGCCAGCACTGCCGACGTGGAAATCCGGGTGCCCCATTTTGGCTATGCCGATCGCATCCAGGAAATCCATATTAAAGTCATTCATTTATTGATTCTTCTCATCGAAAAAGTGGTGATCGACTAACGGCCTTGTAGCGAAAAACTTCAAACTTTTTCGGCTTTTGTTTGTCCTATATAAATAGAAAACAAGCCATTAGCATGAAAAAGGCCGGAATCATCATCGCGTCCGTACTGGGGGTTTTGCTCCTGGCTGCCTGGATTGTGCCGATGTTTTTTCGGGATAAAATCGTCGCCCGGCTTCAGCAGGAAATCAAGAACCGGGTTAATGCGCAGGTCCGTTTCCGGCCCGAAAAAGTCGGCCTGTCGCTGCTACGCCACTTCCCCAATCTGACCTTACGAACCGATTCGCTCACCATAGTCGGCCTGCCGCCCTTTCGGGGCGACACCCTGCTCAGCGCCCGGTCGTTCGAAGTATCGGTTAATTTACTGAGTGCCTTTTCGGGTGATAAATTGACGCTAAAGGGTGTTTACCTCGAGGAGCCACGTATGCTGGTGAAAATCCTGCGCGATGGCCGGGCCAATTACGACATCTACAAAGCCGTCGAAAGCGACGAACCCGTTGAAGCCGACACCAGTCAGGCGGCTTTTACCGTCGATATCGACGAATGGGAAATCCGAAAGGGCCGGATTCGGTACGAGGACCTCAGTTTGCCGATGACGGTTTTGCTGCAAGCCGTCGATCATACCGGAAGCGGCAGTTTGTCGGAGGAAGTAGCCGATTTGGCGCTGAAGACCCAGGCCGAACGTCTCACGCTTGCGTATGACGGAACGGAATACCTGACCGATAAAAAACTGGATGCCGACATGCAGTTGCGGGCTGATTTTGCAAAGGCGGTTTACACATTTACCCAAAACCGGATCCGGCTCAACGATTTACCGCTCGAACTCAACGGCTCGATTGCCACCGGAACATCGGCCCCGGCCGATACGTCCATACGGTTTGATGTAACGTACCGCTCGCCCGGGGGCGATTTTAAAAACCTGCTTTCGTTGGTGCCGGGCGTGTATTCCAATCGGTTTCAGGACCTTGAAGCCGACGGAACGGTTCGGTTTGATGGCAAGGTAAACGGGGCGTATAATGGGCGGCAATTCCCGGCTTTTCTGCTTAATCTGGTGGTGAACAACGGGCGGTTTAAGTACCCGGATTTGCCATCGGCGGTGGAGCATATTGGCCTGGAAATGACCGTTAGCAACTCAACCGATCGGTTGGAGCAGACGGTTTTCAACCTGAAAAAACTGGTGGCGGATGTCGGCAAGAATCCCATTCGGGGCCGGGCGCTGGTGCGGGGGTTAATCCGTTCGGAAGTCGATGCGGATTTGTCGGCCCAGCTCAATCTGGCGGAAGTAGCGCAGTTAGTACCGATGGATAGCCTGATGCTGCGCGGACTGGCCGATTTGAGTGTCAAGGCCAAAGGGGTTTACGATAAAACTGCCAAAACGTTTCCGGTAGTCGATGGCCGGGTCCGGTTGCAGAACGGCTATGTCCGGTCGGTCGCGTTTCCGGAGCCGATCGAATCCATTAACGCCCTCGCAACGCTTACCAACCGGACGGGTCAGCTCGCCGATACGCGCCTGGATATTGGCAGCTTGCAGCTAAAACTGGCCGGCGATCCGTTTCGGGCCGATGGCTGGATACAGAATTTCGACGATTATACCTACAGCCTGGCTGCCCAGGGTCGTCTGAATCTGACCAGCCTGACCCGGATTTTCCCGATGGAAGGCACGACGCTCAGCGGATTAATCGATGCGGATCTGAAAACGCAGGGTCGGTTTTCGGATGTGAAGGCCAAACGGTACGACCAATTGCCGACCCGCGGAACGATGGCCATTACCAACCTGAACTATAAAGGAGCAGCGTTGCCGCAGGGGCTGACGCTGCAAACCGCCCGGTTCAATCTGTCTCCCGGAAAACTCGCGGTGCAACAGGCGCAGGGCACCTTGGGAACGAGCGAATTTACCGCCGACGGTTTTCTGACGGATTATCTTCCGTTTCTGCTGGGCGACAATCAGCCGCTGGACGGTTTGCTGACGGTGCGGGCCAACCGCCTGAACCTCAACGAGTGGATGAGCGATGAGCCGCAGGCCAAAACCGCCCAGCCGTCGGTGCTGGAACTGCCCAAAAACATTCATTTTGTCGTGAATGCCAGCGTCGATCAGGCGGTTTATGATAAGATGCCACTGAATGCGCTGAACGGCCAGCTCGAAGTAGTGGCTGGAACGCTGCGCATGAAACAGCTGACGTTCCGTTCATTGGGCGGGCAATTTGTAACCAATGGAACCTACGACCCGACGAATCCGGCCAAACCCGGGTTTGCGTTTGATGTCACCATTGCCAATGCCGACGTTTCGCAGGCGTACCGCCATCTGACCCTGGCCCGGGTGGTGTTTCCGCTGGCGCAATACGTAGTCGGGCGGTTTTCGAGCCGGTTTGCCGTCAACGGGCGACTGGAACCCGACATGAGGCCTGATCTGAACAGTTTGACCGGCAATGGGCTGGTGGAAATCATTCGGGCCACGATGAAGAATAACCCGGTGCTGGAGCGGATTTTTGAAAAAACGAAACTGGCCGATCTCCGTAGTCCGAATTTCAAGGATTTGCTGATGAAAGTGGAGGTAAAAAACGGGTTTGTGTCGATAAAGCCCTTCGATGTCAAAATCAATGACAATATTGTAAACGTATCCGGTTCCAATTCACTGGAAGGCGATTTGAAGTATACCTTGAAACTGGACGTGCCGACCGGACCGGCCGGGGTTCAGTTTGCCCGTACGTTTTCGTCACTGACCGGGCAGTCGCCCGAAAATTTTGACCGCGCCCAACTGGATTTTGCCCTGAACGGAAATTATAAAAAACCGCACCTCCGGTTTTTGGGCGGCAACACGGTCAATCAGGTGCGGGATGCCGTGGTGAAACGGGCCAAAAATGATCTCAAAGAGCAGGGACTGAAACTGTTGCAAAAACTGGGGCGGTCGTCGAAGGATTCGACGTAAGGGCGGGTGTTTTCGTGAAAAACCGGGTTCCCGGAAACAGAGGACTGGTCGGAAGCGATAAGCGGGACGAAAGTTAGCCTGAATCGTGTATCTTCGTTTTTCTTTCAACGCGGCCTGGGCAGACGACTCGGATTCGGTTTTTCAACCGGTTGAAAGCCCGCGCTTATGGTCGAAATTCCTCGTGAAACCCCTTTTATGACCTTTCCTGCTCAATACTGGATTGACGCGTACCGGATGCAGGCCCATCCCGAGGGCGGTTATTTTGTTGAAACTTACCGGGCCGCCGAAACCATCCCGCAGAGCGCCCTGCCCAGTCGGTTTTCCGGCGACCGGAATTTCAGTACCGGCATTTATTTTCTGCTGGAAAATCACCATTTCTCGGCGTTGCACCGGATTCAGGCCGACGAACTCTGGCATTTCTACGCGGGCGGACCGTTGCAGGTGTACGTAATACACCCCGACGGGCGGCTGGAAATCATCCGGCTGGGCCGTAATCCGGCAGAAGGGGAGGTGTTTCAGGCCGTGGTGCCGGCGGGGTGCTGGTTTGGCTCGAAACCTGCTCCCGAAACCGCCTATTCACTCGTCGGCTGTACCGTGGCCCCCGGTTTTGATTTCGCCGACTTTGAACTGGCCGATCGGGCCAGGCTATGGGCGCAGTATCCGCAGCACCGCGACGTAATCGAATTACTGACACCGGAATCGTAAGGGCGGTTATTGAAACTTCACATCGCCGAACTTCGAAACCACCCGGACGCGGGTGGCGGTGCCTTTGCCTACTTTGCCGCTGTACTGTTTCGTCAGTTTAGGCCCCCGGCTGTCGTCTTCGGGTTGAGCGTTGATCATAATCCGGCCGTCGTTCGGGTATTTGAAACCGCCGTAGCTGACCGTCACGTCGAAATTGTAATCGTTGGCGTTGGCCATCGGCAGGACCACCGATGAGTAGTTGGCCTGAATATCGATGTTATTAACCGATTTATTCAGTTGGTCGATTTTGAAACCGCCCGAAAAATCCAGCTTGACGTTGCACGATTCTTTCACGGTTCCGATTTTGGCGCCTGAATAACCAATTTTCCCGTCGAGCCGACTCACTTCGCCGATCCAGAGGCCGCCAAACTGGTTGTTCAGGTTGATGTTGTTGGCTTTTTCCAGTTGCAGTTTGGCGTACTGAATGTTCAGCTTGCCGTTTTCCATCGTCTGAATGTCGGCTTTGCCAAACCGGACGTCCAGATCCACCTGACTGCCGTTCAATTCCGTGGTCGAGAAATTGCCGTATTGCTGGTTGATGGTCAGCGGGGCGCTGAAGGTCGGAATGTTGGTGTTGCCGAACGAATTTTTAACGGTCAGCGGGTTAGTTTTCGGCATCGAAATCTGGTAATCGATCTGAACGCCGTTCTTTTCGCCGTCTTTGTTGCGGTTCATGACCCAGTTGCCCGTATTACCGCTTTTGTCAATAATGGTTTTGAGGATAATCTGATCGCCGGTGCGTCGTTCACTGATTTCGACGGCCTCCAGGTATTTCTGGACCCGTTCTTCGGAGCTGGACGTAGCCCTGATGGTAATATCCACCCGGATTTCATCCCGGTTCCAGAGATTAATGGTGACGTTGCCAAACTGGTTTTCAATCATCAAATGGTCTTTGGCCGTTACATCGTATACTTTCACAATGGTTTTCTTCCGCTCGCTCATCGCACTATTGTCGGCCCGCACAAAGCCGATCGACAAGGCGCTTACCAGCAGGAAGTTAAGCAGGATTATTATTCGGTTCATGGTTTTGTTGCTTGATACGTTGGATAATCATCAACTGCTGATTCAGCAAGTCGATCTGGGTTTTCAGGTTCTCGACCATCGCCTGAATCATCATTTCCTGATTGGGCGTTTTGGGAAGTTCCTGCTTTAAGTTCTGGTAGGTTTTTTCCAGCCGGTCCAGATCAGCCGCAAACTGATGGTACAGCGCCGGATCACTTTCCAGAACGGTTTTTAACTCCGTCCGTTTGCCCTCAATCAAACGGGTGTATTGTTGTACGGTACGGGCATAGCTTGGGTTGAAAGCGACCACTTCGGGCTGCTTGGTTACGCCGTACTGCTGATTGAAATACCAGAAACCGCCTAGACCGAGAATCAGTGCAATGGATGCGGCCATTTGCCAGACCATTCGGCGTCCCGATCCGATTGAGCTGTTCAGCCCAAACCATAACGGACGTTCTTTGTGTCCGAGCTCTTTCTCCAACCCTTTCCACAAATCCGCTCTGGGCTCAAATACATCGAAATCTTCCCGGTTGTCCCGGACAAATCGTTCTAATCGGTCTTTCATCATTTTAATGAGCGAATGAGTGAGTGAGCGAATGAGTGAATAACAAGGCCAATAATCGATTTACTGCAGAGCTATTCGCTCATTTACTCAATCACTCATTTACAATTTATTTTAACATCTCCAATAAGCGTTTCTTGGCACGCATGTACTGTGTCCGTGAAGTGGTTTCGCTGATGCCCAGCACGGATCCGATTTCCTCATGATCATAGCCTTCGAACAAATACAGCGATAAAACAACCCGGTAGCCCTCCGGAAGGTCCTGCATGGCCCGACGAACCCGGTCTACTTCCAGTTGGATACCGTCTTCGTCGAACGGTTCGGTATCAGCCACATCCAAACCGTCATCTTCTCCCAGGCGCTGCGATTCCAGATCGATCCACTGAATGCCTCCCCGGCTTTTGCGGCTTCGGAGGTGATTGATGGCCCGGTTAACAACGATTTGCTTCAGCCAGGCGCCAAACGTCGATTGATTCCGGAACGAATGCAGGTTGTTGAAGGCGTCCAGGAAAGCTTCCTGCAATACATCCTCGGCCTCACCCATATGGTTGAGAATACGCATGCAAACGTTAAACATGGCTTTTGAATAGTGCTTGTACAGTTCGTACTGAGCACGTCGTTCACCTTGTTTACATCTTTCTACGAGTTCGACATGTCGATCTATATACAACTTTGTTTCCAAGCGGACTGAGGAATCGGATGCGGCTGATTTTCTTCTCAATGACACGGCGTTGTAAGGCAGCGTTGCACAAGTTATTATTTTTTTTCGGGCGCTTGTACTAAAACCCATTCCCGCTCCGTTTTGCAAACTTTCATATGAAGGCTTCGGGGTTGTGTATGCCGGTTATTCGTCCAAAAACAGACCCTTTGCGTAGCGGTTTGGGCACAAGCTGGAAAGAGAAAAGGTAGCGCCGGTTTTTTACGAAAAAGCCCCAATGCCGACCAGGGGTCAACTTCGGGGCTTTGGGTACAGACATCCGGGACGCGGAAGGCTCCTGCCGGTCTTATTTGTTCGGCTGGGGCGTGGTCCGCAGATACGGTTTTACAATGTTGACGCCTTTCGGGAATTTCTTGATGGCGTCTTCCGTGCTCACTGCCGGAACCACGATGCAGTCGTCGCCTTCCTGCCAGTCGGCGGGGGTAGCCACCTGGTAGTTGGCCGTCAGTTGCAGCGAGTCGATCACCCGTAGGATTTCATGGAAATTCCGCCCCGTCGAAGCCGGGTAGGTCAGTGTCAGTTTGATTTTTTTGTCAGGACCGATGATAAACACCGAACGAACCGTTGCTTTTTCGGACGCATTCGGGTGGATCATATCGTAAAGCTCGGCCACTGTCCGGTCCGGATCGGCGATCAGGGGGAAGTTGACGGTTGTGTTCTGGGTTTCATTAATGTCTTTCACCCATTCTTTGTGTGAATCGAGTGGATCGACGCTAACAGCCACGACCTTTACCCCGCGTTTTTCAAACTCATCTTTCAGGGATGCCGTGCGGCCCAGTTCGGTCGTACAAACCGGGGTAAAATCGGCGGGGTGGGAAAAAATCATGCCCCAGGAGTTGCCGAGCCATTCGTGGAAGTGGATAGTGCCCTCGGTGGTTTCAGCCGTGAAATCCGGGGCGATGTCACCTAATCGGAGTGCCATGATCGGGTTGGTTTAGTAAAATAGTGATAGAAATCGTAAGTGGTTTTCACCAGCGGCAAAAGTGGCAGATTCTTTCTGATTAGCCTATCAAAAATCACCCAAAGCCTATCAAAATTCGCTCAACCAGGCCAGGTTTCCCTGTTTTTCAGGCAAATTCCAGGATCGTTTGCTCAATCAGGTCGCAGGCTTCGTGCATTTGTTCTTCGGTAATCACCAGGGGCGGAGCAAACCGGATTTTATCGCCGTGGGTGGGTTTGCACAACAGCCCACGGTCTTTCAGGCGCAGGCAAAGCTCCCAAGAGGTTTTGTCGCCGTAGGAGGGATGTTCGCCAATAAGTACCGCATTCAACAACCCTTTTCCGCGCACCAGCTTGACCAGGTCGGTTTTGTGTACCAATGCGTTCATGCGCTGTCGAAAAACGACCCCCATCGCTTCCGCGTTTTCGGCCAGCTTTTCTTCTTCGACTACCTGCAAAGCCGCCATCGTGACGGCACAGGCCAGTGGGTTGCCGCCGTAGGTCGAACCGTGTTCTCCCGGTTTAATGGTCAGCATCACCTCATCGTTCGCCAGCACCGCCGAAACCGGCATGGTTCCGCCAGACAGCGCCTTGCCCAGTACAAGCAGGTCCGGTTTAACACCTTCGTGGTCGCAGGCCAGCCGTTTGCCCGTTCGCCCGATGCCGGTCTGTACCTCGTCGGCAATGAACAGGACATTGTATTGTGTGCACAGTTCCCGCACGCCTTTCAGGTAGCCTTCATCCGGTACCACGACCCCCGCTTCGCCCTGAATCGGCTCGACCATAAAACCGGCAATGTGGGGGTCCTGCCGGAAAACCGCTTCGAGCGCTTCCAGATCATTATAAGGAACCAGCAGATAACCCGGCAGGAGCGGGCCGTAATCGTTGGTGCTCTCCGGATCGGTCGAGGACGAAATAGCCGCCAGGGTCCGGCCCCAGAAGTTGCCGGTGGCATATACGGTTTTGGCCTGATTCTGCGGAATGCCCTTCACTTTATAAGCCCACTTGCGGGTCAGCTTGAGGGCGGTTTCTCCGCCTTCGGCCCCCGAATTCATCATGAGGACTTTATTGTAGCCGAAATAATCGCAGAGGTATTTTTCACAAACCCCCAGTAAATCGGTATGAAACGCGCGAGACGTCAGGGTCAGCCGCTGGGCCTGTTCGATCAGCGCATTAATAATTCGGGGGTGGCAGTGTCCCTGGCTAACGGCGCTATAGGCCGACAGAAAATCAAAGTATTTGCGCCCTTCCACATCCCAGAGGAAAATGCCTTCTCCCCGATTCAGCACCACCGGGACCGGTTTGTAATTGTGAGCACCATAGTTCCATTCCAGATCAATGGCTTGCTGCGTCGCCGTTACCGAAGGTAGAGTTTCCATAAGCAAAAATTGGGAAGAAAGTGGGTAAAGTGCTGACCGGCGCGTATTTTTCGGCCAAACCGGATCGGGAAGCCAACCGCTGCAAAATTACAATTACTTGCTCAGTCCGACAAACCATGTCCGAATTGAATCCCAAAAAGCCCCGCGTGGAAGGGCTGGAAGATGAAGATTATTATTTCAACGAGCAGGGGTATCTGGTTTTCACGAAAACGTACCACCTTAAACGCGGGTATTGCTGTAAAAATGGCTGTAAACACTGCCCCTGGCGGGGCGTTAAACGAAGTAAGCGAAAATAGTCAGGAATGTTGTTCGATTAACTGCCGGTTTAAGGCTTCTTCAAAACGGTAATTTCGGGTTTCTAGAATCGAAGAACGAGTTGGTATTGCATTTCCAGGTCATGCATCCTCTCGGCGATGGGTGCTCCATCGAAGACGTCTACCGGCAAATCCGTGCGACCGCCCTGGTGATCGATCAGAAATGCATACTTCAGCTGATAGCCTTCGGAAACAAAATTGTTGAGGATTTCCATCAGCGTTTCAAGGTCTGTTTCGTAGTACTTGAAATGTTTATTTTCGCAGGAAACCATAAAGAATAGCCACATAAGCAGAAGAAAGAAAGGTCTAAGATATGTACGAATAGACTGGACTGAAGAATCAAATAAACCCGGCCTATTAGGCCGGGCGTGTAAACTCAATCGTCATAAGCCCATCCCAACAGGGGTGGGCTTCCTTATCATTTGCAACCCGGATGCCAGCAACTATTATATATATATCATTGTTCTGATTACTTATCGTAAATATCCTAAACTGATTAAATGGGAATGAGAATAATAAAGCGGAGTGGTAAGACGGTTATAAGTTGTTTATCATCATGGAGTAGGACATTTGTCTATTGAGCTGAGCAAGCAGCTTGGTGACTGGTCGACTACTAGGGTGTACATGGATTAGTTATATTTAATTTTTAAATTGTTATATTAATATAATATCCTTTAACGTAGGCTTTTAGAACTAGGGCCAATCCTATCTGGTAAACGTTTCTACACACTGTGAATTTTTTACCACAGGCTCAGTAAGGTATCAATCAGTCTTGAGATCTCCCTAGAAAGGGTGAGAAGAAAAGCACCGGAAAACCGGTGGTATGTTTGAGCTTAAGTTTTAAATTTTATAAATGATCACACGGGCAATGACTTGTCAGTTGGAAAGCGCGTCTTAACCGCAAACGGGCGTTTCTTTCGGAGAGTAGGAGTACAAGGTTTTTGAATAGTTAGTCGGTAGGCCCGTTGCCTTTGAGCCGGCCCTTTCTGTGGTTTTACCGAACGTATGAAATCCCTTTTTTAAGATAGTTTCTTAACTTTTAAGTCTTTAAGGTTGTATTACTGGCAATTATTTACCAACTTTGCGGGCTCATTCAGAAAAAAGTATTGTCATGGCACGAGTTTGTCAAATTACTGGGAAACGGACGCGGGTTGGTAACAACGTATCACACGCAAACAATAGAACCAAGCGGAAGTTTTTTCCCAACTTACAGAAGAAGCGCTTCTTCCTGGAGTCGCAGGGAGCATGGGTTACGCTGAAGGTTGCTACTTCGGCCATGCGGACGATCAACAAAAAAGGTCTCGAAGCCGTTTTGAAAGAGGCTCACCAGAAAGGCACACTGACGGTTTAACCGATCGCGCACCGACTGGGGCGGTCCCTTACGAAATCAAAAGCGGAACCTCGCGGAATAAAATCTATCTATTCCGAGAGGTTCCGCTTTTGTGTGCGTTAAATCATGCGTTTCAGAGCGAATTGCGCCAAAACGATATTGCCGTTGCGCCGGACCAGAATGGTAATTTCCTTTCCCTCGCCTTTCTGCAACATTTTGTAGATATCGCTCACATTAAGATCACCGGCGGGCATGTTGTTGATAAACAGCACTTCGTCGCCATCTTTCAGTCCTGACAGGCTCGCCGGGGAATTGTCGATGACTTTCTCGATGTAGTAATTCCGGAAATTAGCACCCCGGGCTTTCAGCTCCAGACCGCTCATGTCGTGCTCAAACGACTGTTTCAGAATGCGTTTGATGGGCTTGAGCACCATGTATTTATCCTGATAATGGAGTGTAACCCGAAACCGGCGCAGAATTTCGCAGCCCAGGTTGCCGTTGCGCTCGGTCGCAAATTCGGCAAGTTTTAACCCGAACGAGGTGCTATCCGGAAACGAAGCCACTACATTGTCCATTTCGAAATTACCAAGACGGATTTTCTCGATCCGGCCCAGACTCCCGTTGATCACCCCGCTCAGCCCCCGGCCCAACTGCGCCCGGATTAGTTTGTCGGGTAACCGGATATCGTCGCCGTTGGTGCGGTTAATCAGTAAGGCGTGGCCCGCGCCCGTGTCGATTACAACCCGGATGGGCAAGGTTTTGCCGCCTTCGAGCAAGGCCATCACGTCCGTATACGGTTTGGTATCCTGAATGGCAATGGGGTAACGCGGCCCGTGCGACCGGCGATACCGATAATTTTTAGGGTTGTTGAGAATCAGTTCCCGGCGCTGAAAATCAATCGTTACGACGAAATTGCTGAAAACGTCATAGCCAAAAATCCCGTGAATCGGCACGCCAACGTATTCGGATAAACGCAGGATATCATCGTCCAGAACGACAATGTTCTGGTGATTGGCCTGCATGTTTCCCATTTTCAGGAGATTATCGATGGCAACGGAGGCCATCAGCTGACCGCCTTCACCCGCGCCGGTGAGCTTCACTTTCCGGGTAAAACGCAGCGGTTGCCGCCGGACAGCCGCCGGATCGGTAATAATCACCGAACTGACGCCGGTGTCCAGAATAAAGTGCAGGGTGTCCGAATTGTTGATTCGAACCGGTACGATAATCAGATTTGAGTGGAGCTGAAAAGGGATTCGGGCCTGCTTCCGGTTATTGGCAATGAAATAACCGTATTTCTCTGCATTGTTCTGCTCGTCATTGCCTGCCAGGCCCCCCTGCCAACAGAGCAACATTCCGAAGAATATAACAAACAGTTTCATGATGTTTATTGTGAAGCCGTAGGAAAGTTACAACAAATTTGTCTAATAACACAATTTTTTTGGGATCGTTACCTGACAAGCCGGATAGATTTTTTTTCAATGAAAAATGCTGTTGAAAAACCGCTAATTTCGCCCCCACGAGTGGAGGAACAAAAAAGTACAGGCGAAGGTTTGAAAGCCCCGGTTTTTGTATCCAATTCGTAATCAGGGTTTAAAATCATAAATTAATTGCCAATGCGGAAGAAAATTGTTGCCGGAAACTGGAAAATGAACAAGACGCTCGACGAGGCTGTCGCGCTGGTGTCGGAAGTGTCCAATATGATCAAAGATGAGGTGACCAGCGATGTACAGGTGGTTCTGTGTACGCCCTCCCTTTATCTGACCACTCTCAAACCGTATCTGGAAGGTCAGACGCGGATTGCACTGGGCGCACAAAACTGCCACGAAAAGGCTTCCGGCGCTTATACGGGCGAAATTTCGGCCCCCATGCTGAAGTCTATCGGGATTTCCTACGTTATTCTGGGGCACAGCGAACGGCGCCAGTATTTTGGCGAAACCAACGCCCAACTGGCCGAGAAAGTAAACATTGCCCTGGCCAACGGCCTGACGCCGATTTTCTGCTGCGGGGAATCGCTGGAGCAGCGGCAGAACGAAATACACCTGGATTTTGTGCGGACGCAGCTGACCGAAGGGCTGTTCCACCTGTCGCCTGAGCAGTTCGCCAACATCGTGATTGCCTACGAACCCATCTGGGCCATTGGTACGGGCCTGACGGCAACTTCGGATCAGGCGCAGGAAATGCACGAAATCCTGCGGAAACACATTGCCAGCCACTACGGCGCGGAAGTGGCCGATAACACCACGATTCTGTACGGCGGAAGCGCCAACGAAAAAAATGCCGCCGAACTCTTCGCCCAGCCGGACGTCGATGGCGGTCTAATCGGTGGAGCCTCCCTCAAATCCCGCGAATTCACCACCGTTGTGAAAGCGAACAAATAGAGTGATGAGTTAAGAATTAAGAGTGATGAGTTTAATGCTTCGCAAAATATGAATGCGTCAGCCAACTCATCACTCTTAATTCTTAACTCATCACTCCTTTTTTCTCCATTTCCAGACGGAAAAGCCGATCCAGGCGAGGGAGCTGCGGTTGTCACCTTTTTTACTGAAAATCCGGCCCATGTCGCTGAAACCGAGCGTGATCGGACCGAGCCGGGTCGACATGCCAACGGCTACGCGGCTATCGGGGCCGAGGATCGAAACCGGTAACCCAAATTCAACATCTTCATCTTCAAACCGGGGTGTAACGATGAACATATTCGGCATCCGAACGGTGCCGCCGGAAGTTAGGTTATTCATCGATAAACCATTAACGTAGAAAGAAGGCGCGAGCCGGAGATCGGCTTCGAGGTGCAGCATCCGCGGCAGCGCTACTTTACCCGGTTTGTAATCCTGCGCCATGCCGTTCGACTGGGCCGTCAGGTAGTCGGTAGGGGCATTGCCGAATTTCTCCAGTTCTTCCTGGTCAAATGTCAACCGGCCACTACCGGTGACGGCTTGTCCCGTGGGGTAGTTGATGCTTCCGCCGTTCATCAAAGCCGCCGAAAGCCGGAGCCAGTAGGCGGGGCGTGGGTCTTTCATGGGCGTTTCGGAATTATACCCGCGCCCGGTCGTGCGTTTGCCGATTTCGTAGGTGGCACCAAGGTCATACCCCCACCCGCTGCCGTACGCGCTGGAGAAAACCGACCCCAGGCTGAAATCCGTGCGGGGCGTTGTCTGGCCCAGCGCATAGTCCAGATTCGTTAGGTCGAGCCTTTTTTCCGAGTCACCGTTGGTTTGCACAATCGCGTAATTTCCCCGGGCATTCAGGTAACTCAGTTGAGCCCCCACGATCCGGCGAACCGTGGCGCCGATTTTCAGCCGGTGCCATTTTCCGTCGAACACCTGTAAACCGTACGTCAGGCCAATTTCGCCGAAGCTGTTGTGGCCCAGCCCAACATCAAAGCCACCCGACGAGGGCTGTAGGTTTCGGTAAAAAAGCCGGTTCCGGTAGGCTTCCGTCAGGTTTTCGGGCAACGTCGACCCGTACAGATAACTGGTTAGCCGCGTGTGCAACGCAATCGTCTGGTTGCCATCGACATTGATCAGGAAGGACGGTCCCAGAATTTCGGAATAGGAGGTGGTTCTGGGGGCATTGGTGATCGAGCCCAGTGTTCGGAGCGGAAGGCTATTGCTTTTGCTGTAGGGGAGCTGGATGCTCTGGAAAAAGCCTTTTGAAATGTATTTGGTGTAGAGCGAATTGACCGACGACGTGCCGGTGACCGCAATGATCTGAAATTTATACCGCGTGCCGGCAATCGACGACGGATTCTGAAGCATCCGGTGAATACCGCCGTAGTTGCTGCTCACCAGCCCCGGCTGATACTGCGCCCAACCCGTAGAGGTAACGGCGCTCGTCAGAGCGGCCAGGAACAGGCGCGAAAGGTAGTCTTTCATAATCTATTTAGCGTTGATTCATTGTGGTTGTGTGCAAATTACCGGCGGCATCGATCCGTAACTGCTCGTCGGCCAGCATGTGCCGCAGCACCTCCGAAAGCCGGTCGGTCGTCACCTTCAGCAGATCGGCCAGCCGACGGGGAGCCAGTCCGTGGCCGTTGGTGGCATCGAGTTGCTGAATAATCTGTTGCCGGAGCCGGTCCGCATCGACCGGAGCCTGCTGCTGGCTCAGGCAGTGATCGCAAATGCCGCAGGCCTCCTTTGGTTCTTCCCCAAAATAGGCCTGGATCATCCGGGTCCGGCACTGAATCGGGTTTTGAACGTAGTCGATCATCGCCCGCACTTTCGCCAGATTGCGCTGTTTGCTCCGCTCCAGTTCCATCACGTTGATGGGCAGGTTCCGGGCGTCGAACCGGGGCGTCAGGAACGTCAGTTGCGGTTTGTCTTTCTGTTTTTCGTATAGCAGAATCGACCGCTGGGCCAACTGTTCCAGAAGCGCAAAAACCTCTTCTTCCGGCATCCGGGCGGCTTTGGCAATGGCGCTTTCGGAAACGCTGACGAAGGTCGTAAACAACTCGCCCCCGTATAGCCGCAACAACAGTTTCAGAAACCGGTCGTAATGCGGATTCATGACCTGAAACTCGTACAACGCCCGGTTATCGACGCTCAGCACCACTTTCGACGGGCTGAAATACCCCTCGCTGAGTTCGATGAATCCTTCCAGCTGCAACAGTTTCAGGGCGTAGTGCGTCTCCGTTACCGGTAACTGGAACGTCTGGCAAAACGCCGTCAGATCAAAATCAAAGTCAACCAGTTCGCCCCCGCCGACCGCGATATTGGCGTAGTTGGCAATGGCCTGATACACCCGTTTGAGCATCTCGACCGGCGGATATTGATGCACAATCCGTTGCTCGATGTCGCTCAGGTCTTTCTGGTTGTAGAGCAAAACCGCATAGGCTTTCTTCTCGTCGCGCCCCGCCCGTCCGGCTTCCTGGTAATAGGCTTCCAGGCTGTCGGGTACATCCAGGTGAACCACCGCCCGCACGTCGGGCTTGTCGATGCCCATGCCAAACGCATTCGTGGCAACGATGACCCGGACACGGTTATGAAGCCAGGCGTCCTGTTTATCAGATCGTTGCTTCGTCGTCAGGCCCGCGTGGTAATAGTCGGCGCGGATGCCCTGGTGGTGCAGCCACTCCGCCACTTCCTGCGTCTGGCGCCGGTTACGAACGTACACGATGGCCGAACCCGGAACGCCCTGCAATACCTTCAGCAGCCGGGCTTCTTTGTTTTCTTCGTAAAACGCGGAATACGATAAATTCTTGCGGGCGAACGTTTGCCGGAACACCTGCGGCTCGCGCATCTCCAGCTTTTCGACAATATCCCGCTGGACTTCGGGCGTGGCCGAAGCCGTCAGCGCGACCACCGGAACCGTGGGCAGCAACTTCCGAAATTCGGCAATTTGCAGGTAAGGAGGCCGAAAATCGTAACCCCAGGCCGAGATACAGTGGGCTTCGTCGATGGCCAGCAGCCCCACCTTCATCTGCTTGACCCGTTCGATCAGAATTTCCGTTTTGAGTCGTTCGGGCGATACGTAAAGAAACCGGACGTTGCCGTAAATGCAGTTATCGAGCGAGCGGTCGATTTCCCGCCAGTGCATTCCTGAATAAACCGCCACCGCCGGAATCCCGCGTCGGCGCAACTGCTCGACCTGGTCCTTCATCAAGGCAATTAGGGGCGTTATGACGATGCAAACCCCACCGATGGCCAGGGCCGGGAGTTGGAAACAAAGCGATTTTCCTCCGCCGGTGGGCAGCAAAACAAGCGTATCGCGCCGGTCGAGCACGGAGTGGATAATGTCCTCCTGCAAGGGCCGGAACGACTCGTACCCCCAGAATTGTTTCAGGATTTGGTGGATGGTCATACCAACTGTAAAGATAAATCAATCCGAAAATAGTTTATGTTTATACCGCAACTTTCGCCGGATGGCCTGAGCGGTTACCAGACAGCGGTTTTCTCACAATCAAACGGAATATCATGGTTACAAAAGTCATAAAAACCGACGAAGAATGGCGTCAGCAACTGACGCCGGAGCAGTACCGCGTGACGCGCCAGAAAGGCACCGAACGGGCGTTTACGGGCGAATACTGTGAGAGCCACGATCCGGGCGTTTACCAGTGCGTTGGCTGCGGCACCGACCTGTTTGAGTCCCGGCAAAAATTTGATTCCGGCACCGGCTGGCCGAGTTTTACCGAACCCATTGATCCGGAGTTGATTACGCTCGAAAATGATTACAGCCACGGCATGACGCGAATCGAGGTGTTGTGCGCGGTTTGCGAGGCCCACCTGGGCCACGTTTTCAACGACGGACCTCCGCCAACGGGGTTACGGTATTGCCTGAACTCGGTAGCTCTGAAGCTGAAATCGGCCTAAGACCAGAACGAAAACCGCCCGGATCGATCCGGGCGGTTTTCTGTTTTGTGGCAAAAAACCGTATTTTGGGAAATGAGATCCGCGGTCTATTCCCTCTGTTTGTTTGTCCTTTTCCTGAGCGGTTGCGCAACCTACCGCCCCATCCAGCGCCAGCTTCGCCAGAATCCCCAATTGATCGATCATGCCACCGGTTTTGCGTTGTATGACTGGGAAAAACAGAAGATGGTGGTGGAACATAATGCACATCAGTACTTTATACCGGCTTCCAATACCAAACTATTCAGTTTTTACGCCGGGCTGATGACGCTGGGCGACTCCATTCCGGCCCTGCGGTATGTGACCCGCAACGATTCGCTGATTTTCTGGGGAACCGGCGACCCGACGCTGCTTAATCCGAATTTACCAGACACTACGGTCGTGCGGTTTCTGCGTAAGCGGTCCGAACGGCTGGTTTTTTCGGCGGCCAATTACAGCGGAGAGCGGTTTGGCCCCGGCTGGGCCTGGGACGATTTTAACGACGATTATTCGGCCGAACTGGCCCCCCTGCCGCTCTACGGTAATTTTGTCCGCTTCACGTCGCCCGACCGCGTGGCCCGGCTGGACGTCGAACCCCGGTTTTTCCGGGACAGCCTGACGGCGGTTTCGCAGCGGAAATTTTCGCGAAATGTTCAGCGTAACGAAGGCAATAACCGCTTCGATCGGCCCGAAGCCGTGCGCCCGTTCCGGCAGGATATTCCGTTTCGGTGGTCGCCCGAACTGGCCGTCCGGTTGCTGGCCGACACACTCCACCGTCCCGTTTCCGTTGCCGATATCCGGTTTGATCGTTCCGCCAAAACACTCTACAGCCTGCCCGCCGATTCGCTCTATAAACGGATGCTGCAGGTCAGCGACAACACGCTGGCCGAACACCTGATGCTGTTGTGTTCGTCGGTGCAGGACACGGTCAACAGTGCCGTCGGGATTCAGGCGGTTTTGCAACAACACCTGGCCGATTTGCCCGATAAGCCGAGCTGGGTCGATGGGTCAGGGCTCTCGCGCTATAACCTGGTCAGCCCCCGGTCGATCATCGGGTTGTTGCAGAAAATTTACCGGAAAGTGCCACAGGAACGGCTGTTCAAACTGCTGGCCATCGGCGGTTCGGCGGGAACGATTCAGCGGCTGTACAAAACCGACCGGCCGTTTGTGTTTGCCAAGTCCGGTTCGATGACGGGCGTTTATAACCTGAGCGGCTACCTGATTACGAAAAAAGGGAAGCTTCTGTTGTTCAGTATGATGAACAATAATTTTGCCGGATCGGTGGCGGATATGCGCCATCGGACGGCGGTTTTTCTGACCGAAATCTACCAGCGGTATTGAGTTTGGCACTCCCAAAACCGGTTTTTTTACAAAAAATTGAGGGTTGACCCGTTGATAGCCATCGCTACAGCCGCTACTTTTGTAGCCTACATCGTAAGCACCGTAACTGATTATTGATCCCATGCCGGAGGAATTGACGCTTGATCAATTGCGCCAGAAAATTACCAGTGTTTCCGGTGCTGAACTCATCCGGTTGCAATCATTTCTGGAGAGTGAAATTCAGCGCCGACGCCAAATCCTGAGTGAAATTCCCGCCATTACGCTGGACCAGATTCCGTTGCGGGTGCAAACCCGGATGACGTTTTATTCGGTCGTTCGACGCCGGAAAATCTGCAACCTGGCCGAGGTGGGCCGCCTGAGCCTGATCGAAACCCTGGCGTTGCTGAAACCGGCGGATATGCAAAGCCTGAAAAGTCTGAATCAACGGGCCTATAACGAAGTGACCGGCGAACTGGCCCGACTCAATATTCCGCACGAATCCATTTCGCTCTGGGACGTAAAAATGGTTGATAACAAGCCGGTTATTGCCCTGCCAACCCGCATCGCAGACCTGCCGCATTCCTCCGTTAGCCGGGAACGCGCCGATCCGGTTTAGCGCCTGCCAGCCGTTCGGGTGCCTTGTTGATCCCGGGCCGATAGATAATGAAACCGCATCCAGTAGTTGATGCGGTTTTCTTGCTTTTTAGGGTATAATGGCCGGAATTTGTAGTATATTTCCGGTAAGCCTATTCCTAAACCTTTTCCAATGGACTTGTTTCAACTCAAAAAGCCTCCCGTGGTATACGATGCCGTTGTGGTCGGATCGGGTGCGGGGGGCGGCATGGCGGCTTATATGCTGACCAAAGCCGGTGCCAAGGTGCTGCTGCTCGAAGCCGGTGGCTATTTTGACCCTGCCGATCCGAAGTACATGACGCAACTCAAGTGGCCCTACGAATCGCCCCGGCGCGGGGCCAGCAGCACGCGGGCGGGGGGCGACTTCGATGCGGCCTGGGGTGGCTGGGAAATCGAAGGCGAACCGTATTCGTCCAAACCGGGGGGCGATTTCTTCTGGTTTCGTTCCCGGATGCTGGGCGGCCGGACCAACCACTGGGGCCGGATTTCGATGCGGTTCGGACCGGATGATTTCCGGCGCAAGACCCTTACCGGCATCGGCGACGACTGGCCTATCCAATACGAAGACCTGAAACCGTTCTACGACCGGGTGGATAAGCTGATTGGCGTCTTTGGCTCGGTTGAAAATCTCCACAATGAACCCGACGGTCATTTTCTGCCGCCCCCCAAACCGCGATTACACGAATTAATGCTTAAAAAAGCCGCTACCGGCATTGGGATTCCGGTGATTCCGTCGCGGCTTTCGATTCTGACGCAACCCATCAATAACGAGCGCGGACAGTGTTTTTACTGCCGTCAGTGCAACCGGGGCTGTTCGGCCTACGCCGATTTTTCGTCCTCTTCGGTGCTGTGCATTCCGGCGATGAAAACCGGCAACCTGACGCTGATCAACAACGCGATGGTGCGCGAAGTGCTGACGGACGCCAATACCGGTTTGGCCACGGGCGTTTCCTACGTTGATACGATCAGTTTGCAGGAAATTTCGGTGCGGGCGAAAACCGTCATTCTCGGAGCCAGCACCTGCGAATCGGCGCGACTGCTGCTGAACTCCAAATCGTCGCGCTTCCCGACCGGCCTGGCCAACTCCAGCGGGGTGGTGGGGAAATACCTGAATGATTCGACAGGGGCCTCCCGCTCCGGTTTTGTGCCCGCCCTGATGGACCGCAAACGCTACAACGAAGACGGTGTGGGCGGCATGCACGTCTTTACGCCCTGGTGGCTCGACAACAAAAAGCTCGATTTTCCGCGTGGGTACCATATCGAGTACGGCGGTGGCATGGGCATGCCCGGTTACGGCTTTGGCGGTGGCATCGAAAACCTGAACGGTAAAATTCCCGGTCGCGACGGCAAGATGAAACCGGCGGGAGGCTACGGGGCCGGTCTGAAAGATGATGTCCGGCGGTTTTATGGGGCCTACATCAGCATGTCGGGTCGGGGAGAACCGATTCCGCTGGAGAGTAACTACTGCGAAATTGACCCGAATACCGTTGATAAGTACGGGATTCCGACGTTGCGGTTCCACTACAAGTGGTCGGAGAATGAAATCAAACAGGCCAGGCACATGCAGGATACGTTCGAGGAAATCATCCACGCGATGGGGGGCATTCCGATGGGCAGCAAACCGGGCAAAGAGCAGAACTACGGACTGGCCGCGCCGGGCCGGATCATCCACGAAGTCGGCACCGTCCGGATGGGGAACGACCCGAAGACGTCGGCACTGAACAAGTACCAGCAGGCGCACGACGTCAAGAACCTGTTCGTGGTCGATGCCGCCCCCTTCGTTTCCCAGGGCGACAAAAACGTCACCTGGACCATTCTGGCCTCTTCCATGCGTACGTCGGAGTATTTGATCGATCAGGTGAAGCAGAAGAATATTTAATTGGTATACGGTTTTCAGTTTTCGGTATATGGTTTTTCGGAGCACTGTACTAATTCACAAAATGGCTAAGATCAATCGATTTGAGGATTTAGAAGTCTGGAAACTAGCTCGAAAACTAGCAGGAGATATCTTCTGGCTAAGTCAGGAAGGAAGCTTTTCAAAAGATTTTGAGCTGAAAAATCAGATAAACCGGGCTAGCGGTTCAATTATGGACAACATAGCTGAAGGCTTTGGACGAGCGAATCGGGCAGAGTTTATTGTATTTCTCGGCTATTCGAGCGGTTCAAGTACCGAAGTTAAATCGCAATTGTACCGCGCGTTGGATCGCAAGCATATTGAGCAGGAACAATTCAATTTGTTCTATTCAACTACTGACCGTATCGGCAAAATGCTTTTTGGTTTAATTCAGGCACTTAAGAAGTCTCCCGTACGTGGTTTAAAATATAAAGCCGCAGAAGACGAAGTGACCTATGACCTTAGGGAGGATGCTGATTTTAATACCGAAAACTGAAAACCGTGAACCGAATACCGTAAACCTTTAAAAACATGAAACGCAGAGATACGCTTAAAGCCCTATCCATTACGTCCCTGGGGTTGGCGGTGAACCCGGTGGAAGCGGCAGTGCCGGCGCCCCCCGAACCCAAACCCGCCATCAAGCTGCTGCCCGGGCGGCAGAAATTCGAAGCGGAGCGCGATCGGATGCTGCTGACGTCGGAAAAATTCTTCACCCCGGCAGAACTGCAAACCGTCACGCTCTTGAGCGACATCATCATTCCGGCGGATGCCCGGTCGGGGAGTGCGTCGCAGGCCGGTGTCCCGGCGTTCATCGATTTCATGATGCGCGACCAGCCCCGCAACCAGACACCTATGCGCGGAGGACTCCGCTGGCTCGACCGGAAATGCGTCAGCCGCTACGGAAACCCGTTTGCGAAATGCAGCCGGGAGCAGCAAATCGATCTGGTCGAGCAGATTGCCTATCCCGGCAAACAGGTGCCGTCTGACCTGACCCAGGGCGTGGCCTTCTTCACGATGATGCGCAATTTCGTCCTGGGCGGTTTTTACACCAGCAAAATGGGGATCGATGACCTCGGGTACGTCGGCAATACACCCAACAAATGGGACGGCGTGCCGGAAGACGTGCTGAAACAGTACGGTCTGAGCTACGATGAACCGAAGAAATAACGAATTCCATCCGGTTTTTCCGGATGGAGGGCGTCTCCGCTAGTGGGTGGTATCCAGTAACCGCCGGTGGTAATTGACCTGGCCGAGGTGATAGGTCAGGTGGGTGGTTAAGTGAATCAGGAAATATTCGGTTGTCGTTTTTTCGTCAAACACCAGCAACGGGTATTCGTCCTGTAGCTGGTCTTCGCTCACCTGCGCCAGCGACTGCCGGACCACTTCCAGCGTCTCGTCGATTTTCTGAAGTAACTCGCTCCGGGGCACATCCCGCAGGGAAAACTCCAGATCACGGTGCCGGACATAACCGGTATTTCCAAAAACCGCCCCGATGTAGGTGTTCAGATTTCCGACCAGATGCAGGCACAAGTTCCCCGCCGGATTGGCAATTTGCCCGTCGGTCACCCACAGGTTGGCTTCGTCCTGATACAGCTCGATTTCGTGGCGGAGCCGTTTCAGGTCGCGCACGAACAGCGATTGGATGGTTTTTAACATAGCATTGGTACCTTTTAGGAGCGATTCAAGCGTTTGACCAGCAAAAACAGCGGATAACTCAGAATGATGAACCCGACGGCGTAGGCACTGCTGGACGGGTCGCTGTAAATCACTCCCACCAGAAACGCCAGCGAAATAACCATCATCAGCCAGGTTGCGACCGGATACCCCCAGGCCCGGAACGGGCGCGGCAGTTCCGGGGCAATCTGCCGCAGACGGATCAGCGAAGCGAAAGCAGCCGCGTAGCAGAGGACAAAAAAGAACGCGGCCACATCGGATAATTTGCTGTAGGTGCCGGTCAGGATCATCAGAATGGACATTCCGGCGGTCAGGAACATGGCCGGGCTGGGGGTACCGCCGGTATTGACGCGGGTGAAGTAGCGGGCAAACAACCCGTCGCGGCTGATGGCGAACAAGACCCGCGGATTAAACATAATCTGGGCGTTGATGATCCCCATGATCGAAATCATCAGCAGGAGCGTCACTACTTTGGCGCTGGCCGGACCGAACAGCACCTGAATGGCGTCGGCGGCCGGAAGTTTGGATTGGGCCAGTTGCTCGATGGGCATTACGTAAAAGAGCGCCAGATTGACCAGCAGGTAAATACCGATGATCAGCAGAACGCCAATCATCATCGAACGCGGCAGGTTTTTGTTGGGATTGACGTCCTCTTCGGTAAAATAGGCCGCCGTATGCCAGCCGTCGTAGGTATAGAAAACCGACTGCAAAGCCGCCAGAATCCCAACAAACAGCGACCCGGCGATGGGAATGGTGTTGTCTCCCGAAAACGTCAGGGGTTTGTCGGGGGTATAGGCGAAACATACTACCACAAAAGCCAGTAGGCCCACGGCTTTGATCACGCTCATCACTTCCTGCGCCCGGCTGGCGAGCCGAACGCCAAACCAGTGGAAAACCGTAAAGGCGACCAGAATCCCAATCGCCATCAACCTGATATAGGCCGACCAGTCCGGCACCAGAAGGGCGATGTATTCACCCATCACCGCGGCCCCGAAAGCCATCGCGGAGATGCTGCCCAGCCAGCTACTGATGCCGATGAGAAACCCGAAATAATCGCCAAACGCCCGGCGTGCAAACACGTACCAGCCCCCGGCTTTTGGAATCATCGTACCCAGTTCGATCACCTGCAGCGAACCGACCAGCGCGTAAACACCCACCAGCACCCAGACCAGCAACGCCAGCGACGGCTGGCCCAATTCCTGCGCAATGGTACCCGGTCGGCGGAGAATGCCGGTGCCGATGGTTCCGCCAATGGTGACGGCAACGCCGAAACCGACGCCCAACAGGCGCAGGAGTTGAGAAGGGCGGTTTGTTTCGGTAGGTGTCATGCTACAATAATAGGCTTTTTGGTAAAAAACCGGCTATTTTTACAACCTGATTTGGCAGAAATGATAACGAATCCGTTTTGGCTGGTTTTTTTCGGGGGCGGTTTGGGAAGTGTCGCCCGGTACGGGGTTAGCCGTTATATCCAACCGTGGCTGAAAACCACATTTCCGGCTTCGACGCTGATCGTTAACGTGCTGGCCAGCCTGATTCTCGGGTTTCTGGTCGGCTGGCTGACTGCCCGGACGTCGGGGCGCGAAATGTACCGGCTGCTGATCGGCGTCGGTTTTTGTGGCGGTTTCAGCACCTTTTCAACCTTTAGTACTGATACCTTATTGTTGCTGCAAACCGGGCGCTGGCTGGCCGCAGCGTCTAATGTGGTGTTGAATGTCGTGTTGTGTTTACTGGCATCGCTGGCGGGTTTATACCTGGGACGTCCCTGATGCGCAAACCGGAATAATGGAATTTATTGGCAAAACCCTTACCCGACATGCTGAAATTTACGACGGCCTTTTTAATCTTTGCGTTTAATCTGTTGCTAATGACTTCTTTATTCGGCCAGGATTTGTCTCTTTCCCGACAACTGTTTGATACCTACGATACCTACCGCGAACCGGGGCTTACCCACCGCCGGTTCAAGCAGTCCGATATTTTGCCGCTGATTGACCAACTGAAAACTGACTCCCGGTTTGAGGTCACGAACGTGGGGGAGTCGGTCGAAAAACGGCCGATTCAGTTGATTAAGGTGGGCAACGGGCCGCGCAAGGTGCTGTTGTGGTCGCAGATGCACGGCGACGAGCCCTCGGCCACCATGGCGCTCTTCGATATTTTCAACTGGCTCCGCCGGGAGGGGCCGTTTGATGCGTTTAAAAAGCAGTTGCTGGCCGAAACGACGCTTTATTTCGTGCCGATGCTGAACCCCGACGGGGCCGAGCGCTACCAGCGCCGGAATGTCCTGGACATCGATTTGAACCGGGATGCGCTGCGGCTGCAATCGCCGGAATCCGTCATTCTGAAAGGCCTGCAGCAATCGCTGAAACCGTTGGTCGGGTTCAACCTCCACGATCAGGGCACCCGCTATAGCGTCGGCCACAGCCGTAAACAGGCCACCATTTCGTTCCTGGCGACGGCCTACGATGAAGCCCGGAACATCAATCCGGTGCGCGAACGCTCGATGCAGTTGATCGTGGGCATGAACCGGGTGTTGCAGCAGTTCATTCCGGGGGGCGTCGGGCGGTATTCCGACGAATTCGAACCCCGGGCATTCGGCGATAACATCCAGAAATGGGGCACCACGCTGATTCTGATTGAGTCGGGCGGTTATCCGAACGATCCCGAAAAGCAGTTCATCCGCAAATTGAATTACATCGCCATTCTGTCGGGTTTGCAGGCTATTGCGACGGATGCGTATAAAACTGAATCGCGGTCGGAATACAACACCATTCCGGAAAACGACCGTTACCTGTTTGACGTGCTGATCCGGAATGCGCAGATCATGCGCGGAGGCAAACCGGTGACCGTCGATCTGGGCATCAACCGCTACGAAGTGAATGTGGGCAACGCGGCCACGTTTGGCTACCGGAGCAGCATCGACGATTTTGGCGATCTGTCGCCCTTTTTCGGCATTGAAGAAATCGACGCCACCGGTTTGACGCTGGCACCGGGCCGGATTTACCCGGATACCCTGCGGTCGATGGCCGATCTGAAAAAATACAAACTGGATTCGCTGCTGCAACAGGGCGTCACGACGTTTCGGCTGGCCAGTCCGTCGCGCGCTACGACGCACCTGTCGCCGGTTCACCTGCTCCAGCCCACAACCACGGCGGTGCGGCCCGTGCAAACCGGCCGGATTCCGACGTTCCTGCTGTTGCGGGGGAAGCAGTTACGCTACGTTTTTGTGAACGGTTTTTGGCTGGATGTGGCTAACCAGTCCAACAAACTGGCCACGGGTGTCGTCGAATAGCCGGGCACCCGGCCAGCGGAATTGGCAACCGTTTAATAATTCGTTGGGTAATTAATCCATATAATTTCTACTTTTATTCGCATTAATCCTGGCGCTGTCCCTCCGGGTAGCGCGTCCTCCTGCTCGACATTCTACCTTCGGAATACGTTTTAGTATAAGCGGTTGTGCATTCATTCCGTTGGCGTTCCCATCTGTCGAAAAATCGTGTCTAACTTTTTCAACCTATGCCGGTTCGTAAAACAGAGCGTCGATTACCCGCTGGACTTACGCCCGATGAACTGGGGCAGTCGGTTGCTGCTGAGGGGGATCGGGCAGTGTTGATCTCCTACATTATTTCGCCCCTGGTGGTCAACCGGCAAAACCGGTTCGTCGTTTTTGTCACGGATGCTAGCCTGATGGATGCCGTTCAGACTTTTGCGTGGACCATCACTGAAAACACTGACACGCCAGGGGTGCAGTCAACACCAACGGGCGAATTCGTTTATACACCCCAGTCGGTCGGTCACACCACGGTGGAGGTTAAACTGCTGGATGCGGGCAATCAGGCGCTGGCGACGCTGACGCTCAGTCAGGAGATCGTTATGACCAACGCCGAACTGGAGGATCTGATTGAGGAATCGGCCAGCGAACCGGGGCCGGGCATCGGGAATCTGGAGGTGGCCCGCGAACTGGTGAACGACCACAACCCGTATTACCAGGCCGTTGCACTGCAAACGCCCGAAGCGGGCGACGGTTTTAAGCAGTTCGTCTTCAGCATGGTTTCCGACGGCGCGTTGCAGCAACCTCCGGCGCAGCGGCAAACGCGGCTGGATCAACTGGCCGCTGCGCTGAACGATGGTACGGAGGATTTCGTCAGTCTGACCAGCGAAGGGGCCGGGGTGTGCAAAATCCGGATGAGCCTGCTGGCGATGATCACGCCCGGCGGACTCCCCTGGACCGAATTGCCGGAAGAAACCGGGCAACGCCTGACGGCCGACGAACAACTTCGGCAGACGCTGGCGGCTCTCGACGAAAACAAAAAGATTGATCTGTTCAACCTGATCCGGTTTCCGAAAAGCAACATCACGTACTGTGGGAAAATCGTTGAAGAACTGCGAAACCGGTATTTCCCGGGGACCAATTTTACCGATGTACTGATGGGCCTGTCCGGGACGCGGGCGCACTGGATTTCGAGGTATTACCGCGAAGGCCCCCTGCAACGGACCGCCTAAGGACTTCATCCCGGTTTTATGCTTTCTTTCAACGATCATGTGCACCACGACCCGTTCACAGACCACCGCGCCCCGCGAAAAGGTTCGGAAAATCAGTAAGCCCGTTGCCACGGCACCGCCCGGCCCACCCCCCGGTTTGTTTCCGCCGGTTCATCCGGTCCTGGATTACAACGCCATCACCGGCAGCATTCTGGCGCATGATTTTGAGGTGCTGAAAGCGAAAAACAAATACAAGAGGTTACCTTTTTCCCTCATCGATTACACGGGAAGCGAGGTTTTTTACCTGGGGAACAACGACAAGAAGCAGACGTTTGTGGCCAGTATGGCCAAAATCGGCGTTTTGTTTGCGGCTCTCTGGCTCCGAAAAACCGTCCGGGAAAATGCCCGAAAATCAACCGCTACCACCTTATCGGCGGTGTTGGATGAATTAACCGCCAACTGGTCACAGGAAGAAAAACCGTTTCCCGACCGGTTTAAAAAGAACGTTGTTCCGTCTAAAACCTGGCCGCCCAATTTGAACGACATCTTCGATGGCAAAAGGCTACCCAACGGCGAATGGCAACTGGATTTCAAGGCCGATCATGACTTTAAAGCACCCAACCGGGCGGCTTCGCTGCTGGCGCTGGACCCATTCGACAAAATGCCGGTTAAAACCGAAGCCCAGAAAAAAGCCAAGCGGGCCGTTGTGAATCCACTGGGCTTCCGGGATCGGCTGGAATTGATGATTGGCTGGTCGGATAATATTGCGGCTGCATCCTGCATCAACGCGCTGGGCTACCAGTTCATCAACGGTTGTCTGGAAAAAGCCGGTTTTTACCAGCGTGATGAAACAACGGGCGGGGGCTTGTGGGTAAGTCGAAATTACGATGGTATTCAGGATGGATCCGATTTTCAGGGTGTTAGCCCGCAGGGCGGAACGGCGCAGATCGTAGGCAGTTGCATGTGGCTGGCGGCCAACCTGAAGCTGATTGATGCAGACGCGTCCAAAGACTGGTTGTTGATGATGGACAAACCGGATTACACGGATCAGGCGGACCCGATTCCGTCGTACACCCGGAGCTTCATCGGCGATGAGCTGGACCGCACGCAACACCTGACGCTTAAAAAACTTAACAGCAAAATTGGCATTTATTACAAAGTAACCGTGATAAACGGACAGGAGCATTATTCGGATTTTCATTATTCGGATGTGGCCAACATCGTCCAAAATGATATTGGTCTGGTCAAGTATGTCATTGCGATCTGTTTTTCGGGCCTCACCGATAACCCTCCGCAGGTCTTGCAGGACCTGGCGTTTGAACTGGCCACCATTATCGAATCCGCCCATATGCCCATCAACTAATGTGTACCACGACCCGACGTAATCAGACACCGGCCAAAAAAGAAGTGATTGGTATCCTGCCGAATCAGGCAACCGGTGGGGGCCAGCCCGCGCCCCTGCCGCCCAATGCCTTTCTGGGGAAACCGGAGCGGGTGCCGGACATTGTATTCATTCGGGAGCGGAAGGAAGACGGTTTTCTGGATTCAGCCAAAGATTATTATACGCTCTTCGGGATTCCGGTTCAACGGGTTGATTCCGTGGTTGAAATCGTAACGGCTTTGTCGGAAGCAACCCAGCCGTACCAACGGATCGGCATCGTCAGTCACGCCCACCCGCGCGGCATGATCATTCCATTTTTTACGGGTGGTGTCCGAGGCACCAACAAGGAGATTTTTCGGGAATTTGCCAAGAGCGATCTGGCGGGCCTGAAGCTATTGTCACCGTTTGAAACGCCCGTGAATCATTTGTTCAACTGGGAGTCGGTGATGGGGCAGCTCACCAAACTGATTCGCGACACCAAGGCCGATGTGCTTGAGCCGTTTGGATTGAAAACGTCGGGGGTTTTTGAAGGCGATCTGCGGGAGTACGTCAAATTCTGCTTCGATATTGTCTACCTGCGCGATCCGGGCCGGGTGCGTCGGAATGCCTCAAGTACGAGTGGCATCAGCAAGACCGACCGGCAGACGCTGGAAGCGTTCGTGGGTGAAATTCTGGACCAGACGCGGCCCCTGGTCGTGAAGGCTAAAAATGTGACAGACACGCAGGTAGAGGCCGTTCGGACGTTGATAACCGGTATTACGTACAATCGATTGACCAGCAACGTGAACATGCCGGATGTCCATCCTAACCTCGGATTGGATACCGACAATATGAACGATTTTCCGACGCTTAAAGCCGCCGTGAAGGCTGTAAAGGACGGCGTTTTTCGGGCGCAACTGACCGCAGCCCGGACGCACATCAAAACCGCCACGCTCATTGACGTTCGGGGCTGTCGCGCCGGGGAGGATGCCGATTATGTCGAAGCGATCCGGGAGTTTTTGGGCTCCGGCGAACAAAAACCGACCGTAACCGCGCCCCGCTGGTTTCAGGCCTATCCCAAAATTGCGTTCCGGAATCCGACCAACCAGTCGCAGGTCAAAACGACGCTCGATCATGCTTCCCAGTGGGGGTATACGCCCACCCAACGCAAGGCCGCTTTTACGACCTGGGCGGAACTGATCCGGGTCAAACCGCTGCACCTGGATTTCTGGCTCAAACTCCTGAAGGGGAAAGCCACCGCCTTGGCCACGCTGGCCTGGCGCTCCCAAATCCCGGCGCTGTTTATCGCCACCCCCGGTTTGACGGCACTGAACAGCCAGAATTTTAATCAGGTTATCGGAAGCCTGAAAGATTTCTTTGCCGTGCCGACCGCGGCCGTTCCCAAGGCTTCGGTCCTGACGGCTCTCCAGCCGATCACGTCCAATCTGCCAACCTGGGGACCGAAGTTACTGACACTGGTGGCTGCCGGAGCCTCGGCGACCCAACGGACTACGCTGTTTCAGCAGTTGCAGCAAATCAACGATGCCTTGTCGCAGTCGTTCGTGCCGACGACCTCGCCCCACGCCCCCGATCCGCCCACGGTGGCGGAATTGCAGGGGTATCAGACGGCGTTGCTCACGTTCCTTGAAGACACCAAACTAACCCCCATCAAAACCTTTCTGACGGCGGCTGCCACGAGTCTGGAAACCGGTGATGGGCTGCATTATTACATGCTGTTTGCGGGTTTGCCGGTTTTCGTACACGGAACGCCGGAGTTAACGAAAAACGGATTGGTGGTGCTGGACCGCCACAAAGGCCCGGCCTTGCAGGCGTGGTATCAGTGTTTGTGGAAAGATGCGTTGCCCGCCAGTGGTCCCTACAAAACCGCAACAATTGGGACCAAAGCACATCGTCAGGTAACCGGGCTGGTGGGGGAAGACCGAGCGTCTTATTTGTCGATTTGCCCGATCCCCAGCTACATGAATTGCATTCGGAAACGGCCCTTGCCGCCGGATGAGGACGAAAACCTGTGCGGTTGAAAATATAAAACCGGGTCGGCGGCCGGTTTTATATTTTCAATGAAGGTAATTACTTAAACAGTTATGCCTAAGGCGCTGACCGTTCGCTAATTGGCTCCATCGTTTACTAATAGTTTAGTGCCGGGCACTTGTATTTTTCATACCTTCCGAAGACAATACCACCAGCCCGTTTCGCTGCTCATTGACTAACTCCCGATTACGCTAGTACGACAACCTGCACAGAGTACCACATTGATTTCCTGTCCACAGGAATTTAGACCCATTTTTTAAGCGATTCCGCCGGATTACCGGGTCGGCTTGTGGCGGCCGGTGCTGGTTTTTCGGCTACCTGAGGATTCTTTTCCGGTATCAGAGCCGGTTTTTAACATCATTGAGTTCAGTGCATACCAGTTACTTTCGCAGCGAAGTGCCATGGGAAGCTTAACCAAAAAGGATAAAACGGCCAATGCAGGTTTAGACAGAGCCCGGCAGATTCCCCCGGCGGTTGCCCCAAACCCTGCCGCAACGGTCGAAATCATGCTGAATAATGCGGCCACCGGGAACGCCTACCTGAGTTGGACGCCTTCGTCGTGCAGCATCCGGATCACCAATCCGCCACAAGCCGATCTCAGCGTGACGTTGCGGAACAAGGACACGACCCGGGGAGGGCAGGTCAAATTCCGCACCAGCTACACTGCAGCCGAACAGGATACTCTGCCGCTGACGGTGCCCGGCAACGGCACGGCGGTTACCTTTTTTGTCGGCGGTAAATTTGGTTCACCCAGTACGGCCGATCAGGATGGCGGCATTGTGGCCGCGCTCACTGCCACCGGGGCGGTTTTGCGCGAACGGACGCTCATGGTACGGATTCGCAAGAATGCCAATACGCTCACCCCCGCCGAACGTGACCGGTTTTTGAGCGCCTACGCCACCCTGAACGCGTCGGCGGCCACCTACCAGATTTTTCTGGATGGCCATAATGCGGCTGCTGACAATGAAATCCATGGTCGCCCGGCTTTTCTGCCCTGGCACCGGGCTTTCGTACTCGATATCGAACGGCGGTTACAGGGCATCGACCCCAGCGTTACCGTGCCGTACTGGCGTTTTGACCAGCCAGCACCTAATTTGTTTAGCGCTGATTTCATGGGCGGGACGCCCAATCCGGCTGGTCGGGTGGCAATGAATGCCACCAATCCCTTAAGAAATTGGACAATCGGAGGAGCCGTAGGAATTGTGCGGATCCCCCGGTTTAATACGACGACCAATGGAGGGTTGGTTATGTCAGAAGCGGATACCCTGCGGCTGGGTACGGATTTTACCGGCTTCTCAGACATGGAAGGCGATCCGCACGGTTTTGCCCACACCAGTTTTTCAACGGGACCCATCACCAGTCCGGCCACGGCTACACGGGACCCTATTTTCTTTTTGCTGCATTGCAATGTAGACCGGCTTTGGGCCAAATGGCAGGGGAGTCTTAATCTCTTCAACCCGCTGGATACCACCACCTACTCACCGCAGTCGGGGGGAACCATCGGTGATAATCCGGGTGATACGATGTGGCCCTGGAATGGCGTCACGACGGGGGGCAGACCCCCTACGGCAACGAGCGGCCCCATGCCCCGATCATCCATTACTAGTAAGCCTTCGGCCTTACCCACCGTCGGCGAGATGATCGATTACATCGGAAAAACACAGGGTAATAGCAACGATTTTTCGTACGACGACATTCCTTTTAGCTAGTGGAACGATGGAAGATAAGCTCGAATATGCGCGTCGATTGCGGTCGGAATTACAGTCGGCGGAGGAAAAACAGGCGTCCCTGCTGGATCAGTTCAGACAGGCCACCCGTGTTGGCGATTTTCAGAAAATCCTGAAAGACATCCCGTTCATCAAAGAGCCCGATGCGGTTGAAAAAGCGAAGGCGTTGTTTCTGGATAAACAGCGCAATGCAACCGTCCGCTCGCTGGCGTTGCAAAAAATTACGACGGCCATTCTGGGCGATGGGGCGTTCATCAGCCAGTGTCTGGCGGTTCTCGCCGACCCTGTCGAACCGGTTTTGCTCCGGAAAAATGTGTTAAATGTCCTGGGTGCTTTAAGCTTTGCGTCGCCGGTTTTCCGGGCGATGCGCTCCGATTACCTGGCTGTTCTGCGGGGCTTGCTGGATGATCCGGATCCCGGTTTACGGGAAGAAGCTGCCGGTATGCTGGCGAATGAGCAGGATGAGTTCGTCCAAAACCGGCTACTCAATGGCTTAAAAGGCGACGAAAAACCGATCGTGTCCACCGCCAAGGCCATTCAGTTGTTATCCCGCGATGCACACGCCAATTACTACCCGGTCGTCCGCGAAATCCTGCAAAACCCGGAAACCGATAAAACCGCCAGGGTTGAAGCCATCCACGCACTGGCCTTCGATCAGGAGTCAAAACCGCTGCTGGCGCGGCTCTTCAGCGACAAACGACAGTCGAAGGAAGTGCGGATGAGCAGCGCAACGGCTTTTCAGGCCGCCCATCCCGACGATTTTATCGAACTCGCCAAGCCGGTGATCCTTGATGAAAAAGAGAAAAAAGACATTCGGGCGGTGAGTCTGAATGCGCTGATGCACCACCGGGACGCCGACGCGATCTACGCCGATGAGCAGTTTCGTACGAAGGTCAGTCGGCTCAAAGCGCCGAAAAGCGCCCCGGAACTGAAAAAGCTGTCGAAGCAATACCTGGAAAAAGCGAACCGGTTTCGGAAAACTGACCAATAAACGATGATCGGGGCTACTAAAAAACCGGGGCAAACGACGCATCTACCGGAGGCCGGACTGGCGGCTGTGCTGGAGCGGATTCAACCCAAACCGGGGAATGGACCCTTGTTGTTGCCGTATCTGCCGCAGCAGCATCCGGTATACCGGGGGAAAAGCGCCAACGCGGTAAAGCGGGAGCGGGGCCAGCTTTTTGCGGTTTTTGCGCAGACCGGTTTGCCCGAATCGGCGCTGCCGTACGTGCTGGAAGTGCTCGAAACCGAACCCTACGCGGCTCTGATGGCGGGTGCGGCCCGGGCGCTTCGCGGCCTTCCCGAACCCCGCCCGCAGCTCGTTCCGTACCTGTTGAAAGCCATCACCATCGTGCAATACACGGACGATACGGTTTTTTTCGTTGCCGGACCACCGCTGACTTCGGAACCAACCACCGCGCTCCGGGAAATTGCTCAGACTTTCCAGTGGTTCGGCAGTAGTGCCTCCGACGCGCTGGCGGAATTGCGCCGGTTTTGCGCCGATCCGTATCGCAATAACCGGGTGAAAGCGGAGTTTGAAAAAGCAATCGAAGCCATTGAGCAGGATAACCGACCGCTCCATCGATCGTGCTGTGAGGTCTCGTTCCGGATGCGGGAAACGAGGTCGGTTCGGGGGACAGAAAAACCGCACGATCTTGTTCTGGAAGATCAGGAACGGCAACAAATCCGGTATGGCGACTATTTCCGGGGAAAACCGGCGGTGGTCGTTTTCTTCTACACCCGTTGCGACAATCCGAACAAATGCTCCCTGACCATCGCGCGGCTGGGACACTTGCAAAAAGCGCTACAGGCTGAAGCACTCGCCGAAAGCGTGAAAATCGCGGCCATTACCTACGACCCGTTCCACGACGATCCATTCCGGATGAAAGCGTACGGTGAAGCCCGCGGGCTGACGCTGGACGACGAAAACCGCCTGTTCCGGGCCGAAAACGGCCTGACTACCTTGCTGAATTACTTCGATTCCGGGGTGAATTACATGGGTTCGCTGGTAAATCACCACACCACAGAATTGTTCGTGCTGGATGAGAAAGGAATGATTGTTAGTCGGTATCAACAACTTCAGTGGCAGTTGCCGGAAGTCATTGCCGACCTGAAAAACCGGCTGAGCGGTGAACCGGCCCACAAAACCGGCATCGGGAGCCGGATGAAAGCAAAAGCACTCGCGCTATCGTCCCCGGTGCTGTCGTTTCTGATTGTCTTTTTCCCAAAATGCCCCCTGTGCTGGGCCGCGTACCTGAGCGTTTTCGGCATTACCAATCTGCACGTGTTGCGGTTTGCGTCCCGGATGCAACCGCTGCTGATCGCACTGCTGTGTTTCAACGTTCTGGTGCTGTACCGGGTTGCCCGGCGTCGTAACGGTTTTGGGCCGGTCTACTGGAGCCTGGCCGGTTTGGTTAGCCTGGGCGGGTTGGGCGTAGGACTTCGGTGGCCGGTTTTCGGGTATCTCGGCATTGGGTTGCTGTTGGTCGGCGCACTGCTTAACAGTTTGCCGCATAACGTTTACATCCGGTTTCGGCTGGGGTGGGCGCGGCTGTTTGCTGCGCTGCGGTTTCGCAGTCTCGCGTTGGATGGGAGTCAGAAAGAAGAAAACGGAAGCTACCATGCCGGTTCGTAAAACAGAAAGTCGCATTCCGGCGGGTTTGCAGCCTGCCGATCTGGGTCAGGCCGTCGTGGCCACCGATAACCGCTGCGCGCTGGTTTCGTACGTCACCTCTCCTATCGTCGTAACGCGGGAAAATGTGTATGTCGTGTTCGTGACCGATCCGGGGCTGGCCGGCAATACGGTTTCCTACGAATGGACGCTGGTCGAAAATGGCGGTCCGCCCTCGGTGCAGACCACCGATGTGGGCGAACTCGCCTATACCCCCACCAGCCAGGGCAGTTTGTCGGTTTCGGTCCGGCTGCTGGGGAATGGCAACACCGAGCAGGCTCAACTTTCGCTTCAGCAGGCGGTCATCCCGCCCAATGAAGAACTCAATACGCTGCTTAACGAAGCCGCCAACCAGCCGGGGCCATCGCTGGGCAGTCCGGAGGTATTGCAGGAGCTGATCAACGAGCACAATCTGTATTACCAGAACGTCACTCCGCAAACTGCCGAAGCCGGAGACGGGTTTAAGCGCTTCGTGTTCAGTATGGTCTACGACGGAGCCTCCCGAAAAAACCGGACGGAACGCCGGGCGCATTTGCGGCAACTGGCGTTGTCGCTGAACACAGCTTCGGCGGATTTTGCCACGCTCTCGTCGTCCGGAGCCGGGGTGTGTGAGATCCGGCCGCTGCTGCTTTCGATGATTTTGCCGGGCATGACCGCGTTTACGCTGCTGCCGGAAGAGGCCAATCAGCGCCGGGTGCAGGTAGAGCAGTTGTTGCAGTCGCTGGCAACCCTCGACGAGGGTAAACGCATTGATCTGTTCAATATCCTGCGGTTTCCGAAAAGCAATATTGTCCACTGCGGGCGGATTCTGGAAAAGCTGCGGGACACTTATTTCAACACGACCAATTTCGGGGATGTACTGACCGGTATGTCGGGCGCTCGTTCCCAGTGGATCATTGGGCAATACCGGCAGGGGCCGATTCAGCGGAATTGACCCTCAGAAAAAATACGGTTCAACACCAAATGGAATGATGGTATGGCAGATGCATTAAAATCCGTACTGACCCAGGCAGGACTGGCGATGGCTCCGCTCCGGGCGGTTAGGACACCGGCGCAGGCTCAGGAGCTTTTTCGGAAGCTGGGGTACGAAATACCGGTCGGTGCGTTCGGGAGCGCGTTATCCGAAATCGGAACGAAAGGCACCGAACTCCTGACCGCCATTCAGCAACTGGCCACTGCCAGCGGAGATTCGGCGATTTTGGCCGCGATCGGCGAAACATTCGGGCGGGTAGTCGCAATGATCGACGCTATCAAGCAACTGCATACCACGGTCAAGAATTCCGGCGGGGGCGCCCTGCCTAACATCAACGATCTACCCCGGCGGCTCACCGATTACCTGATCCTGGATTATTTCAGCCGCCTGAAACCGGAAGTCCACGAAATGCTGCTGCTGCTGGGCCTGATCGAGTATGAAGCCAGTCCGGGGCCAAACCAGTCGATGCGCCTGATCAACTGGGACCGGCTCGGCTGGCTGTTTACCAATCCGGTTCAGCTTTTCAACGCGACGTATCAGTGGGATACGAATTTTAATGCCGACAAATTCCTGAGCCGGCTGGAAGGCTTGATGCGGGCGTCGGCGCTGCCCGGCGGTCTTTATCCGCAATCGGAAACGACGCGGGTGCTGCTCGGCAATACCTCTACTACCCTCCGGGAACTACGGTTTCCGATTTTCCAGAAAGGCCTGACACCCGAGACCTACAGCCAGTTCGGGATTACGTTTTCACCGGCCGACGCCAACGGTGGCAAGAAGAAAGGCGTCGCGCTGCTGCCCTACATCATGGGCGCGGCCAGTTTTGATTTTGCCGTCTGCGATCGGGGCGAACTGATTTTTGAATCGACGGCCGACATCAAAGGCGTCGGGCTGGTGGTGCGTCCGCCGTTCAATGCCGAAGGGCTTTTGAGCATGACGGCCGCGTACCGGGCTTCCGTACTCATTCACGAAAAACCGGACAAGTCCGTTGAAACAGTGCTCATCGGTTCGGCGGGAGGAACGCGGCTGGCGGTGCAGGGTCTGGGTGCGCGCTGGTTTGTTCAGAATGCGCAAAACCGGCTGGATGTGGGCATGGAAGGCCAGATCGACGCCATTCGGCTGGTGATTAAAGGCGGAGACGGCGACGGTTTTCTGCAAACGGTTTTGTCGGGCATCAATATCATGGCCGAATCCAACGTGGCCTTCTCGTTCAGTTTGCTGAACGGTTTTACGATCAGCGGGGGCGCCAAATTCGGCATCGATCTGCCGGTTCACCTCGAACTGGGGCCGGTTTCGGTTAACGGACTGGCCATCGCCATTGCGCCGGAAACCAACCAGTTCAAACTGGAAGCGGGTGCGAACCTCAAACTGGCGTTGGGGCCACTGGTGGCCGTGGTCGAAAATATTGGTTTGCAGGCCGGTTTGCAGTTCCAGCAGGGCAATCTCGGGCCGATGAACCTCGGCGTGGATTTCAAACCACCCGTCGGGATTGGCTTGAGTCTGGACGCGGGCATTATCAAGGGCGGGGGCTACGTGCTGTTCGATGATGCCAAAAAGATGTATGCCGGGGCGCTGGAGCTGTCGATTCAGGATACGATCCAGGTGGCCGCCATCTGCGTCATTAACACCCGGATGCCCGACGGGAAAGACGGTTTTTCACTGCTGATCCTGATCAGTGCCACGTTTACGCCCGGTATTTCGCTCTCGATGGGCTTCTTCCTGAGCGGGTTGGGCGGTATTCTGGGCATTCACCGGTCCATCAACGTGGATGCGCTGCGCGATGGTGTCCGGAACAATTCGATTGATCACATTATGTTCCCGGAAGATGTCGTCAACAACATCACGTCCATCATCCAGAGCATTACCCAGATTTTCCCGCCGAAGCAGGATCAGTTCATCATCGGTCTGATGGCCCGCATTACCTGGGGGATTCCGGCGCTGATTACCGTCGATTTCGGTCTGGTCATCGAATTCGCCAATCCGACACGGATTGCCATTCTGGGCGTGGTCAAAATCGTGCTGCCGACAGAAGAAGCCGCCATCCTGCGCCTGCAGGTCAATTTCGTGGGCATTATCGATTTCGAAAAAGGCATGCTGTCGTTCGACGCCAGCCTGTATAACTCCCGGATTCTGACCTTCACCCTGGAAGGCGATATGGCGCTGCGGCTGGGTTGGGGGCAAACCAAAGCCTTCGTGCTGTCCATCGGCGGTTTTCACCCGGCTTTCAAACCGCCGACCGAATTGCATCTGCCGTCGATGAAACGACTGACGCTGACCATTCTGGCCGACAATCCGAAGCTGGTGCTGACCTGCTACTTTGCCGTCACCTCCAACACCATTCAGTTTGGTGCCCGGCTGGATCTGCTCTTTAGCCTGTCGGCGTTCAAGATCGTCGGGTATCTGTATTTCGATGTACTGTTCCAGTTTTCCCCGTTTATGTTCATTGCGGCCATTGGGGCCGGTCTGGCGGTGAAAATGGGCAGTACGACGCTTTTCTCGATTACGCTGGACTTCCAGTTGTCGGGCCCCACGCCCTGGCGCGCGAAAGGGACCGCGTCGTTCTCGATTTTGTTCTTCACCATCAAGGTCCGTTTCGACGTGGAATGGGGCGACAAGAGCAGCATCGAACTGCCCACCATTGCGGTTTTGCCGAAAGCGCTGGAAGCCCTGTCGCTGGATACGAACTGGACCGCCGAGTTGCCCCCCAATCGGCCCAGTCTGGTGAGCATCAAAGATATTCCGCAGGAACCGGGCAAGGTAATTCTGCAACCGTTCGGTTCGTTCACGGTCAGCCAGACGGTGGTGCCGATTGCGCAGGTGCTGGAGAAATTCGGCGAAAACAAACCCGCCGACATTCAGAAAGTCGATATCACGAAGGTGAAGATTGGCGATTTGAACGTGGCGCAGGAATACCCGACGGAAGCCTTTGCTCCGGCCATGTTCAAAAACCTGGAGGACAAGGACAAGCTGAGTTCGCCGTCCTACGAGCAGATGAAAAGCGGGGTTCGGATTACCGAAACGAACAAAATTCAGGTCAATTTCCGGGCCAACCGCAAGGTCGAATACGAGGTCAAGGTGTCGGATTTTGACCCCACGCCCGAACCGGCCCCCCGCTCCTTCTTCAACAAGGATATTTTCAAACTGATGGCCAAAGGCGGAGCCATCGGCAGTTCGGCCCTTTCCCGGGAAAATGCCTTCAAGAAGGTGAAACAGGCCGATGTGGACGTGCTGGATGAAGCCTTTATGGTGGTCGATAAACTCAGCATGAAACCGGTGGTGCACGACAGCTTTTCGGCGGGCAGTTTCTCCGATGCGTCCGATACGCTAAGCGCGCTCCTGAACAAAAACCCCGAACTGAAAGGCAAAATCAAAGTCGTTCCGGCCTACCACCTGGAAATGGCGTAACGCGAATCCGTATTCCTTAGACTATTCCTAAACCCGTTATGGCAGATATAGCGCACTATTCGTTTCTTCCCTGGTTCCGGCAAGGACTCAATTCGCAGATTATTGAGAAAGATACGCTGGGAAAACCGGGGGGCACGGCCCTCGAGCGGGCCAATCTTCAGGTCCAGCTCACCGTGCAGGCCGACAACGTAGACGGGGGCGGTAACGAGCAAACCATTGCCAAGGTCATTCAGGTGGTGGGCCCCGGCGACGTGCTGAACATCAGCGACCGGGTCCTCATCCGGGTTAACCCTGCGCCGAACATAAACAACTACGAAGCCAATAACCTGGCGTACATCGAATTTTACGAGGAAGATTTTTTGTGGCGGTTTACGCCCGCGTCGCCCAATCAGGGCAACAACCGCCGGCTTCGGCCCTGGTTGGCGCTGGTCGTGCTGAAAAACGACGAATACACGCTCAAGCAGTTGCCCGATTCGCTGCCGTTTATTTCCGTCAAAAAAGAAAAGCTGAACGATGTCTTTCACAATCCGGAGGAAACCTGGGCCTGGGCGCACGTGCATTTCAACGAAACGCTGGAAGAATCGGACGTGGAGCAGCTCAAAACCCGCGTGACCAACGAGCTGAACGCCGATGCAGATTCGGCCCTGAGCCGCCTGCTGTGTCCGCGTAAACTCACCAAAAGCACCGCGTACCGGGCCTTTCTGATTCCGGCCTTTGAGACCGGCCGCCGGGCGGGGCTGGGGCTGGACATCACCGGCGTCGTGGCGCAGGAATCGGCCTGGACCGCCAGCGCCCAGCAGGAGAGCAAACCGCGCGGTTTCGATTTTCCGGTGTATTACCAGTGGGCGTTTCAGACCAGCAACGACGGTGATTTCGAGAGTCTGGTGACGAAGCTGAAACCAATCGTCATGAAACCTGAATCTGGCATGATGCCGATGGACGTGCAGGAAATCGGCTACGGCATGGATCAAAAGATGGCTATCAAAACGATGGGGATGGAAGCCGCCTTACGGCCGCCCTCGTTTGAAACCATCCGAAAAAACTTTCCGGAAGCGGGTCAAGACGACCAACTGGCGGTTTTCAAGCAGTTACGGACGTTTTTGAACCTGTCGCCCTCGATCAATCACCCCAAAGAGGCCGGGGGCGCAGCGGCCACCAACCCGTTCACGGATGCGCCCTTTTCCGCCGACCCGATGATCGTACCGCCCGTGTACGGAGCCTGGCAGGGCCTGGCCGAAGACCTGGAAACCGGCACCAACTGGCCGTGGCTGCTGGAACTGAACCTCGATTTTCGCAACCGGGCGGCTGCGGGTCTGGGAACGCGCGTGATCCAGAAACATCAGGAGGAACTCGTGAACCGCGCCTGGCAGCAGGTCGGCAAGGTGAACGAAGCCAACAACAAAATCAACGAAGCGTTTCTGAGCAAACTGGTCAATAACGCCATTTTTAAAAAACACATGCTGGGGGCCAAAACGGACAAATTCGTGCAGGCCACCGGGGCCGTGCAGCACCTGGTCTGGAATGCCGCCAAAACCGCAACGGTCAATCAGCAGATTCACCAGAGTGCCATACCGGATGTAACCCGGTCGGCGGCTTTCCAGAAAATTACCCGGCCCACACACCTGACCAAAAACCTGGCCCTGAACGCGGGGCTTATCGGGAAGTTTAACCAGGCGAGTGACAGTCCGTCGGCGGTGACGGCGGCTAAACTGAAAACCGCCCCTTCGGCGGCCCTGACCCTGCAGGCGGCTACGAAACTGGTTTCCAGCGCCGAAACCTTCTACCAGACCAATGTGCTGAATCAGGCCAAGGATACGTTCTTTTCGCTGCTAAACACGACCCCGGTTCCGGGCAATGACGTGAATAGCGCCAAAACCGCCCTGCAAACCGCATTGAACGCGCAAAATGTATCCGCCGAAGTGAAAACAAGCGTTACCGGCCTGATCAATACCATGCAGACCTATACCAAAGATGCCGACGATGAGGTGGCCGTTGGGGTGCAGGATGCGTCGTACAAGGCGATGTTTGACAATTTCAGCGGGGGGCGCAGTTACGCGAAAGCGACGGTGCGGAACATCGCGTCTACCGCACCGGTGGCCGTGGTTACATCCGCCCAGGACGTGGTGGAATACAAGGATAACCTGCAAAAGTTTGGTGCCCGGCTGGGTACGATGCCCGCCGTGCAGATCAAACAACCGCTTTCGGAGAGCCTGACGGCGGTGCGGAGCAACCTGATCAGCCAGTTAAAACCGGATTTCACGATCCGGCACCGCGTCGGGAATACCATCCGGATTTGGGACGGTACCCGGTTCAAACCGGTGAAGGAACTGAAACCGGTTATGGCCTATCCCGAATTTCACGAACCGTCTTACGAATACCTGGAAGAAATCTCCCAGAATTTCATTTTGCCCAACGTCGATAAACTGCCCCGGAACATCATCACCCTGCTGGAAACAAACAACCGGTTTATTGAATCGTTCCTGGCCGGGCTGAATCACGAAATGGCGCGTGAACTGCTCTGGCGCGAATACCCGACCGACCAGCGGGGTTCCTATTTCCGTCAGTTCTGGAACATCAACGATAACCTGTTTGAGTCGGATCCGGACCAGAAAAAAGACATTGAAGTCATGGACAAGTGGACGGAGAACCTCGGTTTTCACCGTCCGGCGGGCGACAAGGATATTCTGGTGCTGGTGGTGCGGGGCGACCTTTTCAAGAAATACCCCAGCACGATGGTCTACGCCCAGAAAGCACAATACAACACGCCCGATGCCTCCAAACCCCGGAAGTTGCTGGACCCGGTTTCGCCGGAAAACACCAAATTTCCGCTGTTTAAGGCCGAACTCAAGCCTGACATTACGCTGTTCGGCTTCGATCTGACCGCCGAAATCGCCAACGGCAACCGAATTACAACCCCCAATGGCAGCACGGCGGGCAAAAATCCGGGCTGGTTTTTTGTCTTCAAGGAGCGGGCCGGCCAAACGCAGTTCGGGCTCGACGACTACACGACGGAATTGGGCGACACCACGCAGATGCCGACCGGCAATCCGGCCACCTGGAACGATTTGACCTGGGAACATCTGGTGAACCAGAAAAGCGATCTTGACAACTTCCAGCTCAACTTTAGCAAGCCCATCGCCATCACAAACGCGAACAGCGTGAAGGACAAGTACCTGAACGAGGTACCCGGTTGGGCCAGCAACGCGGCCGAAGTGGCGTCGATTCTGTACCAGGACCCGGTTTTGATCGCCCGGCACGCGGGTGAAATGTTGAACGAAGATTTGCTGAATTTATAACTGAACGGGTATGGCGGATGCATTGAAAGCCCTGTTGACCGACAAACGGATCGAGGAAATTAGAACTCTGACGGCCACGAAAGACGATGGCGTCCCGTTTCTGCTGTTGCCGGTCCGGATCGAGACCCGGTTTATGGAACTGGACGAACCCTCGCAAACGGTCGAAACCGACGCGACGGACGAAATTCTGGACAAGCTGCTGATCGTGCAGGTTGATGTGCTGGATATTCAGAACAGCGCGCAGATCGGCGGGGTTGTGTCGAAATCGCTGACAACGCTGGGGGAGGTTAGCATCCTGCTGGATAAGCTAATCAACCTGACGGCCAAGAATAAAAAAATCCTGCAGGAAATGGCGAAGAGCGTCCAGGAAACGCTCGCCCTGGTGGCGTCCCGGTTTGGAACGGCGCCGTTTGCCGCTCTCAGTACGGCGGTCAGCAATTTGATTACCAAAACCAACGAACTGGTCGTCGATCCGAAAGGGTTGCTGAATCCCGCCCGCGAACTGCTCGACCAGTTGCAGCAGATTCTGAGCGCCTTGACGGTTCTTTCCAGCCGGGATAAAACGCCGTTCCAGAACCTGAAAAACAAGAAAGATCTCTACGAATTTGTCGACAAGCGGTTGCAGACGGTGGCCGATTTTTACGCCAATCAGGCGGCAACGGTGGCGTTGATCAAATTCATCATGAAAAACCAGCGGACCACCGTCGTCAAACTTCACGGGCAGATTACGCCCTTGCCGGCTGCGGTGAAAACCAACCTCGCCCTGGTCCACGACGACCCCGCCTGGCAGGAGTTTCTGAATGGAAAAACCGGGGTGATGGATAGCATTGCCGCCGGAATTCAGCAATTTGGCAGTGAGTCGATCCCGGTGTTGAATACGCTGCCCGAACCGCCCCAGACCGACTTCAGCGATTTATTTCACCAGAGTATCAAGGCGCTCGTCAACATGAAACGGCTGGCCATCAGCAATCCGGCGCAGTACCAGGAGGTGACGAAATTCAAGGAGCAGATCAAAGGCAGCATTGGGTTTATCGACCGCGCGATGGGCAGGGTGGCGCTCACGCAAACGAGTCAGTTTCAGAAACTGGGTCGCCTGTACGAGCAGTTGAAACCGGAGCTGTCGAATGCCCAGACCAACCTGACGAAGTACCAGCCCAAAAACCAGAGCCAGAAATTCGGGCTCGGTTCGCTGTCGAAGTACCTGACGAACGACGCAACGGCCATTCTCGACCGGGCTTCGAACGACCTGGCGGTGAAGGCTCAGAAAGCGCACGAGCTCTGGGTCCGGATTTACCCGGATGACATTTTTATTCACACCCACGAAGAAGCACTGACGGAAAAAGAATTTGAATCGGGTCAGCAGTTCTGGAACGCGTGGTGGGTTGCCAGCAACGACCTGGAGCTGGAAAAAGCCGCCTGGAAACGGCTTTGCACCACCCACGACACCCGCCGGGCCTCATGGATTGCCTCGCTCATCGATCCGCGTAAAAACAACACACCGACGAATACCGCCCAGCTTCAGAACAAGCCGTTCCGGACGTTTGGGGCGGTTTTGGAGGTCGCCACGACGCTCCCGCCCGCCCTGCAGGCCCTGAATCCGAAAAAAGAACCATTGGATTTCTGGACGACGGTTTCTCCGAATCAGATCACTGTCGTTACGGAGCGGATCGGCAAACTGGCCGACGCCCTGCAACCCCTCACCGAATTGCCGGATTTTCTGGCGCAGAAGCTGGAGATTCTGCTCGTTCGCGCGCAGGGCGATATCGACGCCATTACCACCAAGGCGCAGGCGCTGACGTCGGCGGAGAGCCAGCCGTTTACGGATAAGATTAATGCTTTTGCGACTGTTCAGAACGGTTTTGGAAATCTGATCAGCCGTTTCAATCAGATTGTCCGCAAAACCGTCGACCAGATTCTGGCGGAACGCGGTGCGGCTCCGCTGGAATTCATCACGCCCGTACTCAAACAACAGTCCTGGACGGCGGCTCCGCACACCAACGTGCTGCCGGAGCGGTTTGCCGTGATTACGCGGAAAAACGGCCAGTTTCAGCACATTGTGGTCGGGAATAAAGTACCGGCGCAACTCCCGCTGGGGCTCGACCCGGCCCTGTTTTCCGAGCAGGATGGCTCGGTTTACCAGATCGATGAAAACGGCGATCTGCAGATGGAAGAAAACCTGAAATGGATGGCGGATTACGGGAAAGCCGTCGAAATCGGCATGGGCATTACTGTGCCTCTGACCGAGCAGCAATACAATACCGGTTTTGATCAACTGCTGGTGGTGGGCGTGAAGGATCTGGATGTCGATGCCAGTCAGCAGGCGCTGGAAAAACTGCTGATCAACCACATCTACGCGCCCGATGGCATGAGTTTCCTGAAAGTGGGGACGCCAACGAACAATACGGAATCGGGCGCGTCGGGCTACAGTTCACGCGGGGGCGACGAGGATGAGCGGTTTGAAATTGAAATCCTGAACAGCGGTTTTGATGAAACTGTCACCGACCCGAAGCGAATCGCCGATGGCCAGCGCCTGGCGGATAGTCTGGGCATTTCGACGGCGGTGACGCAGAAAATCACGAACCGGAAACACCGGGAAATCAGCAACGCTTTTGCCATGAACCGCGCGCTCTGGCACGCGACGATCGGGCACGCGATGGAGGAAATGTGGGACCACGTCTTTGCATACGACAATATACGTCGAACCGAAACCTTTTTCCTGAACCATTGCCCGGCCCGGGGCGTGGTGCCGTCCGTGCGGGTCGGGTTGCAACCGTACGGTATTCTGCCCACAACGGCGTATTTGCGGCTACAACTGCACAACGGCATTGATTTAAGCCACCTGCCATCGCTCAGCGGAGCCCTTCCGCCCCCGGCGCTGGAACAAGCAAAGCAAGTCCGGTTTGACGTTCGTTTCCACGAAATCCTGAAACAATTCAGCCTCGAGTGGACGAAATTGCGGCAAACTAAGGTCGAACATTACGAACTGCTGGAAGCTGTCAGCTCGGCGGGAGAACCGACTCCGCAGCAGCGGTTTATCGAAATTCTGGGCCTGAACCCCACCTCCGTGGATTATTTCTACCGGTACGGGGTAAACATCACACGAACGGGCGTATACGCCGGGCAGCAGGCGCAGGAGTTTGACATCAAGGAAACGCACGGCAGCCTGTACATGCATTCCCGGTTTAAGGAGTTGATGTTCCCGGGTCGGTTTGCGCCTTCGTTTGACTTCCGGGATGAGTCGAATCCCGGCGGTTTTGGCAAGGCGTTTATGTTGCTGGCGGGCAAGTATTCCCGGATTCGCGACCAGTTTGAACAAAGCCGGATTTTCCGAAACCGCTTTATCGCCGGAAAAGACGAATTGCGCGCGCTCGAAGGCTATCTGGTGGATAAACAGCCGATTTCGACCACGAATAAACTGGAAAAACTAGCGGAGGGTACGTTTATCGACTGGCTGCTGAATTCGTCGATGGACAAGATTCTGGCCGGAAATAACCCCCAACGATTCCCCGATCCGAACCCGAGCGTGCTCTTCCTGCTGATGCGGCAGGCGTTGATGCAGGCGTATCAGGAAGCCGCGCTGGACATTCTGCAAATGGAGGGGCTGCTGACCGAGGATGTGCGCCGGATTGTCGGCGATGAGATTACCTACAGCGAGTGGAAATCGGGCGGGGGCCGGAAATACAACACCAAATGGCATCCGCTGCTGAAGGATGTGGAGGATGTGCGCGGGTATGTCTTCAACAAGTTCACCCCGGCGAATCCATTTTACAAGTACCTGTTCAATGCCGCGGGCGGACAGCCGGGCCGGGCGTCGCTATCGGCCTACATCAACAAACCGGACACCAATCCGATTTTTAACGGGTATCCGAACCACGTGGCCCACCGCAAACTGCTGGGCAAGGTGGATGCTGTGCGGGATGCGTTGTCGCTCCTGAACGATTTGCCAACCAAGGATCTATCCATTTTGCTGGCGGAGCACATCGACCTGTGCAGTTACCGGCTCGATGCCTGGCTGACCGGGCTGGTGAACCGGCGGCTGACGGAACAACGGGCGGTGAAGAAAGGCATTCATCTGGGCGCATTTGGCTGGGTGGAAAACCTGAAACGCAAACCGGATGAGGATAAAAAAATCGCGAAAGACGACGAAATTCCGGACGGCCTGCGCCCCGAAGGAGCTACGGTTTATAAAGACCCCGATAACGATGGTTTTATCCACGCTCCCTCGCTGAATCATGCCATTACGGCGGCCGTGTTGCGCGGGGCTTACCGGGCCAGCGATGCCGAGGAGGATATCAACAACCGGCTGGCGGTCAACATTTCGTCGGCCAGGGTTCGAACCGCCCTCAACCTGATCGACGGCGTTAAAAACGGGTTACAGATCGGGGCCATTCTGGGTTTTCAGTTCGAAAAAGGGTTGCATGAACGCTACAAAACCGCCGAGCTGGATCAGTTCATTCTCCCGTTCCGCAATGCATTCCCGCTGGTGGTTCCGGTCAAAGACAGTGCGCAGGCGGATAAACGGCCGGCGTACAACAGCAACGTCGTGGACGGCATGGCGCTTCTGAACAAGATTTACGAGGCCGTTAAATGGATGGATTTTCCGTCGAAAGACACGCTGTTCGAAGTCATCACCAACCCGGCCAACAATACGGCCCTGAAATGGCTGCGCGATCTGGTGTTCACCAACAGCGGCAACAATACCCAGTTTACGCAGATTGCCCGGGAAATCGACCGGATGGCCGACGCCCTCGACGCGCTGGGCGACATTGCCATTTCGGAAAGCGTGTTCCAGATTGTGCAGGGCAACCACGTGCGGGCTGCGGCCATTGTGAGTAGCCTGTCGCAGGGCCGGAACATCCCGGACCCGCAGATCGTCGAAACGCCCCGCTCGGGCACCATCGTTACGCAACGAGTCCTGCTGAATCTGGCCGCACAAACCGCCTTTGCGCAACCGACGGGCTGGGGTGCCACGGCCACGCCCCGCGCCAAAGCCGAACCTTCACTCAACCACTGGCTGGGGATGTTACTGGGAAAACCGGACACGATCCGGTTCCAGATTGCCTACCAGGAACCCGACGCGCCGGCCACGTTGTCGGAAATGAGCCTGAATACGCTGGGGATTCAGCCGCTGGATCTGCTGTTTTTGTCGGGCAGCGAAACGGATTTCAAGCAGTTCATCGGGTATCATTTTCTGCAAAACAACCCGGTGGCCTCCGAAAAAGCCACGGCGACCGTTGATTTCAGAAACCGCGCAGCCGCCTGGGGGCCGGAAATCCGGACGATTCATGAACTGGATCACCTGCTGAAACAGCTGCGGATTGTGCTCTTGCAAACGCAGGTGGCTGGGGCCGAGCACTTTGTCACGGCGGGCGCTCCGCTCAACGAAAGCAATCCGGGCAACCACAACATCACGCAACTGGCGACCCGCGCCGAACAAAGTCTGAAAGAGCTCCAACAGGCCGCCGACAAGCTGCTTACCGACGCGTTTGTCAAAGAACTGCTGGAAGCCAAAGTCATTCTGGAAGCGCCGAACGATACGTTTACGGAGGCCCAGTTCACCTTGCTGCGTAGTTTTCTGCTGACGGCCCTCCAGTACGGCATTGCCAATGCAGCCCCGGTGGCGATTTTTGAACACGCCAACGATCTGGAAACTGCTTCCAGTCAGTATTTCCAGCAAACCGCCACGGTGTACAAACAGGTTCGGGAACGGATCAAACAGGCGAATGGGGTACTGGAAAAACTGAAAACGAGCAAGCTCGATTACCAGCGGCTGAACGTCTATACCGATGCGGTGCGGGCGCTGTTCGGGAAAGTCTTCCCGGTTTTGCCGCTCTACCAATCACCCGATCAGGCGGCCGTGGCCACCCAACTCAACCTGAGAGCGGGCGAGAGCCTGCTGCGCCACGCGGGACCGCTGGCCATGTCGGAGTGGCTGCAAAGTGTCGGGCGGGTACGTCCACGGATGACCGCGCTCGAACTGATCGACCTCTCGCTGTCGGCGCAGGATCAAAGCCTGAATCTGGCACCGGTGCAGTTAAAATACAACCCCGGCGACTACTGGCTGGGTGCTGAATATCCCGATTCATTCAAAACCGTTGAGGATAAATTGTCCCTGGTTCTGATCAATCCGGAGCGCTGGAGCAGCGCGGCTTCGCAGGTGCAGACGGGGCTGGTGCTCGACGAATGGATCGAGATTATCCCCGGAAAAGAAGAAACGACCGGTATTGTGATCAATTACGATCAGCCGGATGCCACGCCCCCGCAGTCGATGCTGCTGGCCGTCACACCGGTGCAAACCGGAAGATGGGCCTGGGAAGATCTCGTATTCACCCTGATCGACACGCTGGAAATGGCCAAAAACCGGGCTGTTGAACCGGATCACCTCGACCAGAGTCCGTTGTCGCACATTCTGCCGTTCGTGTTGTCCGAAGTCGTTCCTCCGCAGGTCGATCAGGACGGCGACGCCAATCCGCTGGGTGTGCAGGTTGTGATGGATTTTGCTTTTGCTCAAAAAGTTACCGAAGAATAAGAACCTGGATCCGCCATGCCGAAAATTGATAAAGTTTCCTGCGAACCGTTCCGCGCCTGGAACCGCCTGGAGCCGCGAACCCGCAAAAACGAATTCGAAGACACGCTGAAATGCGAAGTCCACGATCCGCTCTGGATGCTGACCCGCCAATGGCAATTCGGGGAGTTTCAGGGGGAAGATACCGGCTCGGCGATTTTCGCCAAGATCAAGATGCTGAGCACCCGGATTTCGCGGTACCGCTCGGCCACGGGCGAGGGCGAAACCTATTCGGACGTGATTCCGCTCGAAACCAAAGTCGAAAGCGAACACCCGATTCAGGATTACCACGCCAGCGTGAAGGCAGCCGCCTGGTTGATGAAACTGCTGAAAACCCGGTTTGCCGGTTCCGGTATGGCGTTTGACCACGGCCGGTACCTGTCGCATTTGAAAGGGCTTTTTCCCATTGTTCCGCCCGAAGAACCACTGGCGCAGGATTCGCACCAGCTAACGGTCAACAAACTGCACAAGGTGGTCAATGAACCGCTGAACAGTTTCCTGGCGGGATACGGCAACCAGTGGTTTGATGGCGTAAACGTCTACCAGCACTACAAAACTGCCCTGCCCGTTGCGGGCGACCCGGTTTTGCTGGATGGCTCGCATCTGGCTTCGGTTCAGGCGGCTTTGGCGGATTTTATCAGCTGGTTTAAAAAGAATTACGAGCCGGATCATAACGCCAACGGCAAGGGGGCCTGGCTGAACAACCAGATGGAGTACCAGTTTGGCGTGGCGTTTCCCGAACCCGATAAACCCAATACGGTTTTGCAAGCCGAGGAATACTACAACGGCGATCTGGAATGGTTTTCGTTCGATGTGGCCCCGGCCGGCGAGCAAACGGAGGGCTTGTCGGGCGCGTCCACACCCGAGGAAACCGGTTTGCAGAGCGAAAAAATCCTAACCGTCATTCCGACGCTGGCCAAATTCGGCGGGATGCCCAACCCCCGCTGGTGGCAATTCGAAGACGGCAGCATCGATCTGGGCAACATCGACGCCGATACCACGGATATTTCCAAACTGATTGTTTCGGAATACGCGCTCGTCTACGGCAACAACTGGCTGGTGGTGCCCTACGCCATTCCGGTGGGGAGCCTGACAACCATTCCGGCCATTGTCATTACCGATGTGTTCGGCCAGCGCTCGCTCATCCAGCCAGCCGTGCAGGGCAATAGTGACGACTGGAACGCCTGGGGCCTGTTCAACCTGAGTACGCGCCACGCCGAAAATGCCAGCAATGTCCCGGCCGACACCCGGCTGTTTTTGCCGCCCTGCGTGGTCAAAACGCAGGAAAGCGAACCGCTGGAAGAAATCCATTTCGTGCGCGACGAAATGGCGAACATGGTCTGGGCCATCGAAACCCGGGTGAACAGCCTGGCGGGCGGGACGCTGGAAGGCGACGTAGCGGCCAACGCCCTGAAAAGTGCCATCGAACTGATCGAACCGCCGGTGGGAGCCATTCCCGTCGACGAAACCGCCAGGTTTAAATACGAGCTGGAAAATACCGTACCGGAAAACTGGATTCCGTTTATCCCGGCGCACATTCCCGACCAGTTCCGGGCCATCCGGCTGCAACGGGCCAGCATGCCGCGCTGGTTTAAGAACGAATACAGCGCCATTCGGCCCGTGACGCGGCTGCTGCGCGAGGGCATCGACGAGGGGGATAACGCCCTGGAGCCGATGTTTGTCAACGAGGAGGAAGTGCCCCGCGCGGGGGCCAGCGTCATGAGCAGTTTTCAGCGAACGCGCTGGTACAACGGCAAAATTATCAACTGGCTGGGCAAGCGGAAACGGCTCGGCCGGGGCGAAGGCTCCAGCGGGTTGCAGTTCGATTCGCTGGAAACGGTCAAAAAATAACCGTTCGATAAGTCGCTGAGAGATAGGTTGATAAAAGTTGCCTTAGCCCTTGGAGATCACCGAAATAACGTGTATTTTCATACCGTATGTTAGACAAGTTCATGTGATCACCGCGTTTGAGCCGGAAAGAGTCTACTCCCCGTTATAAAGTTGAAATTTGAGGTCTTGAGATCGATGTTAGTAGTTTTCTGTTTCTTTCACACGTAGTTTCCCGGGCACAGCTCCCGGTTCTTGCTTCAGTGGTTAGTCTCAGTCTTCCGAACGCAAAGTTATGGCACAAATTCTCCCTAAGCGGGTTTTTTCATGTCCTTACCCCAGCAACTACCGCTCCGGTTGTATGTCCTGGCCGGGCTCACCGGCTCCGGCAAATCCGAACTGATCCGGTTTTTTCGGGACAACAACACCCAGGCGCTGGACCTCGAAACGCTGTGCGGGCACGACGGGTCGGTGTTTGCCTCCCTGCGCTTTGGCCGTCAGCCGACTTCCTACCAGTTTCACAAGCAGTTACAAAAGCACTGGAACCGCTTCGATCCGGGCCGACCGGTTTTTCTGGAAAGCGAATTGAAGCGCATCGGCAACCTGAATTTGCCCGATTGGCTGGTCAACACGATGGCAACGGCGGACGTGATCTGGCTGGACGTTGACCGAGGTCTCCGGCGCGAACGCCTGGCCGGGATTATGGCGACGGCCGCCCCCGGGCGGTTTCTGGATTGTCTGCAAAAACTAGCTTACAAACTGGGTCCCGAACGCCAGGACCGCGCTATCCGGTTTTTTAACGCCGGCGATTTCGGGGCCACCGCCGATATCCTGATGGCGTACTACGACGCCACGCCCGGTTACGCTCTTTCGACCGAGCGGATCAAACTCCGGTTCCCAATCGACCGGTGGAATACCCCGGAAATTGCCGAACAGATTCTCCGCGCGGTGGACGGGTTAAGCTAGGCGGTTTGCCTCATTCGCGTAGAACGTTATTACTTTATTAATAGCCCGGTTTGGCGACTTGTCACGGTTTTCCGTCTTTCATCGTGAGCGATCGGGTAATGAACCCGAGGCTAAAAATAAATAATTGATTTTCAGAACCTAAGTATGGGATGTGTCGTTATTATTGTATCTGCTTCTTAACTAGCTCCGGTATCTTCAGCAACCGATCTGCTCCTTTACCGTTTCTCTCTTAATCAAGCACTGCTTTTTTAGCTGTATTCTGCTTCTTCATCAAGCAAATCAGGAGCAACCCATTACCCGATGCATTGCCTTTGGATGATTGACTATTCGTTCATCTTTTAATTACTACAACATGCAACTATTCAAAAGTTACACCCCGGTGGGTTCCAAACAAATCATCGTGGTGAATCAATGGCTTAAGCATCTTCAAAAGATTTTTCGTCCTGTGATTGAGTTTAAGCGGTGGGTGAGTTTGCAGGGCAGGATGGACATGGTCAAAACCGAGTCGGCCCCCATTCTGATTCCGATTTATTTGCCAGCGAACCGGCGGTTCGGCTCCCATGACACCTTTTGACCTTTATAACCGGCTGCCGGAACGCGAAGACAATGATCTGAGCGTCTTGGTGGGGTATTATTTTAATCATATCCCCGAGCTTTCCTCTTTTTTAGAGCTGGATAAACAGATCACGGCCGATTGTCAGCAAGTAATCATTAAGTATTATAAGGATCACTATTTTGATAACCGGCGCATCTGGCGTCTGGCTTCGGTCTGGTATGATCAGTTTCCGGTAATGATTATCCAGAATGCCGGACTCGAAGGCGAAGAGCACCACCGGCGGTTTATCACCGACCTGCCGCGTTACCATCAGCTCATTGATTACCTGAAAGGCTTATTAACGCGCCAGGCCGTGGCTTTAAACGACATTTTTGCGCCCCATACAGATATTGACGGGTTGGATATGTTTCATGGGCACAGTCTGGATTCTCTATTTAAATCCGTGGGGCAGCCCAGCTTGGTGGGCATTTGGCCTTATACAATCAATTCGAATTAATGAAACCCCCGCTACCGATGGTATTTAAACCGATTCCTGCCAGTAAAAAGGACCCGCTGGGACTGACAGGGCTACCGGAGGAATGGCAGGCCCCGCTCCTGGCCGGATCGTTAGTCTGGTTCAAGCGACAACCCTGGCCTTATCTGATTGACGTTGCGGTCCTTTTGGGGGTTGCCTTTCTGCTGTATCTGATCGAGCGGTATAGCGGTATGTGGCTCTCGGTAAACTAATTACAGCCCCATTGCCCTTAAACCCCAGACGATCATGAACTATGTAGAATACACCACAAAAGCACCAACCTTGCTAGAACCGTCATCCTTCTATGAGGTAGGAAAATTAACGGTCTTTACCGATTACCAGCCTGACGATCATTCCTGGAAACCGGCTTTTAGGGAAATGATCGTTTTACTGGACGATATGCTGGCTAAGTCCGAACAGGCCGGGAACCGCATCGGGTTCACCGAGCAGGTAGGTGTGAACGGAAAGGAGCAGGATATAACCAGTCTGGTCAAATGGATGCGGGAAAATATGGTTGGCAAAAACGTTGGTTCCGATCCTGGTATCAACCAGCGGCTTAATCGCTATAAGAATGCCGGGGCCGGTTATTTTGCTAATGGTGCTTTCTTTTCGTGCGATTATGAGGACGAAATAGCCTTTTTTCTGGATGATCAGCGAATTTATCTAAATCGCCATATCCACCGCGCTATCCTGGAGGTGCAGGCACATAAAGCACCCTCTAACCCAGTGCAGTAAACGATCTCGCAGCTGGTGGTCAGCTATTGATATCCTTTATTGATCTTTGCCGAACCTTTGAAAATGGTAACGAGAGGGCTCAGCGCAGGGCGTCCTTCAATTCCCTATCGTCCTCCGTCAGCAAATCCGCTACGGTTTTTCCTTCCCCATTGGGAATCGTTTGGTCAGCACCGGCCTGAAGCAGCAGGTGGACACATTCCGTGTAATCCGGTACGTTGGCGTTCTCGTTCCTTTTTAACCCGTGGACAGCCCAGAAAAGCGGAGTTGCCTTAAAATCGAGGCATCGCGTATTGATTTCGGCACCGGCCTGGATCAGCCGCCGAACCACGGCCGGTCGGCCACACCAAGCGGCCCAGTGCAGGGCCGTTCCGCCAAAGCAACCGGGATGGTCGATCGTCGCTCCGTTTTCGAGGTACAAAATAGCCACCTGATCGGCGTGCAGGCTGGCTGCGGCCACCAGCGGACTGTCCTGTTTTTCCATCAGGCCGTTGCCGTCCACATGGGCGCCATATTCCAAAAATAGTTTTGCCAGTTCAATGGCTTCGGCATCCGTATAATCGCCTGAAAACACCCCGTCGCAAATCCGGTGCAACGGGTGCGCTTGGGTTGTGTTCACGTCATCGTAGGGAATGCCTTCATTGGCTCGTTCCGGGTGAGCGGCCAGTACCTGCCGGAGGCCGTTGAGGTCGTGAGTAGTGAGGATATTTGTCATGGTTAAGGTCCCTTTCTGTTCGGTTGTTGCTCGCGTGTCGCCCTTTCCTGCACGCTCCTTTGCTACTGCTTCCAGCAACCCGTTCCATTGGTCAGCCCAGGTGTTATTCCTGATTCTCGGTAACGTCTGCCAACGATTACTCGCCTAAAAAATCGGGTGGATAGAGTTTCTGGCCGTATTTTTCAGCGGTTGCCTTTAGTTGCTCCAGTTCTTCCGGACCTAATTCCGGGGGTGGTAAAAAAGTGCCGGCCGCAACCGGTTTTCCAATCTCCTGAAAAAAAGCATCCAGCCCCGCCGGAATGACGGTACATAACAAATGGGCAACGGTATCGCTCTTGTTTTTGAAGCTATGAACCTCCCCGCCCACGGGAATGGTAATAAAAGAGCCTTTGGTTGCGGTATAGGGTCCGCTTTCCATTTTAAATTCGATTTCACCGTCCACGACATAGAACATTTCCTGCATGTCCTTATGCGCATGAGGACCCGGTCCACCACCGGGTGGAACCAGCATGTCAATAACCGCATACTTCCCTTCGGTCTCTTTTCCCGAAATCAGAATCCGATACGTGTCGCCGACCACGGAAAGACGTTGTCCTTCTTCGTTGTCGATGGTGGTAATGTGCTTGCCGGTTGCCATGATGATCGAATGGGGTTTAAGTAAACGGTTGCCGGATCATTTCCGCGTTTGGTGAAAACACCGGACGTAAAAGCGGATTGCTATCGTTTCGTTTTTTAAGCGGTTCGCAGGATCTTCTCCATCTTCCGGCCTTTCGCCAGCTCGTCGACTAGCTTGTCTAAATACCGGGCCCGTTTCGTTAGCGGGTTTTCAATGTCCTCCACCCGGTAGCCGCAAATGGCGCCGGTGATCAAACCGGCGTTGGGGTTCAGGGTCGCCTTGTTGAAAAAGGTTTCAAACGTCGCTTTCTCGTCGATGAGTTGTTGCAATTTCCTCTCGTCAAAACCGGTCAGCCATTCGATCACCTGATGCAGTTCCTCCTTGGTCCGGCCTTTCCGGTCCACTTTGGTGACATAGTGCGGATACACCGAAGCGAAGGTCATTCGGGCGATTCGCTCATCGTGTTCGGGCGTTGTTTTCATACCATCGGTTTTAGGGTAAATGTAGGATTTATTCCCTTAACCGCCCATTGTCCCGGTCTTAACTTCGCCCGCCCGCTTGTAATAGGCAATTATTACTCCGGTGGGTGTAACAACACTTTCTGACAATGTAAAGGCTGCCGGAATCGGGCCATTGTCGAACAATTTTTTCCCTTTACCAAGCGTCAGGGGGTAAATCTTGAGCCTGAGTTCGTCCACTAAATCATTCTCAAGTAACAACTGAATAAGCTGGCTGCTGCCCCAAACATGAATGTCAGCACCGTCGGACTGTTTGAGCGTTTTGATTTCTGCCAAACTTTCGAGGAAAACGGAGTTTTTCCAATCGGACGTTTTCATCGTTGTGGACATGACATATTTTGTACCTTCATTGATCCCCGGCCATACATTTTCATGTTTTGGCCAGTAGTCGGCCCATATCTCAAAGGTCTTTCGGCCCAAAAGATAATCGGCCGGTTGCATCTCTTTTTGCACGACCTTACCACTAACTTCGTCACTGTAAGGGGCAACCCAACCGCCATAGTTGAAACCGCCTGATGGATCTTCCTCCGGTCCGCCAGGTGCCTGCATGACGCCATCCAGGGTAATCATTGATAAAACAATTATTTTTCTCATCGTAGTCTGGGTTTCTGTACGCTACAAAGCTCGCCAACAAATACGGTATCAGGGCTGTGTGAATGCGACAATTCGGGTAGCCGAATGCGACAAATAGTTCCGTAGAAACGTAGGTGTCCTTCCACCGCTGGAAGCCGGTTTTCGCGTACTTATCAGCCGATTACGAGGACGGGTCGGAAGCTATAGGGATGGATTGCTTCACAAGCCGTTTGGGCTGGTCCGAAAGCTGGTTTACCCGTTCATCGAAATGATGAAAGTTCCCTTTCAGAATATCGTTTGGGGGTTTGGCGATCCATTCGCCGAGGTCAATCGATTGGTATGCCCGCTGTTAAATCCGATCAGTAGTTGCAATACCGTATTGCCGGTGTTCCTGATGGAATGCCCGACCCCGTAGGAACATAGCCGATAGCGCCGGATTCGTACGGATCAATGACTTACGGTTTTTACCGACTCCCTTGACTGGCCGCCATAATCAGGTCGGCGGCTTCTTGGGGGTGCGTCATAAAAACGCAGTGGCTGGCGCCGTCGATTTCCACGGTTTTTTGGGCATTGGCCCGTTTGGCGTATAACCGTTCCAGGTCCGGGTTGATGATTTGATCGGCTTTGGCCACCATGTACCAGACCGGTTTCGTTTTCCAGGCCGGATTTTTGATAATCGCGTGAAAAATGCTGTCGGCGGTGGGCGGCTGGGAGACGGCCATAAACCGGGCCTGTTGAGCCGGTACGCCCCCGGCAAAGTCGTCCGGGAATTTTGCGGGGTCAATATAGTCGAACCCGTCCTTTCCTTTGACCAGGGATTTGTAGGCCGACGGGTATTTTTTTCCGTTATCGGCTTCTGATTCGCCTTCATCCGGTGCATGGGCAGCCAGATACACTAGCCCTTTTACCTTGGCGTTGTTGCCCGCTTTCGTAATGACAGCTCCGCCGTAGCTATGACCTACCAGAATACAGGGGCCATCCTGCTGATCGATGATCCGGTTTACTGCTTTGACATCCTCCTCAAACGACAACAAGGCGTGTTGGGTGACCGCCACCTTGTAGCCTTGCCGGGTAAGAATATCAAAAATACCCTGCCAGCCCGACCCATCCACAAACGCGCCGTGCACCAGCACCACATTCCGGACCGGCCGGGTATTTTGCCCGAACGAACGGCTGGCAACCATCCCCAGCACAACCGCCAGGAGGATCGCCAGCGGGGTAAGACGTAAGGTCTTCATGATTTGTAGGTTTAAACATCCGAATTCCTGTTCCTGAAAGGGTTCCCTGCGCCTGGGCGTGGGGGAATAAGAAGTTGGTGGGGATTTTATAATTGGATGAAAAAAGTGGGTGTCTGCTTACCTTTATGTTGCAACACAATGAAGCGGGGCCGCCCTTTAGGTTTGTGGTGTTGTAAGAAACCAAGAATTGGTAGCTTGCCAACAAGTGAACAGAGCGGGTTTTCCTATGGGGCCGCAGAGTACTAGCTCTATGCTCGGATTCAGGTCCCGC
>NZ_JBHSMA010000010.1:0-186609 GCF_042655385.1 Larkinella bovis | reverse complement strand
CATTTTCCTGCTGTTTGAGGATTTTGACAATTTGAGATTCGGTGAATCGCGTCTTTTTCATAGGAATCAGTTTAAAATTAGCATTTTTCTCTAATTCTAAACTGTCCGAATTTTAGGGACACTTACACTACCAATTGTTTAAGCTGCTTATTTTCTTCGGCACCGGCCACCCGGCTCAAGCTGTCGTAGTTTGCGTAACTAACACCCAAGCCAGCATATTTCTTCCGCCGGGCGGCCCCGTTCCAAATATAAAAGGTAGCCTCGCTGACGCCCATCTTGCGGCATACTTCCGATACAAGCACTCCCGTGTCAGCTTGACGAAGGGCAAAAATGATCTGTGCTTCGGTGAACTTTGACTTTTTCATAAGCGATTCTTTGGTTTGTTTAAGTTACCTAAATCGCCTTGATTTTTCTATCCTCTTGCTGTCCAGTTTTTAGGGCTAAGGTCAATTTAGCTTACAGTAGCGGTTATGGATCAAGTCAAATGCTTGGAAACAGATCCAAAGCTAGTGCAGGCCTTCTTCAACAAAAAGGAGATTGCCTTCATTACGGACTAATGCACGGATCAATAAGATAAGTCAAGTTTTTGATAAGTATCATCTGTAGCGCATCTATAGGACCACTATAGGTCAGCATCTTACCTATTTTCAATGAGACCCTATTTACTCAATAATTATCCAGGCTACTAAACTATTGTCAATTTTGTCAGAGCTTGTTATTTTGAAGGACTTTCCAATAATTTTTTCCGTTATTTTTAAACTCGCATCACTATTGCCTTCTTGCCTTGTAACGAATATTTTACTATTGCTAGTTATTTTATAATTATTTATTACAGCTTCTCCGTTCTTTAAATTTACAAGACCGGAACCGCCTATAACGACTTCCGTATTAAGCCCATTCCTCTCCACTACGCCTGCGCTTTTATCAGAAGACATATTATATTGGTTATCTTTTCGTGATGTATTAATCAATAAAGGTTTGGCAACATTATATACAAGAGGACGTCCTCTTATATTATTAAATTTTACAGTATTTCTTACGTCTTGGGATTCTATATCATATTTATATCTTACCGCTTTCGTATCATATTCTACAGTTCCAAGTACAATAATTCCTCCTTCTGAACTATGTGCATCATTACTTAATTTAAATATTGCGTTTCCTTCAGGAACGTTTTTTCCCATATGTACTCTACCAGCTCCAATAATAATTGTTCCACCATTTCCATTATGTAACCAGATTACATTTTGATTTCCTGGATAAGTACTGTTATTATTCCACCTTTCTGATTTAAAAGCCATTAGTAAAAGATTTGCTCGATACAAGCCTGAAACTTTTAATAAAGCATCTTTATTATTATCACCTGCTAAATATTCAATATAATTACTTGTGCTAATAGAATTTTCAATATATACTCCTGAACCAGCTCCTCCTCTACCATTTCCATGTACTGATAAGTATCCCAAATGCATTGGTGATGAATCTCCCTCAATGAATATTCCATTTCTAAAACAGGATATAACTTGCACTCTATCAATGGTAGTCATTTCTCCTATTTTTTTCAGATGTATTCCATCGCCTGAAATTTGCCTATGGCATCTTATTTGTATATCAAATATTCCAGCATTATGTATCCAATCCTCTGAACTTATATTACTTGATTCAATAACAGCATTTGCTAATGTCGGCAACGCAATTAATCTACTTCCCGGATTGTTAGGGCTCCCAGAACTCTCGCCTTGAATTATAATACCAGTATATATAATAATACTATTACCAATCCCCCACTCTCCAAGTGGAATTAGAACCTTACCTCCTGATAAAGTTTTTTTAACAAATTGAATTGCATTATTAATAGCAAAAGAATCGTCAGATTTACCATTACCCTTAGCTCCGAACCATCTTATATCAACTCCACCTGTAAATTTTCTTTCAAAGAAATAACCATTAGGCCCTTGGTAAAGTATACTACTATGTCCAGGTGTATTCTGAGTAACAAGGCCCTTCTTTTTTACCCAAATAGATCCATCATAAACTACTTCATCGCTTTCAATAAGCTTAAACTCATTTAAACTATTAACAATACTTAACTGTTTTTTTGTTGTTACTGGTTGAATTGTATCAATTTTGGCATTTATTAACACACAAGGCTTTACCCAAGAAATACAATTCGTACTTTCTTTTATTATAAGACAAATAAATATTGTATTTACTATTGATAAAATATCCATTACCTCCCCCAAACTTTTCGAATACTAATTAGACTTCCTAAAGAATTATTTAACAGTTTACCTTTATCTAAAGCTATTGCAGCTCGAAATTCTGTACCACCTAGAATTTTAGAAGGCCACCCTACCCATGTTACCGCCGAAAATTGATTTATTTGCTTTCCGAAAGGTACTAAGTAAGTACCATAGTTATGGCTAAAAGAAAACCGGCTCTGAACTTTAATTCCAGAAGCAAACTCACCCGATATAGCGATATGAGTTAACTGAACTCTGTTATTTATTATGCTCCACATTATTCCTTTTCTACCACGTATTTCCCTAAACACTTCTCTGACCTCTTGTCTGTTCATCAGAAATGGTGTACCTATTGTTTTTTTTTGATTTGACCATCCATCTAAATATTGAAAATGGTTAAAGTACTCGTCTCGTCCATCATATTTTATAAATCCAGGATTATCACTGCCGCTTAATGGACCACTTTGATCCATAGTTGTTAGATATTCAACCAGAACTGATGTAACCTTAAATATATGTGCCGGGACTTTAGAAGTATTTTTAACTCTTAATCCATATAATCCATCAGGCATATTAATAAGTGCGAAACCAGACTTATCATCATATGGGTGTTGATAATAACCAAAAATTTGCCACCGACGAGCATAATATTCAACACCAATATCTAATGACCCTAAGTGATTGCCAAATTGGTTTGAGCCATCAAAACTAGTATAAGTATCTGTTTGCATTTCGTCAGGTCTACTCACCAATAATACAGACCAATAGGTTTTAAAGGAAGAAGGAAGCTTACCATTTTTAATTAAGTTTGTTGCGTAATTCACTCTGCCACCCCATTGAACATTATGGATAAACCCTCCATAAAATTTAAGCTTCCAATTCTCTTTACCAAAACGTCCATAGAATGCCTTTTGATGAAGATAAGATCCTTGCACTGAGTCTGTGGCTGGAAACCATCCATGTGCAAACATGGCATTTAATGAGATTAATCCTTTTGTGAATTTAATAGGTATAAAACCCTGAGTCCCAATTTGAATTTTAGTTAAAGGCAAAGCGTTTTTCGACCATGAGTAAGATCCTGAAGAAAGAGTAGAATCCACTAAGCCAATGATTTCCTTTTTCCGTCCGCCATAAATGTAAAATTTACCTAAATTAGCTTGAAAGAAAGCGCTCGGTAATAGAACTTGAGTTTTTCTTCCCGCATTTCCAGCTATTTCAATATCGTATTGAAGTGACCATTTCCTTTTTGCACTACTATCAGGTTTAAATATTCCAAAAGTTCCTATTCTCGCATATCCTAACGAAGAAGAAATAGGAATAGTACCATATTGGTTAGCATAAAGCCAAAATGGGATATGGTTATTGGAAGCTACTACACCGCCTAATTCAGAAAAATAGTGTATTTTCCTAGAAATAGAGTTACTTTGCGCCATAATATTGCTAAATGTACACAAAGTAAGTATCAAAAAAACCAATATATAGCGAAATAGAACCATAATACATATTCGTTTTGTTCAAAAAAAACTATTTCATCAACATTTATGGCTTTAGACTTAATAATTACTTAACTGCGCTATAATAATTAGATGATTTAATAATATTATCTTAGTGTCATAAATTTTAAATTCGAAGACAAAGAGATGAATATGCTTAGAATAGTAATCGGACTCTCTTGCTTTGTTATTGTAATGAATGCACTTCTCAATTGGTTATTAGATAGGCCTTGGGATTGGGAATTAATTGGGCGTTTAACTATCAATTTTTTTTGCATAGTAACAGCTATAGTCATTGGCGTCATAGCCTCCTCATTCCTTCTTTCTGTCTTAGATAACGGGGTCAGGTTATGGGGTTCATCAGATTTGGAGTAAGCCATTTTTATTACAAATAACTATTAAGTTATTTGTAATAAAAATGGCACTTACGAATACATTTATTCGTAAGTGCCTGAAAATTATACGGAGCCTTTATGAATTAACTGCTTCATCAAATACCAAGTATACAAACTATTCGTCACCGCATACCGTTTAAACAGCCGTTTTGGCTCCTGCGCAAACCGGAATAACCATTCCAGCCCCGCCCGTTGCATCCATTCCGGTGACCGTTTGACATCACCCGCTAAGACGGGTAACGCCCCGCCAATGCCCAGCAAAACCGCCGGGATACGGCCCCGCATTTTGCCCATCCAGAGTTCCTGCTTCGGACAACCCAGCGAGACAAACACCAAACCGGCTCCTGACTGGTTAATTTGTTTAACCACTTGATCGTCTTCTTCCGGGGTAAGGGCTCTAAAAGGTGGAGAAAGCGTTCCCGCGATGATTAATTTCGGGTATTTCTGGTGACAGACATTGACCGTTTGCTGCAAAATCTCGGGCGTTGAGCCGTAGAAAAAAACAGAAATACCGGTTTCTGCGGCCGTTTGCAGTAAATCAGGCAGCATATCCAAGCCGGTAGCCCGATCCTGTTTGACGCCGTATAACCAGCGTAAGCTCCATAACAATGGAACACCATCGCATAAAACCCAATCGGCGCCATTGACAGCCTGCCCAATATTCGAATTAAACTTTGACTCAATGATCATGTGAACATTAGCAAAACAGACTGAACCAGCCTGTTTTGCTTTTGCTGCCGCAACAATCTCCTCCTTAAATTGCTGGTAGTTACCTAATGACAGGTTAAGGCTAATAACCGTCGCCCGTTTTTTCAAGGTCCATGACATAAAAAGTAAGCAGGTTTTACTGGTCCCCAAACCAGCTTAATTTTAGTTACTCAAAATAATTCAACACCAAATGTCCGCCCTCGGCCAGCAGCTGGTCACGCCGGAATAAGTCGATATCAGCACTCATCATATCTTTCACCAGAGCCGGCAAATCGTATTTAGGCTTCCAGTTCAGTTTGGTCATGGCTTTGGTCGGGTCCCCCAACAGTAAGTCCACTTCCGTCGGTCGGAAATACCGCTCATCAATGGCTAATACTTCTTTTCCAATCTCGACTGGGAAGTCTGGATTTGAAGCACTTACTACATATGCTTTTTCATCAACGCCTTCACCCCGGAATTCCAGTTCCACACCAATTTCGCCAAAGGCCATTTTCACAAAGTCCCGAATTGTAGTTGTCACCCCGGTGGCAATCACAAAATCTTCCGGTTTTTCCTGTTGCAAAATCAACCACATAGCCTCTACGTAATCTTTGGCATGGCCCCAGTCCCGTAGCGAATCAATGTTTCCCAGAAATACCTTGTCTTGTAAACCTAAACCGATTCTAGCGACAGCACGGGTAATCTTGCGCGTCACAAATGTTTCACCCCGCAGTGGTGATTCATGGTTGAATAGAATTCCATTACACGCGTACATATTATAGGCTTCGCGATAATTAACCGTGATCCAGTAGCCATACAATTTAGCAACTGCGTAGGGCGAACGAGGATAAAATGGTGTCAGCTCTGACTGGGCGTGCCCCTGTACTCCACCATATAGTTCGGAAGTCGAAGCCTGGTAAATACGGGTTTTTTCTGTTAATCCTAAGAGCCGAACGGCTTCCAGGATACGCAGTGTCCCGATGCCATCGACTTGGGCCGTATATTCCGGTTCATCAAAGCTCACCCGCACGTGTGACATTGCACCAAGGTTATAGATCTCGTCGGGCTGTACCTCCTGAATGATCCGAATGATATTGGTAGAGTCTGAAAGATCCCCAAAATGAAGTTTAAAACGAACATTTTTTTCGTGTGGATCTTCGTACAAATGATCAATCCGTTGTGTATTGAATAACGAACTACGGCGTTTGATGCCGTGAACTTCGTATCCTTTTTCCAATAACAATTCGGCCAGATAAGCGCCATCCTGACCCGTAATACCGGTGATAAGTGCTTTTTTCATAACTATTGAGTACTATTCTTTTTAATTTTTACTTAGACATAAACTTCCTGATTGCTCAGGAAGTCCTTATACGTTGCGGCTATGCCGTTCTTTAGTTCGATCTGATGCTTCCATCCCATGTTGTGCAACCGGGAAACATCCATTAACTTACGCGGTGTTCCATCCGGTTTTTCGGTATTCCAGCGCAGTTCGCCTTCAAAGCCTACGGTTTCTCTGATTAGTTCAGCCAATTCCCGGATTGTAACATCTTCGCCCGTACCAATATTGACAAAAGGTTCGTCGTTATACGTTTCCATTAGAAATACGCAGGCATCCGCCAGATCATCAGCGTGCAGAAACTCCCGTCGGGGAGAACCAGTACCCCAAATCTCTACGAAAGGCTGATGGCTGGTTTTTGCTTCATGAAACTTTCGAATCAGTGCCGGCAATACATGAGAACCCTGCAAATCGTAATTATCATTCGGACCATACAGATTGGTCGGCATGGCTGAAATAAAGTTGCAACCGTACTGGCTCCGGTAAGCCTCACAAAGCTTAATACCCGCTATTTTAGCAATGGCATACGGCTCATTGGTTGCTTCCAAATAACCGCTCAGCAAGTATTCTTCTTTCAACGGCTGCGGGGCCATCTTCGGATAAATACAGGAAGACCCCAGAAAGAGTAATTTTTCAACCTTATTTTGGTAAGCACTGTGAATAAGGTTGGCTTCAATCAGCAGGTTATCATACAGAAATTCAGCTCGATAGACATTATTTGCCCAGATACCGCCGACTTTAGCTGCTGCCAGGAATACATAGTCCGGGCGTTCCTCTGCAAAAAAATCGGTAACAGCCGCCTGGTTACGGAGATCCAGTTCCGACGAAGTTCGCGTTATTATATTCTGATAGCCTTTATTTAAAAGGCTACGGACAAGAGCTGACCCAACCATTCCGCGATGACCGGCAACATAAATTTTGTCTTGTTTTCTCATTAATGCTATAAATTTTCAACCGTAAACTTTGCGTCAGTATTCTATCGTATCGAATTAGTGACCCGCAAACTCCCGATGATAAGCCGCCTTATACAGTTCTTCTTCCGGCAAGCTTTTGAAATATTCGTACGTAATCCGCAATCCTTCCGCGCGTGACACTTTTGGCTCCCAGTCCAGAATCACTTTAGCCTTGGAGATGTCGGGCTGACGCTGTTTCGGATCATCCTTGGGCAACGGTTTGTAAACAACCTTCTGATTGGTTCCCGTCAGCTTGATAATTTCTTCGGCAAACTCTTTGATCGTAATCTCCCCGGGATTACCAATGTTGACCGGATACGCATAATCACTTAACAGCAAGCGATAAATACCCTCCACCAAATCATCGACGTAGCAGAACGAACGCGTCTGACTACCATCGCCGAAAATAGTCAGGTCTTCCCCCCGCAGCGCCTGCCCAATAAAAGCAGGTAGAACGCGCCCATCGTTTAGCCGCATCCGGGGGCCATACGTATTAAAAATCCGGACAATCCGGGTTTCCAGGCCGTGAAACGTATGGTACGCCATCGTCATGGCTTCCTGAAACCGTTTGGCTTCGTCATAGACCCCACGCGGGCCAACGGGATTCACATTGCCCCAATACTCTTCGGGCTGTGGGTGAATCGTCGGATCACCGTACACTTCGGAGGTTGATGCAATTAAAACCCGGGCGTTTTTGACACGAGCCAACCCCAAGCAATTGTGGATGCCCAGCGAGCCGACTTTCAGCGTCTGGATTGGGATTTTCAGGTAATCGATTGGGCTGGCGGGTGAAGCAAAGTGCAGAATGTAATCAAGTTCCCCCGGAACGTGGATAAACTGCGATACATCGTGGTGATGAAACTCAAAGTTGGAATTCGGAAACAGGTGTTCAATATTGCGAATATCCCCGGTGATGAGGTTGTCCATGGCAATGACATGGTAACCTTCTTTGATGAATCGGTCGCAAAGGTGCGAACCGAGAAACCCCGCTCCTCCTGTTATCAGAATGCGTTTCATGTACTTGTCAAAAAGATTTCATAACGTTGAATAAATCAGCCCGTTAATAATTGCTACTAACGGGCCGTAATAACTTTATGCGGGTTGCTCCACCTCCTGCATAATCGTCTCGCGACCGATGCTATAGTAGGTGTAGCCCAGCTCTTTCATCTGATCCAGTTCGTAAAGGTTACGACCATCAAAGATGACTTTGTTCTTCAGAAGCAGATTCATTTTACTGAATTCCGGGGTCCGGAACATCGGCCATTCCGTCATGATCACCAGCGCATCAGCATCATCCAGCGCGGCATACGAGGTGTGGGCGTAGGTAATCTTATTGCCCAGCACGTTTTTCACGTTATCCATCGCTTCCGGATCATAGGCCGTCACCTTGGCACCGGCTTCCAGCAATGCCTGGATGTTCTCCAGCGCCGGGGCTTCCCGGATATCGTCCGTATACGGTTTGAAGGCCAGGCCCCAAACGGCAATGGTTTTGTCTTTCAAATCACCGTTAAAGTGCTGATTGATGACCGGAATCAGTTTGGTTTTCTGTTTGGCGTTCACCGCCATCACTGACTTCAGGATCTGGAAATCGTAGTCATATTCCTGGGCGGTTTTGCCCAAAGCCTGTACGTCTTTCGGGAAGCAGCTTCCGCCGTAGCCGATGCCGGCGAACAAAAACCGCTTACCAATCCGGCTGTCGGTTCCGATCCCTTTCCGAATATCATCGACATTCGCACCGGCTTTTTCGCAGAGATTTGCAATTTCGTTCATGAACGAAATTTTGACGGCCAGGAAAGCGTTGGCGGCATACTTGGTCATTTCGGCCGAGCGTTCGTCCATGAAAATAACCGGATTACCCTGCCGAACCAGCGGAGCATACAGCTTGTTCATGACCGCTTTGGCCCGGTCGGACTTTGTCCCGATCACCACGCGGTCGGGTTTCATGAAATCTTCGATGGCCACACCTTCGCGCAGAAATTCGGGGTTCGAGACAACGTCGAAATCAACCTGGGCGGCCAGGGAAATATACTCCCGTACCTTTTCGGCGGTGCCGACCGGTACTGTGCTCTTGTCAACCACCACCACGTAGTCTTTCAGCAACTGGCCCAGATCGCCGGCCACTTTCAGGATATACTTCAGATCGGCGGAACCGTCTTCGCCCGGAGGAGTGGGCAGGGCCAGAAAAATCACTTCGGCGCCATCAATGCCCTCGGCTAAATTGGTCGTAAATTTCAGACGACCTTCGGCGGTGTTACGGTTGAAAAGAACGTCCAGACCCGGTTCATAGATAGGAATGATCCCATTGATGAGCTTTTGAACCTTCCGTTCATCAATATCAATACAAGTTACCTGGTTGCCGGTTTCGGCAAAACAAGTCCCGGTTACGAGTCCCACGTAACCGGTTCCTACAACAGCAATTTTCATAACGTTGAGTAAAAATAGAGTAAATAAAAGTACGTATATTCTAATTAAATATCGACTTCATAAAACCGCAACGAAATCAAAAAGCCTTGTCTTTTTACATTCAAAAACAGACAGTTCGTCTTAGATTTCCAGCATGCTTTGTGATTTAAACCTAAAAAAATAAAACGAGATTAACTACACAATCTGCAATGTTTCTTTTAGTTAGAGGCATAAAATCTTGAAATAAGCCAACAAATAATTTTTACAGTATACTATTTACAGATATCCGTTAAAACCACTGCAAAGTTTTTTTCCTATTTACCAGACAGAGAGAAGAAATTTATCAAACAAGAAGTGAAAATCAAAAAGACAAAAACTATGCCGTGGATACGGCCTATCTACCAATTGCGAAACATTATAAAAAAAACAAAATTAGATACTGCTATTTTCCAGTTTATAGATCAAAGCAACGTGGAATTCAGGAAGGTGTGCGACGCCAGCCCCGCCAGTTCTTTCGACTGAAGGAGTTGCGTTAATTTTTCAGCATCCCGGGGACGGTGCAGATCCGAACCCACAAAATCAATCAGCGATTCATCGAGTAGTTGCCGGGCAAACTGCTGCACCCGCCCGCCATATTGCCCGGCCAGCGAAAGCAGATTCAATTGGAAAAGACAACCCTTGTCCTTTAGTTTCCCAAACCGCTCCATATGATCTTTCAGGTAAGAATACCGTTCGGGATGCGCCAGGATGGGCTTATACCCATTCGTCTGTATCTGAAAAATGATATCCTCCAGGTTGAGTGGCGCATTGGCAAACGATAGCTCCACCAGCACATAATTTGCGCCGAACGTCAGCAGATCTTTCGACTTCAGCAAGGTCACAAAATGATCGTCGATGAGGTATTCGGCAGCCGCTTCCACCTGAATCGTCAGATCGGTCTCGGCCACAGCACGGCGCAGCGTTTCGAGGCCCTGCCGAATGGTGTCACTGCTGTTGGGATAATAGTCGCGAAGAACATGGGGCGTCGTGACCACCTTTTTGTAACCCAGTTCCTGAAAAGAACGCAGACACGTCAGGGCGGTTTCGAGATCGGGAACCCCGTCGTCGATGCCCGGGATCAGGTGAGAATGTATATCAACACCCAGAAATCCGTAATCTGTAAAAAAAGTTTTTTCCGGCCGACGCTTAAAAAATGAGAACATAGATAAAATGGAAGTCGTAAGTCGTAGCGCCATCAGCCTTCTGAGGATAAATCGGACCGACGACTCGTGTATGATAGACGAATGACTTTTTTTTGACCGATGACCTCCTCCAGTTCCTGCCGGAGCATGTCATTCGATTCTTGCAGCAAAGCTACACGTTCGGTTAACTGAAACAAAAGAAACTCCATATTTCGGAGCCGCTCGTCTAACGTCATGGCAGCCAGCGGAGTCTGCGGCAAACTTCTGAACATCAGCCCCTCCCCGCGCAACAGCCAGTCAGTATTCACCTGGGGATACGCCTGAACAATTTTCTGCAGCGTTTCGTACCGCGGTTTCAACCGACCGTGCAGAATATGGTAGACTTTCTCTCCCCGTTTTTCGCCCAATTGCCGGGCAAATTCCAGGACGCTGATATCCAACGCATCAATCAACTGTTGCAAACGGGTTTCAATCGACATGAAACAGCGAAAATTTACATAAAACCATGTAATGACAGCGCACACCGTTTTTATCCTCCCCTCTATACGAATTTCTGGTTCTGCAAAACTGGAAGGCGGGTATAATAGCAAACCAGCACAAAGAAAGCGGTTTTATAACGCCAACTGGCAACACAGTAATTTTTTGCGAATCTTTTTATGTATCATTTTGTATTATACACACTATTAAGTATATTTAAACTTAAATACAAACCCCCATAAAAAGGCAAAAGGGATCGCATAGCGGTCCCCCTGTCCGAACAGTAAACAACAAATACTAATGAACACACAAAAAAACAACACGGGCACAACAAATCAAAATGGTTTGGAACTGAAAGTTTATCAGAAGGTTAACGAAACGACGGATGAGGTCGCTGCTAATCCGGTTTCCAATCCCTTTAAATACCTGGAAGGGCACCCCCGCCAATACCGTTTTGACGCGAAAGAAGGCATTTTTAACATCAACGGCACCGAAAAACTGGGTGGCCCGATGAACGGCCGATCGCTGACCTTCCAACCGATTGCCTGGCGCATTTTTACCGATAATATTTTGAACATGGGCACCAAAAATTGGGCCGAGATCTTTTTTATCGATGAAAAGAACTGTGTGTCGGCGGTTTTGTTTCATGGGTATTCGGTCGATAACATCTTCCGGCTCATCGAACCCCTGTTCTACGACGACCTCACGCTGGCCGATGTGGTAATCACTGCCGTGGCCGAGAAAAAAGAAAATACCAAAATTCAGCCCAAGGGCGTCTATTATATTGCCACGTTCAGCTACCAGCTCGCCGATCCGGAACAAACGAAGATTTTGAAAGCGTTCGGTCAGGAAAACAAGATTTTCCGGCAGGAAACCCTGACCGATATCGCCAACATTAAAACCGCCTACAATTATTACAACCCGTTTCATAACGTCAGCGAGGAGCTGTCGACCGAGGGTGGGGTTCATCTCCTGAACTAATCCGGTGTTGGATCGCCTGGTGCCGAAACCGGTTTCGGCACCAGGCTCCGATTTTTCTTCTTCATTAAAAGTTAGTCCGTTATGATTGCTGAACTTATCGATTATCGTTCCATTCCGCGGGTTTCCAATTCCGATTTGACCCGTTTAAAGGAAGAATACCTGGGCTACACTTCAAACCGGTTTGTTCCGCAGCGAGCCATGCAGTTCGGGCGGGCGTTCCATTCACACCTGCTCGAGCCCGAGCGCGTTGGGGACATTATCGAGCAGCTCCTGCCCGACATGAAACCGGTGGAATCGGGGCGGCTGGAGTTGCTGACGGAGCAGGTTCGGCGTGACTCATTCTGCCGGCGGTATCTCCGGAAATCGGAGCGCGAACGGACGGTACTCTTTACCGACCCGGTAACCGAACTGGCCTGTAAAGCCCGGCTGGATATGGTTTATACCAGTCCCAAAAACCGCAATGCCCTGATTCTGGACTTCAAAACGACCTCCGCCCGCACGCAAAGCCAGTTTCTGCAGAGCTGTTACGATTATGATTACGACCGGCAGGCGGCTTTTTACATCGATAGTCTGCGTCATGCCGAGAGCCGGGAATGGGCGCAGACGCGTCAGTTCCGCTTTATCCTGATTGGTGTTCAGAAGCAGAAACCACACCGGCTTTTTGCGGTCGATGCTACCTCGATTCCGGATTTTGTGGACTATGGGCGAAAAAAATACCGGTTCTGGCTCCGGAAATGGAAAGAGCAACAGCCCGAAGAAACCGGTTTCTGGCTCCGGCAAGCCTCCTGACGCCCTCCGGTCATCCGTTGTCTGAACTCGAATGCGAACCCGAATTTATCCATGAAAACAAACGATATCCTTCTGGCCGAATCGTCCGATCGGACCTCTTCGGCCCCGTTATTCGATTGGGGAATCGATGGACTGGTCATCTGGATTGAAGAACTGGACGGTTTTGGAAGTCTGATGGCGTATATCGACGAGGCCCTGTCCCAGATTGCCTTCGCCATCGAACTCCAGACCGGCTGGGATCACCGCACCGACGCCCACACCTTTCACCCGCTCTACGGATACCGGTTACTGCTCCGGGATGCCACGGGTCTTTGGTACGCGATCCGGATGAACGAAGCGGGGAAATTCGCCGACTTTGTGCCGCTGGAAGAATTCGATTACGACACGGCGTACGAAAAAGCTCTCTGGATTCCCTAACGTACCCCACAGACGCGGACACGCAGGCCGGCCTGCGTGTCCGCGTCTGTGGGACGTGCAACCTTTGCAGAGCAATTTTCATCCTTAGGGAGAACTTGATTGTCTCCCTTATGAAAACACTACTGACGACGCTCCTCTTCATCCTGACGTTTTTCCCGGCGGCCTGGGCGCAACGCACCGTCGATGCTAAAGAAATTCTGGCCAAAATCAACCGAAAAGAGGTTATCTCCTACGAAAACGCGACCATTACCGGCACCCTCGACCTGACAGAACTCGCCAACAAAAGACGCGCTGACAATAGCTGGGCCGAAAACGAAGCCTACGAGAGTGTGGTCGAAACGCCGGTTACCTTTCGCAACTGTACCTTCAAAAACGATTTCCTGGCCTACAAACATATCGACAAGCAAGGCCGTCGCTGGGGCGGAGAGGGGGTGACGTACGCAGCGCATTTTTCCGAAGTCGTCACATTCGAAAATTGTACGTTTGAGCAGAAATCGGAATTTAAATACTCGGACTTCAAACAACGGGCACTGTTTACCGGCACCGGTTTTCGGGAAGAAGCCAATTTCAAGTACGCCAAATTCCGGTCCGTGGCCGATTTCAGCAACACCCGGTTTGGCAACCTGGGTAACTTTAAATACACCGGTTTTAAAGAAGATATTACCTTCCAGAAAGCCCGCTTCGACCGCTACGCCGATTTTAAATACACCAAGTTTGACGAAGGCGTCAATTTCCGGACAGCGCGGTTCGACGGCATGGCGGACTTCAAATACACGCACCTGCCCCGCAACTCCAGCTTCGAAGACACGGTTTTCGGCGGACCGGCGGATTTCAAATATGCCACGCTGGACGGCCGGAAGTTTTCCCCCAGCCGTCGCTAATCACCCCGCAGCCTTTAGGCCGTGCGTTGCTTTATCGTTCAGGCTATCAGACACCTTCCTAAAGGCTGCGGGAACGGCTTTGTTATAACCCTTCAGCCATTTTTCAGTTTTATAGGCAACATTAATCCGTTGTTGCTTTGAAACGCTCCACAAAAATTATTCTGGCCATTGTTGTCCTGCTGATCGTCGCCAGATTGTTGCTGCCCTATTTCGTTCTCCGCTATGTCAATAAACTGATGGCGGATATGGGCTCTTACACTGGCCATGTTGAAGATGTCGATATTGCCCTCATCCGGGGATCGTACCAGATCGAAGACCTGCGCATCCGGAAAATCAACGGTAAAATCAAAGAGCCGTTTTTATATGTGCCCAAGATCGACCTGTCTGTCGAATGGAAATCCCTGTTTAAAGGAGCATTGGTCGGTGAAGTAGAATGTTACCAGCCTGAACTGAACTTTGCGTTCAGCAATAATGAGCAGGCCAGCCAGACGGGTAAAGAACTCGACTGGACCAAGTTGGTCAAAGATTTGTTGCCCATCCAAATCAACCGGTTTGCCGCTTACAATGGAAAAGTGGATCTGGTCAACCTCTTCGAAGCCACCAAAACCGACCTTTCGCTCGAAAAATTCAACGTCGACATCCACAACATCCGGAATGTGGAAGACAAACAATCCAAATTGCCTTCACCCGTAACGGCATCGGGCGACGTACCGGGCTGGGGAGGTACCATGAAGTTTGAAGCGGGGATGAACCTGCTCAAACAGATCCCCGATTTCAATTACAACCTTAGCTTTGACAACCTTCAGCTCGTCAAACTCAACGACCTGGCGCGGAAGTACGGCAATATCGATTTTGAGCAAGGAACGATCAGTGTCATTAGTGAAATGGCCATGTACGACGGCCGGTTTGTGGGTTATTTCAAACCGCTCACCAAAGGCATGAAGATTTTCAAGCTCAAAGAACCGGAGGATCATCGAACCGTCGGACGCTTCTTTACCGAACTCCTGGCCGAAGGGGGGAGCGAAATTCTGGAAAATCAGAAACGCGATCAGGTGGCTACCCGGATTCCCCTGCGGGGTACCGTCGAAAATACGGAAACCGAAATCTGGCCCATCATCATCGGCGTACTCCGTAACGCGTATGTCGAAGCATTCACCAAGGAATTTGACAATACGGTCACCTTTAAGGATGCTGTCGAAACGCTGAAAGAGGACTACAAAGCCAAACGCGAAAAGAAGAAAGCCGAACGCAAAGAACGACGGGAAGAACGAAAAGAAGCCCGTCAGAAAAAACGCGAGGAACGGAGAGAAGCCCGAAAAAAGGAGAAGGACGCCAGATAAAACCGCCAATCCTGGCAGGTTAGCAACGCCATAGGGTTATCTTCTCTCCCCATTTGCTGTTCTTATGGCATTCCGGCCAGGCCGTAAACCGGATGATCACCAACACCTGCGCTCAGGTTTTATACCGGATAAGCAGCAAATACAGCACGGAGGACAGCGCCTTGCCTGACCAACCACGGCAATTATCCGCTATCTTGCAACCCGGTTTGCTCCGATCCGGCCTGGCAGTCCCTACACATTTGCACAACAGGGTCCGGCCGCAAACCGTTTGCTTTATAAACGCTTGAAATGCCGCTATGCCGCAACCCAAATACGCCCGCGAATCGCTGACAACCATGACCGAAATGGTGTTGCCCAACGACACCAATACCCTCAACAACCTCATGGGAGGCCGATTGCTCCACTGGATGGACATTTGTGCCGCCATTGCCGCCCAGAAACATTCCAACCGCATTGTAGTCACGGCTTCGGTCGATAACGTTTCCTTTTCGGTACCGATCAAATTAGGCAATATCGTTACGATGCAGGCCAAGGTAACACGGGGGTTCAACTCCTCGATGGAGGTCAACATCGAAGTCTGGGCCGAAGACATTCCCGCCGGAACACGGGTGAGCACCAACCGGGCCTTTTACACCTTTGTCGCCGTTGATCAGAACGGCCGGCCGATCGAAGTACCGCCGGTAATCCCCGAAACGGACGCCGAGAAAGACCTGTATACCAGCGCCTTACGTCGCCGACAATTACGACTGGTGCTGGCCGGGCGGATGAAACCGCAGGAGGCCAAGGAGTTGCGGGCGCTTTTTGGCGTCACCGACGAAGGATGAGACAGTTTACCGGTTGTCGGCATACGGTTTACTGTACCCTGATTTTAGTAATCCCTACCACCGGCCGGCCATCGGTGGTAATGCCCTGCACAACCACCCGGAGGGTTCGCACGACGTCGGAAAGCGGAAACGCCAGATTGGCACTGCCTTTGGAGTCGGTTTGTACGAAGGGTTTCCAGTACAAAACGTCCCGTCGGTCGATAGGCGCGTTCAGTTCAGGCAAAACCGTACCGGAAGTATCGCCGTAGCGCGGCATGTAAAACTCCCGCTGTGCCGGAAAACCAATGAAGGACAACTGGTTTAAGCCCACACTGGCCTCCGTCTTTTCCGGTTTCCGCGGCCCCCGTTTCGTATAAAATGCAATGACGCCACTCCCCGCCCGCGCGCCATAAATAGCCGACGTAGCCGCATTTTTCAGGACTTCAATCCGTTCAATATCGTTGGGATTCAGACTCAACAGGGCATTTCCATCGGGTGTTTCGGTCAAATAGGAGCCATCCAGAATATACAGGGGTGCCTGCACCTGCATTGAATTATTTGTTCCGAATGAAACCGCATTCCGGATATTGACGATATAACCACTCATGGTTTTCTTCACCTGAACACCCGGTACCCGCCCGATCAGCATTTCGTAGACGTTGGCAAATGCAGGGGATTTTTCGTCAAAAACCAGTACCGCATCGGCCGAGCCGTGCAAGCTCCTTCGGTCGTTATGGTCGGCCCGCTCGTTCGGCCGATAGCCTTTAATCGTCACTTCCTTCAAAACTTTGGCCTGTTTGTCCCGGTATTGCCCCGGGTCGGCCTCCTGCCGCAACCGGGCCACCTCAAGCTGGTGCTGGAACTGGAGCCAGTCCGGGGCCGGTTCCGGCATATGGTCTGCCGACGCCCAGACGCGGCCCGCGGTATCCAGTTCGACGGTGCCTTTAATGGCCTTGAATTGCTGATTCATCACCTGCACGAGTAGTTTCAGCGTATCCATCACGCCCAGACCCGCCATACGAAACCGGCCGTAGGCATTGGTCCCGATCGAATGCGGAATCGGCTGCGACGAATTGGGTGCCGCCAGCAGCAGTTCCGCGTTCGGAATGGGCCGCCGGTTTTCGTCCACCACGCGCCCGCTGAACACAATACCCCCCAGCGTATCCGCCGGATTTTCCGGTTTTCGGAGTCCGATCCGGCGCCATGCCTGCGTCAGCAGCAGATCGTCGAGCGCCCGGCGTGTGGCCGCCGTCGTATCTTTGAAGAAAAAACCGGGTTCCTCGACGCGTCCGCGCAAATCGCCCGTTAGCAACAAGTGCGTTCGAATATCCGCCGTCGTGGAATCGTCGGGCACCTGATCCGCATCGGTCACGGCCGCCGATAACATGGCGACAGACGAAGCCTCCGCGCTGGCCGTCAGCTTCAGGGTCAGCACAACCCGTTCGCGGGGGGTGTATTTCGGCTTATCGGCCACCAGACCCAGTTGCACTGGTGGCGTTTGATCCGGAATATAAACGATCCGTTCGGCCCGCGGCTGACCATTGGCATCATACAGCGTTAGCTGGCACAAACCGGGGGGCAAAACGCTCATCGGCAGGCCCAGACGGGCTTTGCCCTCCTGCAATTTCATTTTGGTCCGCTGCACCAGTTGCCCATAACTCTGAAACGTCAGGTAAATTACCGGATCGGGTTTCGGACCGTTAACCAGAATCCGAACGTCCAGTTCGGTTGAATCGCTCACCATATCCGCCATCAGTACAAATCCCTGCGGCTCAACGGGCGGTAGGGTAACGTGTTGCGTCGGGCCGTTGGATTGCACTTCGGCCCGGTAGGTTTCTCCCCCGACGGGACGCATTACGACGCTTCCCATGCCCAACCGATTGCTGGCAAACCGGGCCACTTCCCGCCCCTGCCCGTCCAGAATCCGGCCCGATACGGTTTTCCCGCGGCCATCCCGACCGACGGCTTTAAAGCCCAGTCTGGCCGGTAAGCCCGCTACCCAGCGCCCTCCTTCCGGCAAAAACTGAAGATCCAGCCCGGCTGAACCGAATGCTGCCCGGGCGTCGGTCCCATTCAGCAGGTTATAGACGTTGATCGTTCGTTCAAACGCCGGGCGGGAGGAGGCATAATCCTCGTCGGTATAAGCCCGCAGCCGGTACACCCCGGTAGTCAGCGTATCCGATAGCCGAAAGTCCCCCGCAGCCCGTCCATCATTGATGCGCAGCCACTGGTGCTGCACCAGCTTGCCCCCCGGAGCCAGCACATCGACATGCAGGGCGCCCTCCCCGAAAAAAAGCTGCGAGGTGGCGGGGTCCAGCACGTAGGCACTCAGCCAAAGCCGGTCGCCGGTCAGGTAAAACGGTTTATCGATATGCGCAAAAACAGATGGTGCCTGATACGGATGGGCCTGTTTCCAGTGACGAAACAGTGAATCGAGCCGGTAATCGGAGGCCAGAATCTGCCCTTCGATGGGTGCCGCGACCGCCGAATCCGGTTTTGTGGTGTTCGCACTGGGTTGCCAGTCGGCGGGCAAAAGGGACGAAAACCGGTCGTTGCCCAGGTAACCCATTGCCAGCATGCCGAGCGGCAGCGTTATCCGGCCATCGACGGTCACCTCACTCATGCCCTGCGGAAACCGGAACTCGGTAAAGGCGTACGGCGTATCCCGGTATTGCGTCGGCCCCGTCAGAATACGGCTGTAAAAAACCTTCAGGGGCGTGTCAGTAACCAGTTTTCGTTCAAACGACAGGCGTCCCGGCCGAATCAGGGAATCGGGGTTAATGTCCAGTAAATGGCGGTTGATGTCCCAGAACAGGCTGGCCGTATTGGTTTTCTCCGGAATCTTCGGGTTCACCCGGTAGATAATAAAACCCTCTTTTTCGTACGTTCCGGCAATCAGGCTGGCAATGAGGTGACGCGTTGAGCCGAGATAGGCCCGCTGACGGTTGTGCTGCCAGCGTTGTGCCTGCCGGGCATCCGTCGGTTTTAATTCTTCAAAGCGGGTGGTCCCGGCGAAATACATGACTCCATTGGTGATTACTTCAAAATACTGCATATCGTACTGAATGCGGTAACCGAACGCCCGGTTTTCGATAAGCAGTGGTTCGGTAGCCGTTGCGCGCAGGGTGTTTTTTTCGTACGTAAAATGGAGTACCCCCGGATTCAGGATTTCGCACTGGTTCCGAAACGGCGTTTTGCCGAGCAGTTCGCGTTCAAATTCCCGGAAATGGCGCTCCCAGGTCTTGTCGCGTTTGCCCTTCACCGTGACATCCGCCAGCGTGACGCCCGTACTTTTCAATTCCAGATTCAGGACGCGGGGCTGACTGTTTTCCAGCCGGACCGACTGCCGGGCGGGCTGGTAGCCCAGAAACGAAGCGACCAGTTCGATGGTGCCGAGCGGAACGTGCGTCAGCCGGTAATGGCCTTTTTCGTCGGTGGTTGTTCCCCGGGTCGAATTGTTGAGATAAACGTTGGCAAAAGGCAACGGCTGCCGCGTTTGCTGGTCAATTACCTTACCACTAATGACGGCGGTTTCCTGGGCCGACACGCCGGTATATGCCATAAAGACCCACCACCACCCGCAGAGCAGCTTACGAACACAGTCGGTGAAAGAGGCCTTCATAGGTTCCGGAAAAGATCACTTAAAAATACGTGTTCCTTAGCACAATACCATGGAATACCCGAAAAGATACATCCTGTAAATAAGTTAGGCTCAAGCCGTTACGGTTTCCACGTTTTCGACGGAAAAAGCCATCGGCCGCCCGGCAAAGAGGACTTTCGTAGCCGCCCAGGTGGCTTTAAACAGGCTCGACTGCCGGTATGTTTCCAGGGCTTCCGCCGATTCCCAATGGCTGTAGGTCACAAAAACCGCCGGATGGTCAAGATCGCGCTGAAGTTCCAGGTGCAGGCAACCGGGAAACGTCCGGATTTTGTGCTTCGATTCCTGGAAAATTGCCAGAAAATCAGCCGTTCTTTTCTCCAGAAATGTCATTCGAACAATGCGGATCAACATAAATTTGAGTGATGAGTTAAGAATTAAGAGTTAAAAGTTCAAAATTGCATTTCCAAAATTAGTGGCTGAATGTATTGTGCTCTCGTTGCAATATAACTCTTAACTCATCACTCTTAATTCTTAACTCAAAATGCAATACCGTACGTTTGGCCGCACCGGCTGGCAAGTGAGTGAAATTGGTTACGGCATGTGGGGACTGGCCGGCTGGACAGGCTCCGAACGGGAGGAGGTTGATCAGGCGCTGAACCGTTCCGTCGAACTGGGCTGCAATTTTTTCGATACGGCCTGGGGGTATGGCGAAGGACTGAGCGAACGCATCCTGGGTGATTTGCTGAAGCGTTACAGCGATAGGCGGTTATACGTTGCCACCAAAATCCCACCGAAAAACCGCAAATGGCCGTCGAAACCCGACTTTGCCCTGAACGACGTTTTTCCGGCGGATTACATTGTTGAATACACCGAAAAAAGCCTCAAAAATCTGGGCGTCGAAACCATCGATTTGCAGCAATTTCACGTCTGGGAAGACGGCTGGGCCGACCGTGACGAGTGGAAAGAAGCCATCACGAAGCTGACAAAAGAAGGAAAAGTGCAGGCCTGGGGTATTTCGGTCAATCGTTGGGAACCCGACAACTGCCTGAACACCCTGCGGACCAACCTCATTGATGCCGTTCAGGTCATCTACAATATTTTCGATCAGGCACCGGAAGATAATCTGTTTCCGCTCTGCCGCGACCTGAACATCGGCGTTATTGCCCGCGTGCCGTTCGATGAAGGGACCCTGACCGGTACCTTCACGAAGGAAACGACGTTCCCGGCCGACGACTGGCGCTCAACGTATTTTGTACCGGAAAACCTCAACGCCAGTGTTGACCACGCCGACGCCCTGAAACCGTTGATTCCGGCCGATATGACGATGCCTGAAATGGCCCTGCGTTTCATTCTGAGCAATCCGGACGTTGCCACAACGATTCCTGGTATGCGTAAACTCCGGAACGTGGAAGCCAACATGGCCGCCAGCGACGCCAAAGGGTTATCCCCCGAACTGATTCAGCAGCTGAAAGGCCACCGCTGGGATCGCACCCCAACCGAATGGAGCCAATAGGGAGTTATGAGTGAAGAGTTATGAGTGAAGAGTGGGACGCCCGGCGGTTGGCTGACGGATTTAACTCTTCACTCATAACTCTTCACTCTTCATTCTAGTACGTAAACCGTATGGTTACGCCGTAAGTACGTTGGTCGCCCACGATGCCGGCATATTGTCCGTAGCTTCCGGGAGCCGCCAATAGCTGCTCATAATAGTCCTTGTTGAAGATATTTCTCCCCCACAAGAAGAAGGTAAGGCCGTTGGAAGCTCTGAAACCCAGCCGGGCATTAGTCAGTGCATAGCCATCAATATTCAGATACTTTGAAGGCGATGGACTTGAAGAAAATTCCGACCGAAAAAATTCATCAACACCTAAAAAGTAAATTCCTTTAAGGCCAACGAATGTTCCCCGGGTGGTTACTTCACCCCCTATCGAACCCGACCACTTAGAGATCCCCGGAAGTCGGCCACCCGAAATATCCTTAAACGCTTGCGGTCCTCCCACTTCTTCCAGCGGCACCGGCGCATTGATAAACCGTACATATTTACCATCGGTGTAAGCAACAGCGGCATTCAGGACCAGGTTGGTAAAGCGGACATTCCCATCCAGTTCGATTCCCTGCACCCGCACTTTCTCCGCATTGGCCAGGTACCCCCGGTTTACACCCGGTTCCGGCGTCTGCACCTGCGTTTGGTAATCTTTGATATCCGAACGATAGATCGTCAGGTTCAGGACCGAATTTCCCGACGGTTTGGTTTTTATACCAAACTCCTTGTGATCCACGTATTCGGGCTTCACATTAGCCAGATCAACCAACACCTGTCCATTTGCCGTAGGCAAACCGCCCACATTAACCCCAATTGGCTTAAAACCAATCGAATAGGTAGCATACGCATTAAAATTGGCAGTGGCTCTATATTGGACCGACAGTTGCCCGGAGAAATTTCCTTTGGCGTAATCCGTGTTAAAAGCCTGGTTGGTATAAACACCGTTTTTCAGGGCGAGCAGGGCGGGGTCGGTGGTTTGCAAACCACCATACGTCACCCGGCTGTAATCCACTACCTTTTTGTCATAGTTGTAACGTACCCCCGGCATCACATGCAGTTTATCCGTCACGGCCCAGTCTGCCTGCGCGAAGATGGCCAGACTCGTGCTCTTGATTTGGTTGGTGGTGCGGATACCAAAGTTGTCGAACAACCCGGGTGTATTCCAGAGCGGGCTGGTGGTACTCTGGGCAAACCGCCACTGCGCTGAACCGGCTTCTTCCGTTTGTACCGGGTCTGATTTCAGGTCTTGCCAAAGGCCAAATAAACCCACTACCCCACTCAGTTTCGGAGAAACCTTCCCGGAATAGCGGATTTCCTGCGACCACTGGTCGTGTACGGAATTACCCGAAGAAATCGTAAAGACCGGCAATCCAATATAATCGCGGTCATTTAAAGGCGTCCATTTCCAGTACCGCCAGGCCGATGTAGCGGTCAGGGTGCCGTTCCCGATTTTAATATCGGCGTTGGCCGAAACGCCCCCCAACTGGTTATCGGCCTTGGAAGGCGTATCCAGATCCAGTTTCCGTTCGAAGGCGCTCTTGTAAGGCAGCGTATAACCTAAATCGGCAATAATGGCGTTAAACTGGCGATAAGCGGCCCGCTGGGTAGTCACCACGCCCGCAACCGGCCAGCCGTAACCCGTGGGTTTCTGATCCGAAACATCGCCGATCAGCGTGATTTTTACGTTATCGCTGGGCGTATACAATAATTGCCCCCTGACCCCGATGTTATTGATATCGTTGATAGGCAACTGCGTGTGCACATTAAAGAACGTGCCGTTCCGCTGGGTTCCCGTGAACGAAACACGAGCCGCCAGTTTTTTGCTCAGCGGACCCGTCACCGATCCCTTCGCCTGGATGAAACCCAGGTTACCATAGCTCAATTCAAAGTTGCCACCGGGCGTAAAGCCAGCCCCCCGCGTTGTAATATTGAATGCCCCCGCCGTGGTGTTTTTTCCGAAAAGCGTTCCCTGGGGTCCGCGCAGGACCTCAACGCGTTCGATGTCGATAAAATCGAGTGCCGTGGCCGCCGGACGCGCGTAGTAAACACCGTCTACGTAGAAACCCACGCCCGGATCCACTCCGTCGTTGGTCAACCCGTAGGTCGATCCCAACCCACGAATGTTCAGCGTAGTATTCCGGGCATTGGATGCGTATAACTGAACCGTAGGCACCAACTCCTTGAGACGGTTTACGGTAAAGGCACCGGCATCTTCGGCCCGCTGCCCCCCGATCACCGAAATGGGAATCGGTACCTCCTGGGCCGACTCCTGGCGACGACGCGAGGAAATCACAACGTCTTCCAGCTGCGTGGTGGTTGGATCAAGCTTGATTTCCACATTGCTTCCGTTGATCAAGACTTCCTTTTTGATGTAGCCAACAAACGTAACGATTAAAGTAAAGGGGAGTTTTTGACCCGTAACCAGGTTAAACTCGCCATTGGCATCCGTCGCATCCCCATTAGTCGTTCCTTTGATGGTAACCGTTGCTCCCACCAGGGGTTCATTGTTGGTGGCATCGAGCACCTTACCGGAAATCGTTGCGTTGATCGTGGGTTGCTGGGCGGCCGCCACCAGAGGTAATAAGATCACCCCTATCCAAAATATAAACTTGAAAAATTGTTTCATTGTAAAACCGTGTTTGGTGTTAATTCGCTTGCGCCTTCTCAGAAAATTTTAGTTACATTTCCATTTTACTATAAGATCTATAGATATTATAGGCAATGATGCGAAACGTATTCAACTGGTGATGAAGGTTATTTAAGGATAATCAGGGGGGTAACTTAACGGCGATACGGCCAACAGGAGTTTTGACAGGAAAAAGCAGATCGTGAATTTCTCATTGGTGGTTGATTGATTGACAAGTACTAACTACTCCATTAGATAGACTATAGGGATTTATACCACTTAAAATCTATTGACTTAGTAGTTTTTAGCAAAAAAAATGTGCCATCTGTCGATTTCCAACAGATGGCACAAAAAGTTTTTGTAAAAACCGTATATTCTTTAAATAGTCCTACTCAACAACAAGGCGAATCCAAACCTGGGACGGTTTCTAATCAGGCGACTTTCTTCACCGGCGTACGGCGGGTTGTACGGATAGCGTCATTCTTAGCGCCTTCCAGCACGGCATCGGAAATAATTTCCAGTTGGTGCGCCCGTTTCAGTACCGACTCAAACGGCAGGTTGAAATAGTTGGACACATCCATCCGGAAGCTATCGGGGAAACGCGACAGCCGCACACCGAAGAAACTCCGGATTTCGGTTTCGGGCAATAGGGCCGCCAGCGCTACTTTTTCCGCTTCGGCCAGCAGTTCCGTACGATTAGCGTACAAGTGCTCCAGGCCCAATGCTGCCGTCAGAATATGCAGATACAATTGTTTGTAAGCCCCTGCGAGTTCATTAGGCAAGATCACCCAGCCCTGCTCCCGGAACTTGGCCGCAAACCCCGTCAGGCCGGGAATGCCCCGCAAATCGCCCGCAACCAGGTCTTCAGGAAACTGCAGTCGCTCATCGGTTTTGGACAGCCGGTACACCACGGCTTCAACCGGACTCTTGTGGAATAGCAAATCCGCCGGAAGTTGCCGGTTGTTTTCCCACTGATCGCTCAGTTTGACAAAAATCGTTTCGTTGACGAGTAAGTTCTGCGAATCCCCCAGACTAACGAGCATACGCCGAAACGCAGCCAGGAAATCGATCTGAAATTGATTCGGATTAAATTTTGTGCGTCTCATAGCGGATTTTCAGTCGGCGGTTTTGATTAGCCAGGGTTCGTGAATACCAAGAGGTTAAATTCCCGAAAAGGGTTATAAAGATACAAAATAGTGAATTGATTTTCAACACTTTTTTATCAGACAACGGCTGCGATCGGTATTCTTTTCGGTTAATTTCACCCACCCCGGCTGCCCCAATTCGGTTTTCCCGATTTAATTGCGTTCTTTACCACGTTGCCTACAGGCTCCGGAAGGCGGCTTGCTGGGGCACGTACCAAAGCCAGTCCGGCTATTGTCCCACCCTAATTTTTGACCTGGATGGAACTGATTACCTACTTGAAACAGAGAGTAACACTTTTGCCGGAAATGGAAACCGTACTGGAACAGGCCTTCAAACGGGAGGAATGCCCGAAACACCACAAACTGCTGCAACCCGGCAACCGCTCCCAGAAGGTGTTTTTCGTTGAAAAAGGGTTAATCCGAACGTATTACCTGAAAGACGAAGGGAAAGACATAACGCACTTCTTTTTTGCGGAAAATGCGTTTTTCATGGCCATTGAAAGCATTTTTTACCACAACAATTCACCGTACGGCGTTGAAGTACTCGAAAACAGTATCATTCGAACCATACCCTATGCTGAACTGGAACACTACATCGACCAATCCGACGAGCTGGAGAAGCTGATGCGCCTACTGCTGATCGATATGCTCAAAGCCTTCTCCGACCGATTTCAGTCCATTCAATTTCAAACCGCCCAGGAACGGTACCGAATTCTGCTCGAAACCTATCCCGACATCCTCCTGCGCGCACCCCTGGGCCATATTGCATCGTACCTGGGCATTACGCAGCAAACCCTGAGCGTGATCCGGGCGCAGCGGTAAAGACCCGCCACGGATTGCAGCTTACCCGCACAATACGGAAGTAGCCGGACAACACACGCTGGCGCCGTAGTCAGGGAATATCTATAAATTTCCCCTTGGCTTCATTTTTTAAGATAGATGAAAAGAAAGCCTGCCGGACTAGCCGTCCTTTGCACTGTCAAAACGGATAAGCCATGCAAGCTCTTCATCCTGCTTCTACCATCCATTTCCTGTTTATCACCGATGAAACCGGAATGGGTGCTGCGTTTGCGCTCCTCAAGTCCAGCCTGGTTGCCCATCCGGCCAACCATGTTTCGCTGGTTTACCATTCTCCCGCCGAACCACCTGTCTTTCAGCGGGAACTCGCTATTTTAAGCCGCCATTTCCCGACGCAGTTCATTCCCTATTACGAAACCGGTCAGCCGACTGAGCTCACGTTTGTACCGCAGGAAACGCTCGAAGCCATCCTGAATACCAACACGCGGGAAGAATTACGTATCCTTATTTACGGAACGGACGAATTCATGACATCGGTCCGGGAACAGTTGCTGTTTCTGAACGTCGAAAAAAAAGCCATCAAGCTTCATTTTTTAAGATAGATGAAAAGAAAGCTTCGGCCCCGGCGCCAATTTTGCCCCGTCATTCTTACCATCACAAACCACACAATGAAACGCAGCAAACTCTATTTCTTCCTGACAACGAGCCTGTTCCTGGGCGGTTGCCAGTCGAAAACTACCCCGACGGATGCGCCCGAAACGGCGAAGGCGATTCCGGTGGTTACTTCCCGGATCAGCCAGACGAACGCGACTCGCGACATTTCCATCAGCGGAAATATTGAAGGCAGTAAAACCGTCCGGCTCGGCTTTATGGTCGCCGGGAAGATCAATTACATTGCTGCCGACGAAGGTCAGTTTGTTCGCAAAGGCCAACTGCTGGCCAGCCTTGACCCCACCAACTACGGCATTGCCAAGGAAATGGCCGATGTGCAGGTGAACCAGGTCACCGACGAGTATAACCGCCTGAAACTCATGCGAGAACGCAACAGCCTGAGTGAAAGCGATTTTGCCAAAGTCAATTTTGGGCTGCAACAGGCACAGGCACAGCAGCAGCTCCAGGCCAAAAATCTTTCCGATACCAAATTATACGCTCCGATTAGTGGCGTCATGCTGAAAAAGCTGGCCGAAGTCGGCGAAATTACGGGCGTCGGTACCCCACTGTTCGTCATTTCGGACATCAGCCGCGTCAATGTCAACGCATTCATTCCCGAAAATGAGCTGCACAACATTAAACTAGGCCAAGCCGCTACCGTGCTGGTGTCGTCCCTGAACGAAACATTCACGGGAAAAATCACCGAAGTCGGTTCAGCCGCCGACGTAACCTCCCGTGCCTTTACGGTCAAGATTGAACTGCCCAATCCGAAACAGCTGATTCGCCCCGGCATGATTGCCGAGGTGAAGCTGGCTTCCAACCAGAAAGCTGAGATGCTGACCCTCCCCGCCGAAGCCGTGCTGCACGATCTCGACAACCAGAGCTACGTATTCGTGGTCGATTCGGCCCGGCAGAAAGCCTTCAAACGCAAAGTGAGCGTTGGGCAACTCATCAACAACCAGATTGAAATTACGTCGGGGCTTAACGCCAACGAGGTCGTGGTAACGGGCGGTCAGCAAAAACTCAGCGACGGCACGCTGATTTCACTCACTAACTAACCACAGCGATGAATTTTGTTCAGGCATCATTAAAATACAAACAGGTCACCCTGTCGGTGTTGCTGTTGCTCTTCGCGGTGGGCGTCAACTCGTTGCTGACCATGCCGCGCCGGGAAGACCCGAAAATTACGGTTCGTCAGGGGCTGGTACTGGCTTATTACCCCGGCGCGAATTCGGCCCAGGTGGAAGATCAGGTTACGAAAAAACTGGAACAATACCTGTTTCAGTTTGAGGAAGTTCGGAAAGACAAAACCTACTCGACCACGCAGGACGGCATGGTGGTCGTCAACGTCGAACTGGGCGAGAACGTCAAGAACCCGGATGTCTTCTGGAGCAAACTGCGTCACCAGTTGCTGGTGGTCAAAACACTGGATTTACCGCAGGGGGTTCGCGGACCGATTGTCAACTCCGACTTTGGGGATACCGAAGCACTCGTGATCGGCATTGAAAGCGATGAGGCCAGTTACGCGCAATTGAAAGACTACACCCAGAAACTGGAAGACAACCTGCGGACCATCAAGGCGGTTTCGAAAATCAAGCGCGTCGGGGAGCAGAAGGAACAGATTACGGTTTCGTCCAATTCCGAGAAACTCTCGCAGTACGGCGTCAACCTTCAGCAGGTGGTGAAGCTCCTGCAATCGCAGAACACCATTGGCGCAACCGGCGATCTGAAAACCGAGAACAGCAAGACGCCCCTGTACACCAGCGGCTATTACAATACCGAAAAAGAAATCGCCAACCAGATTGTCGGAGCCTCAAAATCGGGCGCCATTGTGCGGCTGGGCGATGTGGCCACCGTGCAGCGGGAATATGCCGAGCCGACGAGTAAAATCAGTGTCAACGGGCGCAAGGCCATGATGCTGACCGTCCAGATGCACGAGGGTAACAACATTGTGCAGTTCGGCGAGGAAGTGAACCAGAAAATTGCGGAGGTAACCAACCTGTTACCGGCCAACGTTACACTAAGCACGATTGTAAACCAGCCGCAGATGGTCGACGCCAACGTGTCGCACTTCATCGGCGAATTTTTCCTGGCGATTTTCTCGGTGGTCATTGTCGTGATCCTGCTGCTGCCGTTCCGGATTGCCGCCGTGGCCGCGATGGCGATTCCGATGACGGTGGCCGTGACGTTCGCGCTCATGCACGCGTTTGGGATTGAACTGCACCAGGTTTCGCTGGCGGCTTTGATTGTGGTGCTGGGGATGGTGGTGGACGATGCCATTGTGATTGCCGATAATTACGTCGAACTGCTCGATGAAGGAATGGACCGCTGGACGGCGGCCTGGCGCAGCGCCAGTGATCTGGTCATCCCGGTATTGGCGGCTACGGTCACCATCATTGCTTCCTTTATGCCGATGGTGCTGCTGACCGGCGCAGTGGGCGAATTCATCAACGCCCTGCCGTGGACGGTGGCGATTGCGCTGGCGGCTTCGTTCATCGTCGCCATGGTGCTGACTCCGTTGCTTTGTTACACCTTTATCAAAAAAGGCCTGCACGATCCGAGTGTCGAAGCCAATCCTAAAAAGAAATTTTCGCTGCTCGACCGGATGCAGAACGGGTATAACGCAGCCCTGGAATGGTCGGTTAAACACCCGGCCCCGATTGTGGGCGTCAGCCTGATTACGATTGTGCTGGCAGGCCTTCTGTATTTCGGTGGGGTGCGTCAGAAGTTTTTCCCGGCGGCCGAGCGGAACCAGTTTGTCGTTGAACTCTGGATGCCCACGGGTACGAAGCTGGAAAAAACCGAAAACGCCATCCAGAAAATGGAAAGCCTGATTCGGAACGATGAGCGGGTGACGTCGTTTGCTACGTTTGTCGGTACCAGCGCCCCCCGGTTTTATTACAACTTTTCGCCGGAAGTGCCCGTCAGCAATTACGCCCAGATTCTGGTGAACACCACCACCGAGCAAACGACCGAAGCGCTGTCGGAAGAACTAGCGCATCAGGTAGCGCAACTGATTCCCGAAGGAATGCCGCAGGTGAAACTGATGCAGCAGGGCCAGCCCCTGAAAGCCCCGGTTGAAGTCCGCATCATCGGCGAAGACCTGAACCGCCTGAAACAGATCGGTCAGCAGGTGCAGGATATTGTCAAAAAAGCGCCCGGTAGTGCGCTGGTTCGCAACGATTTCCGGGAAGATTATTACGGCATCAGCATTCAACTGAAAGACGAAGCCAACCGTCTGGGTTTCACCACGTCCAGCATTGCCCAAATGGTGTATACCGGGTTTAGCGGGGCGCCGGTTACGACGCTGTATGAAGGCAATAACGGTATTGATATTGTCCTGCGCCTGAACGAACAAAACCGCCGGACTACCAACGATTTGCAGAATATCTATCTCGAATCGCCGGTTACCCAGGCCCGGGTGCCGCTGCGTCAGATTGCCGCTATTCAACCCGAATGGCAAACCGGCAAGATCATGCACCGCAACGGGGTTCGGACGCTGACCGTGCAGAGCGAAACCCACCACGGTGTTCTGCCCGCCGAACTGCTGAAAGAAATTCAGCCCGACATTGCCAAAATTCAATTGCCAGCCGGGTACCGTATCGAGTACGGGGGCGAATATGCCAATAAGCAGGAAACCTTCAGCCAGATGATTACGGTCCTGGTCATTAGTCTGGTGCTGATTTTCTTCATCCTGCTGTTCCAGTTCCGCAACCTGAAAGAAGCCACGATTGTCATGCTCACCATTCCGCTGAGCCTGTTCGGCGCTCTGTTCGGACTGTACCTCACCGGTAACAACTTCGGATTTACGGCTTTCGTCGGTCTGATTAGCCTGTCGGGGATTGTCGTCCGGAACGCCATCATTCTCGTCGATCATACCAACGAATTGCTTCAGCACGGCATGGATATCCGGACGGCGGCCATCGAATCGGGCAAGCGTCGGCTGCGTCCTATTTTCCTGACTGCCATGGCTGCCGCCATTGGCGTTCTGCCCATGATCCTGTCCGGCTCACCGATGTGGAGCCCGCTGGCCAGTGTGATTGCCGTCGGGGTGGTGTGGTCCATGATCATGGCGCTCCTCACCGTGCCGGTTTTGTACATCGCCTGGGTAAAGCCCAGCGATAAAAAAGAGAATCAAGTCGTAGCGAGTCAACCCGCACACCATGAAATCTGATAGCCATTTAAAAAAACATATCGCCACCCTGCTGCTGGTGATGGCGACCACGCTGGCCCACGCACAGCAAACCGAACCGTTGAGTTTACAAAAGGCCATTGACCTGGCCTTGCAGAACAACCGTTCGCTGAACATCAAAAAATTACAGGTGGCCGAAAAACGGTCCAAAGTCCGGGAAGACGAAGTCAAAAAATACCCATCGGTCACGGTTAATTCGACCTACCAGTATAATGTCAACCTGGGGCAACTGGCCATTCCGCAAGGGTCGTTTGGCGCGCTCCCCCTGAATCCAACCACGGTCATTGCGCTGCCGAATGAAACGCAGACGTTCGACCTGGGCGAACACCACACGTTCAACGCGGGCGCCACGGCCTACCAGCCGCTGTCCCAGTTGGGGAAAATCAAAACCGGCCTCGCCATCGACCAGACCGACGTGCAGATTTCGGAGCAGGAACAGGCAAAAGTCGCCCTCCAGATCCGCCAGGGTGTCGAGCGGTTATACTACGGTATGCTGATTGCCCAAAAGCAGAAAGAGGAAGCCAGCGCGAAGCTCGAACTGGCCAACCTCAAACTCTACGATGTAGAAAGCGCCCTGCTGTCGGGCAAGACCATCGACGTCAGCAAAGCCGGCCTGCAGGCCAGCATCGCCGATGAGGAGCAGAACCTGCTGAAGCTGAACATCCAGCTGGACGACTACATGGCGGACTTGAAACACCTGACCGGTTTAACGGCGGATCAAGTTGCCCTGGAGGGCGTCGATCTGTCGGCCACCCCTACGGCCAATCCGGAAGACGCCAAGGCTACGGCCAACAAAAACAATGTCGATCTGAAACTGGCCACGCTGGGCCGCGACAAAGCCGAGTTGGGCATTAAAGCCGCTCAGCAAAGCTACCGCCCGGACGTAGGGCTGGTGGCCGGATATACCTATCAGCGCGGCAATTTGCTGTTCCCGAAACACAACCCTTTTGCGGGCGTCAATTTCAAATGGAACATTCAGGATCTGTTTTCCAACAGACAGGTGTTGACCCAGCGTCATTTTTTGCGGCAGCAGGCGCAGGAAAACATTGCCAACATCCAGGAACAGGTCAACAACGACATCGAAAAAGCGTACCGCAAACTCAATCAGGCCACGGCCCTGATCAACGTCGCGCAACGGGCGGTTCAATACCGGACAGAAGAGTTAAAAGTGCAGAATGACCGAAAAGCCGCCGGGCTCAACCTGCCATCGGACATCCTGACGACCCAGGCGCAACTGGCAAAAGCGCAGGCCGATTTACTGGCCGCCCAGTTGAATTACCGGCTGGCGCAGTCGGATCTGAAAATCCTGACGGGCGAGCTGTAACCCCGTCGGGATTACTTCCAGCGTAGCGTTTTAAGCAGGTGAAGCACGTCTTTCCGGACGTAATCGATTACCGGGGCCAGCGAATCGTTGCGGGTGGCGGTATTGAAATACAGGGCTCCCCGCAGGAAGTGGGTGGTCGTATCCGTCGTGAAAAACTGCAACTGGCTGGGCACTTCACCCGTAATCGACAATACGTCGGCTTTCAGTCCGGAGGGAAGCTGGATGACCTCTTCCTTAAAACCGTAGGCCTTTTCGTTGTGCATGGCCGCCAGTTTGTAGGAGTCGGCAATCATCCCCGCCAGCCGTTTTTCGCTGTTCTGGACAGAATGATACGTCAACTGCACACTGGCTTTGAATTCGGGATAATGAACAAAAATCCAGTGCGGCTGCGCCCCCCGAAAGGTATCCGGTAAAATCCGGGCCTCTCTGGAATATTCAAACGTATACGGGTGCGCTTCCGTCAACGGCTGATACCGATGCGGAGGCAGGTCGATGCGGTTGTAGCCTTTGGGTTTCGGGACGTAGTTATCCGCATGGCGACCTCCGCAGGCTGCCAGAAAAACCGCAAAAACGACGAAAAGGTATTTGGTCACGGATGGATGAAATGTTACACAAAAAGCTAAACGAAAAAGCCCGGCCGTTTCGTGCCGGGCTTTTCAATTCCTGCACGGTTTTGAAAACCGTACTTACTGCTATCCTTTAGGAGTTGATCATTTCCAGTTCTTCCTGCCGGACGGGTTGACCCAGCAGCGTCCGAAACCGGTTGATGTTGAACGTAGGCTCAAACCATACTTCACCCAAAACCGGGTGCTTTACCGGCACGTCGGGGTTCTGAATTTCGCCCAGCAACACGCCCGTTTCGCCGTTGGTATGGCGTTTAACCATCCGGATCGAATACATCTGATCCTCTTTAGGCGTTTTGACACCAAATTCGGCATAAAAAGCCAGAACCGGCGCCGGAAAATTGTCATTTACGCAAATAACTTCCATATTAATTAATGTCTGAACCAGAATCAGTTCAAGATAATTTGTAAACCCTGAGTCGTAACAAATTAATCCTCAAACAAATTCCCGAGGCCGCCCAATACGGAGCCGCCTTCCTTGCGGGCCTGTCCGCCACCCGGCGACAGCCGGTCTACCAGTTTGGAAATCGGCATCGACTGGATCCAGACTTTGCCGGTTCCGCGCAACGTGGCCAGGAAAATACCTTCTCCCCCGAAAACCATGGATTTCAGCCCACCGGAGCGTTGAATATCGAAACTGATCGACGGTTCGAAACCGACCACGCAACCGGTATCAACCCGCAGCATTTCGTTGTTCAGCTGGCGTTCCATCACCACCCCTCCGGCGTGAATGAAGGCCATGCCATCACCCTGAATTTTCTGGAGGATGAAACCTTCTCCGCCGAATAAACCGGTACCAATCCGCTGGTTGAAATGAATGGCCATTTGTGTCCCGAGAGCGGCACACAGGAAGGCATCTTTTTGGACAATCAGCTGATTACCGTAAATTTTGGCTAAATCAATGGGCATGACCGTGCCCGGATACGGTGCCGCAAAGGCCACTTTCCGTTTGCCGTACCCCCGGTTGGTAAAATGCGTCATGAACAACGATTCGCCGGTCAGCAGCCGCGAACCGGCCTGAAACAGCTTGCCCATAAAACCCTGGTTCGGCTGCGAGCCATCGCCCATCTTGGTTTCAAACTGAATCCCTTCTTCCATGAACAACATGGCACCGGCTTCAGCAATGACGGTTTCGTTCGGGTCCAGTTCAATTTCGACGACCTGAATATCTTCGCCGATGATGCGATAATCGATTTCGTGGGAACGCATGCAGTATGTGAATTACAGCTTAAAAGTTAAAGTTTAAGAAAACCGGTTTACTTACTCTTCTTCATCGGTATACTCCTCCTCCTCCCCAGACTCCCCTTCTTTCAGGTCTTTGCGGTTCCGGAGTTTTTTATCGTCAACGGTTTTGTTCAGAAACGCGTTGATTTTATCAATATCGTAGCTGGTCGTAATTTCGCCAAAGGTATTGATCTTGATGTCGAACCCTTCCAGTTCTTTGTGAACCCGGGGCTTGTCATTCGACGGATCTTCGGGTTTCGCGCCTTTCTTTGCCATTTCCTTTTTTCAGTTATGAGTGATGAGTTAAGAGTGATGAGTTGCTCCACAATTGTAGAATGCGTCAGCCAACCGCCGGGCGGAGCAACTCTTCACTCATCACTCTTAACTCTTAATTCCTAACTCTGTTAACGCTTTTTGCAACCGGTCAATGGTGGCCTGTTTACCAATAATTTCCAGGGTCATCATCAAATCCGGTCCGGCACCAACGCCGGTAATGGCCAGCCGCAGTACCTGCATGATTTTACCCTGCTTAACCCCAATGGCGGTCATGGTTTCGGCCAGCGTGGTTTTTGCCAACTCCGCCGTAAGGGGTTCCGTTACCGAAGTTAACGCATCTTTGAATGCGGTCAAAGCGCGAATGGCTTCGTCATTCCATTTAGCCGTTACAACCGCCGGATCATAGCTTTGGGGGGCTCGGAAGAAGATGCCTGATTCGGCATAAATCTCGCTCGCAAAGTTGACGCGCTCTTTCAGTAACCCGGCAATTTTGGCGGCTTGCTCCGGTGAGCACTCGAAACCGTCGGCGGTAGCGTGGGCAACAATCGTTTCGGCCAGTTGCTCGTTGGGTTGCTGCCGAAGGTACTCGTGGTTAAACCACTTGGCTTTCTGAATATCGAAGCGGGCCCCCGCCTTGTGAATCTGCTCCAGACTGAACGCCTGAATCAGTTCATCCATGGTAAACATTTCCTGCTCCGTGCCGGGATTCCAGCCCAGAAATGCCAGAAAGTTGACTAATGCTTCGGGCAAATAACCGTCTTCGCGGAATCCGCGGGCCACGGTTCCGGTGAATGGATCGGTCCACTCGAGCGGAAAAACCGGAAAACCGCCCAGATCAGCGTCGCGCTTGCTGAGCTTGCCGTTGCCGTCGGGTTTCAGCAGCAGCGGCAGGTGCGCAAACTGCGGCATGGTGCTTTCCCAGCCCAAAAACCGGTACAGCAACACGTGCAACGGCGCCGAGGGCAACCATTCTTCGCCCCGAATCACGTGGGTGATTCCCATCAGATGATCATCGACAATGTTAGCCAGGTGATACGTGGGCATCCCGTCCGATTTCAGCAACACCTTGTCATCAATCTGCGACGAATGAACCACCACCCAGCCCCGAATCAGGTCGTTCAGCCGGATGTCTTCTTTGCTCGGCACTTTCAGCCGGATCACGTAAGGCGCACCCGAATCGATCAGCGTCTGTACTTCTTCCGGCTTGAGGGTCAGCGAGTTCTTCATCTGACGCCGGGTAATGGCGTTGTACTGGGCCGACGGCGCCTTGGCTTCTTCCATCCGCTTCCGCATGGCGTCCAGTTCATCAGCCGTATCAAACGCGTAATACGCTTTGCCTTCAGCCACCAGCCGCTCGGCGTGTTCGCGATAAATGGCCTTGCGTTCCGACTGCCGGTAGGGTGCGTGGGGGCCTCCCGTCGTTATCCCTTCATCAATTTCAATTCCAACCCACTTCAGGGATTCAACAATGTAATCTTCAGCACCCGGCACAAAGCGGTTTTGGTCCGTATCTTCGATCCGGAGCAGCATTTTTCCGCCGTGTTTACGGGCAAACAGGTAATTGTATAGAGCAGTTCGCACCCCACCAATGTGCAACGGCCCGGTCGGGCTGGGCGCAAAACGAACGCGTATTTCGGACATAATTAAAGAAAAGAGGTAGAAAGAAAAGAACAACAATGAAAAAGGGAACGCGGTACCCAACCGCTCTCCCTTCTTCTATTTATGCTCTTTTTCCTGTTAATTTATTGAACAGCAATCACTGAGATTTCGACATTCACATCTTTCGGCAACCGCGCTACTTCGACGGTTTCACGAGCGGGTGGATCAGCGGTAAAGAAACTGCCGTACACCTCATTGATGGCCCCGAAATTATTCAGGTCTTTCACAAAAATGCTAGCTTTTACGACGTTCTCAAAGGTCAGGCCGGCAACCTTTAAAATAGCGCCGATGTTCTCCATTACTTTACGGGTTTCGGCCTGAATATCGCCGGACGAGGCCACATCGAGTGCAATCTGACCGGAAACATACAATGTTTCATTCACCATAACAGCCTGGTTGTAAGGACCGATGGGTGCCGGAGCGTCGGGGGAAAATATGATTTTTTTAGTTGCCATACGAAAGTTGATTTTGTACAAATCAGGCTGCAAGTTAGCAATCAAAACCGTCGCATGGCAAATAAAAACCGCAGACCCGTACGGTTTTCCCAACCATGCGGGCGTTGCAGCTCGTTCAGAAAGCCTACCGGATTATTCCACCGTCACCGATTTGGCCAGGTTACGCGGCTGATCGACGTTACGGCCCCGCATCACGGCAATGTAATACGACAGCAGTTGGAGCGGAATCACCGAAACCAGCGGCATCAGAATGTCGTGGACCTTCGGAATTTCAATTACAAAATCGACCATGCTCCGAATCTGCTCGTCGCCTTCCGTAACGACGGCAATCACCCGGCCTTTGCGGGCTTTTACCTCCTGAATGTTGGAAACCACCTTTTCGTACGAGCTGTCTTTCGTGGCAATCACCACGACCGGCATATCCTCATCGATCAGCGCAATCGGTCCATGTTTCATCTCGGCTGCCGGATAGCCTTCGGCGTGGATGTACGAAATTTCTTTCAATTTCAGGGCACCTTCCAGTGCCACCGGAAAATTAAGCCCCCGGCCCAGGTAGATAAAATTTTTGGCGTACGTAAAAATGTAGGCGATCTCCTTCACTTTCTCGGCCTTTTGCAGAACCTGGTCAACCAACGCCGGAATATGCTCCATTTCGGCCAGCAGTTGGCGGAAAAGCGTTTCGGAAAGGGTTCCTTTTTTATGGGCCGCCGTGAGGGCCATGAGCGTCAAAACCGTTACCTGCGCCGTAAACGCCTTCGTGCTGGCCACCCCGATTTCCGGACCCGCATGGGTATAAGCCCCCGCGTGGGTGGCCCGGGCAATGGACGAGCCCACCACGTTGCACACCCCAAAAATGGTCGCCCCCTTCGATTTGGCCAGTTCAATAGCCGCCAGTGTGTCCGCCGTTTCGCCCGATTGCGAGATGGCAATCACAATATCGCGTTCCTGAATGATCGGATTGCGGTATCGGAATTCCGACGCGTATTCAACTTCGACCGGAATCCGGGCCAGTTCTTCAAAAATGTACTCGGCCACCAGTCCGGCATGCCAGGAGGTTCCGCAACCGACGATGACGATCCGTTCCGAAGCCGCCAGCCGATCGACGTAATCCCGCAGACCACCCAGCCGCAGATGCCCCTCGTCGGCCCGAACACGGCCCCGCATGCTGTCGGCAATGGAGCGCGGCTGCTCAAAGATTTCTTTCAGCATGAAATGCTCAAAACCGCCTTTTTCAATGGCTTCCAGTTCCAGTTCGACTTTCTGAATGTAAGGCGTTGCCGGGGTATTCTCGAGCGTAATCAGTTTGAGTTCACCGTCGCGAACCACGGCAATTTCGTGGTCGTTCAGATAAACCACATCTTTGGTGTATTCCACAATCGGGGTCGCATCCGACGCGAAAAAATACTCGTTGTCGCCCACGCCGATCACCAGCGGGCTGCCTTTGCGGGCGGCTATCAACTGCGTTGGATCTTCTTTCGAAAGGATGACGATGGCATAAGCACCCACGACTTCCAGCAACGCCTGCCGAACGGCCTCTTCCAGCGACGACCCGGTTTCGTTCTGAATGTCTTCAATAAACTGAACGAGTACTTCAGAATCGGTTTCGGAGCGGAAAACATGCCCTTTCCGAAGCAGATTCTGTTTAATGGATACATAATTTTCAATAATCCCGTTGTGAATGATGGCCAGCTTCCGGTTATGCGAGTAGTGGGGGTGCGCATTCACATCGTTCGGGGCACCGTGGGTAGCCCAGCGGGTGTGCCCGATGCCAATGCTAGCGTGCCGTTCTTTCCCGGCCAGTTCGTTTTCCAGGTCAACAACTTTCCCTTTTTTCTTATAAACGTTCAAGCCCGGCTGATTGGGATCTTCGCCTTCGAGCAGCGCCAGCCCGGCACTATCGTATCCCCGGTATTCCAGGCGTTTGAGTCCTTTCAGAATAAGCGGTGCGGCATCCCGGTGCCCCACATAAGCAACAATTCCACACATCGGTTTTTAAATTAAATGGTGCTGTGAAAACTACTTTTTAAAATAGTTAAAAAAGGCTTTTTACATACCTAAATTGCTGATAAAAAGCGACTTGTTTTTGAGAAAGATACAAAACAATCGGTAAAACCATGCGGTTTTTAGCCAGGAAGTACCAGCAATAAAAAAGCCAGCCCACGAATGAGCTGGCTTTTTTATTGCTGGTTACGGTTTTACGGTGTATACGTGTAAAAGACAACCAGTTTTGCGCTGGTCGGCCCGCTTAAAACCGATCCGTTTAGCTGATTATAAATGTACGGCTGCGAGAGATACTGCGGTGTACCAATCGAACTGGTTTGCACCAGCGAAGTGGTCGAGAGCGGAAACAGAACCAACCCATTATTCGGCGCAAACCCGACCAGCAGCGCCTGCAGATAGGTCGTCAGGTCGAACGTATACGTTTTCATGCGGGAACTATACCCAACAATCTGCGGGTAGTACCACTTGTTGGCCGACTGAAACGTACCGGCCTGCGTTTGTACCAGGTGGTAAAGCCGGGTTCCCGTGCCGGGTTCGGGGGTATACAGCACGTGGTTATTCGCGTCGGTCTGCGCCAGCGACACCACGGAGGTTACGGGTCCGCCGGGGCTGCCTCCCTTGACAAAAAACTGCAGTTCCGCCCGGTTGATGGCAATCCGGCCCGATTCTTTTTTCAGGTTTTCGATGGTCGGGAACGAGACTTTGGTGGTGACCCCCGTGGCGCCCTGCAAAAACATTTCGCCCCCCGTTGCCGAGGCTGTCAGCGGTTTGCTGACGCTCAGACCCGCCAGCTTCGTACCCGACCGATCCACCTTGATCTGGCTAAACGAAGGCCGGGCCCGGTTCGTTGAAAAGTCGGTTGCCAGCTTTTTGGTCGTATCGGCGGCACTGTGGTAATACAGTTCAAGGTAGACTACGCCATTGCTGAATCCAAAAACCGTCGTATTCGTGGCGCCGGGAACGAGGGCAATGCCCTTGAATTTTTTCGCAAAATCAGCCTGGGTAATGCCGGACCCTTTCGACATCTCCAGCAGTTCGCGACCCAGCGCATCCGACAGTTTAACGTATTTGGAGCCTCCTTTGGCCGTGGGTGTCAGTTCAAACTTGGCCAAAGGCTGAGCCTCGTAGGTGGCTGACGAATTGGCGGTATACCGCTTCGCCGTGTCCAGATCTTCGGTCAGCCGGTGAAGGAAAATCTCCTGCGACCGGGTCGTATCGCCGTACACGTACGTATAGCCCACCCAGGCCACCAGTGAGTCATACACCATTTCGGTTTCGGTCTTGAAATTGCCCGATTCCACGTATAACTGACCAAAGGCTTTGGCCGACACCTTCCCGAAAACCGGGTCATTATACTGCCCGGCGAACAGCAGGAGATTGCGGTCGTTTTCCACCGAATCCAGCAAAACCGTCGAGGTACTGACGGTCAGTGTGTCGGTGTATAACACCCCAATGGCCGTGTTGGGCGGCAGGCCAATGTCTTTGGGCTCTTCGCAAGCCACGAGCACCGAAACCAGTGCCACCAAAACCGCGAGCAGACTCAGCCGAACGCCGTTGAACGACCGGCTATCCCGCCAGTTCCGTGTAAAGATTGTAGTATTGATCAGCAACTTCCTGGCCTTCTTCGGTGAGTTCAACTTTCTTGTTGGACAAATCATTCAAAATACTATTTAGACTCTCGCTATAATCTTCATCGGCTTTGACCACCACATCGGCATACGTACAGCCCATGCGGATAAAACCGTCGAAATCTGCCGATTTCAGGTATTTCAGCATATCATCGTCCACATCCATGGCCTTGGCTTTTTCCACCAGACCGTCGTCGAACCGGTACGAAAACGAACTATTATACACCGAGAACACCGACTTGGTATCCTTAAACATCGGGTCGTTCTTGTAAGTGGTTTTCAGGTACAGCGGAATCAGTGCCGTCATCCAGTCGTTGCAGTGAACGATGTCGGGCGACCAGCCCAGTTTCTTTACGGTTTCCAGAACGCCTTTGCAGAAGAAAATGGTCCGCTCGTCGTTGTCCTCGTAGAATCGGTCATCCTTGTCAAGAAAAACGTGTTTCCGCTGAAAATAGTCTTCGTTGTCAATAAAATACACCTGAAGCTTGGCATTAGGAATGGAGGCCACTTTGATGATCAGCGGTTTCTCCTCGTCACCTACCGTAATATTGATACCCGATAACCGGACCACTTCGTGAAGCCGGTTTTTACGCTCATTGATCAGCCCGAAACGTGGTACCAAAATGCGAATTTCCATACCACGTTCCTGCATGGCCTGCGGGAGTTTCCGAACGAAATCGGCTACTGCTGAGGTCTGTAGAAACGGGTTGATTTCACTGGCAACGTAGAGAATCCGTAGTTTGCTCATAGCACGATTGGGGGGCTTTAGTGAAATAACCGCCGTAGCGGACTAAATTAAAAATCTGCAAAATTATACAATTTTTTCTGGTATTTCAATAGATTTTCGCCAGAAAAACTCCTGTTTTGTCAATCCAAAGCCGTTCTTGCCGAATTTGCGCCTGGAATACCGGCTGCCGCAGAACGGGCGGTTCGTTTAAAACCCAGTTATGCAACTCTACACAACGATTGCCGAATTACGGCAAGCCCTTGATTCTCAAGGCCGGGCCGGCCGATTGGTTGGACTCGTTCCCACGATGGGGGCTTTACACGCCGGTCATATGGCCCTGGTCGATGCCTGCAAGGCGCAGAACGACCTGACAGTTTGCAGCATCTTTGTCAATCCGACGCAGTTCAACAACCCCGACGACCTGGCCCGGTACCCGCACACGCTCGAGGCCGATTGCCAGTTGCTGGAAGCCGCCGGCTGCGATTTCGTTTTTGCCCCGTCGGTCGACGAAATGTATCCGTCCAGCCCCGTGCTGAAGCTGAATTTCGGCGAACTGGAAACCGTGCTGGAAGGGGCTTTCCGGCCCGGCCATTTCAACGGCGTCGGCATCGTGGTATCCAAACTCTTCCACATTGTGCAGCCCGACCGGGCCTATTTCGGCCAGAAAGACCTGCAACAGGTGGCCGTGGTCAAACGATTAATTCGTGATCTGGGGTTTCAGCTGGAACTGGTCCGGATGCCGATTGTGCGGGAAGACGACGGTCTGGCCATGTCGTCGCGCAACCGCAACCTCTCGCCCGCCGAGCGCCGGGAAGCACCGGCTCTCTACCAGGTGCTCAGCCACGCACGGGCGGTTTTGCAAAATGGCGGAACGCTTGAAGCCGCCAAAACCGCCGTTATCAACAACTTGCAGGAGCACCCGGTTTTTCGGCTGGAGTATTTCGAAATTGCGAACGCCGACACGCTGCAACCGGTCGAGCAGTTGCAGGCGCCGGGAGTCACAGCGCTTTGCATTGCCGCTTACCTGGGCCAGACCCGGCTGATCGACAACCTCGTTCTCTGACTGAACCAACTCATTCCGCCGGCTGTTTTTGCGGTGACTGACACGGATGGACGGTTTTTCACTAATTTTGGCCGTCCGTTTGAACCGGGTCGTCTTTACTACTATGTTTATTACTGTAATGAAATCCAAAATCCACCGGGTCCGGGTGACGCAGGCCGAACTGAATTACGTCGGCAGCATCACCATTGACGAAGACCTGATGGATGCCGCCGGATTGCTTGAAAATGAGCAGGTTCATATTGTCAACAACAACAATGGCGAACGGCTGATTACCTACGTCATCAAGGGCGAACGCGGCTCGGGCATTATCTGTCTGAACGGCGCGGCTGCCCGGCGGGCGCAGGTCGGCGACATCATCATCATCATTTCATACGGCATGATGACCCCCGAAGAAGCCAAAGCCTATAAGCCGCAGGTTGTTTTCCCCGATAGCAACAACCGGCTTGTTTAAATGATGCTGGATACTGGATGGTTAAGGACCTGGAGCTACTAATATCCCGTATCAAAACATCTAGTATCTTGCATCCAGCATCCAGCCACCAACCCCCTTCCATCTAACCATCACCAACCTTGAAAAACATCGTAAAGTACGGAATCTCCCTGGGTATCGCGGGCGTTTTGCTCTGGTACGTTTTCAAGGATGTGGACCGGGCGGCCATGTTCGATGCGTTCAGCAAGGCGGATTACCGCTGGATTGTCGTTTCCGGTTTGCTGACCGTCGTTGCGCACTGGAGCCGGGCCTATCGCTGGAGCTTGCTGCTCGAACCGGTTGTGGGCTATCGACCCGCCCAGTTTAATGCCACGCTGGCGGTTCTGACGGGCTATTTTGCCAACCTGGTGGTGCCGCGCATGGGTGAAGTAACCCGCTGCGGGACCCTGAACCGGCTGGAAAATGTGCCTGTCAACGTGAGTTTCGGGACGGTGGTTGCCGAACGGATTTTTGATGTAATGATGCTGGTGCTGCTCATTGGCGCCACGTTTCTGATCGAGTTCAACCGGCTCAGTACGTTTCTGATGGATTTTTTCTCGTCCAAATTCAGCGGAGCCTCCAGGCTGGCCGACAACACCTGGTTACTGGTCCTGCTGGGCGGTTGCCTGCTCGGTTTGGCCGTGATGGTCTGGTATTTCTATAACCGCTACAAGGAAATCCTCCGCCAGAAACCGTTCTACCAGCGCGTTGAAAAATTTATTCGGGGCTTGCTGGAGGGCCTGCTAAGCATCCGGAAACTGAAAAACCCCGGCGCGTTTGTGTTCCATACGGTTTTGATCTGGACGATGTATTATTTCATGTCGTTTGTGCTCTTCTGGGCCATGCCGCAAACCGCCGACCTGGGCTGGCGGGCTGGCCTGACCATCCTGATTATGGGCGCCATCGGTATGGCTGCCCCCGTGCAGGGCGGAGCCGGAGCCTTCAATATTCTGGTCGGGGCGGCCCTGGCACTCTACGGCCTGAGCCACCAGGAAGGTGCGACGCTAGCCACGCTGATGCTGTTTACACAATGGTTCTACGTCGTTGTCCTGGGTGCCGTCAGTTTTCTGATCGTGATGCTGAAAGGTCGTAGTCCGCAACCAAAAACACAGCCGGTCGTTAACCTGGATGGTTCCGATGCCGGATGAGTTGGACGTTCTGGATGAACTGGATGCTAGATTTTGGATACTGGATGGTTTTGATGCTGGATGCTGGATCGTTAGATGAGCCCAAAAAACAGCCCGTATCTAGCATCCAGTATCAAAAACATCTAGCATCTAGTATCCAGCATCAACCCCTCCAACCCCAGTAAGATTAGTGATTAGTATGACTGAATCCAAAATTCTGACGCGTCCGCAGGCTGTTGAATGGGCCGACCGCTGGCATACGGAAGGAAAGCGCCTTGTGTTTACGAACGGCTGCTTCGATATTCTGCACCTGGGACACGTCGATTACCTCGAAAAAGCGCGCCAGTTCGGCGACAAATTAATACTGGGTCTGAATACGGATGCGTCCGTGAGCCGGATCAAAGGCCCCCTGCGCCCGGTGGTTAACGAATACGCCCGTGCCCGGCTGATGGCTTCGCTCGCGTTTATCGATGCCGTGGTTCTGTTCGACGAACCAACTCCGCTCGAACTGATTCAGGCCCTAAAACCGGATGTGCTGGTAAAGGGCAATGATTACGCCATCGCCGACATTGTGGGTGCCGATTTGGTGCTGCAAAACGGCGGACGGGTCGAAACCATTCCGCTCGTGGCGGGTTACTCCACTACGGCGCTCATTGGCAAAATCCGGGAAGCCTATCGCTGAGTGACGGACTTCCCAAAACCGGGATCAGCGGTTGTGGGCCGGGATGAACAAGGAACTGTTTTTTTACCGATATTTGTTTATTCGATAGAGTGCTCCACACTACTGTTTAACCTTAACTTAATCGTGCCGGCGACCCGGTTTTATTGAATCATGCCTGGAATCTGGATTATTTTCATCATTTTCGCTCTCCTCAGTGCCGGTGTTAGCTGGCGGCTGAGAAGTAAGTTTAACGAGTATTCACAAATCGGACTGAGCAACGGTCTGAGCGGTAAGGATATTGCCGAGCGAATGCTTCAGGAAAACAACATTTACGACGTTCGCGTCCTGTCGGTCGAAGGGATGCTAACCGACCACTATAACCCGCAGGACAAAACCGTTAACCTGAGTGCCGACGTCTATTACGGTCGAAGTGTGGCCGCAGCAGCCGTTGCGGCTCACGAATGCGGTCACGCCGTGCAACACGCAACGGCCTACGGACCGCTTAAATTCCGTTCGGCGATGGTACCGTTCCTGACGATTTCATCCAGTTATCTGCAATGGATTATCCTGATCGGAATTCTGTTGATCAACACCACGATCATTCCGCTGGCCGTTGGGGTAGCCTTGTTTGCCGTTACGACCCTGTTCAGTTTCGTAACGCTGCCTGTCGAGTTCGACGCCAGCCGTCGGGCTTTGGCCTGGGTACAAAACCGGAACATTGTTAACCAGCGGGAATACGGTTATGCCAAAGACGCCCTCTGGTGGGCGGCTATGACCTACGTCGTTGCGGCCCTCGGTTCACTGGCTACCTTGCTCTACTACGCCAGTCTGCTGATGGGCGGTCGTCGAAGTGACTAATCACTCGTCCTTCTATACCGGGCGGTTCGGCAATTCACTGCCGAACCGCTTTTTGTTTCCCATCAAAAAAGCCTAAAGGGAAACCCTTCAGGCTTTCTGCACTATTGCGAGATGTAAAGATTAAGTAGAGCCTTCTGGAAAAGACCTTGCTGCGGGTATTCTTTGTCCCTTCTGTCTGGCAATCAGCCTGACTTTTCCGGGCACAATATAGTCAGAATTATTATTGACTGTACAATCAACTAATGATTTATCGTAATTTTCTCTGAGGTCCGACAGAAGGTAGGCTAAAAGAAGGAATAGCTGCAAATCGCCCCCTTACGGTACCGAGCGCATCGGGATACCCCTAGCCCTGAAGCGTAGCTAACCGGCTTTTCCGGTACCCGTACGAGAAGTAAATGAGTAGCCCAATCACCAGCCAGATCACAAAGATGAGCCAGTTGCTGATGCCCAGTTCGGTCATGAGGTATAAATTGGTGAGAATACCCAAAACCGGCAGCAGCGAGAAATTGGAGCGGAACGCCAGAACGGCCAGAATCACCCAGGTGAGCCAGAAAAATGCCAGCAGCGGTTTTTCTTCAATGCCGCTGAAAAGATGGCCCGACCGTGCCACCAGAAACACGGTAAGAATCAACAACAGGCCGATGATATACTTACCGTTAATGTACGGCACTTTAAACTTCGACTGGCTGGAAAGGCCTTTGGCGTCTAAATACAGGATACCTCCGCAAACCAGAATAAACGCGAAGAAAGTCCCCACGCTGGTCAGGTCGATGAAAAACTGCATATCCATAAACAACGACGGCACGGCGACCAGAAAACCGGTAACGATGGTTGAAAAGGAAGGCGTCCGATAACGCGGATGGATTTTCGAGAACCGCGGCCACAACAGCCCATCCCGGCTCATGGTCATCCAGATCCGCGGTTGTCCCAGTTGAAAAACGAGCAAAGCACTCGTAATGGCCACCACCGCGCTGACCGAAATAATTCCCGCCACGAAATTCAGATCGACCTTCTGGAAAACATACGCCAGCGGATCATCAACACCCAGTTCTTTGTAATTGACCATTCCGGTCAGTACCAGCGTAATCAGGACGTACAAAACCGTACAGATGATCAGGCAGTAAATCATGGCCCGCGGCAGATCCCGCTGCGGATTCCGGCACTCTTCGGCGGTCGTCGAAATCGAGTCAAAACCGATGAAAGCAAAAAACACCGACGCTACCCCGCTCAGGACACCACCAACGCCATTGGGCGCAAACGGCGACCAGTTTTCGGGTTTAACGTAAAAAGCGCCGGCCCCAATGACCAGCCCGATCACGGCCAGTTTGAGCACCACCAGAATGTTGCTGGCCGTCCGGGACTCCTTAATCCCGACGTAGACTAGGGCAGTAATGAGCACGGTAATCACCCCGGCGGGAAGATCCGCAATGAGTTTCAGACCGCCGAGCGTGGGGGCATCCCGAAAAGCCTGCGCCAGTTCCTGCGTGCTGGCGGGCAAACTACCCGGCGCGGTACTGGCCTGCACCTCCGCGTAGGCCCGGGCCGCCGACCCATAGTCGGTTGCCCAATACCCCGGAAAATGGACACCGAAACCTTCCAGCATCGACGTAAAGTATTCCGACCACGAAATGGCCACCACCATGTTACTGACGGCGTATTCCAGAATCAGCGCCCAGCCGATGATCCAGGCAAAGATCTCCCCGAACGACACATAGGCGTAGGTATAGGCACTCCCGCTCACCGGCACGGTGGAAGCAAACTGCGCATAGCTGAGGGCCGTAAACACGCAGGCAATGGCGGTAAACACAAACAACAGCGAAACCGCGGGCCCGCCGTTAACGCTGGCCCGGCCGATGGTACTGAAAATTCCGGCGCCGATGATGGCTGCAATCCCGAACGAGGTGAGGTCGCGAACGCCCAGGACTTTGTTCATGTGCGACGAACTTCCTTCATCGACCTCAGCTACGGCTTTTACTACTGATTTTTTCCGGAATACAGAATCACTCATACGGCAGGTGTCTATGGTCTAAGTTTTCGTTCGGCAATCAATTCTTTCAATTCGTTGATTCGGCTCAGGGTAGTCGTTTCCTTGCAGGTAGCCACCACCATCGTCAGCATGGACCCGCCCGCGTACATTTTTTCGTAAACTTTACAGTGGGTATCGCGGTACGCAATCCATTGCCGCTGGGCTTCCATAACCAGGGATTTGTCTTCTTTCGGCAACAGGGTCAGTAGTTGCCGGTAAACCGTATTCAGTTCCAGATCTGCTTTTTGAAACCGCATCTGGGCGCATAAATTCAGTTCGGTCTGCGTTTGCGCGTTATCGCAATTCGTAAAAACCTCCGGCGGATGGCCGATACTTTCAAGGGAGGTTCTGGAGGTATCCCGATTTCCCGGCGGTTGCGCCCACGTCCCGATTGCCATCAGGCAGCTTACTACCGTACCGATGTATTTCGTTCTCATCCCCGTCATTTCATCTCCCAGGTCGTCAACAAGGGGTTAAAAATAAAAATTGTTTTTGGTTTTAAAAGCGGTTTTTCCAAAACGCCGTTAATACATTGATTTGCGGGATTGGTTGCATTCGCAGGCTCGAGCCTCCCACGAACGCTCGGGTCACCAACCCGGTTTTGTTGTTTTATTCCACAACACGTTGTCTCTTTGTAGTTTCGTACGTACTCGATGTCCATTCTGGTAAAAAATCTGACCAAACTCTACGCCCGTCCGGGTGCTGCACCCCAGCGGGCGGTCGATGCCATTTCGTTTGCGGTGCAGCCGGGCGAGATTGTGGGCTTTCTGGGCCCAAACGGGGCCGGAAAATCCACGACAATGAAAATCGCCACGGCCTACCTGCCTCCCACCGAAGGGACCATCGAGGTCAATGGTTTTGATGTCCGGACGCAGTCCATCGATGTCCGGCGCAGTCTGGGGTATCTGCCCGAACACAATCCGCTCTACCTGGATATGTACGTAAAGGAGTTTCTGCACTTTGCCGGATCGCTGCACGGCCTGGGCGGTTCGGTTCTGCGGCAGCGGGTGGCGGAGATGATTGACCTGGTGGGACTGGAACTGGAGCAGCGCAAAAAGATCGGCCAGTTGTCGAAAGGATACCGCCAGCGTGTCGGACTGGCGCAGGCGCTGATTCACAACCCGCCGGTGTTGATTCTGGACGAACCCACGACCGGCCTGGACCCCAATCAGCTGACGGAAATCCGGCAGGTGATCCGCACCATTGGCCGCGAAAAAACCGTCCTATTTTCAACCCACATCATGCAGGAAGTTGAAGCCCTCTGCGACCGGGTGATTATCATCAATCGGGGAAAAATCGTGGCCGATGGCCAGCTAAGCACCTTGCGCGAAACCGCCGATGGCACCATCGCGGTGGTGGCCGAATTTGAACAGGATCTGGCCGATGCAGCGGTTTTGAATACCCTGCCCGGTATCCGGCACGTGGAAAGGTTGGGCGAAAACCGGTACCGGCTGGTGGCCGACCCAAACAGCGATCTGCGGGCCGCGATCTTCCGCCTGGCGGCCGACAAAAACCTGACGCTGGTGGGGCTGAAACAGGAGGAGAGCAGCCTGGAGGGAATTTTCAGGGAATTGACAACGCAGAAAAGCCCAATGAAGCATGAATAGGGGTTCAGTTGCCCCCCCTTCATACATCATTGGGCCTTCTAAACGCTATTTCCGGGCCGAGGCCATGAGCGGGTACTGGTCGAAGATGGATCGGACGATCCCCTTGAAGTAGTTGTTTTTAAAGTTTGGATTGCGGGTCACCCGCGAAGCATAGCCCTTCCAGATTACCTGATAGGTTTCGGCATCAATCAATGAAATCATCAGCGTTCCTTCGTCGAGGTTGTAGTCGATCCGTTTGTAGGTGGCATCGCCATCTTCACTCACCACCCAGTCTTTGATAACGGGCTGCTGATACCCGCGAAAACGCAGGTCGTTGCGGAAGATATTGTAGGAAATCAGGAGATTCGGACCGCGGTTGGCGACTTTATAACCACGTGCTTCCATCTGGTGACGAATCGCTTCCTGAATATCCGAACAAAGCAGGGTAGAATCGATGTACTCACATTCCAGAAAATTAAAAGACTCGTAGTTTTTGAAATGCCCTTCGTAACTGTAATCGTGCTCAACAAATAACTTGCCGGGCATACAGCCAGCCAGCGAAACCACAGCCAGCAACACAAGAACGCCAATAAAATTTTTCATAAACGAACTGTTTAACAGGGTTGTAAAAGTGACTCTTTATAGACAAACTGGTTAGGTAATGAATACTGATTACAATCACGTTTCCGCTGTAAAGTTCAAAAAACCGTGGCAACGGCCCTGCTTACAGTTTAGGTTCGGTAATACTCCAAGGCCCGGCGCATTTCGGCCTTCGATACGGGGACATCGTAGGTGCAACGGCCCGGTCCGTCGAGCAACGCCATCCGCACCTGACCACCCCGGTTTTTCTTGTCCTGCAACGTCAGCGCCAGCACCGGTTCCAGATCGGCATCGGTGATGGCAACACGGCCGTATACCGCAAAAAGATACTCTTCAATCTGTTCTAATAACTGCGCCGGAATCAACCCTTTCCGGGCGGCAATAAAGGCTTCGGCAATCATCCCGACGGCAATCGCTTCGCCGTGCAACAACCGCCGTTTGGGGTCCGCCAGCAGGTATGTTTCGAGCGCATGCCCTACGGTATGGCCGTAGTTCAGTATTTTACGAATTCCCTGCTCCGTTGGATCTTGTTCGACGACCTTTTTTTTCACGGCCACCGAATGCGCCACCAGATCTTCCCAATTCTGCTGGTGCAGATCAAGACGACGGATTACGTTCCATTTGGCCTCGTCGGCAATCAGACAATGCTTGATAATTTCGGCGAATCCGGAGCGCAACTCCCGCTCCGGTAATGTTTGCAGAAAAACCGTATCAATCAGTACGGCTTCCGGCAATTTAAAGACCCCAATATGGTTCTTAAATCCGTGAAAGTCAATACCCAACTTTCCGCCCACACTCGCGTCTACCTGCGACAGCAGCGTGGTCGGAATCTGAATAAAATCAATGCCGCGCTTGTAGGTCGAGGCACAAAAACCGCCTAAATCACCAATTACGCCCCCTCCGAGATCAATTACCAGCGCGTGACGGTCAAAGTGGGCGTCGGTTAACCCCTGCCAGACGCTTTCGCAACTGCTTAAATTCTTGTTTTCCTCGCCCGCCCGAATCGTAATAATTTTATGTTTCGGTAAAAAATTTTTTATGGCCGGATAACAAAAACGCTTGGTATTTGAATCGACGAGAACCGCAATTGCCGAATAATTGCGCTGTTGCAGGAAAACCGGCAGACTTTCGGCCAGGGATGAGATATGAACGGACATAGGGGTTATAAAGAAATCGCTCCCAAAGGTAAAACTTCGGAAGCGATTTCAACCACGGACTGCCCGACTTTAGTCCGGGCGAACTGGCTTAAGGGGCGGGGCCTAAAGCAAGACTACAGACGTTACGAAACAACTTTCAGCGCGTCGGCGAACGCCTTCATCTGGTCCATCGTCCCGAGGCTCACGCGGCACCAGTACTGCCCGTCGAATTTCCACTGCCGGACGCTGACGCCGTTTTCCATCATTTTCCCGGTAAAATCGTCGCCATTCATCCGGATCGGGAACAGCACGAAGTTGGTGCCCGACGGCAGGTAGGTATAGCCGTTCTGCTTCAGCGTCGTGTACAGAAACTCCCGGGCTTCGAGCCCTTTGCCCAGCGAGTACTGGATAAACTCCTCGTCTTTGAAACACGCCAGCGCGGCCCGCAAGGTGGTCATGCTCAGGCTCCCGGGCCCACCACCCCATTTCGAGATGGTTTTCAGCATATCGGGCTGACCGACCATATACCCCATCCGCAAACCGGCCATGCCGTAGATTTTGGAGAAGGTTTTGGCCACCATTACATTCTGGCCTTGCTTGATGTTTTCAATAACCGTATACTTTTTCGGATCGCCCGTGTAGTGAATGTAAGCTTCGTCGACAAACACCGGTTTTTGGGCCGAAACGCGGTCGACAAACGCCCGCAGCGTGTCGGGATTCATCGTAACACCGGTCGGATTGTTGGGATTGCAGAGATACACCAGACTGGTTTTGTTGTTGATCCGCTTTTCCATTTCTTCCAGGTTATGATCATACGTACCCGACGTCAGGGGCACTTTATCCCACGCCATACCGTGCATAACGGCCGCCCGCACGAGTTGTTCGTAGGTCGGATCGGCCGACAACACGCTGCCCCCCGGATTCCTGTGCGCAAACTCCAGCGCCGTCGCGTGCAGCAACGCGCCCGAACCCGCCGACAACAGAATTTGCTCCGGTGCCACCCCTTCCGCTTCCGCAATCATTTTCTGCAACTCCGTCCCGTACTGAAACGGGTACAGAAACCCTTCCCGGGCCGCTTCCGAAATCGCTTTCAGGGCTTTGGGCGACGGGCCGTACGGATTTTCGTTAGCCGACAGTCGCGCTTTCAACGCCTTCGGTGCGGTCGGCGGCAGCGCAGCGGCTGACTCCGGTTTGTCCAGCCAGGGTTCACAATAGGCCGCTGGTGCAGCGGCTACCCCTATACCGGCCAGCAAGCCGGACCGGAGCCATTCGCGACGGTTAAGAGACATAATTAGAAGTTTGTTGATTATCAAGTTCAAAAGTTCTCACGATCATCGGCAGCGCGATCTGCTGGTAATAAGGTGTTAATAGAGATGGCTAGTTGGGTCTATTGTCATGCAAACCCGGTGCGTCGGCCGGCCGGACACTGGCCGCTTCGCCGAACCGCCCTTCGCAACCGGGCGCATGGCAACTGCTGACAGCCGGATGGAACCGGCTTCAGTCTCGTATCCGATGCAATAGCGGATGGGAAGGTGCCGCGAAAAGGCAAAGCACGACCAACCGGCCCGATCAGCAGAAATGCATCATCATAAGGTCAGGCGGAATCAAACCTGCACCGGGTATTCTCAGGCAGGAACGCGCACGAATCGTGTTCGCTCCCCTAAAAAGGTGTGCTTCGGTTGGGGAGTCCGGCAGTGCGGCCAGCGGATCATCCCATCCGGAAAGAAGAAGTCTCTGTGGTTTGTTGATAAACCAAAAGTAAGGAAAACAGCAGGTTCACCAAATTTAATCAGCGGTTTTTTAATCAGTAACGTACAAAATTTTTACAATTACCTGATCAGCCAAATCCAGCCCTTGTTTACACAAACTATTTCCCTGTTAAATCCAACTTTCTTTGTTTATTTTCTCCTACCCGTAAAGCCGTCGGGAAGGGATTTAACGGAGAATCGGAAAACCGATCGAATAGACATTTTCACCACCCCGCCGGACCTGAAACGTAGCCACGAGGATGATCACCGAATTGAAGACACAAAGCCCCACCATACTGGCAAAAGCCACCAAAGGCGACCAATGCCCCAGCTTACCCGTGACCATCATTATTATCCAGCCGGCCACCAGACCGAAGGTGAGAACGGTCCAGGTAATCTGAAAATTGATCATGCGCCGGCCCAGCTCGCTCACGCCTTTTATCTTGTCCCGTTTCATGACCCAGAGCGCCAGCGGAATAAAGATATTGCCCAGCGGCACGACCCAGAACGACAGCGCCGACAGGTTCAGCAGTTGCAAAAAACCGGTATCTTCTTCCTTGGTAAAATCGAGAAACTCTTCGACGGGCGTGTCCAGCGCTTTTGCCAGCAGCCGGAGCGTCTGCCCGCGCGGTTCGGTTTTTCCGTTTTCGATCCGTTGCAGCGTCCGGAGGTTGATCGATGCCTGGTCGGCGAGTTCTTCCTGAGAAAGTCCTTTGCTGCGTCTCAGGGACCCGATTTTTGCGGCTAGTATTCCCTTGATCATGGTTCCGTTGTTTTTGATCAAAGGTAGTCCGGCAGGCGTTCCGGTCGGCCGGTTTTATCCCGACATTTCTACGGCATTTGTGTCATCGCCTGAAGAAACCGCTTTTTTGCTGGAAACGCGACCGGGTCGCCGTTGCACAGTCCGATTGGGTCAGCGACCCAGCTGCGTTCCTGCTTATTGCCGGCTATTCTTTTCACCGACGTATCGTTCGAAGAATTCGTAGATCCGCAGCATCCGGTCGATGCGCTGCCGAACATTCCCCGAGCGGCTCAATTCGTGCGTCCCTCCCGGCATCCGCACATACTCGACCGGACGGCCCAGAATCTTCAGGCTTTTGTACATCATTTCGCTCTGAATCACCCCCGTCCGCAAGTCGTTTTCGCCGTGTTTGATCAGCAACGGCGTCCGGATTTTTTCGACAAACGTATACGGCGAATTGCTTTCCAGCACCTCCTCAGCCTGTTTTTGCCACGGATAGCCGCCAAAATAGTTCGGAACCAGCCGCCAGGCGTTGCCTTCGCCCATAAACGTTGTCAGGTCGTAAACGCCCCGCTGCGAAAAAGCCGCCTTAAACCGGTTGTCGTGCGCCACAATCCAGGCGGTCAGGTAGCCCGCGTACGAACCGCCCGTAATCACCTGCCGGCTCGTATCCACCCAGGCTTCCCGGGCCGCATCGGTGGCAGCCGCCAGCACATCCTCAGTGGGTCCCGTCCCCCAGTCCTTTACATTGGCCCGCTGAAAATCAACCCCGTAACCACCCGATCCGCGCGGGTTGGCATACACAATTCCGTAACCCTGGGCGCAGAAATACTGAAATTCGTGCCACATCGAGGCTTCACCGGGTCCCCACATGGCCGTCGGGCCACCGTGCATGTTGAGTAACAACGGAAATTTACGGGCCGGAGCCGCTGTATTGCTGCCCGCAATCGCGGTCGGTTTCATGATCCAGTACTCGACCGTTTGCCCTTTGGAGTTCCGGTAAGTGCGTTTTTCCGGGAAACTCAAGGCTTTCCCCGTCACCCAGTCGTTATGGTTGCTCAGTTTCACCGCCTGGGTCGTCAACGGTTTTTCGACGGAAGCACCGGTCAAACCTGCCAGGTATAATTCCGACGGATTGGCGACTTCGGTTTTGGCAAAAACCACCTGATTCCCGGCCAGATCAAAGGCGCTCACTCCGCTGTTGAAATCCGACAACTGGGTTACCTGCCGGGTTGCGGGGTCCAGTTGGTACAACGGTACACCGCCATTCGAGGGTGCCGTAAAAAAGACCGCGTAAGCCGGGGTAGACGCCCCGGTTTTCTTCTTTGGCCCAGCCACCGATGTCATGCCCCATTTCAGGCTCCCGGCCGCCCGATCGAAGGCAACGGTCTGGAAGTCGGAAACCGTCGTTCCGCTCAGGCTGGCGACGGCGAGTTGGCCCACGTTAACCCCCTGCGCCGAACTGGTCAGTAACACCAATCGGCGTCCATCGGGTGAAATGGCTGGCGCGGAATAAGTCCTGCCGGGTTCCGACAGCAGGTTCAGGCGCTTGCCGGACCCATCGGCCGCCAGCCAGACCAGCGCGGCATCCTGTTCCCGGTCGGGGTGCCGGAGCGTGTCGCGGTCGGTCACGGCCAGAACGCCCTGTCCGTCGGGCATCCAGACCGGTGCCCGAAACGAATAAAAACCGCGTGTCAGCGGCCTGGCCGTCGCATTTTCCTTTACTTCGATGCTGTAGAGGTGCGTAAAACTCAGCTCGGGCTCCGTCGTCGATTCGCCCTGAAAGTTGAGTCGGTTGATAACTTTCGCTTTTTTATCTTCGACATCCTTGCTGAGATACGCCCGGATTTCGGCCAGCGAACCGTCGGGATTGGCCTTGACGGTTTTGTCCGGTTTGATAAAATCATTGTTGGCAAAACCCGGTTTTTCGAGCGACCAGACCGGCACCGCCCTGCCCGGGTTCAGAATAGAGTCTTTCAGAATTTCGGACAGGGACGCGTTGACGGTGAACAAAATCCGTTTGCCGTCGGGCGACCATTGGGGACTGGAAGCCCCGTAACTCAGGCGGGTTAACTGCCAGGCTTCGCCCCCATCGAGCGGCATCACAAAAATCTGCGATTTCCCCTTCACGGTCCGCGCAAACGCAATCGACTTTCCATCCGGCGACCAGTCCGGCTGCCGGGCGCTCTCGCTGCCGTGCGTCAGGGCTTTCGACGTACCCGGTTTTAAGCCGGTCAGATAAAGATGCGTTTTGTATTCGTATTCCTCTTTTTTCTCCGCATCCGGCTCAATGGTTGTCAGCGTATACACGGCCTGTTTGCCGTCGGGCGAGGTTTTGATGCTACTGACCTGTTTGATCCGGGTCAGGTCGGTCACCACAATTTTTTGTTTCGGAGCCGTCTGGGCATGGGCCATGGGCACCACCAGCCCCAGAACGGCCGTGAGGAGGAGAAATCTCTTCATGAATAGTTTGTTTCTGAATGAATTCCGAAGATAACAAAAAGCGGAATGGAACGCTCAGAAGAAGGATAAATGGTTACAAACCGTCGTGGTAATCATACCCGCGTTCGGCCCAGAAGTCGCGCGGGCGTTCGTCGCTGAACCAGAGGCTGCCGATGCGTTTGAGGTTTTTAACACCGTATTTGACCGGAATAATGAGTCGCAGGGGCGCTCCGTGCAGGTCCTGCAACGGCTGTTCATTCATTTCGTAGGCCAGCAGTGTCTGCGGATGCAGGGCGCTGGGCGTGTCGATACCGACGTAATAACCCCCGTCGGGCGTTTTCATACCGACGTACGGATACCAGTCGCCGGAGCCGGTTTTCTGGCCCAGCTCGTATTTTTTGACAAATTCGGCAAAATTGACCCCGCCCCAATGCTGAATCTGGCTCCAGCCTTCGATGCACTTGAACTGGAAAATAAGCTCCTGCTTCGGCAGGGCTTTCAGGTCATCGAGCGAAAGCAACAGCGGTTTCTGGCCGGCTCGCTCCACCCGCAACCGCCAGGCCGTCGGGTCGAGGGCCGTCCGCAACCCGGCGCGGCCATTGATCCGAACGTTTTTGACGGCCATCTCCTTCGGGAACGTCGGTGCCAGGTGCGTATCGCTGAAATACCGGTTGGCGACCTGCTCATTCACGCCCAGCACTTCGCGAAAGAACTTCGGCAGCCCGGCTTCCTTCGGTTGGGCCAGAATCCATTTCCAGACGCCGTAGGGCACCAAACCGGCTAGCCCAAACCACGCAAACGCTTTGATGGTCCGACGCCGGATTTGCTGATCGGTCGTCAGGGTTTCCGGCTCCGGTTCCTTTTCGGGCTGTTTTTTGTCAATATCGTCCATTTCAGCCATGCGTAGCGGTGTATAAACCGGCTATTTCAGAATGTGTTAAACGGAAATCGTTGGGCTGGGCGGGCCCGGTTTTTCTTCTTCTTTTTCTACCTCAAACCCAGTAACCATGCCCCGAAAATTGTTCCAGCCTGCGCGAAGCACCTGCAAAATATGAATCACAAAAAACAGCACGTAGCCCATCGTGAGGGCGAAATGCAGCAGCCGGGCGGTTTCGTACCCACCCATAAGGCTCGTCAGACCGGCCAACTGGATCGGTTTGTAGAGGGCCAGCCCCGTCAGCAGAGAGCCGACGCCCATCAGAATAATCGCGGTATAGGCAATCCGTTGCGCACCATTGTACTTCCGTTGCGGAGGGGCGGTTTTTCGAATACCCAGATCGTGCAATGTCACCTGCCAGGCTGCCCGGAACGAGTGCCGATTGGGCAGCAGCAACCGCCATTCACCCGAAAGCAGCGTGTAAAGCACGTACAGCAGGCCGTTGAGCGTAAACAGCCACATGAACACAAAGTGCCACGACATGCCCTCGGCCAGCCGCCGACGCAGGTGCAGCGCCTGAATAAACCAGTTCGGGAAAAATTTAAACAAAACCGTATCACCAATCTGAATTTTATACGGCTGATACGCCCAGTAAATGAGCAAACCGCTCCAGATCATCACGAACAGAACCGGGAAATTAATCCAGTGAAACCACCGGATCGCCAGCGGATGTTTGTGAACGATGCGTTTCATTTGCCCACCAGTTCGATCACCAGCCGATTCGCTTTGTAGATATACCGCATGGCGGCCACGATGGCACCCGTATGCACCGAAACCGTGCGGTTTTTGTCCGGCACAAAAATGAAGCTCCCCGGCAGACTCTCCATATTTCCATCGAACGCCAGACCGACGGCTTCCCGGTTTTTGTTGATCAGCGGACTGCCTGAATTACCACCAATGATGTCGTTGGTCGATACAAAACACATCGGTTGCCGCAGCAACTCGGCGGGCGGGTTCAGCCAGCGTTTGGGCAGCGACCACGGAAATTTACCCTGAAAGGAATAATACCGGTCGTATAAACCGGCAAAGGTGGTTTGATAGGGCGCAACGGTTCCGTTATACGGAAATCCTTTCACCACGCCGTCGTTGATCCGCAGCGAAAATGTGGCATCCGGCGGAATGGCGGTTCCGTAGACTTCATACAGCAACCGCCCCAGGTTGCTCCGCAAAACCGTTTGCTGCCGGTTGATCTGTTGCACCGCCGAAGCCGCCCGCTGGTAGCGCGGTACCGAAATCCGGGCCAGCGCCAGCAACGGATCATTGTCGCCACTGATGGCCGCCGGACCTTTGGTAATCAGGTCATTGATGTACCCCTGATCGTTCAGCTTCGTGTTATTCATCAGATAGGCAGCCGCTTCTTTGGGGGCTTTTCCGTTCAGAGCCGCTTTGATGTACGGATCGTCGTTGCCCAGCGCCTGCTGCGCTTCGCTCAGGTGGGCGGCCAGATACGCTTCTTCCAGCCCGCGATCGGTCAGTTTCGGGGTTTCCAGCAATTCCCTGAGCTGTTCGGCCCGGCCGGGATTCTGGCGGGCCACCTCAGCGTAGGTCACCAGCAGATGGGCAAACACCAGCAAATCGCCCCGCGCCAGTTCGCTCGGCGACAGATAGGTGTTGTCGTTGTAATATTTCCGCAATTCCGAGACATTGGCAGCCAGGTTGTCCCAGAGTTTCAGGTTGATGTCAAATCGCGAAACCGGTGCCTTGGCGCCCTCACTCAAACTCCGGCCCGAACCGGTGCTCAGTTTCGACTGTCCGCGACTGCCTTCCAGCCGCTGAGCCTCGGCCTTGAACTGCTGTTCAAAAGCCGCCTTTCGGGCCATCAGATACGGATCACGCAAGCCGTCGAGTTGACCACCGTAGGCTTTCAGGCTGTTTTCCAGACTAAAAATTTCGTTTTGAATGCTGTCGTTTTTGACCTTGGTGTTATACACCTGCAGCGCTTCGGCGCGGTTGCGGAGCAGTTGCAGAATGTACGGCATTTTCAGGTCGCGGTCGAACTCAAGTTCGGCCACAGTTTTCAGCCGTTCGGTACTGCCCGGATTTCCGGTTACAAAAACCGGTTCGTTTTCGTTGATTCCGTTGGGATTGAACTTGAAATAATGACTGGTTTTCAACGGCTTGCCGTTGTCGTACACCCGGAAAAACGAGAAATCCAGCGCGTAACGCGGGTAGGTAAAGTTATCGGGATCACCGCCGAAAAAACCGAGTTGCAGTTCGGGCATCAGCACCAGCCGCACGTCGTTGTACCGCTTGAACCCGTAGAGCGCATACCGGCCACCGTTGTAGAACGTAATCGTTTGCAGTTCAAGCCCTTTCCAGTCGGGCTGGTTGCCATATTCCTGTTTGATGGCGGCAAATTCCCGTTCGCGTAGTTGCAGTTGTTCGGCATCAGATTTCCCGTTGGCCATAGTGGCCTGTACGCGGGTTGTAATATCTTCAAGCTTAAGGAGTTGATCAACATACAGATTCGGCACTTTGCGTTCCTCGGCGAAGGTTTTGGCAAAAAAACCGGTATGGTTCAAATCTTCGCCTTTCCGTTGGACTCCCGTGCCCGATTCGCGGGCGCAGTGATGATTGGTCATCACCAGGCCGTTGGCCGACACAAACGAAGCCGAGCAGTAATCGGCAAACCGCAGCGACGCCAGCCGAACCTCGTCGAACCATTTCTGGTCGGGCGTAAAACCGTACGTCTTCTGGAAATATTCCTGGGGCGGTGTGTCGAACGTCCACATCTTGCCCATATCGAACGGACCGGCTTTGACCGTGTCGGGGTTCAGGGCCGGCTGGGCCGAAACGAAAACCGTTTCGATCAGGAGCAGGGCGGTTAATAAAAATCTCATCAGAAAGGGAGTTGAACCGGATTTCGCGGAGTAACGATGGTATGATTAATGGATTAACGACGTGTATGCTTTCTATCGGATGGTACGAACCGGGGAAAGGTATAAAAATAATCCCAGTTAACCCCGCGACAGCGGATCGTTTCCATCCGCGTAATCCCCGTTCAAAACGTCAGGATAGTTCATTCTTCACCACGAATTCTTCCATCTCCTTCTTATCCCGGCGGACAAAAGGCCGGATGATCAGGCGGGTGCCGCGTTCGTAGGTAAAGAGCCGGTAAATCCAGTTGCTCAACACCACCAGCTTGCTCCGAAAACCGATCAGGTAGTAGATGTGGACGAACAGCCAGGCCACCCAGGCGACAAAACCGCCCAGGTGCAGGTTGCCGGGCAAATCGGCCACGGCGCGAACCCGGCCAATAATCGCCAGAGAACCTTTATCGAAGTAATCGAACTTCGTCATGGGTTCGTTCTTGATCAGACGACGGAGGTTTTTGGCCAGATGCTGCCCCTGCTGAATGGCCGGTTGCGCCACGCCCGGATGACCATTCGGCCATTTCTCGGTTTTCATGAACGCAATATCACCGATGGCAAAAATATCGTTGTACCCCTGCACCTGGTTGAATTCGTTGACCGTAATGCGGCCCCCGCGCGCAATCAGCTCCTTGGGCAGTCCGTCGATGAGTGCCCCCGTCACCCCGGCCGCCCACACAACCGTCTGCGAGCGGATTTGCTCCCCGCCCTTGAAGGTTACGGTTTCGCCGTCGTACGACTCCACCAGCGTTTTCAGCTTGACGACCACGCCCATGTCCTCCAGATATTTCTGCGTTTTCGCGCTGGCTTCGGGCGACATTGGTGGTAACACCCGGTCCAGCCCTTCGACCAGATAAATGTTCATTTTGCTGAAATCCAGCCCCGGATAGTCGCCCGGCAGCACGTGCTTCCGCATCTCGGCGAGCGAACCCGCCATTTCGACGCCCGTCGGCCCCGCCCCCACAATGACGTAATTCAGCAGGCTCTGCCGGATGTCGGGATCTTTCGTGATGCTGGCCTGCTCGAACGATTGCAGCAACTGGCTGCGCAAATTCAGGGCTTCGGGGATGGTTTTGAGCGAAAACGAATATTTCTGAACCTGCTCATTTCCGAAAAAATTCGCTTTTGTCCCCGTCGCGATCACCAGGTAATCATAATGCAGGTCCCCGATCATCGTCTTGACGGTTTTCGTCAGCGGATCGACGCCCAGGATCCGCACCAGCCGGAAGTGAAAATCTTCGTAGTCCTCATCGAACATTTTACGCAGCGGTTCGGCGATGGCGTCGGGCTCCAGCCCCGCCGTGGCAACCTGATACAGCAACGGCCAGAAACCGTGGTAGTTCTGCTTATCGAACATCACAATCTGGAAGTCTTTGCCGCTCAGCTTCTTCACCAGATTGATGCCTCCAAAACCGCCCCCGATGACCACCACTCGCGGTTTGGTCGTGTCGGGAATATTGAGCGAAAGTTGATCAAAATTCAGCATGGTTTTCGTGTGTTTATCAGGCTGTTCCTTACGTAACTCAGCCCGCGCGAAACTGTTAACTTCGAAGCCCGTTATACTTTTTGAAGTCTTCTATCGTAATAACAAATACTAAGCTCATAGAATGCCTGAATGAAGCATTTTCTCCTGTCCTGTTTTCTATTTTTAGTAACTGTAACCCAGTTGGTTGCCCAACCCGTTTCGGGGCGAACCAACGTCACCATTAGCGGGTATGTCTGGGAAAAAGGCAGCCAGGAAGCGCTCATCGGCGTGAATGTCTACCTGCCCGGCACCGCCACCGGAACCACCACCAACACCTACGGTTTTTATTCCCTGACCCTGCCCCAACAGGACAGCCTCACCCTGGCTTTCTCCTTCGTCGGCTACGAAACCGTCCAGCAAACCGTCTCCCTGCGAAAAAACCGTGAACTTTCCCTCTTCCTGACCCCCGGGCAGGCGCTGTCGGAAGTTACCGTAACGGGTAATCGCAGCGAGGAAAAAATCAGCGATAGCCCGCAGATGAGCAAAATCGACATTCCCATCAACCAGATCAGGAAAATACCGGCTTTCCTGGGCGAAAAGGATGTGCTGAAAGTATTGCAACTCATGCCGGGCGTTCAGAAAGGCTCCGAAGGCAGCACCGGTATCTACGTGCGCGGGGGCGGACCCGACCAGAACCTAGTGATCCTGGACGATGCCATCGTCTACAACGCCAACCATTTGTTCGGGTTTTTCTCGGTCTTCAACGGTGATGCGCTCAAGAGCGTGGAGCTAATCAAAGGCGGTTTTCCGGCGCGTTACGGCGGACGGCTGTCGTCGGTGATCGAAATGAATATGAAGGAGGGCAACAAGGAAAAGCTCCACGGCGAAGGCGGCATTGGCCTGATTGCCTCCCGGCTGACGCTCGAAGGACCGATACAAAAGGGCAAATCATCGTTTCTGGTGTCGGGACGCCGGACCTACCTCGACGTGCTGGCCCGGCCCATCATCAAGCAGCAGACCGACGGGCAAACCGTGGCCGGGTATTACTTTTACGACCTGAATGCCAAGGCCAATTACGACTTTGGCCCCCGGAATAAATTGTACCTCAGTGGCTACTTCGGACAGGACCGGTTTTATGCCAACGACAAGGAAAGCGGCACCAACATCAACCTCGACTGGGGGAACACCACGGCGACACTCCGCTGGAACCACCTGTTTTCGCAGCGGCTTTTTTCCAACCTCTCGCTGATTTTCAGCAAGTACAACTTCAGGATTTCGTCGGATGAAACGGATGCCGTTTCCAATGACAGGTTTGCGCTGCGGTATAGCTCCGGTATCCGGGATTTTTCGCTGAAGTACGACATTGATTTTTATCCGTCTCCGCAGCACTCGTTACGGTTTGGCGTCCAGAGCATTGCCCACCGGTTTACGCCCAGCGCCGTCGTCCTGCAGAATACCCTGATCAACCAGTTCACGACCAGAATCGACGCCATCGACGTGCTGGAATCCGGGTTGTACGCCGAGGATACCTGGCGACCCAACGCCCGCTGGCGGATCAACGCCGGAATCCGGCTCAGTCATTTCATTCAGAAACAGGTAAATTACCTGCGCCCCGAACCCCGCATTTCGGCGGCTTATGTGCTAAAACCGTCGTTGTCCGTGAAGGCGTCGTACGCGCTGATGAACCAGTACGTGCACCTGCTGTCCAATACCGGCATTGGCCTGCCCACCGACCTCTGGGTGCCCACCACCGACCAGGTAAAACCGCAGCAGTCGCAACAGATCGCCGTCGGCATCGCGAAGGATTTTGCCGACAAAGGCTCCGCCCGGGGCCTGACGCTGACCGTTGAAGGGTATTACAAAACGATGAACCGCATTATCAATTACCGCGAAGGAGCCAGTTTTCTGCTGATCAACAGCCCCGAATCGGCCAATCAGGTCCGCTGGGAAGACAATGTGACGGCGGGCAAAGGCTGGTCGTACGGCGGGGAAGTGCTGTTGCAGAAAAAACTGGGGCGGTTTACGGGCTGGACCGGGTACACGCTGTCGTGGACGCAGTGGCAGTTTCCGGAACTGAATTTCGGGCGGAAGTTTTTCCCGCGCTACGACCGGCGGCACGACGTTTCGGTAGTCGGTATTTACGAACTGAATCCGGGCATTACGCTCTCGGGCACCTGGGTCTACGGTACCGGCAACGCGCTGACCGTCCCGCTGGCCAAATACCAGGCCGCCACACACCAGGTTAATCCAGTGATTACCAACAACAACTCGTTCATCAATGAGTTCTTCAGTTACGGGCGGGCCGTCAACGACTACAGCGCCAAAAACAGTTTCCGGGCCGAAGCCTACCACCGGATGGACCTGGGCGTGCAGTTTCACAAGAAAAAGCGTCGCCACGAACGCACCTGGGAATTCAGCGTGTACAACCTCTACAACCGCCGGAATCCGTTTTTTTACCAGCTAACCACCCAAATCAACGAACAGACCAACCAGCCGACCAAGACGGTTTTTGAGCGGTATTCGGTGTTCCCGATTGTTCCGTCGGTTACGTACGGTTTTAAATTTTAAACAGCATGGCCTTCCGTTTGTCGTCCCTTTTTGCGCTGATGCTGCTGGTCACGATGGCCTGTCAGAACCTGGTCACGGAAATCGATCCGTCGAACTTGCCGCCACTCGACCGCAAGCTGGTGGTTAACGGTTATCTGTCACCCCAGGATACGGTTTTGGCGGTTTCGGTGTCGGGTTCGCAGACGGTTTTGGGACAGATCATTACCGATTCGGTCAATACGGTGCAGAACGCCACGGTGGTTATCGCCAGCGAAGGCCAAACGATCACATTATCGTACGACGCCGATCGGCGGGTTTATACCGCCCAAACCCGTCAGTTTCCGGTTCTTTCCGGCAAAACCTACACCTTGCAGGTCGATGCGCCCGGTTTTGAAACCGTGACCAGTGCCTGTACAGTGCCGGCCAGCGTGCCGGTTTCGCAGCTTGTGCTCGATTCGGTCCAAACGTTTTCCGGCGAAGGCGCCGAACCCCGGTGGACGTACAGCGTACGGGCGGTTTGGCAGGACCCGGCGGGGGAAACCAATTATTACCGGGTAGCCGGATACGGCGAATCCATGAGCCGGGTTTCCCGCTTTCCCACCGCGCATATCGATCCAACGGACCCGACCGTGTTGACGCGCGGCCTCATCGGTTTCGGACGACTGGAACAGTTTGTAACCGATCAGAATCAGGATGGACAGACACTCGTGTCCACCCGGGGCGAGGTACCGCTTTTCTTTGATTATTCGTTTTACGATGATTCAACGCAGAGCACGTATACCGGAAACGCCCCGTTTTCCAAACCGCTGACCATCCGGGTATCGGTGCTGCAAACCGACGAAAATTATTACCAGTATCACCGGGCACGCCAGCAACAGCGCCAGTCGGCCAACAATCCGTTTGCCGAACCCATTCTGATGCCCTCGAACATCGAGGGCGGCCTGGGTTGTTTTGCCGCTTACAACCGCTCGACGGCGGTTCTCGTGATCAACTAAATCAAAGTATCGCCCGCGGTTTTAACCGTGTGGACCGAAAGCTCATTTCCGGTTTTGTAACTGACGCAGGACTTTACGCAACTGCTCCGGTTTATTCAGGTACGGCGCCAGGTCGAACAGTTCGACTTTGCGGAATTCGACCGGGTGGCTTTCGCTCTGCAGGGAGATGTAGCCTTCACGAAGCAATTGCCCGTCTTTTTTCACGGCCGGATCGTAATGAATCACGTTGCCGCCCCCGATCTGCGGTTTTTCGTACGTCAGAACGGTGTCTCCTTCCACAATGTGTTTCACCAGCGAGTCGCCAAGCACCAGCGTTTCGGCACGAACCCAGCGGTCGCCGTGGTAGGTTTTTGACTTCGAATCGATGCAGTGGGGGGTAAACAGTTTTCCGTTCATGACCACGTTCGTGCCGGGCGTGCAGAGGTTGGCCGTATGGCGTTCGTGCTGCCCGTCCCCGCCCAGCAACTGCATTTCCAGCGAAATCGGAAAGTCCTGATCAACGCCCATCGTTTTCGGGTCCTGGCAATGCAGCATGGCTCCGCTGTTGCGGACGGCCCAACCCGGACCTCCCGCGACCTGCTCGCCCACAAACCGGTATTCGACCGCCAGCAGGTAGGCCGAAAAGGGCTTCTTGTAGAAAATGTGGCCGAATTGTTCGTCGAAGGTTTTGTACTGGTCATACCGAACCACCAGCTTGCCGTCTTCCACCCGGAAGGTATTGCCGAAATTATCGTCGAGCGGGTGTTTCGAAATCTTGACTGACCAGTCTTTCAGGTCTTTGCCGTTGAACAATTGAATCCAGCCACGCGGTTTGGGCCGGGACAATCCTAGACTGAAACCGGCGAACAGCAACAGGGCGATGACGATAACGGATGGTCGCATAGCGGTAGAAAGGCAATGGAGCAAATTTAAGAAAAGACAAAAATAGCGACTCTTTCCTATTAACCGCTGATCCGGTCCAAATTGGTCGCCGACCGGCGCGCTCTTAAAATCTGTTAATTTTCCAACCTTTCCACACGTTTTCCACTCTTTGGTCGTATACGAATCAATGCTTGCCCGTTCGTATCGCCCGTATGAAGTATCCGCTACTGTTTCTGTCCTGCTTGTTTTTTTATAGTCTGTTTGCCAACGGCCAGGACCCGGTAAACCGCGCTACCATCAGTGGGTATGTCCGGGAAAAAGGCAGCCAGGAAGCGCTCATCGGCGTGAATGTCTACCTGCCCGGCACCGCCACCGGAACCACCACCAACACCTACGGTTTTTATTCCCTGACCCTGCCCCAACAGGACAGCCTCACCCTGGCTTTCTCCTTCGTCGGCTACGAAACCATCCAGCAAACCGTCTCCTTTCGGCGCAATACCGAACTCAATATCCTGCTGATACCCGGGCAACTGCTGTCGGAAGTCACCGTCACCGGCAACCGAACCGGCGAGGAGAAAGTCAGCGAAAGCGCCCGCATGAGCACCATCGATATCCCCATTCACCAGATCAAGAAAATACCGGCTTTCCTGGGCGAAAAGGATGTGCTGAAAGTATTGCAACTCATGCCGGGCGTTCAGAAAGGCTCCGAGGGCAGCACCGGTATTTACGTGCGCGGGGGCGGACCCGACCAGAACCTGGTGATTCTGGACGATGCCGTCGTCTACAACGCCAACCATTTGTTCGGGTTTTTCTCGGTCTTCAACGGCGATGCGCTCAAGAGCGTGGAGCTAATCAAAGGCGGTTTTCCGGCGCGCTACGGCGGCCGGCTGTCGTCGGTGATCGAAATGAATATGAAGGAGGGTAGCAAGGAAAAGCTCCACGGCGAAGGCGGCATTGGCCTGATTGCCTCCCGGCTGACGCTCGAAGGACCGATACAAAAGGGCAAGTCGTCGTTTCTGGTGTCGGGACGCCGGACCTACCTCGACGTGCTGGCCCGACCGCTGATCCGTGCCGAAAGCAAGGGTGAAGCGATGGCCGGGTATTATTTCTACGACCTGAATGCCAAAATGAATTACGATTTTGGCCGGAAAGACAAACTCTATCTGAGCGGTTATTTTGGCCGGGACCGGTTTTTCGCCCGCGAAACCCCCAAAGACGAACTAAAAACGAAAACAAATACCGGCCTGTATTGGGGGAATGGTACCGGTACGCTGCGCTGGAATCACTTGTTTTCCGAAAAACTATTTGCCAATACGTCCCTCATTTTCAGCAATTATACTTTTCAGATTTTTGCGGACGAAGAATCGACCCGCCGTAACGGGTCACAACTGGAAACCGACACGTATCGACTCCGCTACAGCTCTGGTATTCAGGACATATCGCTCAAATACGATCTGGATTATTACCCCAATCCGCAACACGCTGTCCGGTTTGGCGTCCAGACGACGCACCACAAATTCACCCCCAGCGCGATTGTTCTCAAAGACACCGAAGCCGAACGATTCCGGACGGAAGTGGACGCCATTCGGGTGCAGGAATCGGGCATTTATGCCGAAGATACCTGGAAACCAACCAGCCGCTGGCGGGTCAACGCCGGTTTTCGGCTAAGTCATTTTCAGCACAAGGCCGTGAATTATTTCCGGCCTGAACCCCGGCTGTCGGCGGCTTTCGTGCTGAAACCGGATTTCTCTGTGAAGGCGTCCTACGCACTGATGAACCAGTACGTACACCTGCTGTCGAATACCGGCATTGGCCTGCCCACCGACCTCTGGTTGCCCACCACCGATCGCATCAAACCCCAGCAATCGGAACAGCTTGCGGCCGGTTTTGCCAAGGATTTCACGAAAGCCGGGAGTTTATTCCGGGGACTGACCCTGACGGTGGAAGGGTATTATAAAACGATGAAAAACATCATCAACTACCGCGAAGGAGCCAGTTTTCTGCTGATCGGCAACCCGGAATCGGCCAATGAGGTGCGGTGGGAAGACAATGTGACAGCGGGCCGCGGTTGGTCGTACGGCGGGGAGTTTCTGCTGCAAAAGAAAGTCGGGCGGTTTTCGGGCTGGCTGGGCTACACGCTGTCGTGGACACAGTGGCAATTTCCGGAGCTGAACTTTGGCAAGAAGTTTTTCCCGCGCTACGACCGGCGGCACGACATTTCGCTGGTGGGCATTTACGAACTCAGCCCACGGATTACGCTCTCGGGCACCTGGGTCTACGGCACCGGCAACGCGCTGACCGTCCCGCTGGCGACGTTCACGACCCGTCCGCACCAGCCGATCACGGACCCCTCGAACGGTTTTTCGCCGGGAGGCTATTTCCCTTTCTTCGGCCAGACGGCGAATGACTACGGCGAAAAGAATAGTTTCCGGGCCGAGCCCTATCACCGGATGGATTTTGGCATTCAGTTTCACAAAAAGAAACGCCACCACGAGCGCACCTGGGAATTCAGCGTGTACAACCTTTACAACCGCCGGAACCCGTTTTTTTACGCGTTGCAAAACAATGCAGCCGGGCAAACGGTGTTGAAACGGTATTCGGTTTTTCCAATTGTGCCGTCGTTCAGTTATAACTTCACTTTTTAAACGGATGCGGATCTCGTTCACCATCCTTCTGGCGGTTTTACTGGCGTCGCTGACCGCCTGCGAAAGCTTAATCAATGAAGTGGATCCGGATCGTCTGCCCACCATAGACGAGAAGCTGGTTGTCCAGTGCTTCATTTCCCCGCAGGACACGCTGCTGATGGCCACCGTCAGCCGCTCGCGTGCGGTTTTAGGATCGGGGCAGGGAGGAGTTGTGGGCGCGTCCCGCGTGGTATTGTCGGAGGGAAACCGCTCCATTGTCATGACGTTTGACGAAAAGTTGCTGGCGTTTGTGGCCGACCCGCGTCAGTTTCCGATTGAAGCTGGCAAAACCTACCATCTACGGGCCGAGTTGGACAAGCAAGTGGTGACGGCTTCCTGCACGGTTCCGGAAGCGGTCCCGATTACGTCGGTCAAACTGGACTCAACGCGCGAAACGTCGCCGTTCTGGTCGCAGCAATTTCCGTGGGTGTACGAAACGCGGCTGAGCTGGCAGGACCCCGGCCACGAGGCCAATTATTACCGGGTGGCGGGGGAAGCTTCGCTGTCGCAATGGGTGACGCTCAACCGGTATATCCCCAACCAAACCGCGCCCGATACGCTGGTCCGGTTTGTCACCATGCGATCCCCGGTTTTCTTCAATACGGTGCAACAGTACCTTTCCGACCGCAACCAGAATGGGCAGTCCATAACGTCACCGAAAGGAATTATCCCTAACAACCTCCATTTCACGTACTACGACCGCGCCAGCAATACTTATTTCGGCGGTTATGCCTCGATTTCCAGACGCCCGGTCACCCTAACCCTCATGCTGCTGCACGTCGACAAAAATTATTACGATTACCACCGAACGCTGCAACAACAAAACGACATCGAAGGGAACCCGTTCTCCGAACCGGTTCTGGTGGCAACCAACATCGAAGGCGGGTTGGGTTGTTTTGCCGCCTACAACCGCTCGGCCCTGGCGGTGACGCTGAAATAAGTTCAGACCGGCCTCCCAAACCGGCGGATTTACGCCGGAGTTACCAGGATACGGCCCAATCGATTTTGTTTGATAAATCGTATCTTGGTAACGGATTCTCAATAACCATCTCTTTTCATGAAACGCCTGTTTGCGGTGCTGTGCCTTCTGCTTACGGGCTTCAGTAGTCCGGGGCAGCCGTTGTACACCGTCAAAGGCTCCGTTTTCGAAGAAGGTCGCCCGAAGCCCTTATTCGGCGTTCACGTTTTCACCCCCGGTCAAACCGCCGGAACCGTTACCGACCCCAGCGGTTTTTTCTCGCTGACCCTCCCCGCCCGCGACAGCCTGACGCTCGTATTTTCCTGCGTCGGCTACCAGACGGTCCGGCAAACCATCCCGTTTCGGCAGAACCAGCAGTTGTCGGTTTTTCTCCCGGCGGGTCAAACGCTCGCTGAGTTGACGGTTCGTCCGGCCACGGACCCGGAGGCCACCAGCCGGAATCCGCAGATGAGTCAGATTGGTATTTCGGCCCGACAGCTGGAAAAAATACCGGCCTTACTGGGCGAGAAAGACCTGCTGCGCGTGCTGCAACTCCTGCCGGGCGTCCAGAAAGGCTCGGAAGGAAATACCGGCATTTACGTGCGTGGGGGCGGCCCTGACCAGAATCTGGTGCTGCTCGATGAGGCCGTTCTGTACAATTCCGGCCATTTGCTGGGCTTTTTTTCGGCGTTCAACGGCAGTGCCCTCCGGAATGTCGAATTGACCAAAGGCGGTTTTCCGGCCCGGTTTGGCGGACGGCTGTCGTCGGTGATCGAAGTGAATACCAAAGAAGGAAACGCCGAAAAACTGGCCGGTGAAGCCAGTCTGGGGCTGGTGTCTTCGCGCCTGCTGCTGGAAGGACCACTCGGCAAATCCGGTTCCGGGAAACAGCCCTTAACGTTTCTGCTCGCCGGTCGCCGGACCTACATCGACCTCATCACCCGCCCCTTCGCCACCTCCCGGCAATCGGGGGCCACGCAGACGTTCTTTTACGACCTGAATGCCCGGCTGACGTATACACTGGGGGCCCGGGATCGGTTGTTCTGGAGCGGGTTTCGGAGCCGGGATGCCTTTGTCAATCACACCCAAACCGGCAACCAGCCTTTACAGGGAAGCCTGAACTGGCACAACACCCTGAGTACCCTGCGCTGGCACCACCGGATTTCCGAGCAGGCCTTCGTGAGTCTGTCGTTTCTGTACAGTCAGTATCAGCTAAAAGTCGCCAATGACGGCAGTAGTCTGCGCGATACAGCCAGTCTGCGCTACGAACTGCGGTACCGATCCGGCATTCGGGATATCGGACTGAAATACGCCCTGGAATTCGGGCAGGACCACCACCGGCTCCACTTCGGCCTTCAGACGATACACCACCGCTTTACGCCCGGTGCCGTCGTTACGACAGGAAACGTCGATCCGGCCACTGCGCCCCGTTTTTTTATCGACGCCCTGGAATCCGGCTTATACGCCGAAGATACCTGGCAGCCGGCCCGGCACTGGCACCTGAACGCCGGTTTTCGGCTGAATCATTTTCTGCAACTTCAATCCGGGACGCTGCCCACCGGCGGAAAACCGCCGGGCGAAGCGAACGGACCAGGCCAGCCACGGGGGCGGCCCGTTCAGTACCTAAATCCGGATCCCCGTTTGTCAATGGCCTACCAGCTCGACAGTTCTTTCTCCGTCAAAATGTCGTTTGCAATGATGAACCAATACGCCCATTTGCTATCCAACACCGGCCTGGGATTACCCGCCGATTTGTGGATTCCGACGACGCTCCGCATTCGCCCGCAGCAGGCCCGGCAGGTGGCCATCGGTTTCGCGAAGGATTTCCTCCACCCCGACCGGCCCGACCGGAATCTGACCGTCACGCTGGAAGGGTACTATAAAATTCTCAAAAACAGCATCAGCTTTGCGGAAGGGACTAGTTTTCTGACCACCGAACCGGCCCGGCCAGCCGCAGCCAGCCAGTGGGAAAACAACATCACATCGGGCCGGGGCTGGGCGTACGGCAGCGAGCTGTTTGCTCAGAAAAAAACCGGTCGGCTGTCGGGTTGGGTGGGGTATACACTCTCCTGGACGTGGTGGCAGTTTCCGGCCCTGAACGGGGGTGTCAAATTTCACCCCCGCTACGACCGTCGGCACGATGCGTCGATTGTCGGTATTTACGAAATCCGACCGGGCCTGACGTTTTCCTGGACGTGGGTGTATGGCACCGGACAGGCGCTGACGCTGCCGGTTGCCCGGTTTTCCGGCTACGAAAACCGCCCGGCGTCCTCGGTCAATGGAAATCCGCAGGAGCAACTGTTCGGCCCGGCTCCGAACGTGAAAGAATACGGAGCCCGCAACGGTTTTCGGGCTGAGGCTTACCACCGGCTCGACATCGGCTGGCAGTTCCGGAAACAGCGGAAAGCCCTCACACGAACCTGGGAACTGGGGCTTTACAATATGTATAACCGCCGAAACCCATTCTACTATTCGCTGGAAGCCCGGGATCAGGGCGCAGGCCGACACTCCAAAAGTGTCCTCTACAAGTACTCGCTTTTTCCGGTTGTCCCGTCGGTCAGTTACACCCTTTCCTTCTGAAGGAGTCGCATGAAAACACTCGGATGGCTACTCGGCCTTGGGGCTTTGGCGGCCTGTCAGCCTCTCCAGCAGGAGGTCCAGCCCCAACAACTGGCCGACGAACCGGTCAGACTGATTGTGGCCTGTTTCATCTCACCCCAGGATACGGTTCTGGCCGCCAAAGTGGCCCGCTCCCGCCCGGTTCTGGACGACGAAACTGTGACCAGCCTGGAAATTATGAACGCTACCGTCACGCTGCAAACCGGGTCGCGAAGCGTGGTATTACGGTATCATCCCCGGCTACGGTATTACCGCGTAACACCGGATCAGTTTCCGATCCGGGCCGGAGAAACGTACCAGCTCATCGTTCAGACCCCGGACGGTCGGCGGGTTGAAGCCCAAACCACGGTTCCAGCTGCGGTCGATTTGCAGCAGGTTCGCCTGGATTCGGAAGTTGTGCAGGAAAATCATGAGGTCCGAAAACGCTTTTTTGCGCAGTATTTGTGGACTGATCGGTCCGGCGAAACCGATTATTACCAAACGGAAGGAATCTTTAGTTACCCCTGCGTCGGATGTTCTCCCCCAAAAACCGTTCGCCAGCCCGTTGCGTTTGTGAGCAGCACGGGAACACGGGCGTTTTACACCGATCAGGACAACAATGGCAAACCGATCGTGTCGGGCAAGGGCTACCTGGGTGGTTCCGTGCCGGTCGGCCAGCCGTTTTTCCCGGCGGTTTTTCAGAAACCGTTCGTCCTGACGGCGGACCTGCTGCACCTGAACACCGACAGTTACCGCTACCACGAAGCGCTGGCCCGGCAGCAGCAGGCCGACGGCAACCCGTTTGCCGAACCCGTCATCATTCCCAGCAACATTCAGGGCGGTTTGGGCTGTTTCGGTGCCTATAACCGCTCAACCGTAACCGTTACGGTACCGTAGCCCCAGGTCGAGAAGCGCGAAAGAAGGAATTCCTCCAGATGGTTGGGATTGGCCCAGTTGCCTATTTTCACCGGCTGGACCTGAACACCCGCTACGGTTGTGGTGTTAACGATTCATCGACTAAAAACTGAAATGAGCAGAACCACACAAGAAACCGCATCAACCTTCGACATTGGGGGTGATCTGAACGTCAACCGGCTGGGTTACGGCGGTATGCAATTGACCGGCCCCGGCGTCTGGGGCGATGCGCCCGACCGCGATACGGCGAAGAAAGTCCTGCAAACCGCCGTCGAATCGGGCATTAATTTTATCGATACGGCCGATTCATACGGTCCGCATACGAACGAAACCCTGATCGCCGATGCGCTCCACCCGTATCCCAACGGGCTGGTTATTGCCACCAAGGGCGGTTTTGATCGAACGGGCCCCAACCGGTGGATTACGAACGGACGCCCCGAACACATCCGGCAGGCCATCGATGGCAGTTTACAACGGTTGAAACGGGAGCAGATTGACCTCTGGCAACTCCACCGCGTTGACCCGAGCATTCCGGTGGAAGAAACCCTCGGGCCAGTGGTCGATGCCGTGAAAGCGGGCAAAATCCGGCACGTCGGGTTGTCGGAAGTCCGCATTGAAGACATTGAACGGGCCGAAAAAGTAGTTCCGATCGTGTCGGTCCAGAATCTGTATAACCTGGGAAACCGTACCTGGGAAGAGGTGCTCGACTATACCACCCGGCGCGGTATGGCTTTCATTCCGTGGTATCCCCTGGCCTCGGGGCCGGAAAAACTGGCGGGCAAAATCCGGCAGATTGCAGAAAAGCACCGGGCCACCACCGCCCAGATTGCGCTGGCGTGGTTGCTGAAACGCGCGCCGAACATCCTGCTGATTCCGGGAACGAGGTCGCTGGCGCACCAGCACGAAAACCGGTCCGCCGACCAGATTGAGTTGTCGGATGCCGATTTTGCCGCCCTATCGAATGAAGAGTAACCCAAAGAGAATAGCCCGGAAAAAGACACCTGAGAGCGTTCTTTTTTCCGGGCTATCTTCTTTGTTTCTGTTCGTTACTGGCGGCTGCTCGTCGTTTTAGCCTCTTTGTCTTCCATCGGCGTAAAGTCCTTGAACATGCGTTTCAGCGCCTTGTCGTTTGCTTCGCTCTTGCTTTGCCAGGCCGCATCCAGTTCCAGCGCCACCAGCCCGGAAAGGCTCATGGCCGCCCGAAAATCGTCCAGTTTTTTCACAAAATCCTGGTTCCGACGGGTGGCTTTCAAGGCAAACTCCCGGGCAAACACATCGCCTTTATTCTGGAGTTCACTCTTCTTGCTCATGACGTAATTGAACCGGTCGAGCAGGTCTTTCATGGATTTCCCGATGACCTCCGTTGCTTCGAGCGTTCCCATCGTCAACACCGCCGTGCCGCCCACCGCCGAAACATAGCGCATATTGGTCTGTATCTTGGTATTCTGGTTATTGGCCACAATGGCCGGGGTTACACCGGTGACAGCCCCCAACCCGGCATTGGCTACGGAGCGATTGCGCTTTCCGGTTTTGGCTCTCCGGTAGCTTTTCTTGAGTTCTTCCTCTTTCTCGCCCAACTGAGTGAGCAGGTTCCAGGCCGTAACCAGCGCCTGCCGGTATTGCGCATAATAGTACCGGTCTTTTTCTTCTTCGTTGATCGCGTTATAAACCGTAAACTTCAGCTTCTTTTCGGCGCGGTTCTGACCCTGGTCGAGCGCAAAAAACACAATCTGGAATGTCAGCGAATCGTGCGGATCTTTGACAAAGTCATAATCCGGTTTCCAGATGAATTCGTAATTCGTTTCAGTGTTCTTCCGCAGCGCGCTTTTGGGCACATCCTGGCTGTCCGAAAGAAAATCAAAGGTCTTGATATCGTCATCACCGTTGGGATCGCCCAGGTAAAATTTCAGATTGACCGTCGCGTTTTCCTTGATCCGAATCCGGGATTCGTCCGGAACCATGGTAATCTCAGGCGGCACATCCATCTGCGTCACCTCCACTTTCAACCGGCCTTTCGTGCGCGATTTGCTGGGCTGGTCTTCCACATAGAACTCAATGTAATGCGCTTTGTCGTTCTTCAGCTGATTGAACTGCTGAAGCGACAATTGCCAGGTCAGTTCGCCCTGCGCCGTCAGTTTGGCCGCTTCCGGCATCTGATCCGGAATGGGGATAAAAACGACAGGATCATTGTCTTCATCGCGAATGGCTGCCGGATCGATTTTATAAACATTCTGGGTTTTGTTCCGAACGTAAAAAGGCCGCAAATCGCCCACCACCGGCGGACGGTTGACGTGCTGCACTTTAAGATCGACAGATTGCGTTGCGGTTTCGCCGTGTTGGTTCCGGATTTCAAACAGGATCGGAATGACCCGGGTCGTATTGATGCGATCGGCGATATCAAAACCGGGTTTCCAGCGGAAATGGCCGGTTGAATCCAGCGTCATTCCTTCCATTTGCCCTTGCTTAATGCTGAAAGTCACCGTATCCGATCGGGCCCCGCCCGCCTTCAGAATTACATCAATAAGCTGCCCTTCCGCTACCTGATTCCAGTTCGTATTCTGCCGGTCTACCTGATGCGGTAGGATTATTTGAAGAGGTTTAGCGTCCTGACCGAAAACCGTTAGCTTGGTTAAGATAATAAAGAAAGCAACTATACTCCCTATTTTTTGAAACATGAGGAATCGTTACCGATGGTTTGTAATGTAACGTAAAAATAACAGATAGATTTCATGCAAGCAGAAATCCCGGCATATAATTGACAGATTGTTCCTTTACTGCCTTCTGGTTTTGCATTTATTCAAGAGAAAGTTCAATGAATTACCCGCCGGTTTTACGGCGTTTTACCCGCTAAAACAAAAAGCCGCCCATTGCTGAGCGGCTTTTCCACCGGGGCAAATCGGTTAATTCTTTTTCGGGGCCGGTGTCGCCGATTTGGGAGCGGCAGTAGGCTGGGCAGCCGGCTGTTGTGCCGGTTGCTTCGACGGAATGGCAACCCCCATCTTTTTAAACACCAGATTCGTAATGTCGTTTTCTTCCGGAGCATACAGCAAAACCGGAATCGTACCGGAGCCGGCATCCAGGTTAAACACGAACGTAAAGCCGTTTTCTTTGGCTACGTCGTCCACGTTCTTCTGGATTTTCTGCATCACCGGATTGACCAGCTGGTTGTATTTATTCTGCAACTGCGACGACGAGTTCTGCTGAAATTCCTGAATCCGTTGTTGCAAGCCCTGCAATTCCTTCTCTTTATCGGCTTTGATCAGGTCTGACATCTGCGCCTGACCTTTTTCGTAAGCAGCCAGTTTGTCTTGAAATTCCTTGGTCATATCACCATAGTTTTTCTCCAACTGCGTACGCTGAATGGTAATCTGGTTCTGAATATCTTTGCTTTCCGGCATATTTTGCAGGATGTACTCCATATTCGTATAACCAATTTTCGCAGTTGCTACCGGAGCCGCTGTCGTGGCTGGTTGTTGCGCCTGCGCCCACACCTGGCTACCTCCTAATAGCAGAGTGACTGCCAGTGCAATGAGTTTGTTTTTCATTTCTACCTCGTTATTTTGGTTGTTTGGTCGGTTTACTTGTATTTGATTTAGAATTGGTTGCCGGGTTTAATTCCTTATCCGGCGCTACGGTATTATCGCCTTCAGCAGTTGTGACGTTTTTGGATTTTTTATCGATGGATAAACCCAGTTCTTCCATCACGTAATCGGTGTAATCGTAAATTGGATTGGTGTAGAGGATAACTACCCCCTCGCTGGCTTTGTCCAGCACCATGCCCAATCGTTTCTGGGTGGCTACTTTGTCGATGGCCCGCATGACGGTTTCGGTCACGGGTTTCATCAACTCTTTCTTTTTCTCAAATAGCATCCCTTCGTAGCCAAATACCCGGTTATTATATTCCCGGGCCTCGTGCTCCTTATCACTGATGACCCGCAACCGGTCGCGCTTCATATCTTCCGTCAGGAGGATTTCTTCGGCCTGGTAGGTCTTTTGCAATTTGTCGATCTCCGCATATTTATCCTGAATATCCTTCGACCATTTTTCGGCAAACTTGTCGATCTCCGCCAGGGCTTTCTGATAAGCGGGCATTTTGCTCGTAATAAATTCCGAATCAACGTACCCCAACTTTTGCGCCCGCGCGGACCCAATCGCCAAAAAGGAGAGCAAAGTTACAAAAATTAGTCCTTTTTTCATGACACTTTTTGAAACAAAACCGGGCGGCATCGACATTATTTTCTTCTGCATGAATCAATTACAGTCTGACTGTCACTTGTTTTGTGTCTATAAGTAACGTCGCCGAGTGCAATTTCTTATCGGATTTGCTGTCCGATGGTAAAGTGGAACTGACCACCCGGCCCTGTCCGGGTCGGCGAACCGGGCATCCGGTCGAAACCGTACCCGTAGTCGATCCCGATCAGACCGAAGGCTGGCATAAAGATCCGCGCGCCGGCCCCCACCGATCGTTTCAGATCAAATGGGTTGTAGTTTTTGAAGTTCCCCCAGTTATTTCCGGCTTCGAGGAACGTCAGCACGAAAATCGTCGCTGAGGGGTTCAGAGAAACCGGATACCGCAATTCCATTATGTATTTGCTGAAGGCCAAACCGCCCCGCGCCCGCTCCTGCTGGGTTGGCGCAATACCGTTGATGCCGGTGTAGACATCGCGGTCGTTATAGCCCCGCAAACCGATGATGTCCTGGGCGAGGGCGAACTGCCCCGTACCGGCCAGACCCGATCCCCCCAGCACAAACCGCTCGAACGGGCTGAACTCCGTCCGGGGGTTATACCGACCCAGGAAGCCCATGTGCGCCCGGGCGTTCAGGACCAGTTTACCCGTAACGGTGGCAAACCAGCTGGCGTCGAACATCCATTTGTGGTATTCGACCCATTTATACCGGTCCCGGATATCGACGTTCTTGTTGGTCGTTTTATTGGAGAAAGCCGAGTAAGGTGGCGTAAACGTCGCCAGCAGGGAGATCGACGAACCCGAACGCGGGAACTGCGGATTATCGATGCTGTTCCGCGCCAGCGTGGTGTTGAACGTGATGCTGTTGGAGGTCCCGTTGTTCAATCCAATCCCGAAAATGTCGTAATTATTCAGCTCATACCGCTGGTAGGTCAGCGAGTTGCTCAACTGGAAGAAGTCATCCGGGAAACGCAACCGGCGGCCCAACCCCAACGAAACCATCGTGTTTCCGTAGGACCCCAGGAAGTTCTTTCCGTAGGCACTCGGATTGGTATACAGCTGAGAATAATCCGAAATCCGGTAAACCGTCCGCGACACACTGACGGAAAGGGCATTCGGCTTTTTACCGCCGAGCCACGGTTCCGTAAACGTCAGGGAGTAGGTCTGGAACTGCCGTCCGTTGGCCTGAAAACGCAGGGCCAGTTTCTGGCCGTCACCCGCCGGGAGCGGCCGCCAGGCTTTCATGTTCGTGATGTTGCGGGCCGAGAAGTTGTTGAACACCAGCCCCAGCGTACCGACAAAGCCCACGTAACCACCCCAGCCACCGGACAGCTCGATCTGGTCACTCGGTTTTTCTTCCACGTTGTATTCAATATCGACCGTGCCATCGGGCTGCGGAACCGGGTTGATTCCGATCTTTTCGGGGTCGAAATAGCCCAGCGTAGCCAATTCGCGCTGCGTCCGGATGATGTCGGTTTTGCTGAATTTCTGCCCGGGCAACGTCCGGATTTCCCGCAGGACAACGTGGTCGCTGGTTTTTGTGTTACCGTTCAGGATAATCCGGTTGATGGTAGCCTGTTTGCCTTCAAAAATCCGGAATTCAAGGTCCAGCGAATCCCCCTCGACGCTCTTGATGACGTCTTCGGCGTTGAAATACAGATAGCCAAAGTCCATGTAGGCCGAACTCAGGTCACCGCCGGGAATACCGTTTTTCTGCTTCTCGATGGCTTCTTTACTGTATACGTCCCCTTTTTTAATCCCCAGAATCTGCGTCAGCTTTTCATCAGTATACAGGTAATTGCCTTCCCAGGTGATGTTACGAACGTAGTATTTCTGGCCTTCGTCGATGTCCATAATAATGTCCACCGTCCGGCCATCATGGGCAAAAACCGAGTCGAAGGTAATGGCGGCATCGCGGTAGCCGAGTTTATTGTAATACTCGACCACTTTCTGCTTGTCTTCCTCGAACTTCTTGGGAACAAATTTGGAAGGCGTAAACAGCCGGCCAAACCGCATCTGCTTGGTCCCCTTCATTTTCATCCGTATTTTCGATTCATCCACCAGTTCGCGGCCCCGAATGTCGATATTGTGGATCTTAACCTTGCCGCCCTTTTCAACGGACACGCGCATGGTGGCCTGGTTGCGGGTACTATCGGTCGGAACCTGAATGATCTTTACCTTCGCGTTCAGGAAGCCTTTTTCAACGAAGTACTTTTTAACGCTCAGCTGGGTATTCTTCACTAACGTATTGGAAATCAACCGGCCCAGGTTCAGTTTAACTTTGTCCTTAAGCGCATCCTGCTCCGACTTCCGAATGCCGACGAACGTTACTTTGTATAACCGGGGCTGTTCCTTGATCGATACATTGAGGGTCACCTGGCTGCCCTCGACTTTCGTGGCCAGAATTTCGACATCTTCCAGCAGCCCCTGGGCCATGAGTCGTTTGATGGCGCCATTGATGCTTTCGCCCGGAATCCGGACTTTATCGCCTACTTTCAAACCGGTCAGTGACAGCAGGGAGTTCGGATCGAGGTATTTGTTACCCGTGACGGTCAGGCCGGCAATTTCATATTCTTTCGGATCGGCATAATCCAGCGTAATCGGCGAGGGAGCAACCGGGCTTGGGGTCGTGGTAATGCGTCCCCCCCCGAATCCGGGCCGAACCTGCGCCTGACCCGTCAGGGAAGCCAGGACCAACAGCGCACTAACGCCCGCCAGAAATACTCGATTATTCAGGGATTGCAAGGTGGTAAGAGTTATTTTCATACATCACTTCACGAGTTGTTCACTGATTTTGCCAAAACGCCGTTCACGGTTCTGATACGTCAGAATAGCTTCCCACAGGTGGGGCTTACGAAAATCGGGCCACAACACGTCATTCATAATATAGAGTTCTGCGTAGGCTAACTGCCAGAGCATAAAGTTACTGATTCGATGATCGCCCCCCGTCCGGATCATCAGATCGACCTCGTCGACTCCCTTCGTCGCCAGGGCATTGGCAAACACCTCTTCGTCAATCTGATCGGGTGCCAGGGTTCCATTCTGAACTTCCCGGGCAATTTTCCGGGTGGCTTCCATGATATCCCACTTTCCGCTATAACTCAGGGCCAGAATCAGTTGCAGCCCATTGTTATTTTCGGTCAGCCGCATGGCTTCAGCCAACTCCGACCGGCAATCTTTCGGTAACGATTCGGTATTTCCGATGGTCTGCAACCGAACGTTATTCTCCATCAGCGTCGGAACCTCGTTGCGGATGGTATGCACCAGCAAATGCATCAGTGCATCGATTTCCATCTTGGGACGGCTCCAGTTTTCCGTGGAAAAGGTATAGAGTGTCAGGTATTTCACACCCAGCTCTGCACATCCTTCGGTTACTTCCCTGACGGATTTAATCGCATTTCGGTGGCCGAATACCCGCGCAGCGCCCTGCTTTTTGGCCCAGCGTCCGTTTCCGTCCATAATAACGGCGATGTGTCGGGGCAGATTGCTCAGGTCAATGAGTTCTTTCATTCAGCCGGATTCGTTTTAACAAACTTTAACAAAAAGACGGCCCGACGAGGTGGGCCGTTCAAAATCAGGCTGCAAGTTACTAAAAAACACAGGGATTTAAAAGGAGTGAGAACGCGAAGCCATAAAGGAAAGATTATATTTTTAATCCTTCCCGGCCTGGTGGCCGATGCGATATTTCCGGGTTGGAAATGGAGAGACCAGGGCCATTCCGACCACCTCAAAGCGGGGGGTTTTTAGTTTCGGATCCTCCGGTTTCTGCCTGACCGGAGCCCCTATCCGTCGAGTCGATCCCACCCAATTCGCGCGCGGGATACAACCTAACGGGCAGGTAGGCCACCTAGCTATGTTTAAAATGCCTACCTTTAGACGTCCTGACGAGGGATCGGTTCAGTTTGAAGCGCGGTCAGCAACTTCGTACCTGAAATAAACCCCAAACAACGATGACTACACTGTCAAAAGCAGGAAATAAGGTAATTTTGGAAGATATTGGTTTGTATGCAGACGAGTGACAAGTTCTTTAAAGTCCGATTGTCAATGGTTATACGTCCCCCGCAAACGGTTTTTACCCTGATCTGGAGCTTGTTTGCGGCAATATCGGCCCTTGCAGCCGATCCTTTGTATATCGTCAAGGTGCAACACTTCTCCCTCTCCGAAGGCTTGCCCGCTCGGGGCGTTTTAACGATAGGACAGGATCAACAGGGTTTTGTCTGGATCGGTACGTTAAGTAATGCCTATCGGTTTGATAATTACACCTTTAAAACACTTTCGCACCGACTGGGATCTACCTTGAAGGAAAACGTACAGTACATGTCCGTTAAGTCTCTCCAAACCGATGCCGAAGGAAATCTCTGGATTGTAAAATATGGAATGGGAAACCAGAATCAACTGGTCATTCTTCCGCCCGGACAATCAGAAGCTATATCGTTTGAACAGCGTTTTAAACACCCGCTACCATTTGATTTTTCCAGGGTCGATTTAAATAATTTAAAACTTTATCGCTCACCCCGACCTGGCGACCCCCTGGTATTTCCTACCGTTGATGGGTCTATTTGGGTTTATGAAGGCAAGGGAAGGTTCAACCATCTTTTCCGGCACCCGGCCCAGGCTCGATTGCAAAGCATCCTGACTTCGCCAACAGGAAACCTTTTACTGACGTTTGCTGTGCCCACAAACCCGGATCAGAACGAACTTATTGAACTTACCCGAAGTGGACACATTCACCGACGACAGCTTATTCCCGCTCATCTAGCCCTTACATCCGTTGATTCTCAGGGATCGATTTACCTATCCGCTTACTTCGATTCCAAAGAAACCCCTAACATATCTCCTCGGTTATCACGAGACGGGGTTAAGAACCTTTTATACCGGCTTGATCAGACGGGCGAATTGCACAATATCCCGATTACCTGGTCAACCAGTCCTTTTCCAGACCCGCTGGATTATTCGTTCGAAGAAACCAGAATGGTTTACGACGCAACGCACGGATTATTCTGGTTTATGGGGCCTAATGTACTCTTTGCCTGGCATCCAAGAGAGGGGATCGTATTCAATCTGGCCAGTACCGGTTTTCCGATTGCCAGCCTGGCCAAATTAAACCACCTATTTGTTGACAAAACCGGGGCCGTTTGGATAAGCACGCAGAACGGTTTTTTACTGTTAACGCTCGAACGCAACCAATTTAATCGGTTGCTTTACTCGCCGGAAAATGACGTGAATCCCCTCAAATTTAGCACCCGGGGAATTCTCAAAGTAGGGAATTGGCTCTGGGTAAACTCCTACAATGGCGTTCGTCTCATTGAACTGGGCACCGGAAAAACGCATAATCTGCAAAATCTGGTACGATACGACTACGTGCCTGTCATTCTGGGCAATGATAATAAAATATGGACCGCTTCCGGGGATACGCTGGCCCAAATTGATCTCCAAACTCGGATTGCCCGGAAATTCAGCCTGGATAAAGCGCATGGCAATTGCTGGGCGCTCTGGCAGGATAAACGACATAATTTCTGGCTGGGCTATGACGAAGGAATCGGCTTTTTCGATGCTCAGAAGCAACAGGTCCAGCCCTTCACCCGTTATAATCACTACCCGGAACTTGCCCAGAACCGAATTCACGGTTTTTTTCCCGATCCAAAAACCGGCCATATCTGGGTGGCAGCTACCTCCGGGCTGTACCTGCTCGACACCGTGCGCGGAATCATAGCCCGGTACAGCACGAAGGATGCTGCTCCTAACGATCTACCGCTCGATAACATCTCATTTGTTCATTTTGACCGAACTCAACCGGGTATCTTCTGGTTAACCTCCCGCATTGGAGGGCTTATCCGCTGGGAACGCGATACGGGAAAATGGCAGCATTTTTCCCAGGAAAACGGACTATCCAACGATGCGCTTTATTCCGTTCATGAAGACCGGCATGGACATCTTTGGTTACCGAGTAACTATGGCTTAATGCGCTTCAACAAATACACGCATCAGGTTCAAGTCTATCTGCCTAAAGACGGTATTGCCCACGAAGAATTTAACCTGACTTCGAACTATCAGAGTAATGACGGGCAATTATTTTTGGGTGGTCTTAACGGGATTACTACGTTCTGGCCTGATAAGCAGTTAACGGAAAAACCGGTTATTGTGCCGCTCATGCTCACCCACTACGAACAGCTCAACGCCAACACAGGCGAGCGAATCGACTATCTTCCGGACTTCGACCAAACAAAACAAATTCGTATTCCACCCCAGAATCGTTCTTTTTCGCTTTCTTTTTCACTGCTCGACTACCGGTACGGCCGGCAGTTCCGGCTATCCTACCGCATCGTAGGCTGGCAGGACTACTGGACCTCCAAACTCCAGCGGGACATCAGCATCAATGGACTTCCCCCGGGAACCTATCAGCTTGAGGTACGCGCTCAAAACCCCAACGGCCAGTGGGTTTCCAAAACGCTGACTATCCCAATCACAGTCCTGAAACCGTTCTATCTTCAAAACTGGTTTTTGCTGCTGCTGTTGCTGCTGGTGGCAGGGGCGATCTGGGGCATTTTCTGGTGGCGAAACAAACAGTTGATCCGTGAAACCAAACGACTGGAAGAGGAGGTTTCCCGCCGAACCACCCAAATTGAAAAAGACAAAGCCGTTATTGAACAACAGGCCGCCGATCTGCAGGCCAGCGCCACACTGAAAGACCGGTTTTTCGCCAATGTTTCGCACGAATTCCGAACTCCTTTGACCTTATTGCTGGGACCGCTGACCTATTTGTCGAAGCAGCTTTCCGACCCGGCGCTGCTCCGGCTGCTCAGCAGCATGGACCGTAACGCCCGGCAATTGCTGACAATGGTCAGTGATTTGCTCGACTTGTCGAAGCTGGATGAAAACGGCATTCAGGTGGTAAAACGACCTGCGAATCTGGCCCAACTCATCAACCAGACCGTCGCGATGTTCCATTCCCAGGCTGAATATACCGGCCTGCGTTTAACCGTCGAGGGCACGAACAAGCCGCTCTGGCTCCTGATGGACGCTTCCAAGGTCGAAACCGTCCTGAAAAACCTGCTGGCAAATGCGCTGCGCTTTACCCCCTCGGGCGGAGCAGTCACCGTTCGATTGCAAACCTCGGAAGATAAGGTCCGCGTTGACGTCATGGATACCGGCCCCGGTATTCATCCGAATGACTTGCCCCATATTTTCGAGCGGTATTACCAGTCACAACAACCGGACGCTCCGTTACATGGGGGAACCGGGATTGGCTTAGCCTTGTCCCTCGACTATTGCCGTCTCTGGGAAGGAACCTTAACCGTTGACAGTGAACCCGGAAAAGGAAGTACGTTTTCCTTTACCCATCCATACCAGCCCGCCCAGTCAATTCAGCCCCGACAACCAATCCTTACCGAGCCTGCCGAGACTCCTACGACGATTTCGAAAGATCTGGAGTCATCTGTAAATCAGAAAGTAGCCCGCATTCTGTTCGTCGAAGACAATGTCGACATGGTGACCTACCTCGAAACGATTCTGACTCCCTTTTATCAGCTTCACGTCACCCATAATGGTCGGGAAGCCTGGGAATGGCTGGGTAGCCTGCCCGACCCGGAATTGCCCCAGATGATCGTGACCGATTTGATGATGCCGGATATGGATGGGATGGCACTCGTCGATCAGCTTCAACAGCATCCTACCTTTCGGACCATTCCGGTGCTGATGCTAACGGCCCGCAACAGCCGGGATGTTAAACTTCAGGCTTTGCGACTCGGCGTAGCTGACTACATGAATAAGCCGTTCGATCAGGATGAACTCGTTATCCGGATCCATAACCTGCTCGAACGATCACAGGAACGGGCGGTCTGGGAGCAACAACTGCCGCCCGAAACCGCTCCGACAGCTCCGCCCTCGGCAGAAGACGAATGGCTGCTGCAGATCGCGCAGATCATCCAGAAAAATCTGGCTAATCGCTCCTTTCAGGTCAATACACTGGCCGACGCCATCAATAGCAGCGAACGGCAACTGTACCGGCAATTAAAAAAACGAACCGGTTTTTCACCCCATCAATTCATTCAGGAAGTCCGGCTGCAGAGTGCCCGCGAGTCGCTGGAAAATCAACGGTATACGACCGTCAAGGAAGTGTGTTATGCCGTGGGATTTCAGGATGTGGTGTATTTCTCACGGTTGTTTTTTCAGCGGTTTGGCAAGTATCCGACTGCTTTCCTGCGAAATTCGGCGAAAACGACCGATACCCAGGCTACTCTTCCTCTTTTTTACCAAGCAGACTCAGAAAACCTTCAAACCGGTCCCGATAAGCCGCCCCCAGCGACAGCTGATGCTGACCGACGTTGATCGTCCGGTAGGAGTACCCCGTGATCTTGGTCAGGTTGACGATGTAGGACTTGTGGATTCGCAAAAATTGCTGCCCTGGCAGCGCCTGCTCCAGTCGCGAAATCGTTTCGTTGACCACATCCACCTGCCGCCGACCGTAAATCTTGCAATAAATTCCGTAGGCCTGAATATAGTCGATGTCACTATGATCAAACCGCTGAAACGAATGCCCCTGCTTTAGAAACAGAAACGGGTGTTCTGTCCCTATAGCCGGTGTCGTTTGAGCGCTCAGGGCCCGATTGACGGCGCGCGTAAAACGCAGGTAATTAAACGGTTTGAGCAGGTAATCGGCCACACCCAGCTGGAAGCCTTCCACGGCAAAATTGGCGTTGGCTGAGGTTACAATGAAGGGCACCCGTCCGGCAAACGACCGAATCAGCCGGGCCCCGGCCGTAGTGGGATGGCTCATATCCAGCCAGACTATATCATATGATTTGGTCTGCAGCAGGTGCTCAGCCTGGTCTGTGGACACACAAACCTCGGGAGGAGCCAAAAAGGGCAACTGATTGATGTAGCCCCCCAATTCGGCAGCAGCCAGCGTGGAGGGAGTCACAATAAGGCATTGCTGCACCTGCATAAGGCCGACCGATGCCCTGGAGGGTTGAACAGAATCGATATCCATAACTTTTCAATCAGTGGGTATACGGACTAATCGCATAGGAAGCTGACCAGCTCGCGGGATAAACAGACTCTTTTTTGAATCAGCCGGTTTCTGGCTGATACGAAAAAGAGTCTTTCTTTAGACGTCGGACGACTGATTGGTTTCGGTAGTTACGAAAATTTCTTTTTTGAATCAGCCGGTTTCTGGCTGATACCCGCGGTTTGCCCAGCCAAACGGGGGCCAGGGTAGGCGCAGGAAAGGAAGAGTACATAGCGGCCCAGCTGGTCACGACTTTTTTTGGAGCAATCGATTGGAATGATCATGGGAATAAAAGGATAGGACAGAGAATAAGAGCTTTTAGGTATAGTAGTAGCAAGGCGTGTTTAGCGGAACGCTCAGCAATTGCGCACAAAGTACCTTCTAAAATAGATAAAAATCCTGCCAAAAGACTGGGAGAATCCTGCCAAAAACCGTAAATTAGGTAATTTTTCGGACGCCCGGCAGGCAGACGAACAGACTTCGGAGGTTTATCTCCAATTTCCATCCTGTCTCTCTCAGTATTTTTACCCAGATTGGGAAAAGCTGGCGATTTCAGCCACCGCAGAGAATTTGCCGTACGTTGTGAGCGTGCTGTCCTATAAATGGGCTGCCCAGGCGGAGAGTCGTACGTTGTGGGCACAAGAAAGAGGAACGCAGGTAGGCCGGTATTTCCGGGCGCCGACGCCGTGACCCGTTGCACCGGCGGCCGAAAGCCGGCTCACCAGTCCACGCTATAGTTCCATGATACTTTTCAGGTTGTCGTGAAAACTACTGCCGGTCATCAGATGCGTAGCCTTTTTATCCCGCATAATGATGACGAATTTCCCATTGAAATGCCGCTGGATCTCCTGAATGTGGCGCGAGTTAAGCAAGGCCGACCGGCTGATGCGGGTGAATGAATCCGGGAGTTTCTCTTCCAGCGTCGAAAGGGTATAATTCGTCAAAAACTGCTGACCGTCAATGGTATTCAGAAAAACATACTTATCCTCGGCTTCGAAATAGGCAATGGTTGACAGCGGAATCAACAGAATGCGGTCACCGGTTTTGACGGAGATGGAGTGCAGCTCTTTCTTGGGTTTCAACAACGCCAGCACATGCCGCAAATCCGGGCCGGCCACGGCTGGTTCCAACCGCATTTTCCGAATTCGCTCAACGGTTTTTTCCAGCCGCTCCGGCTCGATGGGTTTCAGCAGGTAGTCGATGGAGTTTTCCTCGAAAGCCCGGACGGCATAATCGTCGTAGGCCGTCGCAAATACCACCATCGGCAGATACGGCAACCTGCCGAGCATTTCAAAACCCGTCAGACCAGGCATCTCGATGTCCAGAAAAATCAGATCGGGTTCCAGCTCTTCCACCGCCTTGAGCCCTTCCAGCCCGTTGACCGCTTCGCCGACGATCGAGAAAGTATCTTCATAGCGCTTCAGCAGGCGACGGAGCCGGTTCAGGGCCAGTGGTTCGTCGTCAACCAGCAGCGTTCGGAGGGGAAATTGAGTTGCCATGTGTCAAACGTTCGGTTCAGCGGCTGTATACCCGGTTTTCGTGGGCCCGGAAATGGACGGTTCTCAGGATGAAATCGGTTTGGTAGTGGCCAGCACCGGCGGTCGAACCGGCTCCGGAGCGGTGCTTAGTCGTTCTTTCCGAATCTGCACCACCACTTCTTTCAGCGGTTTGTTTTCGACCAGCAATCTGGCATCGGCTCCATATAATAATTTGAGCTTATCCTGAATACTTTGTAACCCGTACCCCGCGACGAGGTCTTCCGGGAAAACCGGGCCATTGTCGTGAATCCGGGCCATCAGCCAGCCGTTTTCTTCCGTAATCCGGAGAACGATCGCGCCCGGCCCGGCCACTTTCGAAATCCCGTGCTTGATGGCGTTTTCGACCAGCGGTTGCAGCAGAAATTGCGGAATCTGGATGTCATTCAGGCGTTTGTCCGTCAGGTCGATGCGGTACGTCAGTCGGTCGCCAAATCGCACCTGTTCCACATCCAGGTAGGTTTGCACCATCTCCAGTTCATCGGCAATGGAATTGAAATAGCGGTTTTTCATCCCGGTCGAATACCGGAACAATTTGGACAGCAAAACCACCATCCGTTCGGCCCGGTCGGGTTCATCGTGCACCAGACTGGCGATGGAATTCAGGGCGTTATGCAGAAAATGGGGATTGATTTTAGCCTGAAGCGCTTCGAGTTCGGCGCGGGTTTTCTGCTGTTCGAGCTGCAACAACTGGTACTCCTGCTCGGTAATTTTCCGGGTGAAGGTGCGGGCCCGCTGCTGAAAATAAAAAAACAGATTCCCGACGCCAATCGGCCCCAGCAGGTATAGCATCGACGTGTTATTGGCCCGCTTTCGGTACATCATAATTTCGGGCGTATCGAAAAAAACAAGTCCAATCTTCCGCCATATCAGCACGTCTAATACACCAACCGTACTCAGAAAGATTAAGGTCAAAACCAGGTGTTGCACCCAGACCGGCGAAAACCGGTGAGCAACCAACCCAAATAGTGAGCAGATGGCCAGGACACAAATCGCATCGATCAGGTTGCTGATGCAGATCATGATCGTAATCCCGATGTACTCGCCGGTCGGGTTGACCAGTTCCAGCGTAAAATAAATGATGCCGCTCAACCCGTAGACCATCATAGCAATAACCACAATGGATACGACCCAGTCGCGCAGGCTATTTTGCAGAAATAGATTGCTGGCTTTCCGGCTTTGAAAAGAACTCATCGGCACAACAGGTTAAGATTGCTCTACTGCCCACACTGGCTCAGCAGTTGCTGATTCATATCCAGCCCCCAACCGGGGTGAATGGTGGACGCCGGTTTGAAGGTAGTGAATTTTTCGGCGGCTTTTTTCAACACCGGACAGGCCACGGTTTTCCCTCCCCCAAATTGCTCCGGTGTGTAGTACAGCGATTGCCCTTCCAGCAGATAAATTCGCGGATTCCCGGCATTCTTCTGCTTCGCCTTATCCAGATTCGCCTGAAAAATCGGGCCGTATTCCTGCCAGCGGTTTTCACCATCGACCGCCAGCCGGGCACTGGCCAGGGCGGCCGCCAACACCATCAGTTCATCGTTGTCAGCCTGCCGGGTAGCGATTTTTTTGTAAAACTCATCGGCCTTGTCCAGCAGGGCGTCTTTCTTACCGGTATCGGTTTCTTTAAACGACAGCAACATGTAGGTGTACGAAGCCCAGTAAGCGGGCAACCACTCGGCGGTTTCGGCATTGGCGATGCGTTCAAACTGGCCGGCTGTCCGCTGAAGCTCCGGCGTCGGCGTCGCGTATGTTGCCTTGGCAATGGCATCTTCCATCGCTTTCGTGTATTTCTCGTTTTGGGAGTACGTGCGGGAGAATACCAGCACCAGCGCAAGGAAAAGGGCTATTTTTTTCATGGTTGATAATAAGTAGATGGATAAAAAAGGCTGTTCGCACGGACCTTAATTGGTAATCAAGTCAGGATCAATCGCTTTCCGGGTTAGACTCAATAAGGCTCCGACGAAGAAAAACCGGTAGAACGGCGGCACCACCGCAAACTTTTGCGTGCCATCGGGGGTGTAGCGATAGCCGTATATATTCTTCGTTCCCAGCACATTTTCGGCCGATGCGTAGAGCACCAGAAACTTCCGCGATAGCATTCGGACGTAGCTCACCTTCATGCTGAGGCTGCTGTACGGGCGGGTTTTATCGCCCAGAAACTGGTCGCTTCCCGGGTTATAGTAGGGCCGTCCGCTCGCCAGCGAATATGTCGCCCCGGTATTGATGCCGATGGCCGGAAACGCTTTCTTGAAAACCAGGTTCAGCGTGTGCGTGGCCGCGAAGGTTGGCATGGCCTCTACGGGGTAATTGCGAAACAACCGCTGGGTATCCAGAAACGAGTACGAAACCCAATAATCGACGTTTTTCATCGACTGCTTGTCGCGCCAGAACAGATCGAAGCCCTGCGCGTAGCCAAACCCGCTGTTGTCGGTCTGCCCGTTCGGAAAACGGTACATGTTCGGATCGTAAAAACCGTTGGTATGTTCCCGCACCAGGTTCTGGTAATCTTTGTAGAAGGTTTCTACCCGGAACGTCCGGTTGTTGTGAATACGCTGGTAATTCACAATCAGATGGCTGGCCCGCTCAAACCGCAGGTCAGGATTCGTCAGCAGGTAGGTTTGCTCTGGTGTCTGGTAAAACTGCCCGGCCGCCAGTGAGACCTGGCCGTAGGGGCCGGTTTTGTACGCCATCGACAGGCGGGGCGACACATTGCCGCGCCCAATCACCGACGACCGTTCCCCACGCACACCCGCCCGCATGGCCAACTTCCGGCTGAAGAACACCTCGGTTTCCACAAAAACTGCCGAATACCAGTCGGTCAGCGAGCCGCCCCAGGGGCCGTAGCGGTTCAGGTAGGTGTACCGATGCAATTCTGCGCCAGTCAATAACGAGACGTTGTCATTTAACGAACGGGTCAGCACCAGCCGCCCCTGCATCCGCTGCTCCTGCGTCCGGGCCTGCACGGTATCGATCCCAAGCTGGTCGCGGTTGATGTTGTAATTCATGCCAGCCTGCAACCCCCAGCGTCCTTCGTCCCAGGTGGTTTGGTAGGTGGTCATCGTAAAGGCATTCCGGTTTCGGACAGTAAAGGGCGACGGGCGGAAATCGCCGGTAAAATTCCGGAACTCGATGGCCTGGTAGCTGGCCGATACATCCGTATAATGTTTCAGGAGCCCGTGTTTGCCGAAGGGCTGCGTCAGGATAATTGAGCCTCCACCTGCTTCGGGTGCGTGCCTCCAGCTGATGTTTTGTTTCAGGCTATTAAACAACGGATTCAGGTTGGTGTAATTCAGCGAAACCGTTACCCGTTCTTTTTTGAAAGCCGACAGATCAATCCCCGCAGCATGGAAACCGATGCTCACCCCGTCGTTATCCTCGGCCCGGTCTTTCGTATTGAGCGTCAGGACCGACGACAGCGCCTGACCGTACTGGGCCGAATAACCGCCCGTGCTGAACGCCGTACCTTTGAACAGATACGGCGAAAACCGGCTTCGCTGGGCCACGTCCGGCCCTCCGCTCGTAAACGGATTTTGCACCACCATACCGTCAATGATCGTGCGCGTTTCGGAAGCGGCCCCACCCCGGACAAACAGGCCGGTTTGGTCGCCGACGCGCTGCGCCCCCGGCAGCAGTTGCATCACCGCCGGAATGTCGGCCCCCCCGCTGGCGGTCGTCACAATATCGAGCGGTTTCAAAACCGTCTGGCGTTTTTCGTCGCTGGCTTCGAAGGCCCCCGCCGTGATGACGACCGTATTCAGGATCGTGGCCGTTTCCTGCAATTTCGCGTTGAACAAAACCGTCGGTTGGTCAAGCTTAAGGAGCTGCTGAAATGGCTCGTACCCGATAAAACTCACCGCAACGGTTGCCGTATCTTTCTGATCGGTCTGGAAACTGAACGCGCCATTGGCATCGGTATTGACGCCGTCGTATGAGCCTTTGATAAAGACGTTGGCACCGGGAAGTCCGGCCCCTTTGCGGTCGGTAATTCGGCCGGTTATCGTAGTCTGCGCCCGGAGCAGCGCGGGCAGCAGGAGGGCTCCGCCGAAAAGTAAGAGTGTTTTCATCGTGGATTCGTTCGAATGCGAATCGAAACTAGGGGCGTACCCGCCGGATTTGAAGCAAATTCCGACGAACACCGGTTCGGGTAGCGCAAACCCGGCAAATCGGCGGATGATTGGCCCGGAGAGCCTGGCCGGCCCACTCGCCTTCTTCACCGTATATTATTTCAGGTTTTTAAAAATTTTCAAAAAATAATTTCAACAAAGAGAGTATTGGGTAGCAGTTGCTGCATCTTTACCCCAAATCCACGATACGATGACGGCAAGCGGTTTTCAGGTTACAGCATCCGGCGGCTCACGTGGCGATTTCCCTGCCTTCCCTGGCCAATACCGTACACCGAAAACCGTATACCGATCCGAATAAACGACCAACCTAACTCATCAATCTCTGTGACAAAAAGACTGACGCCTATGCCGAAAGCTCATTACTGATCCTTCTCAGAGCCGGTAATGAGCCCCCATTATCGGTCCGTTGATTCCATGATTTTTACGCCCGTTTCGCTACATCCTTTGGGGATGGATTGGGAATCATTACGCCGAATTTTAACCGACAAAATCCGAATTATGTCAAAAACCGTACACTTTCAACCTGCCTTTCAGGCCCTCCTGCGCGTGGTTCTGTTTCAGGCCCTCCTTGCCATCTCGCTCATCTCACAGGCGCAAGCACGCGACGTGCGCGGCCCGAAAGTGCTCGAACAAAAAGTCAATCTGTCGCTGATCAATGTGGATGTGGAGAAGGCGCTCGACAAGATCGAAAAGGTGACGAAAGTCAAATTCATGTATAATCCCCAGATTTTCAGTGCGCAGAAATTTTCCTTCAAATTTCAGGAAGAAGCGCTGGCGGAAGTACTGGCGAAAATTCTGGCCCCCCACCGGGTGACCTACGAAGTGATTGAAAACCGTATCATCCTCAAACGCGCCCCCGCTGCGGTGGAAATCGTTCCGGCGGGTATGAAGGAAGCGCCCAAACGGACCATTACCGGAAAAGTATCGGACGAAGCCGGTGCCGGCATGCCGGGCGTGAGCGTACTGGTGAAGGGTACCCAGCGCGGAACGTCCTCGGACGCTGAAGGGAAATATTCGCTGGTGGTTCCGGATTCGGAAGCAGAAGCAGCCGTGCTGATTTTCAGCTTTGTAGGCTATGTTTCGCGGGAGGTAACGGTCGGCAACCAAAGTGTCGTTTCGGTGCAGATGGTGCCGGAAGCCAAATCGCTGAATGAGGTCGTGGTGACGGCGCTCGGTTTTTCCCGCGAGAAAAAGGCCCTGGCGTATTCGGTTTCGGAAGTGAAAGGAACGGAATTTACACAGGCCCGCGAAACCAACGTCGCCAACGCCCTGACCGGGAAAATCGCCGGGGTGAATGCCACCGGGATGGCCACTGGCCCCGGCGGTTCGAGCCGCATCATCATCCGGGGAAACGGTTCGCTCAACGGGAATAACCAACCATTATACGTCATCAACGGGATGCCGATGGACAACAGCATTCCCGGCGGAGGTACGGCAGCCGACGGCAACGGAATGAATGTGGACCGTGGCGACGGAATTGGCGGGATCAACCCCGACGACATCGAATCGATCAGCGTTCTGAAAGGCGGTCCGGCGGCTGCTTTGTACGGTGCGCGCGCTTCCAACGGGGTGATTCTGATCACGACCAAAAAAGGCCGGGGCCAGAAAGGTATCGGCGTGGAAATCAACAGCAACACAACCTTCGAAAACATCGCCGTGATTCCAAACTGGCAGTATGAATACGGACAGGGCGTGGATGGCAAAAAACCGACCACGGTGACCGAAGCCAAAAGCACGGGGCGGCTTTCCTACGGTGCGCGCATGGACGGCCAGCCGACGATCCAGGTCGATGGGCAACTGCACCCCTATTCGCCCCAGAAAGACAACCTCAAAAACTTCTACCGGACCGGCACCAACTACATCAATTCGGTGGCTTTCACGGGCGGAAACGAGTCGGTCAACTTCCGGCTGGGTCTGAACAACACGGCTTCCAACAGCATCGTGCCGAACTCGTCGTTCACCCGACGCATCGCCAACCTGAACCTGAACGCGTTTCTGGGCAAAAAACTAAGCATCGAGACGGTTTTCCAGTACAATCTGGAAGAAGGCAAAAACCGCCCCAAAGTGGGCTATGCTGACATGAACCCGCACTGGGCAACGTATCTGGTGGCCAACGTGGTCGATATCCGGAGTCTGTCGCCGGGTTACGATCCGGTCACGGGCAAAGAGATGGAATGGAACCCGGTTCCGGCCGCACCGAATCCGTATTTTGTGGTGAATAAGTTCAAAAACGACGACACCAAACACCGGTTTATCAGCCAGGGAAGCATCCGGTACGACCTTCTGGACAACCTGTACATCAAGGGAAGCGTGAGCCAGGATTACTACAGCTTCCAGTCGGAATACGTTCAGCCGACCAATAACGCCTACCAGCCGCTGGGAACCTATGACGCCCGCAAAGTGACCTCGTCGGAAACGAACGGCATGCTGACACTGAATTACAACGCGAATTTCTTCAGCGACAACCTGAGTTTTTCGGCCATGCTGGGGGGCAACGTGCAACGGGCCATTTACGACCAGACCCAGATCGCCGGTAGCGAATTTACGGTGCCTTACTTCTACAGCTACACCAACCTGGCCGCTTCAACCACGACACCGACGTACATGAAAAGCGCCATCAATTCGGTATTTGGCTCGGTAGACTTCGGGTACAAAAATGTGGCTTACCTAACGCTTTCGGGCCGCCAGGACTGGTTTTCGGTCCTGAATCCGAAGAGCAACAGCATTTTCTACCCGTCAGTGGGGGGGTCGTTCATCCTCTCGGACGCGATGCGGATGCCCAAAGCGGTCAGTTTTGCCAAATTACGGGCCTCCTGGGCGCAGGTGGGAGGGGCAACGGTCAACGCCTACCAGATTTATCAATATTACTCGATGCAGCAGGGTGGACATAACGGCCGGCCGGTGCAGGTCTTGTCGTCGTCGCAGGTGCCCAACCCCGACCTGAAACCGCTGACCTCCACGACGGCCGAAGCCGGGTTTGAAGCCAAATTCCTGAACAACCGGCTGGGGATCGACCTGACGCTCTACAACCGTAAAACCACGAATGATATTGTCACGACCAACATTGCAGTTTCGTCCGGGTATACGTCTGCCCTGTTGAACGTGGGTGAACTGAGCAACAAGGGAATCGAGTTGTTGCTGACCGGAACGCCGATTACCAAAAGCGGTTTTAGCTGGGATGTCAGCTACAACATGGCGTACAACAAGAGCAAAATCGAGCGGCTGGCCGACGGGCTGACCGGCATCGATGTGGGTTCGGGGGTCGGGGGCGGTCTGGTTCGGAACGTACTGGGCCGGCCGTACGGAACGGTTTGGGGCTATCGCAAGAAAACCGACGCCAGCGGTAACGTCGTGTACAACACCGCCAGTGGCTACGCCGTGCGGGGCGATCTGGAAGAAATCGGGCAGGGGACTCCGCCGTTGACGATGGGATTTACCAACAACTTCCGGTATAAAAACTTCTCGCTGAACGTGCTGATGGACGGTAAATTCGGCAGTATCGTGTATTCGAACCTGTATCAATACGCCTACCGCTTCGGTTTGCCGCAGGAAACGCTGCCGGGCCGCGAAACCGGGGTCACCGTGACGGGTGTCACGCCGGAAGGCAATCCGTTCACCAAAACCTGGAAAAAAGAAGACGTTGATACGTACTACGACAACGACAAGAACTACACCGCGATGTTCATGTTCAACAACGACTTCGTGAAGCTGCGGCAGGTCATTCTAAGCTATAACCTGCCCGTCGGCAAGCTGTCGTTCCTCAAACTCCAGGGTGCATCGGTTTCCCTGGTAGCCCGGAACCTGGCGATCCTGTACAAGGACAAGAAGAACCAGTATTTCGATCCGGAATCAGGGTATACCAGCACCAACGCCCAGGGGCTGGAAGCCTTTGGGGTGCCCAGAACCCGGAGCCTGGGGGTGAATTTAATGGTAAAATTCTAATCTGCTAACTATCGCACTATGAAGCGTCTGATTCAAAAAATATGCCTTGCCGCGCCGTTGTTCCTGCTCCTGTCGTCCTGCGACAAAGGGTTTGAGGAAATGAATGTAGACCCGAATAAATACGCCGAAGTAGTTCCCGAATACCTGTTCACCCGCGCCCTGCTCGACGGCGTCAGCACCAATTTCACGGGGGCGGCCTACCTGACCATCGGTCAATCGATGCAGCACTTTGCGACCTACAAGGAAGTACCAGCCGCCGGTGATAAATACTTCAACTACAGCTACTCGACCGGAAACTGGAATGCCTATGCCGGAACCGGTGCCGGGCAGGGAGCCATCATTTCCATTCGGCAGGTGATCGATAAGGTTTCGGTCAATCCGGCGGACGTGAACAAACTGGCGGCCGCCCGCATCTGGAAAGCCTACATCTTCCACCGTCTGACCGACCTGTACGGCGACATCCCGTATTTCGACGCCGGAAAAGCGCTTTCGGACAAAAATTACGGTCCAAAATACGATACCCAGCAGGCGATTTACGCCGATCTGCTGAAAGAACTGGACGAATCGATCAAAGCCTTAGATGCGGCCAAACCCACGTTCGGAACCGCCGATCTGATGTACGGGGGCGATGTAACCAAATGGAAGAAATTCGCCTATTCGCTGATGCTGCGGCTGGGTATGCGCCTGACGCAGGTGGATGCCGCCCTGGCCAAAACCTGGGTCGAGAAAGCCGTCGCCGGGGGCGTTATCCTGGACGATGCCGACCGCGCCGTAATTGCCTACGTAGACGGTTCGCAAACCGCCAGCCGGAACTTCATCGCCAACGGTTTACTGAGTACCGACTACATTACACCCGGTGGCGACAATGTGGAAGGGGGCAAGTTTGCCAAAACGTTCATTGATTACCTGAAGACCACCAAAGACCCGCGTCTGAATGTGATTTCGATCGTCTGGACATCGACCGACGGCAAAACCTTTACGGCGGATACGACCACGGCCCTGCAAAGCGGAATGCCCAATGCGGCCTACAACAACCTGCCCGCCAACTTCAACACCTTCTCGGAACCCAACCCCAATACGCTGCTGAAATACAGTGCGCCCCTGATCGTGCTGGGCAATGCCGAGATAAACCTGCTGCTGGCCGAAGCGTCCGTACGCGGCTGGGCCAGCGGAACCACCGCTGCCGCGGCTTACGCCAACGCCGTCAAAGCCGGGATGCGGCAATGGGCGCTGTTCGGAACGGGCGGGGTGATTTCCGAAGCGAAAATAAACGCGTACCTGGCCCAGAATCCGTACAAAACCGCCGGAACCGTTGCCGAACAGATGGAGCAGATTCAAACGCAGAAGTGGGTATCCCTGTTTCTGGAGGACGAATACGAGATCTTCGCCAACTGGCGCCGGACGGGTTACCCGGTTTTGACCCCGACGAATTACCCCGGCAACCTGACGGGCGGCAAAATTCCGACCCGGTTTGTCATTCCGGATTCCGAGGAAACCTACAACAAAACCAACTTCCTCGAAGCGCGCACCCGGCAGGGTGGCACCAACACGCTTTCCAGCGTAGTCTGGTGGGATAAATAAAAATGACTGTTCGAGACTAAAAACAAAAAAGCACCGGGAGTTCCTGGTGCTTTTTTTGGTTACGGATGACCGATGCGGCCTCTACGGCTCATCGATGCTTAAAGTGGCTGGAGCACCAGATTCTTCCAGCGCACTTTGATACCGCCCCCGTCGTGGATTTGCAGGGCTACGCCCCCTTCACCCTTGCCGATTTTCTCGTCTTTTAAATCCACCATGGGCTTACCGTTGAGCCAGGTCTGGACGCGGTCGCCCTCGGCCCGGATGCGCAGTTTATTCCATTCACCCGGTTTCAGGATGGTTTCTTTTTCGTCCGGAATCTGGACCAGCCAGCCCCGGCCGTAGGATTCATAAATACCGCCGGTATCGTGGTTCGGGGGGGCCACTTCAACCTGCCAGCCGCTTACTTTCGTACCGTCCACCGTTGAGCGGATGAACACGCCACTGTTGCCGTTGGCTTCTTGTTTGAATTCCAGCGAGAGGTCAAAATTCTTGTAGAACTGTTCGGTTCCCAGGTAGCCGTAGCCTTTGTCCGGGCCGCTTTCGCAAACCAGTTCGCCGTTCTCAACGTACCATTTTTCGGTGCCGTAGATTTTCCAGCCTGTCAGGTCTTTCCCGTTGAATAACTTGATTTTTTTGGCCGGGGCCATAAAGCCGACCATCACGGTAACCAGGAGAACCAACACCAGCAATTTTTCTTTCATGGGTTATCAAAAAAGTAAGTTTAACAAAGGATTTGATAGTTTTGTAAAGTAGTTGTAACCGGTTCTCGCTGTTCAATAAATGCCCGACCCGGTTCGTTTTGAAAAGTGCCGGCATAAAGATAGCATGCCGAAACGTCTGTCCGAACGAATTTAGATACTTAATCTTTTTCCATTACTTGCTTTTACATGAAAACAATACGCTTTTCTCCGCTCCGATCCCGTATTCACCTGCTGGCCGTTTTAGTGACACTGTTTACAGGAATGACCAGTTGTGACAAAGAGGACGACAACGCACCCGCCCAACCCAAAACCGTCGCCGACTACATTGTAGAAAACGACGATTTTACAATTCTGGAAGCGGCCATCCGGCAAGCGGGTCAGCTCGACGCCTTCAAAAACCCGAACCTGACGGTTTTCGCGCCGAACGATGCGGCATTTAAGGCCTCCGGTATCGCCGACGCGACGGCGCTTTCCATAATGACGAAAGAGCAGTTAACCGCCATCCTGCAATACCATGTCCTGAAAGCCGCCGTGGCGTCGTCCGGTTTTCCGATGGAAAACAACAAACCCGTTCAGACATCCCTGAGCATCAACAACCAGGCGGTGGTGGCCTATGTCACCAACGGCCCGGCCGGTTTGTTTATTAACGGTGCCAAAGTGATTACGCCCGATGTGCAGGCCGCCAACGGCGTCATTCACGTCATTGATCACTTTCTGCTACCGCCCCTGTCGGGTGGGAGTGGTGGCGGCACGTTGGTCGGGGTGGTGGCGGCTGACACCAGTTTGTCGCTGCTCGGAACGGCGGCCCTGCGGGTGGCTGCCGTCAACCCAACGCTGGCCGGGGTCCTGACGGGTACCCAGCCCTATACGACTTTTGCGCCAACGAATAGCGCCTTCCGGGCGTTGAAACTGAGTACCCCCGATACCATCAATAAAGTGCCCGTCAACACCCTGACCGCCCTGTTGTCCAATCACGTGGTGGCCGGACGGCTTTATTCGAACAACCTGGCTACCGGTAACCTCACGGCCTATAGCACCGGAAAACTCGCCGTAAATGTCAGCGGCAGCGCCGTCACCGTCAAAAGCAGTGGCCTCATGACCCCCGCAATTGTCACCCGGGCGAACATTACCGCCACCAACGGCGTTGTTCACAAGATCGACAGGGTGTTACTATAAGGCTCTATGCTTCCGAAAATTCTGCTGGGCCTTCTGCTTTTTGTTGTCGTTGCTTTCGCCATTATTCTGACGATTGGGTACCTGATTTCCGCACCCCGTTACCAGGGGCCGGTCTCCGACCATTTTGACGGCAAGCAGTTTTATAATTACAACGGCGTAAAAGCCAAAGGGCTTGGTGAAGCACTGCAGTGGATGCTGTCCGGCCGGGATAAAAAACCGTGGCCTCCTTTCCGCAACCTGCCGCCCGGTCCGCCCCCGCCCGCCCGTGTTGCCGGCTCGCAACTACGCGTGACGTTTGTCAACCATTCGACGGTTTTGCTGCAATTCGACAGCCTGAACGTGCTGACCGACCCGGTCTGGTACAATCGCACCAGCCCCTACCAGTGGATTGGGCCCGAACGCAACCGCCCGCCCGGCATCCGGTTTGACGATGTGCCCAAAATTGACATTCTGCTCATCAGCCACAACCACTGGGATCACCTCGACATCAAAACCGTCCGGCAACTTTGCCAGCGGGACCAGCCAAAAATATACTGCCCGCTGGGCGTAAAAGTCTTCCTGGAAGCCCAGGGGTGCCGGAATGTGACCGAAATGGACTGGCACGGATCACTGGCCTACAATACGGGCACCACGATTCACTGCGTTCCGGCGCAACACTTCTCTGGACGCGGTATGTTCGACCGCGACGCGACGCTCTGGTGCGGTTTTATTGTCGACAATAAAACCGCCGGAAAATTGTATTTTGTGGGGGATACGGGCTACGGCTCGTTTTTCCGAAAAACCGGCGAGCACTACGGACCAATGCGGCTTTCCCTGATTCCGATTGGCGCGTTTCAACCTACCTGGTTCATGTCGCCCATCCACTGCTCCCCCGCCGAAGCCGTTCAGATTCACAAGGATATTCAGTCGCAGCAGAGCGTAGCGATTCACTACGGCACGTTCCCGCTGGCCGACGACAGCCTGCCGGAACCCGTGGAGGAATTACAGCAGGCTCTCCGCAACCACCCGCAACTCACCGAAAAATTTTGGACAATTCCGGAAGGGGAAGGACGATTTGTTCCGTAATTTTGTAACCAATTGCAACGGTTTTTCCCAGGCCGGGGTCCTTGGTTGTAGGTATCACTTTATCAATTCTTTTCTTTTTATAGCGAGTATGAAGTTCAAACAGTTGAGTATCCTGATTGCAGTGCTGCTGGTTGTCGGTCTGGCATCCTGCACAAAATTTGACGATCCGAGCGCGGGCAAGGCGGCAGAAAACATCCAGCAGATTAAAGATTACCTGACTGCCAACCAGTTGCAGGACAAAGTCCAGTCCTCTTTATCCGGTTTATATTATATTTTGGGGAATACTTCTACCTCGCAGAAGAAAGCAACGGCGGGTGAGGAGCTGGAATTCACCTACGAAATATATTATATCAACCCGAGCGGGCAGGCCGTTCTGGTGGACAGTACGAACAAAACAAAATCCGCCTATATTCCTTTTCTTTCGGGCGTGGTTATTCCGGGGCTGGAAGAGGGTTTATTGCTGATGCGGGAAGGCCAGAGCGCCGATTTCTTTATTCCCTCCAACATTGGTTTTGGGAACGATACCCGTAACGGCAAAATGCCGGAATATAGCCCGGTCATTTTCAAGGTTAAATTGATCCGCTCCCGCACCGAAGCCGAGCAGATTGATGATTACGTGCAGATCAAGAACCTTCCGGCCTTAACCACCACAACGACCGGCGGTACCCGGGTCTACCACATCACCAAAGGAACGGGAGCAACCATAACCTCCGGAGAAACCGTTACGGTAGCCTATACGGCTAACACGCTCCGTGGGAAGGAGCCTTTTGACAAAGGCGATGCGCTGACGTTTAAAACCGGTTCCAGCCAGTACATTACGGGGTTTGACGAAGGAATCCGGTCCCTCCGGGTGGGTGACAAAGCGATTCTGGTATTTCCTTCGTCAGCGGGCTATGGCTCGCAAGGCAGTTTTGATCAGAATAAACAATATTACGTTGTCCCTCCGTACACGCCACTGGCGTTTGAAGTAACGGTCAAATCAAAACAGTAAGGTGATGGTTTTGGGATTCGGTGGTTTGCGCAGAAGGGAACGACGCATCAGCCACCGAATCCCCAAAACCGCCTACTCCTTCCTCCCTTCCACCGCCAGCAGGTATAATTGCATCGATTCGCCGGTGGTGACAATCCATTGATCATATTCTGTAATAGCCTGCAGCCGGTCTTCTTCGGTTATAAAACCGTCTTTTACCAACTGCGGACCGCGAATCTCGCCCACTTCCGACCAGATGCGGCTGGCTACGGCAAACCCCGGTTCTCCTTTCCGGCTCACTTCCAGCTGCGGTTCCACCGTTACCGACTCCAGTCCCAGTTGCTTAAATAAGGCTTTTAAATGGTCGGCGATGGCATTGTCGAAACCGGCCTCCTGCCGCCAGTGCAAAAATGCGCCGTAAAACCGCTGCATCGAAACCGGCGGCCCAAGCTTCCATTCGATTTTTTCGTGGTTATAATCCAGCACGGCCAGCCAACCGCCCGGTTTTACGAGGTTTTTCATCCGGGCCAGCGCGTCCTCCGGACGATTCAGCCATTGCAGCACCCGGGCGCAGGTGACAATATCGAAGCGTTCTTCCGTCTCAAACTGGTAAATATCTGCCTGCTGAAACGCCAGTTGGGGGAAATCGACCGCGTGTTGCCGGGCCTCAGCAATCAGTTTTTCGCCCGGATCGATGCCCAGCACGCGGCCCTGAGGCCCCACCCGCTCGGCAATGCCCCGCGTAATGGCCCCCGACCCACAGCCCACGTCCAGGACTGAAATACCGGCTCGCAGGTGTTTCAACAGATTGCGGTTGCTGTTCTCAACCGTTCGGCGATCCAGAATCGGATTGGCAACCTGGGGCATGGCGGCCCGGGTGGTGGCGGTTTCGTTTGACATAGGGTCGAAAATACAGATAAGCCATCAGACCTTCCACTGGGACAAAGAAAATACAATGTTTTATTTGATTACTCCAATAAAACTCCCTATCTTCATCCTACACCATTCCCTGACACGCTCATGAAAAAGCTTCTTATTTTCAGCGTCGTTCTGGTTGGCCTGCACCTGCCCGCCTGGGGACAGGATGATCAAGTGGCCATCAAAAACCTTCTCTACAACGAAACGGTGGGTTTTTTTAAACGGGATAAGGCAAAATGGGCCGATTGCTGGGCGCATACGCCGTATATTTCTTTCGCAGCCAATCTGTACGGTGGTGATTTTACCCTGATCAAAGGGTGGGACAATATGGAAAAGCAATTCCGGAATCAGTTCAAAACCGGTCGGCCGGCGGATCAGGTAACGGTAAAAAACGCCAATTACACGATCCACCAGAACGGCAACATGGCTTTTGTCTGGTACGATCAGACGCTGCTGGACAGCCACGGCAAAACCGATTCGAAAGAATCGCGCGTGGTGGAAAAGATCGGCGGAAAGTGGAAAATCATCCACGTCACAGCCCTCACGAATCTGAGTCAATTAACGCAATCGGCCAATAACCCCTAAAAACGAGTCTGCAAAACTTCCGGATGGATAGCGGTGTTATACCGGTGCCGGTGTCTCTTTTGCCCGGCCCTTCGCCATGAACAACGCAGCAAGCGGTCCAAAAACCGAGTCATTCCACGACATCATCCGGGGCGACAAGCCCGTACTGGTCGATTTTTACGCCGACTGGTGCGGGCCTTGTAAAATGCTGGCTCCGACCCTGAAACAACTCGCCGAACGAACCGGCGACAAACTTCGCATCATCAAGGTCGACGTCGATAAAAGCCGCTGGGCGTCCGGCACGTACCAGATCCAGAGCGTTCCGACGATGATTCTCTTCCATAAGGGCAAAATCGTCTGGCGGCAGTCCGGGGTGCTTCCGCTTCAGAAACTGGAAGCGATGGTGCGCCCGGTGATCGGCTGATCTACCCCAGCTAACGTTCGGGGGTACGTTCCCGGCGAAACGTAACGGCAATTCCGGCCAGAATAACCAGCCCGCCGATGATCATCTGGAGGGTAATTTGTTCGTCGATCAGCAGCCAGGCTAAAAAACCGGTCACGATGGCCTGGCTGAGCAAACTCAGCGAAACCCGCTGCGCATCAATGGATTGCAGGGCATGGCTCACCGAAAACCACCCCAGCAGCTGGCAAACCAGCGCCTGCACGATCAGCGAGCCCCAAATCCTCGGTTCGAAGCCCCAGAGTGGTTCGCCCAGCACCAGGCAAACGCCCAGTAAATACACACTCGAGATGGTCATGCTGCACGTCATGAAAGCCAGAACCGGTATTTTCGTTAAGACCGTTCGACTGACCACGATGTAGCCGGCGTAAAACAAACCGGATAAAACGGCCAGAAAAAACCCTTTATCGAACCGCAGTTTTAAAAACGTCTCGGCGCCCATCAGCAGCACCAGCCCCACCATCGCCAGCACCGTTCCGAACCAGAAATACCGGTTCGGTTTTTCGGCCGCAAACAGCAGCGTACCGATACCGACCCAGATCGGCGACAGGTTGGTCAGCAAACTGGCCTGTGTCGCCGAGGTGTAGTGAATCGACAGGTTCCAGACCGCAATGTCGGAGGCAAAAAAAAGGGCGCAGACCGTGATCGGTTTCCAGTACCGCCATACCGCCGGATCCCATTTTCGGCGCAGGATGACATACGGCCAGATCAGAACGGCGGCCAGGCTCAGGCGGTAAAAGGCATCACTGATCCCGGAAATCGGTGTCGATCGAACCAAAACCGGGAAAATACTGATGCACAGAATACCAATAACAAGACTGAAACGGGCCGACATGGAGGTAATCGAGACGAATGCGGAAGGCCAAAGGTACTGACCGAAGTCTGTTCTGCCAACGCTGCCAGTCCTGAAAACCGTTCGGAAAGCCGTAAAAACCGCCCCTCAACCGTTCTCAGTGCGTTATCAGAACAGGATGATGACGGCTGGCTTATCCGCAAATTCAGTCGGGACATTTGTCTGGTAAACCGGATCGGTTTACTCCGCGCCCGGGAAAGCGCTTTAAAGAAGGCCCTGATCATGGTTTTTTCGCGGAATACGTTTCCAGAACGCTTTTGAAGGCCGTATAGGAAGCCGGCGTGTCATTGACATCCGCGTATAGGTCCTCGTGCAGTTTCATGATTTTCCGCAACGATTCGCCCTGTTTCGTCTGGTGGCCGGGGTTAGCGCCCCGCTCCAGCAAAAGCCGGCCAATGTCCCATAACTGTTCCTCGGCCGCGTACATCAGGGGCGAATAGCCATCCCGGACCGCGTAGCCCGTATTAAAAGCCAGCGTGTTCGGGTCCGCGCCATGATCGAGCAGGAGTTTGACCTTTTCCAGCCGTTCCTCGCCGTAGCTCATCACATGAAACAGAATCGGGCTGGACTCCGGCGGTTTGACGTTCGGGTCCGCACCTTTTTCCAGAAACCAGGCCAGCAAAGCCGCCGAGCCGTCGCGGCAAGCCAGGAAATGGGTCGGTTTGTGGTTGGGATCGCTTCCCTGCAGGGTCGCTCCTTTTTCCATCAGCATTTCCAGGCACCGCAAACTGGCTGGTGATGTCCGGCTCTGGGTGGTGTGATAAGCCGCAAAATCGAGCAGGGTGGTCAACTCCTTGCCACATTCGTTCAGGTTCGGAACCGGTTTTTGCAGTACGATCCGGAGCCGAACCGTGTCGGCCCGACTGATGGCAGCCGCCATTTCCTGCCGGTTTTTGTCCTCAAAAAACAGCGAACCATTGGCCCGGGCTGCTTCCGTCCGCTCATACTGCCGGGAAACCCAATAGTTGCTGATCAAATTGTAGAGCCCCATCAGGAGGGGCAGCAAGCCCACCACCAGCACCGCCAGCCTGGCGAACCGGTACGGGAGAACGTTGAGGACAATCAATACCACCAGGACAATGACGCCAAGGAACACAAAACCGGCTTCCAGGCTCCGCCCGGCCGCGTCGTTGCCGGAACGGTTTCCATTCAGGACTGTATACAGAATCAGAAGTCCGTATACACCAATCAGGACCCAGTTGGCAATGGTGATCGTTTTCATGCCCCAAAATTGGCCAGACCAACGGCCGAAAACCACCGGAAACCAATAACAGGCCGGATTGAGTCAACCGGTAACGCTGGGAAACCACGCCCTACCAAAACCGGGCGGTCGCATTCGCTCATTTTCCTGGATAAATTATTACCCGACTTGTCATTTTTGCTTAAACTTAAAGTAACTTAGGTATCTGAATGCCAGTGAGTTTTTACGTTCCGGCCTTTATATGGAAAACCGCTCGTTATGAAACGCTCTCTCACGCTCCTGCTGGTCCTCCTGGCGATGGCTGCCCGGGCCAATTCCATCCTGATTCCGATGGATGATCGCCAGAAAAACCATCTCAAATCATACGGTATTGCTTACTTTGTGCTGAAAGCGGGTCTGGAAGTCGACTGGCTGCTGAATTACCGGGGCGGCAGTTTCCTGATCAAGCATAGCTCCACGGTCGAAACCGAATGCCGGGTTCGCGGAATTTCGTTCGAGATCATCTCAGATGCCGAAGCCAACACCATCCAGCAGCAGATTGCCGATCCCGATCTGAATATGGCGTCGGTGAAACTGGTTTCGGCGGCCAAAATTGTCGTCTATTCGCCGATCAAGGTCAGTCCGTCGGAGTTTGAGAATACGGATGCGGTTTTGCTGGTGCTGAAATACGCCGAAATTCCGTTTGAGGTCGTGTACGACGAAGAAATCCTGAACGGTGAACTGGTGAAATACGACTGGCTCCACCTCCACCACGAAGATTTTACGGGCCAGTACGGCCGCAACACGCGCCGGATGTCGACGGAAGATATCAAAGCCCAGGAAGACATCGCCCGCAAATTCAATTTCCCGAAAGTGTCGCAGATGAAGCTGGCGGTGGCCAAGAAAATCCGGGATTTCTGCGCCGGGGGCGGGTATCTGTTTGCGATGTGTTCGGGGGCCGAAACCTTCGACATTGCGCTGGCGGCCGAGGGAGTCGATATTGTCGGCAGCATCTACGATGGCGACGGGATCGATCCGAACGCCCAGTCGAAGCTCGATTTCAGCAAAACCGTGGCCTTTCAAAACTTCACGCTGGAACTCGACAACGGCTACGGCGGCATGGCCTTTTCCGACATCAACAGTACCGCCGGGCGTTTCGGGGGTTGGGACCAGCCCTCGGGCTATTTCAGCCTGTTTAACTTTTCGGCCAAGTGGGACATGATTCCGGCCATGCTGGTTCAGAACCACGAATCGAACATCAAGGAATTTCACGGCCAGACGACGGCTTTCCGAAAAAGCACCGTCAAACCCAATGTCCTGGTCATGGGCACCAGCCCGTCGTCCGACCGGTACATTTACGGGGAATGCGGCCGGGGGCAGTGGACGTTTTACGGTGGCCACGATCCGGAAGGCACGCGGGGTGGTGGCTGGAAAATGGCCACCGACCTGAACCTGCACCCCAACTCACCCGGTTATCGTCTGATCCTCAACAATGTTCTCTTCCCATCGGCCAAGAAGAAAAAACGAAAAACCTGACCATCCGGTTTTTCAGGCCCGCGTCTGGCGCTGAATGGCGGCCTGTTGCAGGGCGTTTTTCAGTTCTTCGATTACGATGGGTTTGGCGATGTAATCGTTCATGCCGGCCCGTAGACACTCGTCGCGGTCGTCGGCCATGGCGTTGGCCGTCATGGCGATGATGATCGGTTGTTGTTCGGCATGTTTCCGAATCCAGACCGTGGCTTCGAGCCCGTTCATTTCCGGCATTTGCACGTCCATCAGAATGACTTCGTAAAACCGGCGCTGCACCAGTTCCAGCACTTCGACACCGTTCTGCGCCAAATGCGGCTGGTACCCCAGTTTTGTAAGCAGATTGAGGGCCAGTTTCTGGTTGGCCGGGTAATCCTCCGCAACCAGAATCTGCAACGGATATTCCTGTGAAAACGTCGCCGACAGCGCGTGGTGTACGGTTTTAGTAGCTACCCGATGCGGTTCTGGGCTCTGTTTCAGGTGTTTCTGCACGAGATCGAATAGCTGCTGCTGCCTGACCGGTTTTGTCAACACCGCCGAGAAAAGGTCGGGATACGACTTGCGGGTTTCTTCTCCGATGGAACTCAGGAGAAGAATCGGCACCGTCAGATTCCGGCTGCGAATGGCCCGCGCCAGTTGCACCCCGTTCATTTCCGGCATCTGCATGTCGGTTACCACCAACTGAAACGGTTCTTCCTGCGTCAGCAGCGCCAGCGCCTGTTTTCCCGACGAAGCCGCGACAACGGCTAATTTCCACTGTTCGAGGTGCGATTTCAGGATCGTCAGGTTGGTGGGATTATCGTCGACGAGCAGCACCCGCTTGCCGTCGTTCTCGCCGGTATTGAAAAAAATGTACTGCCGCTGCGCCTGCTGGCTGATGGGGCACCGAATGGTAAAAGTAAAGGTCGTGCCCTGCCCTAGCTGACTGTCGACCCAAATCGCTCCGCCCATCAGTTTCACCAGACGTTCGCTGATCGCCAGCCCCAGACCGGTGCCGCCGTAGCGCCGGGTCATGGACGAATCGACCTGCGAAAACGCCTTGAAAAGCCGTTGCAGTTTGTCTTCGGGAATACCGATGCCCGTGTCGCGCACCCGGAAAACCAGCTCCAGTTCCTGCTCACTGAGCTTGCGCTGAACGCCGATGCTGACAAATACCTCGCCCCGCTCGGTAAATTTAATGGCATTGCCGACGAGGTTGATCAGAATCTGCCGGAGCCGGAGCGCGTCGCCGATGATCTGCGTCGGCACCTGGTGTTCAATTTCGTATACCAGATCCAGCCCCATGTCGGCGGCTTTGCTGGCAAACAAATCCAGCACATCTTCGATGCAGTGCCGCAGATCGACATCCTGCAACTCCAGTTCCAAACTCCCCGATTCGATCTTCGAGAAATCGAGAATATCGTTGATGACCCCCAGCAGGTTAGTGCCACACTGGTGAATCGTATCGACGTATTCGTGCTGTTCTTCCGACAGTTCGGTTTCCTGCAACAGATACGTCATGCCCAGCACCCCGTTCATGGGCGTCCGGATTTCGTGGCTCATCGTAGCCAGAAATACGCTTTTGGCCTGATTGGCCTTTTCGGCGTCTTCCCGCGCCCGTTTTTCCTGAACCCGCTGCTCGTGGATTTCTTCCACCAGCGTCTGCAAGTGCTCCGACTGCGCCTGCAATTCTCCTTTCTGGTAACGCACTTCCGCCGTTCGTTCGCCCACCTCCTTTTCCAGTGCGGCTTTCTGCGCCTGAATCGTTTTGACCCGGTACCGGTAAAGCCCATACGCGCCCAGCAACAGCAGTAACACCCCGGCGGTTCGGAACCACCAGGTTTTCCAGAACGGCGGGGTAATAATAATGCTGAGGGCGGTTCCCTGCTCGTTCCAGACGCCATCGTTGTTCGACGCTTTGACGCGGAACATGTATTCACCCGGGTCCAGGTTGGTGTAGGTCGCGGTCCGGACGTTGCCCACGTAATGCCAGTCGTGGTCAAATCCCTGGAGTTGGTAGGCGTACTGGTTTTTTTCGGGCAACGAATAATTCAGGGCCGCAAACTTCAGCGTAAAAACCGACTGCCAGTACGCCAGCGTCAGTTCCGTGGTTTCGGTAATACTTTTCCGAAGGGGTGAATCCGGCGCTCCAATCACGACCGATTTGTTGAAAAGCTGAAAATCGGTGATGAAAACCGGCGGTTTGGCAGCATTATCGCGCAGGCTATCGGGGTAAAAACGGTTCATCCCGTTGGTGCCGCCGAAGAAAATCTCGCCCTGGCGTCCGACAAAAACCGCCCGCCGGTTGAATGAATTGCCCTGCAAACCGTCGCTGATGCCGTAAGTACGGACAGCCCTGGTGCGGACATTGAACTTACAAACCCCTTTGTTCGTACTGATCCAGAGGTTTTTGTGGCTATCTTCGGCAATGCCCTGAATCACCTCGTTCGGCAGGCCATCCTGCTGCCGGTAGGTCCGAAACAACCCGGTTTTGGGGTCGAACTGGTTCAGTCCGCTGTCGGTACCAATCCACAAGGTGCCGCCGGTATCTTCGTAAACACTATTGACAAAATTGTTGCTCAGGCTACCGGGTTGGTTCCGGTTGTAGCGATACACACTAAACGTACCGCTCCGGGCGTCAAACCGGTTTAAACCACCCCCTTCCGTCCCTACCCAGAGCGTGCCCCGGCGGTCGCAGTACAGCGAACGAATGAGGCCGTGGCTGAGGCTCCCGGCCCGTTCCGGGTTTGGCCGGAAATGCGTAAACGTCCCGGTTTTCTTCTCATACCGGCTCACGCCCGTGCCCAGCGTGCCCAGCCAGAGGTTGCCATCGCGGTCTTCCGTAATCGCGCAGATGCTCTCATGGCTAATGCCGTCGGGGCCGCCGGTTTTCGGAAAATTAATGAACCCATTCGTATTCTTCCGCCTTACACTCAGGCCGCCTTTGTAGTTTCCGGTCCAGAGGTTGTGGTCCTGGTCCTCGTAGACACACATGACAAAGTCGCTGCCGATGCTGTGCGGATCGCTGGCTTGGTGGAAGAACCACGTAAACCGGTTTGTTTTCTGATCCAGCCGGTTCAGGCCACCGCCATCGGTTCCCAGCCAGAGGAATCCTTCATGATCTTCCCAAATCGACAGTACATTGTTGTTACTCAAGCTGTTGTCGCTGTACCGATCCCGTTCGTACAATTCAAATTTCCGGGGTTCGCGGTCGTAAAAATTGATCCCACCGCTGTAAGTGCCCACCCACATATCGCCTTTCCGGTCGCGGCAGAGGGAATAAATCGAGCCGTTGTTCAGCCCTTCCGGGTTGGTTTCGCTGTACGGGCAGCGCGTTACTGTACTGAGATTCCGGCTGATGATGCTGATCCCGCCGTTGCGGGTGCCCACCCACAGATTGCCTCCGCTGTCTTCTTCGAGCGAAATAACGTCATTATGACCGATGGTATTGGCATTCTTCGGGTTGTACTGGAAACGGGTAAAGGTTTTCTGATCGGGATTCAGCAGGTTCAAACCGCCCCCTTCGGTCGCTACCCAGATGCGCTTCTGCGTATCCTCCAGAAGCGCCATAACATTATTGTGACTCAGCGAGTGCGGGTCCGCCGGATTTGTTATAAAATGCCGGAATGTCTGGGTCGTCGCGTCAAATTCGTCCAGTCCCCCTTCAGTCGCCACCCAGATATGGCCGTCGGTATCCACCAGCAGATCGTTGACAAAATCATTGCCCAAACTCCCGGGCCGGGCGGGGTCGTGGGTAAAATGCGTGAACGTCTGGCGAACCGGATCGAAGCGGTTGACCCCCCCGCCAAATGTCCCGACCCACAAATAGCCCTGCTGGTCTTGCCGAATGGTCGTCACCTGGTTATGGCTCAGGCCTCTCTGCTTGTCGGCCGTGCGCTGAAAAGTCGTAAAACCATTCGTCTCCCGGTCAAAGAGATTCAGTCCACCGTCTTCGGTGCCCACCCACAGGCGCCCCTGCCGGTCTTCGTACAAGGCCCGGATAAAACTATGACTGATACTGGCTGGGTTCTTCGGATCGTTCCGGTACACCGTAAACGTATAGCCATCATACCGGTTTAAACCATCCTGCGTGCCAAACCACATAAAGCCCTGCCGACCCTGCAAAATACAGGTAACATTGTTTTGCGAAAGACCATCGTTGGTCGTAATATGTTTAAACCGGATGGGGAATGCCTGAGCGATAAATAACAGGAAAGACAACGGGAACACTAATAAAAAAAAACGTAAGCATTTCATCATAAACCTGTTGATCTATATAAAGAAAAATAAAATTATCTATATTTTTTATAATTATGTCTGATAATACGGATAATTCGCAACAAAAACCGTGCGTAAAAACTTAACAACGCGATAAGGGACGCGCCGGATGTCTCATCCGGTTTTGTGGAGACCGAATTGTGTTACTTATCGTTTTTTTTCGCCGGCTTATCTATCCAGACCACCCGGTTATTGATTCTGGCTATTCCTACAACCGATAGGCCCTTACCTTGGGGCTATGGAACGGTTTCTTACATTACTGATTGCCAGCCTGTGTGCGGCCCCGCTGTATTTCTTTCTGTTTTCCGGCATAGTCTTTTCGATGAACAAAGGCCTTTCCGGCGATAGCGGTATGGCCGTGGCCTACTTCGGTACCTGGGGTGGTTTTCTGGCGGCTTTTGTCGGTTTTTGGCTGACCTGGTTGCTGGCGCAGCGGTTGCTGGCCGACCATTTCCTGCGCTACCTCCAGCTTTTTGATGGCGTTGCGCTCATCGGCTGGCTGGTGACCTACCTGATCTGGTCGGCCGACGAACCGTATGTGCTTCAGTATGCCGACCACCGGGCGGTGCTCGACGTGGAAGCGCGCGTACCGAAAGCATTTCTGAACGGGCAAGCCATCGACTCCGCGCTGGGCTTTCAGTTCATCGGGCAGGATTTCGAGTCCAGGCTTCCGATGCCGGTTCGGGAAGAAGGCGGTTTTGTGATTCTGCCCTGGCAGACCACGCCTTACGAAATTAACAAATGGCGAATGCGCGTCTTCGTCTACAATGAACCCGTTGACTATCAACTGGATTTACCCAAACACCCGCAGGAGTCAACGGCCTGGTCGGGCTGGATCACACCGTCCGCCGGGCAGCAGTCTGAACCGCTGCCCGCACGGATGGCGCAGAATTTTACGCTTCGATACCGGTTCCGGCTGGTACCTCACGGTTCGCCGGACTAAACAGCAGTTACTGGCCGGACTGGTTCATCAGGTTGTAGATTTCCCGAATGCTTTCCAGTTTCTTCTGGAAATCGATTTTCAGATCGATCAATTTGCCGGTCCGGATATCGAATACCCACCCGTGTACTATCAGGCCCCGGTCGCGGGAGGCTTCCTGAACGGCTGCGGTTTTGATCAGGTTGACACACTGCTCTTCGACGTTCAGTTCAACCAGCCGGTCGTAGCGAGCGTCGAGGTCCTGAATGGCATTTAATTCGTCCTTGTGCAGCCGGTACACATCACGGATGTTGCGTAACCACGGATTCAGAATGCCCAGATCGACCGACTGCATGGCCGCTTTCACCCCCCCGCAGTTATAATGCCCGCAGACCACCACGTGATTGACTTTCAGGTGCCGGATGGCGTAATTGATCACCGACATGACATTCAGGTCGATGTTGTTGACGAGGTTGGCGATGTTCCGGTGAACAAATACCTCGCCCGGCTGAACCCCCATCAACTCCTCGGCGGTCACCCGGCTGTCGGAGCACCCAACGTACAGGATTTCAGGCGATTGCCCTTTTGCCAAATCATGAAAATAATCCTCGTTAATCGCCAGTTTTTCGGCAATCCACTTCTCGTTGTTGCGAAATACACTCTCAATCTGCATCGGATAGGATATTAAAGTAAACGTTAAAAAAACCGGCAATCCGGCTAAGCAAATTCTAATAAGTTCTTAAACCGCTTCTAAGCAAAGCCCGGTTTCTTTGCCTTCACGGTTGAATTCAGGACGAATTCAGCAACACCGGCAGGGCGGTTTCGGTCCGGTCGGTTCAAATAGCGCGTTTTTAGGTTTGTCTAACAACCCGATAACCACCGAATTTGTTATTCGGTGGTTATTTTGTTACCAGATTTTTAGAAATAATCCCAGTACGATCAACCAGTACCGGAAAAACGCGATCTGATTCTTGAGGGAAGATAAGGCCTTATAGAGAAGATTGGCCACTGACTGGCGGTTGATTTCCATTAATTCCGCAATTTGTTCATTTTCCAGCCCTTTGTAAAACTTCAGAAAAACGACTTCCTGTTGCCGTTTGGGGAGCGAATCAATGGCTTCGCGGATTTTGCGCTGGCTTTCCAGATCGGTTTCGTTGCGCTCAATCGTATTCTCAACCGTCTCCCAGTCAGATAGTTGACTAATCTCCTGAACCGACACGGCATGCCTGTTCCGACGAAACTCCTGAAGCAACTGATTCCGGAGCGATTTAAACAGGTAAATGGAAACGTACTGGATCGAAATGACCTGCCGCTTCTCCCAGATGTTGATGAAAATTTCCTGAATTGAGTCCTTGATGAACTCGCGGTCCGTTGTAAAACTGGTCGCGTAGCTGAACAGGGATCGGTACTGCGATTCCGCCAACTGACAAAAAGCCAGCTTGTCTCCGGCTTTTGAGCGTTGCCAGAGTTCCAGTAAGTAGCTGTTTTCTTCGATGACGCGGTTGCGCTGATCCAAAGTTGCCGGTATTATCAGGAGGTAAAATAACAGCAATAATTCTTATTACATAACTAAAAAACCGTCAGTTTGCGATTTATACAAGTAAAAACTGTTTAAATCCCAGATTAGCCGAATAAAATTTGCAGAAGCAGGCTGACGGGATTCGGTTTACAGTTGCTGGTTTACGGTATGCGGTAGCTGGCGCCTATACCATCTACACCAGCCACCCTAAACCGAATCCCCTAAACCGCCCCCTTTCACTGCCGAAACTCGATGCTGTTCAGTTTCAGGATCGAATCGTTCGGTTTGGTGGGTTTGATGGCGAAGAAGTAGACATCGTGCCGCCCCGAAACCGGTTTTTCAACCGTACCCGTTATTTCTTTCAGCGTATTGCCGTTGCCCGTTGGTTGATAAGGTGTCGTGCTGATGATCGGCCCGGCCTGCGAATCAATGCGCACCTGAATCTCGCCCGCGTGCTCCGACGATGCGTACTCGTAGACGAATTGGCTGATGTTGGTCAGGTCGATGTTTTTCAGCAAGATATACGCCTTGTGGCCGCCCTGCGACAGGTTTTTACCAAACCGGTTGAAGCCGGGATGGGCGTCGGCATAAATGGCCAGTACCTTCGCAGGTCGCAGGGTGACGGCTTCCGTGGCGGTGAGTGGCCCCACCACCGGCCCGCCTTTGTCGGTATAGGAAGCCAGGAGGGTGTATTGCCCGTTCGGTTCGTCTTTCTGATGGTCCTTCAGCGTCAGTGAGCCTTGCAACGGTACGGTTTTCGGCGCGCGCGGTTTGTCGGTCAGCGAAAAAATGTAGCGGACCATTTCCTGCGCATCGGTCATCGGAATTTGCGGGTGCGCGCTCATCACATGCACGGTTCCCCAGTTGCCGCCCCCGCCCTTGATAATCTTGGCCGCCAGCTTGTCGGGAGCATCGGGCTGGCTTTTATACCGTTGCGCCACGGCCAGCAGCGACGGCCCCACCGATACTTTATCGATCGTGTGACAGGCTTTGCAGTCGCTGGCATCCATCAGGATTTTGCCCGGCGGGTTACTGACCAGCACCGAAGTCGGTGACTTGGGCGCATTTGGATCAAGCATACTCGGCTGCGGATTATAGCTATACGACACCCGGATTCGCTTCGGGTCAATTGTACCGTCCTCACGGTCCTGCACCTTCACGGCATACGCAAACGGTTTTCCTTCCCAGTAAAACGACTTATTCTGCGGACTGGCAATGGCCACCGCCGGTTTGGCATTACCGACTTTCACGATGACGGTATCGCGCCCCACCAGCCCCGCCCGATCGGTTACGTTCAGAATAGCTCTATAAATACCGGGTTTCGTGTAGGTGTGACTGGCATTCAACGTAGTGGCGCCTACCTTTTTCCCATCGAACAGCCACTGGTAGGTCACTTCATTGTCGTCATCGAGGTCACGGCTTCCCCGGCCACTGAACATCACCCGCAACGGAGCCGGGCCAGCCGATTCCCGCAAAATCGGGAAATTCCGGCGTTCGGAGGTCAGAAAAACCGTACGGTCCAGGCGATTTTCGATCACCGTGTCCTGTACACTGGCCTGCGCAATGGGCGCCCGGTTGCCGGTATTGTATTCAATTTTGACCAGTCGCGCATCTTCGTTATCCGCCCCATAAACCGAACCGTATTCCAGCATATACATCACCCCATCGGTTCCGAAACTGAGGTCAATAGGCCGCCGGAAGTCGCCGTTGCCGGGCATGAAGGGTTCGCTGCGGACGTAGTTTTCGTTTTCATCGAACGTCAGCGCCAGCACCCAGTTGCGCATCCAGTCGAACACAAACAGCTTGCCGTCGTAATACTCCGGAAACTTGCTCGTCGAAGTCGAATTCCGGTTAAAGGTGTAAAATGCCCCCGCCATGGCACTGCGCCCCCCCTGACCGAGTTCCGGAAACTCTTCCGATGCCGCGTACGGATACCAGATCATGGCGGGGGTGGCCGGGGGCAACTGGTTCAACCCCGTATTGTTCGGCGAATAGTTCACGGGTGCTTGGGGATCGAATTTTGGTCCGGCGGTTTTGGTCGCAAAGTCCCATTTTACGTACGCATAATTGTTCCCGACAAAATAAGGCCAGCCGAAATTTCCGGCTTTTTTCGCCTGATTAAATTCGTCGTAGCCGCGCGGCCCCTGCACCCCATCCTTGCCCGCATCCGGCCCGATTTCGCCCCAGTATACCGTCGAGGTTTTCGGGTTAACCGCAATCCGATACGGGTTTCGGCACCCCATCACGTAAATTTCCGGTCGGGTTTTTCCGGTTTCTTTCGGAAACAAATTGCCGCCGGGAATCGTGTAACTACCATCCGGTTCGGGATGAATCCGGAGTACTTTCCCTTTCAGATCGTTCGTGTTTGCCGACGAGCGCTGCGCATCCAGGCTGTAAAATTCTTTCCCGGGGCGTTCATCCATCGGCGAATAGCCGTCGGACGGAAACGGGCTGGAACTGTCGCCGGTCGATAAATACAAATTCCCGTCCTTGTCCCAGGCCAGCGAACCGCCGTGGTGCGCCCCGCTGATTTTCTCAACCGGCACTTTCAGCAACACTTTCTCCGATGCCAGGTCCAGCGTATTATTGGCCCGAACGGTAAACCGCGAGAGTTGGAAATTGATCGGTTCTTCCGTCTGACCACCCGGCGCATAGTATACGAAAAGGTGCCCGTTTCTGGCGAAGTTCGGATCCACTGTCACGCCGATCAGGCCCGTACCACCGGCATTGGTGATCGGAAAAGCGTGGACCAGCGAGTGCTTCCGGGTTTTGGTATCGTAGACCGACAGATTGCCCTGAAGTTCGGTGAAGAACACCCGGCCGTCGGGCGTGACGGCCAGTTCCATCGGCGAAGCGAGGTCGTTGACCAGTACGGTTTTGACGAAGCGGTTGGGTTCCGGCGTCACTTTCGCGTAGGCTTTTTTATAATCGAGCGGTTTGGCGTCGCCGATGGCGTACTGGATGCCGCCCAGCAAATGCGTCAGAAACAGCGGTTCGCTGAAACTTTCGTCGGTATGGCCGTTGCCCGTGTAAAAGGCCCGCCCGCCGTCAAATTCGTGGTACCAGCTAATGGGGTGATTGGCCCCGTTGGTACCGCCCTCATAGCTACTTTCGTCCAGATAGGCCAGCGGTTTAATGCCGGTATAAAACGAGCGGTAATTGTACCACTCGTCGGTGCGTTCCCAGCGATCCGGCAAGTGCCGGGTCGCGCCGTGATTTTTGTCGGTTACCTCAACGGTGGCTTTCCGGACGTTCGGATTGTGTGGGTGACTGGCAAAATGCGCCCCCATCAGTTTGGCATACCAGGGCCAGTCGTATTCCGTATCGGCAGCCGCGTGAATCCCGACGTAGCCGCCCCCGGCCTGGATGTAACGCTCAAAAGCCGCCTGCTGCTCGCCGTTCAGGACGTTGCCGGTGGTGTTATTAAAAATTACGGCCGCGTATTTCTTCAGGTTTTCGTCCGTAAACAACGCGCCATTTTTGGTTGTATCCACCAAAAAATTATGCTCCTGTCCCAGCTTCTGAAGGGCCGCAATGCCAAACGGAATCGAGGTGTGCTTCCAGCCTTTGGTTTTCGAAAACACCAGCACGCGCACCGGATCGGCCACGCGAACGGTCAGGCTGGTCGACAGCAGAACGATGACGCCGAACAGGAAAAGGGAACTGATGCGTAGTGGGAATGACATAACGCAAGGGGAAGAGATTGGTTAGCACTATTTACTCTGGAGGGAGTATACACCTATAAAAATAATGACATTTTTTCGACAAAAGTGAAAACACCTCGCAAATTACGCCCAACAAGCATGGATTCGGTTTTGGTGAGTCTTCGAATCACGGTCGGCGCGATATCTTTCGCGGTAGTTTTACCGGTGCAACCAAGCCCTAGGCGATAAGGCTGGCTAAACCGGCTTATTCAACCGAAACTTTTTCCCGAACGTAGAGCGAGCGGACTTTTTCCAGCTGTTTCTGATACGCCGGGTCGCGGGCCACATCCCGGGTTTCGTGCGGATCGTTCCGGCAATCGTAGAGCGATTCAAAATCGTGTTCGGTATACCGGAAATATTTGTAGTCTTTGGAAATGATGCCTTCGACTTTGGGCAGGGCCGGACTCTTGAAAACCGTGTGTTCGTAAAAAAAGTGGGGGCGCTCCGGCAGCGACCCCGCTACCAGTTGCCGCAAATCCTTGCCCTGCATCTCCCGGGGCGCCGGAATGCCTGCGATGCCCAGCAGCGTGGGGGCCAGATCGATATTCAACACCAGCTGATCGGCCCGCAAGGGTCGTTTTTTCGCGGACGGGCGCAGGTCGTTGATGATCAGGGGCACGTGGGTTGAGGGTTCAAAACCGTACCATTTGCCCATCAGACCGTGTTCACCGAGCGAAAAACCGTGATCACTGGTGTAGACTACTACGGTATTTTCATCCAGCTTGAGTTCTTTCAGCCTGGCCACCACCCGCCCGACGGCTTCGTCCAGGCCGGTGATCAACCGGTAGTAGTTTTTCACATTTTCCTGAAACAGCTCGGGCGTCGAAAACAACCCGTACCACCGCTGCCGCCCAATGTTCTGATCGGTCCGGAAGAAATCCGGAAAGCTGTTCCAGTGGTCCTCCGAGGCCGTGACGGGCACCGGCATCGTGCGTTCCCGGTACAGGTTTTTGTACCGCTCCTGAACCAGATACGTGGCCGGTTTGCCGTTAACGCCATCAATTTCGTGGGCGGCATGAAAGGACAGCGCCAGGTAGAACGGCTCGTCGGACCGCTGTTTTTCGAGAAATTCAACGGCTTTGCGGGTGATGTTGTCCGTCTGGTGCAAACCGTCCGGCGTCATCCAGGGAATATTGGCGTCCCAGTGGTCAAACTGATCGGCGGGTGGATTTTTGCCTACACCCAGAAAACCGATCTGGGCGGTTTTATAACCGGCTTTCCGGAGCATCACCGGGTAGGTCTGCTGCCAGGTCGCTTCCGAAAAGCTGGTCGTAAAATCGTTGATTTTGTGCCGGGCCTGATGCTGCCCGCTCAGGATGCTGGCGCGGCTGACGGCGCAGATGGCGGTGGTCACGTAGGCATTGGTGAACCGGATGCCCGTCTTCGCCAGTTGATCGAGGTGGGGCGTCTGTACAAACGGATGACCGCTCACGCCCAGCGCGTCGGCACGGTGACTGTCGGTAATAATAAAAACAATGTTGGGCCGCTTCGTTTTGCCCGATCCAGACTGCCGGCTTTGCCCCCAACTAAACGGAGCCAGCGCGTTGAGTATCAGATATAGCACTCCAAAAACCGTTATTTTTATGCTAAACTGTCCTGATCGTTTCATTAAACCCATTTTTACTGGTCCGGATTCGGCTGCAACTTGTGAATTAAAATTGGCCCGCTTCCTGAAAAGGCACTTACGTCCTGAAAGTACTGAGTCCAATTGCTCCAATATCTCATTTTGACGCAAAATCATACGGAGTTCACGGTTCGGAGCGGTTTTCCGGCCAAAGATCCCCGGTACGGTTTTGTGAAAACAGAAAGTTTGGCCCATATTGCCGGACTATTTCCAATCGTTTGAAGAAGCCCTGATGCTTTACGGGGCCGTTCGAAAACGATGTCATTGGCTATGCTACAACTCAACGCAATCCATCATATTGCCATTATCTGTTCCGATTACGAACGATCCAAGCAGTTTTATACCGAAATTCTGGGCCTGCAAATCATTCAGGAAGTGTACCGCGCCGAGCGCGATTCGTACAAGCTGGACCTGGCGCTGAACGGGCAGTACGTCATCGAACTGTTTTCGTTTCCCAATCCGCCCGCCCGCCCATCCCGGCCCGAAGCCCTCGGTCTGCGGCATCTGGCGTTTGCGGTCGGGGATGTCGAAACCGCAAAAACCGCACTGGAAGCGGCTGGCGTAGACGTAGAACCCATCCGAATCGATGCGCAAACCGGGCGACGGTTTACGTTTTTCAGCGATCCGGATGGGCTTCCGTTGGAATTTTATGAAGAATAAATCAGCGTTTTATTTTTTGCTGGCACTCACGGCCTGACCGTCCCGAATTTCTTCGGAAGCAATCCGGACAATGGGTTCACCGGCGCGCAAACCGCCGAATACTTCAACCAGGCTGTCGAGGGTATTGCCTTTTTCGACCGACACCCACTCGGCTTTGTTGTCGTTGACGCGGATGACGAACGTTTTTTCGCTGGAACTAACCACGGCGGTTTTCGGGACAAACAGCGTGGGAGCCGTCCGCTCCACCGGTAGCCGCACCTCGGCATACATCCCGGATTTGAGCAGATGCGTCTTATTGTCTACGTCGAATTCGGCCATCATCGACCGGTTGGCTTCTACCAGACTCTGGGCACTCCGGGCCAGTTTGGCCTGAAATTCCTGCTCCGGCATGGCAGTCACGGTGAACGAAACCGCGCTTTTCTCAGGCAACTGATTGGCATACGTTTCCGGAACGGCCACCGTCAGGCGGAGCGTCCGGCTGTCTTCGAGTACGAAGAGCGGTTTGGCATCGCCCGCACCCACCAGTGCCCCGGCGCTCACGTTCCGTTCCGTAATGATCCCGTCGAACGGAGCCGTGATCGTCAGGTATTGACGCAGTTCCTTTTTGGTCTGGTAATTGGACCGGCTGGCCTGGATATTGCCCGTAGCCGTGGCAACGATGGCACTGTCGGCCAGCATCCGGGCTTCGGCCTGATCGAGTTCGTGCTGGGAAACCGCCCCTTCTACTTTACTGGTTTTCAGCAGGCGGTTGTACGTCAGCCGACTGGCCCGAAAACGGGCTTTTTGCTCGTTAATAGCTGCCTCCTGGGCCTGCAACTGGGCTTCGGCCTGACTGAGCTCCGACAACACTTCCGGCGCATCGAGGATCGCCAGCACCTGCCCTTTCCGGACCACCGAACCGCGGTCAACGCGCACATCGCGGATGAAACCTTTCACTTTGGCGTACAGGCTCACGTGGTTCCAGGGTTTCAATTCGCCCGGCAGAACAATCTGTCTGCTTGGACGCATGGTTTGTACTTCCGTGGTAGCGACCTGCTGGATTTCAGGCTCTTTAACGGTTTTCTTTTCTTCACTGGAAGCGGAGGAGCAGGCCGCCAGACCGGCTACGGCAACAACAGGCCAAACGAGGTTTAAAAGCGGTTTCATGCGACAGTACTCAAAGGTTGATTATAAAATTTGCTTTCCGGATCTTCCGGATCAAGGGATACCGATTGTAAGGTGGCTTTGGTCTGGAATTGCGTAAAGACGCAGGGTAGAATGAGCAGTGCGGCCGCCGTGGAGGCAATCAAACCACCAATAACCGCCTGACCGAGCGGGGCAATCTGATCACCACCTTCGCCCATACCCGACGCCATCGGCACCATACCCGCAATCATGGCGATACTGGTCATCAGAATCGGACGGATCCGGCTGTTGGCCGCCAGCACCACGGCTTTTCGCGTATCACGGGTTTCCAGCCGTAGATTCTCGGCGTTCGTTACCATCAGAATGGCGTTGGCCACCGACACCCCGACCGACATGATCAGGCCCATGTACGATTGCAGGTTCAGGGTAGCTCCGCAGGCCAGCAGCATCAGCAACGCCCCGGCCACCACCGCCGGAATAGCCGCCAGAATAACCAGCGACAGCCTGAACGACTGATAGTTAGCCGCCAGCAGCAGGAAGATAATCACAATGGCAACAAGCAGACCGGTTTGCAAACTGCTCAGCGTATCGGTCAGCAGGTTGGTTTGTCCACCCATCTCGACGATAACGCCCCGGGGCGGTTCGCCCGCATTTTTGATGGCCTGTTCCACGGCTTTCTGCGCCGAACCCAGGTCTTTGTTATGCAAATTGGCGGTGATGGTTACCAGGCGGTTTGGACCCGCGCGGTTGTACTGGCCGGGGGCCGTCCCCTCCGTAAAAGTCGCCACATCCGACAGCAGCGGGCGCATCTGACCACTCCGCAACGGAATGTTGCCGATATCGCTGGGGCTGCTCATTTTGTACTCCGGAATCTGTACCTGTACCTGATAGGCCAGCCCTTTCGACTCGTCGAGCCAGAGGTTTTTATCCGTAAACCGGCTGGATGAGGTAGCCGCTACCATCGACCGGGCCACCTGCGTGGACGTAACGCCCAGTTGCCCGGCACGTTCGCGGTCCAGCGTGACTTTCAGAATCGGATAATTCAGCGGCTGGGGAATCTGCACATCGCGCAGGAAATCGATTTTTGCCATTTCGGCCCGAATCTTGTTGGCAAACCGTCCGGCTTCGTTCAGGTCTTTGGCGGCCACCGTTACCTCAATCGGGGTCGAAGCGCCCTGGCTCATGATTTTTTCGGTCAGCTCAATCGGCTCGAACGAGATCCGGGCCGTGGGCAGGTCTTTGGCGATACGTTCCCGCAGTTTTTCCTTCAGATCGTCCATCTTCACCGGATGCTCTTCGCTGAGCGACACCTGCAAGACGGCTTCGTGCGGGCCGCTGTTGAACACAAAAATGTTGGATGTCCCGTAGCTGGACGGAACCGTACCGACGTAGGCCGACGAAATATCCACGTTTTCGGCCCCAACGGTTTCTTTCAGAATATCAAGCACCTTCAACGTCGCCATCTCGGTGCGTTCTACCCGGGTTCCGTCCGGAATCCGCAGCCGCATCTGGAACTGATGGCTGTTTCCGTGCGGCAGAATGTCCGTTCCGATCACCATGAAACAGACGACGATAACCGCCAGACTACCCACTAAGTAGCCGCCAACCACCAGCCCGCGACGGTTCAGGATTTTTTCGAGCCAGTTTGAATACCCCTGCTTGAACTTGTCAAAACCGGTTGGATTCTTGGCCGGATGGGCCGCTTCGTCCAGCATAGCATGCCGCTCGTCGGCATCGAGGGCCAGCGTCGGCGCTTCGTGTTCGGGATGGCTTTTCAGCAACCAGTTGGCCAATACCGGCACGAATGTTTGCGAAAGCAGGAACGAGGCAATCATGGCAAAACCCACCGAGAGCGACAAGGGCAAAAACATGGATCGCGGTACGCCACTCATGACGAACGCGGGGGCAAATACCGCCAGAATTGCCAGCAGAATCAGGAATTCCGGAAAAACGATTTCCTTACAGGCTTCCCAGATGGCAACGGCTTTGGGTTTCCCCATTTCCAGGTGCTGGTGAATGTTTTCAATCGTCACCGTGGCCTGGTCAACCAGAATCCCGATGGCCAGGGCGAGCCCCGACAGCGTCATGATGTTGATCGTTTGCCCGCAGAGGTTGAGCATAATCACCGCCGACAGAATCGAGATCGGGATGGTTACCACCACAATGATCACACTGCGCCAGTCTCGGAGAAAAAGCAGTACCATCAAACCGGTCAAAACCGCCCCCAGAATCCCTTCCGTTACCAGACTTTTCAAGGCGTTGGTTACGTAAACCGACTGGTCAAACTCATACGAAATCTTCACATCTTCCGGTACGGCGGCCCGCAGTTCGGGCAGAGCTTTGCGGATGTTGTTCACCACATCAAGCGTCGAAGCATCCGACTTTTTCACCACCGGAATATACACCGCCCGGCGCCCGTTGACCAGCGCGTAACTCACCGTCACATCGGCACCGTCTTCCACCGTGCCAATATCCCGCACAAAAACCGTCGGTCCGGCTCCTACGCGAATGGGAATGTTCAGGAAATCCTCCGGCCGTTTCACCAGCGAGTTCACCGGCGTCATCAGGGCTTTATCGCCAATCCGGATGTTACCGGCGGGCGAAGGCTGGTTGTTGGTTACAATCGACTTGATGACTTCTTCCGGCGTCAATTGATAACTCCGCACCCGTTGCGGATCGACTTTGATAATGACGGTCCGCTGGTTACCCCCGAACGGCGGAGGACTGGAAACGCCCGGAATCCGGGAGAACATCGGCCGCACCCGCGAGGAGGCAAAATCCTGAATTTCGTTCAACGACCGGCTTGGGCTTTCAAACACCAGCTGCCCCACCGGCACCGAACTGGCATCGAACCGCACCACCTGGGGTGGCACGGTTCCTTCGGGCATGTAGGCCTTGGCCCTGGAAACGTTGTTGGCGACCTCAGCAGCCGCCTGCGCCATGTCCGTACCGGGATAAAAAGAGAGTTTAATGAGCGACAACCCCTGAATGGTTTTTACGTCGATGTCGCGGATCCCGGAAACATACAGAAAGTGGTCCTGATAACGGGTCGCAATAAAACCATCCATCTGGTCGGGAGCCATCCCCCCATAGGGCTGCACTACATAGATCGTCGGCAAATCCAGATTCGGGAAAATATCCACCGGAATCGTAAACAGCGACATCACCGAAAAAAACAGGAGACCAAGCACCAACACCACCACCGAGATGGGTTTTCGCAAGGCAGAACGAATGATTTGATACATACTTTTACGGTTTTCGGTTTTCGGTTCCCGGTTGTCGGTTGGCTGAAGCGTTCTAAATGTGTGCGTCAGCTACCGAAAACGGCAAACCCAAAACCGTATACTTTATTTAATCTGATTCATGAATATCGACAGGTCGCCCTCGGCTGCGGCTTTCAGGAGCAGAAACCGCCAGACGTTGCTGGTGGCGACGTAACCGTCGATTTCGGCCCGGTTGAGCGTGACGAAACTTTGGAGCAGCGTGGGCAGATCGGCCAGCCCGTTCTGGTAGCGGGCCTGCGCCTGGTTGTAAGCCTGCCGGGCCGCCCGAAGTTGGACGGGTGCCTGCCGGGCCTGTTCCAGCCCCAGCAAAAGCTGGGTTTCCGCTTCCCGGTTTTGCCGGGTGATGCGCAATTGCTGGTCGTTGTAGAGTTGCCGGAACCGTTCGACCTGAAACTGCTCGGCGCGGTAATCGTGTTTGAGCCGCAGCGTATTGGTCAGGTTCCAGCGGGCAACAACGCCGAACAGGTAATTATAGGACTGGTAGCCCAGCCCCTGATTAAAATTCATGCTGAAGGTATCGTCGGCATTGGTAAATCCGGAACCCCGCGCCCAGCCTCCGCCGACCAGCGAAACGGACGGCAGCATGGACCGTTGCAAAGCGGTACTCCGCGCGGACGACAGATTAATCTGCGATTGAAACAGCCTTAAAACCGGGTTTTTGGGTGAAATCGAATCCGACTGGAAGGTAGTTTGGGGCAGCGTGGTATAAAACCGCATGCTATCAATCCGCATACCGGGCTGCACCTGGCCCATGAGCTCCGACAACCGCAGACGCTGGACCTGTTCGCGCTGCTCACTTTCCAGTAATTGTAACCGGGCGCGAACGGCTTCGGCGGTGGCCAGCGAACTATCAACACCCGCCCGCATGCCGGAACTAACGCCGGCATCAATCACCTTTTTGAACGTCTGCGCCCGTTGCAGGTTGGCCCGCTGCACGTCCACCAGTTTCTGGTTGACCAGCAGCGTCAGATAGGCGTCAATAATCCGAATCTGGTGCTGGAAAATCTCGTTTTCATAATCCGTTTGCGACCGGTTCAGGTCGGCTTCGGCCGCTTTTACGCTGGCCTTTACCCGTCCGAAATTGACGATTCGCCAGTCGATAATGGCGCTGGCGAAACTGCCGGTGGTGCCCCGGTAGATGTTTTCGGGCCGAATCCCGCCGGAAGTACCCATAGCCGCACCTTCGTTGGGAAAAAATGAACCGTTCAGGCCATTACTGGTTCCATAGGTGTACTGATCCTGAACAATGATGCTGGGCAAAAACTCCGTTCGGCCGGATTGGAGCCGTTTTTCGGCACTCTGAATCTCGGCCTGTTTGGATTTCAGAAATGGATACGCCTGCGTACCCTGTTCGATGGCCTGATTAAGGTTAATAGACTGACCGGCAGCCGGTTTTGCCAACAGACCGGCTCCCAGCAGGAGTAACCAAACGGTCCGGCTGCGTCGCCGACCGCCCACGGTTTGTTGTCTGATTTCCTGATCACGTGCTTGCTTCATTCCCTGTTTCCCAACCGGATTTTTGGTCTTTCGCAGTTGGGCAACCACAAAACACGCTCTCAATGTTGGAAACATTTGGGAAAACGGGCAGAATAGAGAATATTGTTACACAGAGTGGACCAGAGAAGAGCGGAGTTGATCAGAGAATGCCCTGATAACCTCTGATTAACCCTGTGTAATAACGGCCCCGCGACAACGTTCACCGCCGGGCCACCTGCGCCCGGATGCGGCTCAGGGAAGGGCCTTTAATCCCCAGGTAGGAGGAAATGTGGCCCAGCGAAACCCGGTTCAGAATGTCCGGGAAGCTGTTGAGTAAATCCAGATAGCGCTCCTCGGCGCTCTGCGTCAGCAAACTTTCCGAGCGCATCTGATTGAATAAAAAATACTGCTCGGCCAGCAACCGGCCAAAGCGTTCCCAGCCGTGCGACTGGGTATATAGGGAGTGTAGATGGTCTCGGTCAATCACCATCAACTCGGAATCTTCCAGCGCTTCAATCAGATAGGGACAGGCGGTCTGCGTCAACAGGCCCTTCAGCGAGGTCAGAAAGGCTTGTTCCGGAATGAAGTACAGATTGTGCTCCTGCTCGGTTTTCGGATCGATATAATAGACCCGAAAAAGCCCCTTCAGAATAAAACCGACCTGCCGACAGATGGCGTTCTGGAAATTGAAGTAATCGTGTTTCGGCATGGTCCGGACGTGCCAGAACCGGCCGCCCAACTGTAAATCTGCTGCGGAAAGCTGGGCGAACTGCTGCAACTGGTCGTATAAAACCGTGTGTTTGGTCGAATCCATTTTCAAAACCGCCTTTTCAGGCCACAAATTTGAGCGTGTGCGACGCTTTTTAACCTAGGTGAAAAATCGGTCCAAAACCGTCGGCTACCTTTGAACCATCAAAAATAAATGACAAACAACTCTAAATCAGACTGCCATGAAAATTACGCGTAAAGCCTCCGCACACTGGACCGGAACCGGCAAAGAGGGAAAAGGAACCCTGACCACCGCCAGCACGGTTTTGAACCAGACTCAATATTCATTTAACACCCGCTTTGCCGACGGTATTGGCACCAATCCCGAAGAACTGGTGGCGGCTGCCCACGCGGGCTGTTTTGCCATGCAACTGGCGTTCAACATTCAGCAGGCCGGTTTTGCCGCCGATGCGCTGGATGTGAGTTGCGCCGTGACGCTGGAAGATGGCGGCATCAGCAGCTCGAAGCTCACACTGACGGCCAGCGTGCCGGGACTTGATCAGGCGAAGTTTGCTGAACTGGTTGACCATGCCGAACACAATTGTCCCATTTCGAAACTGTTTAACACCACCATCAGCGTGGACGCAACGCTGGCGTAACGATTGATAACCGCGATGCAAATGGCGACGGACTACTCAACCCCGTCGCCGTTTGCATTTCAGGAATGGTTAAGTACCAGGAAAATACCAGTGGTGCCAGCACCAGCGTTAAGAATTTAGAGTACAAAACTTCCCAAATTTCTCCAATATTGTCCGGTACTTTTGGCGTTTATTAGACGAACTGTGGTATCATGAAAGTACTGGTGGTAGAAGACGAAAAAGGGCTGGCCGAAAGCATCACCGATTACATGAGCAAAGAAGGGTATCTTTGCGAAACGGCGAGTACGTTCCGGGAAGCCGACGAGCGGATTTATCTGTACGACTACGATTGCGTGATCGTGGACCTGACGCTGCCCGATGGCGACGGTTTTCAGATTATCCAGACGTTGAAAAAACTGCTGGCCACCACCGGCGTGATCATCATTTCGGCCCGTAATGCGCTGGAAGACAAAATCCGGGGACTGGAAATCGGCTCGGACGATTACCTGACCAAACCGTTTCACCTGTCGGAACTGAACGCCCGGGTGAAGTCGCTGATTCGACGGCGGAATTTTGGTGGTCATACCGAGATCCGGTTTAAGGAAATCCGGGTCAATCCGTCTTCCCGGAAGGTATACGTCAACGATCAATTGACGGTTTTGTCACGGAAAGAATACGATTTACTGCTGTATTTTCTGTCGAACATCGACGTGGTGCTGACCAAAGTATCCATTGCCGAGCATTTGTGGGGCGACAACATCGATTCGGCCGATTCGCTCGATATGGTGTATTCGCACATTAAAAACCTGCGCCGGAAACTGGTGGAAAAAGGCGGTTCTGACTACGTTAGCTCGGTATACGGAATCGGCTACAAATTTGGAGACTCTTGAAACTGCTTGCCAAAACCAACCGCATTTACCTGGCTTTCTCGCTGGTGATCTACCTCTTCGCCGGGCTGGCCTTCTACAAAGTTGTCCGGTTTCTGATTTATAAAGAAGTAGAAAGCCGGCTGCAGGTAGAACGGCTTGATTTTGAGAAGTATATCGAGACCCACAAAAGCTGGTCGGATACGACCTATTTTGTCGAAAATAAAATTGAGGTGGATCCGGTTGGCTCTAATTCGCAGCTATTGGAAACGTTCACCGATACGCTGATCCGAAACCGGTACGATAACGAACTGATGCCGTTTCGGCAATTGACGTTTTATACCCCTATTCAGAACGTGATGCACCGGGTTGCCATCCGGAAGTCGCTGATTCAGTCGTACCGGCTCATTGAAGTCATTACGGTAACGATGGCGGCCTGTCTGGGGTTGCTGCTGCTCGGCACGTTCTGGTTTCAGGGCAAACTATCGGGACGGCTCTGGCATCCGTTCTACGAAACCCTGTCGCGCATCAAACGCTTCAATCTGGCGAGCGCAACCCCTCTCCAACTGGAAAAACCGGAGATTACCGAATTTCGGGAATTGAACGAGGTGCTGCGCAAGATGGGCGACAAAATGCAGCAGGACTACCGCAGCCTGAAAGAGTTTACCGAAAACGCGTCGCACGAGATCCAAACCCCGCTGGCGCTGATCAACGCCAAAGTGGAACAGCTGATCCAGTCGGAGAAGCTGACCGAAACACAAACCCGCTGGATTGAAGACATTTACCAGGCCTCCCGGCGCATGGCCCGGCTCAATCAGGGGTTGTTGTTGCTGGCTAAAATTGAAAACCACCAGTTCACCGGCGACCAAACCATTGATCTGACCGCCTTGCTGGCTGAAAGACTGGCCGATATGGAAGAGGTGTTAATCCATAAAAAAATTGCCGTTCACATTCGAAACGAAACACCGTTCGAAGTGCCCTTGCCCGCTGCGCTGGCCGATAGTCTGGTAACGAATCTGGTCAATAATGCCATTAAACACAATCATGCGGAGGGGCAGGTCGAATTGCTATCCGACGGCGATCAGTTGTGGCTCATCAATACCGGGCAGTCGCTGACAACACAACCGGAACGCCTGTTCGAACGGTTTAAGAAAGAGGGCGCCGGCCCGGATTCGGTCGGTTTAGGCTTGGCGATCATCAAGGAAATCTGCGATAATTACGGTTTACAGGTACGCTATGAGGAGCAGAACGGCTGGCACCGGTTTTGCCTGTCACGGAAATCAGTCGAAGAATAACCACCGTAGTACGCCTGAAATCGCGCTTTCTGCCTACCAATCGAGTCTTCCAGGTAAAAGAGGGCGTCAACGGGTTGTACCATACCAATCAAAATAGTGATCCTACGGGTACCATCAGATACCGCACATGACTTGTACCCTTCCGGGGGCTCCTATCCGATCGCCAAAAACCGCCGGTATCGCTCTTCGGCATCGGCCAACGCCTGTTCTTCCCCTTTACTCAGCGACCGGAAAAAATGGAAACTGAGGGAGAGCGTATTCTTCACGAGCTTGCGGTTCCAGGTACCAACCACCCGCCCATCGATCACGATCACCGGACTGAAAATACCGTTACCGGCTTTGGCAACCTGCGCCGGATCGAGTCCGGCAAGCGGGGCACTGCGGTCTTTATAAGCCACCAGATACTCATCGTAAACCGGCAGCAGAAAAACCGTATTTTTCTCCTTTGCCAGATCGGGTGTCGCGGCTGGCATCCAGTACGTTTGTCCATCCACCGCCACCGATACCAGGTCATCCTTAACCAGTTCAATCCCGGTTTTAATCTCGGTCAGCGTCAGGCTCGACCACCAGCTGAAGTCGGCCAGGGTGGCCGGCCCGTGGCTGGTAAAATACCGACGGGTCAGGTTAGCCAGCGCTTCCTCGCGCAACAGGCTGCCGGTTTTGGGAACCCATTCTTCGAGCAGGGCAAAGGTAAACTCATTCCCGCTCCGGCACCCGTGGCAAATCAGCCGGTCGTAAGAAGCGCGGCCGAGCAGAATACCCAGCCGGTTTTCGTCCGTCGGAATTCCGGCTTCGTCCAGCAGTCTTTTCAAGATACTGCGTTTCAGCCGCTTACCGCCTTCCAGCGCTTTTGTCATCACCCGGTAGCTATGCGCCACAACGGTTTCGTCCAGTCCCTGCCGACGCAGGTGATTGGCATACGTTGCGTGCGAACGGGGATGAATCAGTTCCAGCAACCAGTGAATATCAGCCGCAGCCACAAAATGCAGGGTGCCGCGCATGGGCCAGGTGCGGACAATGGCCCGGTCGGCCAGCGCCTGTTCCATGTCTGCATCCGTGCTGCCGGGCAGGCGCTGGCCAAGCGCCCACTTACTGGCGGGGTGCTCCTGCGCCTGCACCGCGCCAAACCAGGCTACCACCTCGGCGGGCGTTGAGAAACGGGTTTGCGTTAGTTGCTGGTTATATAGCCGGAAGCGGGTGATGTCCGAAAGGGTCATGTTTTTTAGAGACAAAAGAGAAAAGACAAGAGACAAGAGATAAAGGAGGGAGAAAACGGCGGGTTTCTGTCGGAAGTCTTTCTTCTCTTGTCTATTTCATTTCATCAGAAAATAAAAACTGTAATCCGTCATGGGCGCGTCGGTCAGGCCGAGATTCCGGCCAATGGTGACGACCTGCCCCCGGTGATAGGTACTGTGATTCAGGCAATGGTGCGTGAATTCGATCCGCGACCGGATGCCTTCGGCCCAGGGTGAGGTAAAGATAACGTCTTCCTGCCATTCCGGCTCGGTCAACGACTGGAGGTAGTCGGCCAAGTCGGCGGAATGTTCCACAATTCCCTCAAAAACCTCTTCCACCGTACCATCGAAGCCAAACAACCGGAACGAGGGCGGGGCCGGAACCTGTTGCAAGACCGACAGCCAGAACCGCTCCGTATCCCAGATGTGCACCAGCGTCTCTTTCAAACTCGGAAAACTCGACGGCACGGTTTTCTCCATCAATGCAACCGGCTTGGTTTTCAACCAATCGACCAGTTGCTGATTGGCCCAGAGGTTGTAAATTGCGCAGTCGGCGACAAAAGAGGCCAGGGTCAGTTCGGTTTTTTCGATGCGGGCTGGTACCATAATGTTGTTGGTTTTTGTGTACGATAAAGATACGACGGCCTTGTGACAGCCCTATGTCAGCAGCCAACCGGTCTTGTCTGATCATTTGAAAAAATAGCCCGGTTATTTTTCACCCGGTTTTTTCACCACCGCTCCCATGCAAGCACAACTCACTCAGAAACAGGAAGTAGCCCAGCCCGCAGCCGGGCTGGACCTTGATGCCTATTTACAACGCATCGGTTACACTGGCGACCGGCAACCGACGCTCGCAACCCTGCAACTCCTGCAGCGTCTGCATGCGGAAACCATCGCTTTTGAAAGCTTCAATCCGCTGCTTCGCATCCCGGTTTTGCTCGACATCGACTCGTTGCAGCAAAAAATGGTCTACGGGGGCCGGGGTGGCTATTGTTTCGAACACAACCTGCTGCTGAGTCATGTCCTGAAAACGTTGGGATACCGGGTCCGCGGGTTGGCCGCCCGGGTGCTGTGGAACGTTCCGGAAGGGACGGTCAAGGCGATCAGTCACAAGCTTTTGCAGGTCGAAGCCGAAGGCGAGTCGTTTCTGGTCGATGTCGGTTTTGGGGGGCTAACGCCCACGGGGCCGTTGCAACTGGTGCTGAATGCGGTACAAACGACTCCACACGAAGACTTCCGGCTGATCGAATCCGGGGGCGAATGGGTATTACAGGCCCACGTCCAGCACGCGTGGCGGCCGCTGTATCGCTTCACCCTGCGCGAACACCTGCAACCTGATTATGAAATGTTTAGCTGGTATCTGTGCACCCACCCGGCTTCCTTTTTCCTGACGAGTCTTTCGGTCGCCCGGCCGTTTCCCGGTGGGCGGTTTGGGCTCCGCAATACCGTGCTGACGACCCACTGGCTGGGCCGCGAATCCGAACAGTGCGAACTCACGAGTGTGGCCGACATCCGGCGTGTCCTCCGGGAAAACTTCCGGTTGACGTTACCCGACCATCCCGACCTGGATGCTACCCTCCAAGGGCTGATCGACGCAGCGGCTGAATCCCGGTAAGTCCCGGTTTGGGCGGGCGGTTTTCCGGAACAATCCGGTTGGCGAACGGTTAGGTATTTAACGACAATTCTGCTTATGAAACTATTAGTGGTAGAAGATGAACCCAAGACCCTGCACGCGATCCGGCAGGGCCTGGAAGAGACGCAGTACGAAGTGGACATTGCGTACGACGGCCTGATTGCCAAACGCTTAGCCCTAAAGAATACCTATGCCGCCATCATTACCGACGTAATCATTCCCGGCCTGAACGGTTTTGAACTGATTCGGCAACTGCGGGCGCAGGGCGTGACGACGCCGATTTTGCTGCTGACGGCTCTGGGCGAAACCAGCGATAAAGTAACCGGATTCGATGCCGGAACGGATCAGTACCTGACCAAACCGTTCCAGTTTGCCGAACTGCTGGCGCGGGTGCGGTCGCTGACCAAACGCGGTTCGCAGGTGGCCATGACGGCCCAGCTACTCCGGTTTGCGGGGATTGAAATGAATCTGGATGCCAAAACCGTCAGCCGCGACGGCCAGCCCATCGACCTGACCGCCCGCGAGTTTGCGCTGCTCGAATACCTGATGCGCAACCAGGGCCGGGTGTTGTCGAAGGTAGACATTGCCGAGCGGGTCTGGGATCTGAAGTTCGATGCCGGAACGAATGTGGTGGAAGTTTACATCAATTATTTGCGCAAGAAAATCGACAAGGATTTCCCGAAAAAGCTCATTCATACGCAGTTTGGCATGGGGTACGTTCTGAAAGAAGAATGATGCGGGGCGGTTTTCTAAGTAAATTCTAAGGAGTTCCTTAGCCCGGTTTAAGGACTTTGTGGCAGCTTTGCAGCCGAGCGTGTTTGAATACAATATGGCTAACGTGCGGTACAGTCACTCCTTCCAAACCGGTCCGGGTCACCGGAGGCAATCCCCAAAGGGTTTGCGGTTGTCCGACTCCGATCCCCGGGAACCCCGGCGCCCCGACTGGCTCCTGATTCTGATGGTTAGTTTGTTTGTCCTGACGCTGCTGATTGCCTGGTTTGTTGATATTCCTGCCTTACTGCGGCCGTAACATGCCGAATGTTACCGGACTGCTTTCTCCAACGGTATGACCATTCGTACCCGACTGACCCTTCGCTTTACCGGCCTGGTTTCCGCCATTCTGGCGCTGGCGTTTGCCTGCCTGTATGCCTTTTGCTGGTATTTTATTTCGTCGGACTTTTACCGGCGGCTCCACCGCAAGGCCGACACCGTCGGGGAGCTGCTGATCCGGCAACACATGGCCCCGCAACTGCTGGGCCAACTCACCCGCCTGCGGAAAGACCAGCTTCCTGCGCAGAAAATTGCGGTGTATGATGGTCACAACACCCCGGTTTTTATTACCACCCAGCGCGTTCCGCTCGCCGTTTCCACGCAGGAGCTGGATGTGATCCGGAAAAAGCAAAGCCGTAAATTCCGGCAGGGCACGGCTTACGTCACCGGCGTTCGGTACGACACCGCTTCCGAACAGTATGTCGTGCTGGCCAGTGCCGAAAACCTCTACGGCGATCAGTTTCTGCGCCAGATGCTCGGCGTTCTGATCGGGCTGTTCGGTGCCATTGTGGGCGTCGTAGCGTTCTCGGGCTGGCTGTATGCGGGGGAAGCGCTCCGGCCCATGCAGCGCATCGAACAGTACCTGAACCATATTTTTCCGAATACCCGGTCGGAACGTCTGCCGGTCAGTACGGAAAACGACGAAATCAGCCGCCTTTCCACCACCCTTAACCGGCTGCTCGACCGGATCGACGAATCATTCCGGTTGCAGCGGATGTTTGTCGCCAATGTTTCGCACGAACTCAAAAACCCATTGACGCAGATCAGTTCGCAACTGGAAGTGGCCCTGCTCAACCCCCGCGAGTCGGCGGTGTACGAAGAAACGATCCGGTCGGTGCTCGATGATGTTACGGAACTGTCGATTCTGACGCGGGAGTTATTGCAGCTTTCGCAGGTCAATCAGGCGTCGCCGGTCGATCTGCTGACGGACTCGGTGCGGCTGGATGAGGTCATCTGGGACATTCGGGAGGAGGTCAGCAGGCTGGGGCCAGGTTATGACGTGAGCGTTCATTTTGAAGAATTGCCCGACGATTTCAACCAGCTAACCGTGCCGGGCAATACCGCCCTGCTGCGAACCGCCCTGAAAAACCTGACCGAGAATGCCTGCAAATTTTCCAACGACGGCAAGGCGCTGATTCAGGTTCATTTCAACGACAACTCGGTTTTGGTGAGCGTTCAAAACAACGGCAAACCCATTCCGGCTGCTGATCTGCCGTACGTCTTCGAACCCTTCTACCGAGGCCGGCAAACCGCCGAAACCCGGGGCTATGGCGTTGGGCTGTCGCTGGTCGAGCAAATCATCCGGTTGCATCAGGGAAAAATTTCCGTTACTTCGGGGGAGGGCCAGCCAACGGTGTTCCGGCTTGAATTCATCCGGGCTGCCGGACAGCCGGTTTCCTGACCAGCCGGTTTTCCGCAACCCGCAAAGTGGTCATTTTCAAACAAAACCGCCTATCGTTTCGCTAATTCGACGATGTCCCTCACTTCCAGAACCGGTTTCTCGTACCCCTTCGTGACGGCTTTGATCATGGCCTGTCCCATTTCCCGGAGGGAGCAAAAAAGGGCGGGGAACAGCGCGCGACCCATCGGATACAGCCAGCCGATGTAGTGGTAGTATCGATTCGTGTTTTTCATGCCTTCGGACGGTTTCAGAAAGCCCGGCCGAAAGTTATAGACCTGTCTGAACGGTAGTTTCGTCAGATCATTCTCGGTTTTGCCCTTCACCCGCGCCCACATCAAGCGTCCTTTTTCGGTGCTGTCGGTCCCCCCGCCCGAAACGTAGCAGAATGTCATGTCCGGATTCAACTGGCTCAGGGTGGTCGCTACGTGCATCGTCAGGGTGTACGTTACTCTGTAGTAATCCTTTTCGTTCATCCCCACCGACGATACGCCCAGACAGAAGAAACAGGCGTTGTAACCCACCAGGCGGTTTTGAATCGGCGTAAAATTATAGAAATCGGCGTGAACGATTTCGGTCAGTTTGGGGTGCGAAAAACCGGACGGTTTCCGGTTGATGATCAGCACAGCTTCCACCTCCGGGTGTTGCAGACATTCCAGCAGGACACCTTCACCAACCATGCCGGTTACGCCGGTAATAATTGCTCGTACGCCATTGCTTTTCATGGGGCTTCGGGGTTTGCGACCATCGTCCAGGTCAGTTCAAAAACATCATTGAGCCATTGCCGACGCGCATCGGGGGGTAACGGATGCGCCATCAGGTACTGGTATGTGCCGTACATCTGGCTGGTCGAAAGCGTTGCGATCAACGCAATCGGTAACGGTTTGAACCGATGGGCGTTTCCGGCTTCCTCTAACACCTGCGTCTGGATGGCGGTTTGCTGCCGGCTTTCTTCGGGCACCAGCCCCAGATGCGGGGAAAAATGAAATTGCTGGATGAAATAAAACGCGTCGCTATGTTCCAGCCCCCATTCCACCGACCCCACAAACAGATTCTGAAACTTCTCCTTCGGCGTTTTCCCTCCGCTGATTCGGTCCGCCAGGTATTGGTTCAGCTCCGCCCGGATGGAATGGTAAAGCGCCACCACCAGTTCGTCCTTGGTCTTGAAATAATGAAAGAGCGTTCCGTTGGACACCCCGGCTTCATGGGCGATCCGGCTCGTGGGCGTACCATGAAAACCGTAGTTCACAAAAAGCGTTAGGGCTGTTGCTAATATTTTTTCGGGTTTTTCCATCTCAGAATTGACTGATCACTCTTCAAAAAAGCTCCGGCAGAGCGCCCTAAAATTTTAGAACGCTCCGTCGGAGCTTGTATTTTGTCACCGGTTTTTGGCGGATCAGGTTGTTTCTTCAGCCCGTAACCCGACGGTGTTTACTTTTTCTGCTGCGACAGGAAGGTAATCAGCGACGCAAATTCTTCATACGATAACGCATTCGCCAGTCCGGACGGCATCATCGAAGTTTCCAGTTCCTTCCGGGTAAGAATGTCGCTGGCCTTGAGCGTATATACCTGCCCGGCAATGTCCCGCAGCACCACGCGGCTCGAACTTTCTTCCGTCACGAAGCCCATATAGGTTTTGTTGCCTTTGGCGGTAATCTGGACCGTTGCAAATCCCTGCGAAATCGACGCGTTCGGTTTCAGGATCGATTCGGCAATCTGCTCCCGGTTCATGATCGACCCGATTTGGCCCATGAACGGCCCTTTCATCGGCTCGCTTTTCGACAGGCTGTGGCAGGCAATACAGCCCTGTTGCGTAAAGAGTTGTTTGCCCAGCGCCGGGTCACCCGGTATTTTGGCCATGGCCAGCATCACATCTTCAATCGACGCCTTCCCGACCTGCCCTTTCTGGTTTCTGATTTTTTCCAGATCGACCCTGGTTTCTTCCTTGGCCGCCACCACTTCTTCTCCCCCGAATTCCGTAATTTCCAGGCGTAACCGGCTGTTCAGATCGGCAAAAAAGGGCTTTCCGCCTTCCCCGGCTTTATTCCATTCCTGCTTCAAAACCTCTTTGATAGCGGGCGACGACTCCCAGGTAATTCCCTTGTAATACGGGCCGTGCGTGTCGGGCCGGGTACTCCACCACCACGAACCATCGTAGTCGGCTTCTTTTTTGTACAGCCGCGCCAGCGTAGTCAGGATCTCTTTTTTCAGGGTCGCATCCTGGCTTTTGGTGTAGGCTGCAATCAAGCCACTGACGGCTTTCGGATCGTGCATGTACCGCAACGCCCAGAGCGCAATCGTCGAATTTTCGGTACCAATCGCCTTGACGCAGGCATCGACTGCATTCAGGGCCACCAGCGAACGCACCGCAATATGCCCCGGAACAAGCGCCGAATTGGGCGTCGCGTGGGGGCCTTCCGTCCCTTTGGCCGGGGGCGTAAACGAAGCCGGAACGTTGATCTTTAACAGCGCCGTTGCGGCTTCCGGCCGACCCAAACGGCCCAAACCGATGGTAGCGGCCAGTCGAACCCGTTCCGACGGATCGGTCAAAGCCTGTAAAAACGGCTCAATCGGTACCGTTTTGAGGTACGGTTTCCGGTCGGCCAGCACCCGCAGCGCATATTCCCGAAAGTCGGGTTCGGCGGTCAGCTTCACCAGATTAGCGATGCCTTCTTCGCCCGCCAGTTGCGCGTATGTATACATTCCGGCAATCCGGGCCGGTTTTGATAAGCTCTTGTCTTCGGCAATTTTCCAGGCGGTGCTGGCCGAATTTTTACCGGGCCGGGTCAGCAATTCCTGCTGCGCGGCCAGACGGGCCACGGCGCTAGCGGATTTCAGCAACTCGCCCAGTTGCTTCACCGACGCTTTTTTTACGTCCGTAAACGCTTTGTAAGACCAGCCTTTGGGCACCGCCCGCACCACGTAGCCCTTCGAGGGGTTCCCCGAATACCCCGCACCGTCCCAGGCGGCCAGATACATCCGGCCCGACGCATCGACATCGACATCCGTAATCTGGGGAAGTTTGATGAATTCTTCCTCTTTCTGCGTATAACTCGCCCCGTCCGGTGTTACGCGGTGGATGTACAACTGGCTGCGGCCCCAATCGGCCATCATCGGTACGTTATTGTATTTCGCCGGCCAGGTCGGCTCGTCCAGGAATAGCGAACCCGTTCCCGAACCGCCCCCCACATCGACCAGCGCCGGAATGATTTCGTCCGTAAAATGCTTGAACAGCACCGGATAACCGTATTCACCCGACTGAATCTGGTGGCTGAACCGAATGTTCCAGCCCCCGCCATCGTTGGTGTTATCCCGCGTGAAGACGTTCATATACGGGTCAATGGCTACGTCGTAAATGTTCCGCAGTCCGTGCGTGAACACCTCCGTTTCGGTGCCATCCGGCCGCACCCGAACAATTCCCCCGCCGAGTTGCGTCAATTTTTTCCCGGAGCGATCCACCGCGTCGTGGAAACCGAAGTCCCCCACGGCGATATAAATCCAGCCGTCGATGCCCATCCGAATGCCGTTGGTGGCGTGGTCGGTGCCCCGGCTTTGCAGAAATTTCGGCGAACTGATGTTTTGAATCAGCGGTTTGGGATCTCCATCGGCCACGCCATCGTGGTTCTTATCCTCGAAAACCACCAGATCCATGCCACTGGCTTTGCCGGTTTCTTTCGAGAACGTCGTGTGCAGCACAAAAAGCTGGTCGCCGTTGGCAATAATTCCGCGCGGGTTATCGACCATGCAGAACTTCGTGTTCTGGTCTACCTTACCGTCATTATCGCTGTCTACCAGTTTGATGACGTACCCCTTCCCCGGGGTTTTACCCAGCGAGCCGATCATATCGACGCCCACGAACACCTCGCCGGTTGGCGCCACCGCCAGACAGGCCGGACTGGGCGTCAGTTCGGGGCCGGCAAAAGGAGTAATGACAATATCATCCGGTCCGCTGGGCTGGCTCTTTGGTTTAGGCTGCAACCTGGCAGCCTGATCATCAGAATTTTCAAGTGAATTCCCGGAAATGCCTAACTTCCCGACAGCCGTAATCAGGATCAGAAAAGCATACACCAGACTCAAGGAGACTTTTAACATACTATCACTTTTTAGAGGTTTTACAGCACGCGGAGAATTAACTACGAAATAAGCGGACAACGGGCAGATTTAAAATAAAATTTAGGCTTATCTACAACGCCAGTCGGTTGCATAAATTTCCGGGAATGATCGGTATGGCTGCATTTATTTTTTGTATCCTTGTATTTAAGAAGGATTTTCGAAATCCAATAGCCGCTGTTCCTGCCTCGCTATGGTCCATTTTCGTCAAAAAACAGGATAAAATCGATTATTATTCCGTTGTCCGGAAGCGCCTTCAGGCAGATGGTGGCGCGCCCATACCACCCGCACCATGCCGTTAAACCACGAACTGATTGAGCGGGCCATTATCCCAACGACTCTAACGCTATGCGGTTTCCTTCGTACCTGGTGAAAGGGCCGGTTTTCCGGATGCGGAGTCAGTGGCTCTGGCTATTCCTCATCATCGGCCCACCGGTTTTTGGGCAGGTTCGGCTGCCCCGGCTGATCAGCGACGGCTTGGTGTTGCAACGGGACACGCCCATTCCGGTATGGGGCTGGGCCAGCGCGGGCGAAACTGTCGAGGTGACGCTCAACAGCCGGACCGCCCGGACGACAACCGGACCCGACGGTAAATGGAAACTTAAACTGCCCGCCCTGCAAGCCGGTGGCCCTTACCAACTGACGATTACAGGCAGTAACCGGATCACAATGAACGACGTATGGATCGGCGATGTCTGGATTTGTTCGGGCCAATCGAACATGGTGCTGCCGATGGAGCGGGTTAAGGAACGCTATCCCAACGAAATTGCCCAGGCCCGGAATCCGGCCATCCGCCACTTTTTCCTGCCGACCCGGTATGATTTCCAACAGCCGCAGGACGATGTACCGCCGGGACGCTGGGAATCGGCTACCCCCCAGAATGTGCTGCGGTTTACGGCGGTGGGGTACTTTTTTGCCAGAGAACTTTTCGAGAAATACCGCATACCCATCGGCCTGATCAACGCCAGCGTGGGCGGCTCTCCGGCCGAAGCCTGGCTGAGCGCCGAAGCCCTGAAAGCCTTTCCGGAGCACCTGGCCACGGCTGAACCCTTAAAAGACAGTCTGTACGTCACCCGAATTCAGAAACGTGAACAAAAGGCCCTTCGCGACTGGCATTTACAGTTGCGCCGACAGGACAAGGGCTGGCAAGGATCACCAAACTGGGCCGATCCAACCTACGACGCATCCCACTGGCCGACGATGGAACTACCCGGTTTTTGGGAAGATGCGGGCGTCCCCCAGGGCAATGGCGTAGTCTGGTTTCGGAAAGAAATCGAGCTACCGGCCAGCCTGGCCAACCAGCCTGCCAAGTTATTTCTGGGTCGGATTGTCGACAGCGATTCGGTGTTTATCAACGGTCATTTTGCCGGAACGATCGGTTACCAGTATCCACCCCGGCGCTACGAATTGCCTCCGAATCTGTTAAAACCCGGAAAAAATACGCTGGTGGTCCGGGTGATCAACACCGCCGGGAAAGGCGGTTTTATCCCGGACAAACCGTATCAGCTCATCGCCGGGGGGCAAACCATCGACCTCCGGGGACATTGGCAGTATCAGGTCGGGGCACGGTCGGGACCGATGCCCGCTACGACCTTCTTCCAGTATAAACCGGGTGGCCTGTTCAACGGCATGATAGCCCCTCTGATCCAAACCGCCATCAAGGGCGTCATCTGGTACCAGGGGGAAGCCAACACCGGCAACGCGTCGGAATACCAACGATCGTTCCCGGCCCTGATTGCCGACTGGCGACGGCACTGGAACCATACAGGAGCGGTTTCGGGCGATTTCCCCTTTCTGTTCGTGCAGTTGGCCAACTACCTCCCGGCCACCGACCAGCCTGCAGAAAGTCAGTGGGCCGAACTACGGAATGCGCAACTGAAAACCCTGTCGGTGCCGAATACGGCAATGGCCGTCGCCATTGATGCCGGGGAGTGGAACGACATTCACCCGCTGGACAAGGAAACCGTAGGCAAACGGCTCGCGCTGGCGGCCCGGCATCGGGCCTACGGCGACAAAAAAGGGGTGTATTCCGGCCCGGTTTATCAATCCATGCACCGGAAAGGGAACCGGATCGTGCTTTCGTTTTCCCAGGTTGGCAGTGGGCTGGTGGCGAAGAATGGCGGTGAACTGAAGCATTTTGCCATTGCCGGAGCCGACCGACGGTTTGTCTGGGCCCACACCCGCATCCAGGGGAACCAGGTCGTGGTCTGGAGTGAGCAGGTCCCGAATCCGGTGGTAGTCCGCTACGCCTGGGCCGACAATCCGGAAACCGCCAATCTCGCTAACCAGGAAGGTTTACCGGCTTCACCGTTCAGTACCGATCCGTAACCATGACCCGGTTTTCGTCCCGCTTGTTGCCTGCATCCCAAGACATGACCATGAAAACAACCGCCTACCTCCTTCTTCTGGCCCTGCCAGTCCTGAACGCCGTGGCGCCGGACCCGGATTCGACCCGAAAAGCATTTCTTGCCAATCGCTATTTCAATTAATCAATAATCCATCTCTTATGTCAGTTTTCACCAAAACCATCGTTGCTGGCAGTTGCCTGTTGCTGTCGGGGCTCACACCCGGTTTTTGCCAGACAGCCAAACCCAAACCGCTGGTCACGCACATTTATACGGCAGACCCGTCGGCGCACGTTTTCAACGGAAAAATTTACATTTATCCATCGCACGACATTGAAGCCAACATCCCGCAGGATGATGCCGGGAGCCATTTTGCCATGCGGGATTACCACGTGCTGTCGATGGACGCCATCGACGGGAAGGTTACCGACCACGGGGTAGCGCTCGACATCAAGGATATTCCCTGGGCGGGACGGCAACTCTGGGCACCGGATGCGGCCTACAAAAACGGCACGTATTACCTCTATTTTCCGGTCAAGGATAAACAGGACGTGTTCCGCATCGGCGTCGCTACCAGCAAATCACCCGCCGGACCGTTCAAGGCCGAACCCCAGCCAATGTCGGGCGCGTACAGCATCGATCCGGCGGTTTTTACCGATACCGACGGCAAATCCTACCTGTATTTAGGTGGCATCTGGGGAGGGCAGTTACAGCGGTGGCATACGGGTCAGTACGAAGCGAACGGGTCCAAAACGGATTTGGGCAAAGACAAGGAGCCCGCCCTGAGCGCCAAAGTCGCCCGGCTGAGCAACAACATGCTCCAACTCGACGAACCCCTGCGGGACGTGGTGATCGTGGACAAAACCGGCAAACCGCTGCTCGGGGGTGACCATGACCGCCGGTTTTTCGAAGGCGCCTGGCTCCACAAATACAACGGCACCTATTACTTTTCGTACTCGACCGGCGACACCCATTTTCTGGCCTACGCTACCAGCAAATCGCCCTACGGCCCGTTTACCTACCAGGGTAACCTCATGAATCCGGTTACAGGCTGGACGACGCACCACTCCATTGTTGAGTTCAAGGGCAAGTGGTACCTCTTCTACCACGACGTTGAATTGTCGGGAAAAACGCACCTGCGCAATATCAAAGTCCGGGAATTGAAACGAAACCCCGACGGCACGCTTGAAACCATTACGCCCTAAGCCGGATTGCCCGAAATGCAATCTCAGCCCCGGTAACAAATTAACGAACCGCCGAATTGACGCTCTTTATCAGCCCCCCGGTTAAAACCGGGGCAACAGGACCCCAGTAGGAACCGAACCGTTTTAACGGTTCCTGGATCAGCCGGTTTCTGTTCGCTTTATCCCACCGCTAAAGCCGTGGGCTGATCAAGGGACTGTTCGGCGGTTTATTCGTTTCCATCCATCACTGGAGGTCGGGAAATGTAGCCGTATTTACCCCGGTCAAAAACCGCCCCCCGCGTCGGCGGCAGTTGGCGGGTCGTTTCCCCCGCTGCTGTTGTTCAATCCACCAAACAGCTTGCCACCCCGGTTTTCCCGAAAATCCATCCTTCAAAAGTCGGCGACTGGCGGCTGGTGATTTCAACCCGGGCGTGCAGGGGCAAAACCGCCAGCAGCCAGCCGGTCAGCAGCAGAAGCCATTGATTCGGACGAAGCACCACACGCATGGAAAGCTAGCGGTCAGAATGACGCGGGTAAACGAGCTATTCGCTCATCGGTTCCTGTACCAGAACGTCGTCCTTGCTCCGATCATCCCCATTTTTTCGCCCGTGATATCTTCGACTTTGCGCCAAATCGAAAAACCGGCTTTATCGGGCGGACTGTGCTCCACTGCCTTTTAGCAAACGGTTTCCTATCACCCTGAAAATAAACGAAATTGAACACGTTCTTTCCTCCACTATTCCAATCCTCTTCTGTTCATGAAACCCCTCAAGATTGATGATTTTGGCCCGGACGTGGCCCTTCTGCAACAACGCCTGAAGGCGCTGGGCTTCAACCCCGGCAAGGTCGATCAGGATTTTGGCACCGGCACCGAAGCGGCAGTGATTGCCTTTCAGAAAAGTGAAGGACTGCTCGCTAACGGCATTGTGGACATCAAAACGCTGCTGGCACTCGGTTTCGAGCCCGAGCCCGAAACCGTGGCCGCCCATTCGATCATCCAGAACGTGACCGTGGGCCTCGTCTCCCGGATGTTTCCGGCAACACCCCTCGACAACATCAAGAAGAATTTACCCGCCGTTCTCGGTGCGCTGGAAAAACAGCAGCTCGGCGACCGAAACATGATTCTGATGGCATTGTCAACGATTCGGGCCGAAACCGCCGGTTTTGTGCCCATCGACGAGGGGAAATCGCGCTTCAATACCTCACCGGGCGGCAAACCGTTCGATCTGTACGACCACCGGAAGGACCTTGGCAACCAGGGGCCGCCCGACGGCAGCCAGTTCAAGGGCCGGGGATTTATTCAGTTGACGGGCCGGAGTAACTACAAAACCATCGGCGATAAGCTCAAAATCGACCTGATTACCAACCCGACCAAGGCCAATGACCCGCAGATTGCGGCTGATATTCTCGCCCTTTTTCTGAAAACCAAAGAACGACAAATCCGCGAAGCCCTGATCGACGACGATCTGCGACAGGCCCGGCGGCTCGTCAACGGCGGGAGCCACGGACTGGCCGAATTTACGGATGCGTTCCGGACGGGCGAACGGCTTTTATCGGCCTAAAAACCGGCTGCTGGTGCTGGCTTAAATCAAAATGATACAATCACGCGGACGATGCGATGATCTCCCTGGCACGCTGCGGTTTTCGTGAATCGGTAGCCGTTCTAAGCTAATTCTAAGCTTTTATTAAGCTCATTCTTAGCTTCCTGCTGCAACTTGCTGTTCATGAGTCGGAACAGCTGCGCCGTTTGGGGCCAATCGCCCGCAGGCACCGGCTGGTAACAATCGATTCCGTGAATGTTGAGTCTGTTCGAGTAAGATGGTAGCTGGGAACCCTGCCAGGGCGTTGGACCACTGGCAGGGTTTTGTTTAAACGTTTCCAAATAGGCAGTCAACAGGGTACGAAACCACAAACCTGCGGTACGTCTTTCAATCGTCCTCCTGCAAACGTTCGGTCAGGAGCCGGGTCAATTCCTGCGCATCCAGCAAACCGGGATGGCGCCAGATTTCAGCCCCCTGCTTCAATAAGACGAACGAAGGCAGTTGCTGGACTTCAAAACTTCGAACAACTTCGGGATGAACGGCCTGATCGACACGGGTAATCCGAATAAAAGCACCCAGTTCGGTCCGAACCCGGTCCAGTACCTGATTGACGGCGAGTAGTTGCGTCAACGAAGGGGGCACGAACACCAGCAGGACCGCAGTTTTGGCGGGAACGATAAGAGGCCGAAAAACAGTCGTTTCCATAAAGTCATCAGTTGTACGGTTTCCGGTTTTCAGTTTAACGTGGCCTCGTTTACGGCCGTCGCTGACCTCCAGCAGAGAACCGTAAACCGAATTCCGTAAACCGAGTACCGGGCAATCGGTTCTGTAAAATTGCACGTTTCCCGCCCCCGGCCCCATGAGATCGGTTGGTTTGCCGACTGATGTTCGTCAGCTAGAAGCTCTTTTTTCGCCCTTACTTTGCGACAAATTCCGGAGGAAGCCTTTCTTTGCAAAAAACCGGATTAAAACCGTATGATTACCGACCTGTTTTCTGCCGTTTTCGATAACGCCACCATCGGCATCATCCTCTCCAACAGCCGGGGGAAAATGCTGTCAGTCAGCCAGTTCGCGCAGAAAATGTTTGGATACACCGAAGCCGAAATGGTGGGACAAACCATCGAACTGCTGGTCCCTGATTCGCTGGTCAATCTGCACAAGGGTCTACGGGAGTCGTTTAACGCCCATCCGGAAGTGCGCCCGATGGGGCACGGGCGCGACCTGCACGTCAAACGCAAGGATGGTTCACTGTTTCCGGCCGAAGTCAGCCTGAGCTACTTTTACCAGGACCAGGAACTCTATATCGTTGCCTACATCATCGATACAACCTATAAACTGGAAGCGGAACGGGCGCTGATTGCCCAAAAAAACCGGATCGAACAATTGAATGCCGAACTGGAACAGAAAGTCGCCGACCGGACGAACGCGCTCATGGTAACGCTGCACCAGCTGGAAGTTTCGAAAGATGAACTGTCGAAGGCCCTGACCACCGAGCGCGAACTGGGCGAGCTGAAATCCCGGTTTGTGTCGATGGCCTCGCACGAGTTCCGGACGCCCCTCAGCGCCATTATGACCTCCGCCGATCTGCTGAACAAATACACCACCACCGAGCAGCAGGACAAACGAAACCGGCACATTCAGCGCATTAAAGCATCAGTCAATCATCTTAACGATATTCTGGAAGAATTTCTGTCGGTGGGGAAACTCGAAGAAGGCAAGATTGAAGCGTCCTATTCCCTGTTCAACCTCTATGAACTGGTCAGCACCGTTGTCACCGACATGCAGGGCATGCTGAAGCCCGGCCAGACGATTCAGATCAAGCGGGATTGCACCGGGAAAGTCTGGCTCGACCCGTCGCTGGTCCGCAAAATGCTGGTGAATCTCCTGTCGAACGCCGTTAAATATTCCAGAGAAAATCAGTCCATCCGGGTCAATCTTCAGTGTCGCGACGATTCTGTGCGGATTTCGGTTCAGGACGAAGGCATCGGCATGTCCGAAGACGACCAGAAACACCTGTTCGAGCGGTTTTACCGGGCCAAAAATGCCACCACCATTCAGGGTACAGGCCTGGGGCTGCACATTGTCGCCCAATACCTAGCCCTGCTCAATGGTACCATCGACTTCCAAAGCCACTTAAACCACGGCACCACCGTTACCCTTTCCTTCCGTCATGAAAACGATCCTGCTCATTGAAGATAATCCCGACATTCGGGAAAACACCGCCGAAATTCTGGAACTCGCCAGCTACCACGTCCTGACGGCCGAAAACGGCAAAATTGGCGTGGAAAAAGCGCTGCAAACCAGACCGGATCTGGTGATCTGCGACATCATGATGCCGATCCTCGACGGCTTCGGCGTCCTCCATATTTTCAACAAAAACCCGGATCTGGCCGGCATTCCCTTTATTTTCCTGACGGCGAAAACCGAACGGGCCGATTTCCGCCGGGGCATGGAGATGGGGGCCGACGATTACCTGACCAAACCGTTCGACGAAATCGAACTGCTGAACGCGGTGGAAGGACGACTCAAGCGCTTCGACCAGATGCGACCGACCTACGAACCAACCAAGGCCGGGCTGGTGCAGTTCCTGGACGACGCCCAGACGGTGACCGGCATCGGTTCGCTGACGGTGGACCGGAAAGGGCATCTGATCAAGAAAAAGCAGTTTGTGTATTCGGAAGGCGACGAACCGATGCGGCTCTACTTTGTGCAGGCGGGTCGGATCAAAACGTTCAAAACCAACCCCGACGGCAAGGAATTCATTACCGGTTTGTACCAGGCGGGGGATTTTTTCGGCTACATCAGCCTGCTGGAACAAACCGACCAGACCGATTCGGCGGTAACGCTGGAAGATTCGGAACTGATTTACATTCCCAGGGAAATCTTCATCGACCTGCTTTCCCGTGATGCGGAAGTGTCCCGGCGGTTTGTGCAACTGCTCGCCAACCGCGTCACCGAGCGCGAACAGCAACTGCTGGGCATGGCCTACAACTCGCTGCGCCGACGGGTGGCCGATACGCTGCTGCGGCTCCACGAAAACTTGAAAACCGCCGACACTCAACCGGTGATCCCCTTCTCCCGCGACGATCTGGCATCCATGGTCGGCACGGCGACCGAATCGCTGATCCGGACCCTGAGCGAGTTCAAAACCGACGGACTGATCGATGTCAGCGGCACCAACATCCGCGTGCTCCAGCCCGAAAAGCTGAAACGGTCCAGGTGGTAAAATCAGGAAATAACCGGTTTACTTTTTCTGCATGGCCCACTCCCGACCCGGTGTATCGACCCGGAAGCTTTCGAGGTTGCCCTGATCCTGGAGCGTGACGTAGGCCGTGCGGCCGTCCTTCCCGCCGAAACAGATGTTGGTCGGCCGCTTGCCAACCAGCTGGATTTCCTGAAGGATTTTGCCATCGGGCGACACTTTGGCGACGGTTCCTTTGCCAAACCGGGTTACGTAAAGATTGCCTTCGGCATCGCACCGCATGCCGTCCATACCGAAATCCGGGAATTCGATCAGCAGGCGTTTATTGCTTACGTTTCCGTCGGCAGCCAGGTCATACACCCAGACTTTCCGCTGAACGGATTCGTTGACATACAGCCGTTTATTGTCCGGACTTACTTCAATACCGTTGGTCGTCCCCATGTTTTCTTCCAGCAGCGTCACCTTGCCGTCGGTGTCGATACGCCAGAGGTTACCGGTATTATTTTTCCAGTTCGGATCGCTGGCATACAGCCGGTCTTTGCTGTCGATCGCAATGTCGTTGGGCTGGTTCATGCGCGGTTCGTTCGCAAACACGCTGACGGTTTTTGTCCCGACGGTTACTTTTAGAATGTTGTGTTTCGGGTAATCCGCGATGAACATATCCCCTTTCCGGTTGAACCGGATCCCGTTGCCAATGCTGCCTTCGGGAAGCTCGACAAAGACGCTGGCTTCCCCGCCCGGTGTGATTTGCCCGATGGTGCCCTGCTTGGCAAAGTTCACCGCGTAAACCGTCCCGGTTTTGTCCACCGCCGGTCCTTCGACGCCCGACGTAAACCCGTTCACGGGCGTGAACACCCTCGATTTGAATAACTCCTCGTTGGAGTTGGCAGCGGTCAAAACAGAACCCATCAGTGCAGTGGCAAGGGCCAGCGATATATTGTTCATCCTTACTTAATTGGTATGTTGATGCGTTAATGACGCCGGTATTCCATTTCCTCCACCGCGTCGCGCTCTTCTTTCGGCATTCGACTGTGCCACCACGACGCCAGGATGGAACCGGTAATATTCATCAAGGGACCGAAGATGGCCGGAGCGAGTCCGACGGTCGCCATTTTGCCCATTTCCTTGGCAATACCCGACGCCAGTCCGCCATTCTGCATCCCTACCTCGATGGCCATCGTCCGGCAGTCGCGTTCGCTCATCCGGAAAAGCCGCCCGGACCAGTAGCCCAGGAAATACCCCGACAAATTATGAATCAGGACCAGCCCTAACAGCAATGGCCCGATGGTCAGTAGGCTATCGCGGCCCGCTGCGGTGATGATCACGATGATGAACGCAATGCCAAACATCGACACATACGGCATCAGGTTATCCAGCCAGACGGCTTTCCCGCTCAAAAACCGGTTGAATAACAAACCCGCCCCGATGGGAATGATCACCATTTTGGCAATGTCGATCATCATGTCTACGGTGTCGATTTCGACGAAAGCCCCGGCCAGCAGTTTCATCAAAACCGGCGTCACGAACGGAGCCATCATGGTCGACACGGCAGTGATGGTAATCGACAATGCCAGATTGGCTTTGGCCAGGTAGGAAATCACGTTGGACGCCATGCCGTTGGGCGAACAGCCGATCAGAATAATCCCGGCGGCAATTTCGGGCGGTAGTCCGCTGATGCTGGCCAGAAAGTAGCCCAGACTCGGCATGATGATGAAGTGGCTGATGACGCCGATCAGTACACCTTTTGGCATCCGGATGACGCCCACAAAATCGTCGAGGCTCATGGAGGTTCCCATCCCGAACATGATGAGCTGAATCAGCGGGGTAATGAGCGTACTGAATTTGAAATCACCGGCAGAAACGAAGTACTGCGGGTAATACAGGGCCGTCGTAACCGCCGAAAAAATGACCACCGTATACGAAAACCCTTTCAGGGTCGGGAAACCGCGAAAACCGATCGCAACGCCCAGAAAGAAAGCAATCAGGAAAGGGCCTGCCAGCGGCAGATTGCCGCTCACCATCAACCCCAGCGCGACCAGCAGACACAGACCGGCCAGACCCATAATCAGTTTATACATGATACCAGTTCAGAAGGTTTAGGAAAACTCTGTCAAATATAACAGTTTACGGTATTCGGTTTACGGTATCCGGTTTTAGTCGGGTTTCGTATCGGTCAGCAACGTCGTTCCTGAAAACCGGAGCCTGTTACTGTGGCCGTTGCTGCACCACCACCGGATTGGCAATACCGTTCAGGTCGTACACGATGCGGCCTTTGCGGATCGTCATTTCGCAGGCCAGTTTCTGTTTTCCCTCAATTTTGTAGCCGGTATAATCGAAATACCCGAAATAGCCCGTATCCCGCACCGCAAACTTGCCGTCGAGCAGATCCAGAATGGCAACATCAGCTTCCGACCCTTCGGTCAGATGGCCAAGCTCAGGCCGTTTGATGGCCAGGGCCGGATTCCAGGTGCTGGCTTTGATGACACTTTTCAGGTCCATTCCCATCGCCAGAAATTTCGACATCACGTTCAGCATGTCTTTCATGGCGTTGTTCATGCTCCCCGTGTGAATGTCCGTGCTGATCGTGTTCGGAAAAAAACCGCCTTTCAGCGCCGGAATCGCCTGCGAGAAAGAAAAGCTGATGCCTCCGTAGCCCACATCGAAAATGAGTCCTTTTTTCTGCGCTTCCCAGACGAACGGTTTCAGCTTGTTGGTGGTCACGTCCAGAATTGGTTCACGAGTCGCCAGTTGGCCGAAACAGTGGGTAAAAATATCGCCCGGCCGCAGGTGTTTCAGGAACAGTTCTTCGATGGGAAGCGTCGGTTTGCTACCCCCAAAATCAATCATCACCGGTTTGTCAATCAGCTTACCGGCTTCCACGGCCCGGTCGGTTGGCGTCCAGTCGTAGCCGTTGAAGTGCGCCAGCTTGACGCCCACCACCTGATCCGGGTACTTTTTCGCCACTTCTGCCGTGGCTTTCGGGTCCATGTCCTCAATGTTCTGCTCGAATGTACCGCCCCGCATCCCGTTGCCGACGATATTGAGCAGGGCCAGCACCCGCGTCTGCGACGCATCGATGGTCTGTTTCTTGAACACTTCGAAATTGCGCCAGCCCGAGCAGCCCGCATCCACGATGGTCGTGACGCCGTTCCGAAATGTAAACCCGTCGGGCGGCAGGGCGTTGGGGCCGTTGCTGTAGGTCTGGTCCATGTTGGTCCCGAAAAAGACGTGGGTGTGAATGTCGATCAAACCGGGCGTCACATACAGCCCTTTGGCGTTGACCACCTGCCGGGCACCGGTCGCGTCGATGGATTTAGCGACTTTCGCAATCTTGCCGTCCTGAATGGCCACATCCATCACCGCATCGATGTTGTTTTTCGGGTCGATGACGTGCCCGTTTTTGATCACGATGTGATAGGGTTGCGCCACTGCCAGCGTTCCGGCAAGGAAGGTGAAAGCGAGAACGAAAAGAAACCGTTTCAGCATGGGTTGTAGGTTAATGGGTTAACAATTCGGCCGTTATTCTTAAACCGCCTTCGAAAGTTCTTCCTTGATCCGTCGGGCAACAATTTTCTCCTGACCCGGTTTCAGCATCCAGACTGTCACGCCGATGCTGCTGGGGCCACCGCCCCCAACTTCGATGGACGGATCGCCGTTGCGCAGCGCTTCCTGCAATTGTTTGCCACTGATTTTCAATTGCGCCGGGTCCCAGGAAATCCGCAGCGAAGGCGTGTGATTGCCCAGCGGGTTCACGCGCACCTCGGTTTTGATGCCGTTGATGGTTTTAACCGTGTTTTCGACATGCGCCACACCCTCTTCCCAGCTTTTCCAGGTTTTGGCAAAATCCTGCGCCAGAAACTTCTCCACCGCCACGTACATGCCCAGAATCTCTTCCTTGTTTACCTTCATGCCCCGACCGATGTTAAAACCGCGCGGAGGCATGTGCAGCCGGGCAGCCGCAATAATGTCTTTCTTGCCCATCAGCAAACCGGCACTTTGCGGCCCGCGCATGGCTTTCCCACCCGATACCACCACGAAACTGAAGCCCATGTCGTTGAACTTATACAGGTTTTCGATCGGCGGCACGTCGGCGGCAATGTCGATGGAGGTCGGAATGTTGTGTTTTTTGCCCAGTGCCACCCACTCTTCGTGCCTGATTTTGCCCTTGTCCGACTGGATATGCAGGAAGTGCAACAGGGCGGTTTTTTCGTTGATCGCCTTTTCCAGATCCTCGACGGTTTCGATGTACACCATTTTGCAACCGGTATTGACCAGCGCGTGGTTATACACAATTTCGTGGCCTTTCTGGCAAATCACTTCCGATTTCATGCCAGTGCCTTCCAGGTGCGGCAGTTGTTCCACCTTCTTCTGGTCCATCCCGGTCAGAATCCCGGCCAGGCCCAGCGTCATGCCCGAAAAGGCGCCCGAAGTCACAACGGCGGCTTCCGAATGCACCAGCTTTGCGATCCGTTCCCCGACTTTGTCCTCCAGCTCGTCGAGCATACAAAACTCCTTCGAGGCATACTGGATGGCGTCGAGCACTTCGTCGTGCATCAGCGAACCGGTCATGTAGGTCAGCGTTCCGGCGGCATTGATGAACGTCCGGACGCCCAGTTCCCGGAAGAGATCGCGTTTGGGAGCCGCCAGCGCAGCCGCTTCGGCGGGAATGGGCAACGTGCCAACCAGTCCGCCCAGCAGGGGCACACTCGACAGCCGTTGGATGAGTTTTCTTCTGCTTAGCATGAGGTAGTCTGTTAGGTTCTTTTCCTGCGGTTTTTCCGGGCGGTTTTCGGATCGGCAGGCAAAGTAATCTTCCAGATGTGGCCGCCCTTTCCGCCGTATTCGATGATATACACCGTATTGTCCACCAGCAGCGCGTCGGTCGGTTCCGTAAAACCGTCGACAATCCGGGTGGTTTTCATGGTGTAATTGTCGGTGGTCTTGTCGTACTTCAGGTCGAGGTGCAGCAGGTCGCGCCCCTGTTTTTTGAGCGGATTAACGATCGTCGCGTTCCGGCGCGGCCCCGAATACCGGATCACAAAACCATCGCCCTTGAAGTCGTCGGCCAAGACCTTTTGGGTATCGAAAAACAGCCCGAGCGGGGAGCTGTGCGCGTTGAAGGTACCGACGCCCACGCCCGTCGAATCACCGTCCATGACCTGCCCGGTTTTCGGGTCGCGGTATTCGTTGGCATCCGGTCCCAGGTTGAGCACCGGTCCCGTAAATTTCACCCCAGCCGGTTTTTTCGGAAACTCCGGGTCATTGCGGAAATACCGCATGAGCCAGGCGTGGGCAAATTTGCTGATGAAGGGATCTTTCTCCGGATCGGGCTGCCAGTCGGGATACTGCTGCGGATTGTCGAGGCCGCCCCCCATCACCCACGGAAAACCGTAATGGTGTCCCTGCCGAATCCAGAACATATCTTCCGCATGATCATAATCACCGGAATTGGAAACCGCAAACAATCGTCCTTCACCGTCGAACGCCATGTCGTAGGCGTTTCGGATGCCTTCGGCGTAGATGTAACCGTCGGCTTTCAGTTTCGCTTCGTCGTCGGGCAACTCCAGATTTTTCGCGTGGACCGGAAACCGGAAAATTTTGGCGGTCAGCGCATTGTCGCGGGCATTCGGATAGGCTCCACCGTTGTCCTGCACCTCGCCGTGGTCGGTTCGCGCTCCGGTATTGACGTAAATAAATTTCTCATCGGGACTGATTTCCAGCGCGTTCCACCCGTGATCGAAGGTTGTTTTGTTGGTTCCGTATTCGACGGTATTGAACACCACCGTCATGTCCGGTTTTTCGCCCGACGCCAGCTCGTAACGCACCATCCGGCCTTTCGTGCCCTTGTTGTTATTGACGCTGATGTTACCGGCCAGAAACAGCGTATTTTTCAGAAAAGCTGCCCCCTGCAAACGCGTAATCCCGTGATCCTCCGCCGAGAACACCTTCTCGGCCACCGGCGGCTGCCCGTTCATCTTCACCCGGAACACGTCGCCGGTAAAGGTGGTGTAGTATAAATCGCCAGTTCCCGGATGCTGAATCAACCGCACGGCTTCGGGGCCGACAGCCAGAAAATGCTCTACTTTAATATCCGGTCGCAGGGCCGTTGGCGGCACCAGCGTTTTGGGGTCAACGCCTTGCGCGCAGAGCAATATCGGACAACAAACCGCCGTTGCCAGTACGCTTATTTTTTTCAGGAAGGGAGGTAACGTTCTCATTTGCTGTTGGTCTTCGGAGCGGTCAATTTGCGTAGATAAGCCACTAACTGCCAGCGCTGTTCCTCCGAAAATACCTCTTTAAACGGCGGCATGTTGCCCCGCCCGTTCGATAGTTTCCAGAACAATGCGCCATCGGTTTGTCCGGTAACCTCGGATTCGTGAAAATTGGCCGGTTTGGCCCCCAGCGCCCGCCCGGCCGCACCGTCGCCATAGCCCGCTTCGCCGTGGCATGACGAACAAAATTCCAGGAACAGTTCTTCGCCCTGCGCCAGCGTGAGCGGTTCGGTCGGATCGTGGTTTTTCAACGTATCGGCCCAGGCCGGGGCTTTCCATTTGTCCTGTTTGGGGTCGTCGGTTTTCCGGTTTTCCGTGAATCCCATCCCGCCCAGGCAACCCAGCACGCAGAAACCGGCAAGCAACAAGTGATACAAACGCATTGGTCAATAAAAAGAGTTAAGAGGTGTAGGGTGTCGGATTTCTCGCTTTGCCTTTCCGATGCTCGTCAAGGTTTGAAATGGCGCTGCCCTAGCTTGACGTTCCCTGCTGCGGATAGCCGGGCGACCCGTTTAAATCCACGACCGTCCGGTTCAGAATTTGCAAATCCTGAACGGCGGTACTTTCTCCCGGTTATTTCTTCTTCTTAATCGTTTTCCGAACGGCTTTCACTTCATCGGCAGAAATGGCGCTGGCGGAATTGCCGAAGCTTTGCCGGACAAACGTCAGCACCTCGGCGATGTCTTCGTCCTTCAGAAAGTCGTGCTGCGGCATGACGTTGTTGTACGACTGCCCTTTCACTTCGATGGGCCCTTCCAGCCCCTTCAGCAAGACTTCGATCAGGCGGTTTTTATCGCCCAGCACCCATTCCGACTCGGCCAGGGGCGGAAACCGCTGCGAATCACCCCGGCCGTTGCGCTGGTGGCAGGCGGCACAATACACACCGTAAACCTTGCTGCCCAGCACCGGCTTGTCCTTGTCCAGGTTATCGGCGACTTTGTCGGGCGTCCGGATGTTCGACATCGTCTTGCGTTTCTCCATCTGCGCGAGTTGCGCCGACCCGAACTTCGCCTTATCGCCTTGATAGGTCACCTTCCAGATTTTCCCTTTCTCGGTTTCGGCCACATACAGCGAACCGTCGGGACCCATCGCAAGGCCCATCGGCCGGTATAACGCATCACTCACATTCACCACCGGATCGACGCCCGCAAAACCGTCGGCAAACACTTCCCAATCGCTGGCCGGAACGCCGTTTTTAGCCGGGACAAATCCGATAAAATAACCGGCCTGCGGATAGGGCGCGCGGTTGGTCGAACCGTGAAAAGCGATGAAAGCGCCGTCTTTGTAATGCGCCGGAAAACCATTTTTCGCGTTGGTACCCTGGTAAAACAGCAGATCGTTGGGAGCCCAGTGCGCCGGAAAACCGATGATGGGCTGCTCATAGTCCGCGCCTTTCCCCGCTTTTTTGCCGTCTCCGCCGTATTCCGGGTTCAGGAGTTTTTTCTTCTTTTCCTGATCGTAATAATAATACGGCCAGCCCGCGTCCATGCCGTCTTTCACCCGCAAAAACTCCTCGGAGGGCAGCACGGCGCTTTCCCAGGGCGAATACAACCCGGCCCACAGCATCAGAAAATCATCACGGCCATGCTGCACGGTATAGAGTGTCTGATCGGCCGGATTCCAGTCCAGGGCAACAATACTCCGTAAACCGGTGGCAAACCGGTAGCCGTCTTTCTGGGTCTGCCCCAGTTTGTTGGCATCAAACCGCCAGATTCCGCCGTGATCGGTCAGCATACCGCAGGGGTCCATCCCCGGTGAACTCGGAATCCGGTTTCGCTCCTGACAGGCATTGGAAGCCGCCCCGAACGGTACGTACATATTTCCTTGGTTGTCGAAGGCAATCGGTTTGGCAATGTGCTCGTGCATGCCGTGGGCGTGGTCGTCGGTCATCACGATTTCCTCCGGTCCTTCGGGCACCAGTTTGCCGGGCGTCAGTTTGTACCGGTACACGACCAGTTCGGAACTGAAATACAGATACCCGTTATAAATCCGCATGGCCGTTCCATAGGCTCGCTCCCGCTCCTGTCCCCCAAACCGCCTGATGATGTCGGCCCGGCCGTCGCCGTTGGTATCCCGCAGGGCGATAACCGATTCACCTTTGTCACGGGCAAACCGGGCTTTGACGTAAATATCACCGTTGTCGTTGACGGCGATGTGCCGGGCGCGCCCGGGCAAGCTATCGACCACCACCGTGGCTTCAAATCCGTCGGGCAGAAACAACCCGCCGTTTTCCGCCGTCCGAACCGGCAGAAGATTGGTTTTTTCATCGGGCCGGACAAAACCTACTACCGCCAGCAAAGCCAGAAACAGGCTTTTCGTGTAAAATTTTACCATTAACGCTTTTTAAGGTAAGGATTTGGAATTCCATGAGACAAGAGAGGTGAGACTTTCATCGTTGACTTTTGTCTCACGTCTCTTGTCTTAATCTCTTTCTTCGCAAAACTCTATTTCAACACAATCGGATTGGCAATACCGTTTAAGTCGTACACGATTTTGCCCCCTTTGATCGTCATTTCGCATTCGAATTTCTTTTTGGCATCGACCCGGTACCCGGTTTTGTCGTAAAAGCCAAAATTGCCTTCGCGCTGGTTCAGAATGGCCACATCGGCAATCGCCCCGACCGACAGATGGCCCAGGATTTCGCGTTTGATGACCTGCGCCGGGGTCCAGGTGCTGGCTTTGATCACATCAGCCACCGGCATACCCATCGCCACGAATTTGGACATGACACTCAGAATGTCCTTCATTGACCCGTTCATACTGCCGGTATGCAGGTCCGTGCTGATCGTGGTCGGGTAAAAACCGGCTTTCAGCGCCGGAATCGCCTGGGTGTAGTTGAAACTGGCTCCGCCGTACCCCACATCGAACACGATGCCTTTTTTGCGGGCCTCCAGGACAAACGGTCGGACTTTGCCGGTGGCCTCATCAACAATGGTTTCCCGCACATTGCCTTCGAGCAAGGTGTAGGTATGGGTGAAAATATCGCCGGGGCGCAGCCGTTTCAGAAACAGTTCTTGCAGCGACAACGGGGGATCGTGCATGCCAAAATCGATCATCACTGGCATATTCGCCAGTTTTCCGGCCTGCACGGCCCGGTCCACGGGCGTCCAGGTGCCGCCCATGAAGTGCGCGACTTTGAAGCCCACCACGTCGTTCGGGTTGCCAAGAGCCATCGCTGCGGCCATTTTAGGGTCCATGTCGGTCGTATCCTGTTCCCACATACCGCCCCGCATCCCTTCACCCACGATGTTCAGCAGCGACAAAACGCGCGTTTTGGAGGTCAGGATGATGTTTTTCTTGAAGGCCGGAAACGACTGCCAGCCCGCTCCGCCCGCATCCACGATGGTGGTGACCCCCACGCGGAACGTAAAACCGTCGGGGGCCACGGCAATCAGGCCATTGCTGAGGTAGTGGTCGGGTTCAGTGCCAAAATACACGTGACCGTGAATGTCGATAATACCGGGCGTAACCAGCATGCCTTTGGCATTGACCACCTGCCGGGCTTTGCCCGCGTCGATGTTTTTAGCAACCAGGGCAATCTTGCCGTCGGTGATGGCAACATCCATGACCTCGTTGAGGTTATTTTTCGGGTCAATCACCTGACCACCCTTGATGACGATGCTGTAGGTTTGGGCTTGCACCAGACCACCGACCAGGCAGGCCATCAGCAGAATAAAAAGACGTTTTTGCATGAGTTTCGTGCCTTATCAAACCGCTGCCTTGGCTAATTCTTCCTTGAGTCGGCTGGCGACGATTTTCTCCTGACCCGGTTTTAACATCCAGGTTGTCAGACTAATGCCTCCCTGTTCGCCGACAATCTCAATGGACGGATCACCATTCCGCAGGTTTTCCTGCAAAGCTTTCACCGTCAGGTTCACTTTGGCCGGTTCCCACCTGATGCGGAGCGTCGGCGTGTGGTTACCCAGTTCGGGCCGGAAGGTTTCGGTCGTTACGCCGTTTACTTTTTTAACGGCCTCGGCAATGTGGGCGGTGCGGTCTTCCCACATTTGCCATTCTTTCTGGTGATCCTGCTTGATGAACTTCTCGACGGCCACGTACATGCCCAGGATTTCCTCCTTGTTCACTTTCATGCCCCGCCCGATGGTCGAACCGCGCGGGGGCATACTCAGCCGGGCCGCATCAATCAGGTGTTTTTTGCCCATCAGCAACCCGGCGCTTTGCGGGCCCCGCATGGCTTTTCCGCCCGACACACACACCAGATCGAAGCCCATATCGTGAAACCGCCAGAGGTTTTCGACCGGCGGCACGTCGGCGGCAATGTCGATCATGGTCGGGATGTTGTGTTTTTTGGCCAGATTCACCCAGTCCTGGTGCATGATCTTGCCCTTATCCGACTGAATGTGCAGAAACCACATCAGGGCGGTTTTTTCGTTGATCGCCTTTTCGACCTCTTCCGGCGTTTCCACAAACACTATTGTACAGCCGGTATTGGTCAGCGCCTGCGAATAGCCGACGTTATGGCCTTTCTGGATAATTACTTCCGACTTCATGCCGCTGCCTTCCAGGTGCGGCAACTGGGCGGCTTTTTTCGCATCCAGGCCGGTCAGCACGCCCGCCAGCCCCAACGTCATGGCCGAGAAACAACCCGCCGTGACGACCGCCGATTCCGCATGAACCAGAGCGGCAATTTTCTCCCCCACTTTGGTTTGTACGTCGTCGAGCATCATAAACTCTTTCGAAGCCGCCTGAATGGTTTCCAGCACCTCCTCCTGCATCAGCGAACCGGTCATGGCCGTGTAGGTTCCGGCGGCATTGATGAACGTCCGGATCCCCAGTTCTTTCACCAGGTTGCGGGGAGCCACTGCCGACGAGGCAAGGGCCGACTGAAGAGGGGCGGTACTGCCGACCAAACCGCCCAACAGGGGCATGGTCGATAAGCGTTTGAGGATGGTTCTGCGACTGATCATGGGATGGGTAAGCTAGGATCGTGAACAAGCCCCTTCCCGCCCGAAGGCGGGAAGGGGGTGAGTAGAAAATTAAATATAAGCGATGCAGTCCATCTCGACCAGCGAGTCGCCGGGAACACCGCCGTACACGGCCACCGTCGTGCGAACCGGCGGTTTGCTGCCAAACCGGCCTTTATAGACTTCGTTCATGCCTTTGTAGTCGTTCAGGTCATGCAGGTAAACATTGACTTTCAACACCTTCTCCATCGAAGAACCGGCTTTGATCAGTTCTTTTTCCAGTTCTTTCAGCACCTCGTCCGTATGCACTTTGATATCACCTTCCTTGTGGTACCCTTTCCCCGCTACAAAAACCAGGTTGCCCAGCTTGGTCGAACCAGAGAACAGCGGCACATCCTTCTCGTTGACTACATTGAATACTTCCTTCTGCGGAGCGGCTACACTCGCTTCGGCTTTGGAGGCTGCCACGCCCAGGCCGGTTATACCAGCGACGGAGGCAAAAAGTCGTTTTAAAAGGGATCGGCGTTGTGGTTTCATCAGAAGAGTAAAGAATAAGTGGATAATTATTAAAAATATTAATTAAATTCAGTGAATAGTACTTGTTTACTCATTTTCAGCCGCTTTTTGCAAAAAAATCTGGCCTTCCGGCAGGGAGTGCCCTTTTCGGCTGCCTACTCCGTCCCCGATCAGGGTTCACACCCTTTGCTGTCGATAATGATGTGCGCATCGAGTTGTTCGTACCGGGCGTTAATCGTCTGCGTTATCAGGTCCAGCTTTTCAAAAAGGGGTTCATCATCCAGGGCCGCCGTGAGGTAACACGACTTCATCACGTCTTCGTCAAAGACGATCCTGATGCCGTAGGCTTTCTCGAGGGTAGCAAACACCTCGGCAATCGGCGTCCGCTTAAACTGGAACGGTTTACTCTGGGCGATGCCTTCCAGCAACGACGGTTTTTCCACTACGCTCTTGATCAGGCTCGTGTTCGTGGGCGAAAAGACGATCTGTTGGTTGGGCGTCAGTACGATTCCCCCCAGTTTACTATTCGCTTTCTGCTGGGTCAGCTCCGTCTGGTTACGGGCGAAAACCGACACTTTCCCGGTTTTGACCACCACTTTCACCTGCTTGTCGTTCTCAAAAGCCTGAACGGTAAAACTCGTCCCTAACACCTTCGTCACCAACCCTTTGGCGTAGACAAAAAAGGGGCGATCCGGATCTTTGTGAACCTCAAAAAAAGCTTCGCCGGTCAGATAGACTTCCCGGATTGGTCCCTGAAAATCTTCCGCGTAACTAATGCGCCCGCCCGCTTTCAACAGCAGCGTACTCCCGTCGGGCAGGCTCACCAGCCGGGGGGCAGCATTCGGGTTAGTCACTTCCTTCAGGGGTCGGGCGGATTCCGTAATCAGTTCGGAATACGTTACATCGACTTTGTTTTTGGTGCAGGGAGGATGAATGATGTAGCGCCAGAACACACCCAGCATCACCACAATACTGGCGGCCATCCCGTACCGCAGGGGCGTAAACCGGTACCATTTTGTAACGGGCTTATCGGTATCATCGAGGGACTGGTGCAACCGTTGTATTTCGTGCTGAATTTCCCGGTCCGAAAGCAGAACCCGGTCGCTGGTCGTTGGCGCATACGCCCCGTTCAACGCCCGAAGCAACTGGTGAGCCTTATCGATCAGATCCTGCTTATCAGGGTTTTGAACCAGCCAGTTTTGCCAGAAATCGACTTCTTTGGGATCGTTAAATAGTTTCCAACGCTGAAAAGAGGGATCTATGGCTAATTCTTCGGGTTCGAAATTCCGGTAATCTTGCATACAAAACGGTAATACAATGGCTATTTGTCCATAAAGATGCAGGACTATGCGGCTAATACTCTATTTTTCGGAATTATATTTCGATTTCTTCATAAGCGCGATTTTTTAACAAAGTCCGCCCTGGTTTCGGCAGGAAGTTGCCGGTGGGTTTAATACATTTGAGCAACCGACGGTCTGTCACTCTCTGGGCGATTTAAACGTGATTAACCTCAGACATGAAAACCAATCCCCTTTTTTCCGTTCTCATTGGATGGGTCCTGCTGCTGGGGTTGGCCAATCCGGCCACCGCCCAACCCAAAAAACCGGCGTTTCGGGTCGTGGCCATCGCCGAGAAAGAAGGGGGCGTTCACGCGCCGTTTGTCGCGGCCGCGAAGGAATGGCTGCAAAAAGCGGCTGCGGAAAACCATTTCACCATCGATTACATTGAAACTACCGACCCGGTCAATGACACTTTTCTGGCCAACTACCAGGTCTTTCTCCAGCTGAATTACCCGCCCTACCGGTGGACAGAAACCGCCAAAACCGCCTTTATCAAGTACCTCGAAACCGGGCAAGGTGGCGGCTGGGTGGGGTTGCACCACGCATCGTTGCTGGGTGAATTCGACGGCTATGCGATCTGGCCGTGGTTTTCGGGCTTCATGGGCGGCATCCGGTTTAAAAATTACATTCCCGGTTTTGCCAAAGCCACCGTGAACGTGGAAGCAAAAGCACATCCGGTCCTGAAGGGCTTACCAATTTCGTTCGAAATCGAAAAGGAAGAATGGTACACCTATGACAAGAATCCGCGTCCGAACGTCCGGGTATTAGCCACCGTCGATGAGTCGACCTACGTGCCCGATTCGCCCACGAAAATGGGCGGTGATCACCCCGTAATCTGGTCGAACGAGCGGATGAAAGCCCGGAATGTGTACATTTTTATGGGCCACCATCCCGACTTGTTCAAAAATGAAGCCTACAAAACGCTGCTGCTGAACGCCATTCGCTGGGCCTCGGACCATAATGCCGATCCTTCTTCATCTTCCCATTCCCATTGATATGGTATGAATCTGAACCAAACCGGGACGAAAACCGCTACCTCCACGACTCCGCATCCGCTGAAACCGGCACGGGTAGAAGCCATCGACATCCTGCGCGCGCTGACGATGGTCCTGATGATTTTTGTCAACGATCTCTGGTCGCTGACCGGCATTCCGGCCTGGCTCGAACACGTGCCCCAGGGGGCCGACGGCATCGGGCTGGCCGATGTGGTTTTTCCGGCTTTTCTGTTCATCGTGGGCCTGTCGCTGCCCTTTGCCATCGATCACCGGCGGAGGAAAGGCGACTCCATCGGGCAGCTCGTCGGGCATGTGTTCTTCCGGTCTGTTGCCCTGCTGACCATGGGGGTTTTCCTGGTCAACGGCGAATCCATCAACGCCGAAGCCACCGGTCTGCCCCGGCTTCTTTGGAATGTCCTTTCGTGTACGTCGTTTATCCTGATCTGGAATGCCTATCCCGGCACAACGCCCCGGTGGCTCCAACGGGGATTAAAAACCGTCGGTTTGCTGACGTTGCTCGGGCTGGCGTTTCAGTATCGTGGCGGAGAAACCGGCCACCTCAGCCGTTTTGAACCGCATTGGTGGGGCATTCTGGGACTGATTGGCTGGGCCTACCTGGTAACGGGCCTGATTACGGTTTTTGCCCAAAACCGACTCCCCACCCTCATCGCGGCCTGGTGCGGTTTTGCGGTTTTGAGTATGCTGGCCCAGGCCGGTTTGGTACCGGAAGCCGTCCGCTTCATTCCGGGCGCAATCCGCAACGGCACACTGGTGGGGCTGAGCCTGGGGGGCGTTGTCATTTCGACGCTGTTTCAATTCTACCGAAAAAAGGGGGATAACCGGCAAATGACGCTGGTTTTCGGCGGCATTTCCATTGGGCTCATTGGTTTGTCGCTCCTCACCCGCCCGTACTGGGGCTTATCGAAACTGGGCGAAACGCCGGCCTGGCTGTTTCTATGCAGTGCGTTCACCCTGCTGGCTTTCACGGTAATTTACTGGGTGACCGATGTCTGGGGCCAAAGCCGACGGTTTGCCGTAGTAAAACCCGCCGGAACCGACACGCTGCTGTGTTACCTGATTCCGCATTTTGCGTACGCGACAACGGCTTTCCTCGGCATTCATCTGCCGGAAATGCTGCTGACGGGCGGTATCGGCCTGCTGAAGTCGTTCTGTTTTGCGCTTCTGTGCGTCGGAATCACGAGTGTGTTAGGCAAAATCGGCATCCGGCTGAAATTATAACTTCTTCCGAACCCAGGCTTTTCACGGGATCGCCCAGGGCGGCTTTCAGGCCCGGCCCCAGCACACGGTCAGGAACGCGACGCCAACGGCCCGCCCGCCGACGCCCAGGCTTGCGCCAGCCGTATGCTTAAGTCGCCAAAACACGGTATATTACGTCTCGTTGCAGGTGCATCTTTTTTTGTTCGTGCGAAACCTATGGTGAGAAAGGCGGGACGGATCGTGTTCTGGCTGGTAGTCTGCCTGCCCGGCATCGGTATGGCCCAGCGCGGAAACCTCGTCCCAAACGGCGGTTTTGAAGAATACCGCACCTGTCCGCGTCAGGACAATCTGCTCGGCGAAGCGGCTCCCTGGTACAACCCCAACGGCGCGACGCCGGACTTCTACCACCAGTGCTTCCCGACGGTTCAGATGGAATTGCCGCCCCATTCCGGGCAGGGGCTGGCCCGGTTGTTTCTGGATGTCAGCTGGGCGGAATACCTTCAGACCCCGCTGAAAAAACCGCTGGTGGCCGACGAATGCTATTTCTTCGAACTATACGTAGCGACCCCGACGCCCGGCAAGTACCTGACCGGAACGCTGGGCGCGTATTTTTCCGAAAAACCGCTGACCGCCCCGGAAAAAGGCTTGCTGACCGCCGACCCGCAAATCCTGGATAATGCGATCAGTCCCAGTATTCTGCAGCTTCACTGGGAGCGGGTTTCGGGCTACCTGAAAGCCAAAGGCGGGGAGCAGTACCTGACCCTCGGGAGTTTTAAACGCTTGCCGGTTTTTCTGGGCTATTATTACCTGTTCATCGACGATGTATCGCTGCTCCCGATCGAACTGAACCTGGGCAACGACACCACGCTCTGTGGCCGGCAGAGCACCCTGCGGCTCGATGCCACCACGCCCGGCGCCACCGAGTACCGCTGGCAGGACGGCAGTACGTCGCCTACACTGCTGGTGTCAAAACCGGGTACGTATTCGGTTATCGTTACCACGCCCTGTAAGGTACTGCGCGACACTCTCACCGTCGATTACGCCCTGGATTTTGATCTGGGCCGCGACACGACGCTTTGTGAAGGGCAGACCCTTACGCTCACCACACCGCCCGACGTTCCACCCACCTTCCGCTGGCAGGATGGCAGCACGTCGCCCACGCAAACCGTCCGGCAGGCCGGTTTATACAGTTTGCGGATCGAGCAGGCGAGTTGCATCGCCACCGACAGCCTTCAGATCCGGTATGTGTTGCCGCCCCGGCTCGATCTGGGCCGCGATCAACGCCTGTGCGGAGCCGAGGTGTTTACGATCCGGCCCGATTTTGCCGAAGGAAAATTTAGCTGGCAGGACCAGAGCCCGGACCTGATCCGGACGGTCGGCCAATCCGGCCAGTTTAGGGCAACGGTGAGCAACGATTGCGCGACCGTCAGCGATACCATCGCCATTTCGTACGGCGACTGCGGCTGTGTAATCCAGACGCCGGATAGTTTCACGCCCAACGCCGATGGCCAAAACGACAGGTTTGAATTGATGGCCTGCGGGGATATTACCGTAACGTCGCTCTCGGTTTTTGACCGCTGGGGCGAACTGATTTTCTACAGCGACCAGCCGCCGTTCGAATGGAACGGGACGTATCACGGACGTACCTGCCCGGCTGGGGTGTATGGCTGGCTGGTTCACTACCAGCGCAAACAGGGTACCAGCGCCGTGCACGAACAAAAACGGGGAGCCCTCAGCCTGATTCGCTAATGCTCCCCGTTGTGGTTTCCTGCCAAAACTGTCAGCCTTTCTTTTCGGCCGCTGCCGCTTCCTCGGCTTCCGCCAGCTTGATGGCTTCGTACAGATTAACAATCGCGCCGGTTTTCGACAAGTCCGTGAATTCCACCAGTTCGTTGGATTCGGGCCGAAGCACCCGCCGGTTTTGCACAATGGCCGATTTTTCAATGATCCGTTTCAGATCGCTATAGGTCAGTTTCGGGAAATACGACTTCAGCACGGCCGCAATGCCGGTCACCACGGGGGCGGCCATACTCGTACCGCTCAGGTTGTCGTAGCCATTCTTGGGCGTGGTGGAATAAATCGTCATGCCCGGCGCAAATACATCGACGGTTTTCCGACCGTAGTTGGAAAACGGTGCCACCAGATTCTCGTTGTTTTTCGCCGTAATGGCCCCCACCGTAATCAGGTTCGGAATGGCCGAACCATCCATAAACCGGTCGGCCGGAAAACTGGCCGTCGTATCCAGCAATTTGTTGTCGTTTCCGGCGGCATGAATCAGCAGAACGCCTTTGGAAAGCGCATACCGCATGGCGTCATCGACGACTTTCCGTTGCGGAGACACGTCTTTTCCGAAGCTCATGTTGATGATCTGGGCCCCGTTGTTGACCGCATACCGGATCGCGTTGGCCACATCCTTGTCGCGTTCGTCGCCATCCGGAACGGCCCGGATCGCCATGATTTTCACCTGATCGGCCACCCCTTGCACCCCGAGGTTGTTGGTGCGGTCGGCGGCAATAATTCCGGCGACGTGCGTACCGTGGAGAGCATCGGGTCCCGTAATATCCGGATTTCCGTAGGCGGTTTCGGTCAGGTCGTTGGGGTTATCGCCCACAATCGAGCGGCCGTCGTAATCCGGGTTGTAAGCGTATTCAGCTTTCGATTTGAGGTCTTCCAGGCCCCGTTCCAGTTCATTCTGAATATCGTCCGCGGAGCTGTAGCCCTGCGAGGCTGTCATTTCGTACAAAGCCGCGGCCGCTTTCTTCACAAAATCATTGTCTGTCGTCGGGTTGCGCAGCGTGGCCGTATCGAGTTTGGAGACGCCCAGCGCCTGCTTCAGCCCACCGATGATGGTAACCAGCTGACTGCTGAATTCGCTGTAGGATTTGTATTGTTCCTGGTATTCGGCCCGTTTCTTCTCCACTTCGGCCTTATACTTCACAAACTGATCGTACTCCTTTTGCTGGGCCGGTTTCAGCGCCGAGCGTTTTTTGCCTTCGTACAACGGACGCAGCCGGACGTATTGCCGGGTCACTTCGGCGGTTTCGTACTGAACGTTGCGGCCATCTTTTCCACCGATAAAATTCCAGCCGTGGATATCATCGACATACCCGTTTTTATCGTCATCGATGCCGTTGCCGGGAATTTCCTTCGGGTTGGTCCAGAGAATACGTTTCAGGTCTTCGTGCGTTGAGTCAATACCGCCGTCGATCACGGCTACGACGACCGGCGTCGGTTTGCGGTTGCTGAGTAATTCGCGGTAGGTTCGATCGGTGCTAATGCCCAGGACACTATCGGTCTTCGAATCCAGGTGAAACCATTGAGCGGATTGGGTCTGGCTAAAGGCCGAACCCGATAGAAGGATTGTATAGAGACTAAGAAGTCGAACTACAAGCGGTTTAAACGCCATAAAAGAAAAGTTATCAGTTATTTATCGGTTAACAACGGAACGCGAATCTGTGTTCGCACGGCTAACCGGGTAATATAACGGAGCGAAGATAAATTCCGGTATGTTTTACTGATTATTGTACTTAAACCGTTCAATTTCCCCCAAACAAGGGGAGATTTCGTCAGTCAGTTGCCCCGCCGAATGTTTTTTCCGGTCGTTGATCGGTTTCCCTAAAATAAATGGACACAATTGCACAAGTCTGACATATTTTGGTTAAATTTGGGAGATTATTTAAATACAATACATTATAATGCAAACAGGAACTGTTAAATTTTTTAATGAACTCAAAGGTTTTGGGTTTATTACCCCTTCGGATTCAGACAAGGACATCTTCGTTCACGTATCCGGATTGATCGATGAAATTCGTGAGAACGACAAAGTTCAATTCGAGGTGGAGCAAGGCAAAAAAGGTCTGAACGCCATCAACGTAGAAGTTATTTAATCGAAAGATATAATACTCTGAAACGATGAAGAACATGCCTTCGGGCATGTTCTTTTTTTGTTTACAGGGGTGGGTTTCGCTGCTGATCGGAATTTACTACACTGCTGATCGGGATTTGCAATCCCGATCTTATCTGCTTCGGAGTTGTAATCCGAAATCAAACTAAAAATACCGATTGCAAATCGGTTCCAGTAAGGATCGGGATTTGAAATCCCGATCTGCATCGGCTGCACCGGAAACCGTCCCTGGCCTTTAGAACAAATGAATTAGGCCTTTAAAACAAAATCGCCAAAAACCGCACCGTCTACCTTTGTTCCAACCAATTTTTCTACCACCATGGAACAACAAACAAGTGTAGACAACGACAAGAGCCCTCTGCAAAAAGCCATCGGCTCCGGTTTTACGCCCACCTCCACTACCACCGACGTCATCACCGGGATTTCGCTGACGGGAAAAACCGCCATCGTAACCGGGGGGTATGCCGGTATTGGCCTGGAAACCGTCAAAACCTTCGTTTCGGCAGGCGCTCAAGTGATCGTACCCGCCCGGGATCTGAAAAAAGCCGCCCAAAACCTGCTGGGCGTCCCGAACGTACTCCTCGAATCCATGGACCTGATGGACCCGGCTTCCATCGATGCGTTCGCGGAGAAATTCCTCCGCACCGGCAGCCCGCTGCATCTGCTGGTCAACAATGCGGGCATTATGTGGGTACCTTTACAACGGGATGCCCGGGGGTACGAGTCGCAACTGGCCACCAACCACTTAGGCCATTTCCAACTAACCGCCCAGCTATGGCCGGCGCTGAAAAAAGCGGCCGGAGCCCGGGTCGTGACGGTTTCTTCGTTTGGCCATCAGATGGCTTCTTTTAACTTTGACGATCCTAACTTCGAAAACCGCCCATACGAAACCTTAGCCGGTTACGGACAATCCAAAACCGCCAACAACCTGTTTACGGTTGAACTGGACCGACGCGCGAAGGAATTTGGGGTTCGTGCCTTTGTGGTGCATCCGGGCTCGGTCAATGGGACGGATCTGGGCCGGGTAGCTCCGATGGCGTTGTTTCAGCAACTGGGAACGCACGATGCCGACGGCAATCTCTTCCCGGAAGTCGCCCGAACCCTTAAGACGATTCCGCAGGGAGCCGCCACCACGGTCTGGTGCGCCACCAGCCCGCAGTTAAATGACCTGGGCGGTCTTTACTGTGAAAATGCGGACGTGGCCGACCTGGATGATGGCACCATCGATCACCAGTACGACAATCCCCTGACGCTCCGGGGCGTTAAACCGTATTCGGTCGATGCGGAACTGGCCGAGCGGTTGTGGACGTTGAGCGAAGACCTGACGGGCGTGCGGTTTTTACCAAATTAAGGACGACAAGCATGGGGTATCAAGCGAATTATATCCATCCTGATCTGAAGCTCTCGCGCTTCGATGGCCCGTTTTACAAAGCGGATGTGCTGTTCGAACAGCATTTGCTGGTCTGGTTTATTTCGGGCGAAACCCGCATCATCCACGGCGATCGTACGTACCGGTTCGGAACCGGCGATACCCTGCTCTTTCCCCGCAATCAACTGGTGACGGTTATCAACTATCCGAAAGACGGTTTGCCCCACCAGTCGGTGGTGATGCACCTGACGAAACAGCGGTTAACCGATTTTTACACCAAAAACCGGGTAGCCATTCGGCCCATGCAACCGCCCCGGTTCCGTACCTTTGACCAACATCCGCTCTTAAAAAGCTGCCTGGCGTCGCTGATTCCGTATTTCGACCTGAACGCCCCCCTCCCCGACGCGATTGCGTCGTTAAAAATAGAGGAAGCCATCGCGATTCTTCGGATGATTGACCTCACAATTGACCATTTACTGGCGAATTTCGACGAACCCGGCAAAATCAGTCTGGTCGATTTCATGGAGCAGAATTTCATGTTCAACATGCCGATGGATAAATTCGGTTACCTGACGGGCCGAAGTCTGACCACCTTCAAACGGGATTTTAAAAAGACCTTTCTGACGACTCCGCAGAAATGGCTCATGGAAAAACGGCTGGAACTGGCCCACTACCAGATTCGGGAAAAGAAACGAAAACCGTCGGAGGTATACCTGGAAGTGGGTTTCGAGAACCTCTCCCATTTTGGCTACGCGTTTCGGAAACGGTACGGTTACGCTCCGACGGAGCGAATGGCCCCGTAAACTCTTCGTTACGCCCGCTCGCTTTCCGGTTAGAAACTGTTCCTTTCCCGCTTTCTCGGATGCATCCTCTTTCTAGCCATCATGCGATCACGCCTACTTTCTTTCTTATTTCTGTTCACCATCTCCCTGGCTCAGGCCCAAAACTGGTACAAAGGCAATTTGCACACGCACTCGCTCTGGAGCGACGGCGACGATTATCCCGAAATGATCATGGACTGGTACAAGGCCAACGGGTACAACTTTGTCGGTTTGTCGGACCACAACACGTTTCAGGAAGGCGAAAAATGGATCAAAGTGCCCCGCGCCCCCGAACGCCGTCGGACCTTCGAGCGGTATTTGCGCACCTTCGGCCCCGATTGGGTGAAGTACGAAACCGGCCCCAATGATTCGCTGAAAGTCCGGCTGAAAAACCTGAGCGAATACCGCTCGTATTTTGAAGACCCCGGCAAGTTCATGATCCTGAAAAGTGAAGAAGTTTCGACCGGTTATCAGGGAAAACCGATTCACATCAACATGACCAACATCCAGCACCTGCTGCGCCCCCTGCCGGGCAACAGCGTGGCCGAGGTCATGCAGAACAACATCGACGCGCTGGTGGCGCAACGGCGGCAAACCAACCAGCCCATGTTTCCGCACATCAACCACCCGAATTTCTACTACGCCATTACCGCCAACGACCTCATGCAGCTCCGGCACGAGCGGTTTTTCGAGGTCTTCAACGGCCACCCGCTGGTACATAATTACGGCGACAGCACCCGCGAAGGCACCGAGGCCATGTGGGACAAAATCAACCTGCATTTTCTGAAGCAGGGCCGTCCGCTGATGCTGGGGCTGGCCACCGACGACAGCCACCATTACTACTTTTTCGGGCCGACCTTCAGCAATTCGGGCCGGGCCTGGGTGATGGTGAATGCTCCCGAACTGAAGCCGAACACGATTGTCGAAGCGCTGGAAGCCGGCCGGTTTTACGCCACCACGGGTGTCACGCTGGAAACCCTGACGCAAACCGCTTCGACCCTGGCCTTGAAGATCAAAGCCGAACCAAACGTCAGCTACCGCATTCAGTTCATCGGCATTCGGAACGGGCAGGAAAAGGCGGAAGTGCTCCGCGAAGTGACCGGCACGGAAGCCCGGTACGACGTCACCGACGAACGGCTGGTGCGGGCCAAAATCATCTCGAGCAAGCCCAAATACAACCCGTTTGAAGCCGGTGATGTGGAAACCGCCTGGACGCAGCCCATCGCCCGCCTGCAAACTCCTCAGCCGCTGGCGACCGTCAAACCGCTGCCCAGTGGTCACGCCCACAACGATTACGAACAGTCGCGCCCCCTCTGGGACGCGCTCGACCACGGTTTTACGAGCATCGAAGCGGATGTGTATGCGTTCCGTGACACGCTCTACGTTTCCCACAACCGCCCGGCGTTCTGGAATACCGACAAATCGCTCGAAAACCTGTACCTCCGCCCGCTCACGGAGCGCATCCGGCAGAACGGCGGCACGGTGTATCCCAATTACAAGGATCCGGTTTACCTGATGATCGACTTCAAAACCGCAGCCGACAGCACCTACAAAGCCTTGGAAAAAGTGCTGCAACACTACCGCTCCATCCTGACGACCTGCCGGGGCAACCGCTGTCAGCCGGGAGCCGTGACAGTTTTCATTTCCGGAAACCGCCCGACTGAAACCCTGAAAAAAGCGAAGGAACGACTGGCGGGCCTCGACGGTCGGCCGGCGGATCTGGGCAAAGGGTTCAGTCCGAGCCTGATGCCCGTGGTCAGCGATTCGTACGCGAACCAATTAAGCTGGCGAGGCCAGGGGCCAATGCCCGACGAGCAATTCCAGAAGCTGAAACAACTGGTGCAACGCGTGCACGCGGAAGGGAAAAAACTACGGCTCTGGGCCTGCCCCGAAGACCCGGTGGTTTGGGCCAAACTCCGCGAAGCCGGCGCCGATTTTCTCAGCACGGATCAACTCGAACTCGCCCGCGATTTTTTGTTGAACTAGACAAGAGAGGAAAGACTAGTTCTGGATACTGGATACTCGACCCTGGATTAGTCCTTCCTCTCTTGTCTTTCCTCCTTTGTCTAGTTAGACTTAACCCTTTACTGCCCCGGCGGAATCGGCATGGGAACCGTGTTTCGGACTGGTTTCAGCGATTTCAAATACGCAAAAATCGCCTTGGCATCGTCATCAGTCACGTGGGCATACTGCTCCCAGGGCATCGGTGGCAACAACGGCCGGGTGTTGTCCTGTCCGCGGTATTTTCCCTGCCGGAAGGCTTTCGAGAATTGCTCGAACGTCCAGTTTCCAATCCCGGTTTCGTCGGGCGTCAGGTTGGCGGCAAACGACACGCCCCAGGGACCCGCAATGGCTGTAAACTGGCTGCTAAACATCGCCCACTGGCCGTCTTTCACAATGTTGCGGTCGAAGGGCGGCAGTTTTTCGCGCGCATCATACCCCGACAGATACCGATCCATGTCCGACACCGGTCCTTTATCGGTAAACTTCTTGGGCGAATGACAATCAGTACATCCCATGATCGTTACCAGGTATTCACCCCGTTTGACCAACGTTGGATCATTAGCCGGTTTGGCGGTGGCCATCCGGTTGCCGGTAGCGGGAGCGGGCTTTACGGGCTCGTTGCGGTCAGCGGTAAAACTCAGGGCCGCAAACCCAAGCACGGCGATCGACAGAGAATAAAGCCATTTTTTCACCATAGGAATTGGTTGTTAAAGTGTAAAAGAAAAGAGAAAGACTCCGGTGTCAAAGGTCAGGCTTCACCACGCCGGTTTCAAGAGTAGTATCGATGAGTATGTAACTTTCAGGGTTGAAACGGAAACTTTGCACCGCAGAACGAAACCCTTACCAATACGTTGATTTACAGATAGTTAATATCATATGAAAACTCTTTTCCTGGCCGTCTTGATCGTCACTGGGCTGATCGGCGGGCTTGCTGCGCAACCCATTGCGCTCCACCAGGACAACCCGCATTATTTCCGCTACAAAGGCCAGCCGACGGTGCTGATTACGTCGGGCGAGCATTATGGCGCGGTGCTGAATCTCGATTTTGATTTCATTACCTACCTCAATACCCTCCAGAAAGACGGTCTGAACCTGACCCGGACGTTCACGGGTGCCTACCGCGAAGCACCGGGCGATTTCGGGATCGAAAACAACACGATGGCACCGGAATCGGGGCGGTTCATAGCTCCCTGGGCCCGGAGCGAGCAACCCGGCTACGCCGTGGGCGGCAACAAGTTCGATCTCACGCGCTGGGATGATGCCTATTTCAATCGATTAAAGGCGTTTGTCGGGGCGGCTGAGCAACGCGGCATTGTGGTGGAACTGGCGCTGTTCTGTCCGTTTTACGAAGAAAAGATGTGGGTAATCAGTCCAATGCACGTCACGAATAACGTCAACAACCTCGGCACCGTCGGGCGGAACGAGGTCTATACGCTCGACAGAAACGGCGGTTTGCTGGCGGTGCAGGAAGCGCTGGTTCGGAAAATTGTGACGGAACTGAACGGTTTTAGTAATGTGCTGTTCGAGATCTGCAACGAACCGTATTTTGGTGGGGTTCAACTAAACTGGCAGCACCGCATCGCCGACGTGATTGTGGAAACCGAACGGGATCTGCCGAACAAACACCTGATCACGCAGAACATCGCCAACGGTTCGGCCCGAATCGAAAAACCGCATCCGGCGGTTTCCGTCTTCAATTTCCACTACGCGACGCCCCCCAAAACCGTCCCGCTGAATTACGGCCTGAACAAAGTGCTGGGCGACAATGAAACCGGGTTTCGGGGCACCGCCGATTCGACCTACCGCAAGGAGGGCTGGGAGTTTTTGCTGGCCGGGGGCGGGTTGTACAACAACCTCGATTATTCCTTTACGTCCGTCCAACCGGATGGCACCTATCAACCGGGTCCGAAATCGCCCGGCGGGGGCAGCCCGGCGCTGCGGCAGCAACTCGGCTATTTAAAGTCCTTCATGCAGCAGCTGGACTTTGTTCGCATGAAACCGGATTCAAACTTCCTGAGCGGTACATTGCCGCCCTCAATGCGGGTGCACGCGCTCAGCGAAGCGGGCCGGCAATACGCTTTTTACGTCTACAACCGCAACCATCCGAAAACCGCCAACCCCCTGACGCTGGCGCTGAATCTGCCTGCTGGCCGGTATACCGTCACCTATGTCGATCCGGAAACCGGTCGGAAACAATCCCACAAGCTGCGGCACCGGAACGGTCAGGCCACCCTGACCACCCCACCGTTTGGCGTCGATCTGGCGGTGATGATCAAAAAATAACGTACCCACGGACCAGCCGTTCCGGCTTTCGTCCGTGGGTACTTTTTGGGCGGCTCGTCACGATTTGCAATCGTGACGCTAGCTATTGGGGATTTTAAATCCCCAGCAGTTCCGTTCAGGATTTTAAATCGCAAATCCCAGACAACCGGTTGACGTTACCTATCGCGGATTGCAAATCCGCAGCAGGTAGGTTCAGGATTTGGAAATCCTGAACAGCAAATCCTGAACAGCCGGTTATTTTTTCGGATTCGTCGTGGGCGCGCTGCCGCTGGCGGGCGGGTTATACACCAGCTCGTTATCGGGCACATCCCAGTAATCCAGAAACCCGTAGGTAAGTTTCGCCTTCGTGCTGACCGCGCCGGTGCGGCTGAGGGCAACGGCGTTGCTCCGACCGGTTTCCAGCACCCCCCAGCGCCGGGCGTCGTAGAACGCCAGGGCCCGGAACAGCAGACCGATCCGGCGTTCCCGACGCAGTTCCTCCTTGGCGGCCTCCAGCGTCAAACCCGTTCCGGCCACGGCCGCCAGACCCGCGCCCTGCGCTTTCCGCACCTCGTCGATCAGGGCCAGACCATCCTCTATTTTTCCCGTATAGAGCAGGGCTTCGGCTTTCATCAACTGATTTTCTTCGTACGAGCTTGCCAGATACAATTCGTAGCCCCCGGCATTCGTGTTCGAGAAAGTGATGACCGATGCGCTGCCTTCCGAACCAGCCGCTCCCCGATTGACCAGGTCGAAGCGCGTGAAGAACGCGTTCCCCCGCGAGGTTTCACCGATGTACGCCGAAGCCCGTTGCTTGAAGTTGTTCGTAAACCGCAGATCCCCCGGTTTGAAATCCTGAATCAGCCGCTCCGAAATTTTGTAGGTGTTGTTCGAACCGGTGGTTTTGCCCGAAACCGTGCCGGTTGTGGGTGACAGAAAATCCCCGGTCGCGTTCGAACGGCCCGTAAATACAAAGTCGGTCGCCAGAATGCCCGCATTGGTCAGGGTCAGAATTTCGTTCCACTGGGCCGCCGTCATGGCACTGACCCGGTTGTTCACCAGGATATTGCGGGCCTTCATCGTGTTGATGTTCCGCTGCCACATCGCGGGCGTCAGCACCCCGCCTTTGCCCACCCGGTTGAAGTTAGGGATGAGCCCCTGCATCGCGGCCGTGTAATCGGCGCTGGCCGTCAGGCCGCCCAGTATTTTGAAGGCTTCGTCGAAATTTTTATTGGCTTCGGCAATCATCGCTTCTTTGGCCACGTAAGTACCGTTCGTACCGTTCAACGTTTCACCGTTCGCCAGGTTGTTGATAATTCCGGCGTAATAAATGGAACCGATCCGGGAATAGGCATAGCCTTTCCACCAGTAGGCCCAGGCTTTTAGAACGCCCTTTTTTGTGTCGGCTTCGCCTGTAAACGGCACCGCATCGACGTTCGTCAGAATGGTGTTGGCCGCATTGTTCAGGTTGTACATGTACGCCCACTCGTAGTAGGTCGAATTCTGGTAACCGGTCGAATTGACGTTGGCCGTAATACGAATAAAATCAATCTGTTTACTGGGCGAATTCGGGTTTGGCAAAACCGTACCGTCGTCGAGTGTGACCGCATCCGGGCAACCGATCTGGTTGATGAAGATGTTGGCAATATCCGTCCCGATGACGTCGCCCATCAGTTCGTGGTTCCCAATAGCACCCGACCAGAAGTAACCCGGCACCCCGTCGTAATACTTGACGTCCTTGAAACCGGTGATGTAAAAACCCTGCCCGAAGGAAATCAACCCGGTTTCGGTTTTCAGTGCCGGGGATGAGGGCTGGTTGGGGTTCTGAACGTTCAGATCCTCCTTGCAAGCGGCCAGGAATCCGGTAAATACCAGCGCCACGGCCCATATTTTTAGTCTTTTCATGAAGTCAGTGATGAGATGAAGCGTCTTAGAATCCAATGTTCAGCGTGGCCTGATACGACTTGAAGTTCGGCATCGTACTGTGGTCGGTGCCCCGGTCCCAGGCCGAGTTCGAGGTGCCGGAGCTGATTTCCGGGTCAAAACCGCTGTACTTGGTAGCCGTCCAGATGTTGCGGCCCGCCAGAATCAGCTGAAGTTTTTTGAAAACCGGGATGTGGAACGCCTTGGCTAAGTCAATGCCAACCGAAATGTTCCGTAGCCGCAGGAAGGAAGCATCCTCGTAGAAATAATCCTTCGTCCCGTTGGCCGTCCGCTGGGCATAAACCCCGCGGTAGAATGCCGTCCAGGCCCCGGGCTGGCCGTCGATGGTAATAGGAACGGCGTAGTCGCTGTGAATCCCGTCGCGGTACATCCATTCTTTCGTCTGGTTGTAGAGGTGGCTGCCATACACCCAGTCGAGCTGGAAGTTGAACGTCAGGAAATTTCTGAACGTCAGATCGTTGATAAACGACATATTGAATTTCGGGTTCGGATCACCGAAGCTGAATTTATCCGCCGTGAAATAGGGCTGCTTCGTGGCTTTGTTGACGACGATGCCGTTGCTGGCGAGCGTATAGCTTTCCTGCTCAGCCTGCGGAATAAAGGGCTTGCCGTCCGGCCCGAGTTCGCCGACACTGCCGATGGTTTTATACCCGTACAACTGCCCGATTTTCTCCCCGGCTTTCAGGACGTAGTTCGTGCTACCGGCGTTGGAGGTAACGATAATCGGCGCATCGCCCCGGACCGAAACGATTTCCGAGGTCTGGTTTCCGTAATTGACCGTCGTGTTCCACTTTACCGTCGCGCCGTTATACACCGTGGAGTTCAGCGACATCTGAAGTCCCCGCGAACCGAGCGTAAAGGCATTGTCGATCAGGGTTCCCAGGCCGACGGACGGGGCGACGTCCACCGAGTAAATGGCATCTTTCGTTTTCCGATCCCAGTAGGTGGCCGAAACCGCCACGCCATTCAGCCAACTCGTTCCTTTTAACAGACTGAAAACCAGATCAGCACCAACTTCCGTTTCCTGCGAAACCTCGACGCCCAGCGCCGGGTTACTCTGTCCGTAGGCGTAATAAAACGCGGTGGTGTTCCCCAGGGTTGTCGGCGTGATGGTCACATACCGGTCAAACGGTTTGGGCTGAATCCCGGCCTGCCCGTAAGCCGCCCGCAGTTTAAATTCGGGCAGGAAGCTGTTCACGGCGCTGTTCTGCCAGAAATTCAGGGCCGACAGCCGCAGGTACGCATCCCCGCGCGGGAACGTAAACGGTTTGGAACCTTGGCCGAAGGCTGAGGAATAATCGCTCCGGAAACCGCCCGAAACACCGGCAAACTCGCCGTATTCAAACCGCTGATTAACCAGGTATCCATAGGTAATAAACGGTTCGCTGTAATCACGGTAAATCCGCCACGACGACGTATTGGCCGCATTATACGGCGTATAGGCTGCCGGCAACCCGATGGCCGCGCTGGTGTACTCCTTCGCCGTACTGTTGCGCCAGTCGAAAGCCGCCTGCGTGACCGACCGGATCGGCAGATTCAGGCCAAAATCTTCCCTGAAGTCAAAAACCGCCGTGGCCGTCGCCAGAAAGTTCTGGAACATTTTACTGTTGACGTACTTGGTCAGGTCGCCACTGTTCGTCGTGTTGTAGTTGGAGATGTAGGAGGCCGTCCCCTGCGTCAGCCAGTACTTGATATTCTGGTTGTTCGACTGGTTGAGGTATTCCAGATCCCGGTTTTTGGTTTGAAAGTTCAAGCCGTATTTGGCATCCAGTTCCACAAATTTCGGGAATTTGTAGTTGAGATTGAGATTCTGGATGATGTCAACGGTATTGTCGTTGTTGCGGGTATACGCCTGCCGGTACGAGGGGTTCGACGCGTTGATCCCGATCGTCTGGTTCATGTTGTACGGAATGGAACCGTCGGTGGTCAGCAGCGAGAAATCCGCCAGCGGATAGGCATTCAGCATGTTATACAGAATGGTCCGGTCGCTCGATTTCAGCGTACTTTTGGTATACGCCAGTTGGGTGATCGAACGCAGCGTCAGGCCCTTGGCTAGTTGCGTACCGATGTTGGCCGATAGATTGCTCCGATCCCAGTAGCCGTTGTCGATGATGTTGCTCTCCTGGTGGCTGTTGGAAACCGACAGCCCAAAATCCGCCTTCTGACTACCGCCCGAGATCGCAATACTGTTGTTGATCGTGTTGGCCGGTTGGAAGAAATACGCGAAATGATCGTGGTATTGCAGGTTCGCGTTGTACGGTTTGCTGTTCGTGGCCGTAGGGTCGGTCGAGTTATACTGCACATTTTCCGTATAAATCCCCTTGTCGGCGTCATAGGCAATCGGTTTGCCCGACGAGCCGATGATGTTGTTGCTGGCGTCGGTCACAAAAGCGTGGTTCTGCGCCTTGCTCACCCCGCCCACGTTCAGGTACGTGTTGCTGGCAATGCTGGACGAAATGTCGATATTCAGCTGGCCGTTCTTGCCTTTTTTGGTAAACAACTGGATCACCCCATTGGCCCCCTGAGCCCCGTAGATCGTCGCGGCAGCGGCTCCCTGCACCACTTCCACGCGCTCGATGGCGTTCAGGTCGATGGTTTGCAGGCTCGTGGCGCCCATCTGCACCCCGTCGATCAAGATCATCGGTTGGGTGCCCCGGTTGATGGTGTTGATGCCGCGCAGCAAAATATTCACGTCGGCACCGGGCGTTCCGCTCCGGCTGGTAATCTGTGCCCCCGGAATCTTCCCGATCAGGGCCTGATCGACGGAGGCAGATGGCGTTTGCGGCAACTCTTTCGCGCTGACCGATTCAACAGAGATGGCAATTTTGCGTTTGTCGGTGGCCACCCCAACCCCCGTGACTACGATTTCAGACAGTTGTTTGGCGTCGGTCGATAGCTGCACATCGATGACGGAACTGGCGCCGAGTTCGATTTCTTTCGTCAGCATGCCGATGAAGGAAAAGGCCAGGGTGCCTCTGGCGTTGGGAACGGAGAGGGTATACGTCCCATTCCCATCGGTTACGGTACCAATGGAAGTACCTTTCAACAAAACCGATACACCGGGGAGGGGGCTGCTGTCTTCCGCAGCAGTGACTTTTCCGGAAACTTTCCTGTCCTGGGCTAGCAGAGGGGCAAAAGCCGAGCACACCAACAGGAATCCCGTCAGTAGAGATTTAGACATGAGTATTACTTTAGTTTAGGTTGATGATTACCCAAATCTAAAGAATAATCAATGCGATATTATATTCCGTTATTAATTTAATTTCGATCAATAATTTTGTTGAATTATTACTATCTAAAATATTATTGTGTTAATATTCCAGATAGTAGAATTAATAAAAGATAATATTTTGATTGAATGACCGGCGAAAAGCCGATAAAACGTAACCAATATTTTTTAGAACTTTATCGGTTATCCAATTAAAAAAATCCCATAAAAACAACGTAGCGCAGCGGCTTTTTGACCAAAAAGCCGCTGCGCTACGTGAAAAGATCTGAGCCTAACTACCGGTAGAAAAGGCGTTTAACCTCCTACCGATTCTACCAGAAAACCGGCTCTATTTAAACAAGGGTGCGTGGATTTCCCGCAGGGTTTCAATCGGGATCTTGATCACTTCCCGGTCGTAGGTCAGCAAACCGTTCACTTCGCCTTCAACATCGGTCGTCTGGGTGTACACCGCGGCCGAAACGCCGTTTTTCTGGTACATCTCGACCATTTTCGCGTACTTGGTTTTATAGGCTTTCAGGACGGCCTCTTTATCCTGGTACGTCTGATACCCCCAATTGCGTTTGTTAGGGTCCCAAAGGTGGCCGGCAATGGGCCAGCCGATGCCTCCGAACTCCCCGACGACGATCACCCGGTCTTTCTTGGCTTCCGGAATGTGCGGCACCTCGTGGTACGTGTGAATATCGAAAAATTCACCCGCGCCCAGATCGGTCCAGCCACTGGCGGCATTCACCAGCCGGCTCGGATCGATGGCCTTCACCCAGTCGGCCAGCCGGACGTTATCGTACTGGCCCCAGCCTTCGTTATGCACCACCCAGGTTACAATGCTTGGATGGTTGTGCAACCGGTTCATCATCCGGCGCAGTTCCAATTCAAACTGTTCCTTGCCTTTCGACCGGCGCAGGGGCTCTACATTTTCCGACGGATGCATATCCTGCCCGCTCACAAAACCCGACGGCATATCCTGCCAGACCATGATACCCAGCCGGTCGCAGTGGTAATAATACCGGGCGGGTTCGACCTTGATGTGTTTCCGCAGCATATTGAAACCCGATTTTTTCAGAAAATCCAGTTCAAAAACCATCGCTTCATCCGACGGGGGCGTCAGCAGGCTGCCCGGCCACCAGCCCTGATCGAGCGGACCGTTCTGGAAGAGCGGTTTATTATTCAGCAGCATGACCGGCTGTCCGGCGATTTTACCCGGCCCCATCGAAATTTTCCGCATGGCGAAATAGCTCGTTACGGCATCAATGGCGTTGCCCGTTACTTCCGCCTTGGCATACGCCGAACGCTCGGCTTCGTTATGCATCGGTCGTTTGCGGTTGTCGGTACCCGGGAACGGATCTTTTACCGTCACGAGTTCAACCTTCAGATTGTACAGGAACGGACTGTCGGGCGTCCACAGTTTCGGATTTTTGATCGGCACATACGCCGTACGGCCCGACCGGACGATCAGGCTCGAAACCGTTTGCGTGCCGTCCAGCGCCGTTAACCGCACCGCAGCCGTCGGGCTGGTCATCGGCGTCCGCGCCAGGACCTCTACCCGAATCCGGCTCGAATCCAGTTCCGGCGTAATGCGAACCTCTTCAATGTAGTTGGGATTGGGAACCGGCTCCAGCCAGACGGTTTGCCAGATCCCCGACACCGGCGTATACCAGATACCGTGCGGGTTGTTGATCTGCTTGCCCCGGGGTTGTTCGTCCTTATCCGTGGGGTCCGTAACGCCCAGCACGACCACATTCTGCCCGGATTTCAAATAATCGGTAATATCAAATTCAAACGGATCCGAACCACCCGTGTGTGACCCGACCAAACCGCCGTTCACCCACAGATTGCATTCATAATCGACCGCCCCGAAGTGCATCAACACCCGCTGGCCGTTCCAGGCTGCCGGAATGGTAACGTTCCGACGGTACCAGAGTCGCTGGTCGGCGGCTAATCCTTTCGTCACTTTCGAAAGCGTCGATTCCAACGCGAACGGCACCAGAATCTGGCCGTCAAATTTCGTAGGCTGCCCTTCGGTTTTGGGCCGGATGGCGTATTCCCACATCCCGTTCAGGTTCTGCCAGTTGGCCCGTACCATCTGCGGACGGGGGTATTCCCGCCAGGCATTGTCGGAAGTCACCTGCTTTTCCCAGCGGCTCAGAATGGCCGCCGGTTTGGGTTCGGCCGCCGTCGTTTGCGCCTGAATGGGCTGGCTAAGGAGGGTACCAAAGAATAAACTCAATAAGATACGATCGAAGGTGCGTCGAATCGGGTGTTTCATAAGGTATAGAAATAGATACTACTGCAATAGTGCAATTTTCCCCGTAAAGATAGAACTCTTTCGATTGATCAGCCGGTTTAATCCGAATCAATGAATGGCAAAGGAATACAGATCGGCGTCCCGGACGATTAATTTCAGCCGAACTTTCCGATCACCCAACTCGCTAACGGTTTTACCGCTTTTCCAGGTAATGGGGCCATCGATTTTATCGCCCACCAGTGGCACCGACTCTTCAAGACCGGGGATAACCTGCCCATTTTCCTCCAGAATCGCCACTTTTACATAGCCCACCGACGAGGTAGCATAGTTGGCAACCAGTTCCTTTCCTTTCAGAAAAACCGGTTTGGTCACCATACTGCCTTCTTTGTAACCGCCGTGGAGAGAGGCAAAACCGTCGATCCGTAGCGTCATGCGTTCCAGAAAAACGGAGGGCGTTCCGTAGGCCCGGGTCACAAAAAACGATAGTTCGGCCGGTCCGGTCTGGATAATGCCCAGCGCCGGGATGTTACTCCGTGCCCCCCAGTTTTTTTGCTCAGAACCGGGCCGAACAAACGACTGCATGAAGGTCCGGTCGTACCGGTTTCCCCCGCGACTCGTCATAAAAACCCCGTCGGCAACGCCTTTCCACTGCGTTGGATCTGTCCCATTTTCGATTAATTGCGCATCCGAAAGCACTTTCAGCTGGGGCGAAAACCGGAACGGCATCGCAATCAGGATCTGGGGGGCTCTGAAATAGGGGTGCGTTGTGTTGGTATACAGATGTTCCGTTTCGGTAGGCCCAAACGTCATCATCTCCGGTTTTGACCAATGCAGAAAATCGCGGGAAACCGAACGGGCAATGGACCGGACACCCCCCGCCGGATACAAATCGCCCGGTTTTCCACCCGTCCAGGCCCGGAGGTAAAGCGCATACACGTTTTCTTCCGGCACCCACGTCAGCACGTTCTGCGAATCCAGCGCAAAATCATGAAAAAGGGCGGTCGTATCCTTCGGATACCGTTTCCAGTGAATCCCATCGGCCGAAACGTACCGGAACAACCCGCTGGACGGAATCTTCGTATTCGACTCCCCGCCCACGGCTTTGTACCGTTCTTCAGCCGGCACACCGGGCCGGGGGTCGTACATCACCGTCAGGTTGTGCGTACTCCGCTGGCGGTTATCGGCCAGCACCACGTTGTTGTCGAGCGTGCCATTGACCTTGAAAAGCTTCAGGTTGGGCTTGGTCCAGTGAATCCCGTCCCGGCTTTCGGCATAACAGGTTACCTGCTGATCGCCTTTGTTCTCGTAGCCGGCCAACCCCCGGTAATACATCTGAAAACGATCACCGGCGTTTACCACCGAAACATAGGTACAAAACCGGCCTTCCCAGGGCTGATCGAATTGCAGGGCTTTTCCGGCCGAAACCGGTGTTCCCAGGCGCCAATCCAGATTGATGAGCGTATCGATGAGGTACTTATCGACAAAAAGTTCGCGCTGGTTGCGCAGGACAATGGGTTGGTTCTGAGCGAAACTCGCGAAAGACGTAATCAGCGAGCCGATCAGAACCAACGTACGGAGACGCAAAAGGAGCATGATTAGGGTTAGGTTAAAAGCAAACCGTCCGCCGGTGTCGTATTTCCGGTGAACGATCAAAAATGCCTATACCGCCCCAAGATACCAAAAATCGCTATTTTTTTCCTCCGCCCAGCGAAGCCGGCTTTCCGGCGGAAATACCTTCCGCGAAGGTCGCCAGTCGTTCGCCCAGGGTCTGGATGGCTTTTTTGTACCGGTTTTCCAGATCGGGCAGGTTGGCCGTCGATTTCAGGGAGGCTTCGTACAGAAAACCGGGTAACATCCACGACGCGTAGCCGCTGTACGGATCTGACGAAGCATACAGTGACCGGTACCACGACCCGAACGCCATGCCTTTGGGGTCGATGAATGCCTTTTCCAATTGCAGCATCGTCTTGTTCAGGTCAGCCAGTTTGTCCGTCCGACCGGCTTTCAGATACTCCTGCCGGGCGGTTTCAGCGGCCTCGGCGGTTTTCTTCAAATCGGCCACGGCGGCCAGCACCGGCTGGATGGAATAGGTGGGCGCATAAACTTTGATCGCTTTTTCGGCGGCTTTCAGGTGGGTATCCAGGTCACTGGCGTAGCGGGTCAGGTCATACGGCAGCAAATCGGCATTGGCCAGCCGCAGGGCCATCGTGCCCACCACCTGCTCGACCATCGGGCCCATCTTATACGTCGGGTCGGCAAATTTGTCGTAAAAAAACAGGTCATCATTGGCCGAGTGGTAGAGCGTCGGCCCACCGGTTCCGGCATTGAGCGACGGAATTCCGACGTGCATATACGGCGCAATGTGATCGGAGCCACCACCCAGGTTGCCAATCACCGGTTCGTTGACCACGGTAGCCGGTGCCGACGAGGCAATCCCGACGGTGCTGCCGCCCCGCCGACCGCCCTGTTTCAGCCAGTGCTGGTAAACCGTCATGTTCGAATCCGGGTATTCGACGGCCTGCGTGGCTTCAATCAGCAGCTTTTTCATCGAGGGCGACGCGCTGGCCCCGAACATCCGGCCCGACACGGCCGCATCGTAGTTCATGTAGGCGACCGCTTTCTGCGTCAGTTCGTCCCGAAACTGCTCGGCCCATTCTGCCGACCCGATCACGCCAAACTCCTCGGCATCCCAGTGCGCCACTTTAATCGTGCGCCGGGGCCGTTGCCCGGTTTTGGCCAGTTTACCCAATGATTCGGTCAAGCCCAGCAGCATGGCCGTGCCGCTGTTGGGATCGGTGGCCCCGAACGACCAGGCGTCGTAGTGACAACCGGCAATCACCCATTCATCCGGAAACTCCGAACCAGTCAGCGTTCCGACCACTTCGTAAATCCGTGTCATGGCTTTCTCCTGTTTTACCATCAGCCGCACTTTCAGCGCCGAACCACCTTCCAGCCGGTAGGTAAACGGCAAACCGCCCTGCCAGCCCGCCGGAACAGGTTTGGCGCCGGTCATGCGTTTCAGAATGTCGATGGCCGAACCGTACGGAATGGCCGTCACCGGAATTTTGTGCAGGGCCACATCCTTCGGGTCCAGCCGTTTGATTTTGGTTTTACCATCCAGCGGCAAAGCGGGTTCTCCGGGTGTCAGCGGGTCGCCGGTATACGGCACCGTCAGCAGCGAACCCCGCTGGATAATGCTTTCGCTGGGTTGTGGCCCTTCGGGAAATGTCAGTCCTTTCATGTAGCCATTATCCGCCGGATCGGTATAAATGATCAGGCCCGCAGCCCCGGCGGCTTCGGCAAACTGCGCCTTGTAACCCCGGAAATTACCGCCGTAGCGCGCCATGACGATCTTGCCCTGCACCGAAATGCCCATCGCCTTCAGTTGTTCAAAATCTTCCTTCCGACCATAGTTGGCGTAAACCACCTCCGCCGTTACGTCGCCCGAACCCGAATAGGCGTTCCAGCCCGGCATGATGCGCGGGTCTTTGCTGTACTTATCTTCGGGAAACAGGTATTCGCGGATGTTGAGCGGTTGCCGTACCGGTTCCACCAGCTCGACGGCAATCTCACCCGGTCCTTTGGGCAGATAAATGTCGTGCGGATAAATGTCCACCTGCCAGCCCGCTTTCCGCATGGTTTCGGCAATGTAGTCGCGGACACGCTCGTTTTCGGGCGTTCCGGCCACGTGCGGAACGCTGCTCAGGGCTTCGAGGTGCTTTTTGAAAACCGCCGACGACTGGTGTTTCTTGAACTCGGCTTCGGCTTTTTCTTCCGTCGCCTGCCGGGCGGGCGTAAAACCGGTAAAATGCTGGCCAAAACCAGCGGTTGCGCCACAAACCAGGAGAAGCGCCGAATAGTGTAAAAGTCTGTTCATGGAATCAGGTTGTTCAGGTTAACCACCCGATAAGGTACAGAATAGTTGGCAAAAAGCGATTTTGGCCGAATATTTTCCGGATTTTATCCTACTGTAACTATTTTAGTGAATTGAACTGACCGACACGCTCATGAAACACCTGTTTACCACACCCCTTATCCTGCTAGTTGTGACCCGTTCGGTGCTGGCGCAACCTACCCCCGATCTGTACCACCAGACCAGCGACGTCCACCACCTGCTGACGCAGTACGAAGCGGATTGGGGCAGCCTGAGCCGGTTTTATACCATCGAAAATTCGCCCGAGCGTCGGGAACGGCTCAAAACGTTTTTCAGCGACTATGTGCGGCAGTTGCAGCAACTGGATTTCGACCGGATGAGCACCGACAGCCGGGTGGATTACCTGCTGTTTCAGCGGAACCTGAAAAACGAACTGCTCGAGCTGGCGAATGAGGAAAAAGAGGTGAAGCAGATCCAAAGCTGGTTTCCGTTTGCCGACAAAATTTATGCCCTCGAAAAACAGCGTCGGCGCGGCCTGCCGCTGGTGGCCGAGCAGGTAGCCGCGGAGCTTAACGCCATTGGCCGGGAAATCGTCGCGGCCCGGCAAGTGGCCGAAAAAGCGGAAAAGCCCGACCCCGCCGTCGCCCGACGCGCCGAAGGAACCGCCAAAGGGTTACAGGCGGCCCTGAAAAGCGTGTTTATGTTTTACAACGCCTACGACCCGCAATTTAGCTGGTGGGTGCCCGAACCCTACCGCCAAACCGACAGCCTATTAACGACGTATATGGTTCTATTGGGCAAAAAAGTCCGGGAAGCGGCCCCGACCAAAGACGACGGCAGCGGTATTGCGGGCATCGCCGTAGGGCGCGAGGAGTTGCTGCGGCAACTGGCGTACGAAATGATTCCGTATTCGCCGGAAGACCTCATCGACATTGCCAACCGGGAGTTTGCCTGGTGCGACCGCGAATTGCTGAAAGCATCGAAGGAAATGGGCTTCGGAACCGACTGGAAAGCCGCCCAGGAGAAAGTGAAAAACACGACGGTTCCCGCCGGTAAACAGCCCGAACTCATCTTGCGACTGTATAACGAGTCGGTTGCCTTTCTGAAACAAAAAGACCTGATCACGATTCCGCCGATTGCGGAGGAAACCTGGCGGATGCAGATGATGTCGCCCGCACGGCAGAAAGTGAGCCCGTTTTTTCTGGGTGGCGAAACCATTCTGATTTCCTACCCGACCAGCACGATGAGCCACGAGGACAAACTGATGAGCATGCGGGGCAACAATCCGCACTTTTCCCGCTCGACGGTCCACCACGAACTCATCGCCGGGCACCATTTGCAGGGATTCATGAACAACCGCTACAAGACGTACCGGCATTTTGACACGCCATTCTGGACCGAGGGCTGGGCCTTGTACTGGGAAATGATTCTGTGGGACCTGGGGTTTCCGCAATCGCCGGAAGACCGCATCGGGATGTTGTTCTGGCGGATGCACCGCTGCGCCCGGATTATTTTCTCGCTCAATTACCACCTCGGCAAATGGTCCCCGCAGCAGTGCATCGACTTTCTGGTGGATCGGGTCGGGCACGAACGCGCCAACGCCGAAGGCGAAGTGCGCCGGTCGTTCGTGGGCGGGTATCCTCCGCTTTATCAACTGGCGTACATGACCGGCGGTTTTCAGTTTTACGGGTTGAAAAAAGAATTGGTGGACAGCAAGAAAATGACCTACAAGCAGTTCCACGACGCCATTCTGCAACTGAACGCGATGCCGGTTGAAATGATCCGCGCCATCCTGACGAACCAGAAACTGAGCCGGGACTTCAAAACGTCGTGGCGGTTTTACGAAAAGGAAGGAAAATAGGCGGTTTTTCGGTCTGAAAATCAATCCCAGTGTCCCAAAATTTGGGACAATTCCGCTTTCCGTTTAACTTTAACCCCCATCTAACATTCTTTTTACCAACGCTTCCATCAACATAATGACAAGGAAAGTTTCCGTCCTGGTGGCGGTTTTCGTAAGTCTTTCGCTGCACCTGCGAGCCCAGGCACCATCCACCCCCAATTACAAGGCCAACGACCGGTTCGAGCAACTCGGGCCCGTGCTGCCCACGCCCAACACCTTCCGCACGGCTTCCGGCGCGCCGGGCCGGGATTTCTTCCAGAACCGGGCGGATTACAACATTAAAGTCGAACTGGACGATGCCAACCAGAAAATTACCGGGTCGGAAACCGTCACGTATTATAATAACTCCCCCGACGCCCTGAAATACCTCTGGCTGCAACTCGACCAGAATATATTCGAGACGAATTCAACGGCCAACCTCACGAAGCAGTCGGTGGTTTCGGGTAATGGCACCAGCCTGACCCGGCTGAACAACCTTAACAATGCCGAACCCGGCGCTGAGATCGATCCTAAAAAAGAGTATGGGTACAAAATAACCGCCGTTCGGGATGCCGCCGGTAAACCGCTGAAATATACCATCAACCAGACGATGATGCGGATCGAGCTGCCGACGCCCTTAAAACCGGGTCAGAACTTCGTCTTCGGCGTCGACTGGAATTACAACATCACCGCGTATTACGGCCGCAGCGGGTACGAATATTTTCCGAAAGATGGAAACTACAACTACTTCATCGCCCACTGGTTTCCGCGCCTGGCGGCTTATGACGACGTCAACGGCTGGCAGCACAAGCAGTTTCTGGGCCAGGGCGAATTCACGCTCATTTTCGGTAACTACAAAGTCGCCATCACCGTCCCCAACGACCATGTGGTGGCCGCCACCGGCGAATGTCTAAACTACAAACAGGTACTGACGCCCACCCAGCAGCAGCGGATGCAGAAAGCCGCTAATTCCAAAACCCCGGTGATCATCGTCACCCAGGCCGAAGCCGAAGCGGCCGAAAAAGGAAAGCCCACCGGCAAGAAAACCTGGATTTACAAAGCCGATAACGTGCGGGATTTCGCCTTTGCTTCCTCGCGCAAATTCATCTGGGATGCCATGCAAACCGATGTCTACGGCGATGGCAAGAAAATCTGGAGCATGTCGTTTTACCCCAAAGAAGGCAATCCGTTGTGGGAGCAGTATTCGACGCGGGTGGTGGAACACACGCTGAAATCGTACGGAAACCGCACCTTCAAGTACCCGTATCCGGTCGCCATTTCCTGCCACGCTACGCCGGGTGGTGGGATGGAATACCCGATGATCAGCTTCAACGGCGGTCGGCCCGAACCCGATGGGACGTATTCAGCAGGTACAAAAGCCGGCATGATCGGGGTGATCATCCACGAAGTGGGGCACAACTTTTTCCCGATGATCGTTAACTCCGACGAGCGGCAGTGGACCTGGATGGACGAAGGGCTCAACAGTTTTTGCCAGTACCTGGCCGAAAAAGAATGGGATTATAACTTCCCAAGCTGGTACGGCGAACCGCAGTACATCGTTCCCTATATGAAGTCGGATCCGGCGTTGCTGTCGCCGATTATGACCTCTTCGGACAACATTCTCCAGTTCGGCCCGAATGCCTACTCCAAACCGTCGGTGGCGCTGAATATCCTGCGGGAAACGGTCATGGGCCGCGAACTGTTCGATTACGCCTTCAAGGAATATGCCAACCGCTGGGCCTTCAAAAACCCCACCCCCGCCGACTTCTTCCGCACCATGGAAGATGCCTCCGGCGTCGATCTGGACTGGTTCTGGAAAGGCTGGTTCTACGGTGTGGAAGCCGTCGATCAGGATCTGGTCGAAGTGGACTGGTTCACCATCAACACCCAGAATCCCGAGGTGGAAAAAGAACTGGCCCGCGCCGAGGCCCAGGCCAGGGCCAACACCATCAGCAAGCTGCGCGATGCGGCTACCAAAGACCAAACCGTGGTGGCTCAGGATTCGACCATGAAGGATTTCTACAACCGCTACGACCCGTTTGCGGTGACCGATGCCGACCGCCAGCGCTACCAGGCTTACCTGGCAACGTTGTCGGACGACGAGCGCA
>NZ_JBHSMA010000009.1:0-191959 GCF_042655385.1 Larkinella bovis | reverse complement strand
TGTACAACGAGAAGACCAACGGGTTCGACAACTTTGTGGGTCACGTCAACCTGAGTTCGAATCAGCCCTTGCAGGAGAAGCACCTGCTGCTGCCGTTGGGCAAGCAGGAGATGCTGAACAACCCCAATCTCAAACCCCAGAATCCGGGGTATCCTAACTAAAGGGTCCTTGCTTTGCCCCAAAAACCGCCCCAGGGACACGCGTCCGCTGGGGCGGTTTTGTTTTAAGAAAAATTAACGGGTTTATTCGTCAAACAGCGCCTGGGTCAGTTAAACATCAGCAACATTCGGGTTAAAGTTTACGTTGTTGAAGATGGGGTAAAATACAGGTTTACCCGGCTAACGAACTTTTACGTATGAAAGTCAGGTCAATGCTAATGTTGATTTTCGCCATAAGCCTTGGGGCGGCTCAGGCCCAGGGATTGAATAGCCGACCCAATTTTGCGAAACTTCCCACTCCGCAACCGGGCGAGGCCGTGGCAACCTTTGCCGGAGGCTGCTTCTGGGCGCAGGAAGAAGCGTTTGACCAGCTAAAAGGCGTCCGGGAAGTAATTTCCGGCTACTCGGGGGGCAGTCTTAGAAATCCGAGTTATGAACAGGTTGGCACCGACGAAACCGGACATGCCGAAGCCGTGCAGGTGTATTATGATCCAAACGTCATCAGTTATCGGGATTTGCTCGTTGCATTTTTTGCAAGCCATGACCCCACCACGCTCAATCGGCAGGGGCCGGACGTCGGACGGGATTATCGCTCGATGGCCTTTTACCGCAATCCGACTGAGAAAAAGGCCATCGAAGACGCTATTCTGGTGGTGAATGAATCCAAACACTATCCGAATAAGGTGGTAACGGAAGTGGTTCCGTTTTCGGTATTTTATCCCGCCGAGAATTACCACCAGAATTATTTCAAGCTGCACCCGAATCAGCCCTATATCCGGAATGTATCGTTACCCAAAGTCGAAAAAATGCGGAAGGTCATGGCGGGCAAACTGAAGAAAGAAGGCAAGTTTACAATTTAATGATCCGCGAAAATGCCCCGGACGGGGCATTTTGGTTAATGAGGGGTCGAAATAGGGGGCAACAGCCGCAGAGGATTAATATATTTCAGGTACACCGCTGAACAGAATTGCTTAACTCGTAGATTTGGGAAACCGCCGGGCAGCACGTTGCAAGACGAACCGATGCCGGCAGGAGGATCGATGAGAGCAACAGTGTATTTGTGGGTGGTGCTAATGGCGTCGGTTTTGCCGGGGTTGGCTCAGGATCAGTTTCTGAGTAAACCACTGAGCGAGGTAAAGGCCCAGCTGGATAAAAAACGGATCAGCTATTCGGAACAATTGTCGCCGATGGGGGATGTTACTACGCTTTCGTATAGTGCAACCGAGGTCGATTCAAAACGGATCGATTTATTTTTTACCCACTCGCTTACCTTTCCGCAGGCCAATAAGAACCTTTGTTCGGAAGTTGTCAGCCTGCCCATGTTACAAAAAGCCTGGGTTGCCGACACCATCAAAAACCGGTTGCTCATCGCGGGGTTTAAAAAGCTGGACGATTCCCGGTATGTCAATGAACGGTTCAACCTGGCGGCAACGCTGGACTACATCAAGGATAGTCAGCAGCCTACTGTTCGCATGCTCCGGATCCTATTCAAACCCATCAAACCCAAGGCTAACGAGTAGGGCATTCCTACAAGAACAGATTTTTATTTCCAGCCGGACAGGCTGATGTTACCCTAAAAGTGGATCATTCCCGATAATTGACATTCCGGCCGGTCAGGTACGATGGGCTATTCCTAAAAAGCCTAAAAACCGGGTTGTAGACTTTTTAGGAATACGAATGGGTGACAGACTCAGTCTTTGGTTGGGCTTTCTTCCTCGAAAATCCGCATGGCCATTAAGCCCGTTCCTACCGCTCCCCCGGCCCGCAGGGCGGCCGCAATGAATACGGTTTCGGCAATCTCTTCCCGCGTTGCCCCGGCCTGAATGGCGTTTTTGATGTGTGACTCAATGCAATAGGCGCACTGCGTCGTCAGGGCCACTGCCACCGACATTAACTCCCGATACTTGATCGGAATAACCCCATCCTTTCGCTCAGCCGTGTGTTTGAGGTTCATAAAGGCGGCTGATTCTTTAGGGGCCGCCTTGAGAAGGGTATCCGTGTAGGCACGGTCTTTGGGATTCTGGTATTCTGTCATGTTGTCTTGAAAAAGTAGGGGAAAGGAAGAACAAAAACGGGTTAACCGCTTCCGAATAAAGGAAGGCAGATAAAGGTTCTTTCTAATGATCTTCCAACCTTTTGGGGTCGGGTGGAGTCCTGTTTGAAGTTGTAATCCTTTCGGTTACAGGCTATTCTTCCACACTAACGAATCGTTTATGAAACTTTCTACCTGCCTGGCCTTTCTGCTGGCCAGTCTTCTGATCGGTCTGGATGCATGTCACCAACCGGCCCCGGTCCCGGCCCAGAAAACGGCCCCCTGCGCTCTGCTGAGTTTTCTCGCTATCAATAAATCTTCCGATCCGAACCTGGCCAGGATCCGGGAAGAAACCGTTGAAATTGCCGGACAGCAGGTCCGGATTGGCGAGTCCAGCCGTATCGAATACCGATTTGACGCACAAAACCGCCCGATCGGCACGGCCTATAGTGCCAGAGGGTACAGTGATTTTAGCGGTTCTTCCATCCTGGCATACAGCTCCGGCCAGCTGACCGTAAAAACCATCTACTCTTCCGGGGGCGTCGAAGAAGTCGTATTTCCGCTGAATGAACGCGGGTTGATCGCCGATGCAACCTACAATGCCGACGGTTTTACCATCGAGTCAGGCAATGACCAGTACCGGACGACCTATACGATTGAAAACGGTAATATTATCCGGAAGGAAACCCGGGCCGTGGCGGATCAGTCGCTCTTTGGTACCGTCCTGTACGAGTATGACCTGAACCAGCCGAATCTGCCCAATGTCGAACCGTATAAGGGCCGGAACAGTCAAAATCTGCCCGTCAAGGAAACGTATATCAATTATTCCCTCAATAAAGATGGGCCACCCGTCACCACCGTTTACGAATACACGTATACCTTTGATTCGGCGGGGCGTCCCATCCGGCGATTCGGTAAACTCAACGATGGAAAGGTGAACTACGAAGTGGTTGATTTCGCCTACACCTGTCGGCAATAAATGAATGATGTATGAAACAGGAACTTGCCCAGATTGCGCTGGTCGTCGACGATTACGACGAAGCCCTTCAGTTTTACACCCGGAAATTACACTTTACGCTCATCGAAGACACGGTTTTGTCCGCAACCAAACGCTGGGTGGTGGTGGCTCCGCCGGGCGCAACGGGCTGCCGGTTGTTGCTGGCGAAGGCGGCCAATGACCTGCAAAAAAGCCGGGTGGGCAATCAGACGGGCGGCCGGGTTTTTCTCTTTCTGCATACCGATGATTTCTGGCGGGATTATCAACAGCTGGTTGAAAATCAGGTGGTCTTTGTGCGGGGGCCTTCCCGGGAAGCCTACGGAACGGTGGCGGTTTTCGAAGATTTATACGGTAATCTCTGGGATTTGATCGGTCCGGCCTGAACCGGCCGCTGGGTCAATTTCATAACCTTTTTTTTTCTGCGTAGTTATTGCTGTATAGGCATTACGGCCAGCACGGCACCACGCTATGGAAAAGGATAGAGAAATTGACGAACAGGATATAGCCGCGATTGACAATCGCAACCGGCCCGAACAGGAAAACTCCGCGAACGGCATGGACAGCCGGGAGATCCGCGGTGTAGAGGATGGTCGGAATGACCGCTATATCGGCAGCACCGATATGGATGGTGCCAACGGCATCCTGCGTTTCAATGACCAGGACAGCGACAACCCCGGCGAGGAGATAACGGAGGAAGGCCAGAAAAGTATTGCCGCTTCCGACGCCAAATCCAATACGTCGACGGTCGACGTAACGACCCACGGTCCTGACGATTATGCCTCCGCCGAAGATGTTCCGGCTCCGGACGCTCAGCAGGAGGCCAAAGAGCAGGATGAGGAGGATCCCAAAGCGACAACGAGCCGGAGCAGCGATGCGCAGGCGCAGAAAAAAACGGAGGATGATGTAGCTCATACGGGCACGTCGACGGAACACAAACCAGTTTATTAACCTTCGTTGCGGAAGTAGTCCGTAGCGCTTAACTCAACCATGTTATGAGCTTCTCAAGTAATTCACGGAAAGAAAGTACCGAATCATATGCTGCCCAACGGATGGGTAATACGCAGGGTGTAGCGCCGGAGCAAAGCCAGCTGGCCAAAACCGATCAGCCGGGGGATCTCCTGCCGTCTGAAGCACACGATTCCAACGATGTGGAAGTCAGTGATATCCTGCCCGTTAACGAACAGCAAACCCCCAACCGGAACGACGCCAACGATCCGGCTACCAACCTGGTGGAAATAACGGATGAATCGCTGGCCCGCGACGAGGACGGTGGTTTGACCGGGTCAAAATGGAGCGACGAGCGCGTGCCCGGTGCCGACTGGAACCGCGATACGGAAGAACGGGAGCGGGAAGAATTGGGCCATTCGTAAGGCCCTGATTTGCATTTTTTAAAGCCCACTTCGCGTGGGCTTTTTGTTGAATGGCTATTATTCCCGCTGGCTGACATCGACAGATTGCAAATCCGTTCTACCTTTGCAGGATGAAAAGTCCTGTTTTTCAGCGTCCGGTTTTCTGGCAGGTGCTCAGCGTGGTGCTGCTGATTCCGGCTCTTTTTTCCTACCTCGGCTACCTGCCGCTGGATACCGGAACCGACGAACCCCGCCGGGCGCTGGTGGCACTGGAAATGATTTTATCGGGCGATTACCTCACGCCGACGCTCAATGGCGAACTGTATTTTAACAAACCGCCCCTCTATAACTGGCTGATTGCGGCTTCATTTCACCTCTTTGGGAACTATTCGTCGTTTGCCCTGCGCTTCCCGATGGCGGTTTCGCTGCTGTTGTACGGGCTGACTATTTACCTGCTGGTTAAACAACACCTCGGCCCGCGAACTGCGTTTGCAGCCGCGCTGATGCTCGTGACCAATACCCGGATCTTATTGTACGATTCGATGTTGGGCCTGATCGATATTACGTTCTCCTGGCTGACCTATACGGCATTCATTCTGGTGTATCACTTTGATCGAAAACGGAATTACTGGGCCTTGTTTCTGAGTACGTACCTGCTGACAGCCCTCGGTTTTATGATGAAAGGGCTGCCGTCGCTGGTCTTTCAGGGCCTGACGATGCTGGCTTATTTCCTGTACACGAAGCAGTTCCGGCGGTTGTTCAGCCCGGCCCATTTTGTTGGTATTGGCCTTTTTCTGCTGATCGTTGGTAGTTACTACGTCGCTTATTTTGATCGCAACAACATTGCCCCGGAGAGAATCGTGGCGGTTTTGTTCGACGAGAGTGCGAAACGAACGGTGGTAAAATTCGGCATCTGGGAGACGCTGCGGCACATGCTGACCTTCCCGTTTGAAATGCTGTATCACTACGCGCCGTGGATGTTTCTGGTCATTCTGTTGTTTCGGAAAGGCATCTTTCGGCCCGTCGGAAAACCGTCGGAGGAAAACCGCCCGCTCATTGCCGGACAGCCCTTCGTGCTCTTCAACGCCGTGGTGTTTCTGGTCAACTTCGTGATTTACTGGTCTTCCCCGCAGGTGTACGCCCGCTATCTGCTGATGCTGTTGCCCTTGTTATTTACGGTTTTTGCCTACGTTTACTACGAACGGACCGACCCGGCCGACTGGCGACGACGGGGCTGGGAGTGGTTTCTGGGGGGCATGCTGGTGGTGGTGACGCTGGGCGCTTGGGTGCCGGTTTTTCATCCCGAAACGCAGGTCATTCCGGGGGTCTGGTGGAAATGCGGGCTGATGTTCGCTGGACTCGGCTTTATTACGTATCACTACATCCGGCAGCCGCAGCACCGTCTGATTATTCTCATTGCGTTTCTGACCATGTTCCGGAACGGGTTCAACTGGCTGGTAATTCCGCCCCGGCTGGCCCACCGGCAGGAGTACAAAGAGTCGTCGGAGCGGATTGCCCGGCAGTCGCTCGGTAAACCGCTTTTGGGCTATAAAGAAACCATCGGCAGCGACGGCCAAACCGATGTGAACAGTTTTCATATTGAGGTCGTTCGCAACGAAGTGCTTCGGAAAACCGCCCGGAAAATTCCGGGGGCGCTGTACATTGCCGACTCGGTGACGCTGGCGGGTGAGCGTTACCAAACTCTTTCCGAATTTAACTTGTTCGACAGGCATCCGGCCAAACTGATTCAGTTCGAAACCGACACCACAGCCCGGAACGTTTTCCCGAAATAACCGTATGCAACCCTATCTTTCCATTGTCATTTGTGTTTATAACGAAGAGGGAAATATTTTCCCGATGATCGAGCAGGTCGAGCGGGCGCTGATCGGGTACGATTTCGAGCTTGTTTACGTCAACGACGGTTCCTCTGATCGCACCCTGGCCGAACTCAAATCCGTTCATAACGACCGGCTGGTGGTGGTCGATCTGCAAACCAATTACGGCCAAAGTCTGGCGTTGGCAGCCGGTATCGATGTGGCGCGGGGGCAGTTTATCATTACGATGGATGGTGATTTGCAAAACGATCCGTCCGATATTCCGATGATGCTGCAACGGGCCGAAGAGGGCGACTATGACCTCGTTGCGGGCATTCGGGCCAACCGCCAGGATGGAGCTTTGCTGCGGAAACTACCGAGCCGGATTGCTAACTGGATCATCCGGCAGACTTCGGACGTTCACCTGAAAGATTACGGCTGTGCCCTGAAAGTGTTCCGGGCCGATCTGGCCAAAAGTCTCGGTCTGTACGGGGAACTCCACCGGTTCATCCCGGTGCTGGCCCGGCTCGAAGGGGCCCGGATGACCCAGATGGATGTCAAACACCACCCGCGCCGGATCGGTCAGTCAAAATACGGGCTGGGGCGGACGCTGAAAGTAATCAGCGATCTGATTCTGATGCTGTTCATGAAGAAATACCTCCGCAAACCGATGCACCTGTTTGGCAACTGGGGGCTGATAGCGCTGGGGGCCGGTTTGCTGGTCAACGCGTATCTGTTCGTGCTGAAGCTGATGGGGCACGATATCTGGGGCCGTCCGTTGCTGATTCTAGGAACGATCCTGGTGCTGGCCGGGATTCAGTTGATTACCTTCGGGATCATGACGGAGTTGCAAATGCGGACCTATTACGAGTCGCAGGACAAAAAACCGTACAAAATCCGGCGGATTTATAAATCGGAACTGGTTTGAAAGGACGATTCCCCGCTTACCTGAAAACCGCCCTGAAGATCGCGCTGTCGGTCCTGTCGCTCTGGCTGGTTTTCCGCAAAATCGAACCGGAGCGGGTGGGAGCGGTTTTGGCGCGGGTACAGCCGGGATGGCTGACGGTAGCGACGGGTTTGTTTGTTCTTTCAAAGGTGGCCTCCGCCGAACGGTTGCAACTTTTGTTTGCCCAGATTGGCCTGCGGTTACGCCGGTGGCCAAACCTGAAACTCTACTGGCTCGGCATGTATTACAACCTGTTTCTGCCGGGCGGCATCGGGGGCGACGGGTATAAAGTCTATTTGCTGAACCGATTGACCGGCACGTCCGTTAAAGGATTGGTGTCGGCAACCCTGATCGACCGGCTGATTGGGTTACTGCCGCTGGCGTACGCGCTTCTGATTTTCGGCGTTCGTATGCCGGAGGTTTCGGCCTGGATCGGTGTTTCCCTGGGCTGGTGGAGTCTGATCGGAATTCTGGGTTTTCATGGGGTGGCCCGTCGCCTGACCCGGCGGTTTATGCCGTCGTTTTACCCGGTTCTTGAACGGGCGGTGGGCTGGTCCATCCTGGTTCAGGGGTTCCAGATGCTTGAAATTCTGGCCTTATTACAAGCCATTGAAACGGTTGAAAAACCGGAAGCGTATTTGGTAGTGTTCCTCGTTTCGTCGGTCGTGGCCACGATTCCGTTCACGATTGGAGGAGCCGGGGCGCGGGAACTGACGTTTCTGCTCGGAGCGCAGGTGTTGCACGTGCCCGCCGACGCGGCTGTTTCGGTCAGTCTGTTATTTTATATCATTACGGCTGTGGTATCGCTAACGGGCTTAGTGTACAGTTTTCAGTCATCATCATTAACGAAAGAGCTACGTTCATGACTATTTTATTGACGGGTGGGGCGGGTTTTATCGGTTCAAATGTAGCCAAACAACTGTTGCTGGAGAACCACCGGGTTATCTGTCTCGATAACCTGGATGACTATTATAATCCGGATACCAAGTGGAAAAATGTGCAGCGCACGCTGAGTGATCCGGGGTATCATTTTCATGAAGGCGATATCCGCGATGCGGAACTGGTGGATACGCTGTTTCAGACCTACGGTTTTGATGCGGTGATTCACCTGGCCGCGCGGGCCGGCGTCCGGCCGTCGGTGCAGAATCCGGCGCTCTATTTTGATGTGAATGTCAACGGCACGATGACGCTCCTGCAGGCCATGCAGCGCTGGAATGTCCACAAGATGGTCTTTGCTTCTTCCTCTTCCGTTTACGGCGATTCGCCAAACGTGCCGTTCGACGAAAGTGACACTGCCGACCGGCCACTATCGCCGTATGCCGCTTCCAAGCGGGCGGCTGAACTGGTGTGTCATACCTTCCATCATCTCTACGGTTTTGATATTTTCTGCCTGCGGTTTTTCACGGTTTTTGGTCCGTATCAACGTCCCGAAATGGCCATCAGCCAGTTTACCGACAGCCTTCTGAACGATACGGCCATTCAGGTTTTCGGGGATGGGTCAACCGCCCGGGATTATACGTACGTGGACGATATTGTGCGGGGGATCATTCTGTCACTGGAAAACCTGAACGGTTACGAAGTACTGAATATTGGCGGTTCCGACCCCATTTCGCTGGCGGATTTGATTCAGCTCATTGAGCAGGCCGTGGGCCAGAACGCCCAAATCAACCGGTTACCGATGCAACCCGGTGACGTGCAGCAAACGTACGCGAATATCCGTAAGGCTCAGCAACTCATTGGCTATCAGCCTTCCGTGCGCGTGGAAGAAGGTATTCGGCGGTTTGTCGAATGGTATCGTGCCAGCCAGGAAGCCGGTCTGGTGACAAACTAAGGAAGAGTAGTATTGATTAACTGCTGAGCAGCCTGTACAGGCAACAGGTCACCTTTTCGTACCGCATCTTCTACGGCCGCCAACCGCTCGGCCATGCCCGGCTGGTTATAAAACCGGGTTTCCAGTTGATGCCGAAGCGTACTGTGGAGCCAGTCAAGGTTTTGCCGTTGTCGGTTTTTATCCCGAAAACCGTTCTGCGTCAGGCGGTTTTGATGAGCTTCAATCACCGCCCATAGTTCACCAATTCCCTGATTTTGAAGGGCCGAACAGGTTAAAACCGGAGGTGTCCAGCTCGTCGGAGCGGGTGGGAAGAGGTGCAGCGCGTTCTGGTATTCGATGCGGGCGCGGTCGGCAGCAGCGGCATTATCGCCGTCGGCTTTGGTAATGGCAAGGGCGTCGGCCAGTTCCATAATACCGCGTTTCATGCCCTGGAGTTCGTCGCCCGCTCCCGCCAGCATCAGCAGCAGAAAGAAATCGACCATGCCGTGAACCAGCGTTTCGGACTGCCCAACGCCGACAGTTTCGATCAGAATGACTTCAAAACCAGCCGCTTCGCAAAGTAGCATTGTTTCCCGGGTCTTGTTGGCAACCCCGCCCAGCGAACCGCCGGAGGGCGAAGGACGGATGTAGGCCAGCGGGTCCATCGACAGGGTTTCCATGCGGGTCTTGTCGCCCAGAATGCTGCCGTGGGAGCGTTGGCTGGTAGGGTCGATGGCTAAAACCGCCACTTTTTTACCGAGAACGGTCAGGTGTTTGCCCAGCGCTTCGATGAAGGTGCTTTTGCCTACGCCCGGAACGCCCGTAATGCCGACACGGATCGACGCACCGGTTTGTGGTAAAACCTGTTCCAATATGTGCAGCGCGAGTGCCTGATCACTTGCCAACTGGCTCTCTACCAGTGTAATGGCCCGACTGAGTACCAGCCGGTCGCCGGAACGGATTCCGGAAATGTAGTGATCGGGTGGTAGTCGGCGCATCAGGCAGGGGTGCGAAGTTTCTGTTCGGCAAACGCTAAATCGTCCGGTGTCGTAATTTTAAGGTTGTCGTACGAGCCCTCGATGAGCGTAATCGGAAAACCGGCATGTTCGACCACACTGGCGCAATCGGTAAAAAATACCTGTTCGTCGGCCCGAAAAGCCTGCCGGAACAGCGGAAGCTGGAACGTCTGGGGAGTCTGCACGAGTCGGTAGCGGGTACGGTCTACCGCCTGGCTACTGCCATCGGCGTGAAGCAGCCGGGCCGAATCCTTCAAGGCCACGCAGGTGACGGCACTGCCGGTTCGTTCGGCGGTTTCATAGCTGTTTCGGATGATTTCCGTGGTCACAAACGGACGAACGCCGTCGTGCACGGCTACCAGACCGTCATCCGACCGGATGTGCGCCAACCCGTTCCGCACCGACTGAAACCGCGTTTGGCCGCCTGCCACCACCTCAACCGGCTCCGTAAACCGGTATTGTCGGCATAACGCTTCCCAAACCGGAATCTGTTCGGCGGGCAAAACCACAATAATCTCTAAGTCAGCATCGTAGGACCGAAACCGGCGGATGGTATGCATCAAAATGGGCAACTCCCCAATGGGCAGAAACTGCTTGGGGGCGCTGGCACCCATGCGGCTACCGCTTCCGCCAGCTACAATAATCGCGAAACGGTTTTTCATGCAGGAGAATAAAGAAAAAGACAAGAGACAAAAGACTTCCTGTAACCGGTCTCTTATCTCTTGTCTTGCCTCTCTGGTCTATCAAAGAATTAACATCGCGTCGCCGTAGCTGAAGAATTTGTATTTCTCCTGGATGGCCACTTCGTAAGCGTGTTTAATGAGATCGTAACCGCCAAAGGCGCTGGTCATCATAATCAGGATGGATTCCGGCAGATGGAAGTTTGTCAACAACGAATTGGCAATTTTGAAATCGTACGGCGGAAAGATAAACCGGTCCGTCCAGCCATCAACCGGTTTTAACCGGCCATTCGCCGATACCGACGATTCAATGGCTTTCAGGGATGTGGTGCCAATGGCGCACACCCGTTTTCCTTTATCGAGGGCGTTGTTGACAATATTGGCCGCAGGTTCCGTAATTGAATAATTTTCCGAGTCGGTTTTGTGTTTGGTCAGATCTTCCACATCCACCGTCCGGAACGTTCCCAGACCAACGTGCAATGTAATCGGCGCAAAGTGAATGCCCTTGATTTCCATGCGCTTCATGATCGTTTTCGTGAAGTGCATCCCGGCCGTCGGGGCGGCAACGGCACCTACATGCTGGGCAAAAATCGTTTGATACCGGTCGCGGTCGGCGTCCTCGGTTTTGCGTTTGATTTCGCGCGGCAGAGGGGTTTCGCCCAGTTCATCGATGGCTTTCATGAACTCTTCGTGCGAGCCTTCGAACAAAAACCGGATCGTACGACCCCGGGAGGTGGTGTTGTCGATAACTTCCGCAACCAGGTCACTATCCCCGAAATACAACTTGTTGCCTACGCGGATTTTCCGGGCCGGATCGACCAGAACGTCCCACAACCGCATCTCCCGGTTCAGTTCGCGCAGCAGAAAAACTTCAATTTTGGCACCGGTTTTTTCTTTGTTACCGTACAAACGTGCGGGGAACACTTTGGTATTGTTGATCACCATCACGTCGCCGTCGTCGAAATAGGAAAGGATGTCGGAAAACTGTTTGTGTTCGATGGTTTTTGTTTTCCGATCAACAACCATCAGTCGCGCTTCACCACGTTCGGGGGGGTACAGGGCAACCAGACTTTGGGGTAAGTCAAACCTAAATTCAGACAGCTTCATACGGTCAAAAAAAGAGCTTCTCTTTAAAAAGAGCGCAAAATTAGCAAATAAACAGGTAGTAGTTGACGATGAGCCACTTGCAATGCCGGTTTTTTTTCAAAAAAAAACGGTATTGCAAGTCGGGCTACCGGCAAATATACATTCTGCGGGGGGGCGATTGCAAGTATATCTTGTAAACGGTGTCTGGTTTGCTACGCGTTTGCGTCCAGACCGAGGGCCTGAATAGGCTGTACGGAGCCTTCCGTATTGGTTTCCGGCCGTTCACTAATCGAAAATTTCTGCATAAGCTCCGGCGTCACTTCGTTGGCGTAGGTGCCTTGCGGAGAGACAAACACGCCTTTCAGGCCGTTGGCCGTGGAGATAGCATACAGGGTCATTTCGTCACCGGGATCAGAGGTGCCCTCAAACCGGTGAAATTCGTCGACCGTAAATTCCTCGCTTTTCAATTTCAGCCCCGAAGCGCTTTCTTCGAGATAATCGCGTTTGGGCTTTAAGTCGTGCGTGTAGCCGCGTTCGCGCAGGCTTTCCATCGCTTCCGTCAGAGTTTCAAAATGGTGCATGGTAGTTCGTGTTATGTGACTACCTTAAAAACCACCAACGGGGGAAGATGTTTTTGGGAATGATGAATTAAGAGTTATGAGTTAGCTCTGCCGGTTTACTGGCTGTTGGGCGGAGCCAACCGCCGGGGGGCCGTCATAACTCTTAATTCATAACTCTTCACTACTTAATCCGGCAACACCTTCACCATGATGTCTTTGTAGTAAACCTTGCTTTTGGGGTCGTGGGCCTGGAGGGCAAAGGTCCCGCTGCTGATTTTCCGCTCGGCCATGTCTTTGGGGCGTTCAACGCCTTCGGGTTCGGTGTATTCGTTCACCACCTTGTCATTGATCTTGATGGTTACCTTCTTGCCCTGAACCATGATCTCTTCCGTATACCACTCATTATCTTTGACGTACGTCTCTTTTACGTCCTGGATAGCGTAGAGACTGGCGGTTCGGCGCCAGTCGGTATGGGAATTGTTGACCTGCACCTCGAAGCCTTTTTTGGGCCAGCTTTCTTCCTGATACTGGGTATGGAAATACATGCCGGAATTGGAACCGGGCAGCGTCATCACCTTGGCTTTGAACTGGAAGTTTTTGAAGTTATGATTCTGGACCGGCCCGACATAGAACAGGTGGCCAACGGGGCCGTTAACGGCAATGGCACCATCTTCAATTTTAAACGAGTCGGCATTCTTCCCCACTTTCCAGCCATCGAACGACTTTCCATCGAAGAGGCTGATCCAACCCTTGTCGGCTTTTGAAGCCGTTGATTTTGGCGTTGATGACTTTGAACAGGCACCCAGCAGAACCGCCAGGCCGCAAATAACAAGAAGGTTTTTCATAGGGTTCGTAGGAAATAAAAAATTAGGTTTCCGGTGCTAAGTTAAAAAAACGAGACAATTATCTAGTTTTATCTGTCAATTGTTCTATCCTTCCGGTGGTTTTTTTACTTAATCTGTCCCAGTAGGTGAAGTAGGCCAAAATAGAAGCCTAGGAGGCCTACCATGATGATCAGGGCAATGCCCCGCTCTTTCAGGGTGTGGGGGGCAGAAGTGGACGTTTGAAACAGAAGGCTGAAAACCGTCCGGAGGGTCGACTGATTCCAAACCAACACCAGGACCAGCAGAAATAGGCACATGCCGGCCACCGCCATCGCTCCAAATGAAATCTGGTAAGCCAGATCTACCATAATGATATTGAGCAAAACTGGCAGGAGGATAGCGATTCCGATCAGTTTGGATTTATCCCAAAGCAGCAACCAGGCCCCGACTACCTGCGCAAGGCCAATAAAAAGAATGTAAGGCGTTGAATATCCGAAGAAGGCCCAGGCCAACTGAAAACCGGTGGCTTTGGCCAGTGGTATGGCGGCCACTTCGGCGGGAAAATGACCGGGTCTGAAAAACTGATGTCCGGTCATTTTAGCCCATCCATAGATATTGAGGATGAGAAAGACATAGTACCGGGATGCGAGTTCAAAATAACGAGTCCAGTTGTTGGTTGGCATGCGGACGTACGAGAAAAAGGCTAACGAAACCGTCGTTCTTTCCACCGGCTTTGGCTTCCTTCGGCCACCACGGTTTTGTCCTGGGCGGTTGGCGGGCGGTTTTCAAATAACCAGGCCGCCAACACCCCGGCTAGCTGGCTTTCTTCCGGATTATTTTCCGGTTTTAACTGATCGGGCGTAAAATAGTGGTTGACGAAATGCGTGTCGAACTGCCCCGACCGGAAAGCGTGGTGTTCCATCACAAACCGGCAGAACGGCAGGGTCGTTTGTACACCCGTGATCCGGTATTCATCGATGGCGCGGATCATTTTTTCGATGGCTTCTTCGCGGGTTGCTCCGGTGGTGACCAGTTTGGCGATCATCGGATCGTAATAAATCGGAATGCTCATGCCCTGTTCAAAACCGTCGTCCACCCGAATGCCGTTGCCCTGGGGCCGCACGTACGTTTCGAGCGTGCCGACGTCGGGCAGGAAGTTGTTGGCGGGGTCTTCGGCATACACCCGGATTTCGATGGCGTGACCATTGATTTTAAGGTCTTCCTGTTTGATATCCAGCGGTTTTCCTTCGGCGATGTAAATCATTTGTTTCACCAGATCGATGCCTGTGATCTGCTCCGTGACGGGGTGTTCGACCTGCAGGCGGGTGTTCATTTCCAGGAAATAGAAATTCAACTGGTCATCGACGATGAATTCGACGGTTCCGGCGCCGTAGTATCCACAGGCCCGGGCCACTTCGACGGCACACCGCCCCATCTCGGCCCGGATTTCCGGGGTCAGCACCGACGAGGGGGCTTCTTCCACCACTTTCTGGTGCCGGCGCTGGATGGAGCATTCGCGTTCGAACAGGTGAATGATGTTGCCGTGCTGGTCGCCCAACACCTGAATTTCGACGTGCCGGGGCGAGGTGACGTATTTTTCGATGAACACCGATCCGTCGCCGAAAGCCGAGGTAGCCTCGCTGACGGCGCGTTCCATGCCTTCGTCAAAATCTTCTTCGCGTTCGACAATTCGCATGCCTTTGCCACCGCCCCCCGCGCTGGCCTTGATCAGAATCGGGTAGCCAATCTGGGCCGCGGTTTTTTTGGCGGCTTCCCGATCGGTGATGGCTTCGGGCGTGCCTGGTACCATCGGAATGTGGTAGGCCGCCACGGCGGCTTTGGCGGCCAGCTTGCTCCCCATCACTTCGATCGATTCCGGCGACGGACCGACGAAAATCAGCCCGGCCCTGCGAACGGCGCTCGCAAAACCGGCGTTCTCCGACAAAAAACCGTAGCCCGGATGGATGGCATCGACCCCCAGTTTTTGGCATGCTTCGATAATCACATCGGCCCGCAGGTACGATTCCGAAGAGGGCGCGGGGCCGACGCAAACCGCTTCGTCGGCATACCGGACGTGGAGCGACTGGCGGTCGGCTTCGCTGTAAATGGCAACGGTCCGGATGCCCATTTCGCGGGCGGTACGCATGATTCGGAGGGCAATTTCGCCCCGGTTGGCAACGAGCAGTTTCTGAATTTTGGTCATCGGGTTTTCGGTCGTCAACGACGGGAAAGGCGGTTTTTCCGGAACAGGGCCGGGGGTACAAAAATATACTTCTCGCTGCCCGCTCCTAATTTTCGGGCCGGTTTTCTAAAAACCGGCGTGGCTTGGCGGTTGACAGATTTTGATTTACTTTTGTACTTATGTGGTTAATAAACTCATTATAAACCGGTAAATAACGCAATAAAGTGGATTTATTTGAGAAATTACGCACCAACCTCGGACCCATCGGTTCGTCATCGCGGGAGCTGAACGCGCACCATTATTTTGCATTTCCCAAGCTGGAAGGCGAATTAGGCCCGCATATGATGTTCCGGGGAAAGAAGATGCTGAACTGGAGTTTAAATAATTATCTGGGGTTGGCCAATCATCCGGAAGTTCGGAAAATAGACGCGGAAGCCGCTACCCAATGGGGCTTGGCTTATCCGATGGGCGCCAGGATGATGTCGGGTAATTCCGATTTGCACGAAGAGTTGGAGAAACAACTGGCAACGTTTGTCGGCAAGGAAGACGCCTTTCTGCTCAACTATGGCTACCAGGGGGTCATGTCGGCCATTGAATCGGTGGTTGATCACCGCGATGTCATTGTGTACGATGCCGAATGCCATGCCTGCCTGATCGACGGGATTCGCCTGCACAAAGCCAAAATGGGCGAATACTACAAATTCAACCATAACGACATCGAAAGTCTGGAGAAAAATTTACAGCGGGCAACCAGAAAAGCCGCCGAAAAAGGGGGTGGAATTCTGGTCATTACGGAAGGCGTGTTCGGGATGTCGGGCAAAGTAGGCTGTCTGAAGGAAATTGTCGCCTTGAAGGCGAAGTACGAATTCAAATTACTGGTCGATGACGCGCACGGTTTCGGAACAATGGGACCAACGGGCGCCGGCGTTGGGGAGATGCAGGGTTGTCAGGACGGTATTGATCTATACTTCTCGACCTTCGCCAAGTCGATGGCGGCCATCGGCGCTTTCATTGCGGGTAGTCACGACATCATTATGTACCTGAAGTACAACATGCGGTCGCAAACCTACGCCAAAGCCTTGCCGATGCCGTACGTAATCGGCGGCATGAAGCGGCTTGAACTCATCAAACAACATCCCGAACTGCGCGAGAAGCTGTGGCAGAACGTCCGGGCCATGCAGGACGGTCTGCGGGCGCGCGGCCTGAACATTGGCGACACGACTTCGCCCGTAACCCCGGTTTTGCTGCAAAGTGAAGGCGGTATTCCGGAAGCAACGGCGCTGGTGCGTGACCTGCGCGAAAACAAGGGCATTTTCTGTTCGATTGTAGTGTATCCGGTAGTCCCGAAAGGCGTTATCATGCTTCGGATTATTCCGACAGCCGCCCATTCGCTCGATGATGTCGATTATACCCTGAATGCCTTCACAGAAGTGTCCGATAAATTGAAGCAGGGCTATTACCGCCAAAATGCGGTAAATGGGGCCTCAGAACCCGCTTTAGTGACCGCAGATGTGGCAAAAAGCGTCGCAGAGTAACCGTTTAGTAAGGAATTGGGGTTTATTAGGACTTTTCCAACGATTTTTTTTGCCGTTTTCTTGCGCTCTATTAGAGAATGCGTATATTTCGTCAAAAACGCGGTTTTTGAGCGTTTTAGGGCATTTTTCACCACTTAAACCCCATACGAACGGTTATGGCACGCTTTGATGAAATAAAAAGTTTGGTTCTGTCTTTAGAAGGCGATTTTGAAAAATTCTACGAAAAAGGCAACCAGGCTGCCGGGACGCGCGTACGCAAAGGCATGCAGGATCTGAAGACATTGGCTCAGAACATCCGCGCTGAAGTTCAGGATCAGAAAAATGCAAAAGAGTAAGCACCAAATCCCTTAAAAATGAAAAGCCCGACGGTTTTCGTCGGGCTTTTCATTTTTAGCGCGCAACCGTCGGAAAACCGCCGGCCTACCCTTTTTTATAGAGCAGGGTTGCTACTCCGCGCGTGGTGACTTTGCCGGTTTTAGCGTCCTTGATTTCGGTGGAAACCTCCGCCGTATTTTTATCGGGATTCAGGGAAATGACGGTAAAAACCGCTTCGTAATCCATCTCAACAAACATCGGACGCAGAAATTCCAGCGTTTGTTTTAAATACACCGAACCGTGGCCCGGAAACTGCGTACCGAGCACTTTGGTAAACACACTGGCCCCCAGCATGCCGTGGATGATGGGCCGTTTGAAGGGCGTCTGGCTCGCAAACTCCTCGCTGAGGTGCAGCGGATTGTCGTCGCCGGTGACGCGGGCGAAGGCTTCGACATCGGTTTGGGCAAACCGGAACGCGTACCGGTGTACGGCGTTTAATTCAAATGTTGTCATGCTCAAAAAGAATACGGTATTAGCTGGAATGGTCGCTGACGATCACCCACTTTCCTTTGATTTTTCGCCAAAGTAACGTAAAATGGCCTTCCGCGTCGCCGATTTTCGGGCGCGTCAAATGAAATTTTCCGATCACGTACGCCACATCCCTGGCCGGGAAGTCCAGCTTCAGAATCGTGAACTTGAGGGTCCCCATCGACGCCCGGTCGGGATACCGTCGTTTGTAATTGCTCAGCGTGGCCGCATACCCGTACGTAACCCCCACCTTGCCCACAAACGTCAGCGAGTCGGACTGCCAGTAACCGTTCATGAAGGCTTCCGTATTGCCCGCATTCCAGTCGGAGGTTTGGCGGTCGAGAATCCCCAGAATGGCTTTCCGGTCGGCGGGTGTCTGGGCGAGCGCCCCGGTCAGGGTCAATAAAAATAGGAGCAGGCCGTGCAGGTTTTTCATTTTATGACGTACTTTGATGAAGCAAACCGGATCGAATCAGGGATGGGTCCGTCGAAAATTTTCCCAATACTAATGAATAAAATCCGCAAATTTTACGAAGACTATAAACCGTATATCTTTGCCGACGGCTGGTATTATATTTTCATTGTCGTCTTTATTATCCTCCTGTTCATTTTCTTTTCCTGACCGTGGCCCAAACGACTTTGCTGGCGATTGTCAACCCACTTTCCGGTACCGCTTCGGTGGCCCGAAAGCAGCAATGGATTGATTTTCTGCTGAAAAAAGCGACGGAAGCCGGTTTTTATCCCGAAGCGGTTTTTACCCGGCATCCCGGCCACGCAACGGAACTGGCGGTTGACGCCGTTCAGCGGGGCATTCGCCGGGTCATTGCCATCGGGGGCGATGGCACGATGAACGAGACCGCACGCGTGCTGATCCATACGCAAACCGCCCTGGGCCTGGTGCCGGTGGGCTCGGGCAACGGCCTGGCGCGGCACCTGAACCTGCCGCTCGATCCGAAAAAAGCCATCGACCGCGCCATCAACGGTCGGCCCGTGATCATCGACAGTGGCCGAATCAACGACCACGCTTTTTTTTGCACAACGGGCATGGGTTTCGATGCGTATGTAGCCCAGGAGTTTGCCCGCCAACCTGTCCGGGGGTTACCGGTGTATATTCGGACGAGTTACCGGGCTTTCTGGAAGTACCAGCCTGCCACGTACGAGATGGATCAGCAGCGTCATACGCTCTTTTCGCTGACGATTGCCAATGCCGGACAATTTGGCAATAACGCCTGGATTGCTCCGAAAGCCAATGTAGCCGATGGGTGGCTGGATGCGTGTCTGTTAAAACCGTTTCCGGGGACGGCGGTGGGCGCGTTGGCCTGGCGGCTTTTTAATAAAACGCTCGATCAATCGAAATACCTGACGGTGCGCCCGCTGCGCTCCCTCGTGGTGAAAGGGGAGGGGCCCCTGCTGATTCACGTGGACGGCGAACCGGTTCAGTTAAGAACCGATACGGCCACGGTACAAGTCATCCCTTCGAGTCTGCTGGTGGTTCGGTAAGACAGCCGTTCGGGAAAACCAGACGGTTTTCAACTCAGTTGAGCATCCCGGCAGTTGAGTTCGTATTTTTAGCAAATCAATCCGCTTTTCATCGGTTTGGAGGCCGCCGGACAACAATTTTGTTGCATTCGCAGGTGACCTAAACAACAAATACATTCCCAGTTGCCGCGAACGGATCATGATGAAGCATGCCTATTACCTAGTGGCGGGCTGGCTCCTGCTGAGCAGCCTGTGCGCCTGCCGCCCCGCCCCGACGACCATCGACCCCGAACCTCCCGGTACGGAGCAGCCTGGTTCCCCGGGCGATGTTACCGAAATTGGCCAGCCCCAGGGAGCAGCCGTGAGTCAGACCATCGGACCGGAAGGCGGTACGTTGAGCACGGCGGATGGACGCGCGCGGCTGACCATCCCGGCCGGAGCGGTGGAGAAAGCCACGACCATTTCCATTCAACCCATTACGAACCACACACCGCAGGGTGTCGGACAGGCCTACCGGTTTCTGCCCGATGGACTCCAGTTTAAAAAACCGGCCCTGTTGACGTTTCAGTATGCCGATTCGGACGTAGCAGACAGTGCCCCCGCTGCCCTGGGAATTGCCTACCAGCGGGCGAACAAAATCTGGTATGCCGTGGAAGGAAAACAGGTGGATACGCAGAAACGGGAAGTATCCGTGCCGATGCCCCATTTCAGCGACTGGAGCCTCTTCGAGCAGTTTCATCTGGTGCTTGCGTCTGGTTCGAATCGGGGGTATCTGAACTACGGTGAATCGGTTACCCTGGAGTTTGTCGAAATCGCGTCGCTGACGGGAAAGGGCGAAGAACCGCTGGTCACGAAAAATACGGGTGGGCAGGCTAATTCCGGATTAAAATGGTCGTTACTCGGAGAGGGCAAACTGACGTATGATAAAACCTCCGCGACTTACACGGCCCCGACATCGCAGCCCAAACAAAATCCGGTTACCATAAGCGTCGAGGTGACGTTCACCAACAGCCCGGCGAAGCTGATTCTGGTGCGGCAATTCTTCATCGGCCCCGGCTATATCAAGATTAATTTTCTGGGACAGGAGCGTGTCTATACGGTTGGCGTGTTTCTTAACGACGAAGAACCGGCGTATTCGGCCATTGTCGGCGGAACGCTCACCGAAATGTTCAGCATTGAGTTCAGCAATGGCCGGGAGGGCAGTGTCTTCCGGTTTCATGATGAATCAGACGCGGGCCGGTGCCGGGTCAATTTTGAAAACAGCAGCGGGGACCAGTACGATTCCGGGCATTCGTGGTGTAATGGGGAAGATATGATTGCGAATGGTCAGGTCGTGTTTGAAAAATATGTGCCCGGTAGTTACGTAAAAGGCAAAATATCGGGTAATCTGATCAACTACAAGGATCACTGTACCAAATCCGGTCCGGCGATCAGTGGCGAATTTTACGTCCGGGCCATGCCGAATTTATAGTCTTTTTGGACGTAACTTTGCTCATGGCAAGATGTTGAGACGATGAGCAAAAAAAACAGCAGCAATAAATCCCGTTCGGGGATTGTCTTTTCGACCGACCCGGACTACGCCTATCAATTCGATAACGAACCGGAGGCCGAAACCCTTCCGTCCGCGCAACAGAACCTGAAAATCTGGCTCGACCGCAAGGGGGGCGGAAAAATCGTTACCGCCATCCGGGATTTTATCGGCACCGAAGCCGATCTGACCGACCTGGCCAAACAGCTCAAAACCGTCTGCGGCACTGGCGGCTCCGCCAAAGACGGCGAAATCCTGATTCAGGGCGACCACCGCGACAAGGTGCTGGCCTGGCTGACGGGCAAAGGCTACAAGGCCAAAAAGTCGGGAGGCTGAAATTAATTAAAAGTTAAAAGTTAAGAGTTAAAAGTTGGCTCCGCCCAATAGCTGATAAATTGGCGGAGCTAACTCTTCACTCTTACCTCTTCACTGAATTTAGTATCCAAAGATTTCTTCCAGGGAGAGTTTTTTCACCGGGCCGTATTTGTTCAGGTCGGTCGGGTTGACGCGTTTTTCGGAAGCTACAATGCAGTAGGTATACGGTTTGTTGGCCAGGTACTCGTCGCTGAATTTCTTCAGATCCGCGTAGCTCAAATTGTCGAGCGCATCGTAAATTTTCTGGCGTTCATCGTAATCCAGCCCTTTTTCCTCGGCGGCCAGGTAGTTATAAATCACGCCATCCTGCAAAATACGCTCGGTTTCGTATCCTTTTTTCATCCCTTTCTTCGCGGCATCCAGTGCGACGGGTGATTCCGGCAGGGCGTTCAGCAGTTCGTTCATCCCGGCCACGGCTTCGGGCAGTTTGTCCGCCTGGCTACCGATGTAACCGATGAGGGTGTATTGATCGTCTTTTTTGGACGGGGTATCGTAATAGGCGTAGGTCGAGTAGGCGAGGGCTTTCGATTCGCGGAGCGTCTGAAACACCACCGAAGCCATACCGCCCCCGAAGTAATTGTTGAAAAATTCGATGATAGGCGTTTGCGCCGGATCGAACGCCCGGGTGTTGCGCACCCAGGAAATCTCGGACTGGACCATATCGTAATCGGCAAACAGGACCTGGTTTTCGGCCTGCGGGATTTGTTTGAAATCCTGTTTTTTCGGTACAGCCGCAAAAACCGCCGGTAATTTGTGCAACGTCACGATTTCTTTCGTAAAAGTCGCCAGCGGCTGCGGGCCGTAGTAAATAATCTGGTGTGGCAGATTGACCAGATTATGAAGGAAGGCTACCAATTCGGCGGCTGTCACTTTTTGTAATTCGTCGTTGGTCAACTGGTTGTTGAACGGATTTTTCGGGCCGTATTGCGCGTATTGCATCAAACCCTGCATAATGGCCCCCTTGTTGAGCTTGGCATCGGCGCGCTGTTTCAGAATGCGCCCTTTCAGCTCCTCCAGCGCCTTTTCGTCAGGTTTGCAGGTGCGAAGCAGCGTTTCGAGCAGCGTCACCGCCGGAACAAAATTTTCCTGAAGACCGGTCAGTCGAATGGTCGTGTATTCGTTGCCGGGCTGGATGGCGTAGTTGCAGGCCAGGCTGTAAAACTCGGTGCTCACCTGCTCGGCGGTTAGTTGGTCTGTACTCAAAAACGACAGGTATTGGGCCGCCAGACCCACTAATTTGCTGTGGTAGGTTCCCATTTTCAACCGGTAGCCCAGTCGGAAAATCTGGTTCTCCACGTTCGGAGCGTATAAAACATCGGCCAGACCGGCTTTCCCGCGCTTAATATCCTTTTTGTAGTCGAGCCAGACCGGTTTAACCGGTGCCATGGGCATGGAGTTTACGGTTTCCAGAAACGGCGACTGCTTGTCGGTGTTGGTCGCTACGGGCGTGATGGCCGGTTTGTCCACTTTCTGAATGCTCTTGTCCTCACCCTTGCGTTTGTAAACGATCACGTAATTATCCTTCATCCACTGGTTGGCGAACTCCACCACGTCTTTTTTGGTGATTTTGCCCATTTCGTCCAGCCGCCGGGTATAATTCAGCCAGCTTTCTCCCTTATCGTTGATGAAGGCTTCGAGCAGCGGATTCACCCGGCTGTAGTTGTTTTCCAGTTCGCGGATGGCGTTCAGTTTATAATTGTTGACGATGGCCCGCAGGATTTTTTCGTCAAACTCCCCGCGCTTGAGTTTCTCGACCTGCCCGATCAGCAAATCCTTGACTTCTTCCAGCGACTGCCCTTGTTTGGGACGCCCGGATAACGACCAGACCGAGTAATCCTTCAGTTTTTCGAGGGAGGAGCCACCGCCCAGAATTTTCTGCTGTTTGTTCAGGTTCAGGTCGATCAGGCCAGCCGCCGAGTTCGACATCACTTCGTCGGTCAGCGTTGCCAGCAGGGACGCTTTTACATCGAGCGCACCCGGCAGGCGGTAGCCAATCCGCACGTTATCGGGCGTCGGGCCAAACACGTCACGGGTCTGAATCCGGGTCAGCGGGGCTTCGGGGGCCGGTTGGTAAAGCTGTACGTCCCTGGGTTTCCAGAAGCTGAACGTTTTGTCGATTTTCTTCACCACTTCGTCCGGATTCAGATCACCAGCCATGATGATGGCCATGTTGTTCGGGACGTAATAGGTATCGTAGTAATTCCGGATTTCGACCAGCGACGGATTTTTGAGGTGTTCCACCGTTCCGATGGTCGTTTGCTGGCCGTAGTTGTGGGTCGGAAACAACGTCGCCATCAGCACTTCTTCCACCTTCCAGGGGTCGTTGTCCAGGCTCCGGTTTTTTTCCTCGTAAACCGCTTCCAGTTCGGTGTGGAAAATCCGCAGGACCGGTTTCCGAAACCGTTCGGCCTGGAGTGCCAGGTAGCGGTCGAGGGCGTTGGCCGGAATGTCTTCGAGGTAGCAGGTTACTTCGTAACTGGTGAAAGCATTGGAGTTCTGGCCGCCCATGCTGGCGATCATCTTATCGTACTCATTGGCGATGGCGAATTGGGCCGCTTCGCCGGATTTCTGGTCGATTTCCCTGTAGATGGCCTTCCGCTGAACCGAATCGGTGGTTTTGTTATACGTTTCGTACAGCGCATCGATCTGGTCAAGCAGCGGTTTTTCCTTCGCCCAATCCAGGCTGCCATACCGGTCGGTGCCTTTGAAAAGCATGTGTTCCAGGTAGTGCGCCAGACCGGTATTGGTGCGCGGATCGGTGTTGGAACCCGCCCGCGTCGGGATAAACGTGAAGATGCGGGGTTCTTTTTTATTCACACTGAGAATAACCATCAGACCATTCCTGAGCGTATAAAACCGCGTCTTCATCGGGTCGTTGGTCACGTAACGATAGGTGTACCCGTTGCTGGTGGCGGTTTTCCATTCCGGAACCGTGCGCGGTTTCTGGGCAATGATCGGCTGGATCGCCACCAGCCCCAGCAGAAGAGAGAGAAGAAGCGGTTTCATTTATATAGAGTGATGAATGATGAGTTAAGAGTTATGAGTTGGCTCTGCCAGTTTATTGGCTTTTGGGCGGAGCCAACCGCCGGGCGGCCCCGTCATAACTCTTAATTCTTAACTCCTAATTTTTAACTTACTTAACCCCTCCCAGCCAGTTTTTCAATGGCTTGTAGAACAGGAGCATCAGGGCGGCAAAACCGAAGCTGAAATAGACGACACTCATAAACATGTCGGGCATTTGCCGGACGTTTTCTTCGTCGAAACCGCCCGCAAACAAACCGGCGATGAGGTTCCCGAGCGAGGTGCCGACGAACCAGATACCCATTAACTGGCTCATATACCGTTTTGGGGCTAGCTTAGTAAACGAGCTGAGGCCCACCGGACTGAGGCATAACTCGCCCAGGGTGTGAAATAAGTACGTGAACGTCAGGAAAATAGGAGAGGTGAGCTGGCCGGTCAAGGCAACCTTGGACGCCACCACCATCACCAGATACCCGAGGCCCAGCAGCAGCAACGCCACCGCAAATTTCAGGTGTGGGAGCGGATTCTGGTTGCGGTTTCCCAGGAAAATCCAGAGACTGGCCAGTACCGGTGAAAAGAGCAGGATAAAGGCCGGGTTGAAGTTCTGAAACCAGCTGGAGGGCATCTCCCAGCCGAAAAAATTCAGGTCGGTGTACCGATCGGAGAAAATCTGGAGTGATGAGCCCTGCTGCTCGAAACCGGCCCAGAAAATGGCCGACGCCAGGAAAAAGACGAACAGAACGCCGACGCGCTTCTTTTCGACAAGCGTTAACCCTCCGGCCAGCAGAATAAACAGAAAGTACCCCACCGCCGTCAGCGCAATAATGATTCCGGCGCCCTTGGCGAGCCCCTGGGCCGTGGTCAAATCCAGAACACCCGTTAGTTGCAGAACGGCCAGAATACCAATCAGGCCCACCACAAAAAACAGACTCCGGTTCTGGCTGCTGCCTTCAGAGGTGCTGGCGGATTTGACCGGCACATTCCCAAAGTCGCTGAGGTATTTTTGGCCGAAAAGCCGGAAGATGATCAGGCCCAGCAACATCCCGACAGCGGCCGCGCCAAATCCGTAGTGCCAGCCCACTTTCTGCCCCAGGTAACCGACAATGGTGATGCCGAGGAAGGAGCCCATGTTGATGCCCATGTAGAAAATCGAGAAAGCCGCGTCGCGCCGGGCACCCCCTTCGGGATAGAGTTCGCCGACGATGGAACTGATGTTGGGTTTGAGCAGGCCCGTTCCGATGGCCACCGTAACCAGGCCCAGGTAAAACAAGGTGCTGCTACCGGGAATCGCCAGCAGAATATGCCCCAGCATGATCACGATACCGCCGTACCAGATGGATTTTCGCTGGCCGAGAAGGTTGTCGGCGATCCAGCCACCGGGCAGCGAAAGCAGGTAGGCCGAAGCCGTGTAAAGTCCGTAAATAGCCGCTCCTTCAGATTCGCTGAGGCCCATCCCGCCCCGTACGTTGTCGATCAGGAAGAGCAGCAGAATGGCCCGCATCCCGTAGTAGCTGAACCGCTCCCACATTTCGGTAAAAAACAGGACGTAGAGGCCCGTTGGGTGTTTTGCCGAGGGAGAAACGGCGGAAGGTGATGCGATCGTTTGCATTCGAAAAGTTAGGTTGATGAGCGTTAGACGGCGTTAAAATCCGGTTTTTATCGTAAAAAGCACATTAAATATACTCGTTCCGCCGGAATCTCCCAAAACTGGATCGGTTATTACCGAAATGGTCCAACTTTGTGCTATGATTCTACCCGTTACTTTTCAAACCAATCCGTACCTGATTCTGGACTTTACGGAGAACAACCCGGACCTGGCAACGCTCGACCTGACGGATACCGCCGTTTTTACCGATTATGTGTTTGGTCAACTGCGCCGGAACGGAGCCGCTGTGGGCGTCGGCGGGTACAACGAACACCGGGTCATTTACCGGCGCAGTGCGCATTTTAACCAGACCGACGAACCCCGTTGCATTCATCTGGGCATGGATCTCTGGGCGGCAGCCGGCACCCCGGTTTTTGCCCCGCTGGACGGCGTGGTCCATAGTTTTCAGGATAATGACCAGTTCGGGGATTATGGCCCGACACTTATTCTGGAACACGAACGGAACGGAAAACCGCTGTTCTCGCTCTATGGTCATCTCAGTCGGCTGTCGCTGACGGGTTTGCAACGGGGTAAGCGGGTAGCGACTGGGCAGAAAATCGGCGAAATCGGGCCGTATCCCGAAAATGGCGACTGGCCCCCGCACCTGCATTTCCAACTGATGACCGATCTGCTGGGTCATCAGGGTGACTTTCCGGGTGTTTGCTCGGTTTCGGAGCGGGAGCGGTTTCTGGCGATTTGCCCGAACCCGAACGAACTGCTGCGGATTCCGGGGCTGCCCTGACTATTCGGTGATGGTGATCGTGATGGTGTGCGGAGCGACTTCGTCACCACCGAAGTACGGAAAGAGCCGGTAGCGATTAGTATTTTGGCCATTGGGACAGCCGCGGGCGAAGGTGGTTTCTTGTCCCTTGAAGGTAAAAACGTATTTGTCGCCGACAATGCTCAGTTTGTAATTGGCGGGTTGGTTGAGTTCGGCGGTGCCAAGCTCCTGGGAAAACCGCTCCCCATTGCGGTAGCAGTAGGCATAGATGCGCAGGGAGTCATCGCGCCAGTTCCAGCCAAACCGGGCACTGGCCGTTTGGTGGTGTGTGTTGCAGTCGGAAAAACCGTATAACTTGTTGATGTCGTTCTGGTTTTCGGCGAGCTTGCTGGTGTAAATGGCCGAATTGTCAAACGTGACGTTGAAGGACAGGCTGGTTTTGGTGGTAAACGTCAGGGCTTCATGATCCGACGACTGTTCACCAGCTTTGATGCGGTAAACCGTTGTGACGGGAGCAGAAGGGGCAACGGGTTTGCTGGACGGCTCTTTACAGCCCAACAAGCCCAGGTAAATCAGAACGATAAAAAGCGGCCGCAATAATAGCATAGTTTGACTCAGCGAATCGTTAGGACACATTACGGTACAATCAATGGTAACGGCAAATTGAACAAAAGCTTCTGGTAAACGGTAACTAACAAGTAATCTTTTATATCCATGCGTAAACTTTCATTGTTGATTTTAAGTATTCTGAGCCTTTCACCGGCCCTGGCTCAGGTGAACCAGACCCCCGATTTGCCCGCCAACCGCATCGTGGTGCTGGGCGACGCCGAACTCGAACTCCCGGCGGATCAGGTCAGGATAACTGTAACCCTGCAATATTCGGACCCAACTGATGCCCGAAAAGCGTACAATGCGCACCAGGCGGCCGAAAAACAACTGGTAAAACTGCTAAAAGACTATCAGATCGACGAAAAAGACATTCGGTACACCCTGTTGCAGGTGCAGAAAAATCAGAACGAAATTTATCAAACGGGCGAACGACGGCAGGAAGTTGTCACCTTTCAGCAGGTGATTTTCGAACTCAGCAAGCCCGAGCGCTACCCGGCGCTGCAACTGGCCCTGATCAACGCCGGATTCAACCGGTTTCAGGCTTCCTATCGCTCCACCAAAGAAGAGACCAGTAAAAATCTGGTGCTCGAAAAAGCCGTGGAAGCCGCCCGCGAAAAAGCCGTGGTGCTGGCCAAAGCCGCCGGCCGGACGCTCGGAACGGTCCTGAGTGTACGCGATACCGAAGAATCGGATCCGGTTTTGCAAAAACGGTTCGGCCTCGCGACCGAAGCCATGTCGGCCCGGGTAGGATATGGCAGCAACCTGCTCGATATTCCGCAAACCATCCGGATTCCGGCGCAGGTAAAGGTGACTTTTGAGCTGCGATAAACCGGTTACGCTTTTAGAGCGTGTTCAGCGACTCCGTTGGTGGAACAGGCGAGGAGTATGGAGTCAGCGTGGTAATAAACCGTTCGCGGGATGTCATTACTTAATTGTACTTTTTAGTATGTTTAGGTAACAAACCTGCCAAACGAATGAAATACTGTCTACTCCTTTTTTGTTTCCTGTTTTTTATTCGATTCGTACCAGCCCAGACGCCAAGCGGTTCTGTACTAACCATTTCCACGTTTACGAACGGGATGGAAAAACAACCCGGTTTTCTGACATTTTACTGGGATGCCAGGAAGGGGAAGGTCTGGCTGGAAATTGATAAATTCGATACGGAACTGCTCTATTATCCGTCGCTGGCATCGGGCATCGGCTCCAACGATATTGGGCTGGATCGCGGGCGGCTGGGGCAGGAGCATATTGTAAAATTTCAACGCACCGGCCCGAAGGTTCTGCTGGTCGAACCCAATTACCAATACCGGGCGATCAGCACTGATCCGCTCGAACGGCGGGCCGTGGAAGAATCCTTCGCGCAGTCGGTGCATTGGGGGTTTGATATCGTCGCCGAAGAAGGAAACCGGGTGCTGGTCGATCTGACGCCGTTTCTGTTGCAGGATGCCGTGGGGGCCATTCAGGACATCAGCCGGACCCGGCAGGGCAGTTTCCGGCTGGATGCCAGCCGCTGCGCCATGTACCTGCCGCATTCCAAAGCCTTTCCGCAAAACACGGAATTCGAAGCAACCATCACGCTGACCGGCGATTCGCCCGGTGCGTATCTGCGCTCGGTGGTGCCGACGCCCACCTCCGTGACCATGCGCCAGCACCATTCGTTTGTGCAGCTGCCCGAGCCAGGGTATAAATCCCGGGAATTCGATCCGCGGGTTGGCTACGGTGGTATTGAGTATTTCGACTACGCTACACCGGTCAGCCAGCCGATCGTGAAAAAATACATATCGCGGCACCGGCTCGAAAAGAAAGACCCGAAGGCGGCTGTCAGCGAGGCCGTGAAACCGATTGTCTATTACCTCGATCCGGGCACGCCCGAACCCATCCGGTCGGCGTTGATGGAAGGAACCGCCTGGTGGAATCAGGCGTTCGAAGCGGCTGGTTACAAAGACGCTTTTCAGGTGAAACTGCTGCCACCCGATGCCGACCCGATGGATATTCGGTACAACCTCATCCAGTGGGTTCACCGCTCGACGCGCGGCTGGTCGTACGGCGCCAGTGTGATCGACCCCCGCACGGGCGAAATCATCAAAGGCAAGGTGACGCTCGGGTCGTTGCGGGTTCGGCAGGATTATTTGATTGCGCAGGGCCTGGTCGGTAAATTCGATACGGATACCGCGCACGTAGCCGAAATGATGAAGATGTCGCTCGACCGGCTGCGGCAACTGGCCGCTCACGAAGTGGGGCATACACTCGGTTTACCGCATAATTATATCGCCAGTTCGCAAAACCGGGCCTCGGTCATGGATTACCCCACGATGGTGGCCAAAGTAAAAGGCGCTAGCATCGATTTGTCGGATGCCTACACGCTCAGCATTGGAGACTACGACAAATGGAGTATTATCTGGGGCTACCAGGACTTTCCGGCCGGAACCAACGAAAAGCAGGAACTGGACAAAATCGTCCGGCAAATGCACGCCAAAGGGCTGACCTTTCTGACCGATCAGGACGCCCGGCCCGAAAGCAGCGCCCACCCGGCGACCCACCTGTGGGACAATGGCGCGAATGCCGTGGATGAACTGAAGCGGACGATGGAGGTTCGGAAGGTGGCCCTGAGCAATTTTTCGGAAAAGAAAATACCGGCCGGAACACCGATGGCAACGCTCGAAGAAGTATTCGTTCCCATGTACCTGTTTCACCGCTACCAGGTCGAAGCAGCCGCTAAAGTGCTCGGCGGCCAACAATACACCAATGCTTTACGGGGCGACGGGCAACCGGTTTTATCCACGGTCCCGGTGGATGAACAACGCCGGGCGCTGGATGCGTTGCTGGCCACCATTGACCCGCAATTTCTGGCGGTGCCGACATTTTTGCTGAAATCCATTCCTCCGCGTCCGTTCCGCTACAGTCCGAACACGCGGGAGGTATTCAAACGCCGGACGGGGATGACGTTTGATCCGCTGGGGCCGCCCGAAGCCGCCGTTGGCCTGACGCTTCGCTTGATGCTCAACCCGGAACGCTGTGCCCGGCTGGTGCACCAGAAAATGTTTTATCCCAACCAGCTAGGCCTGGACGATGTGCTGTATCAGCTCATTAAAACGGTCTATAAAAAACCAATCGATCGGACCTATACCGGTGAAATTAACCGGATGATTGATCTGAAACTGGCCGAACAGCTGATTGCCCTGGCCCAGAACAAGGAAGCCAGCGGAGCCGTGCGCGATTTGGTCCATCGGGCGCTGCTGGACATTAAGAAACTGGTCGAACCGGTTGCCGCGTCAACCCATTACGGACTGATTACGCACCTGATCCGGCAATACGAACAGAATCCGGCCGAGACAACCACCTCACCGGTTTTGACGCCCCCCGACGGGATGCCGATCGATCCGGGACAGGACTGGTTGGAAGGTTTACGGGGGGAACCGGCCTGCGAATGGGAGCAATAAGCCAGTGACTCAACCGTTTGAAAAATAGGTACTTTAATTTGCTATTACCGGACAATGCGTTTTTCATTTGTTTTTATCGTGCTGGGGATTGCGCTGGTTTTTTACCTGAGCTGGATTCCCAGTCCGTATATGCAGTTTGTGTGGTTTTTACCGGACTGGGTGGCCCGCTGGGCCGATGTTCGAAAGAATGGCGATTTGCGCACCGCCGTTCCTTTCGTCTTTCTGGGGTTTTGCAGCGGAATGATGTTGTCCCGTGCGCAGGCCCCCTGGTTCTGGTGGCTGGCTACCGGTTTCGGCCTGACAATGGTGGCCGTCATTGCGGAGGTGGGGCAACTGGCGTTGCCTTACCGGTATTTTAGCTGGGCCGATATCCAGTGGGGGGCCGCCGGTTCGGTGCTGGGTTTGGCGGGAGCCGTACTGGTTGTCTTCATTGGTCGGCGACTCCGCATCGGCAATCCGTCTGAATAAAGGCAAAACCGGGTTTGTTTTTCCCGTCATCGGGGTTCATTATCAAGGTTTCGGGATGGAAAACCGGTCGCTGGTCAGCCTGTGGGCCGACGGATTGGCTGACTGCATTTTGATGATTCTGGACAAGAATCAACCCGTTTCAAACCCGTTCATTTTTAGGGTCAATGAAATAAGAAAGAAGATAAGTTAGGCTCAAACTGGGTAAATAGGTGGATATTTGTCGTTTATTACTATAATCTTATCCACTTATTCAACCCAACATGAAAAGAATTTTGAGCATTTTCTGCTTATTAGGCAGTCATTTGATTAGTGCCCAGCAGGCCACCGATTCCGCCAGACCGGCCGCCCTTTCCGAGAAAAATGAATTAAAATATAACCTGAATGAGTCCGGTTCGCATTTCTTCAAAGTAACCTTTCTGAACCAGACCTGGCTGCGGCTCAACCAGAGCAATCCCGGAAGCACCGTCGTCAGCGATCCCAAAGACAACACCTTCGACATTGGCCTGCGCCGGACCCGGATGCAGCTATACGGTCAGATCAACGACCATGTGCTGGTGTACTTCCAGTTTGGGATGAACAACTTTAATTTCCAGAACGGTTTTCCGTCATTTAATACCGCCGGGACACCGTCAAACCGGAAAGTACAGGCGTTTTTTCACGATGCGGTGGCCGAATACCGGGTTTGGAAGAACAAAGATTACCTGAAAATCGGAGGGGGGCTGACCATTGTGAACGGGTTGTCGCGCTTCAGCCAGCCCGGCGTAAGTTCAATTCTGTCGATGGACGTGCCGGTTTTTGCCCAGGCTACGGTGGATCAGACGGATGAGTTTGCGCGTAAACTGAGCGTGTATGCGCGCGGTCAGGTCGGTCCGATCGATTACCGGTTTGCCGTCAGCGATCCGTTCCCGATTCAGACCAGTGGAGCGGTTCCGCCCGCGCTGGGGCCCAATGCCAGTTTTGCGTTGAAAGGGCATCATAAACAGTTTCAGGGGCTGTTGCTCTACCAGTTCTTCGATAAAGAGTCCCACCAGACTCCCGGCTACCTGACCGGAACCTACCTGGGGAAGAAGAAAATCTTTAATCTCGAAGCCGGTTTTATTACGCAGAAAAATGCTACCTGGCATACCGGGGAGACTCCGGCTGATACGGTTTACCAGAATTTGAATCTCTGGTCGGTCGCGGCTTTTCTGGACATGCCGACCAATCGGGCGACCGGAACAGCCATCAGCGCCTACCTCGGTTATTTCAACCTGGATTATGGCAAAAACTACCTGCGCTATAACGGGATCATGAACCCGGCCACCGGCACGACCCGGCCCATCGGTGGGTTAGGCGGAACGCAGGGGAACGCGTTTCCAATGTTCGGAACGGGTAGCGTCATTTATTCGCAACTCGGCTACTTGTGCCGCCAGGATTTGCTGGGTAGCGCGGGAACACTGATGCCGTACGCCCAGGCCCAGGTCAATAATTTTGACCGCATCAACGGCAGCATGGGTGTCTATAGTCTCGGACTAAACTGGCTGCTCAAAGGACATATGTCCAAACTGACACTCGACTACCAGAACCGTCCTTACTTCCAGGCTTTGCCGTCGGGGCAACTCAATGCGGAGGGGCGCCGCGGACAGTGGGTTTTGCAATACCAGGTATTTATTTGATGACCAGGGGGTAGCATGAAAGGGAGGTCTGACAGCCTCCCTTTTTCGTTGGAGCAATTTGCAGCATACGGTTTTCGAAGCCTGTCAGGTACCGAAAACAGGAGGTTCGCTTGCCATTGAAGCGGGGAGAAAACAAAATGGCAACAAACGATAAATAGTACCACAAATGAAGAGAATAGTAGTAGACCCCAGTAAGCGAGGGGGGTATTTTTGCCCTGGAGCCGATCGGACACCTATTCATCAGCGGCCTATCCTGGAAACCCTAAATCGGACGTCCAGTCCTTAGAAACTGTACAGCAATGCAAAGAAACGAGACTGAAAACCCATCCCGAAGGAGTTTCCTGCAAAAAGCAGCCCTCCTGACGACCTTACCCGTCAGCCAACTGACCGCATCGGTCGAAAAGCCGTCCTCTCAGGCAGTTGAGGTAGGAAATTTACCGGAAATGATTGAAGCCAATGGCCGGTTACGGCTGCAGTTCGGGAAAGAAACCGTGGTGATTTCAAGGGGGCTGCAACCGTTTATGGTGGTCACCAAAACCGGCGCGATTGTGGTGCAGGCCCAGTTACCGGAAAAACCGTTTCCGTCCAAACGCATCTCTTACGGATCCGCCCTGGAGACGGTGATTTCGCGGGATAACGGCAAAACCTGGACCACAATTCCGCTGAAACCCGGCGAGAACGGGTTGAATCTGGAAGGGGGCGGTGTTCAGTTGAAGGACGGCACACTGGTCGCGCTGGACACCTACATGACGCCGGGTAAGAAAGATGGTCAGGGTTTGGGACAACTCTATACGTCGCGCGATGACTGGCAGACGGTGGATGGGCCTCAGGAGGTTGTTTTCGAGGTCCCCAACGCCGATTTTTACGCGTCCAAAGACGACGGGGGGCATCCACACGAGGCCCAGCGAATCCATCGCCGGATTCTGGAAATGCCCAACGGGGATCTGTTGACCACGTATTATGGCTGGAAAAAAGGTGACCGGACCCCTTCGACCTACATGCCCACCATGATGAAGATGCGGGTTCTGTTGGTCCGTTCGACCGATAAGGGCAAGAGCTGGAAGCAGGTTTCGACCATTGCCGTTGGTCCGGAGATCGGTACGGAAGGGTTGGACGAGCCGGTCATTACCCGCATCAGTAAGGGGCCAAACGCCGGGCGACTGCTTTGTCTGATGCGGACGGGCCGGGAGTTGCGGGAGGCTTACTCGGACGACAATGGGGCCAGCTGGAGTCCGCATTATCCCCGGATTTTTGCCGGATTGGATATTTATCGTACGGAGCTCTGGGGAGACTGGCTGCAAAACCAAACCGATGCGACAGGCAAACCGGTGCAGGAAGTCAAACCGGATGACCTCCGGGGCGCGGTAGTCGATCCGGATCTGATCGAACTGCGGAGTGGTTTGCTGGTAGCCGCCTTCGGGGTGCGGGTTCCGCAGAAAGCGTGCTGGAAATATCCCGGGCATTCCTGGAATGGGAACTATCTGGCGTTTAGTGAAGACCACGGAAAAACCTGGCCCAATGTGGTGCGGCTTACCTCCGGTGTCATGACGACGCATTACATGGCCATTGAAGAATTGCGAACCGATAATCAAATTTACGTGACCTACGATCAGGGGGCCTGGGGAAAACCCAACCGGAATATCATCGGACGAACCCTGGATATTACCCTCAAAGGCTAAGGCGGATCGTTTGCCGCGTTGACATCAAAAAGGGCACCGACAAGTGCCCTTTTTAGTGGAAGAAAACCGGCTCATTACAGGTCCAGCGTTTTCAGAACATCGTTCATGTTCCGAACGGCGTCGGCTGATTTGTTGAAAGCCGCCTGCTCATCACCGTTGAGTTCGAAATCAATGATTTTTTCCCAACCGCTACGACCGATCACGACCGGAACGCCCAGGCAGATATCCGACTGGCCGTATTCGCCTTCCAGGTACACGCAGCAGGGGAACACCCGCTTCTGGTCGCGGACAATGCTTTCGACCAGGATGGCACCCGCGGCACCCGGTGCATACCAGGCCGAGGTGCCAATCAGTTTCGTCAGCGTGGCACCGCCTACCATCGTATCAGCCGCTACTTTTTGCAGCGATTCGGCATCCAGGAAGTGACTAACCGGCACGCCCGAGTAAGTGGCCAGCCGCGTCAGCGGAATCATTGTCGTATCGCCGTGACCGCCGATGACCGTGCCCTGTAAATCGTTGGGCGAACACTTTAGCGCCAGTGACAAATACGTTTTAAACCGGGCCGAATCCAGAATTCCCCCCATCCCGATGATGCGGTTTTTGGGCAGACCGGACGATTTCAGCGCCAGGTAGGTCATCGTATCCATCGGGTTGGAAATAATCACAAAAATAGCCTCCGGGGAGTATTTCAGGATGTTTTCGGTAACTCCTTTGACAATGTTGGCGTTGGTACCGATCAACTCTTCGCGGGTCATACCCGGTTTCCGGGGAAGGCCCGATGTGATCACGACAACATCCGAATTGGCGGTTAATTCGTAATTATTGGAAGAACCGGTAATCTTAACATCGCAGTCCAATAAAGTAGACGCCTGCAGCATGTCCAGCCCTTTGCCTTCGCTCAGCCCTTCTTTAATATCCAGGAGGACAACTTCCTCCGCTAGTTCTCGGCGGGCGATGTTATCGGCACAGGTCGCTCCAACCGCCCCGGCACCTACTACGGTAATTTTCATAGAGTTAGTGGTTTTAAGTTTTCGTTTCCCGGTTCACTTGGTAGAGAACCGTTTTAATTATTGTGGTTAAATCAATGGGTATACAACTGATTCATTGCCAACTATTTTAACGGGTACAAAAATAGGAGAGCCGCCGAACACTGCTATTGTAGAACCGGCTTTTTTTTAAGAAAGCAGACTTTTGAGGGAAAAAAAGTGTTATAGTGGTGTTTTCGTATTCAAACGCACTACCCGAACACTACATATGGCAAACCGTCGGTTATTATCGGCAATTTTGAGTTCTATTTTCTTTCGACGTTCGACCAAGAAGGCGTCCCGGTATGCCCGGAGTGGCAAAAGCCTGCTGGAATTAGTGCAGCGGGTTGCCGACAAAACCAGGGTACTGGGCGTGGGGGCCAGCTACTCGGCGGCCAAGGATCATATCAACATCGTGGTGCGGATGGTCCGGGCGTATGCAAAAGGCGAATACCGGGCCATTTCCGGCAAAACGCTGCTGCGGATGGTGGCGGTTCTGGTGTACTTTGTGTCGCCGATCGACTTCATCCCCGACGTCCTTCCGATTCTGGGGCTGACCGACGATATTGCGCTTATTTTGTGGCTGGTCAGCTCCGTTTCCGACGATATTGAGCGGTTCCGGGATTGGGAGCGGACGCACCCATCGTCGATTAAAATTGGGTGAAAACGTTTTTTTTGTGCACAATAAATTCGTAATAATCGTTACATTTGTAAAGAGGTTCTGCATACACTTATAATTCATACTATCATGGCATTACTCACAATTTATGCATTCTTAGGCTCACTCGGTGGAACCGAACTCCTTTTGATTGGTTTGGTGATCCTGTTGTTCTTCGGTGCAAAACGCATTCCTGACCTGATGAAAGGCCTTGGCAAAGGCATCAAAGAATTTAAAGACGCTACCAAAGACGTTCGCGAAAATATCGAGGAAGGACTTCGCGATACGAATGTTAAATAAGGAGTTTTGAATGCTGAAAGGCGTTAATGGATGAATAGATTGATCCTGTAGCTATTGATTCATTCGGGCTTTTATTCATTCAGGACGTTTCGTTATTTCAGACAACAGCTCGGCCTGACTGGTCGTTCTGTTGTCTCTTTTTTTCTACCAGTCGTACCCGATTATGCCTCTAAAACCGTACGAATCTCTCGCCGGGATTCAGCGCGATTTGGCCGCCGGAGCCATTACCTGTCGCCAGTTGGTTGAACATTACCTGCAACGGATCGAAGAAAACCGCCACCTCAATGCGTTTGTTGCCGTCTATGCCGATGATGCCCGCCAGCGGGCCGATGAAGTAGACGCCAGATGGCAGGCCGGCACCGCGGGTCGTCTGGCCGGAATGGTGCTCGGTATCAAGGACGTACTCTGTTACGAGCAGCACGGCGTTCAGGCCGGAAGCCGGATTCTGGACGGTTTTGTGTCGCAGTTTACCGCCACCGCCGTGCAGCGGGTGCTGGACGAGGATGTGATCATTATCGGGCGGCAGAATTGCGACGAGTTTGCGATGGGCTCATCGAACGAGAATTCGGCATTCGGGCCGGTGCGGAATGCCGCGGATACCAGCCGGGTGCCGGGTGGATCGTCGGGCGGTTCAGCCGTGGCGGTTCAGGCCGGTTTGTGCCTGGCGTCGCTGGGGTCGGATACGGGCGGGTCGGTGCGGCAACCGTCGGCTTTCTGTGGTACGGTAGGCTTAAAACCAACGTACGCGCGGGTATCCCGCTGGGGGCTCATTGCCTATGCTTCCTCCTTCGATTGCATCGGACCGATTACGCATACGGTGGAAGACGCGGCCCTGCTGCTGGAAATCATGGCCGGCCCCGATGTCTTCGATAGCACGGTCAGTCGAAATCCGGTTCCGGCGTATAGCCAGAACCTGACCCTGAACCGCCCCTTGCGGATCGGTTATCTGCGCGAAGGCGTGGAAAGTGAAGGGGTCGATCCGGCGATTCGGCAACAAACGCTGGGGGCACTGGATTGGCTGCGCGAGCAGGGGCACACGGTCGAACCGGTGGATTTCCCGTTGCTGAAACATATTCTTCCTACCTATTATATTCTGACGACCGCCGAAGCGAGTTCCAACCTGTCGCGCTTCGATGGCGTCCGCTACGGTTTTCGGAGCCCCGAAGCCACGGATCTGGAGTCATTGTACAAAAAATCCCGGACCGACGGTTTTGGCGATGAAGTCCGTCGGCGGATTATTCTCGGAACCTTCGCGCTCAGCTCCAGCTATTACGACGCCTATTATACGAAAGCCCAGCAGGTCCGCCGATTAATCAAGGATGAAACCGATGCCTTGTTTGCGCAATACGATCTGGTGGCTTCGCCGGTAACGCCGACCACGGCCTTCCGGATCGGCGAGAAAGCCAGCGATCCGCTGCAAATGTACCTGGCTGATATTTTCACGGTACAGGCCAACGTGGTTGGTTGCCCGGCCATTTCCATTCCGAACGGGACGGACAACGAGGGCCTTTCCATCGGTTTTCAGCTGATGGCTGCACCATTCGGTGAAGCGGATTTACTGGCCACGGCCCAGGCGCTCACGGAGCGGGAGGGCGCGCTGGCGTAGAACGTCCAAAGCCCCCCGGATCGACCCCGTTGTGAAATCATTTCGTTCTGGAAATTATTTCTGACACGATAGACGCGTCTGTTTTCGTTTCCTTTCCAGAGAAAGGCACGGTAATTGAAGCGGGATCAGCAGTTTAGCGGTCAAAACCAGCCTCCGTTTTGCGGAACGGTTGAATAGGTTTTTCCGCTTGTTTGCGTAAAAGTTTGACGAAAACTGTTTTTTGTCCTATTTTTATCCACCATACCGTTCTTTCCTCCGGAAATACTTAACCAAAATGTAAACCAAAAACCTGCTCATGTCGAACCTGAAGAAGACCCTTCACGGCCTCCGATTGGCTTGTACAGTCCTCATTTTCGTAAGCATTGCTCCCCGGAGCTGGGGCTTTTTTCAAACCGATACCACTAGCGTTAAAGCCGACACGGTACAGGAATCCGCCATCGAAGTGGCCGACGTCCCCGAAGTACTTTCGATCCCCGAAGAGGTGCTGCGCGATCGGCTGGCGAAACTGGAACAGTCGATTCCCCTCAATTACAACAAAACCGTCCACGGCTTTATTGATTATTTTACGTTCCGCAAACCGAGCTACACCAAGAAGGTCCTGGAGCGGGTGCCCATGTTTTTCCCTTTATACGAGCGGTTACTGGCCCAGTACGAAATTCCGGACGAGCTGAAATATCTCTCCATTGTGGAGTCATCGCTGGACCCTAAGGCGGTTTCCCGCGTCGGGGCCGGAGGGTTGTGGCAGTTCATGCCATATACCGGGGAAGAATACCAGTTGTATCAGGATGAGTATGTGGACGAACGGATGGACCCGGTGAAATCGACGGATGCCGCCTGTCGCTACCTGAAACGCTTGTACAATGTGTTTGGCGACTGGCACCTGGCCCTGGCAGCTTACAACAGCGGACCGGGAACGGTAAAACGGGCCATGCGCCGGTCGGGGGGCGATTCGTTCTGGACCATTTATAATTACCTGCCCAAAGAAACCCGGGCGTACGTGCCGCAGTTCATCGCCCTGACCTACATGATGAACTACGCCAACGACCACGGTATTTTTGCCGAACAACCGGAGTATCCGATTCCCTGCGACACCATTCACGTCAACGGCTATCTGTCGATCGAGCGGTTTTGTCAATACAGTGGCGTACCACTGGCCGAGATTCAGAAAATGAACCCGTCGATCATGACCGGGGTTTTGTCGGACCAGACTCGCGGCTTTGTCCTGCGGGTGCCCCGAGCGCATTTCGATTATTTTGCGTCCAACCGCCGGTCTATTCTTGATTCGGCTGGCCGGACCCCCGCGCTCGCCACCAACATGCTGCTGGCATCGACCGAAAGCGTAACGTATGGATCGGATCTGGCCCGGAAGCGGGATCATTTCCCGTTCACCGATGCCGATGAAGAGCAGGCCCGGGAATCGTCCCCCGTGGTTGCCGCAAACCCGATTGCCGCGGAGGACGATGATGTCGAAGAGGTGGTTCGCCGAAAACCGAAGAAAATCGTGTACGTGGTGAAAAAAGGGGAAGCCCTGTCGAACATTGCTGAAAAATACAAGGTGGAGCTGTACGACCTGAAAAAATGGAATCACCTGCGCTCCAACCGGATTCTGCGCGGTCAGAAACTGGTGATTTTGCGGGAACCGGCCACTCCGACAACGGCCTCGCGGCTGGCCCACGCTGGCAAAAGCCAAGGCAAGTCAGAAACCGCAAAAAAGTCGAAAACCTACAAACCAAAATACCACCGCGTGCAGGACGGCGATACGCTCTGGAATATTTCCCAGCGGTATAGCGACCTGACAGTGGATCAATTGAAAAAAATCAATAATATCAAAGGGAATTCGCTCAAACCGGGTCAGAAGCTGATTGTCGGCTAGGCCAAGCCGGGTAGCGCTGATGAGCAGAAAACCGGGATGAAAGCCTCTTTGTGGACTGACAAAGAGGCTTTTTAAGGTAATAAATCCGGATTGGCGGCTCAAACAAGTCGGACATCCTTCGTATCTTTGTTTGGTTAGCACACCGCAAAGAAGAAGCCATCGATCGATACGCATAAAGGGATCGTATCGTTCGAAAAGTAAAAAAGCATTTCCGGATGTGGCATACGTGATTCCCGGCCAGGGGAAATTCGGGAAGGCGAGTCGGTTGGGTGATCTCATCCAGCTTTTTAATGAAGGATAAAACGGCTAGAACCCCTGGAGGGAGCTAGCCCGTTCACCAGGTCGAATGAACCGAATATGATTGCTTATATTTCCGGAAAAATTACCCATAAGGAACCCACACTGGTTATTCTGGAAACCAATGGGGTGGGCTACGAAATTCACATCTCCCTGTATACATCGACGGGCTTGCCCAAGCTGGACGAGCCGTTTAAATTGTATACCTATCAACACATTCGCGAAGATGCTCAGACGTTATACGGTTTCGCGAATCTCGACGAAAAAATCCTTTTTCTGGATCTGATTGGCGTGTCGGGCATCGGCCCGAATACGGCCTTGACGATGCTCTCGACCCTGACGCCCGGTGAACTCCGGCAGGCCATTCTGATGGAAAATATCCGGGCTATCCAGGGAATCAAAGGCATTGGTAGTAAAACCGCCCAGCGGGTGATTCTGGAACTGCGCGACAAGATGAAGAAAGCCGGTATTCTGGCCCAGGCCGATACGCCCACTTACCGGATGTCGGCCAATCCCGTTCGCGACGAAGCGCTGGCGGCCCTCGTTACCCTCGGTATCCCGAAACCCGTTGCCGAAAAAAGCCTCGATGCCATTCTGAAACGGGAAGGTGAAGAACTCAACGTGGAACAACTTATCCGGCTGGCTCTAAAGTAGTTAAGTGTTGGGGCTTACGAATGAAGAGTGGGCGGAGGCATTCTTCAGCCTCTTAATTCTGAACTCTTAATTCTGGACTAAAATATTGGCCCGGTTTTCGCCGTTTGGTTGTAGAGAAAACTCTGTTAAATAGAAAACTACCTATTCCACCGAATCTAACTATACGTGCCTCTTTTGGAATGTGTTGAGTCCCACCGTTTGACCCCGATGCAGTTGGTAAAGGGTCGAATTGATCCCTGGTGGATTGTGCTGTGTGCGTTGCTAGTCGGTCCTTTCTGGATGAATTCGGCCGTCGCTCAAACGCCTGCACGTCGGCGTGCTGTTTCGCAGGCCGATTCCATCGCGCGCGCCCGTCAGGATAGTATCCGGGCGACCCGCGCTGCCGAACGCCGTCCGGTTATCCGTTGGCGGGATCGGTACGTGAGTCCTTTTTCGTTGACGGTTCCCAAATCGCCGTTCCTGTTGCGTGACCCCCGGGCGGTTTCCACCGATGTGCAACTCGACCATGCGGGTCAGATTTCGGTTCGGGAACGCGTTGGTGCTCAACCGGGCGTTGCCCGACCAACGATGCCCGGCCCGGCAACGGCTACTCCCCCCGCGGCTACAACCGGCGTCATCGGATCGACGGTGGGCGTTCCGGCGCTCCCCCGTTCCACCTATGGGCTGCCTTACCGCCCCGCAGAAACCATGTCGTTTCAGGAGTATAACCGGGTGCAGAACCAGCGGGTTCAGCGCGGATTATGGCGGGAATACAGCGCCCAGAGCGACGGCAAAAGTGCCGTCAGTGGGAGGGGGTTGCTTCCGAAGCTGGAATTACCCCCGGTTTTTGACCGGCTGTTTGGCGGCAATCTGGTCGATTTCAAGCCGAACGGTTTTGTGATGCTGGACTTTGGGTATCTCTACCAGTTCATCGACAACCCGGTTATTCCGGTTTTGCAGCGCCGGAATGGCAACTTTATTTTTAACGAACAGATTAACATCAACTTCAACGGGAAGATTGGCGAACGGCTGGGCGTGACGGCCAACTACGATACCAAGTCCAGTTTCAATTTTGAGAACGTCCTGAAACTGAACTACCGGCCACCCATTCCGAACCTGCCCAACGCCAACAACCTGACGAACGGTTTGCCCGGCACGGGCGGACTACCAACCAGCCTGTCGGCGGTCGGCGGGATGGGCCAGTCGGCGGTGCCGCAGTTTCAGCCGCAGGACCCCAGCATCATCCAGGGCCTAGAAGCCGGTAACATTAGCTGGCCGCTCAGCAGTCAATTGATTCCGGGCGTGCAGAACCTGTTCGGGGTGAAAACCCAGTTACGTTTCGGGAAACTGTATGCCACGCTGGTGGCATCGCAGCAGCGTTCGAAGCAGGAAGAAATCACGATTAAGGGCGGTTCGTTGCAGCGGCCGTACGAAATCCGGGTCGATACGTACGACGAAAACCGGCACTTTTTCCTCTCCAGTTTTTTCCGGGATAATTACGAACGGTCGCTGAACCGGTTGCCGCAAATCATGTCCGGGGTAACCGTTACGCGTTTAGAGGTGTACGTAACCAACCGGACCAATACCACCACAACCCTGCGGAATATTGTCGGTTTTGCCGACCTGGCCGAACCGCAGCCGTACAACCGGACCAACCCCAACCTGCAACCCATCAACGCCAATCCGGCCAGCCCGGCCGACAACACGCGTGGCAACGGGTTGTATAACCGGTTGAGAACAAATAACGCCGTTCGGCAGGTGGATCAGACGAGTTCGGTGCTGGACGGAACTTTCAATTTTGCCAAAGGCATTGATTACGAATTGCTGCGTGGGGCTAAACGCCTGACGGAAACCGAGTATAAATTTCAGGCCGAACTGGGGTATCTCTCGCTGGTAACCCCGCTCCGCAACGACGAGGTACTGGCGGTTGCCTACGAATATACCTATCAGGGCCAGAAGTATCAGGTGGGTGAACTGACCGAAAATTACCAGAATCGTCAGGATGATGAAGTGCTGGTTCTGAAGTTGTTGAAGTCATCGACGATCCGCAACAATACGCAGTTGCCGATGTGGAACCTGATGATGAAGAACATCTATTCGCTGAACACCACCCAGATCAACAAGCAGAATTTTCAGTTGCGGATTATCTACAAGGACGACCTGACCGGGATGGACAACCCGAACCTGCAGGAAGGGCCAGTCAAGGACATCCCGCTGGTGCAGGTCTTTAACATGGATCAGGTCAACGCGCAGCTTGACCCCCAGCGTGATGGAAATTTTGACTTTGTGGAAGGCATTACGGTTGATAGTCGCTATGGGAAGGTCATCTTCCCGGTTTTGGAACCGTTCGGGTCGTATCTGGCGAAAAAACTGGGGTCGGACGATGCACTGAAAGCCAAATACGTGTATAACGAACTGTACCGCAATACACTGGTCGATGCCCAGCAGGTGGCGGGCAAGAACAAGTTTTTCCTGAAAGGGAGTTACCAGTCGGCGATGGGGGGCGAGGTAACGCTGCCGTACGGCGTCGATGAAAAATCGGTGCAGGTCACGGCGGGTGGGGTTCCGCTGACGCCGGGCGTTGATTTTGTGGTCGAGTCGCAGATTGGCCGCGTGCGGTTTCTGAACGAAAGCATGATGAACTCCGGGCAGGAGATCAAGGTCCGGTACGAGCGCCCGGACCTGTTCCAGAACCAGATTCGGCGGCTGGTCGGAACACGGCTGGACTACAAGCTGAGTCCGGACGTGAGCCTGGGGATGACCGCCATGAATATGAAGGAAACCCCCGCCGGTTTTCTGACCCGGGTCGCCATTGGCAACGAACCGGTGAACAACACCATTCTGGGCTTCGATGCCACGATCCGGAAAGACTCGCGGATGCTGACTAAACTGCTCGACGGTTTGCCGCTGATTCAGACGAAAGAATTGTCCAGTATCGCCTTTCAGGGTGAGGTCGCGCAGTTGTTTCCCGGTGTGGCACCCCGCGTGAAGCAGAACTCGTTCATCGATGATTTTGAAGCCGCCCGCACCCTCTACGACCTGACCCGCCAACCGACGCGCTGGCGACTGGGCTCGACGCCGACCACGCCGGAACGGGCGTTTCCGCAGGGCACGGCGGCCGATCCGCTGGCGTATGCCTACAACCGCGCCCGGATTTCGGTCTATACGGTGGATAACACCTTTGCCTCGGCCACCACTGTTATGAACAACCGGGTGCCGACCAGCAACCTGACGGATGCAGACCTGAACAACCACTACGCCCGGTTTTTCCAGTCGAATGAACTCTTCAAAGGCCGCTCGCTGCGGCTGGTGAACCTGCCGGAAAATATTCTGGACGTGGCTTATTTTCCGAAAGAACGCGGGATGTACAACTTCAACCCGAATCTGGATGCCGACGGGCGCCTGACGGGGGATCCGCGCAAGAATTTCGGAGCCGTAATGCGGGCCATTTCGTCGGATGCCGATTTTGACAACGCCAACATCGAAAACATCGAATTCTGGCTGATGGACCCGTTTCTGGGACAGGTTGATCAGACGAACGCCATCATTCACGACGGTTTCGACAACAAACCCAACCTGACGGGGGGGAAGCTGGTGTTTAACCTCGGCGATATTTCGGAGGATGTCATCAAGGACAGTCGCTACGGTTTTGAAAACGGGCTGGCGGTTCCGAACGGGCTGACGCCCGATTCGACGCAGTGGGGCCGGGTGACGCGTTCGCAGTTTGTGACGCAGGCGTTCGACAACGTGACGCGTTCGCAGCAGGATGTGGGGCTCGACGGGTTGAGCAACCGCGAAGAAGTCCGGTATTTTCAGAATTACATCAACCAGGTGTCACCCCGGCTGAACGCAGCGGCCCGGGAGCGGCTGCTGAGCGATCCGGCCAACGACGACTTCATGTTCTATTACGGGCAGCGGGCCGACTCGGTGCGACACATTGTCAGCCGGTACAAGCAATACATGGGGATGGAAAACAACTCGCCCGAATTGCAGGATCGCAACCAGTTGGTGACGCCCGCTTCGACCACCTTGCCCGACATCGAAGACCTGAACACCGATAACACGATCAACGACAACGAAGCCTATTATGAATACGAGATCGATCTGCGGCCGGGCCAGTTGGCGGTGGGTCGGGGCTATATTGTCGATAAAGTAGACGTTCAGAAAGGCAATACCACCATCACCTGGTATCTGTTCCGGATTCCGGTCAAGGATAATCCGAAAAAGGTCGGGAACATCAACGGGTTCAAGTCGATGCGGTTTGCCCGGATGTACCTGACGGATTTTCAGGACCCGGTGGTGCTGCGGTTTGCGCAGTTGCAGATGACTTCCAACCAATACCGGAAATACACCGGCGATTTGTCGGCGCGGGGGCTGCAGGAAGTGCCGGAACCATACGACGCGCAGTTTAAAGTGGCCGCCGTGAACGTGGAAGAAAACAGTGCCGCCGGTCAGAATAAGTATGTGTACCGCGTGCCACCCGGTTTTCAGCGCGACCGTGACTTTACGCAGATCAACACGGTGGAACTGAACGAGCAGTCGATGAGCCTGAGCGTGACCAACCTGCGCGACGGCGATTCGCGGGCGGCTTACAAGAATACCAGCCAGGATTTGCTGTTCCGGGAGCGGTTACGGATGAACATCCACATGCACAACGAAGCCGACGAAAGCGGGCAGGTGTCGGCGTTTATCCGGCTGGGGACCGACTTTACGGACAACTACTACGAAATCGAAATTCCGAATCTGGTCAGTACGCCCGAAGGTCCCCAACCGGAAGATATTGTCTGGCCGGATGCCAATTACCTCGATATAGCCTTCGAAGAACTCATTAACCTGAAGGCGGAGAAAAACCGCCAGCTGACCCGGCTTTCGGCCGCGCCGTTTACGATGAACAGCCTCGATGGCAAGTACAAACTGACGGTGGTCGGGAACCCGGATCTGAGTTCGGTGCAGATTATTATGATCGGGTTGCGGAACCCCAGATCGCCGGACGAGCAGCCCAAGAGCTTTACCGTCTGGGTGGACGAACTGGTGGCGAATGGCTACGACCAGACCGCCGGGCGCGCGGCTGTTGGGGTGCTCAATGCCAAGCTGGCGGATGTGGCCACCGTGACCGCTTCGGGCAAGATCACGACGTTCGGTTTTGGCGGGGTGCAGCAACGGATTGCCGAACGATCCCGCGAGACGAGTTCGGAATACGGAATCCAGTCGCAAATTGCGGTCGATAAGCTGTTCCCCGAAAAATGGGGCCTGCGGATTCCGCTCTATGTCAACTATGACCAGCGCCTGATTCAACCGCATTTCAACCCGCTGGACCCGGACACACCGCTGGAAACGACCTTATCGACGATGGGCGAGAACGAACGATCCCGGTATCGACGGCTGGTGGAAGACCGCACGGTTCAGCGCGGGTTCAACCTGTCGAACTTCCGGAAGGTGAAAACCAATCCGAACGCGAAGAACCATTTCTACGATTTCGAAAACTTCTCGTTTACCTACGCGACCAACGAAGCGACCCGGACCAACATTCTGACCGAGCAGTATACCCAGCGGCAAACACGGGGTGGTGTTGCCTACATTTACAGTGCGCAGCCCAAACCCTTCGAACCATTCAAGCGGTTTCAGTCGTTGGAGCGGCCGTATCTGCGCTGGCTGCGGGATTTCAACCTGACGCTGCTACCAACCCAGGTGGCCATTCGGGGGGATGTGGACCGGAGTTTTATCAAAACCCAGCTCCGAAATTCGGAGCTGACCACGGCGGGCATGGTGCCACAGTTTGAGAAGTATTTCTGGTTTAACCGGGATTATGATTTGCAGTGGAACCTGACCCGAAACCTGATTGTGACCTACAAAGCCCACACCCAGGCCATCATTGACGAACCCGCCGGGGATTTGAATACGCAGGCGAAGGTCGATTCGGTTTGGGCCAATGCCAAACGGTTTGGCCGGACGAAAAACTTTGAACAGAATATCCGGACGACCTACCGGATGCCGCTGGATAAACTGCCGTTGCTCGACTGGATTGCCGCCGACCTGACCTACAACATCGGATACCAGTTTCAGGCCAATTCCTACGGCATTACCGATACGCTGGGCACGCCGTTTGGCAATACCGTCCGCAACAACCGCGAGTGGGGCTTGCAGGGCCGGGTGGATTTTATTCGCCTGTATAACAAAATCAAGTCGTTGCGGTTTGCCAACACGCCGTCTCCGCCCCGGAAAAATTTCACCCGGAACCCCGGCGACATCGAGGATATCCAGCGAACCGAAAGCCGGGTGCTGAAGAGTTTTGTCCGGACGCTGCTGACCGTTCGGGGCATCAACTTCAATTATACCGTCCTGGAATCGACGATTTTACCCGGCTTTATGCCGACACCGCGCTTCTTCGGTCTTTCAAGGGAGAACGCGCCGGGGTTGCCGTTCGTGCTCGGTAGTCAGGATCGGAACATTCACCACAAAGCCGCCGAACGGGGCTGGCTGACGCGCAGCGTGGTGCAGAACCAGCCGTTTACGCAGACGCTCGGCAAACGATTCGATGCCCGCACGACGCTGGAACCGTTCAGGGATTTCCGGATCACGGTCGAAGCCCGGCTGACGCGGCAGGATAATTACCAGGAGTTTTACCGACCCGATTCAACGGGCCGGTTTGTGAGCCAGAGCCCGCTGCGAAACGGGCAGTTCAGCATGTCGTTTTTGTCGTTCAAAACCGCGTTTATGAAACAAAACCGCGACAACTCTTCCCCCATTTTCGACCGGTTTGCCGAATACCGCAAGATCATTTTGAACCGTCTGATGGGATTGAACACGGGCGTAGGAACGGGGGGGGAATACAACCTGACTTCGCAGGATGTCCTGATTCCGGCGTTCTTTGCGGCTTACAGTGGGAAAGATCCCAATACGGTGAAAATCAATCCATTCCTGCGGTTTCCGTTGCCAAACTGGCGGGTCGATTACAACGGTCTGTCGCAATTGAAACCGTTCCAGAAACTGTTCAGCGCCTTTACGCTGACACATAGTTACAATTCGACCTACAGCGTTGGAAACTTCATTTCGTCGCTGGATTACGAAGCCGCTTACGTCAATCTGGCCGTCATGGGGTATCGTCTCGGAAATCGGTTCAACGACGAAAATCAGTTCATTCCGATTTTTGTCATGAGTACGATTACGATGACCGAGCGGTTTGCGCCCCTGCTGGGGGTGACGTTCCGGACGCAGAGCAAAATCAGTGGGGGTATGGAGTACAACCAGGACCGGAGCGTGGCGCTGAACCTCTCGAACGCCCAGGTCGCCGAACTGAGCAATAAGGACATCACGTTCCGGTTTGGCTTCACGAAAACGAACTTCCGGATTCCGTTTAAAATCAACGGTGCTTACCGCCGGTTGAAAAACGACCTGACCTTCAACTGCAACCTGACGTTCCGTGATACCCGCACGGTGCAACGGAAGTTTGACGATTCGAATACGGCTTCACCGGACGATAATGGCGTCGGTGAGCAGATCATTACGGCCGGGAACGTCAATTTCCAGTTGCGGCCGCAGGTGAGTTACGTCGTCAGTCGCCGGTTGAATGTACAGGTGTATTTTGACCGGACGTTCAACGATCCGCTGGTGTCCAATTCGTTCCGCCGGGCTACTACGGCGGGTGGGGTGCAGGTACGGTTTAACCTGGCTGAATAAAACCGGGTTTTGCCGGTTTTATTCAGCGTCCGCGTTGTAATCATTCGGGCGTTTTTTCAGTTATACATTAAGTTTCCATTAAAACCAGACGGTTTTGGGAAGAGCAATGCAGCTATGAAAAACCGCCTGAAGGTTCTTTTTTTTGTTCTGTTTTCCGGTTTGATGATTTCTCCGGCCAGCGGGCAGGGCCAGTTGATCCGTTTCGTCAACCGGGTGCTGAACGATACTTCGTCGGCGGCAACCTCCAAATTGCTGATTTTTCCTACGGCCGGTTTTGCCCCCGAAACCAGCGTGGAAGTAGGGCTTCGGGCGTTTTCGCTGTTTTACGCCAAAAAAGACACGACCGTCAACCGGCTGAGTGAAATCGTGCTTTATTCCTTCGTGACCTTCAAGGGACAATTTGGTGCGTTGCTGGAGAATGCGGCTTATACGCATAAAAACCGGTATTTCTTTCTGGGCCGGGCCAAATACCAGCAATTTCCACTGCTCTTTTACGGGATTGGTCCCGGCACGCCATCGGCGAATCCGGCGCTCGTCAATTCGCATTATGTACAGGTTCGGCAACGCATTCTCCGGCAGGTGAATCGGAACTGGTATGCGGGCATCGAAGCCGATTTTCAGAGCCTTGGGCGGGTGACGTTCGAACCGGATGAACGAAACCATTTCGAGTTGCCGCTGGGCGGTAACGGTTCAACCACCGTAGGGCTGGGGGCAGCTGTGGTGTACGACGACCGTAAAAATGTACTGAACGTCCGCAAAGGCCATTTTCTGGAAACCGGAATCTTGTGGTACCGCCCCGGTTTTGGCAGCGACTTCCGCTACCGGAGTTTGGTACTCGATGGCCGGCTCTATCGGCCGCTGGGCCGGCTCAACCGGGTGCTGGCGCTGCAACTCGCCGGAACGTTCATGACGGGCGATATTCCGTTCAATAACCTGGGCCTTATTGGGGGCGAGTCGCTGATGCGCGGGTATTACCTGGGCCGCTACCGCGACAAAAACGTGCTGGCCGGACAGGCCGAATTACGCTGGCTGCCCTTTGGTTTCAGCCGACGCTGGGGCGGAACCGTCTTTGCGGGGCTGGGAACGGTGGCCCCGACTGTCGGTTCGTTTCAGGCCAATCAACTGCGCTGGGCGGCTGGCGGAGGATTGCGGTTTCTGTTTTTTCAGAAAAAAGACATCTTCCTGCGGGCCGATCTGGGCGTCACCCGCGAAGGAACCGGTTTTTACATTTCGCTGGGCGAAGCCTTCTGAGTCAGAGCACATTCCGCCCGATCCAGTAGGTCAAAACGATACCGAATACCACCCAACTGGCGGTTTTACCGTAGAAGCGGTTTTGAACGGTCGCGTACGTTTTTCCCAGAGGGGTATATTCCAGCATTAAACCCGCCAGAAGATAAGGCAAGGACAACACCAGCAGCGGGTTATACCGATATGCCTGGTCAATGTGACCGTGTAGCAGTTGGTGTAAACACCGCTGCGAACCACAGCCGGGGCATTCCAAACCGGTCAGCAGGCGGAACGGACAGGGCGGAAAAAACGATTGCTGTTCCGGGTCGAACCAGAAATAAACCGTCGCAATCCCGAGTAGGACGAACAACGGGATAATTCGCCGGGAAGGCTTCCTAACGGAATGAGCTCCAGATGCCACTGAATACGCCGATGAAGATGGCCGCGATGTATAAAACCCAAAGCCCGATGGCGACGAAAAAGCTGACTTTAGTCCACTTTGCGGCTTCGTCCGATGCCCGTTGAGCCCCCGCGAAATCACCGTTGGCATACCGGGAATCGACATTCGACGCGTTGACAATGCCCGCAATACCGAACGGGAGGCAGCAGAATAACGTAGCCAGAATGGACTCAACCAGCCAGCTTTTGGGTTTGGGCGGCATGTTGCCCAGCGGTTGATTGGGCGTATACGACTCCTGAAAAGGCCGGGCGACCGGCGGCACCGGCACGGCAGGTTGGAAGGGTTGGCCGGATGCGCCGGAAAGCCATTCGTTGATTTCGGGAACGGTTTGCGCAGCCACCCAGTCGGGCAGGCCCTGCGCCCACACTTTGGTGGTCGGCTGGATGTTTTTGCTGCGTAACTCGTCCAGGCTGAACGGGCCAAACTGCTGGTTGCCCTCCAGGTAGTAGTACTGCTTCATGTAAACGAAATAAGGATTAGTTTGGAATAGACAGCCGGGCTCTTTCCACGGTTCTCACGGTAAAAGTGAACGGATTGGTAAGATAGAAAAAGAAGCTGATTCGGCATGGGGCCGGTGGCCGTTTTTTTAATTAATGGCTACAGACAGTATTTATACGCCGGAATCCGTCTTTAACACAGTCAGATCGAATCGTTTAAAAAGAAAACCGATGCCCCGACGTTTCGCGACCCTGCTCCCGGCCGGCCTCTTTGTTTTGTTGGCGATTTTGCTCCTGACCACGGCGTTTCAGGGCGTACCCGATACCGACTGGCGGGAATACAACGGCGATGCTGCCCAAAGTCATTTCTCCCCGCTGAGCCAGCTAACGGCCGACAATGTCGGGCAACTGACCAGGGTGTGGGAATACGCATCCGGGGGTGTCGATTCAGTCCGCAATCAGACCCAGATGCAATGCAACCCGATTGTGATCGACGGCATTTTGTACGGGGTGTCGGCGGGTTCGCAGGCGTTTGCGCTGGACGCGGCTACCGGTCGGGAACGGTGGAAAACCGCCTTGGACGACACGACGTTTAAAATGACCAGCCGGGGCGTGACGTACTGGACTGACGGCACCAGCAAACGGATTTTCTTCGCGTTTGGCCACCTGCTCTACGCGCTGGATGCGAAAACCGGAAAACCGGTGCCGACCTTTGGGCAGGGCGGCAAAATCAACCTGCGAACCGGCCTGGAACGAGCTGGGGCGGATGATTACGTGATCGCCAACACGCCGGGCGTGGTGTTTGAAAACCGGATCATTGTCGGCGTCCGGGTTTCGGAAGGGCCAACCGCTTTAAAAGGGGATATTCGGGCGTATGACGTTCGCACGGGCCAGCGGGTCTGGACCTTCCGGACGATTCCCGAACCGGGCGAATATGGCTATAACACCTGGCCGAAGGACGGTTATTTGAATGTCGGGGGAGCCAATAACTGGATGGGTATGGCCCTCGACCGGCAGCGGGGCATCGTGTATGCGCCCACGGGTTCGGCGGCTTTTGATTTTTACGGCGGCAACCGGCCCGGTGCGAACCTGTTTGCCAATTGCCTGCTGGCGCTCGACGCCCGAACGGGCCGGCGCATCTGGCATTTTCAACTGGTCCACCACGATATCTGGGACCGTGATCCGCCCGCTCCGCCGAATTTGCTGACGGTGGTGCAACCTGGCCCGGATGGTCGGCCCCGCAGGATCGACGCGGTGGCGCAGGTGACCAAACAGGGGCAGGTTTTTGTCTTTGACCGGGTGACCGGAAAACCACTGTTTCCGGTGGAGGAAAAACCGTTTCCGGCCTCCGATATGCCCGGCGAACAAGCGTACCCAACCCAGCCCATTCCGCTCAAACCGGCCCCGTTTACGCGGCAGACTTTTACCGAAAAAGACCTGAACGAAACCGTCGCGGATCGGGACGATATCGTGCGCGAACTGCGGGCCAGCCGGACCGGAACGCCGTATTATCCGGTAGGCCGGCAGCGAACCATTTTTTTTCCGGGAACCGATGGCGGGGCGCAATGGGGCGGAGCCGCTGTTGATCCGCAGGGCATTCTGTACGTGCCGGCCAAAGAAATTCCGGTGTATACTACGCTGGTCGATGCGCCCAAACCCACGGCGGTGAGTAGCGCGGAAAAACTATACGCAACGAATTGTGGTGCCTGCCACGGCCCCGATCGCCGGGGGGATCATAGCGGGGCGTATCCGTCGCTGCTGGCCATTGCCGACCGCATGAAACCGGAGGCCATTCACCAGTTGCTGCTGAAAGGACGGGGCATGATGCCCGCGTTTTCGCACCTGTCGGTGGCGGAGCGGACGGCAATTGTGGATTTCATTGCGGGGAAAAAAAGAGCTCAGCAGGTGGTCGCGACGACCCCGGCACGCACCTGGTTGCCGTATCAGCACACGGGTTATAACCGCTGGTACGACCGGAACGGGTACCCGGTGAGCCGCCCGCCCTGGGGGACGCTGACGGCCATCGACCTGAATACCGGCGATCACCGCTGGCAGATTCCGCTGGGGGAATTTCCGGCGTTGACCCGGCAGGGGCTTCCACCGACGGGAACCGACAACTACGGTGGGCCGGTGGTCACGGCCAGCGGGTTGCTGTTCATTGCGGCAACGCCCGACGCCAAATTCCGGGTGCTGGACCGCCAGACGGGGAAACTGCTCTGGGAAACCCAACTCCCGGCCCCCGGTTTTGCTACGCCGGCGGTCTATTCGGTGCGTGGAAAACAGTATGTGGTGATTGCCTGCGGAGGTGGCAAATTGAAAACGCACTCGGGCGATCGCTACGTGGCCTTTGCGCTGCCGTGATGCAAACAAAGGCCGGGCGGAAGGTTTGGCAAAACCGTTTTATCAGTGTAAATTGCAGCGCAAAAATCAACCGTCCGTATGAATTTTCCCGGAGAATTAAAGTATACACAAGATCACGAATGGGTTCGCATCGAGGGCGATACCGCCGTTGTCGGTATTACGGATTTCGCCCAGAGTGAGTTGGGTGATATTGTTTTTGTGGACATTACCAGCGTCGGTCAGAGTCTGGCCAAGGGAGATATTTTCGGTTCGATCGAAGCGGTTAAAACCGTATCGGATCTGTTTTTGCCCCTGGCGGGTGAAGTACTGGAAATCAATCCCGAGGTTGAAAAATCGCCCGAACTGGTCAATGATGATCCATATGGCCGGGGTTGGATCATTCGTCTGAAAGTGACCGACGGAACGGATGCCGATGACCTGCTATCAGCCGACGCCTATAAAGATTTGGTGGGTGCCTGACGCACCGAATGAATCAGGAAGCTCCAGCCGGGGCTTTTTTTTTGCATTTCCGACCGCCGGGCTGCGGCCAACCGTTTGCTGGCGGAGCTATTATACCCATGAAACTACTCATCCGTGCCGCCCGAATCGTAGACGTTCAGTCGCCCTTTAATGGACAGGTTCGTGACGTTCTCATTGAAAATGGTTTGATCCGCCAGATTGGCGAGTCGCTCGCCGTCGATTCGAGCGACTCGGAGAATTCACTCCAGATCATCGAACAGGAAGGCCTGTGCCTTTCGCCGGGCTGGTTCGATTTGCGGGTGTCGGCCAAAGACCCGGGGGACGAACACAAGGAGGACCTGACGACGGTTTGCCGGGCCGCCAGCCGGGGCGGTTTTACGGATATTGCGGTCTTGCCCACGACCAAACCGGCCCTCGACTCAAAAGATACGCTTGGTTATGTCCGGCAGATGACGGTCGGCCAACCCGTGACGGTGCACCCGATTGCGGCCATTACCAAACGAACGGAAGGCAACGATTTTACGGACATGATCGACCTGCATCATGCCGGGGCGGTGGCGTTTTCCGACGGCGAACACCCGCTGATGAATCCCGACCTGCTGCTGAAAACCCTGCAATACCTGCAACCCTTCAACGGTTTGCTGATGAACCGGCCGGAAGAAATCAATCTGACTCATTTCGGGCAAATGAACGAAGGGCTTTCCAGTACGCTGCTGGGGCTGAAAGGCATGCCCGCGATGGCCGAAGAAATGCTGATTGAGCGCGATCTGCGGCTGCTGGAATACGTGTATCCACAGACCGGTTCCGGACGAAACACCGGGGAGACGGAAGGGGCGGTTTTGCATTTCTCGACGATCTCGACGGCGCGGTCGGTGGAATTGATTCGGCGGGCGAAACAGCAGGGGTTGCCGGTGAGTTGCGATATCGCAGCCCACCAGCTGGCGTTCGACGACACCGCCCTGATGGGTTTTGACACGAACCTGAAAGTAAATCCGCCGTTCCGGTTGGCAACGGATGTGGACGCCCTGAAAGCCGGGCTGACCGACGGAACGATCGACGCCATTGTGTCGGATCACAACCCGCAGGACGACGAAAGCAAGAACATCGAATTCGATCATGCCGAGTTTGGAATCATTGGCCTGGAAACGGTTTTCAGCGTGGTTCGGACCCATTTCGATACCTTGCCGCTGGACCAGTTGATTGCTAAACTGACCGTGAATCCTCGTCGGATTGTGCGGTTCCCGGCCCTGACCATTGAGGAGAATCAACCTGCTACACTGACGCTGTTCGATCCGGAGCAGGAGTGGACGTACGAACGGACGGTATCCCGCTCAAAAAACTCACCCTTTTTGGGCAAGACCTTGCGGGGGAAAGCGTTATGGATTATTAACAAAGGCCAGATTAGCCATCTATCAACTTAGTGAAACACTTTATTTCGTACTTTAACCACCCCCTGCTGAAACTCCCGGTTTTCTTCGGATTGCTGGCGGGGCTCCTTTGCTTTCTCTATTTTCTGGCGCTGTATGCCATTGGAGTTGTGCCGCTTGGCAATATTCGGGTACCGGATTTCGGTTTTCAGATCATCATGATGGTCACGGCGGTCTGGTATTACCGCAAATACATCGGGCACGGTTTTCTGCATTTGTGGGAGGCCCTGACCATCTGTTATATCGTCAATACAGTGGGTGCCCTGCTGACCGCCTGGTTGATTTATCTGTTTGTGAAATACATTGACCCCGAGGTGTTTACCCGGTATCTGGACGATCTGCGGCAGTTACTGATTTCGACGAAGGGACGATTGATCGAAACCCTGGGGCAGGCAGAATACGCGAAGGCCCTCAAGAATATCGACCAGATTACGCCCGAAACGCTGGTGGGCGACGAAATTAGCAAGAAAACCGTACTGGCGGTTTTGCCGGTTCTGATCATTTCGTTACTTTTCAGGAAACAGGATTATAGTTTGTACAATCCGTCATCCGACGCTCCCAACCGTTCTAAAACCTCCAACTCTTAACAACATGGAAGAAAAACCGTCGCTTGCCCGTGTCGCCCTGAAATGGGGTCTGATATCCGGTGTTATTTTTATGGTTTACACCACCATTATCAATGTAGCCGGTTTGTTTACCAACCAGTCCATGCAATGGATCAGCCTGGTGATTGCCATTGCGGTAGCCATTATGGCCATGCGGGACTATCGTGCGTTGAACGGCGGTTTTATGAGTTACGGCGAGGGCGTTGGGTTGGGAACCCTGTTATCGGTGATTTCGGGTCTGGTGTCGATTACCTACAGCCTGATTTACACCAACTTCATTGATACAACCATTCGCCAGCAAATGCTGGACAACGCCCGTGAACAACTGGAAAGCCGGGGTATGTCCGACGAGCAGATCGACCAGGCCATGCAGTTTACCGAGAAGTTGCAGAGTCCCGGATTGCAGTTTATGGTGGGAGTCCTGTTTTCCGCTATTTTCGGTGTGCTGATTGCCCTGGTTGTGGCGGCTTTCCTGCGCCGGAACAAACCGACGTTCCCGGATTTTCAAAACTGAGTTTTCGCTCAAGTGAGGCAAAACCTACGAATGGACAGGGCCGGATCGGTATTATCTTTTTCTCTTGTCTAACCGCTTGCACTGAATGGCGATGTTCCCGGTTTTTCGGAAAGAAATCAACGGTTTTTTTAGCTCACCGGTTGCGTACGTCATCATGGCGGTTTTTCTGACTGCCGTGGGCCTGATGGTGTGGGTTTTTCCGGATACCAGTCTGCTGGAATACGGCTATGCCGATCTGGGTGTTTTCTTTTCGCTGGCTCCCTACGTCATGCTTTTTCTGGTCCCGGCCATCACCATGCGTTCCATTGCGGAAGAGGTGCGGGCGGGCACCATCGAATGGCTGCTGACCAAACCGCTGACACGCTGGCAGTTGGTGGTGGCAAAATTTTTGGCCAACTGGCTGCTGGTGGTCCTGTTATTGCTACCGACCCTCGTGTATTATTATACAATTTATCAATTGGGAAATCCGGTTGGGAACGTGGATTCCGCTTCGGTCTTTGGTTCGTATGTGGGGTTGGTGCTGCTGGGCGGGGTATTTGTCGCCGTCGGTCTGTTCGCTTCTTCCATCAATGAAAACCAGGTGGTAGCGTTTGTGGTCGGCGTGTTTTTGTGTTTTTTATTATACGTGGGCATCAGTTCGCTGGCGAGTCTGGCGTTTTGGGGAACGCTGGCTTATCCGTTGACCTGGCTTGCCCTCGATGAGCAATACCAGGCTCTGGGGCGCGGCCTGATCGACTCCCGGAACGTCCTGTATCTAATGAGTGTCATTACCGTATTCTTGTTTTTGACCGAGTGGCGTATGACGGCCCTCACCCGCTGATATGCGACTGAAACAACTCATCAAGTGGGCCGCGATTGGGTGGACAATCGCTATTTTTATCGGTTGTGCCTGGCCCAGCGATTACCTGTCTCCGGAGATGACCACCAACGATAAATTCATTCATGTCGGCATTTTCGGCCTTTGGGGATTGCTTTGGGGAACAGTTTCCAAGTCTCCGATCCGGATTTTTGTCATTGGGGTTCTCTACGGTTTTCTGATCGAAATCTACCAGTTGGTGATGCCCATCAACCGCAGCTTCGAATGGCTGGATCTCGCAGCGGACTCGGTTGGCATTGCCCTCGGGCTGGTGGTCAGCGTCGCGCTGATGCGCCGGATTATCCAGGGGTAACTTCCTGCCTGCTCCTTCTGCGACCGAATCGGCTTATCATTTAGTACGGTTTTAGAACCGTCGTCACGGGCGGGCCAACCGGGTGCTCGCATTTAAAATCTTCGCCTAACAACCGCGCCAGCGTAGCCGCCAGCTGATTCTGGAATAAAACCGGGCCACCCGTCTGTTCGCCGGTGGGTGGGGTGTCGGGGCCGATGAAGGCAAACCACATCTGGTACGAATCCGGCGTTTTGGTGCCGTGCCCTTTCCAGGTTGCTTTCGGGGTATGTCCGCGCCCGTGGTCGGTGGTCACGATCAGGGTGGTTTTCCCGGCATACTGCGGAATCTGCTGAAGGGTTTTCCACAGATCGGCCAGGAAAGCATCCACCGTGTTCACCATGCGCAAATCGTCGGCATACCGGCCGGCATGGGCCAGGCCGTCGGTTTCGTCGAACTGCATGAACAGCACGCGGGGGCGGTTTTGCAGCAGATAATTCTTCGCGGCATAATACGTCAGAAAATCGCTGCGGACGGTTTTGTCCCAGACCTGCGGGGGAATGGTACTCATCATGCTGTTGAGCAGCGAGTCGGTGGCGGTTTTGGGGTTGGTAATTCGTTCATTGCCCGAACTGGCATAAATGCCGGTTTTCGTCTCATTCACGGCGGCTTCAATAACATCCCAGGACGAAAATGCGGCAATCCGGCCTTTATAAGCCGGTTTGTTATGCAGAAATTCGAGCACAGTCGTATTCGGATTATCAATCTTGTCGTTCGATTTGATGCGTTCATCGGCATACCCCGACAGAATTTCGTTGTAGCCCGGGTAACTGAACCAGAACGGGTTGGAGGTGTTTACCTTGCTGCCTTTCAGTCGGTTGCCGTAGAGTTGGCCTTCTTTGGAAACCGTATTCCAGAGAAAGGGAAACAACTGTTTGCGCCGTTCCTGGGGGGTGGCGGCCCAGAAAAATTTGCGGGCTGTGGCCGTATCGGGCGAGTAGGCCGGGTCGAAGAGCAGCGTGGAATCGGCGCCGGTGAAAACCTCCTGCCAGCGAACCCCGTCGAGTGTGACCAGAATGACATTCTGCGTTTGCTGGGCGTTGACGGGTGCAAGCGAAGATAGCAGGAAAATCAGGGAGACGGTTAGTAACAGTCGGTTCATAAAATTGAGGAAGGTCTGAATCGGAACGGATGAATGGGTAAAATAACGAAAAGTCGCCGGACTCTGTGATTCCCGGTTGGTTAATTTTTTGTAAAGAGTTTAATGAGCAGAATTTGATTTATTTGTACCTTAAATCTGCATTTCTGACCCTTTTACCGTATGAATCACCTACTTAACCGCCGTGAATTTTTAAAACAAAGCAGCGCGGGCGCCCTTGGTCTGACGCTGTTGCCGAATCTCCGGAAAGTGGCACCGAGCGACCGCTTGCGAATTGCCCACATCGGCCTGGGCGGCATGGGCAACAACCACATGGGCTGGTTTGCCAAACTACCCGAAGTCGAGATTGTGGCTCTCTGCGATCTGGATCAGGACCACCTGAACAGCAGCCTGAAACGCTTGTCGGACCTGAATCCGGGGACGAAATCCCAGGGATACAGCGATTTCCGGCATATTCTGGACCGGAAAGACATCGATGCCGTAACCGTGGCTACGCCCGATCACTGGCACGCGCAGGTGGCGATTCTGGCCTTTCAGGCCGGAAAAGACGTGTACGGCGAAAAACCGCTGTCGTTCGATGTGCGCGAAGGGCAAAAAATGCTGAAGCAACTGAACCGCCATAAGCGGGTATTTCAACTCGGTACGCAGATTCATGCCGGGGATAATTATCACCGCGTCGTGGAATTGATTCGGGGTGGGGCCATCGGCAAGGTGCATACCGTGCGGTTGTGGAAAACCGGGTTGCCGCCCGATCTGGGACCGGCCAACTACCAGACGCCACCCGCTACCCTGAACTGGGACATGTGGCTGGGGCCCGCGCCGTATTCGCTGTATACGCCCCAGCGCTGCCATTTTACGTACCGCTATTTTCTGGATTATTCGGGGGGCGTCTTTCAGGATTTCTGGAGCCACATTGCCGACATTGTCTGGTGGTCAATCAGTCCGAAAAACCTGAAAAGCGTCAGTGCGACCGGGGAAGCGCCGGACGGAATCGCCGACGCTCCCAAGTCGATCAGCATTGATTACGAATTCGAAGGCCTGAAACTTCACTGGACCTCCGTACCGCCGGACGTGCCGGGCGCGGCCAATCGGGGCATTGGGGCTTATTTTGAGGGCGATAAAGGCACCTTACTCTGCGATTACAACTCCCGCGAAATCACCGTTAACGGTGTGGTGATGACCGATGTTCCAGAAATAGCCAAGAGTATTCAGCGGTCGCCGGGTCACCAGCAGAATTTTGTGGATGCCGTCAAGGCCCGCACCCAGCCGGAGTCCAACCTCGAATACGCCCGGCAGATGACGATGCCCATGCACCTCGGCCTGATCTCATACCGGCTGGGCCGGAAGCTGGAATGGAATCCGCGCAAGGAAAAATTTGTCCACGATCGGGAGGCCAACGGCTACCTCTCGCGCGAGTACCGCAGCAAGTGGGATCTGACGTAATCTGGTCAATTGCTGTCAATTCGCGTCCGAGGTTACATACAGTTTCAGCTTGATCCGGTCGGTGGTGTGGTGCCGGTTTCCGAACGCGACCCGCTGCAACATGGTTTTCATCGTGATCTGGCCCGACGGAATCCGGAGCAATATCGGCCGGGCAACCGCTTCCCCGCGCATGATCTGGTTGATGTACTGCGTAATGTTGAACACATAAGCGTCCTGCAACTCGAGTTCGTTGGGCAGGTACTGGTAACTGGCGACGGCCGATATCTCCCCGTTGGCCAAACCCGGAACCGCCGTCAGCGTTTCGTTCTGGGCGTTGGTAAAATAAAGGCCGAGTTGAGCCGGTGGGGGAGCATTATCGCGCAGATTCCGGCGGATCGGTTCGATGACCAGTTCAGCCCGGTTGAGACCGAGAAATCCGGTCGGTTTAATGAATTCGCTCAGCGACGGAATTTCCAGGCGGGTGTATAAAAAAGCACCCGGAACCAGGAAGGCCGAATTCCCGGTCGTGTGACTGGGAATGACATCCGACGCCCGTTGCAGCGCCTGCAAGGGCGTGCCGCTGCGGTTGTTGGCCAGTTGCGTAAACTGTCCGGCCTGGAACGGGAAAATCAGGTTGTGGGCAGTCTGGTTGAGGTCGTTCTGGCGGTAGTACAGCCGGATTCCCGAAGTGGCCGAAGTCAGGTTCAGCGCCAGAAAAACATTGTTCGCGGGGGCACTCACAAAGGCAAACCCTTTCCAGAACGCCGACATGGTTTCGGCGCTGTTGATGTCCCGGCTGATCAGTTTATCGTAGAACGTTCGGGCCAGCGCGTCGGGAATCCGTATCCGAATTTGCCGGGTGACATCTTTGAATTGCGGCAGGAACGTTTTCTGAATCAGTGGCTGCGTGTTGTACGGAACAGATTGCGTATTGTAATGCACCGCCCCAACCTCAAGCGGTTTCTGGAGCTGATGAATCTGGAGGGAAACCGGGTTCAGCGTGTCACCAATTGAGTACGCGTAGTCCATTTCCAGCACCAGCGAGTCGAAACGAATGCCTTTCTGATCGGGTAAATCGTTCGTCGCATACGATAACGAGCCAAAACCGCGGGCCTGCATCAGGCCGGTTAGCGGATCCGTCCAGCGCCCCACCAGGACCGTGCTGTCGGAAGAAGTGATGAACGAGTCGGGAACCATCACGGTCGAGAGGTTGACGGTAACCGTATCGATGTATTGAATCTGCATTTCGTCGGGTCTGATCAGGTCCTGCCCCACGTCCAGGTCGCCCGAGGTACAGGCAGCCAACACGAGAAAAACCGCCAGCACCGGGAGTGTTAAGCGCAAAAAGGGTTGCATAGAGGAAAGAATTTGACGGGGACGGTTTACGGTTTTCAGTATTCGGTTTACGGCGGCTGACGACTTTCAACCCAACACCGAATCCCGAAAACCGTAAACCGTCCCCCGATTTATTGAATCGGCACCCCAAGCTGGTTCAGTTCAGCTGGCGTGAGCGTGGGCGGAAACTGGCCCAGTTTCAGTTTGGAAACGACCCGCTCACCCACGCGCCGGGCCAGCGCTTCGCTGACAAAACCGCGCTGGCCGGATTGCCCCGGTACGGTGGGCTGGTCGATCACGGGTTTTCCGTTCAGCACAATCCGATACCCCCAGCCGGTCGGGGAGTTCAGGGTCCGAAGTTCATACTGCGGTTTGGGCCGAAACAGGCTGTAGACGGTTATGGCGGTCAGCCCCAGCAGCAGAAGGGCAAACGATTGCAACGGTCTGCGTTTCATGGCGTCGGTTAGTTGGTGGAGGTGTCCTGCTCGACGTTCGGATCATATTCCCACAGGTCGTCGAAACGGCCCGAGCCATTGCTGCCCGTGGTTACATAGCCTTTTCCGTTGATGGCAAAACCGAACGCATATTGCCGGGCGGTTCCTTCAAACGTGCCCTGCTCATACCAGTCGTCGGTGGCTGGGTCGTACACCCAAACCGTCGTGCTGCCGTCGCCGAGCGTCACATAGCCCTTGTTGCCGATTGAAAAACCGATTCCGTAGCTGCGTTGCACCAGCTCGTCGCTTTCAAAATCCCCTTTTTCGATCCAGGTATCATTGGCCGCATCGTAGGCCCACCAGTCTTTTTCCGCCGAGCCGTTGTTGTTGCCGGTGCCAACGTAGGCCAGCCCATCGATCACGAACGAGATCGCCCCCAGGCGTTTAGCGCCCCCGTAGCTGGCGGTTTTGGTCCATTCGTCCTTGGCCGGATCGTAGGCCCAGAAATCTTTCAGGTAATTACCGTCAAAACCGGTGCCGACAAATCCTTTGTTGCCGACCGAAAAGGCCACCGCGTTGCGCCGGGCGGTTCCGCCGAAGTCGGCCACGCGTTTCCAGGAATTAGTCGTGGGCGTATACTCCCAGAAATCTTTCAGCCGGTCGCTGTTGGTGTTCAGACCCGTTCCCAGATAGCCTTTGGAACCGATGCCAAACCCGACGGCAGCATTCCGGGCTTCACCCCCAAAATCGGCCCGTTGGGTCCAGGTGTTGCGGGCCGGGTCGTACGACCAGAAGTCTTTCAGCCGGTTGTTATCGGAATCGGTGCCCGTACCCATATAGGCTACATTGTTCAGCACAAAACCGGCTACGGCGTTGCGGGCAACCCCTTCAAAATCGGACCGACGCTTCCAGTCACCGAGGACGGCCACGGATTCTTCGCTGCTGCAACTGCTCAGTATGGCCCCCCACAGGCTCCAGACCAGGGCGTAACCCAGTAGCGTGAGCGTTGCAGAACGGCGGTTTTTAAAGAAACTGGTTACCCGTGTGGATGCCGGAATCGGCAGGCGTTCAACTAAACTTTTCATAAAAAAAGGGGAAAGTGATTAAACAGAAAAACCCGGTGCTGCATGGACACCGGTTTGAAAAAAGGGATAAAGAGGTTCGCGTTTGAACTAAAGGCATTGATTTAAAGTCCGTTTCGTCGTTTCCCGGTCGCCGGTTCTGGCCGGTTACCGCGCAGGTTAAAAATGCCGGGCATTTTTCGCAGGTCATAGCGGAGCGCGTAGGCATACCGTACCGATAGGCCCACGCTCCAGCCGCTGCCGTCGCTCCGAAGAACGGCGGGCTGCGACGCTCCGCTATTGACGGTATACAACAGGTTGGTTGTTAGTGAAGGGCCGATGCCCCAGTATTTTCGGGCAAACAGGCTTAGATCGGCATGACCGCCGAGTTTGATGGTATACTCCGCCGTGGCTTCGGCCATTCCGCTCAGGTGCGAACTCTGGCGGGTTACCCCGAAAATCTGGAGGGTATCGATCAGAATCTGACTGGTTCGCCGACCCAGGCCACCACCCGAGCCGCGATAGCTATACCCTTCGACTAAAAAGCTGCTTACCTGCTTCCCGTTGTTGGGAACCAGCCAGGCACCGGCCCCGAGCCAGAAACCGGCGTTGCCGGTTCGCCTGCCAAACCGCATCAGGTATTTTCCCCGCGCCACCAAACCGGTTTTGTTGTTCCCGAACCGCAAATCCAGCGCATTGATCCCACTGCCGACCACCAGCGTGTTGTGGATGGGGGAGCGGGCCAAACCACCTTCGAAGGCCCAGCGTTCGTTACTGACCCACCCGACGAGGGCGCTCCAGCCGGTTTTGGTGGTGGCTTTCGTGCTGATCAATCCATCAAACGTTTCATCCAGCTGTCCTTGGTCCGACCGGAAAAAACCGTCGAGGCTGAGGTACCAACGATCCCGGATATACGCTTCACCGTACCGGGCAAGCAGTTGCGTCAACTCGGTTCGGCGGCTGTGGGCCGACCGCCCTTCCGGGCTTCGCTCTTCGGCGGTTTCCCCCGTCGGGCGGTAATAGTCCGCCATTCCCTGCGCAATAGCCGGGGAAGCCAGGATCATGAGCCAGAACGTGTTCAGCGCGGTTTTCATGGAAAAGGACCTGCTTGGTGGTTTTGTTAGAACTTGCTCGGTTTAAAGGTTGACAGCGTTTTAATCATCCGGCCGCCATTGGCTCTGTGCTGGATCGACGACCCCAGGGCGGGCAGCCTGTTGGGTTCGGCCACGGCGCGCCGGGCAAGCCGGTTGCCCGTAATCTGGTAAAGGGCTTCGTTGAGCAGGGCTTCCTGAACATCGCCGAGCGGTTGCAGGTTGATCGGTTCCTCCACCTCGACGTTGGGCGCAAAACCGCCCGAGTAATCGGACTGGCCCAGGCTGTTAAAAGATTTGAAAACAATCGGCTGCATACCCCACTTGATCTTGCCTGAATCATCAACAATCGTGATAGACCCCACATTCTTGCCATGGGTTGTAGTGCCGATGGTCGTTACGGTCATGTACGGACGCAGGCCGTTGATAATCAGTTCGCTGGACGAAGCGGTTCCGTCGGTGGTCAGCACAAAGACCCGCTGGAGGTTGCTGCCGATGTTCTGCGATTTGTTCAGAAACCGCTGGACGAAAAATTCGTCGCCGTATTGCTGTTTGAGGTAGGGCGTCAGGGTCGAGTTCCATTCTTCCCGAAAATAAATCTTGCTGTTGTCGATGCCTTTGCCCATCAGGCTGGCCAGATTGGCCGACGAAGACGTGTAGCCGCCCGGATTGTAGCGCAGATCCAGCACCAGCTCGTTGACGCCTTTCGCTTTGAACTGGCCGAAAATGGCATCCACCTGATCGTCGTATTCCGAACCGTTGCTGTTGTTGGGCGCCGGAACAAATTGGTTGTAAACCAGGTAGCCAACGGTTTTGCTGCCAACCGTATAAATCGAATCCAGGAAAACCGGGTTGGCCTGGAGAACCGTTGCTGTCACGGCGCGGGTTAGGTCGGTATCGACAATCGCACCGTTCTGCACCGTGGCCAGCCCAAACGAATAGTTTGTTTGGCCCGAATACAGCAGCGAAGCGTAGTTGCTGGTCGTGATGCCTTGTCCGTTTACCTGGCTGATGATGTCGCCCCGTTTGAAACCGGCTTTTTCGGCCGGTGAATTGGGCAGTACGTAGAGCACCTGGGCGATTACACTGGTCGAACCCTGCGCCCGCAGGTAGAGCATGAATTCCATGCCGGTCGTTTTCGATTCACCACTCAGCGAAGCCGACAGTTCATCGGCATTTTCTTCGATCCACGAAAACCGGTCGCCGTCGGGGCGCGATGTCGCGTCGTAGGAATACAGAATAGAGTCAAAGAAGTCGGAGGGGGCCAGCGTTACAGCCGGGTTGGTGGGGATTTTATCATTCCAATAATAATAGTCCCGCATGTTTTCCAGAATCCAGTTGTTAATGGTCTGGTTCTCCGATGATTTTGTGGCTGGGTCCACCATGTCGGTGTCCTTTTTGCAGGACGACAGCAGCCAGACCGACAGCAGTGCCAGGCTCAACCAGGCTGGTTTATGCAGTTTGGGTATCATAGAAGTATTCAGGTTGTATTCGGTAAACTCTCCTTCTCATCACCTCAAATCTTTCCCGGCCGGTGTCACCGTTTAACCGGGAAAGCATCCATACCCGCTTAGCGCCGTGGCTTCAGCACCTGTTTGAAGGTTCCATCGGCGGCAAAGAGCAGCGCAACCGGTTTTCCATCCCCGGTTTTGATCATGACGATGACCTCACCCTCTGCATTTTTAGCGGCATCCTTAACGGATGATCCGGGGTAATGGATTGATATGTAGTTGGTTATGGTGGTAGGTAGTGTTGCTGTCGCCACCTGGGTAAACCGGCCGTGGGGCGGTTTCGATACTTCTTTGATAAAGCTTCCGTCGGTATTGAACAGCAGGGTTTTGGGCTGTTCGTTCAGGACAATCATCACCAGATACCCACGAATACTGTCTTTGGCTGCGGTTTTCAGTTCGGCTCCGGCGTAGTTGGCCGTGATGTAACCGGTGATGGCCGACGGCAGGTCGGTGACCGCGATTTGCTCCAGGTTCCCTTTCGGCCCGCGACCTGGTCCTTTACCGCGCGGACCACCGGGTTTGCCGTCTCGGTCTTTGGGGGCCAGTTCTTCGTTGAAACTTCCGTCGGCGTTGAACAACAGGGTTTTATGGTCGTTGTTCTGGATGATGGCGACCAGGAAGTTGCCCGTATCGTCCTTGGCTGCGTACTCGATGGTAGCCCCGCTGTAGTTCGTTGAGATATAACCGGTGATGGGTGACGGCAGGTCCGTGGTGGCTATTTTGGTTACTTTCTTTCGGCAAAAAAAACCGGAACTGTCGGAGGCCAGGCGGGCGGTGCTGGTGGCTGAGAGGTCCGAATCGTTGTTCGGGGAAACCGGCTGTTGGCTCGGATTGCACCCGTACAGACCTGCCAGGAGCGCGGTGAAGGCAATGAAAAGGGATTTTCTCATGATATTTTACAGGTTAATACTTGGTTGGTAATGCTTACGTTACGATGATGAGAATGTGTCAGGGAATCAGGAATCCTGTTTCAGGGAACCGGTGGTAATGCTGGGTTCGGTTCGGTAAAAGTCGTAGAGCCGCCGGCCGATGAGTTCATGGCTGATGGCATTCAATCGTTCACGGTCGCCGGGAATGAAATATTCTTCGCCGGAGTCAATCAGCGCCTGCACATCAAAGACCCGGAAGCCCCAGTGACGGCCTTCGTTTTTAATCAATTTGCTGCCTTTTCGGCGCAGCCAGCCACTGACCGGTTCGCGGTGGGGGAAAGGCGTCAGCAGAATGACCCGCTGGCGGTGGTACCGCAGGGTTTTGAACATCAGCAACAGATTTTTCCGCACTTCCCGCAACGGACGAATACCCCGCAGCCACGACAGGAGGTTTAGTTTTGCAACCGTCAGGTATTCAGTTAGTTGTTTGCTCCGTGTAGGGTGGAGGGCTAACCGGCTATCACGCAGGTGGCGGTTGGCAATTTGCAGGATAATCAGATCGTACCGGCGGAGCGGAACCCGATGCAGCACTTCGGAGATGGTAGCGAGGGCCATTGGCGCGAAATACGTTATCACCACTTCCTGTCCGCTGCGTTCGATCTGCTGAACAAACTGATCAATATAACTTTGCCGGGAGGTAAGTCCCGCGTCGTAATGGAGATGATCCGCAATGACCAACAAATGCATTTTCATTGCCTGTACAATTTCTGGTTCGGGTCGGGAAAGCGGCTTTGTGTTGTCCCACCCGGCTTTCCAACGATACACTTGCCATGACGCCCCGGCAACAGGCAGTGTTGCAGTGTTTATCGAAAAAAAAAGCAGAAATTAAAATGTTGAAAAAAACAGCGGGCCACTGCAACAGGGGGTACGGCTTTGGCGTATAGGATACGTATGAGTGAATCATTTACCTAAATCGTTACGGCCTTGTTTTTTCGAAAGCGCCCTTCCTTCGCGGAAAACGATCTTGATAGCGTCATTGCAGCCTGTCGCAATCATGATGCCCAGGCCCAGCGCGTTTTGTTTAAAAAATTTTACAGTTACGCGAAAAGCATTTGCCTGCGGTACTCCGCAACGGTAGAGGAAGCGGAAGAGGTCTTGAACGAGAGTTTTCTGAAGGTATTCCAACGGTTACATCAGTACAATACTTCGCATCCGTTCAAGGCCTGGTTGCGGTCGATTCTGATCAATACGGCCATCAGCTATTACCGCAAATACCACAAACTAGACTTGAATGGGCTGGAGACGGGTCAGGATGTGCCGTTCGAAGACGATGTGATCGACCGGATTTCGGCCGACGAAATTCTGGCGCTGGTGCAGCAGCTACCCCCCGCTTATCGGACGGTTTTTTCGATGCATGTCGTTGATGGCTACAGCCTTCGGGAGATTGCCGAGGTGTTGCAAAGCAACGAAGCCACCATTCGTTCGCATTTTTTACGGTCGCGGCAGCGCCTGCAGCAGGCTATCCGGTCTGCCTATCCCCATCTCTTTCCATCCGATCCTGCGATTCCTGTTCGTTACTATGAAAACTGATAAATTTGAGGAATCTATACGAAAAAAGCTGGAGGGCATAGACCCTCCGTTCCGGGAAACCCATTGGGTACACCTCCGGTCGGTTTTGCGTCGCAACGGCGTTCCTTCGATTGGCTCCACGGCCCTGCCGTGGGCCGTGCCCATGCTGAGTGCGGCTTCGGTGGCCGGTTTGCTGATCCTGACTGTCTGGCAATACCGGACCAACCAGCAGTTGGAAAAAACCGTCGCAACGCTGAAAGATTCGGTGACGATTCTGCAACAGGCCCCGGTGACGGCAGCGCCTAAACCCGATACCGTGTACATTACGCGCGAACTAGAAGGGCCCCGGTTGATTCCCGTGACTCCCGACTCGCGTTCCGAAAACCGGGGGACCGACGAGCAAACCGGTCTGTCGGCATTGGATTCTGCCGAACCGGCTTTGCCGGGCCGCCCGGCTGACCCCGAATCAACGCCCTGGCAGAAACCGGATAACCGGGTGTTTCCGGAGCGTTCGGGCACGCCGGAACGGCTGACCGAATCGACCCGCGAAAACCGGCTGAACGAAACCGAGTCGTCGGTGGCTGGGCGCGAGCGGACCGAACGAAACGCCGAATCGTCACAAACCGGCCAAATGACCGGCTCGAAAGCAACCGGCGAACGCTGGAACCGGCGGGATGACCAGCGGTATTCGGGTCGGCAAAAACCGGACGGATTCGAGGCCGCCCGGCCGGTGTCGGGCGCGAACCGTCTGCCGGATCAGACCGCCTTATCCGGGAATTTTGGGGCGCGAACGGAATCCGCAGGCCCACAATCGCTTTCGTGGGGACCGGTGATGAGTCGCCAATTGCTGAATCGAGCGCTGGCGTTCGATTCGAGTTATTACGTCGAAAATTACCAGCGTCGAATCCGCCGGATTCGCCCGTTGTACACGCCAGCGGCCCCCGCGTCGCCCGTTGCCAAACCGCAACAGTCTGATATTGAGGAGCCGGCGCCCATGCTCCGGTTCCGGTTGGGTGCGGGGGGCGAAATTGCGGGCAACCAATCCGGTTTTGGAATCGCGGGGGAACTACTGATCGGGAAACACCTGGTGGCAAGTGTCGGTCTGAGCCGGCTGAAATTGCAGGGCGATGAGTTCTTCAGCGATTTTCAGTATTTTCAGAAACGGAACAGCGATTTCCGGAATGATTTCCCCGGAAAGGTCCCGGCTGACCCGAAAATTGAGGTCTATAACATCAGCCAGAAGGCGCAAACGTGGCAATTACCGATTACCCTCGGCTACCGTCTGCCCATCGGGAATGATGTCACCGTTCTTCCTTCTGCCGGGCTTAGTTTCAGCATGAGTACGCTGGAGAAAATCACGTTTACCCGGCGGAGAGGCCCTACGGTGCTGGACGGTTTCTACGAAGCGGGCTTTGAGCGGAAGTGCGAGCCCAGTCTGTATAATAGTTGGTTGATGAGCCTGGGCGTGGAGAAAAAGGCGGGTAACTGGGCCTTGCAACTGATGCCGTACCTGTCCAACCCGGTGAAGCAATCGCGCAATAGCCTGAACCAGACGACCGCCGGTTTCCGGGCGCGGATCATGTATGAGTTTTAGCAATGAGAGTCAGGTTTTTAAGCGAGTACAATAGGGGTTTGCGTCTCACCGTTTTTGGCTGATTCCCATAACAAGAACCATCGAATGGCGGTTTATGGGTAAACTATCCAACCATTCTATGAGACCACTCTTTGGAACCAAGGCTAGCCCATCGACTGTCCATGTCGTTTTACTGTTGCTGCGGGTGGCGGTTTCGGCCATTATGCTGACGCATGGCTGGCCCAAATTCATTAAAGTATTGACCGGGGATTTTACCTTCGGGGACCCCATCGGTATAGGCAGTGCCCCGTCACTTATTCTGTCCATGCTGGCCGAATTCGGGTGTTCGATTCTGCTGATCCTCGGTTTTCAGACGCGGGCAGCCGCTAGTGTGTTGATGATCAATATGCTGGTGGTGGCTCTGTTTGCCCACGGGGCCGATTCTTTCGGGAAGAAGGAAATGCCGTTGCTGTTTTTTCTGATTTATACCACTATCTTTTTTGTGGGACCGGGCAAGCACTCGGTGGATGGACGGAGCCACAAAACCTGGCCTGGCTGATTCCTTTTTGGGATAAAACCGTTGTGTTACGGTCTCGTACCAGGGAAAGAAAGCCATTCCAAACTACCCCTGACAACATTTTGCCAGGGGTAGTTTGGGAGCGTTTTAAACCATTGGATGGCTCTCCAGCCAGATTCTCAGTGGTTGCGCCACAGATTGGGCAGAAGCCGGTAGTAGAGCAGATGCCGCCAGGTCCCCCAGTCGTGAGCGCCGTCACCACCGACGTAATAATCGTGCTTGATCTTGTGTTTTTGCAGGGCTTCTTGGAGTGCAACCGCCCGTTGGCCGATCGTCGCTACTTCGCCGGTTCCCTGTCCAACAAGCAGATAATCAATCTTTTTGTTGACAGCCGGATCGTTCAGGAATTTTGCGCTCGATTGCTCCGTATTGACATCGCCCGAACTCAGGCAACCGAACGAACTGAACAAATCCAGGCAATTAAAACCGACGAACTGGGTATGCCGTCCGCCCATCGACAAACCGGCCAGCGCGCGTCCTTTCGGTCGGGTAATTGTGCCATAGTGCTGATCGACAAACGGAACGATCTGTCTGCGCAATTCTTCTTCGAACAGTTTGAAGGTCAGTTCCGTATGCCGGGGATCGCTGCGGTGAACGACCTGGTTGTTGGGCATGACAATAAGCATCGGAACGGCTTTGCCCTCGGCAATCAGATTGTCCGCGATAAAGTTGGCGCGCCCATCCAGTGCCCAGGTTGATGCCAGTTCGCCACTGCCTCCCAACAGGTATAAAACCGGGTATTTTTTCTTCGGATTGTAACCGGGTGGCGTGTAAACATACAGTTCACGTTCGCCGTTCAGAACCTCCGAATGGTATACATGCCGGGTGACGGCTCCGTGCGGCACCGGACGCGCATCGTAGTACGCCGGGCCGTCGCCGTGGACCACCAGTTGGCTGTAACCCGGTTGGTCTGAAAAACCGGTCAGCGTGTTGTTGGGATCGACCACGGTGACGCCGTCGACGATGAGCCGGTAGACGTACATATCCGGTTTTACGGGGCCAACCGTTAAAGTCCAGAGCGTGTCGTTGCTTTTTTTGAACGGAATCGGTTTATTGGCCTTCAGGGCGAGCAGTATCGGGCCGCCCGTCAGCAGCACTTCCTGCGCCTGGGGGGCTTTCAACCGGAACGTCACCAGGTGATCGTCGGTCACTTCGGGCGAAATAACATTGGCCCCGAACGGGTGGAGGTTCTGGGTATTCTTGAGCGGATTCCAGTCCAGATTGACATGAGCCTGTTGTGCCCGGGTGCTGAAGGCGAAGGCCAGCCATAGGAGCGGCAGGGAAAATAGTTTTTTCATCATAGGTGTAAATCCATCCGCGACCTTGATCGCATGGGAATAAATGTTCATTTTTAGTCAAAAACCGCCGGAAATCGCATCATAGTCGCTTTCCCGGCTGGTCTGATAAAAATAAATATCGAATATGTAATTAGGACATAAAGATTATCTTTTATTTTTTCCCCATGGATTACAAAAAACAACTGGAAGCCTACTTTGCGGAAGTCGATGAAAAATGCCTGCTGGGGCTTTCCATCGACTGCGTTATTTTCGGTTTTTCGAATAATCAGTTGAAAGTGTTAGTGCTGCGGTGGAAGCTGACGAATGAGTGGGGATTACCCGGCGGTTTTGTTTACAAGAATGAATCGGTCGATGTGGCCGCCCAGCGCATTTTGAAGGAACGAACCGGGCTGAGCGAACTGTTTCTGCAACAGTTTCATACGTTCGGCGAAGAGGTTCGGTATAACCGGGCCGAAATTAGCCAGAAGCTGAACTGGCCGGATCCTTCGACCCGGAAATGGCCCAATCGGACGGTTTCTATCGGGTATTTTGCCCTGGTCGATTTTTTAAAAGTAACGCCCTCGGTCGATTTTCAGACCGATGAATACCGCTGGATGGACGTCGAAAATCTGCCACCGCTGCTGTTCGACCACAACCATATTGTAGAAGTGGCACTGAAAACGCTACAGGTTCAGCTTAGCTGGCAACCGGTTGGCTACAATTTACTACCGGAAAAATTTACGATGCCCGAATTGCAGCGGCTCTACGAAACCATCCTGAACCGACCGCTCGACCCCCGGAATTTTTCCAAGAAAATGCGGGCACTCGGCATCATCGAACGACTGGAAGAACAACGGCGGGGCGGGGCGTTCAAGTCGCCGTATCTCTTCCGATTCAATAAAGAAAAGTATAAAAAGGCCCTGAAAGAGGGCAGTCTGGCCTTTACCTGATAAAGTAACTTGTGGTTAAAAAAAGCGTCCACGACTTTTGCCGTGGACGCTTTTTTGCGGTTTTCGCCCTGAGTGCGCATTTGGAGAAATCCGCTTTCAAAACTCAGCTTATTTTTTCTCCAGGCTGAACCGAACGCCCGCCAGTGACAACAACGGTTCGATGTCTTTCGCCTGATCGTTTTTGAACACCAGATAAACGTCGTGTACGCCCGTTGTCGCCTTCAGATCGACGCGCGGATAGACGGGTCCGCGGGGGGCTGCCGGAGCGGGTGTCGTCGCCGGTTTTGCCGCAGCCGTTCCGGTGGTGGTCCCGCCCGCGTTCTGAATGGCGGTGGCCGTTGGAGCCGCTACGCGGGGTTGCGCAACGTCCACCTTCGTCTGTCCGATCAGTTCACCCGTGGGTGAATCCAGCCGGATTTCCACCGTTCCGCCCACAGCACCTTCGCGCTTCTGGGCGGCCGCCACCAGTTCGAGTTGTTGGATGTCGGTCAGGTCCAGTTTTTTGAAACCGATGTATCCGTTCGAGAATGCCATCAGACTCACGCCGTTCCCCATCCCGCGGGCTTTGATGTCAACACCTTTGGTTATTTCCGCATCCGCCGGACTTAACTCCGGATTGCGCAGCACCAGCTGGGTCTCGGTGGTCTGGGACGGAACGGTTTTGATTGGCCGGTCGCTATACGCAGCCCGCACCAGCACCGCCCCTTTACCATTATCTCCTTCCGGAATTTTGACGGTATAACGGCCTTCCATGGGCAGGGTGCTCAGCGTTTTCTCGGTACTGTTCAGAATGTATTTGACAATGGCAGCGGCATCGGCAACAGGCATGGCCGGGTGCGCAGGCATGGCGACTTCACCCCAGACACCGCCCCCGCCGTTGATGACTTTCTTGACCAGCTTGTCGGCCGCATCGTTTTGGCCTTTATACCGGTTGGCAATATCGTGGAAAGATGGCCCGACGGATTTCGACGCCACCTGGTGGCAGACTTTACAATCGCTCTGGCTGATCAGCGTCTGGGCAACGGCGAATTGCGTAGAGGCATCCACACTTCGCTGACTCTGAATAACTTCGGCATAGTCGAAGCCTTCGGCGGTGTAATCGATGCTCATGGCCACCCGGGCCGGATTGATCGTCTTGCCGGCCAGGCTGCCGTCTTCTTTATCGGACACCTGAACGGCATACTGGATCGGTTTGTTCGGGAAGAAAAAGCTCTTGTTGCCCGTCAGATGAACGGCTACCATCGGCGGTTCGTTTCCGGCAATGATCCGGACGGACTGGCTATTGCTGGCTCCTTTCGGGTCGCTGACGGTTAAGGTTGCGGTATAAACCCCGGCTTTATCGAACGATACGGTAGGATTCGCCGTCGTGAACGTGCGGGCGGTTCCCCCGGGTGCGGTTACTTTCCAGACGTATTTCAACGCATCGCCGTCAAAATCCTTGCTTCCTTCCGACGACAGGGTGATCCGGAACGGAACCGTACCGCCCGTTTTGCTGGCCGATGCCTGAACAACCGGTTTGCGATTGCCACCGTTGTACTCTAGCCGGACCAGCCGCGAGTTGTCACTTTTCCGGAACCAGTTGCTGCCGTATTCCAGGACGTAAAGATCGCCGTCCGGGCCAAACTTCATGTCGATCGGCTCCACCGGGCGGTAGCTGGGCAGGACGCGTTCCATTGATTTATAATCGCCGTTCTGGTCCATCGTAATCGCCATGATCCAGCCGCGGGAGAAGTCGGTGGCCAGCCACTTGCCCTCGTAATAGGCCGGCCAGGGACGTTTGGGATCTTTGAAATCCGAACGGTGGTAAATCGGGCCACCCGTGGCGCTGCGCGAACCGCTGCCGACGGCCGGAAACTGCTCGGAAATTCCGTACGGATAATAAATGAAATTGGGCGCCACCGGCGGTAATTCCGTCAAGCCGGTGTTGTTGGGCGAACTGTTGATGATCTTTTTGGGATCTTTTTTCGCCAGCGGTTTATTGGTGGCGTAATCGAAAACCGGGAAAGCCTGGTCGTTGCCGACAAACCATGGCCAGCCAAAATTACCCGGTTTGCGGCCCTGGTTCAGTTCGTCGTACCCCCGGGGGCCAATTTCCGAGTCTTCGTTGGCATCCGGACCGACTTCGCCCCAGTAGAGGTAGCCGGTTTTGCTGTCGATGGCAATCCGCCAGGGATTGCGGTGGCCCATCGAGTAAATTTCCGGGCGGGTTTTTGAGGTCCCTTTCGGGAAGAGGTTGCCGTCCGGAACGGTGTAGGTGCCATCCGGTTCGGGGTGAATGCGCAGGATTTTACCGCGTAAATCGTTGGTGTTTCCGGCATGTCCCTGATCATCCCAGCTCGCCCGGCCGGGCCGCTCGTCGGTCTGGGCGGCCTGCTGGTTGCCGGTATTGTTGCCCACCGTCAGGTAGAGGTTGCCGGCTTTGTCCCAGGTCATCCCGCCCCCGGTATGGCAGCAGACTTCACGTTGCGTTGTCACTTCAAGTACTTTCTTTTCCGACCCGTCGACCAGTTTGTCGTTGACTAGATCCCAGCGTGACAGAATGTGTTTCTTTTCGGTGGGGTGCGCGTAGTACAGGTATACCCAGTGGTTTTTGTCGAAATTAGGGTCCAGCGAAAGGCCCATCAAGCCTTCTTCCGCTTCCCGCGAAACCCCTTCGGCGCTGGTGTATTTGGTATTGACCGGAATATTGGCAATGAGGTTAACGGTTTTGGTCGCCGGATCGTATTTCTTGAAAGCCCCCTTGCGTTCGATGATGTAGGCGGTGCCGTCTTTGAGTACTTCGAACACCATCGGTTCGTCGAGTCCGTCGGCCACTACCACGGGGGTAAAACGGCTCTCGTCCGGTTTTTGGCCATTCGGATTATCCTGCAGCGTAAAGGAAGCCAGCCCGACGACCAGTGTGGCATTAAGCAACACCGAGCAGACTTTGGTGAAAGGGTTTGTGTTTAACATAGAAAAGTAATGGAGACCCACTTGTGATTTGTTGTGCGCTTAGATACGAAAAAAAGCCATTCGCAGTTACAAAACATTCGGTTTCCATTGAAAAAGACCAATGAATGAAAACAGAGAATGCGTTTGAACAACGAATGGCCGGGGTTAGTAGCGGGCCGTAAAGGGCCAAAATAACGAAGAACGCCTACACCGTTTCGGGTGGGTTTCTGGCTTACATGGGTTTGGATTTCTTGCCGACCAGTTTCAGATCAAGTGAAAAGGTGTCTTCGATAATCCGGTCGGCAGCCGTTCCTATAATGGCCGCCCGGTATTTGATGTCGTAATCCAGGCGGTTGACCGTCAGTTTGGCAGTTGCTTCAACGGCATCACCGGCTACTTTCACCACGGCCGGGAACGTGATCGGCTTGGTCGTTCCTTTGATCATCAGATCGCCGGTGATGTTGTAGTTGGGCTGGCCGTCTTTGGCACCGGAAATGGCATCAACTTTGGTGATTTTGAAAGTCGAAGCCGGGTTTTTCTCGACACCGAAAAAATCATCGCCTTTCAGGTGGTTGACGACCCGTTCGCTGTTCTTGTTTTCGGTAATTGTCGTCATGTCGGCGGTGAAATTTCCGGCCGTCAATTTTTTACCGTCGAAAACAAATTCCCCTTTCGACAGCTTGATGTTCCCGGTATGCTCTCCGCCCACCTTTTTGGAGTTCCAGATCATGGTACTCTGCTCGGTATCCACTGCGTACGTGGTGGTTTTGGCTACAACTTTCGCCGGCCGTTTGTCGGAGCCCGGCGTTCCGGCGATACTGGTCAGGGGGGTGGATGCCAGCAGGGCAAAAGCGAGCAGTCCGGCAAAAATACGATTGGTGTTCATAATAGAGAGGTTGGTTTAATGAAAGGTTTACGTGAACAAAGGAAACAGGATTACAGGGCACTGCTGTAATCCTGTCGGGAAACGGAATAGTCAGGGGTATTATTTTTGACGGGGGCGGCCACCTCCCTGGTTCCCACCAGCCGGTTGGGATTGTTGCTGGATACCACCGCCGTTATCGTCACCTCCACCTTTCTGGTCGTCGTTGTTAATGGACTTTTTCCGGCGGCCGAAGCTGAAACCAGAACCGTCCATACTCATTTTACCCAGGCGGTAGGAGAAGTTGACCCGAACACCGGCGTTGTACATGCTGTTGACACTACGCTGGGTCACGAGCGGAGAGATCGTTTCGGAACGGACCTTGAAGGGGTGATTGAAGAAGTTCTCGGCACCGATCCCGATGCTTCCCCGTTTGTTGTTGAAATCTTTTTTCACCCCCAGGTTGTAGAAGGCAAAACTGCCCTGGTAGCCCTGCAGGTTGATCTGCCGTCCGCGACCACCCCCGAAGCCCTGAATACCCCAGCCGTTTTTCAGCGTTATGCTCGTGAACAACCGGCCACCCAGCACCCAGCCGGAGTTTGACGCCCCGTAGATGGCACTCTCGTTGTTGTTGGTCAGGAAGGTATGGTAGAGGTCGAAACCACCGCCCAGTTGCCAGATGGAGAACAACGTAACGTTCGTGAAAAAGTTAGCCCCGTACGCCCGCTCCGTTCCGATGTTCTGCTGCGTGCTTAGAATCGCCTGCTGACCGTTGTAGGTAACGGTGTCCCGAATGCTCATGATCGAGTTGTCGGTCAGACGGGCGAACAGGGTCGCATTCATATAGAACTTCTTCACCTGACCACTCAAACCGAGTTCGAAATTGTCGGTATATTCGGGAGACAGATTCGGATTTCCCTGGCTGATGTTAAGCGGGTTAGCCGCGTTCAGGTTGGGGTTCAGCGACTGAATGCCCGGCCGCTGGATCCGGCGGTTATAGGCCAGTTTGATAATTTTTCCGCCCTTGATTCCTTTCGAGATGTTGACGCTCGGCACAAAAACCCCGTAGTTCGGAATGGCGCTCAAATCACTGCCCTGCTCGGCGTTCTGCTGCTGAAACCGGGCGTTGATGAAGGTGTATTCGTACCGGCCACCGGCTTTCAGCGTCCATTTGGTTTTGGTCGCCATCGTATAGGCGGCATACAGCGCAGTGATGTTCTGATCGTAATCCAGGCCGTTGGATGGTTGGATCGGGCTCAGTTGGTAGTCCTCATTGTCGCCGGTAGCGGTGAAGAACTGGTAGTCGCTGTTCATTTTCCGGAAAATCCCCTTTCCGCCAAATTCCAGCAACTGATTCCGGTTGATCGGCGTCTGATAATCGATCTGCAGGGTGGATTCCTGGTTATAGCTCAGGTTATTGTTCCGCTGGCGACCGGTGATGGTGTGCATATCGGTGCCGTTGAGCAGTTCCGTTACGAAGTTGTTGGTGTTGTTGTTGCGGCTGTATAACCCCAAAATGCTCAGTTCCTGATTCGTTTTGTAGGTTTTCGTGTAACTCACGTTGGCATCGACGGTTCCGGACAGGTTTTTCGTTTCAACGTTCCGGCCCGACCGGCTGGCCAGCAGGTTCAGGTACGACAGCGTTTGCAGGTTGTCCTGAAAGTTGATCATGTTCCGCATTCCGTAGCGCACACTGGCCGAAAGCGACGTGTTTTTGTCGATATCGTAGTCCCAGCCCAGTTGGTAGTTGCCAAACAAACCGTGTTGCCGGGTATCGGCCGATTGAATGGTGGTGGTGGTTCCCATCTGCCCCACGGACGTCTGGGTGCTGTTAAAAGCGCCTTTGATGTTGTACATCGCCCGGCCAAAACCGCCCAGGTTGAAGCCCATTTTACCCTGCCGGTAGCTGGCGTTCAGGTTCAGGTTGGAGCTCCGGTTTCCCGTACCGACGTCCATGTTCAGGGTTGCGCCCTGCAGGGTGTTCTTTTTGGTCACAATGTTGATGATCCCGGCGGAACCTTCGGCGTCGTACTTGGCCGACGGGCTGGTGATTACTTCCACCGTCTTGATCATGTCGGCCGGAATCTGCTTCAACGCGTCGGCCACACTGCTGGCAATGATGGTCGATGGTTTGTTGTTGATCAAAACCCGGACGTTGCTGCTTCCCCGCAAACTGACGTTGCCGTCGAGGTCGACGCTCAGCATCGGTACTTTCCGCATGATATCGGCCGCATCGCCCCCTTTCGAGGTAATATCTTTTTCGGCGTTATAAACGAGCCGGTCTACTTTTTCTTCGATCAAAGCGGCCTGGCCCGTTACGGTTACTTCGTTCAGCAGGCGAACATCCTGCGACATTTTAACGATGCCGACGTTAATGTCGGAGCCTTTTTCAATTTTGATCAGGTTGGAAGTTTTGTTCTGATACCCCAGGAACGAATACTGGAGTTTGTAGTCACCCGGTGCCAGCTTGGTCAGGCTGAATTTTCCTTTGCCGTCGGCGGTCGTTCCATCGATGGGTTTACCGGTTTTGGTGTCGATCAGGGCAATGGTTGCGTATTCAACGGGGGCGTTGGAGGTTGAGTCCATCAAAAAACCGCTGATCTTACCGTTACCGCGCGGTTTATCGTCATCGGCTGTGCCGGGAATAAAGGTCTTATCCTGTTGCTGGTTGCCCCGTTGTCCCTGGCCACCGGGTCCGAATCGGCCGGGACCACCGAAGCCGCCACCTCCGCCGGGGAATTGGGCATAGGTCTGGGCCGCTACCAGGCTGAGGGTTAGGGCAAATAGTGAGAGAGAAAATTTGTTCATGAGTTTTGAGTCCATTATGCAAGAAGTTACAAAACAACAACTGATTGGGTACTTCGAAAAACGGAATAGACTAAAGGGCGGGAAACATCGCCGAATCGTGTTTTTTTACCGATGAATTCAACCCTGAAAAAACGGGCACCGACCCACGAAGTCGGTGCCCGCGAATGGCTTTAGCTGACAGAAATCGTCCGATACGGAGCCGGAATCGGCGTAGGAGCAGTGGTCTGGATATGGATTTCCTGCGTTTGGGTCGTTGTTCCGTCGGTGACCACCACCTGATAAATACCGTCGGCCAGATCACTGATGTCGAAACGGGTTCGGAGCGCATTTTCGTGCCGGGTCAATTTTTGGGTAGCCTGAATACTGCCCAGGTGATCGATCAGCCGGATTGTTACGTTTGATCCCACCGGTTTCTGGACTACTACATCCAGTTTCATGGTTGAAGGGAAGGCCACAACGGACGATTGAAACGGTGCCATACCGTGATCAGCAAAGCTGGAAAGGCTGACAAAAAGAGCAAGGAGTGCGGAAGCGAGTGCGGTTTTCATACGATTTATAGTACGTGTTTTAGGTTGGTGCCGCTGGGCGGCCGACTAACGATACAAAACAACAGGCAGAAAAGGAATCCGCAAAACGCAATATACCAGCGAGTTATAAACATCGATCAATTGTTGGATTGGCCCGATAAAGGCGAAAATGGACTGTGTTTCGGTGCGAAACGATCGTGAGCAGGGGATAATAGTCAAAAACGGGCCGTTGGTCGGGATAAGCGGGCCATTTGTCGATTGTAGGGACCGGTTTTAAAGATTGTACCGTAAACTTGTAAAACAATTGACGACGTTACGAGCTTTCGATCGCTGCTATCGAGCCTTAACATAGATTTATTAATAGAGATGGTAGTTGGACAACCTGGTTTCACTGAAATCAGGTTGTTTTGTCTTTTTCGCGGAAATTCTTCAACTTGGGAGTAGAACCCACAATCACAGCATCCCATGAATTTACTCACCTTACGTCGGAGCGTTCCGGTCCTGATCCATGTGCTGGCCTGGGGCCTTCTGGGTTTCGCCCTGCTGGTCTATCAGCCGCTGAACTGGGACATTACCGCACCTCCGCAATTCTGGGTTAAACAGGGCATTTATTTCACCTTGCTGGTGGGCGGTTTTTACCTCAATACGCAGATCCTGGTCCCGCGTTTGCTATTTCGGGATGCCACGAGCCTGTATGTGATGTCTCTGGTGGTCACGGGCATTGGCGTTGTGGTATTGCTTTACAATATTGATAATTGGCTGAACCTGCCGGAACTGATGCACCGCGCCTGGCACCCGGAAGGGGGCCCCCGAAAACCGCGCAATGTCTGGGCCTGGAGTCAGTCGATTTTTGTCACCACTTTTTTAATGCTGGGTATTGGCACCAGCATCGCGTCGGTGCAGAAATGGCAGGAAGATGCCCGGTTGCGGCTCAGTCTGGAGCAGGCCCGGGTTAGTTCCGAGCTTTCGTTTTTGAAAGCGCAAATCAATCCGCATTTCTTTTTTAACACGTTAAATAATATTTACGCCCTGACCCTGCTCGATGTGGAAGCTTCCCGGGAAGCCCTGCACCGGTTGTCGCGTATGATGCGGTACGTGCTCTACGAAACGGGCAATGACACCACGATGCTGAGCAAGGAAATCGACTTTGTGCAGGATTATATCCAGTTGATGCAGTTGCGGTTAACCGATAAAGTTACCGTCACGCTTGAGCAGCCCAAACCGCTGAACGACGTGCCGGTGGCGCCGATGCTGCTGCTGCCCTTCGTTGAAAATGCCTTCAAGCACGGCGTCAGTGCCATGATGCCCAGCCGGATCGTCATCAGCATCCACCAGGAGGGAACGCAGTTGGAAATGGAAGTCAGAAATACGATCTTCCCCGAAAAAAACCAGTCACTTGAAGTAGGCAGCGGTATTGGCTTGGCCAATACGCGTCGGCGGCTCGATCTCCTCTATCCCGAACGGTACCAGCTTTCGGTCAAGGAAGATACGCCGACCAATGAGTACCTGGTCCACCTGAATCTGAATCTGGCATGACGTTAAATTGCATTGCGGTCGATGACGAACCGCTGGCCCTCGGGCTGGTGTGTGCGTTCATCGAAAAAACACCTTTCCTGAAACTGGCCGGTCGCTACAGCAGCGCGGTCGAAGCCTTGCAGGGGCTGCACGAACACCCGGTCGATCTGTTGTTTCTGGATATCCAGATGCCGGATCTGACGGGGATGGAACTCGCCCGGGTCATGGAACGGAACCAGACCGGTCACTCTCCCCGCATCATTTTTACGACGGCCTTCAATCACTTTGCGCTCGAAGGCTACAAAGTCGATGCCCTGGATTATCTGCTCAAACCGTTCAATTACGAGGAGTTCCTGCGGGCGGCCAACAAGGCCCGAGCTTATTTTGAACTGATCAAACGCCCGGCGGTGGTCCAGGCTCCCGAACCGGAAGACGAGTATTTATTCCTGAAGGTCGAATACCAACTGGTCCGGATTGCGTTCAACGACATCCTGTACATCGAAGGGCTGAAGGACTACGTCAAAGTGCATTTGAAGAAGGAGCGTCCGGAGGCTGTTCCCAAGCCCATCCTGTCGCTGACCAGCCTGAAAGCCCTGGAAGACAAGTTGCCTGCCCGGCGGTTTATGCGGGTGCACCGCTCATTCATCGTGGCCTTGGACAAAATCGAAGCCGTGACCCGGAATTCGATCCAGATCGGTTCTGCCACCATTCCCGTCAGTGATCAGCACAAGGATGCGTTCAACCAATTTCTGAGCCGCTGGTCGTAGATTCGGCGGTCGCTACCTGCCGCTCGATGGTCGCTTCAATCCCCAGCGTGAGCAGGTTCGTTAACTGATCGGCCACCGCATCGGCAAAACCGGTAAGCGCACTCAGGTCCATTTCCCACAACGTTGTGTCGGCGCAGAGCGTCTGGACAAAGTTGCGTACGGAAGCCGCATCGTGGACATCCACCTGTTGCCAGAGTTTGTAGAAGTACTCGGCATAATCGTCGCGGATGGGGTAGGTGATAATACCGCCCGTTGGCGTGGCCACTTCTCCCAGGTAAACGCCGTCTTCCAGCCGGACCGCTTTCATAAACCGGAGGTAGGCCGCAAACCCGAGGGCCATGCGCTGCGGAATTTGCTGGTGCTGCTCCACAAACCGCTGAATGGTTGGCAGGTTCCGGGCCTTCATTTTCATCGTTTCCTGCAACGTAATGCTCAGCAGCAGGTGTTCAATGTAGGGATTGCGAAACCGGTCGAGCACATCGGCGGCAAATTCACGGACAGCGTTCGGGTTTTCTTCCGGAATCATCCATACGGGCAGGGTCGGCACGATCTCCTGCGCAATCACGTCTTCCACAAACCGGCTCAGCAGCGGGTGCTGCATCATCTCATTGACGGTTTCCAGCCCGAGCAGGTACGCCAGCGGAACGCTGATCGTGTGCCCGCCGTTCAGCACCCGGAGTTTGCGTTCGCGGTAAAAGTTAATGTCTTCGTCGATGATGACATTGGGGTCGGCTTTGGCAAATGTCAGCACACTTTTCACCCGGTCGTCGCCCTCAATCGCCCACAGCCGATAGGGTTCTGCCATGATCATCAGCTTGTCGGTATACCCCAGTTCCTGCTGCAACGGTTCGCGGGTGGCGGCATCCGGTTTTCCCGGGACGATGCGATCCACCAGGGAGTTGCAGAAGCGAACGTGGTATTTCAGCCACTTCATGAAGAGCTTGCCCAGCTCGTTATGGATGGCAATTTTCTCAACGATATCCCGCAGTTTCAGGCCGTTATCCGTAATCAGTTCGGTCGGGATGACCACCAGCCCCTTGCTACGGCCTCCGCCGAAGTTCTTAAACCGTTCGTAGAGAAAGGCTGTCAGTTTGGCCGGGTACGACTGCGGAGGATGCTGGAAAATGCTTTCTTCCACATACTGAATTCCGACCTCGGTGGTGTTGGAAATAATCACCTGCAAGGACGGTTTTTTGGCGACATCGAGTACCGCTTTCCAGTCTTCCTGCGCCGAAATGACCCGGCTGATGGCTGACACCACCGTGGATTTATCCACCAATTGTCCTTTCTGAACGCCCCGCGTAACCACCGTATACAGTCCATCCTGTTCGGCAAACTCGTCGGTGGCTCCGCCGGTCGATTTCACCACCACAATACTGCCATTGAATTCACCCTGCTGGTTGGCTTTGTGAATCAGGTAATCGGGTAAGCCGCGCAGCAGAACGCCCGTGCCAAATTGCAGGACACGTTCGGGGAGGGCAGGAGCAGGGTGGGTCGTACGGTTCAAGGGTGCCATGATGATGGATAGCGTTTCTCTGTTATCTCGACTGTATTCAAAAAATGCTTGTACTGTGTAAAAGTAAGGCTTTCGCCTATTGGGCGCAACCTGGGGGGAAGAGTTAGGAGTTAGGAGATAAAAGTTATGAGTTAAAGGCTTCGCAGAATATAGAAGGCGTCAGCCAACTCTTAACTCATAACTCCTAATTCACTAAGAATGGCGATGACTTCCTTCGCTTTGGTTTCGATCTGGTCGAATTGCCGGTTGCTCAAAACTTTCTTGGGAAACAATTGCGAGCCGATTCCGACGGCGGTAACGCCGGCTTTGAACCAGCTGCTCAGGCTTTCCTTCGTCGGTTCGACGCCCCCCGTTACCATGACGCTCGTCCAGGGCATCGGTCCTTTGACTGCTTTGACAAAACCGGGTCCGAGCGTATCGCCGGGGAATACCTTGACGACCTCGACGCCTAGTTCCTCGGCGGCCGAGATCTCGGTCAGGGTGGCACAACCGGGCATATAGGCAATTTTCCGGCGGTTGCAGGTGCGGGCAATCGATTCGTGGAACGATGGTCCCACAATGAAATTGGCCCCCGACTGTATATACAAGGCCGCTGTTGCCGCGTCAACGAGCGTTCCGGCCCCCAGAATCAAATCCGGACAATCGTGGGCGGCTACTTTGACAAGTTCCGAAAACAACTCATGGGCAAAATCCCCCCGGTTGGTAAACTCGAACGCCCGAATACCGGCCCGGTAACAGGCCCCCAGCACCTCGCGGCAGATAGCCGCGTCGGCATGGTAAAAAACCGGCACCACCGGCACCCGCCGAATGGTCTGATAAACCTCTAATCGTGAAAAACGAGCCACTTTCTTTTTAGTTAAGAATTAAAAGTTAAAAATGAAAAGTAAGTGTCTTCGCGCCTGCTTTTAATTTTTAACTTTTAACTTTTCATTCCAACACTTATCTTCTCAATCGGCCGGAGGTATCGCCCCCGACTAAGGCTTCAACTTCCTGAACGGACACCAGGTTCGCGTCGCCTTCAACGGTATGTTTCAGGGCGGAGGCAGCCGCGCCAAACTCGATGGCGTATTGCAAATCGTCGGTGGTTAGCAGGCTGTAAATCAGGCCGGCCAGGTAGGCATCGCCCCCGCCGATTCGATCGACAATGTGGGTGATGTCGTAGACGTTGGACGAATACAGGGTATGGCCGTCGAAAATTTTGGCCGTCAGCCGGTTGTGCGACGCGCTGACCGACTGGCGTTCCGTATCGGTAAAATACCGGATTCGCGGAAACTGAATTTGCATCCGCCGGCAGGCATCCACGAACGAATCGGCTTTCACGCCGTAAAGTTCTTCGAAGTTTTCCTGATTGCCCAGCACCAGATCGCAACCGGCCGTGAGCGCGGGCAGAATCTCCTGCGGTTTTTTGCCGTATTTCCAGAGATTGCTCCGGAAATAGATGTCGCCCGAAACCATGACGCCCAGCCGATTCGCCGTCTGAATCGCTTCCAACAGGCAGTCGGCAGCCGGTTGCGACAGGGCGGGCGTAATGCCCGACCAGTGGAACCAGTCGGCCCCTTTCAGGATTGTCTCCCAGTCGAAATCGCCGGGCTGAATCAGCGAAAAAGCCGAATCGTAGCGGTCGTAAATGATCTGGCTGGCCCGGCTAACGGCCCCGGTTTCCAGAAAATACAGCCCGAGCCGCCCGTCGCCGAACGTGATGGCGGACGTATCGACCCCGTGATACCGCAGCGTTGCGGCTGCCGCCCGGCCCAGCGCATGGTCCGGAAACCGGGTGACGTGGGCGGTTTGGCAACCGAAATAAGCGAGCGAAACGGCCACATTGGCTTCGGTGCCCCCATAGACTACATTGAGCGAATGCGCCTGCGTAAACTTGGTAAAACCCGGCGGAGCCAGTCGCATCATGACTTCGCCGAACGTAACGATTTTTTTCAAGGAATACAGAATTACAAGGCAGACAGGAGGAAATACAAAATCTCATCTCCTTTTTCGGCCTTTATGGATTAAACGCCAATACTTTCGAGTTCCTTCTTCGTCACCGGCTCCAGGGTCGGCGACAGAAAATGGATGATCACCAGCGCGATCAGGTAGGTCGAACTGGCAATGATAAACAGCGGTAAATACCCGAAACTGACGCGGATATTGCCCGCAACGGCCGCCAGCAGAATACCGCCCACCGCTCCAAACATTCCGCCAATTCCGGTGACCGAAGCCACGGCACTTTTGGGAAACAGATCGGATGCGAAGGTATAAATGTTGGCCGACCAGCCCTGGTGGGCCGCCGTCGCCAGAGAAATTAAGGCAATCGCTACGTAAATACTACTGGTCTGGGCCGCAAAAAAGATGGGAATGACGCAAACAGCGCAAAGCAGCATCGTCGTTTTCCGGGCCCGGTTGGCCGACCAGCCCATGTGAATGAATTTGGAGGAGAGCCAGCCGAAAAGCACGCTACCGCCGTCGGAAACGATGTAAATGACCAGAAACGGCAGGCCAACGTTTTTCAGGTCCAGCCGCTGGTCGAGCGATTCGCTGCTGTTGAAAAAATCGGGGAGCCAGCTCAGGTAAAACCACCAGATCGGGTCGCACATGAACTTGCCGACGATGAACGCCCAAGTTTGCCGAAAACCGAGGAGCCGCCACCACGAGAGCTTTTCTTCCGGAATGTCTTCTTCTTTATCCTGTTGAATATACGCGAGTTCCTGCCGGCTTACGCCCGGATGCTCCTCAGGACGGCGGTAAATCCGGTGCCAGGCAATCAGGACCAGAAAGCCGAGCAGGCCCGTGGCAATGAACGAAACCCGCCAGCCGAACTGGAGCGTTAGCCAGGGAATCAGGGCCGCCGTGGCAATGATGCCAACGTTGGTTCCGGCGTTGAACAGCCCGGTGGCAAACGACCGCTCTTTTTTGGGGAACCATTCGGCAACGGATTTGATGGCCGATGGAAAGTTGCCGGCTTCGCCGATGCCCAGCAGAAACCGCACCATACTGAGCCCGCGCAGCGAACCGATAAAGGCGTTCAGGATGCCCGCAATGCTCCAGACAATGATGGAAAGGGAAAAACCGCGTTTGGTGCCTATCCGGTCGATGAGCCAGCCCGTCAGGAGAAACCCGAGTGCGTAGGCGACTTTAAAAACCGTATCGATGTAGCTGTAGAGGACTTTAAACTGGTCCAGGTCGCTTTCCGTGAGGGATTCTTCGGCGGTTTTGCCCATCATCTCCCGCCGGAAGGTTTCGTCGATCATCGTGAACGAAAGAACCTGCCGATCAATGTAGTTGATGGTCGTTGCGAAAAACAACAGCAGTACAATTCGCCAGCGATAGTTTCCGGAAAGGGCGGGCATCAGCAAAAAGGTTTGCAAACGACAAAGGTCTGCGAAGTAGATTAAAATTACAAGACGGTTTTTGAGACGATAGGGGAATGGCCCGATCAGAAGACCGATCATCGCCTATTTTCCGGCTCATAAGTAGTTGCGGTCTGTAATTGACTTATTTACACCGTGTTAAGCAGTTCACTATGGACCAGAGGAAAAAAACGACCATCACCTCGTATGTTCAAAGCGTCAGAAACCTGATTTCTAATGCCGCCTTTGACCATCTTCCGGAACTCAACTTCCAGAAACCGGATGCTTTCAACTGGGTCACGGAGGTTTTTGAAGACCTCAACTGCGCTCAGTCGCCGGACAAACCGGCCTTGATCTGGACCAACGGAGACCGGACCGAAACGTATAGCTTTCGGGCGCTGTCCGATCAGTGCAACCAACTGCTGAACCTGCTGCGGGCCAATGCGTTGCAGCCGGGGCAGATCGTCGTGGCCCAACTCGCCAGTCTGCCGCCCATCTGGACCTCGATCCTGGCCGTCATCAAAGGCGGTTTCAGGCTCATTCCGATGGCGACGATCCTGGGCGTGAACGACCTTGTTTACCGGTTTGGGAAGCTGCCACCGAACGCCATTTTGGCCGATCCGGACAATGCCGAAAAGATCGATCAGGCGGAAAAACTGGCGAATACGTCCATTAAAATAAAAATACTGACCGAGGGAAGTCGAGACGGTTGGATTGCCTACGACGATATTCTGACGTACGGAAAAACCGCCGAAGCCGCCCCGACCCGGGCGGACGATCCGCTTTTTCTGTTCTTTACCTCCGGCACCACCGGCCTGCCGAAGGTGGTCACCCACACGCATTTTACCTATCCGATCGGCCACCTGACGACGGCTTCCTGGATTGGCTTGAAACCGGATGACCTCCACTACAACATTGCCCAGCCCGGCTGGGCCAAATTTGCCTGGAGCAGTGTTTTCGCGCCCTGGAACATGGGAGCCACCATCTTTTCCTACAACCAGCCGGGCCGGTTCGATGCCAACCGCCAACTACAGCAGCTCGAAAAATACAACGTCACCACGTTCTGTGGGCCGCCAACGGTTCTGCGGATGCTGATTCGGGAAGACCTGCACCAATTCAGGCTGAGTCTGCGGGAGTGCGTGGCTGCGGGCGAGCCTTTAAACCCGGAGATCATCGATGTCTGGCGGAGAGGGACCGGCATTACGATCCGCGACGGTTTCGGCCAGACCGAAAGCTCCTGCCTCATCGGAAACCTGCCCAATGCGGTAATCAAACCCGGCAGTATGGGAAAACCGCTGTTCCTCTACGAGGTAATCATTGCCGATGACGACGGAAACGAACAGCCGCTTTACGAAGAAGGAACGATTTGCGTGAAAATGGATACCGGAAAGCCCAACGGGATTTTTACCGGGTATTTCAACGAACCGGAAAAAATGAAAACCGTCTTTCGCGCAGGCTTATATTTCACGGGGGACAAAGCCTACAAGGACGAGGAGGGGTACATCTGGTTTGTCGGCCGGGATGACGACGTGATTAAGTCGTCCGATTACCGCATTGGTCCGTTCGAAGTGGAAAGCGTTTTGCTGGAGCACGAAGCCGTGGTGGAGTCGGCCGTGGTGGGGAGTCCGCACCCGGTTAAGGGGTTTGAAATCAAGGCTTTTGTGGTGGTAACGGCTGACTTTGTGCCATCGGAACAGCTGGCGGAAGTCCTGTTTGGGTATAGCCGCGAACAGCTCTCGCCGTTTAAAATGCCCCGGATCATCGAATTTGTCTCCGAATTGCCGAAGACAATCAGCGGCAAGATCCGGCGGGTGGAACTGCGCGCGCAGGAAGCCCGCAACAAGCTGGACGGACTGGTGATCGACCATGAATATCTATATACGAAGAAATCGTAAATAACCTCCGAATAACGGTGATCGCTGTCGGTCGATGGGTGAAGGTTGAAAACCGGAACCACCGTTTGAATGGGGCACCGAGCGATGGCGTTGTCCGGCAGGGCCATTGGCAGGGCGCGATGGCATGTTTCGCCCAAACGCCCGTAAAGACAGAATACAAAATGAGTAGAGGGAATAGACCGGTTTCTTTTGACCAAAATTACCCACAAAAAAATGGCATTAGAACAAACCTGGAGGTGGTTTGGCCCCAACGATCCCGTGAGTCTGGCCGATATCAAACAGGCAGGCGCAACAGGCATTGTGACGGCTTTGCACCACCTCCCGAACGGACAGGTATGGTCCGTCGAAGAGATTAACGCGCGCAAATCCTTGATTGAAACCGCAGCGCCGACCGGACACCCGCTGACCTGGTCGGTGGTGGAAAGTATTCCGGTGCACGACGCGATCAAAACCCGGGGCGACGGTTTTCAGCAATACATCGAAAATTACAAGGAGTCGATCGTCAACCTCGGCCGGTGTGGCATCGATACGGTTTGTTACAATTTCATGCCGGTGCTCGACTGGACCCGCACGGACCTGGATTATCCGATGCCGGATGGGTCAACGGGCCTGCGGTTCGACGCGACGGAGTTTGCGGCTTTTGAACTGTTCATGCTGAAACGCCCCGGGGCCGAAGCGCACTATTCGCCCGAACAGATTCAAAAAGCCCGGCGATGCTTTGAAGCCCTGGACGAAACCGCAGCTTCGCGCTTGCAGCGGAATATCATCGCCGGTTTGCCGGGTTCGGAAGAAAGTTATACGCTGGAACAGTTCCAGGCGACGCTGGACGCGTATAAGTATATTGGTGACAAGGAGTTGCGGGAGAATCTGTACGCGTTTCTGCGGGAGATTGTGCCTGTGGCGCAGGAGGCCGGGGTTCGGCTGGCGATTCACCCCGATGATCCGCCGTATCCGATTCTGGGCCTGCCGCGTGTGGTCAGCACGGAAGCCGACGCCCGAATGGTGCTGGATGCCGTCGATGTGGTGGCCAATGGCCTGTGTTTCTGCACCGGTTCGTACGGCGTTCGGCCCGACAATGACCTGGTGGGTATGGTGGACCGGCTGGGTTCCCGGATTCATTTCATTCATTTGCGGGCCACGAAACGCGATGAGGATGGTAACTTTTACGAGGCCGATCACCTCGACGGTGACGTGGATATGTTTGGCGTCATGAGTGCCCTGCTGGGCGAACAACGCCGTCGGGAGGAAGAAGGAATCGAGAATTTCCGGATGCCGTTCCGGCCCGACCACGGCCATAAAATGCTGGACGATCTGAACTCCGGCAAACGCACCAACCCGGGCTATACGGCCATCGGGCGGCTCCGGGGTCTGGCCGAACTCCGTGGTTTGATGCTCGGCATCGAGCGATCGAGCCTTTAAAGGGTTTTGGTTTACGGTATCCGGTTTATGATGGCTGCACGCTTCCGATCTGAGAGGTCGTAAGAAACGCAATAGCCTGGGTGCGTCAGCCCCATAAACCGAATACCGAATACCGTAAACCAAAAACCGAATACCGTAAACTATAAACCGAATACCGTAAACCGTTACGATCATGCTGGTTGATCATCCCATTAAATCTTTTTTAGACGAAGACTTTCTGCTTCAGACCGATACCGCCCGGCGGCTTTACCACGACTACGCCAAGGCGATGCCCATCATTGATTACCATTGCCACCTGCCACCCGATCAGATTGCCGCCGACAAACGGTTTGACAACCTGACCCAGATCTGGCTCTACGGCGATCATTACAAATGGCGGGCGATGCGGACCAACGGTGTGCCGGAACAGTATTGTACCGGCGATGCGTCGGACTACGAGAAATTTCAGAAGTGGGCCGAAACCGTGCCGTATACCATGCGGAACCCGCTCTACCACTGGACGCACATGGAGTTGAAAAATCCGTTCGGGGTCGAAACCATCCTGAATGGCAATACGGCGCGTGGCGTATACGATACCTGTACCGAACAGCTTTCCGGCCTTTCGACCCGCACTTTGCTGCGGCATTTCAAGGTCCGTACGGTTTGTACGACCGACGACCCGACGGATTCGCTGGAACACCACCAAAAAATCGCCGAAGACGGTTTTGAAATCAAGGTGCTGCCGACGTTCCGGCCCGACAAGGCGATGGCGATCGACGACGTTCCGGTTTTTCAGGCGTATGTACAGCGCGTGGGCGAGGTTTGTAACCAGGAAATCCGTACCCTGGACGCTTACATGACGTGTCTGAAACAGCGTCATGATTACTTCGGATCGATGGGCTGCCAGCTGTCGGATCACGGGCTGGAAACCGTCTATGCCGAACCATATACCGAAGCGGAGGTCAAGGCGGTTTTTGAGAAACTACTTGCCAATGCAGCGCTGAGCGAGACGGAGAAATTACAGTTCAAGTCGTATATGCTCGACCGGTTTGCTGAGTGGGACTGGGAGAAGGGCTGGACGCAGCAATTTCACCTTGGCGCGCTCCGAAACAACAACCGCCGGGCGTTGCGAACGCTCGGTCCCGACACGGGTTGGGATAGCATCGGGGACTTCCAACAGGCTCGTCCGCTGGCCCGGTTTTTGGGTGGTCTCGACGACAGGAACCAACTGGCCAAAACCATTCTGTACAACCTGAACCCGAGCGACAATGAAATCATGGCCACCATGATCGGGAATTTTAACGATGGTTCGGTAGCGGGTAAAATTCAGTTCGGATCGGGCTGGTGGTTTCTGGATCAGAAAGACGGCATGGAGCGGCAGATCAACGCCCTGTCGAACATGGGCCTGTTGAGCCAGTTTGTCGGCATGCTGACCGATTCGCGCAGCTTCCTGTCGTATCCCCGGCACGAATACTTCCGCCGGATTCTCTGCAATATTTTCGGAAACGACGTCGAAAATGGCGAGTTGCCCAACGATATCGAGTGGATCGGCAAACTGGTGCAGGACATCTGCTACCGGAATGCGGAGAAATATTTTGGGTTTTAAAATGGAATAAGAAAGGAAGATGGTAAGAAGCACGCCATCTTCCTTTCCTTTTGTTTATTGCTTATAGACCTTGCCTTCTTTCATCACAAACCGGACCGACTGCAGGGTTTTGATGTTCTGGAGCGGGTTTTCATCGACCGCGATGAGGTCCGCCAGTTTGCCGGTTTCGACGGAGCCAAGCTGGTTTTTCAGGCCCAGTAATTCTGCATTGACCATCGTGGCCGCTTTGATGGCTTCCAGCGGTGGCATGCCGGCTTCGACCATGTATTCAAATTCCTTCGCGTTATAACCGTGCACAAAAACGCCCGCGTCGGTGCCAAACGCGATTTTAACCCCGGCTTTGTAGGCTTTCGCGAACGTCCCCTGAATCAACGGGCCAATCGCCAGTGCTTTGGGGGTAACCAAAGGCGGGTAATACCCAAAAATGCGGGCGGAATCCGAGGTGACTTTCCCGGCAATGATGGTCGGGACGTAATACGTGCCGTGTTTTTTGAATAGCTCGATGGTTTCGTCGTCCATCATCGTGCCGTGTTCGATGGTCGTGACCCCGGCGCGAATGGCCCGTTTCATGCCCTCCGCGCCGTGGGCGTGGGCGGCCACGGCAAACCCGTAATCTTTGGCCGCTTCGACCACCGCCCGCGCTTCTTCTTCCGTAAACTGGGGGCCCGAACCGTCTTTGGCGTTGCTCAGTACTCCGCCCGTGGCCGTAATTTTGATCAGATCCGAGCCATCTTTATACCGCTGGCGAACCGCTTTACGGGCGTCTTCGGGGCCGTTGATAACGCCCTCGTTCGGGCCGGGATCACCCATCAGATCTTTGCGATACCCGTTGGTCGGGTCGGCATGGCCGCCGGTGGTAGCGATGGATTTTCCGGCGGTAAAAATGCGCGGACCATCCACCAGCCCCCGGTTGATGGCGTTTCGCAGCGCCACATTGACCCCGCTGCCGCCCAGGTCACGAACCGTCGTAAAACCGGCCAGTAATGTAGTTTTGGCATATTTGGCGGCCTGAAAAGCCACGTCGGGTACGTTCTGGGTAAACCGGTCGTACGAACCGCCCCGGCGGGTTTCATTCTCGAGGTGAACGTGCATGTCGATCAGGCCGGGTAAGACGGTTTTGGTTTTCAGGTCAATGACGCGATCGGTGCCTGCCGGTTTGGCAAAGCCTTTCTGAATCGCCGTGATTTTGGAACCTTCCACCACCACCGTCATTTCGCGCTGAAGGTCGTTGTGAACCCCATCGAGCAAGCTGCCGCAGTGAAGCAGCGTACGTTGCGCCAGGAGGGAGGAAGCCGAAAGAAGGAAAACGGTTACGGTGATGAAGTAGCTTTTTTGCATAAAAGGAGAGAGGTTAAAACGAAAAAGCCGCATCGATGCGGCTTTGAAGATACTTTTTTTTGGGGAAGAAAGGAAGGAGGGAGAAATAGCGAAAAGAAATTCGAGTCCTTCTTCCGCTTTTTCGTTCCGCCTTATTTTTTGACAATCACCCCATCGGCCATGAAGGTAATAGCGTTTTCAGGCTGGGTGATTTTGGCGATTTCTTCTTTGCTTTTGCCCGCATCTTCGGCGTAGTGGCGCAATTCGGCGACGGAGGTAGTTTTGGTTTCGGCGGTTCCTTCAAAAACCACCTGCTTACCGGCAATATCTTTTGGAACGAAAAAACCGTAGTCGCGGAACCGCACCAGCATGGTCTGGTGATCGGCGGTTTTAACCCGCATCCAGCAGCCTTTCACCTGGCAAACCGACTCAACGGTGCCTTCCACCTTCGTGTTCAGCTCTTTTTTGTCGCCCATTTTCGTGGCTAACTCCGCCGAAGGAGTGGCATTTTCGGCCGTTATCTTCTTGCCGTGGTAGCTGACGTTGTCCTGGGCCAGTGCGCCGAAGGAGAGGCCGAGCGCGAGCGCCCAGCTGGCTAAGTGCTTCATAGTCTGATGCGGTTTTCGTAGTGATGACAGACAAAAATAAGAAAAAAGGAGATTGAATGGTTGTGGTACCTTTCAAAAGAAAACCGGAGAACCCGATGACTTTTTGGCCCCTGATCCGTCAAAGGGAAATACGACCTAACGATAGGTTGACCGTTTGTTTCCTGGTCAATATGGTATCAGCCCGATTCGTCGTTCTCCTTATTTTTTGCGTCGGGGAGGCTGCCCGAATCGCCGGAAGAAGGATCCGTTCGTGTAACTATAGGGTATAACAAAAAGCTTCCCGATGAAATACGCTGAATTCATCAGAAAATGGTGGACTTCCTACGTCGAAAAAGGGGCAACGCCAGACCAGCTCAAATTCTGGTTTCTATTTTGGGGGAGCGTGGTGACCGCCTGCGCGCTTTACTACGTTTATGATCGTCGGCTTAGCGAGTTTTTGAGTCTGGAAGTAACTTCCCGCTTGAATCTTCTGGTTGCCTACGGTTGTTTCTTGTTACCGGCTTTTGTGTTGCGGAGGCTGCATGTTGTCATTCTCATCGTCATTATCTTAAAATTGCTGGACCTATTGCATTAACAGGCATTCGATTTCCCCCGGATCGTTTAAAAATAACCGCTATTCCAGCACTTCCACCCAGCCCTTGCACTTCGTTCCCCGTTGGGTCGTGATCAAATAATAGTACAACCCGTTCGGAACGTCCATGCCCCAGTTGTTGGGGTAATTGTCGCTGCGGTACACCAGCTTGCCCCAGCGGTTCATGATCTCCAGTCTGGCACCCGCGAAGCCAATGTTGAACACGTCGTTTTTACCATCCCCATTGGCGGTCACTACGTTCGGAACCGTGCTCATATTCTCGATGTCGACGGGCATGCTCATCGTCAGACTGCAGCCGTTTTTGTAGGTCGTCAGCGAAATCTGGTACTGCCCCGACTTCGTATACTGGTAGGTGCCAGGCGTGTTGGTCCGCAGGGTATCGCCGTTGCCCATTGCCCATTGATAGCCGTCGGCTCCCGCACTGGTATTGAGCAGTTCTACTTTCATCGATTGGCCGCATTCCGAACTTAATCGCACCTCGGCCACGGGTTTGTAGGAGTCGTCGGTTTTGACCGTTACGCTTTTCTGCGCCGTGCAGCCGGTTTCGTTCGTCATCTTTACCGTATACGTCGTCGTTTGCGTTGGGCTGACCACCGGATTATTCACGGTGGCGCTGGCCATGCCCTGGGTGGGCGACCATTCGTAGGTTTTGGCCCCGCTGGCCACGAGTTGAACCGGTTTTCCGGCGCAGATCGTCGTGTCGTTGCTGATCTTGAAGTTGGCCGGATACACTTTGATAATTTTCTGGGCCACATCCTGCCGCTTGCAGGTCAGCTTGTTGTACGCGGTCAGCGTCACTGTGTACTCACCCGGTTTGTCGAAGGTGTGGCTCACCTGACCGGGATTGGTGGACGTGCCGTTGTCACCGAAATCCCAGGCATAGGTTACTCCGCCTTCACTCGTATTGACGAAGTTGAGCGTCAACGGGGTACAGCCTTCTACCACATCTTTCTTCGTGCCTTCGTAGGCGTCGAAAGTCGCTTTCAGCCGGTCGATATCGAACTTGAAGGCGGCATTGTTGCAGTTGGGGCTTTTGTTCGTCGTTGACCAGACCTGGGCCGTGGCCGGAAACCGGGTTCCTCCGCAGGCGCAGGCCGCGTGGTAAATCGTGCCGTTTTTGTCGAAGCGGCTGGTGCCGCCGTCGACGTGATCACCGCGCCCCTGGGCGTTTTCACTGCCGAAAAAAGTGGCATACAACAGCGACTTTCCGCCCTGTTCCAGCAAAGCCAGCCAATAGTTGTTGCCATCGGTGGTTTTGCGGTAGGCATCCGGCGTAATGGGTAAACCCTGTGTACTGCTCGTTAAGTTACCACTTCGGATGTTGACAAAACCGCCCCAGCCCGACAGGTAGATATTGCCGCATTCGTTGACCAGCAAGGCCGTCGGGGAAATATCCGGTGAGGTTCGACCGGAGCCGATGACCGTTGAAAAGACGGTTTTAGAAAGGGACGGGTCGAGGGCGTGAATGAACTGACCGCTTTTCGGAATCTGATAAACCCCCGTCGAAACCGGGTATAAGCCGCGGGTCAGGCCCAAAACGTGCGGATTTTCCTGCGGATCCAGGTCGATCAGGTAGGCCGCGTCGTCGGACGTTGTTCCCAGGTACGTACTCCGTTCCAGCCGGAAGTTGTTGAATTTGACCAGAAAACCGTCTTCCCGGCCGCCAAGCTGGTTTTTTAGCGCACCGGCGGTACCCGGCAAGTCGGCGCTGCGGGTGGTGCCGACGGCGTAAACCGCCCCCGAATCCCCAATCCGCAGTCCAAAAGCAATGTCGTAATCGGTTCCGCCGAAAAAGGTACTCCAGTGCAACTGAGTTAATTCCGGGTTCAATTGTAGGAAAACGGCATCGGCAGGGCCCTGAAGTTTGGCCTGGGGGGCATTGGCCGTTGTGGGAAAATCCGCAGAATACGACACCGTGGCTACGTATACATTATCGTTTTTGTCCACCATGATCTCGCCCCGCAGGTCATCCCCGTAGTTATAAATCGCCAGAAACCTATCGGCGTAATTGATGCCGTCGTTCGCCGAACCGCCCACGTAGGTACTGCCTTTCAGCGTCCGGCCGTCGGGGCTGATGTTGGCTATAAACAGATCAGTGCCGTTCCGGAAATAGATGGAACCCGAGGGACTGGTGGGGTCCGGCAGGCCGTTTCCGATAGGAATATATGCCGACCCGCCCGCAAACTTTCTGCTGTACGCGTTGGTGGTCGTGGGAAAGTTAACGGATGACGTAACGCCGTAGACCAGAAGTTCATTCTTGCTATTAACAATCAGACTATGAGGAGTTTCGCCGGTTGATCCGCCCAGGTAGGCCGCATAGAGCAACTGCTTTCCATCCGGGCTGAATTTCAGGATAGCCACGTCGATTTCGGCCCCGTAACGAGTCTGGAAAGCCCCGGTGGAAGGCACGAAACTGCTGCCAAAAACCGTCCCGGCCGTGTAGAGATTGCCCTCGTTATCGTACGTCGCGGTATGTCCCCAATTGTCGCTGACGGAACCGGAATACGTCGAGAAAATCAGCGTCGGATCAATGGTGAGCGCCTGTTGCCGGTCAAAACCGCCGGGGAAGCGAAAGGAAGCGGTTTCGCCTTCGAGCAGCCATTCCGAGGGGACTTCGGTCGTTTTGCCGTTTTTTTCGGTAAACGAATACGGTTTTTCTTCCCGGAACGGCAGCAACGAGGTTTCAATGATGAGTTGACCGTTCTCGGCACGAATCGCCGAAGCACCTTCGTACCGCAGTTTAATCACCGAGGGATCGGCGCCGGGCCGGACCGTGAACTCGTATTTAAGTGTCTGGTAATAGGCAAACAATCGGAGATCGATTCCCGGATAAATATTGTGGTAAACCACTTCGGCAAAGGCCGGGACGGCACTGGCCCAACGGGACGGGTCATTGCCCAGGAAGTAGTTTAAATGTTCCGAAACCCGGTTTTTGCTTTCGACGGCGGCCGTCGGTAGGCTGTTTTGCAACTGCATTTCCACCCCATGCGCCCGGACCATCGGCTCGGTGCGTTCGGATGGGGGGGCGGTTCGGGCGGCTGCCTGATTATTCCGGCCCGCGTGGAGCTGGTCCAGGGCTTCGGAATCGTAAAAAACGTAGTGCAGGGATTGCTGCTTCAGGAATAAAAAACCGCCCGGAAGTTCGGCCCGAAACAGCACTTCCGGCGACCATTGCCCTTTGTTCTGGACAAACCGCACGGCGCTGCCGGCGGGCGCATCAGCGAAGACGAAACCGGGCAGATTGACAAGCAGAAAGAAGAAGAATACCGTAAACGTTCGACGCATAGACCGGCAGCACAAATGATTGTCAAGATAACTATTTGCGACAAAAGAGTACAGTCAGACGGAAAAGAAGTTCAGTATGGACCATCGACCAATGCTGGACCCGGTTGTCTCAGTTACCAGGACTCCGGAATTTTGCAAAGAGTTGCAAGCATCCGCCGGATGCACTCACGTTTAGACTCATTCGGGGGCGGCAGGTAACCGGGGTTGCGCTATTTCCACTGACTAATGTCGATCACGTTCGGGCAGAAGTCGTATTCTTCGGGTTGGTTGGAGCCGATCAGCAGCAATTGGTCGGACAGTTGGAGGACTCGTTCGCGGTACCAGGCAACGCCCTGTTTATCGAGGTTGGAGGTCGGTTCGTCCAGAATGACCACGGCGGCTTCGGAGTAGAACGCCAGCGCCAGCTTGACGCGTTGTTTCATACCCGACGAAAACGCTTTGATTTCCTTGTGCCGGGCGTGGCTGAGGTACATCAATTCGCAGAGCTGTTCGGGGGTCCGGTTTTCCTTGAACGGTTTGAACGACTGGTGAAACGTGAGTAGTTCCAGTAGGGTCAGTTCTTCGATCAGCTCGAGATAAGGGCTGGCCATGACCACGTGCCGAAACCATTCGTCGGATTCGACCGGTTTTCCGTGCAGGGTGTATTGAATCGTCCCTTCCGATAGGGGAAGCACCCCAATCAGTGTTTGCAGCAGGGTTGATTTACCGCTTCCGTTGGGACCCACGAACGTATAGCTGGTTCCGGACTGGAGTGTAAGTTCCACGTTCCGGAAAATCCATTCGCGCCGAAAGCGCTTACCAAGACGTTCGCTGCTAATCTTCATTGGCATTATGACGGGGCCGCCCGCGCCGTAATAAACGATGGACGATGAATTAAACCGCATCCTTTACTTCATCGTCCTAAAAATCATTCACCTACTTCCCGGCCGGATGGGCCTTTCATGATGCCCCGTTCGGAATTGCGGATGAAGTTGACGATTTCGTCGCGTTCGTCGGACGGCGGCAGTTCGAGATCGATGCGGGTCAGAGCCTCGGCGTTATTCAAACCGCGCAGGTAGATGTAGCGGTAAATTTCCTGAATCTGATTGATTTGTTCGTTGGTATAGCCCCGACGGCGTAATCCAACCGAGTTGATACCGGCGTAGGTAAGCGGTTCGCGGGCGGCTTTGGAGAACGGCGGAACGTCTTTCCGAACCAGTGAACCACCCGAAATGAAGGCATGGATACCAATTTTGGCAAACTGGTGCACCGCGCTGAAGGCGCTGATGATGGCCCAGTCGCCCAGGTGAACGTGGCCGGCCATCTGGACGGTATTGCCAATGATGCAATGATCGCCAATCCGGCAGTCGTGGGCGACGTGCGCATAGGCCATGATCAGGCAATCACTCCCAATTTCGGTGCGACGGTGTTCTTCCGTTCCCCGGCTGACGGTCGCATATTCGCGGATGGTGGTATTGTCACCGACAAACGTAAGCGTATATTCGCCTTTAAACTTTAGATCCTGCGGAATCGCTGAGATAACGCCCCCCGGATAAATGCGGCAATTTTTACCAATCCGCGCCCCTTCGTTAATGACGGCATGGGAGCCAATCCAGGTTCCTTCACCGATTTCAACATCTTTATGGATGATGGCAAATGGCTCAATAACGGCGTTATGAGCAATTTTAGCATCAGGGTGAATGTAGGCAAGTGGTTGAATCATCAAACTGGTTGGTTTACTGTTTGATGTTTAACGTTAAAAGTATAACGATTAAGGCAGGTGTTCGCAGCTTAGGCGTTAGACGGAAGACGTTAAACCTATTTTTTCTTAACAAGACTGGCGATCATTTCGGCTTCGCAGACAAGCTGTCCGGCGACGTAGCCCCGGCCGGACATTTTGACGATTCCCCGCTTCATGGGCGAGATAAATTCACAGCGAAAAATAACCGTATCGCCCGGAACCACATTTCGGCGGAAGCGGCAGTTTTCAATCCCGATCAGGTAAGGCCAGTAGTTTTCGGGGTCCGGAACCGTGCTAAGGACCAGAATGCCCCCGGTTTGGGCCATTGATTCCAGTTGCAAAACGCCCGGCATAACCGGGTTGCCGGGAAAATGCCCCATGAAGTATTGTTCATTCATGGTGACATTTTTTATGCCGACTACGCTGTTTTCGTCCAGGGCGATGATTTTGTCAATCATCTGAAAGGGGTAGCGGTGGGGCAGCAGGCTCGCGATGCGCTGAAAATCGTAAACCGGCGCCTGCGTGGGATCGTAGGTCGGAATGTTATTGGCTGCGTTCTTCTGCATGAGTTTTTTTATTTTTTTCGCAAATGCAACGTTGGCAGCATGACCGGGCCGGGCGGCCAGAATCTGCGCTTTGAGGGGCCGTCCGACCAGGGCCAGGTCACCGACGAGGTCGAGCAGTTTGTGCCGGGCCATTTCATTCGGATAATGCAGGTCGAGGTTGTTCAGAATGCCCTCTTTTTTATTGACACTGACTTTCGGTTTATTGAGTAATTCGGCTAAATAATCCAGTTCACCTTCGCGGACATCCCGGTCGACGATCACGATGGCGTTGGTCAGGTCGCCACCTTTGATCAGGTCCTGTTTATAGAGCATTTCGAGTTCGTGCAGAAACACGAAGGTGCGGCACATGGCAATCTGCGAGGCAAACTGACTGATGTCGTTGAGGAAAGCGTGCTGGCTCGTAATCACCCGCGAATTATAGTCCACCATCACGGTGAGCCGGTAATCGTTGAGGGGTAAAGCCGCAATTTCAATATCCTTTTCGGCGTTCTTGTAGTGGACGTACTCGCTGATTTCGAAGTAGTTCCGGTAAGCATTCTGTTCTTCGATTCCGGCATCCTGGAGGGCTTCGATGAATTTGATCGAACTTCCGTCCATGATGGGTGGTTCGGGGCCGTCGAGCTGAATCAGAATGTTGTCGAGTTGCAGCCCCACCAGCGACGCCAGGGTGTGCTCGACCGTGTGAATCCGGGCTCCGTTCTGTTCGAGTGTGGTGCCCCGTGAAAGATCGACAACGTTGTCGACATCGGCATCGACAATCGGTTGACCCGGTAAATCGATGCGTTGAAATTTATAACCGTGGTTGGGCGGTGCGGGCAGGAACGTCATCGTTGCTACTACGCCGGTGTGCAAGCCCACGCCCGAGACCGAGACTGCTTTTTGAATCGTTTGCTGTTTGGTATTCATTCCGTAAGCTTCTGACCAGAAGGCTATTATTGTTACGTTGGAACGGAGGTCTGGCCGAAAACCGTTCGCCGGTAACTATTGATTTTTTAGTTTATTTTCTAACTCTTCGATGCGTTTTTCTACGTCGGGCAGGCGCTGGTACACGACCTGGGAGCGGAGACTTTCCTGAAGATCGAAAGCCGGGCTGCCACTGAGCGATATCCCTTCTTTTTTGACCTTCTTCATGACTCCCGACTGGGCACCAACCTTGGTGCCCCTGGCCAGGTAGATATGGCCCGTAATACCCGCCTGGCCGCCGACGACGCAGTTTTCGCCAAGTTTAGCGGAACCGGCAATCCCCGACTGGGCCGCCATAACCGTGTTCTTGCCAATTTCAACGTTATGAGCAACCTGGATCAGGTTATCCAGTTTGACACCCTGCCGGATGATGGTGGACCCTACGGTCGCGCAATCGATCGTGGTATTGGCGCCGATGCTGACATGGTCTTCGATAATGACATTGCCCAGTTGCGGAATGGCGCGGTAGGTTCCATCACGTTCGGGGGCAAATCCAAACCCTTCGCTGCCGATGACGGCATTCGGCTTGATGACGCAATGATTGCCAATAACCGTGTTGTCCAGAATCCGGGCGCCGGTATGGATGACGGTATGATCACCAATCGTGACCTTATTCCCAATATAGGCCTGGGGATAAATTTTAACATTGTGGCCAATCCGGCACTCTTCCCCGATGTACGAAAACGCCCCCCGATAAATACCGTCGCCTACCTGAGTAGATTCCGCTATGTAGGAGGGATGTTCTACCCCAACTTTTTCGACCGGCCGCAAGCCATTGACCTGTTCCAGCAGCTGGGTGAACGCAGAATAGGAGTTATCCACGAAAATTAAGGTCGCCTTTACCGGTTGCCGGGGTTGAAAAGACTTATTGACAATGACGGCCGACGCGGCTGTCGTATACAAAAAATGTTCGTATTTCTGGTTGGCTAAAAAAGAGATGCTGCCTTCCTGACCTTCTTCAATTTTGGACAGTTGGTTGATTTTCAGCGAATCATTCCCATCAACCGTACCGCCGAGCAGGGCAGCAATCTGCTTCACTGTAAATTCCATAGGGTGGACGTAATCGTCGTTGGAGCTATGTATGAGTCGGTTATTCGTGCCGCTAAGGTAGACAACAAATTGAACTATACCAACCGGACCGGCAGTTGGGCCAGGTTTTTTGCCCAGCAGAGATAGTATCGTTTGACCATGTTGGTTAGGGCTTTAATACCGGGCAGATCGGACGCATCGGCAATATCGACGATTCGGCCGTCTTTCATTTTAATGTTTATATTATCAATAGACGGTAAATAAGCCGAGTTGGTTGCAACCCCTTCGACCAGAAAATAGGACAATTCGTCGGGCTGTACGCCGGCACTCAGCAATTGTTGTTCAAACTCGTGGCGCAGTTCACCGGCAAACGGCTGATCAGACATGACGATTTTGAATAACCGTCGGTCGAGCAGCATCTGGCAAAGGGTGGCCAGCACCCGGTCGGGATGTTGGCTCCAGAATTTAATGCAGGTCCAGATGTCATAATCGTCAAGGTGCGAAAAAGCTTTCAGGTAGTGCGGCTGGTGTTCAATGTCCTCAATAGTTATTTTTCGCGACAGAAAGACGTGCAGGGCTGGGGTGGTAAAAACCGCCTGCGTATCCGTAGGATCAAATTCTTTTTGGCTCAGTAAAAACCGGGCCCGGCGAATAATCTGCACCAGCATAGCTTCGGCGCAGAGCGAGGTTTTGTGCAGGTATACCTGCCAGTACATCAACCGCCGGGAGCTGAGAAAATTCTCGATACTCAGAATTCCCTTCGCTTCCACCACCAGGTGGTCATTGACCAGATCGAGCATTTTAATGATCCGATCGGCGCCGATGGTTCCTTCCGCTACACCGGTATAAAAACAGTCGCGGTTGAGGTAATCCATGCGGTCCATGTCCAATTGACTGGAAACCAATTGGTGAAAAAACGGTCGATGATAGGTTCCTTCAAACATCCGGATCGCCAGCGTTAATCCCCCGTTGAATTGTCGGTTCAGTTCGTGCATCAGCAGCAACGACAGGCGCTCGTGCGGGATGCCTTCCAGAATGCTGTATTCCAGCACGTGTGAAAACGGGCCGTGGCCAATGTCATGCAGCAGAATGGCGATCTGTGCCGCATCACATTCGGCTTCCGTAATGCGGTGTCCCTTGCCGCGCAGGGTTTGAATGGCCTGCCCCATCAGGTGCATGGCCCCGAGAGCATGGTGAAACCGGGTATGCAGGGCGCCGGGGTAAACCAGTTCCGAAAGCCCGAGTTGTTTGATCCGCCGGAGCCGCTGGAAATACGGGTGTTCAACCAAATCGAAGATTAACTCGTTTGGCAGGGTAATAAACCCGTAGACCGGGTCATTCAGGATTTTTTTCTTATTCTGAGAAGCCAACGGAGAAGGGGCCAGGTTCACAGGCAAATATACGCCAAAATGGGCAAGAGTGTTGCAGGACTTTTGCGGTTGCGGCTTGAAGGACTTCCCGTTTTTTGTATATTTGCAAATGCTTCGGCTATCGACGCCCAAGCGACCGGTTTTGCCGGTTCGGGCCTATAGCTCATTCGGTTAGAGCAACTGACTCATAATCAGTAGGTGCTTGGTTCGATTCCAAGTGGGCCCACGTTGAAAAACAGTCACTTACAGATTTCGTAAGTGACTGTTTTCGTTATAAAGGGATAGTAGTGTACCACTGGTATAGCCACGCCCTTCAAAATTCCTTCGTTTCTTCTTCAAAACGGCAAGTCGTCGCCGACCTTCTGGGGCTTTGGTTTTAGCCGGTGTTACCTTATTTCATTCCGCCTTCTTCTCGTACATCGCCAGCGACCTCTTGAGGCTGTCCGTATGATTGTAGATATCATTCAGGGAAAAGATTTCATGCTTGATCTCTTTCCGGTTTTCATCGAGAAAAGCAATGTATTTCCGCTGACTGTTGAAGTACATCCGGCAAATCGGTTTCCGGTTGTTGTCATCAAGCAGAATAGCAAAGTAGGTTTGGGCATCGCGGTGAACGATCCGGCTGCCGTCAATCTCCGACCGCAGGATGGCCCGGACGATATAGTAGGACTCCAGTTCCTCGGCGGTCGTAACGATCGATGGGTCTTTGCGCGGCTCGGCGGGCGATTCAGGAGCGGACGCGGCACCGTTTGCCCCTTGCGTGACCTCCTGCATTTCTTCCTTGGTTAATGCCGACTTCAACCGCTCCGTAATCTGATCGGAAATGATCTGCTGAAAGCCTTTGCGGACTAGCCCGGAAAAGTAATCAATCATTTTAGCGTTCAGTTGTCCCTGATAAACCTGTTTGGCGAAAAGGCGCACGACCGGTTCAGACGGATTCGCCATTTCCTGGGCAATCAGCGGTTTCAGTTCCCCCATATACTTGAGTTCGCTGGCCGTGGACAAAATGGAATCCACGTCGAAATACGACTTATGAAACTTCTTGAGTTCTTCAATCTGGAAATCTTTCAGGTCCGTTAGGTCTACTTCCAGAAACGGCTTCTGGTCCATCTTGTTGGGTTCCGCCAGGTCCGTGTAGAACCGGTAAATTACACCGTTGGTCAGAATTCCAAACCGAGCCCTGGTGACGTGGAAATACCGGAGCAGTTGATTGTCATGCAGGGTCAGACTCTGGTTATGGTGCTTGCATTCCATCAACATAATCGGGTGCCCGTCGCGCATAATGGCGTAGTCTACTTTTTCGCCTTTCTTGGTGCCAATGTCGCTGATGAACTCCGGGGACACCTCGTGCGGATCGAATACGTCGTAGCCTAGTGCGTTGATGAAGGGCAAAATGAGGGCCGTTTTGGTGGCTTCCTCGGTTTGAATAGAATTTTTGAGTCGGGCAATCCGCTCACCAATCTGTTTGATGGTATCCTTGAAGTCCATAGGGTTTGAGAATTTGGGGCCTAAACTTAACGGACGTGTCTGGAAAATCAAGAGTGTGAACAAAATACGGGCTTTTCCCCGTGTCTGCCCGGTGGTAAAAAACGGTAGGTATATCCCCTTGTACTTCTCTGCATCTCCCCTGTCTAAGCAGAATGAAAACACTGCTCCTCTACTCCGCCCTGGCCGTTGCCCGGCCTGACGCCCGCCGACACCACCCGGTATTATGAGTCAACGCCGGTTATGAGAGAAGTTGCCCACAACGCGCTTCGGTCGCCGGTTCAACCGGGTAATCCTGGGGCTGGTTGGCGTGATTGGGGTAACGGTGAAGGCGCTGTAAGAAAAAACTCGAAATAAAGGGGTATCCGTACGTCATTTCCTTGTGTATTGGATAAGGGCTATATACCCTTTCGGTGACGTAATGATCGATACCGTGGGATTTATTACCATGTGACTATTCAATAACGTGTTCACCTTGTTCTCCAGGGCTTGAACAGTGGGTTCTTCAAAGATTTCAACGCGTTGCGTCATGGTGCTATAAAGCTGAAGGTTCACCCCAAGTACTGAAGAATCAGCAATATAGTCAATGGGAAATTTCCCGGCATTAATAGCAAAAAGCCCAACCGGAGCTGGTTTGTCTTTTCCGTTTAATCAAATAAAGATTAAAACTCCAGAAGAAGAACAAACTATTGATACATTTGGTGCTGATTATCAGATAGTTATAATGAATAATATTTACAATGTTCTATTTATCATTTAAATTTTAATACGATGGAGAAGGTTAAAGTTCCGAAAATTTTATCGGCGATCAGCTTCCTCTTGCTGGCCGCTTTCCCCTGGTCCTGCGGTCAGTTGAACCTGCTTGAAGATCACCTCTGCCCTTCCAACGTGGTCAACGAAGGTTTCACTTCGCAACCTGTCATTCCAGGTGTTACGGGGTTATACTACTGGACCGGCCATTGTAGATGTGATTATTGCAATGGAGTCGTTAGAGAAACAATCACGAATTTTATTTGCCATACTCAGCCCGAATGCTTCATACAGGGAGATGTGACTCCAACGGGAACTTGCAACGTGCAGGTAAGATGCCCCAATACGCCAGTCATTCCGGGAGGAGGGTAAGGATACAAAACATCCGGTCCTGCTGCTAATCGGGCTTTCGACTATGGAGTAATTGTTCGATTTGTTCTCTGTGCAGGTTTTTAATCGGATCGGTAAAAGGCTGATTTAACGTGCGTTATGGATGGGTTACAATACGGTAGCAAGGGTGGCTTAAGTGACAGCGAAATGGTAACCGATTGTTTCCAATATTATTACCAGAATTGCGTCGGAATGCAGCGGCTAGTCAGCTACGAGCGATGTGTAGCCCGAAAGCCCGGGTTATTGCCGGTTTTTTCTATTGCTCAAGTGGCTTTGTGGGCAAAGTGAGCGTACGGGCTTCGGCATTGTAGAGAGTAAACTGCTGGTTGTTTTTGATAATCACCGTATTGCCACTACTAGGGTTTTTACAGGCATGACCACTCGTGGCAAGTCGTGTGGGCTGGTTCTATTTTTCTGCTTTCACATTGCTACTTTTTACCTTCTTCTACTAATCACTAGTACGGTTATGGACACCTATATACCATTCAGGATGCGCTATTTTTTTTACAGTAAATGTGGGGTTAATTCCTTGGTGACAACGCTGGTCTTCTGGCTGGGTAGCCTTGCGGTTTCTCCGGCTCAACTTATGGATTGGCAGAAGACCTTTGGAGGGACGGAGTTTGATAATGGCTATTCTATAAAGCCAACCACAGATGGGGGGTACGTAGTAGCCGGAGACACGAAATCCAACGATGGTAATGTCAGTGGCAATCACGGCGATAATGACGTTTGGGTCGTGAAGCTTAATGCGTTCGGGAATATTGTCTGGCAAAAAGCCCTGGGAGGAACCGGATATGATTTTGCAAGTGCAATACTTCAGACGTCTGATAGGGGTTTTGTGGTGGCTGCCACTTCGTATTCCAACGATGGCGATGTCAGAGGGAGCCACGGACAAAGTGATTTTTGGATAGTTAAGCTCAATAGTTCAGGGGACATAGTCTGGCAAAAGACGTTTGGTGGCTCGGGTAGTGAATTCGCTAACGCCATCACAGCTACTGCGGATGGGGGCTTTGTCGTGGCGGGATTGACCACCTCCACGGATGGCGATGTGCATGGCAATCACGGCAGGAGCGATATGTGGGTGTTGAGACTGAACAGTTCAGGAGGCATTGTCTGGCAAAAGACGTTAGGCGGTTCGAGTGATGATGGGGCAACCTCCATTACGGCAAGTGCGGATGGGGGCTTTGTCGTGGCGGGACAAACGGGCTCCAACGACGGCGATGTCAGTGGTAATCACGGCGGGCAATCAGATGCCTGGGTGGTGAAGGTATCCAGTTCCGGTGTTGTGGTCTGGCAGCGGGCATTGGGAGGTTCGGATGCGCATGGCGACAGAGCCACGGGCATCATTGCTACAACTGATAATTTGTATATGGTAGCCGGAACAACGTCCTCTAATGACGGCGATGTGTATTTTAATCATGGAGGGCAAGATGCGTGGGTAATACAACTCAACGACCGGGGGAACTGTATTGGCAGAAAACACTGGGAGGCACAGGTGAAGAGATCGCCAATGCCATTACGACAACGGCCGATGGCGGTTTTTTAGTAGCGGGTTCTACGAATTCAAATGATGGCGACGTGCGGGGCTTTCAAGGCGGAATTCTGGATTTTTGGGTGGTAAAACTCACCCAGTCGGGTCACATAAGCTGGCAAAAACCATTGGGAGGGAAGGACGAAGAAACCATCTTTGGCATTGCGTTAGCTCCGGATGGCGGCTACGTGATGGCCGGGTACACCTGGTCCAACGATGGCAATGTGACCGGGAATCATGGTGGACATGATTTCTGGGTGGTAAAGTTACGGGAGCCGCTCCAGGTTTTGCCTCCTTTTTACAATTGTAACACAGGTGAAATTACTTTTCGGACGAAAGGAGGCAATAACACGCCAATCCTCTTTGCTGCCCCGGGCATTACCAGAGCCACCACAAGTAAAGTTGGCCTAGTTGACCCTGGCTTACGGAGCGATCCGAAAGTGATTCCAATTACGGCGATTCAGAGTGGTCAGCAGGTCACCTACAATTTCGATTTGAGAACTGCCTGTATTCATCCACTGTGTTTCCAGTACCATCTTCCCGAGCAATGTCCCCCCTTTATTCCCAAACTGGTTCAACCCATTCCATCACAGGTAATGACCCTGGGACAGACACTGGCGGGAAGAGGGGTGGTTCTGAGCACGTATATGGTTGATCCTACGCCCTATATGCCCTACTATTCGTTCTACGCATCCGAATGGACCTTTCAGGTGGAAGGTCTGCCACCCGGTTTATGGTTGGCATCCACTACCATGGAATATAGCCCATTCGCGGCCATTCAGGGAACCCCCACCCAGACCGGCCAGTTCACGGTTAAACTCACGGCGAGTACGGGCCAGTTTGGCAACCGACCCATTGTGACCACCTTTACCATAACGGTTTTCCCCGCAGGCCCGCTGACATTGCAACCACCCCGATACGATTGTGAGAGCGGAGCCTTTCATTTCAATACCAGTGGGGGCGATGGCTCCACAATCGAATACATGGCCGCGGGTATTACTCCCTGGACAACTAACCCGGATCAATTTGTCGAGTATGCACTTCGTACCGCCAAGGACGTCCAACCCTTTACGCTTAGAGCCCGGCAACGCGGGGTGATCGTAACGGCCCAGTGGGATTTGAAAGCCAGTTGTGGTAGAGCCCGAATGGGATCTGTCGAAACGGATTTGTCCGGATTCCAGGTACGCCTACTGGGCAATCCACCGGCGGACCAAGCTGCGGAAGTGGAAATTCGAGGGGCAAAAGGGAAGTGGGTGCAGGTACAGGTAAACGACCTGCAGGGGAAGGTGCTTCACCACAAACATATCCAGCTGGCAGATGATGTGGAGCGCCAGTCCATTCCGATCGGTTCGGGATCTGGGCAGTACCTGTTGGAAGTAGCCTCAGGTGGAGAACGGAAAGTACTTAAAGTGCTGAAACCCTAGCAACCAAAAGGCTGGAGTCGCATTTTTCGGGCTCAGCGGTTCGGTTAACGAAATGGAACGTTGTCAGACACATCCTCCCGCCGGTATTTTCTCAGAAAATCTAGGGCATCAAGGGCCCGGAAGGCCAGTTCCGGGCTAAAACCGGTCCGGTGGCGGTTTTTGAGGAAAGAGGAACTAGTCCACCAGTAGCTTAACTTTTTTGCTTTTGGTCCTGCTTTGGAGCCAGCGTTCGATCCGTTGTCGTTCAGCCTGGGTATGTTGCCGGGAAAAACGGGCGTACACCAGCAGTATCGTGTCGGGCTTGGTCGCATTGGCATTCATCACCAGCGACCGGGAGGCTGTGAAGGTTTGCACATCCGGCATGAGCGTTTTCAGTTCATTCCGCAGATCCGCTACCGGTAAACTACCAATTTGATTGAAGGCTACTGCCTGCCGCAAGGAGTCAATGATCCGATCCTTCCGGGCAATAGTGGCTTGGCTGTATTGGATAACCTGTTCAGTAACCGTACTGGTAATGGCATTGAGATCGACCTCGGCATCTTTAAAACTGCCCTGCTTGACAAGGAGTTTCGCATCACCCAGGCCATAGTCTGGCATTTTGGTATGCAAAACCTGGATCGAGTCCTTCGGCAGCGGTTCTCCGACCAGCGAAATCTCTAGCGTACTTTGCCGGCGGTTGAAACGGGCGGAGTAATTCACAACCTGGCGATACTGAAAATTACACTCAGTGGCAATAAAGCGTTTGGCGGATTCTTCAAAGATGGTTTTGCGCACAATCTGATAGCCGAGATAACTGCTCGGGATGACCACAATCAATACGGCAATCCAGATCGTTTGACGCACCCGCCGTTCGATTTCCGGTGTTGCATATTCTTTTTGATGATACCCCAGGAATCTGACAATCAGAAATGTAGCCAGGCTGATGCAGATGCCGTTGATCAGAAACAGATAAAAGGCGCCGGCAAAGTAGTAGAGATTACCGGTAGCAATGCCATAACCCGCCGTGCACAAAGGGGGCATTAAGGCCGTAGCGATTGCCACCCCAGGAATGACATTGGTCACCTTCTCTTTGCGCGAACCGGCAACAATACCGGCTAGGCCGCCCAGAAAGGCCACCAGGGCATCCCAGGCGGTGGGCGAGGTGCGGGCAACCAGTTCGGACTGGGCTAGGTGCAAAGGGCTGATGAAGAAGTAGAGCGTTGAGGTCAACAGGCTGATACAAACGGCGATGCTCAGGTTCTTCAGCGCCCGCATGATCATGGCCAGGTCATTGATACCAACACCCATGCCAATCCCCATGATGGGGCCCATTAAGGGCGAGATCAAAAACGCGCCGGTAATAACGGCGGGGGAGTTGATATTCAGGCCGATGGAAGCAATGAAGATGGCAAAAATGAGCGTCCACAAGTTAACGCCCCGAAACTCAATGCCGCGGCTGATGGCTTGTATTACATCCGCTTCATCCTCTTTATCTTCCTCCAGGCTGAATCGGTCAATAAGAAATTCTTTGATGCTTTTCAGGAGGCTTCGCGGTTTGGTTGAAGGCGTCTCGGGATTCTCGGAAGTCATACAGGTAAGATTCCTTAAAGTATTCTAAATTAGACTATGGCTGGTGGTCGGGCCTTTGCTTTCTGGTAAATATAATCAAAGTGTTGCAATGTGTCTCATCGTATCGTAGATTTAGGATACCTAAGTTTACTGAAATGGGGGCAAAACAAGGTACCACAAAACAGCACATCTCTTTCCGGTTAGAGCCCGAGACGATACAGCATATTAAAGAGCTAAAGGAACTTTTCGGCGCAAAAAGCGAAGGGGCTTTAATCGAAAAGGTTGTCAGCCGGTTTTATGACAACCGGAAGGCGTACCTGGAGGCCGAAATGAAACAGAAACTGGAGAGGCTGTAAGGCGGTTTACCAGTTTCAACCGTTGACGAACCGGGTCAATTCAGGGTCGTATCGCCCGGCAAAACCTTGTCGCTGGCTGGAGGTAGCACCTGGCCGCTTCTACTATCCGCCAAAATGTGCGCCGAATACTCAATAAACATTCTCATTGTCAATGGAGTAAGTGTATCTTGGGGCTGTAACCTATCCCATCCCCTATGAAAACCGCCCTGACGGCTTTCCTGCTCACCGGGTTCCTGCTAGTCGCGTGTGACCGGAAGACAGAGCAAACCCATTCGACTTCCTCCGTGGCAGTGAAGGACAAAGTGCCCCTCTGCGGGACGCCCACTCATGACAAAGCCTGGTACCTCTCCTCCGAAAAGGCCCCCTTGCTGAACGGACTCGACGGTATCCACTTTCCCATCACTACGCAAAGCAAGCAAGCCCAGCAGTATTTTGACCAGGGACTCATGCTGGCCTACGGCTTCAATCACGCTGAAGCGGCCCGGTCCTTTTACGAAGCGACCCGGCTCGACTCCACCTGCGCGGCCTGCTTCTGGGGCTTTAGCTACGTATTAGGTCCGAATTATAATGGGGGTATGGAAGACGACAATTACAGCCGGGCTTACCAGGCTGTACAGAAAGCCCGGCAATTGGCCCCGAACGCTTCCCCGAAGGAACAGGCGCTCATTAACGCCCTGACCAAACGCTATCCGGCACATCCCGTTGCTAACCGGAGCCCCTATGACCAGGCTTACGCCGACGCTATGGAGCAGGTCTACCAGCAGTTCCCGGATGATGCCGACATTGGGGCGCTCTACGCCGAATCGATTATGGACCTCCATCCGTGGGATCTGTGGCAGAAAAACGGCCAGCCGCAGCCGTGGACCCCGGCCATTGTGACCTCGCTGGAGCGTTTGCTCCGGAAATACCCGCAACACGTGGGCATGCATCACTTCTATATCCACGCCGTGGAAGCTTCCCGTCAGCCCGAGCGCGGTCTGGCTAGTGCTCGTTTTCTGGAAAAGCGGGTGGCCGGCGCGGGCCATCTGGAACACATGCCCTCCCATATCTATATCCGCACCGGTCATTACCACGAAAGCACCGTCGCGAACCTCCGGGCGGTGGAAGCCGATCGGCACTACCTGAAGCAACTTCATGCGCAGGGGGCCTATCCACTGGCGTATTACCCCCACAATATTCACTTTATTGCCGCTACAGCGACGCTCGAAGGAAACCGGAAAATGGCGATGAAAGCCGCCCGCGAGATGGCCGACCAAACCGACCGCAAGATCATGAGGGAGCCGGGCTGGGGCACATTGCAGCACTATTACACCCAGCCTTATTACGTGGCCATCAAGTTTGGCCGCTGGGACGACATTCTTCAGATGAAAAACGACGCGCCGGACTTGGCCTATCCGACCGCCATCTGGCACTACGCCCGGGGGATGGCTTATCTGGCGAAGCAGGACAGCCAGCGCAGCAAAGCCGAACTGAGCCACCTGACCAAACTGGCGAACGATACGACGCTGAAGGCGCTGACCATCTGGAACATCAATACGTCCTACGACCTGTTGCAGATTGCCCGCCGGGTTCTGGCGGGTGAGATTGCCGCCCAGGCGAAAAACTACGCGCAAAGTATTGCCCTGCTTGGCGAAGCCGTCGCGTTGGAAGACCGGCTCAATTACAACGAACCGCCCGACTGGCTGTTCTCGGTGCGGCATCACCTCGGCGCGGTTTTGCTGGAAGCGAAACGCTGGCAGCAAGCCGAGCAGGTCTATACCGAAGATCTGAAAACCTACCCCCGCAACGGCTGGTCGCTGTACGGCCTCTACCAGGCGCAGCAGGGACAAGGAAACAGCAACGGGGCCAAAGCGACCAAAGCCCAGTTTGATGAAGCCTGGAAATGGGCCGATACGCAACTGGTCTCATCGCGGTTTTTGTAAACGACCTGTGCCGAACATGCGAAGGGGAAGCACCCGGAACGAGAAAAGGAATCCGTTCCGGTAGCCGGGAGTACAATCAATCTAGTCGTTTGATCAGAATACTTCGGAAATAAACATGGTTGCCGTGGTCCTGGAGAAGAATCCGGCCACTGTCAGCTTTCGCGTAATCCGGATAATCGTTGAACTTCGATTGGGCAACTTTAGCCTGAAAGTCCGGGCTCATCCGTTCGTACCGGACGAGGAGTTTTCCATTGAGCCAGTGTTCGATGCGCTTTCCGTTGACCACAATCCGAACCTGATTCCACTGTCCGGCGGGCAACAATGTTTTATTCTGGGGGGGATAGAGCAGATAAACCGCTCCGGTCGACATGGTACTGTTGGGATCCGGTTTCACTTCGGGATAATTGAAATCGTCGATGAGCTGATACTCGATTCCCATCAGCGAAGTGGTGTTCGTTTTGGCGTTTTTTATACGATTAACCAGGTACTTGATTCCGCTATTGGCCGATTCGGTCAGCTTAAAATCGAGCTTTAACTCAAAATTTCGGAAACTTTCGCGCGTGATAATGTCCCCACCGATGCGCCCGCTGGTGACCGACAGTGTCCCGTTTTCGATTTGCCAGCCTTTGTAGGGAATGGAATCGCTGGTTGCGTTCTGCCATTTGTTCAGATTTTGGCCGTCGAACAGTACCTCCCAGCCTTTTTGCCGGCTTTGACGCCGGTTGTCGGGCTGATCGAACTGCGGGCTACCCGATAACCCCAGCAAAACCGGGAGGGCAAAAAGAAGCGGTGCCAGGGCGATTGTTCGGAACGGAAGGATTTTCATTTTTCAGGGGAGCAAAACGGGTTAAATGGGTTTCAGAATCGCGCTTAAATCGAGCGGGTCGTTCAGTTGCTGCTGCTGGCGGAGCAGGCGGTTTTTCAGATCCTGCAACACGGTTTTATACGCTTTCTGCTCCGCCAGATCGTGCATTTCGGCGGGGTCCTTCCGGATGTCGAACAGCAGCAGTTTGGGGACTTTCGGATAGACAATCAGCTTGTACTGATCGGTCCGAACCATGCGTTGCAGGTCCATGTAGCTGCCGTAAATTTCTGGATACGCGCCGGTCGCTTTTTTGTTTTTGATGAGCGGAAGCAGGCTGTTGAAATACACGTGTGACGGTTTGGTGGCTCCCGCCAGCTCATACGTTGTCGCCATAATGTCCTGAAGGTAAACCTGCTGGTTTCTTTTCTCGCCTTTGGGGATCGTCGGCCCAATTGCTACCAGCGGGGCCCGAACGCTGTGGTCAAACTGACTCTGTTTGCCCAGTAAACCGTGGTGTCCGACGGCTAGACCGTGATCGGCCGTAAAAAAAATGTACGTATTGTCGAGCTTGCCGCTTTGGGCCAAGGCTCGCAAAATCCGGCCAATCTGCGCATCCAGGTGCGAAATACTGGCGTAATATTCCTGAATATTTTTTTTGATCGCATACGGTGTTCGGGGAAAGGGAGCTAACCACTCATCCCGCAACTCCTTCCCGCAGCCCATCGCATCCTTATACGGATACTCATCCAGATAGCTGACGGGTACCGGAATTTTGTCCAACGGATACATATCCACGTATTTTTTGGGCGATTGCCGGGGGTCGTGCGGAGCATTGAAGGCCAGGTACATAAAAAAAGGTGTATCTTTCTGACTGGCTTCTTTCAGATAGCCTACTGCATCGTCGGCCAGTACCTCGCTCCAGTGTTTGCCTCCTTTCCAGAAACCGCCGTATTCTTCGTCCCACGGCTGCCAGGTCGTATCCTGCGGGGAGGAAGGACGATGATAACCAGCCGGATTCTGGTTCGGCATGCCGGGGCGCTCGTGCGTGACGTGGTCGAAAAGCCGGTTGACATCCGTATTGACGTGCCATTTTCCGGTCATGTAGGTTTCGTAACCCGCTTTTTTCAGTTGCTGGCTCCAGAAACCGTTGGCGTTGACCAGTGCACGATAGTTCTTCTCGGCCTGTTGCGCTTTCCAGACCGGTAAACCAGTCACCAGCATGGCACGACTGGCCACACAAACCGCTCCGTGCCACGCCCCCATATTGTACGCATGGGTAAAGGTGGTGCCCGCCCGAACCAGCGAGTCCAGAGTGGGTGTAATAACTACCGGATCACCCAGCGCCCGAATGGTATTATACCGCTGATCGTCCGTAAAGATGAACAGAATGTTGGGTTTCCGGGCGAGCGCCTTTTCCGGTTCAACCGGAATGTCGCTGCTGGCCAAAAAGGCGATGATTAAAACCAGCAGGATTCTCATCAGTCCTACAACGGTCTGGAACGCGGTTTTGAAAGAGCTTTTATGATCAGTCATTGTTAAGCTATTTTTCGGATGGGCTAAATCTACTTACTTCCAGACCAGCCCCATCGAGTGGAAGAGGAAAGCGTACAGATACGTCGACGTCTCCAGTGATTTTTTTGTGCTGCTGGCCCCGTGGCCCGAATTCGTATCGACCCGAATCAACAGCGGATTCGGCGACGACGGCCCGGCTTTGGCCTGTAAAGTAGCGGCATATTTAAACGAATGCGCCGGAACAACGCGGTCGTCGTGATCGGCAGTGGTGACCAAAACCGCCGGATACCGAACCCCGGTTTTGATGTTATGCAGGGGCGAATAGGCGTAGAGGTACCGGAAGTCGTCGGCATTATCGCTGCAACCGAACTCCGGAATCCAGCTCCAGCCCACCGTAAACTTATGGAACCGCAGCATGTCCATGACACCGATGGACGGAAACGCTACTTTGAAAAGCTCCGGCCGCTGGTTCATGACGGCCCCCAGCAACAGCCCGCCGTTCGATCCGCCCTGAATGGCCAGCCGCTCCGGTGACGTGTAGTTGTTGGCAATCAGGTATTCGGCAGCCGCAATGAAGTCGTCGAAAACGTTCTGCTTGTTCCCTTTCATGCCCTGTTCGTGCCATTTCTGGCCGTATTCACCTCCTCCGCGCAAATTGGGCTGCACATAAACACCCCCCTGATCAAGAAACGCAATCCGCGTGGGGCTGAACGTCGGCGTAAAACTGACGCCAAAACCGCCGTAGGCATACAGGAGCGTCGGATTGGTTCCGTCGCGTTTCAGGCCTTTTTTGTAAATAATGGAGGCCGGAATCTTCGTGCCGTCGCGGCTGGGGTAGAACACCTGTTCCACCACGTAATCGTCGGGATTGAAGGCGACTTCCGGTTTTCGAAAAATCGCACTTTTCCGCGACTTGATCTGATAGTAAAACAGCGTTGGCGGGTAATTTAGGGAGGTATAGGTGTAAAAAACGCGGGTGTCGGTCTTCTCGCCACTGAATCCGACGGCGGTTCCCAAAACCGGCAAAGCCAATTCATTCTCCAACTGGCCCTGCAGATTATACACGTAGACCTGCGTGGCTATGTCTTTCGAATACGAAGCAAAAATCTTCCCGCCGGCGGCTCCAACGGCCTGCAACGGCTCCGGTTTTTCGGCCAGAAACGGTTGCCAGCGTTGGGTGGCCCGATCATACCAGACCACTTTTCCAGTTGGCGCGTTCTCGTTCGTTTCGATCAGAAACCGGTCGCCTTCGTTCGTAATCAGGTTATACTTAAAATCCGAGAGGTCTTCCCCGACGGGCGTGAAGGACGTTTCGCCTTTTTTCCGGATACGCCACCCGTTACCGTCTTTTCCTTTGCCACGGTCTTTGATGTACAGAATGGCGTATTGCTCATCTTCGGTCGTCACCACATTGTGGAATCGCTGCGGATTCGCCGGGTCTGCAAACACCAGCTGATCGCTCGATTGCGGGGTGCCGACGCGGTGATAAAAAACCTGATGGTTTTCGTTTTTGGCGGCCCGAATCGACCCCTGTGGCTCGGGATAACGGCTGTAGTAAAAACCGTCACCCTGCCAGGCGGCATTCGACAGCTTGACCCACTCGATTTTATCCGGTAACAACTGCCGGGTTTTCATGTCCATAACCCGGTATTCCTGCCAGTCGGAACCGCCTTTCGAAAAGCCCAAAACCGCATACGCCCCATTTTTCGACAGACTGAAAACCGTCAGTTTTACCGTGCCATCTTCCGATAACGAGTTCGGGTCCAGAACGACTTCGGGGATGCCGGTCTGGCCTTTCTGTCGGTATAAAACCGCCTGGTTTTGCAGTCCATCGTTCTTGTAAAAGTACAAATAGTCGCCTTTCTGGCGCGGAGCTGAATACCGGGGGTAATTGTTGGCCTTCTCTAAATCCAAATAGATTTTGTCTTTGAACGGAATCTGGTCTAATAGCTGATGCGTCAGTTCATTCTGGGCTTTCACCCAGGCCGCCGTTTCGGGTGAACGGTCGTCTTCCAGCCAGCGGTACGGGTCAGCTACGCTGATACCGTGGTAATTATCGGTTTGTTCCACCGATTTTGTCAGCGGGTAAACCGGTTTTATTTGGGCGTGGCCCTCAACCAACACCAGCAGCGTAATCCCAACCGCCTGGGTCCCCCAAAAACGTTTCATTGTAATCTGGTTTTTAGTTAATGACAATCAGTTGATTAGCTTGCCTACTTTCCGCAACGTTTCGACATCGCCCGGGTGAATCTCACCTTCGGGCAACGGACCGGTATTGAGCAAGAGGTTCATGTTCCGGCTTTTGGCATCGGCCAGCAACTCCATCACCTCCTGAACCGTAAGGTGCCGCCGTCGGTCGTTGTCTTCGGGTTCGTACGACCAAGCGCCCCGTTGCAGCGTGCTGCACGTCTCGTTATGCTTGTGGTTATGGGCTTCCCAAACCCGTTTGGCCAGGGCGGCCGATTCGGCGCCGAAATCGCTCTGAATCTGGTCGGCCAGCGAGGCCGCTTTTCGTTCCGGGGCCGCAAAGTCTTCCGTTCCAGTGGCCCCCTGCTTGAACGAAATCAGTGCGTGCGGACTCAGAGCGCGGATTTCCCGGTAGAGTTCTTCCATCGGGAACAGGTCCGGCCGGGCGTATAAACCACGCACCGGATCAAACCAGATACCCGCCGGATTATACTGCGTGACCAGCTCCCGCAACTGCGCCCTGACGTAGGCAATATAGTGTTTCGTATCCGACTCGGTTTTGTAGCGGTATTCGGGCTGCGGTTGGGCGTAGTCGGGCCGGAAATACTGCCAGCCGGCTTTTGGCGCCGGGAAATAGGGGTGATGCCAGTCGGCGGCTACGGAATAGTACAAAAATAGGCCCAGCCCTTTTTTTCGGCAGGCGTCGCTCAGTTCACCCACCAGATCGCGTTTGGCGGCTGCGTGGACGCTGGTGTAATCCGTTTGCGCCGATTTGAACAGACAGAAACCGTCGTGGTGCTTGGTGGTGATATTGACGTAGGTCATCCCGGATTCCAGGGCCAGATCGGTAATGAAGTCGGCGTCAAACTTCCGGGCCGTAAACGCGTTCATAAGTTTGCGGTACTCCGAAACGGGTGTTTTTTCGAACAACTGTACCCAGGCACCCCGTCCCCAGATGCTGTACAAACCGTAATGCATGAACAAACCGTAGTTGGCCTCCCTGAACCAGGCCAGTGAGGCCGCTTTGGGGTCTTTAGCATACAAGTCTTTGTATTTTGAGAGGTACGTCGGGACGGTTCTACCGGGATTGGTAGCCGCCGTCAGGAGGTGCGAGGGCAGCAGCAACGCGCTCCCGGCCAGCGATACGGTTTTTATAAAATTTCGGCGATCGTTCATGAGTATGAAAGGAATGGGCTGGAATGGTTGGCTCGATCCGGTTCAGGAAGAAATTGTCGAAAGAATCAGTTCGGTGACTTTTCCGGCTAGAAACCGGCTTCCTTCCGGTTTAAAATGTACGTTGTTGGGTAACTGGAGCGTGGATAATTCGGGCAGGACAGCGCTGTATAAATCGTTGATCCGGATCTTGTTTCTCTTCATGATTTTCCGGGCCACTTTATTGTATTCCAGCACGTCGGCGGCTTTGCGGTAGGGACCCTCCGGTAAATCGGGATAGGGGGTGGAGGTGGCAAAAATGAGGTTGGCCCCGGTCGTTTTTAAGCGCTCCACAATGGTTTTTAAATTGGCTTCGTACTGTTTTAAATCGGACTGGTGCGGATCGTCGGGTTTGTTGCTGTTGATGCCCGTTACCGGATCGACGTGTTTTAAATCGTGCAATCCGAAGTTGAAGTGAATCACGGCCCACGGTTCTGTTCCCAGCCATTGGTCGATTCGCTGGACGCCCAGTTTCGTGCCCTGGCAGTTCTCCACCGGCCGGGAAACATCGGCCTTACCTTCCAGCATTTGCTTGACGACCGGTGTGTAACCCATTGAAATGGAGTCGCCCAGAATCAGGACGCGCGGCAGCTTCGGGGCAGATTGGCCCCGAAATCCGGACGAGCTTAGCGCCAGCCCCGTCAGTGTGCCGAGCTGTTTAAGAAAGGAGCGCCGTGGTAGCATCATGGTTCATTTGGTCTGGGTTATTGAACGATTAATTTCCCCCGCATTACCGCGTAATGCCCTGGGAAGGTGCATACGTATGGATAAATGCCCGGTTTGTCCGGCGCGGTGAAATAGATTTTTTCGGAAGTTTCGGGTTGCAGAATGGCGGTATGGAACAGCACTAGGTCCGTTTGCGGTACATAGTGGAAATCAGGGCCTTTTAAACCCAGATTCAGCGCTAATTGCCCCACTTTTTCAACGGCATCGCCGGGTTGGGTAATCACCAGGTTGTGCAGCATATCGTCGTTGTTGTTAAAAATTAATTCGACCTTATTGCCTGGTTTTACTTTCAATTCCGGTATATCAAACTGAAGCCCCGGTTTGGTACCGACGGTCAAGGAAATATCAGGACCATATAGCCACGAAGCCGGCTGTTTGGTAATTCGTTTCGGGTCGCTATCAATGTCATAGTCTGCTCCGGCTTGCGGGGCGGAAGCGACCACCGCTGCGGTTTTTCCGGCCGGGATGTTATTCAGGGTATAATATCCCAGGTTGTGAAGCAACGCCCGGCCGTCGGCCGATTGCACACCGGCGGCTTTTACTTCGTGGATGTAGCCTTTTCGCAGCCCGTGCACCACCAGTTTAACCGACATCCGGTCTTTGGCTACCTCGGCCTGGTGGACCATGCAACTTTGTTGATTGATGATTTTACTGCCGTACTTGCTCCAGTAGTGGTACGTAAAACCGGTAATCTCGTACGACGCCGGTTGCGAAGCGGTTACCGGATTGACCGGCTGGGTAAACTCCAGTACAAAACCGTCGGACTGCGCTTTGATCGCCTTGATTTCGAAGGGCATTTTTCCGGTCCAGCGCAGCCGCTGCAAACCGTAGGGGTCGGGGCCTTTCGAGCTCCAGCCCCGGCTGGTCATGCCGACAAACATGGCATGGTCGGTACCCCATTTCATGCGGAAAACACCCGACGAAAACCCTTCCCGAAACGGAAACGTGGCGCCCTGGTATTCGCCGTTTATCTTTTCCAGAAAAACCCGCATGACTTTACTATGTCCCTGATCACCAATGAAATACTGACCCTTGAACGGGCCAAAGCCGCCCCGGGTGGTATCGATCAGAATGTCGGAGGTCGAAACGCCCATCAAACCGTGCGGAAACCAGATGGCGGGGAGCCTGAGCGCCGGGATGTTAGTCGCGACTTCGTGCATGGGCAGGTCGGGCGAATTGGGCACATCATCCACTTGGAGCGAAAGCGGAGAACGCGGGTCGTCGGTCCATTTCAAACCGGCGGGGTTGCCCGCAAAATCACCCGGTTTCAGGTTCGTCATCCGTCCGGAACCCACCCAGTCGCCCTGGTTTTCGGTGTAAAAAATGTCTCCGGCGGCATTGATTCCTAAACCGGCTGGTGAGCGAAGGCCGGTGGCCAGGGGCGTCATTTCTCCCGTGGGCGAGATTTTGAGCAGCCAGCCGCGCCATTTTGCCAGACTCGCCCCGCGGTTAATCCACGAAAGGTTCAGCGTCACCAGCATGTGGCCGTCCTTAGTCACCACCGGGCCGTATGAATACTCGTGGTAATTGCCGGAAAGTGGCCAGGAATAAATCGCTTTGAAGGCATCGGCTTTTCCGTCGCCGTTCCGGTCTTCCAGCCGGGTTAGTTCTCCGCGCTGCGCCAGGTAGAAATGATTCCCGATAAATGCCAGCCCCAGGGCTTCGTGCAGCCCGGAAGCAAACTTTCGGAAAATGGGTTTTTCGTTTTTTTTCAGATACGGATTTTCCAGAATCCAGACTTCACCGTGGCGCGTGCTGATGCCGAGTTGATTCCGTCGGTTGAACGCCAGACCGCCCACTTCCAGCGCAATGTCCGGTGGAATGGGAATCGTTTCGATCTGGTAATACCGGGATTCTTCGGTGGTGTCGGGCGGGAAAAACCGCTCGGCCCGAACGGTTATGGCTACCCAGCCCAGCAGGACGGTGAACAGATAACGGATGCCGGGTTTGTTTAACGAACGGATACGCATTTGATTCTTGGTTTTACCAGGTCAGGGTATAATTCACTTCATACCGACCCGGTTTGGTGGCCGAAAACAGGAGTTCCTGCGTGTTGCCGGTTTGGCGGATTATGGGTTTCTGGTTTGGTGAGTTCAGCACCAGGTAGTAGGCTTTGTCGTCAATAGCGTAGGAGCCGTCTGGTAATAATTCGATGGATTGACCGGCCGCCAGCCGGTATTGAAAACCTACTTTTCCGTTCAAGACTACTTTCCGGTGCAGGCTGCGTTCGTTGGCGGAAGGACTTAGCTGGTCCGAAACCGTTACTTGCTGGCAGGTATAATGGAACGTGGGCAAACCCCTCGCATCCAGGGTGTATTCCGAAAACCGGAACGCCCCTTTCTGTTCGGGATCATTGGAAACGGGCTTGCCAGCCACGGTGCGGAGATCGGTGCCGGTCGCAAATTGCAGGACCATCCCGAGGGGGATGCCCACCTGCTGGTTGCCCCGGCGATTCCACATGGGGGTTGCATCAAGAAAGTCGCCACTCCAGACCTGCAACAGTCGTCCTTCCTGTAAATCGACCGTATAGTGAATGCCTTCCGGCGTCGCCACAGACACACAGTGCGTGCGTTTGGTTTCGCCATCGTCCATAAAACTCCGCTGAAGCACGACCTGCTTCGGGTCCGGCTTAATGCGAATGGGCTCGACCGGCGGTTCATGAAAAACCGAACCGCTGGTGTGCAACGGCTGAAGCGTTAGGCCCGGTCCTTCCACGTAGAGCGCCAGGCCCTGTCGCCAGCCGATAAACTTGTTGTAAACGAGCGTGAAAGGCACGGGTCCGGCTTTCGCCGTGTACGAACGAATCGCTACCTGATCAAAACTGTGGACACCGTCGTGGAGAATCACGGTATCTTTGTCGATGATCAGCAGTCCTCCTCCACCGGTTTGGAGTTTGAAGAGATACGTACCGGTTTGGGGGAAATTCAACTTTCCCTGATACGCCAGCAAAAAAATGTCTTTCTGGCGGGCCGAATGATAGGAAATGGTATCGGTTTTCTGTTCGCCGACTTCCGTCAGTGGCTGATTTCGAAAATTTTCGCCCGGTGACTTGTATTCTTTGAAGCTTAATTCGGTCACTCGCAACGGTTTTCCTTCGTCCCGTTTATAGGCAATCCCTTTCAGGGCAACGCGCCCGTGATTGCCCTGGATCATCAGCGGGCCGAGCGGTTTTTCGTCTTTAAACGCCCCCGACCGGGTGGGGCCGCTCACTTCGAAATCCTGCTGGACCAGCACCCCGTTGACGTAGACTTCGACAAAGCGCGCGTTGGCGATCTTCCGGCCCTGGGAATCGAATTTCGGAGCTTTGAACCAGACCCGAATGTGCTGCCACAAACCGGGGGCTTTGCTGGCGTTGATGCGGGGCGCTGACCCCTCGAAGCCCCGGTTGGTGATCGTATCCGTTCGTTGGTAAATACCGCCCAAATCGCCATATTTCGGCTTTTCGCGTTTCCCCCAGCTATCCTGCAACTGCAATTCGTAACGACCCTGGAAATAAATCCCGGAATTGGACCCTTTGGCCATCATGATGTCAACCTCCAGTTCGATGTCACCGTGTTCGAGCCGGGTAAACAGATGCCCCCGGTTTTGCGGATCGGAAAGGTTGGCCAGCACGCCCGTTCCCGGAAATGCCTCCAGGGCCTGATCGATCTGACGGTTGGCGAATACGTTGCCGACAATTTTCCAGTTGGCCGTGGTGGGTCTAAAGGCCGAAAGATCGGTTAGCGGCAGGGGCGTCAACGGTAAGGTTTTCGTCGTGTTCTGCGAAAAACCAGCCGAAAAACCGCATATCCATATAAAAAATAGGAGACGTAATCGTTTCATACTGCGGGTTGTCAACTACTTGAAACGTTTCTCTTCCGTGATGCCTTTCCAGGTGTCGGTTCGGAACGGGGCGGCTGGTAAGCCTTCCATGTTGTACAGATTGGCTTCGAGATTGTCGTCAGCCCAACCGTAGCGGACGGCCACCGGCTGGCTCACCTGTTCGCTCCAGACCACGACTTTATTGCCCTGAACCTCGGCTTTGGCCCAGTGAAATTTCTGATCGGAACCGGCGACTTCGAAGCCTTTGAGGTAGGCGTATTTATCCGGTGTACTCAGTCCGCTGCCGGTTTCTCCGAAGGTTAACGTTACTTTGTTTCCGCTAACCTGGTGCGATTGGTAAACCGGTCCGGCAGGTACAATAGGCTGCTGGTAAACAAGTTTTAACGCGTTGTAAGCTAGTCGTTTGCCAACGTCCTGTTTGTTTTTTGGGTGGATATCGTTGGATTCGCCGAGGTCGGTGGTCACGGCCATGCCCGTGTTGGGGACAGTGGTTAGGGCCAGGGCCTGCGCTTCCCGCAGTTCGGCCCAGGGGCTGCCTTTTTCACTGTTCCCTCCGAACGCGTTGTAGCTCGCCAGTTGAACGAACAGGAAGGGGAAATTGGCCCCCCACTGTTTCCGCCAGTCGTTGATCATGAGCGGGAACGCCTTTCGGTACTGGTAGGCCCGTTGGGCGTTGGATTCGCCCTGGTACCAGATGACGCCCTGCATGGCAAACGGAATTAAGGGGGCTACCATCGCATTGTACAGAACGGTGCCGGCCACGTTGGCGCCCGTAAACTGCTTGTTATCGACCGAGGCTTCGACCCGGTATTTCCAGTCACCAGCCAGGGGTTGCTCGTAGGTATCCCGGCTGATTTTCAACTGTTCGGCTTTTCCGCTGAAACCGCCGAGGACGCCGTGGTCTTCGATGCGGATGGCGATCACGTTTTTACCGGCTTTGAGGACGTTTGGCGGAATGAGGTAGGTGCGCCCTTCGGGTACTTTCTGGGTGCTTTCCCCCACTTTAACCCCGTTGACGTAGGTGCGGTCGATGTCGTCGATGCTGCATAAATTCAGGACCATGCTTTGGTTTTCCCACTGGGCAGGGAGGGTGAATTCTCTCCGAAACCACACGACGCCATCCAGCCCGGCCAGGCTTTTAAGATCAAAATAATCCGGCACGGCCATGGTTTGCCAGTTCGAATCGTTCAGCGAAGGTTCCGACCAGCTTTTCACGGTTTCGGCATCCGGAAAACCGCCCTGTTGTTGAATTATCACCTCGTCTAATTTCTTTTTTCGGCTTTTGTTCAACTCCTCGAGAGAAACCGGCATGTTGGCAACATGGTCTTTAAATTCATCGAAACTATTCATGGCCTCGCGGCTAATCCACGACTCGATCTGGGTGCCGCCCCAGGAGGTGGTGACTAATCCAATCGGTACCTGTAAGCGGTTATACAACTCGCGACCGAAGTAAAATCCAACGGCGGAAAACGTGCCGACGGTTTCGGGCGTGGTGATTTGCCATTCTCCGCCGGATATATCGTCTTTGGGAGTTAGACTTTTTTCGAGAGGCACTTTGAAATGCCGGATTTGCGGGAAATGGGCGTTTTTTTTCTCGGCCTCGGCGTTGACCGACCGGTTCACCGCAAAGGCCATGTTCGACTGTCCGGAGCAGATCCAGACTTCGCCAACCAGGATGTCGTCCAGCGTCAGGGTGTTTTTCGCTCCTGAAACCACCACTTGATACGGGCCACCGGCTTCGGTCGGGTCGAGCCGGATCAACCATTTACCATCCTTGTCGGCTTTTGCGGTTTTTGTCTGTCGCAGTGGCCCGGCACCGAGGAATTGCACGGTTACTTTTTCGCCCGGCGATGCCCAGCCCCAGACCGGAACGGGTTTTCGGCGTTGCAGCACCATGTGTGAACCGAAGATTTTTGGCAAACGAACCTGGGCCCAACCGTCCAAAGCCATCAAGGCCAACACGAAAACTGCGGTATATCGTAGAAAAGCTATCATTCTGTTTGGAATCTGTATCAATGGTCAATAATCCGCCCCGTTAGCGCTTTTCTCCAGCGAGGAGAGCCAGTCGTCCAGTGCAGTTTTTAGCGAAGCCAGCAATGCCGGATGCGATTCCGCAATATCCTTTGTTTCGGAAGGGTCGTTCAGCAGGTCGTAGAGTTCATAGTGGGCACCATCGTCGGCGGAGTAAATTTTGAACTGATTGTCGGTATACGCCCGTTGCTTGTACGATTTAAAACCGATCGGTTTGGGCCGTCGGTCGGTATCCGAAACTAGCAGAGGAAAGACATCGATACCATCCATCGGCCGCGGATTGCCCGGAATTGAGTAGCCGAGAAGCGACAGAATGGTCGGGTAATAATCGCTGGTGGTGACGGGAAGGCTGGTTTTGCGATGGTTTTTGATTTTTCCGGGCCATTCCAGCAGTGCCGGAACCCGGATGCCGCCTTCGTAGAGACTCCCTTTTCGCCCCCGAAACAACCCGGCCGATCCCTGCTGGCGTTTGCCGGGATGCTGGTCGATGCCGCCCCCTTCACCAGCCGGGCCGTTGTCGGAAGCGAACAAAATCAGGGTATTATCCGCTACGCCTAGTTTTCGGAGCTCCCGGCGGAGTCGGCCAATCTGTTCGTCCATTGCCGTAATACAGCCGTAATAATGCTGGTGATTTTCATCCAGGCCGGGATACATCGCCCGGTAGTTCGAACCAGCTACTACCGGCGAGTGGGGGGTATGAAACCAGATGACCGCCAGAAACGGCTTCTTTTTCTGAATGGCTTGTTCGATAAAAGGTAGGGCGCGATCCATGATAATCCGCGAATCATCCCCTTCCAGATTCTCCGTTTCAAACCGGTCGGGTCCGGTCCAGTAGTGGGTTTTCACCATCTGATCTTTCATCGGGTCCCAGGTTGGAACCGCCTGCTCGGTCGAGAAACACGTCTCAAAACCGTTGTTCCAGGGTGGTGAAAAAACATCATTGACCTTGCCGCCCCGGTGCCCGTCGCGGACGGTTTGGGTGAGGGTCCCAAGGTGCCATTTCCCGAAGTGGCCAGTCGCATATCCATTGGCTTTCAGCACTTCGGCCAGCGTGGTTTCCTGCGGTTTGAGATGGCCTACGTTGGCAAAATGAATCCCATAGCGTTCCGGATTCCGGCCGGTCAGACAACTGCCCCGCGTGGGCGAGCAAACCGGTGCGCCCGCATAAAACCGGGTGAACTGCAGGCCGTTGGCGGCCATTTTGTCCAGCTCCGGCGTTTTGATCTGCGGATTTCCGTTGAAACCGACATCCCCCCACCCCAGGTCATCGGCCATCACCAGAATAACATTCGGCCGGACCTTCGCTGGCTTTTGGGCCAGTATATCATCAGGCTTCAGGCAACTCAGCAGGAGAAACAGGGGAATGATCAGTTTCATACAGGATAAAAAGAACGGGTTTAGGAAGGCTTATCAATAACCGGGATTCTGCGTCAGGTTGGTGTTGATATCGATTTCGCTCTGCGGGAAGGGAAACAGATAGTGTTTTTTGGGATCAAACATGCGCAAAACGCCCCCCGGATCGACGATGCCGGGGATCACTTTTTCCGCGATTTTCCACCGCTTGATATCCAGATACCGGTAGCCTTCCGAAGCCAGTTCAACCCGCCGTTCATGCCGGATTCGCTCGCGCAGGGATGCCTGGTTCAATCCAGTCGGAAGCGGTGGCATTTTGACCCGGGCCCGTACCTCATTGACGGCCGCATACACGGATTGATCGGGGCCACTGGCCTCGTTTTTAGCTTCGGCGTAGATGAGCAACACCTCCGCGTAGCGCGTTAAAATAAAATCCTGGTCACTGCGGGTAGCATACGAAAACGGAAGGTTCTCGGGATCGACGTATTTCCGAACGAGGTAATTGGTATAAATCCCGGCTGTAGCGTTGGTATAGCGGACTCCGGTGGAACTCACCAGCGGCTCTTTGATATCCCGGATCGTGTAATTAAGCCGCGGATCGCGGTTCTTTCGGTAATCGGTTTTGTCGTACAACGGCGACTGGCTGATGGGTAACCCGTCGGTGCATTCAAATTCATCGATCAGGTTCTGGGTGCCGTTCAGCGCGGCTGCGGCACCGTATTTCATGTCCGGACTTTCGGGCGAAAACCGGTCGGGGTTTAAATACCGGGCCGAAAAAAGAATCTCGGGATTATTGGTCTGGCCTTTGGTCAAGAACATCGTCTGGTAATCGGTCGCCAGTTTAAACACCTTCGACTGAATCACCAGGTTGGCGGCATCGGCTGCTTCCTGCCATTTATCGTTGTGCAGCAGTACTTTGGCTTTCAGGGCGAGCGCCGAACCTTTCACGGCATGGCTCGTATAAAGCGTAGCCGGCAGGAGGGCAATGGCTTCGTCGAGATCTTTGAGAACCTGCTCTATCACGACGGCCTTGGGACTTTGGGTAACGGTGGCTTCGGCGACGGTAATGGGTTTCGTGTAGAGCGGCACTCCGCCGTAGAACTCCGTCAGCGTAAAGTAAAACAGCGCACGCAGGTACAGCACCTCGCCTTTATACCGGTTTTTCTTGGCTTCGTCCATTGCCACCCGGTCGATGTTGGCCAGGAAAACGTTGCAGGCCGTTATGCCTTTATACGATTCCAGGTAGATCGTGCTGACCAAACCGCCCGTTGCCGGTTCAATAATACCTTTGGCAATGTTATCGGCGCGTTGGTAGGTGCCGAACAGGAAGAAGTCATCGGTCAGGGCATCCCAATCCATCCGGCGGTGGTCATAGGTATAGCTCAGCAACTGGCTGTAGACACCGGCAATGGCCATGTCGGCATCCTTTTCGGAGGACCAGAAGGTCTGGTTCGCGAGCTGGTCGAGCGGATTTTTATCCAGAAAATCCTGGCAGGAAGTGAGCAGCAGGCTCATCGTGCTCACCAGGGTTATGATCAAAAACTTTTTCATGGGAAGTTCGTTTGAGACTTAAAATTTGACCTTGAGACCCGCCGTGAACATGCGCACCTGCGGGTAGGTGGCAAACCGTTGCCGTCCCGTGCCGGTGCGTTCCGGATCAGCGCCCGGATACTTGGTGAATGTCGCCAGGTTGTCCGCCGACAGGTACAGGCGCAGGTCTTTCATCCGGATTTTCGTCGTGATATTTTTCGGGAACGTGTAACCAATCACCAGGTTTTTGATGCGCAGGTAGGACGCATCCATCAGGAAATACGTGGAACGCAATCCGTTGACGGGGCCGTATCCATTCTGGTACATGGCCGGGTGCGTATTTGATTTATTCTCCGGGGTCCAGGCGTTTTTGGCAAATTCAAGGGTCGGCGCACTGCCCTGGGTAAAGGGGTCGATTCCCCAGCGATCCACGAAGGTATTATTGCCGTAAACCCCCTGGAAGAAAATCGAGAAGTCGAAATTTTTCCAGAAGGCATTGGCCCCTCCTCCGTAGAAGAACTTGGGATACGCGCCGGGAACGACAATTCGGTCTGCGCCGTCGATCTTATTATCCCCGTTCTGGTCCTTGAATTTCAAATCGCCCGGTTTCGGATTGTACGGATGGGCCGGACCGTTGTTGATTTCTTCCTGGGATTGAAAAATACCGATCCATTCGATGAGATAATTCGACATCCACGGCAGCCCTTCCTGAATCGTATTGTTGTTGTCGTAGAAGGGGGCTTTGACTTTCAGGACTTTATTGGCGTTTTTGGAGAAGTTGGCATTCAGTTCGTACCGGAACTCTCCAATTTTATGGGAATGGCCGAGCAGCAGTTCAATTCCCTTATTCCGCATTTTGGCATAATTCACCGTCGGCCCGGTCAGACCAACACTGCCGGGGACTTCAATCGCGTAAATGATGCCATCCGTGACCTTGTTATACCAATCGATGGAGCCCGAAAAGATGCGTCTTTTCAGGCTGAAATCAAGACCGAAATCCGTGATGGTCGTCGTTTCCCACCGCAGGTTTTTGTCGGTGAGCCGGGTTTGTATGACCCCCTGTTGCAGCGTCTCGAACGGGTAGGTCGTGACCGACAGAATATCCTGATAGGGGTAATTACCAATGTTTTGATTCCCCAGCTGGCCCCACGATGCCCGGAATTTTAAATTGTCGATCCAGCTTTGTGACTTCAGAAACTCCTCGTTTGAAATCCGCCAGCCCGCTGAGACCGACGGGAAGAAACCCCAGCGGTTGTCTCGCTGGATGCGCGACGTGCCATCATAGCGGAAATTGGTTTCCAGCAGATACCGTTCTTTGTAATCGTAGGTAATCCGTCCAAACAGCGACTGAATGGCCCATTCGTAGGCGGTTCCGGCCGTCGATTGGCCGTCGGCCGAAGCGGCATTCAGTTCTTTCAGGTCATACGACGGAAATTTCTGCCGGGCACCCGTTAAATAGCGGTTGTGAAACGATTCCTGATTGTAGCCAACCAGACCGGTTACGTAGTGGTCGTTGCCAAAGGTCTTTTTGTAATTAAGGGTAGAGTAAAGGGTAGTCAGCATCGACTGGTCAAACCGGTCGGTAATGCCCAGCCGTGAGGGGTTTCCGTTATTCTGATAGACCCCATCGGAGAAAAAATAGGCGTCGACCGGAAACTCATTCACTTTCGAAAAATCGCTACTGTAATTGATGGCCCCTTTTACGCCCCAGGTCAGATCCGGTGTGATCGAGAAATCAGCATACGTCTGGGCCGTCAGGTTGTATTTTTCGTAGCGAGCCGATCCGCTGTTGATCACCGCCAGTGGATTGCGGTTGGAAGGAACGCCCTGCCGATACGCCCCGGAGTAACGACCGGAACCGTCCCTCAAATACGGCCCGTTGGTGGGATTCATGGAATACACCAGCAGCATGAAATCCGAATCGGTGTAAGGCGGCTCGACAATGTCCTTTTTCACCAACCCGATGTTGGCCCCCACCCGAAGCAGCTTGTTTACCCTGGAATCGACGTTGACGTTGAAGTTATACCGTTTGAAACGGTGGCCACCGGCAATCCCGTCCTGATCCAGATAACCGGTTGAAAAATTGTACGTTGTCTTGTCGGAGCCGCCGTTCACCGACAGATAATGTTGTTGTGCGGCAGCGTTCCCAACGATGAAATCAATCCAGTCGAAATTGGGGTATTTCGTGCGATCCGTAGCATTGCGGTAGGTGTCGATTTCGGCCGGCGTATACAAGGGAGCTTGTCCCGAGCGTTCCCGGGCGATATTGAAATACGTCATAAAATCCGCCGAATTCGTCACCAGCCTGGGCATGCGCGTTGGTTGATGCAGTTGCAAATCAACCCGGTAATCGACATTGAACGAACCGGCTTTGCCTTTTTTCGTCGTGACCAGAATGACACCATTGGCCCCCCGCGCCCCGTAAATGGAAGCCGATGCGGCATCTTTCAAAACGGAAATGGATTCAATGTTATCGGAATTGAGGTTGGTCAGGTTGCCGACCACCCCGTCGACCAGCACCAGGGGCGCTGCCCCGGCATCGCTGAATGTTCCCAGGCCCCGGATCGTCATGATGGCTCCGTCGTCGCCGGGCTGGCCGGAGTTTTGAACGACCTGCAAACCGGTGACTTTTCCCTGGAGCAGGTTCTCCACATTCGCCGTCGATCGCTTCACCAGCTCGTCGGCGGCAACCGTCGCCACGGAGCCGGTCAGGTTTACTTTTTTCTGTTCGCCGTACCCGACGACGACCACTTCTTCCAGCGATTTGATATCGGTGTTCAGCACAATGGTCAGGACGGTTTTAGTCCCGCTGACGGTCACTTCTTCCGAAACATAACCAATCGAACTCACCACCAGCGTCCCTTTTCCGCCTTCCAGTTGTAGCTGAAACTTGCCTTCACTGTCGGTGACGGTCCCCTGTGTTTTGCCTTTGATCAGAATATTGGCTCCGGGCAAAACCGCCCCCGCCTGATCCGTTACCGTTCCCTGAATCATGACGGGATCGTCGGAAAGCGACTTCTCAATAATAGCGGCTTCGAGCAGTTTCTTTTTCCGAACATAAATCTGGGAATTGACCCGCAGAAATTGAAGGTTAGCCTCTTTCGAAAGAACTCGCAGCAGCGATGCCAGCGATAGACTCTTGTCGGGAATGTTGACGAGCTGGTTTTTGTCGAGGGTTTCGCCGTTGTAGGCAAATGAAAACTGCGTCCGCTCACTAATTAAGTTCAGCGCATCTTCCAGCCGTACATTTTTCAGGGCGATATTCAGATAGATTTCCTCCAGGCTTTTGCTCTGGTACGGGCTGTTGGCCGCCATGATCCGGTAGCCGGGAAGGAGCAGGAGCAACATCCCGACGGCTCCCAGTCGGACTACCGGCAGGACTTGGTTAAGTAAGGTTCTTTTCATACTTTTAAAGGTTAATTAAACAGGGTTTTGATTGACAGACTCCCTGATCGATAGCTTCGCCAAAAGGTCATGAACAGGGGAAGAGCCAGTTGTTAAACGCAACTGGTTTCTTTTTTTAAGCTGCCTGGTTTCACTTTTTTCGGGTTACATAAACGGTGTTATTAACAAGCTCGTACTGAAAATTGGAGGTGTAGTTCAACGCGTCGAGAATACTTTTTAAAGAGTTATTACTGAACCGGGCGCTAAAATCTTCTTTCACTTTTAAGCCTTTGGGTACGACAAAACTGACGCCATACCAGCGTTCCAGCTTCTTCTTTATTTCTTCGTAGCTGGCATTTTTTAAGACAATAATGTTGTCTTTCCAGGCCAGTACCTCCGTCAGGTTAATCTTTTCTTTCCGGCTTGTTTCGTTGGCTTTTTGGTAGGAATACAGGTCCGATGGGACTAGAAAATCCGGGTTGTTTGTTATCTCCGTTGCGGCCGTTGCCACTTTCACTTTTCCCGTTAAAACCGCTACGGTTATGTCCGGATTTTCCGGATATGCATTGATGTTAAAGGAGGTGCCAACGACGGTTGTCTTGAGCTTTCCGGTCTGAATCGTAAACGGTTTAGAAGGGTCATGGGCGACCTCGAAAAAAGCCTCACCTTCCAGCGTAATCGCCCGGTTGGTTTGGCCAAAATCCGCCGAATAGGTCAGGGCGCTTTCGGCATTTAATTTGACCAAACTCCCGTCCGGCAGACGGAGCCGGGTCCGTTGTCCCCGGATCGTCCGTGTTTGAATGGTGTTGGTAAGGTGTTGATTAATAGCGGTCTTTGTGGGCTTGTGCTGGAGGGCGTATTTCCAGATCGTCACGGCTGCGGAAAGGGTAATCAGAAAAATGGCGGCAAAACGGAGCAACCCGGAAACCGAAACCGGAAACCGGATTAGCCTTGCCGGCTTTGTGCTGGGTTCTGTATTTTGAATACGCTCCCAGACCGCTCGTACATCCGCTTCGGAAGGCTGATACGAATACTTATACCGAACCGAAAGAATAAGCTGTTTGGCCTGTGCAACGGTTTGAACTTTGTCAGGATGTTCCACCAGCCAGCGGTCCCAAAAATGATTCTGTTCCGCAGTCGGATTTTTCACCCACCGAATGAAATCATCATCTTTGAGAAAGTCTTCCAGTTGATAGTTTTGGTACGCCATGCCTGCTCTGTAAGGGTTGATTCTCGGTCATTCTTACCCGCCTGGATCAGGATTGAAAGGACCGTCTAATTCATAAGAGGCTGAATGGCATCAGGTATATACAGTAGCGTTAACTTTTTTTTAATTATTTTTTTTGAACGGATATGGATAGCCGGAAAGCACCTGTAATTTCCCAGGAAAGCGTTCGGAGCGATACCGATAAAAACAGATTATTTTCCAATCAGCAAGGCCAGAACCAGCATATTGAGAACAAACCGGGATTCGCCTAATTCTTTTCGAAGTTTCAGAATCGTTCTGCTCATTAAAATACGGGCGTAATCAATTTTAGCAAAGCCCATCAAGGCGGTTATTTCCGCGTACGAAAACCCTTCGTAGAAGTAATAAATAATGATTTCTTTCTGCCGTTTGGTAAGCTGCGCAAAGGCACGTTCCATTTTTTGCCGCAATTCGTCATCGAACATTTCGCCAATGCCGCCGGATTCTTCGGAGAACGCAATTTCAAAACCGCGACCGTCATCATAATCCAGTTTTTCCGGACTCAGGCGGTTTTGGGTCAACTGTCGGACGATGCGGTTTTTATACGCCTTATACAGATAAAATTTGATGGATGAAACCTCCGCTAAACCGGCTTTCTTTTCCTGGAGGTAAATAAAAAGGTCCTGAATGGTGTCTTTTACCAGATCGCTATCGCTGGTAAACTGACGACCGTAATTGTAGAGAATCGGGAAATACGTCGAATAAATAAATCCGAATGCCTGCGCATTACCACTTCTGAATTGCGCCCAGACGTCGTACTCCGGCAGGTCTTTATATGGAACTGCTCCCTGCTGTATCCGATTGACTTTTAGCTCCATAAGAGATGGTCTTAGGCTGGAATTTGCGCTCTGGTTAGCGGGTTTCGGATCAATTTAAAAAATAATATGTAATAGATCGGATAATTACTTGGGTTTTATTTATACAATCGAACACGGCCACGCATCGTTTCGCCATCCGTTCCATAAAAGCGCTTCCCGGATTCGCTGACCCTGTTCATCAAGTACGCAAATATACTAACATACTTAACCTATTTGCTTTGTATAGAAAAATAACCGACTTTTTTCTGAGCGTAGGAATGATTTTTTTGTGACGATCTGGTATATACGTTTAGGCAGATAGGTTTAGTTTGCTGTCTGGTTTTTGGGTGGGAATAATTGAAATTCACTGACGCCAATGCCGCCCTTGGATTCCAGAATGACCAGCCGAAACCGCTGCGCCGTCACGGGTGCAATCTCCTTTCGCCATTCATCCCCAATCTGCTGACCCGTGGCGATGGGCAGCCACTTGCTGCCTTTCTGGTATTGAACGGAAAACCGGTCGATTTGGGCGTGGAGCCCGGGTCTGTTTTTGCGCTGAAATTCATGGATCACGATTTGGCCGACCAGTTGGGGTTTTCCCAGATCAATTTCCAGCCAGCCGGTATCTTCGAACATCGCGAGAACTTCTTTGGATCGGAAATAGAGCGATTTGCCGTAACTCGCATCAAAATTTGCATCGGGGCGCCGACCCAGCTTCCAGTAGGTTGCCTTGTTGTCGTCGAAGGCCGCACCGGCACCGTGCAGAAACTCCCCGACGGCGCTGGAAGCGGCCGGTTTTTGGCCATATGCCAGCGACCCGGTTTGGGAAAAGGGCAGGATCGGTGCCAGTTGGGAAGCTGGCCGGTCGAGTGTCAATTCCACAATGGTGGCAATCGAATCGTGCGCTGAAGCCGGCACCACCAGCCGAAGCTGATCGTTGGCTTGCGAAAAGGGAACGGGGGGACCGTTGAGCAGTTTCGCTTTTTTGATCGTTGCGGGCAGCGCCGGTAACCTCAGTTCACGGGTCGGGCCCGCTAGCCAGTGCAGGAAAACCCGATTTCCCCGCTGCGTACAGACATAGTCCGGGGTCGGGGTATACGGTCCGCCCTGGGTTCCGTAAATCGCTTCGGCCCGCGGCCGGATCCACTCGCCGACTTCCTGTAACCGGCTCGTAAACAACGGAGGAATCTGCCCCAGGCTGTCCGGTCCGACGTTGAGCAACAAGTTGCCGTTGCCGCCCACACACCGCAGCAGCGTATGCACGACTTCTTTCAGAGGGCGGGGGGTATCGTTAAACCGCCACGCCCACTGGTGCCCCATATTCGTACAGGTTTCCCAGGGCACATTGCCATAACCGGCCACAAAGCCTTCGGGCGTAACATAATCGCCGTAACGGCCCGGCTGGCTGTGCGATTCATCGGGATTGAAGGCTTCGAGCCGGTTATTGAGAATGATGCCGGGTTGCAGCCGATGCGCCAGCTCATAGACATTTTTTGGATGCGTGGGGCAGGGATAAGCGTCGTAGTCAATCCATAACAGGCTGATTTTTCCGTAGTTGGTCAGTAGCTCCGTGAGTTGTTGCAGCATCCGGTTTTCGAACGCCCGGTTCTTTTCGGCATCGGGATTCCGGCAGTCGGGATCTTTCCAGTCGCCGGGCGAAAAATACCAACCCAGCTGGAGGCCTGCTTCATGAACGGCATCCGCCAGTTCCTTGCAAACGTCGCGGCCAAACGGCGACGACATGATGTTGTAGCTCGTGGTTTGGGTGTTCCACAAACAGAACCCGTCGTGGTGCTTGGCCGTCAGCACCACGTATTTCAGGCCGCCCGCTTTGGCCTGCCGTACCCATTCTTTGGGATTGAATTGGGTCGGATTAAACCGCAGGTGCAGCGAATCGTAGCGGCTTTTGCCGTATTCCTCCCGCGACCAGCTAATTTCCTGGCCCGTCAGTGTGGCCGGTCCCCAGTGAATAAACATCCCGAAGCGGTCGTGTTGCCACCAGTGGAGTCGCTGGGACTGAGGCAGTGCTTTCTGGGCTCTTGCCGAAATGACAAGCAGCAGGAAAAACAGGGCGAGAAGGAGCGGTTTTGCGTTCATTGGTAAGGGGTTAGGCTTGAGCAACTGTCAACTTCGGATGGCTGATATAACCTTTACGGGCGTAGAACAGCACGTAAGCGTAACAGGCAATCGGTACGATAAAGGCCAATTTGATGCTAAAATGGTCGGAAATCCAGCCCATCAGCGGGGGAATGATGGCCCCGCCCACAATACTCATGATGATCAGCGACGACCCGGTTTTGGTATAGGCTCCCAGATCTTTGGTACTCAGGGTAAACAGAATCGGGTACATGACCGAGGTACACAAACCGACGATGGACAGCGTATAGATCGATGCGTATCCCGAGGTCATGATCGACGTCAAGACCAGCAAAAAGGCACCGATGGCACCTATCGTCAGCACCAGCGACGGATGAATACGCCGAAGAAAATAAGCCCCCGCCAGCCGTCCGGCCAGCACCAACGCCATGTACAGGGTAATGAACAAAGCCGCTTTCTGTTCGCTCAAATCCGGCAAGTGCAGCGATTGGGCGTACCGAATCAGAAAACTAACAATGCCGACTTCGGCCCCGAGGTAACAAAACACACCCAGGGCACCCAGAACCGTATGGCGAAACCGGAAAATAGACCAGAGCCGGAGCGAGCGTTCCCCTTCGTCCGCGATGGTCGGCAGCCTGATGAAAAACAGCAGCCCCCCCAACACCGCAAATGCCAGGGCCAGACTGAGGTACGGTAGTTTCACCAGGTGCGCTTCGGAATCCAGGTACGTTGTCAATTCGGCCGGACTAAACTGCTGGACCACTGACGCGGGAACATCCGTTGCCTGAAGCAGAAACTGCGCGCCGATAAATGGCCCCAGTGTCGCTCCGATGGAACCCACGGCAGCCGCCAGGCTCAACCGGCTCGAGGCCCCCGCCGGATCGCCGAGTTTCGTGATGTAGGGGGTTGCGGTCACTTCCAGAAACGTAAAACCGGCCGCCATAATGAACAAGGCCGTCAGAAACAGGGGATAAAACCGGGTTTCGGCGGCCGGAAAAAACAGCATCGCGCCGGTGGCCGCCGTCAGCAAGCCCGTCATCATGCCCGCCCGGTACCCATACCGCCGGATGAACTGCCCGACGGGGAGGGCCAGCAGAAAATACCCTCCGAAAAAGGCCGATTGTACCAGCGACGACTGGAAGTCGGTGAGTTGACAGGCCCGTTTGAGGTGCGGAATCAACACATCGTTGATGTTACGGCTTAGATTCCAGCAAAACATCAGACTCATTACCACCAGTAAAGGGACGACAACGTGTTTGGGCGATGGCGTTTTCATACGTTAGGTCGTTAAGCTAAAAACCGGTTTCATTTTCGCCCAGTGTTCGCCCGGCTGTGCTTCGGCCAGTCGCTGCTGAAAACCGTCCATCAAAGCCGCCCATTCCGCTTGCCGGGGAAGTTTACTGATTTCATTAAACGCATCGTTTAGATCAACCCCTTCGGCGGTTTCGACAATCATAAATAACCGGGTACCGATGCGGTAAATCTGCATATCTGTAATGCCCCCCGCCCGGATTCCCGCCGGAATTTCCGGCCAGATATGTTCCGGCTGGTGGAAGAATTCGTAGCGGGCAATGCCTTCCGGATTGTCTTTCAGGTCGAGGGCCAGGCAGGTACGCATTTTTGATGGAGTGAATTTGTGATGGAGCGATTTCGTAAAGTTCGGTGGTTTCTTTTAGCGTCGGTAACCGAGTTCGGCTCCTCCACCGACGGGTAGGAGACAGCCGGTGATGAAGCGGGCGGCATCGGATACCAGAAAAACGGCGGCATCGGCAATGACGTCGCCTTCGGGACAATAGCCGAGGGCGTGAATGTGGTTCAGGTACGTTTCAATGGATGCCGGATCGGGTTGTTGCGTGGCCCAGACCCGCAACATGGGCGTCCAGACGCCCGCGGGGCAAATAGCGTTAACACGAATACCAAACGGGGCATAATCCAGGGCCATTGCCTTCGTCAGGGCGTTCATCCCGCCTTTGGTCGCCACGTAAGCCGCGTGGTTTTCCTGGCCGATCTCGCCCACCATACTGCTGGTATTCAGGATGCAGCCCCGCGTGGCTTTCAGGGCGTCGAGCCCAAACCGGGTGGTCAGATAGACGCTTTTTAAATTAACCGAAAAGAGCGCATCCCATTCCTCTTCCGTCGTTTGGTCGAGCGGTTTCGACGGACTGGCGATCCCCGCGTTGTTGTGAATCACGTCCAGTCGGCCAAAGCGTTGTAACGCGTGGTCAATGGCGCGCTGTACGTCGGTAGCCCGCTGTACATCGCCGGCGAATCCGTCGTGGTCGTTACCGAGCCGGTTGAGCAGGGTTTGAAGGGCGGTTTCGTTCCGATCCATGACGAACAACTTCGCTCCGGCCCGAACATAGGCGTCGGCGCAGGCTTCCCCAATACCGGAAGCACCACCGGTCAGAAAAATGATTTTGTCGGTCAGGGATGTCATGCCGGTTTTAGGTTAGGGTTTCAGGTCGCTGCTGCTACCGGCTTCGGTCGGCACCTGGTAGTAGCCGTCCCGGATTTGAACCGGATTCACAAAATACGCCTGTAAATGCGGAATATGTTCCAGAAACAGGTTTTCGTGTCCCATTGCAATATGGTTATAAAGAACTAAATGCTGGTGAATCTGTCCCATGTCACCCACGTGCGGCACTACCGGAATATCGTATTTTTTCGCCAGCAGGCTGATGGTCAGGAACTCAGAAATGCCGCCTACCCGCACCGCATCGACCTGGCAAAAGGCCATGGCCCCGGCCTGAAAGAAATTCTTGAAGATGACTTTATTGGGAATGTGTTCGCCGGTTGCCACCTTGAATGGCGCGATGGCCTCGGCAATGGCCCGGTGTCCCAGCACATCGTCGGGATGCGTGGGTTCCTCGATCCAGTAGGGGCGAATGCTGCCCAGTTTCCGGCAAATATCCAGGGCTTCCGGAACGTTCCAGCGCTGATTGGCGTCGAGCATAAGGGTGGCCGCATCGCCGGCGGTTTCCCGGATCAGGGACGCCCGGCGGAGATCGCGTTCTGGATCGTCGGAGCCTACTTTGAGCTTCAGCGCCGTAAAACCCGCATCGACGGCTTTGCGGGTGTTGGCCACGATGCGCTCGTCCGAAAAATTGAACCAGCCTACGGAGGTATCGTAGCCTTTGTAACCGGTTTTGAGAATATTGGCCCGTTTCGGGCTATTCATTTTTTCTGTTGCCAGCAAATCAAGCGCCTGCTGGCGGGTGAGTTCTTCTTCGAGATAACTCAGATCCAGGGTGTTCACCACTGCTTCGGGCGTCAGGTCGAGTAAAAGCTTCCAGAGTGGTACGTGCCGGGACTTGGCCCAGAGATCGTAACAGGCGTTGGTAATAGCCGCCAGTGCCAGATGCACAACGCCTTTGTGGGGCCCTAGCCAGCGAAACGATGGCGAATCGACGATGGAGCGATATGTCCGGCCAAAGCCGGCCATCAACGCTTCAATTTCCTGGCCCATCAGCGGTTCTGAAAGGTATTGGATGGCCTGGCAGACCAGATCGGTGCCGGCCCCCAGGGTGAAAGCCAGACCGGTTCCTTCCACGTTGGTATCGGTTTTGAGGATACAAACCGCATAGGCATACTGGGGCATTGTGTGCGTGGCATCCGAACCGGCGCCTTCGGCAAGGTCGAATCGACGGTCCTGAATCTGGATGGAGCGAATGTGCATTGAAGCAGAAAAGATAATTGCTAATATTGTACAGATCAATTGGAGCCTCTAAAGGTCATGATCCATTGAATCGTTTCAATTGAAAATTGAATAGTGCAAAAATAGGGGAGATAAGGGGGCTTGAACCAGTTATTGGTTGATAATTTTCAGTACTATATTTGCATTTCACGAACCCGGTTTGCCGCCATGAAGCCGATTTATGCCCTACTTCCTGATTTCGCCACTACGCAAAAACCCTTTGTGTTTCGGGAAATTGTGCGATCCCGGTTCTCAACGGATTTTCACTTTCACCCGGAATGCCAGTTGGTTTACGTGGTGTCGGGTTCGGGCACCCGAATTATTGGGGGTTCCATCGAGCAGTTTGACGCAGGTGATCTGACCTTCATCGGCCCGAACGTTCCGCACGTCTGGTATAGTCACGCGGTTCAGCCGGAAACGGCCACAGAAGCCCGGTCGCTGGCGTTATACATCAATCCGGAAGTGGTCCTGAACCACCTCCGACCGTTTACGGATACGCAGTCACTGGCTGATTTTTTCCGGCAGTCGGCCCGGGGGCTTTGCCTGACCGGGTCAACCCGGGAGCAGTTGGTGCAGTTGCTGATGGCGATGCCCGGCCAGTCGGATTTGCCCCTGATGAGTTCTTTTCTGGAGGTGCTGGAGGTGCTGAAAACCAGTTCGGAAGTTCGGTGGCTCAACCCCGAATCGTTGCTGATTTCCTATATTGGCACTTCCCAAAGCCGGGTATCGCGGCTGATGCACTTTCTTCAGGACCATTTCCGGCAACCGATCACGCTCGAAGAAGCTGCGGCTGTTGCCGGTTTGCAGCTTCACTCGTTTTGCCGGTTTTTCAAAGCCCTGACCCAGCGAACATTTTCCGAATTCCTGAATGAAATTCGGGTCGGATTTGCCTGTCAGTTGTTGCAACAATCCGATTTGTCCGTTACCCAGGTTGCCTATGAAAGTGGCTATGGCAATGTTTCTTATTTTAACCGTTCGTTTAAAAAAATGCAGGGAACGACGCCTAACGCGTACCGTCGATCGTTTCGAACCTAACAGCGTCGATGGGCAACCGGAGCGAAGGGCCGTTTTTGGGAGCCCTGATCCGGTTTTCGGCGACCTATTTTTTGATGATTTCATTGTGGCTCGGCCGGTAACGCGGAGTTGGGACGACACCCAAAGCCGCCATCAAGTCGGCGAAGTGGCCAAACGACAGGGTATTTGGAGGGTGGCCGATGCGATTGACCGGTGTAGGGATTAAAATTTTAGCCAGAAGCCACGAAATATAAAGCGCGGAAACTAACTTGTGCTACCACCCTGCCTTACCAAAGGCGTTCGCGGGTGGGAATTTATTCCGATGCTGGCGAAAAAGATCTTCAAGTTGCTGATTTTAAGGTATCTATGTTTTCGGAAAAAGGGGTTGATTATGGATAAAAACCGTTATTTAACGTATTGTGAAACCCAAAAAGAGCGAAGGGGTATAGCGGCTAAAGTCTTCTTTACGAAAGCCTTAACAAGCCTGACGGCTTACCGAGCATTATCCAGTTGAAGAAGGATTGAAACATGGTCAGCATTAGCACATCATAATCCGGACTAATTCTTACCGAGCATTATCCAGTTGAAGAAGGATTGAAACGTTATTTTCCCGAACGACGTCCGTTACGACAACGATCCTTACCGAGCATTATCCAGTTGAAGAAGGATTGAAACATGAATGGGTCGTTCATTGAGCCTTATAGCAGTCCGCTTACCGAGCATTATTCAGTTGAAGAAGGATTGGTTACGGCTAGCTTGATTGAAAGGCAGATCGCAGGCATTGGCGCTATCCCGGTTGGGAAGAGTCACGCTTTTGCCAGTGGTACGCAGCTACCGAGTTTTTCCAGAAATACTTTTCGGCCACGGTTGGTCCTTTTGTGGTGAAGTAATCCCGTACCAGCCTTAAACCGGCGTCAAACGGCAGCCAGCGATCGCTGTTGGGCCAATCGCTGCCGTACAGCAAGCGGTTTTCCCCGAACCGGTCCACAAGTTCGTCCAGCCCTGCCCGGTAAAAACTCAGTTCCCGGGGAATGCGGCCATCCTCCCGGCGCAGAACTTCGGAAATCTTCACGTACACCTGGGGGCGCTGCCCGAGCTCCTGCAGGTCGGCTTCGTACACTTTCCGGGCGGTGGCATCCCGGGCCAGGGTCAGTTGGGGCAGGTGGTCGATGACCACCCGCAGGGTCGGGACCCGATCCGTGAGCCGCACCACCGCAGCCAGCAGCGCCGGGTTAGGGTTCGCCGTATCCAGGACCAGCCCGGCCTGGGCCAGCAAGCCAAGGTCCGCAACGAAGCGGGGGGTCGTTAGTTGTTGGATTAGGTCGCGGTTCCAGAGGTTCCCGTACCGAATGCCACGAAACAGCGGATTGCGCGTGAAGCGTTCGAGCTGTTGCGAAAATTCCGGCTTACCCGGTTCCAGATTACCGATGACACCGACAATGATCGGGTCCTTCGTGGCCACATCAAGCACCCACTGGTTGTCTTCGAGCCAGGGGCTGGCTTCCACGACCACGGCGCCCACCACGCCCAGCGGCCCGGCAATCGCGCGGTACCGGTCGGGCAGGGCGGGCTGGTACAGAAGCCCATCGGTTTTGGCCGGCCACGGAACCCCCTCGGGGCGCGTCGGGTCAAACAGGTGGATGTGGGTGTCGATAATCGGGATTGGGGCCTCCTTCGTCTGGGCCAGGGCGGGTCGGCTGGCCAGCGCGGAAGCTCCGGCGGCCAGGGCCAGAAAATGTCTGCGGTTCATGGGTTATCAAGTAGGGAATCTCACCAACAACGGAAAAAGCCGGTTAACCGGGGCGGGTTACTCGCTGCGGAGGCAATCCAAGGAACTTTTTACTATCTTAACGTGAACGATGCGATGAAGGGGGCGGTGTTTGGTAATTAATTGTCAGACAGTTTGCCTCTCCGACGGTGAGAAAGGGCGGACGTCAATTTGACCTGGAAAAAATGGCATTTTATTCATTCTTTTGTTTGTGTATTCACCGAACTAGATCATATTTTGCATTTTTGAATGTGCAGTAATGTAATTGATACTCAATGCGACTTCTGCCCGGGCGACATTTCTTTTGCTTTGTTTTTGTTCTTATCATGCACGGAGTCGTGTCCGAATTGGCCGCTCAGTCGATTGCCCTTCCGGCTGCGGAAGAATTGACGGAACGGCAGGGCTTACCCCAGTCGTTTGTCTCTTCCATTGTTCAGGACCGGCAGGGGTTTATCTGGATGGCGACCCGCGACGGGTTGTGCCGGTACGATGGGCAGCGTTTTCGGGTTTTTCAGGTAGCTTCCTCCGCCCAAACCGCCCTTTCCTTTCCCGATGTCTATAACCTGACCCTCGACCGGCAGGGCCAGCTCTGGATCAAGAGTGAGCAGAACAAAATGGACGTGCTGGAACCGGTTAGTGAAACGTTCCGGAATATTACCCTCGAACCGTTCTATCGGCGTCATTTCGGACGCGACACCCTCTGGGACATTTGCCCCGATCGCCGGGGGCGCGTCTGGCTGCTGATGCGAAACAACGGGCTGGTGTGCTGGGACCTCCGCACGAATCAGTACCGCCGGTTTCAACACACCGACCATCCGAATTCACTCCGCAACAACACGGTCCGGGATGTCAAGGAAGACTTTCAGGGCAATATCTGGGTGGCGACCGACCAGGGACTCGATCGGTTTGATGAGCGTCGCGGGGAATTTATTCACTATCCGGTAGCATCCGGCAACATGCTCCCGGACCCGGTTCTGGGCCGTCTGCTAGTGCGTAAAAATGGGGATCTGCTGATCCATTCCCGCCGTCATTTGACGCTCCTGCATACCAAAACAGGGCACGTTCGTGTGTATCCGCTTCCCGTCCTGAATGATAAGGTTTGGTGGGAGGCCCGGTTTACATCCGATAGCCGGGGCAACGATTATCTGCTGTGGCTGAACCGGATTTTTCGCTTTAACGAACAATCCGGTTTGCAGCACCTGCCCGAGTTGACGCAGGGCATTACCGCCAAGAGCCTTTTTGTCGACCGCTCGGATGTGTTGTGGATCGGCACCAACGGAGCGGGGGTCCGCAAATACGATCTGTCGGTGAGCGGTTTTGAACGGTATCCCTACCAGCAGGATTTCTGTACCGACGTGCTGGTGCGCCAGTTGGGTATTCCGGCGGCCCTGGTTCCGCGGTTTCCGGCGAGCACGGATGCGTATCATTTTCGGTACGCCCTCGATGGAAAAGGGTTGCTTTGGTTCAATCGCGGGCAACCGTTTTACCGCCTGAACCTGCATACGAAAGAACTACAAACGATCCGCCCGCCCGCCGAACCCGAAGAAAGTACGTATGTGCCGCTGGCGGCCGATCCGAACGGACGTATCTGGACGGTTTATAAAACCCGGGCGGCCTGGTTCGACGAAGCGCAGCAGCGCTGGCAGGCGTTTCCGTTCCGGTTTTCGGTCGGTTCCGATATTCAGCAATTGGTGGTTGACCAGCAGGCGTTGTGGCTGGCCACGGAGTCGCACGGTCTGTACAGAGTTGATCGGGTGACGGGCCAGGTCCGGCGGTTTGGGCACCAGCCCGGCAATCCGGCCTCCCTCAACAGCGATGCGATGTTCTGCCTGTTTGCCGATCCTCTTGAGCCGAATTGGTTATGGTTCGGTACCTTCGGGGGCGGGCTGGGCCGGTTTGACAAACGAACGGGCCAGGTCCGGCCGTTTACGGTGGCAGATGGCTTGCCCAACAACGTGGTGTATTCCGCCATTCCGGATCGGACGGGCAGCATCTGGATCGGTACCAACAAAGGAATCGGCCGGCTGGATCGGCGCACGTTCACGTTCCGGAATTACGGCACCCAGGACGGCGTTTTGGCCGAAGAATTTAACCGGTTTCATTTTTTACAATTGCCCAACGACCGCATCATCATGGGCGGGCTTGAAGGGGTCACGGCTTTTCACCCGCACCGGATCACGGACGATACCTACCAGCCCGCGGTCGAACTGACGGGACTTCAGATCAATAACCAGACCGTTCGACCCGGTCCCGGCTCTCCGCTGGGCGAATTGCCGGAGCAGACACTTACCCGCCTGCGCCTGCACCATGACCAGAACTTTTTGAATCTGGAATTTGCGGCATTGCAATTTAATAAATCCACTAAAAACCGGTATCGCTACCGACTGGAAGGGCTGGATCAGGACTGGGTTATTTCCGAGCGACCGGTGGCGGTTTATACGGGCCTGCGACCGGGACAATACCGGTTTCTGGTCAATGCGTCCAATACGTCCGGAATCTGGAGCCGGGAGGTTCGCCGGCTTTCGATTACGATTCTGCCGCCGTGGTGGGCCACCTGGTGGGCGTATGTGATTTACGGTTTGCTGCTGATCGGGTTGGTGTACGTTTTTCTGCGCATTTACCGCAACCGGCTGCAACTTCGGCAATCCGTTGAAATCAAACAGCGGGAAGTCGAAATTCGGCGTAAGGAAGCGGAACAACTCAAGGTAGTGGACGAAATGAAAACCCGGTTTTTTACTAACATTACCCACGAATTCCGGACTCCGCTGACCCTGATTCTGTCGCCGATGGAAAGCTTGATCCGCGAACTGGACGGCACAAAATACGTTCACCGGCTGGCTTCCGTTCACCGCAATGCCCGGCAGTTGCTGCAGTTGATCAATCAGTTGATGGATTTGTCGAAACTGGACGCCCAGGCCATGAACGTCGAGGAACGCGTAGGCAGTCCGGGGGAGGTCGTCGGGCAACTGGTCAGGACGTTTCGGGATTTTGCGGAACGCAAATCCATTCGGCTTGTTTTCCGGGACTCGACGTCCGGTGCGTTTGTGTTCGATCCCGCCTTACTGGAACGGATTGTGTACAATCTGGTTTCGAATGCCTTGAAATTTACGCCGGAGGGGGGCGAGATTGAAGTGCATCTGAGTGAAACCGATGCGGATCAAATTTCCTCTGCGTTTGTGCTTCGGGTGTCGGACACGGGTATTGGTATTCCGAAAGAACAGCAATCGGCCATTTTTGACCGGTTTTACCAGGTCGATCCCACTTCAACCCGAGGGTATGAAGGGTCCGGAATCGGACTGGCGTTGGTGAAAGAACTGGTCCATCTGCAACAGGGCCGGATTTTGATAACGAGTGAACCGGGTACGGGAACAAGCATTACGGTTTTTCTGCCTTATCGCCGGGCAAAATCCGACGAAGAAAACAAAGCCTGGACCGAATCGATTTCGGTGAGTTTTGGCCCGTTGAAGACTGAGAACGATACTTCCCGGTCCCCGGTGTTGTTCAGCGATGATCAGCCGCAGCTGTTGGTGGTGGAAGACAATGACGAACTGGCCGATTTTATTACGGAAAGTCTGACGCCCCTCTACCAGGTTCACCGGGCTTCAAACGGAGCTGAGGGCTTGAAAATCGCGCTGGAACGAATGCCCGAACTGATCATTTCCGATGTGCTGATGCCGGTGATGGATGGGTTTGAGCTTTGCCAAAAAATTAAGGAGTCCGACACCACCAGCCATATTCCCGTGATTCTGCTCACCGCCAAATCGACGACGGAAAACCGCCTGGAAGGGCTTTCGCTGGGAGCCGATGATTACCTGACCAAACCGTTTTTGGTCTCCGAATTGCAATTGCGGGTGCGGAATCAGCTCGAACTGCGTCGGCTACTCCGGGAAAAATTGCGGGCTTCGCTGATCAGTCCGGCGACACTCATCACGCTACCCGTTGCCGAACGGATCGATCCATTTTTAAATAAGCTCTATCAACTGTTGGAAACGGCCCTGGATGATTCATTGTTTGGAGTTGATCAATTGGCCGAACTGTCCGGTTTGAGCCGCACCAATCTATACCGTAAAGTGAAAGTATTGACGGATTTGCCCGCCAATCAGTTCATTCGGAATTACCGGCTGAAGCGGGCGACGCAGTTGCTTCGGCAGGGATACACGGTTTCGGAAACGGCCACGATGGTCGGCTTCGAAAGCCATTCTTACTTTACGCGCTGCTTCCGGGAACTCTACCGAATGACACCCTCCGAATTTGTCGAGAACCAGGTATCATAAGACCTGGCCATTGTCGTATGAATCGGAGCCGCTTTTCCTGACGACTGGCTTTTTTCGAAAAAAGCCCCAAAAACACGTAAAAAACCGGAAGCTGGCACAGGATTAACAGCTTTTGGTACAGGATTAACAATCGGTCTGCAAACCGCTGCGGAACTTTGGGGCAGGTTTTATCCTCTAAACACCCCGGTTCTATGTTCCACAATTTACGTATCCTCAGCCTATTCCTACTGGCAGCGCTGCTGCTGAGTTTTCCGGCCTGGAGCCAGAAAGTATTTTACGTCACCCCCACCGGTTCGGGGGCCAACGACGGCAGCAGCTGGGCGGCTGCCTATCCGGGCACCCAGTTGCAAACCGCCATCGAAACCGCCAGCACCTACTGGCAAGATCACCAGGACCAAACGGTGCAGGTCTGGGTGGCCGCCGGAGTCTATAAACCCACCACCGGCACCGACCGCACCATCAGCTTTACCATGCGCGACCACGTGGGCATCTACGGCGGTTTTTTGGGTACTGAAACCGCCCTCAGCCAGCGCCCCTCCATCACCCACAGCCAGCCCTCCTCCACCACCCTCAGTGGCGACATTGGGGAGCCGGGCAACCGGGATGACAATACGTACCATGTGATAATTAATTATAACATCACCCTGGGCGAATCGGCCATCCTGGATGGGTTTGTGGTGAGCGGAGGGAATGCGGATTATTCTGCAGGGGGAGGGATCAGTAATCGAGGGCGCTCCTGCCGGCCGGTGATCCGCAACTGCTCGTTTCGGGGCAACAAAGCTGGCAGTGGGGGGGGGATGTCTAATTCTGATGCCTCCCCCCAGGTATCCAACTGTAGTTTTATCGACAATCTCGCGTATGTCGCTGAGAATACGGGATCCCGGGGAGGAGCCGTTTATACCTCTTTAGCATACGGCCTTCCGATCTTCCCCTTCGTCAATTGCCTGTTTCAGGGTAATTCAACCATTGGAGAAGGCGGCGCCATCGGACTGAGCTTAAACCACCCGGTTCCAAGTACCTTTCTCATCAGCACTAACTGTACGTTTGTGGATAATTCCGCTTATGCAGGAGGAGCTGTCCGGATCATTGGTTCTAGTCTGGCGATATTACAAGCCATCAACAGCCTGTTCTGGGGGAATGGCGGGGCAAACACCTTCGGCGGATTTTCTCTCACTGCCACGAACTGTTTGTTTGAAGAAACGGTAACGCGCTACTCCGGCGATGGCAACCTGACGGCCACTACCCGGCCCTTTGCCAGTGAAACCAATCTCCAACTGACACCCTGTTCACCCGCCGTCAATGCGGGTGATCCCAACAGCACCACCGCCACCAGCGGCACCACCGACTTGGACGGCAACCCGCGCTTTTACGGCGGACGCATCGACATCGGCGCCCTCGAACTTCAAGTTCAGCAATTTTCAGGCCAGGATCTGGCCATCACCCAGCCCCCGGGGGCGGCATCCACCGTCTGCGCTGGGAGCACCATCACCGTGCCCGTGGCTGCCACCGCCACCACCACCATCACCTACCAGTGGTTCAAGGACAATAGCCCCCTGACGCCCGCCCAGACCACCGCCACCCTCAGCCTCACCGGGGTGCAGACCCACGATGCGGGCAGTTATGTACTGGTGCTCACTACCGCCTGTGAGTCGCTGACCACCACCGCCTTTAATCTCACGGTTAACCCTGTGCCGGTGGTCACCATCAACCCGGGTAGTCGGACCCTCTGCGCGGGGGAAACCACCACCCTGACGGCTGCGGGCGCCACTACCTACCGCTGGAGCGACCAATCCACCGCAGCCTCCCTGACGGTAGCCACCAGCGGCCCGGTTTCGGTCACCGGCACCACCCTGGGCTGCTGGGCCACGGCCACGGCCACCGTGACGGTCAAACAAGCCCTGGCCGCTCCCATCCTTTCCAGCAGCCCCACCGCCACCAGTGCCACCAGTCTGACCATCCTCCAGAATACCCCCTTCGTCAGCCTGACAGCCGAAGGCTGTGCGGGCACCCTGGTCTGGAGTGGAGCCTACACCGGAAGTCAACCCACCGTTTCGGTGCCAACGAGCGCAACGGGCACCTTCTCCTACAGTGTATTGTGCCAGTTCGAAGGCTGTTCGAGTCCCCCAAGCCCGTTTGAGGTGACGGTGATTCCCGCACCGGTCAGCGGCAACTTCGACGGCTTTATTTACGGGGCCGACTGCGGCACCTTCCGGGGCTGGACCTGGGATCGGGGCAAGCCCAATACCGTCCAGAGTGTCGATATTCTCGATGGACCCACCTGGCTGGCTACCATCCCCGCCAACGAGTTCCGCCAGGATCTGAAAGATGCCGGCAAGGGCAACGGCATCCACGCCTTCCGCTGGAACATTCCCGAATCGCTCAAGGATGGGCAGGTGCACTATTTGTCGGCGCGGGTGGCGGGCAGCAGTTTCTTTCTGAAAGATTCGCCCAAAGCTTTAATCTGTGCCGGAGGAACGACCTCGCCCCCCAACAAACAGCCCGTGGCCCCGACGGTGTCGGCCCTGACGGCCCAGCAGGGGGTGGCTTTCAGCACGGTGTTGCCGGTGTTCACCGATCCGGAAGGCAGTACGCTCAGTTACGGACTCATCACCTTGCCGACCGGTTTAAGCTTCACCAGCGCCACGCGGCAACTCAGCGGTACGCCCACCCAGAGCGGGGTGTTTGTGCTGAGTTATTCGGCGACCGATGAGCCGGGAGCGACCAACTCGGTAAGCTTCAATTTGACGGTGCATCCGGCGGCCAGCACGCCGGTGACGGGCAGCTTTGAAGGGTATCTGGACAAGGTGGAGTGCGGCACGATCCGGGGGTGGGTGTGGGACCGGAACAAACCCAACACGCCGGTGTCGGTGGAGTTTTACACCGGCAGCACGGTTTGGGGCAGCACAGTGGCGAATATCTACCGGGTGGATCTCTTGAATGCGGGGAAAGGCAACGGGGCACATGCCTACAGTTTTGAGGTTCCGGTGGCATTGAAGGATGGAGTGACGCGCTCGATCCGGGCGCGGGTGCTGGGATCGAGCTACGATTTGAAGGATTCGGGCAAACCGCTGACGTGTAATAGCCCGGCCCGCTTGTCGGCAGAAGCGGGTTCGGAGCTGCAGGTGAGGGTGTTGGGTAATCCGGTTACGGATCAGGTCGAGGTGGAGATCCGGGGGGCGGAAGGCCAGTCGCTGCGGTTGCAGCTAGAGGATGGGAGTGGTCGGCTGGTGAGCCAGCGGCAGCTTGAAGTGGCCAAACCCGTGGAGCGGCAGACGTTTTCGGTGCAGGACAAACCGGGAGGCTTGTATCTGCTGCGGGTGAGCAGCGGACAGAAAACCATGACGGTGAAAGTGGTAAAGCCGTAAATTGGCGTAGATCATCCGAAGAAAGAGAAAAGAAACATGGTTAATGAGTTAGGTATCACCTCTTTTCTCTTTCTTCTTTCCGTTGAGTAAGTGATACCTGAAAAGGAGAAATGGCGCAGGTGGAAACCTGCGCTTTTATGGTTTCGGGCGGTAGACTTACCTCGTTGCTGGCAATTGGTGAAGCTGTTCACGCAAGCCCCGCCTTGTTGTGAGGGTTTGAGGAAATCAATTCTTTTTGTGCCAGTAAAAATGGTAGAAATATTCGTACTATGTATACCATTCATTTTCAGGAGAAACCGGATCGCCCCGTATTGAGCGATAGAAGCTGAACAAAATCATACCGAATTAACCCCTGTAACGGTAGAAATATTCACTCGAAAGATCAACGGCAAAATCAGGCGGATAGACATCGATCTGACGGCGTCTATGCGTTGGCCCTGCGGGACCATCCCGATTCAGGCGGCCCCAACTACGGCTGCGGAATCGCCCAGTGCGGAGCCTGTACGATTCATGAGGTTGGCAATGCGGTTGGTTCCTGTCGTATGGGCTTAGCACTACCATCGAAGGACTATCGGCCAACGGAGATCATTCGTGCAAAAGGCCTGACTGGAACACGATGTTGCGCAGGATGGATATTGCCAGGCGAGGCAAATCATGAGTGCGGCTGGGCTGCAGAAGAAGAACCCTACCCCAGCGGTGCTGAGATCGATGGAGGGCATGGTTCGAACCGTGCCCTCCTCAACTGGCTGGAAGCCGGAAACCGCAGCTTGTTCGGCTCGGGAGCTACCAGGACAGGAAAGCGCGTAGAAGGCCAGGCTGCTTACCGCCCCTCCGAACCGAACGGGAACAGGGCCGAAGCCACGTGGGACTGGTTCATCAGCCGCCCCAGTTCAGCCGCTTTGGCCGGTTGCTGGGCGGCCAGATTCGTCTTTTCGGCCGGATCTTTCGACAAATCGTACAGTTCGACCGGCCCGTTGGGCTGGGTGGCCGCGTTCAGCCGGACGGCTTTCCAGTTGCCCTGTCGAACGGCCTGCTTACCGCCCTGCTCGTGGAATTCCCAGTAGAGGTACTGGTGCTTTTTCTGGGTGCCTTTACCCGTCAGCGCAGGGGCAAACGAAATCCCGTCGATACTGGCGGGGGGGGTGGCTCCGGCCAGCTCGGCAAAGGTGGGCAGCAGATCCCAGAAGGCGCCGACGTGATCATTTTTCGTGCCCGGTTTGATGGTCCCCGGCCAGCGGGCAATCATGGGTTCCCGAATACCGCCTTCGTAGAGGTCGCGTTTGAAACCCCGAAAACCGCCCCCGCTGTTGAAGAAAGTCGGATCGGCCCCGCCTTCGTGGTGGGGACCGTTATCGCTGGAAAAAATTACCAGCGTGTTCTGATCCAGTCCTTTTTCTTTCAGCGTTGCCAGAATCTGCCCGACGTACAGATCGAGCCGGGTTACCATGGCGGCAAAGGCCGCGTGCGGATATGCCTGCGATGCGTAACCACCCTCCCGGGCACCCGGGCCATAATCTTCCCCCTTGTGTGGTTTTTCGGCAAACTTGCCTTTGTAATACTCAAAAATACTGTCGTTAGGGACCAGCAGTTCGGCGTGGGGCAGGATAGAGGGCACAAACAGGAAAAACGGTTTGTTCGAGTCACTGCCTTTGATGAAATCCAGCGTCTGTTGCTGGATCAGATCCGGGGCGTATTGTTTCGTTTGCGTCAGGTTCTCATTTTCTTTCAGAACAATCTTTTCACTGTTGTTCCAGAGGTGGTTGGGGTAATAGCGGTGGGCCAGGCTCTGGCAGTTATAGCCGTAAAACCGGTCGAAGCCCTGCTTGTTGGGGTCGCCCTCGGAGCCCACCGGCCCCAGCCCCCACTTGCCGAAGGCCGCCGTGGTGTAGCCCGCTTTCTGGAGGATTTCTGCTACCGTAACCACCGAGTCCGCAATCGGTTGCTGGCCTTCGGGTTTGACCCCCTTGTTGCCCCGGATGTAGGTGTGGCCGGTATGCTGTCCAGTCATGAGCGACGAGCGGGAGGGCGCACAGACCGACGTTCCGGCGTAAAACTGCGTAAAGCGCATGCCTTCGGCCGCCAGACGGTCGATGTTCGGTGTTTTAATCAGTTTCTGCCCGTTGAAACCCACGTCGCCGTAGCCCAGGTCGTCGGCCAGAATGAAGATGATATTGGGGCGCTGGGCCGACGGTTTTGGACGGTTTTGCGCCTTTGCGATCCCGTGAAGGCCGGTTATCAGGAGTAGATAGATCAGAATTCTGGGCATGATTCGTTTTTTATGATTACTTGAATACGTGGGTGTTGCCTTGATCCCAGCGTGGCATTAACTGTTTCACCACGTCCGGGTAGGCATCGGCAATGTTCTGGTTTTCGTGCGGATCGGTCTGATGATCATAGAGCTCCACCGTGGGTTGCTGGTCCCGGAAGTAGCGCGTCAGGCGGTAGCGGTCGGTCCGGATCGTGATGCCGCGCCGGTAATACCCATACGCCACGTTATCCCACGGTTTTTTGCCCTTGTCGAGCAAACTGGCGAAACTCTTGCCGTCGGTTTGGGCCGGGCTTTTCACCCCGCATAATTCCATCAGCGTGGGGTAAATGTCAATCGAGCTCACGATCTCGTCCCGAACCGCGCCGGTTTGACTACCCGGTTTTTTTACCATCAACACACTCCGCAGTGATTGTTCAAAAATCGTGTGTTTACCCCACACCCGGTAGTCGCCCAGGTGCCAGCCGTGATCACTCCAGACCACCACAATGGTGTTTTTGTCGAGTCCCTGGCGTTTCAGTTCGTCCAGCACTTTGCCAATCTGCGCGTCGGTATAGCTGACGGCTGCGTAATAGGCGTGGCGCAGTTTGCGGGCGTAGGCGTCCGAAACCGGTTTGTCGAGCGAAGCCTGTTCGTCACCCAGCGCGTATTGGTTAAACTCGTTGCTGGGGTGTAAGCTGGCCGGATTGACGTTCTTCGGAACCGTGGGCGAGGGCGTCAGCGGGATGTTGGTTTCGTCGTACAGGTCCCAGTATTTCTTCGGCGCATTGAAGGGCAGGTGCGGTTTGAAAAAACCGACGCCCAGAAAGAACGGCTGCTTTTTTGTCGCCAGTTCTTTCAGTTTGGAAACGGCCAGTTTTGCCGTCAGACCGTCGGGGTAACCTTCGTCATCGACCTCACTTCCTTCGTACGGTTTGACCTGTGCATTCCGGCTCTGGCGGTTGGAGCCGTCGCTGTACGCAAAAAACGCGTTCCAGCCCGTGCCCCATTGGCCGGCGTCAAACAGCATTTCATCCCAACTGTGCGGCAACTCCAGCTGATTGCTTTTGGCCTCCCGGTAGCCGTAGACGTAGCCGTCGGGCGAGTGACTGATTTTGCCCATACCCACCGTGTAGTAGCCATTCCGGCGCAGGTTATCGATGAACGTTTCGGGAACCTCGGTGCGCGGCTTTCCGGCAATCTGCTTTTCAATGGCCTCGTTCTTGATATCCACGGGGTTGCGGGGAAGCCGCCCGGTGAGCAGACTATACCGCGAAGCACCGCAGGTCGGCTGGGTGACATACTGGCGCGTGAACAGGGTCGACTGTTTGGCGAGTTGATCCAGGTTCGGGGAATGAATGACCGGATTGCCGTAGCAGCGCAAATCCGGCCGCAGGTCATCCACGCAGATAAAAAGCACGTTCGGACGTTCCGGCGCGGGCGGCTCCTGGAGGGCGCTGGTCAGGCCCATCGACAGAGCCGTTAACCCGGCTACGGCTAATACGATAATAAGTTGAATTTTTAGTCGGCTCATGGTACGGGAAAGAATAATTCCGTCCGGTTTTTACTTTAGTAACCCGGATTTTGTAAAAAGTCGCCCGGATTCGTCACGCGGTCAATCTGGGTTTGCGGGATGGGCCGAACCAGGTGCATTTCCTTGATGTTGACAGCCGCATCCAGGTTGTATTTTTTCACCCGTTCGAGCAACTGACCCGTACGTTTCAGGTCGTACCAACGATCCATTTCACCCACGAGTTCGCGCCCACGCTCATCCAGAATAAAATCCAGGTTCACATCGGAGGCCGTGATTTCCATCTGTTTTTCTTTCCCGGCCATCGCGGCCCGGCTCCGGATGACGTTCAGATAAGCGGCCGCGTCGGCGGGTTTGTTCTGACGCCAGGCGGCTTCCCCGGCAATCAAATACAGCTCGGCCAATCGGATGACGAAAAAGTCCCGGCGACCGTCGGTGGCATTGACACTGGTGCGCAGCGGGTCCAGGTATTTTTTCAGAACGGGAAAATACCGCCGGGACATCCCGCCAATTTCCGTATTGTTGATGTTGCCCACCCAGCGATCTTTAAAATCGATGAGCCAGTAGGGCGCGGCATTTTTGACGGCATCCGCTACTGGATAGGTCACAATTTTGATGGAGGTATCGCCCACAGCTACGTTCTTGCCGTTGATGACCCCGGTCCGGTTGGCTTTCCAGACGGTTTTAAATGAACCGTCCCAGCGGGCGTCTTTGCTCGGGTCGAACAGTTTGATGAGGTAGTTGGTCGGCATAAACCGCTGGTACGGACGCCCATTCTCAATGTCCCGCACCATCGTCGGGTTGAAGGTATAATCCCAGATAAAAAACAGGTGACTTTCGTTCCCGGCTCCGTTCAGCAGCGGATCGGGCGTAAACTGCACAGACCAGATTACTTCCGAGTTGACGTCGTTATCAATATCCCACAACCGGGCGTACGGTTTGACCAGTTGAAAACCGTAGCTTTTGATCACCTGGTTCGCCAGCCGCTCGGCTTCAGCCCAGTTGCCCCGCGTGAGTTGAACCCGCGCCAGCAGGGCTTCGGAGGCCGGTTTGGTTACGCGTCCGTACTGGGTGGCTTTGGCGGGCAGGTGTTCGATGGCGTATTGCAGATCGGGAATGATGCCCTGTTCGTAGATGGTCGAAACCGGGGTGCGTTTGGCGGTCGTCTGCACGCCGATGGTTTCTTCCAGCGAAAAATGGACATCGCCGAACTGCTGCACCAGGTGGAAATAATACAAGGCACGCAGGAAGCGGGCTTCGCCGATAATCCGGTTTTTCTCGGCATCGCTCAGTCCGGCCACGTTCGGCGCGCGACCGATGACGGCGTTGGCCTGGTTAATGCCGGTGTAAAAGTTATTCCAGATCGTGGTGACGAAAGCGTTCGTGCCCAGAAAGTTGGGAGAGTAGTCGTTGATGTCCGGGAAGTTGGTGACGCCCCCGAAACCGTTGGTAAACAGATCCGTGCCGTTGATGGTCAGGAAGAAGGCTTCCTGTTGACCGTAGAACGTCCGCAGGGTGGTGTAGGTGGCTTTCAGGCCGTCTTCAATGCCTTTCGGCGTGGAATAATAACTTTCCGCCGTGGCCAGGCCAACCGGATGTTCTTCCAGCATATCGTGGCAGGATGATAGCGCCAGCAAAACCGTGGAGAGCAGAATATAGTGTAGTTTTTTCATGACGGGAGGCTGCATTAAAACTTGAGATTAAGACCAAACACGTACGTGGCGGATGACATCGGAACCGTGGCCCCAACGATACCCGACGCCGATTCGGGATCGACCAGTTTGTAGGGCGAGAAAATAAAGGCGTTATCCGCCGTCGCGTAGACGCGCAGACTCGAAACGCCCGCTTTGGACAGCAGGCTGCCCGGCAGGGTATACCCCAGCGTGATGTTCCGGATTTTTACGAACGAACCGTCGAAATACCGGACGGCATCAGCGTACAGGGGGGCCGATGCTGCGTAGGGCAGCGGCATTTTGTTGGTCGGATTGTTGGGCGTCCAGTAGTCGAAATTCAGGCTGTTGTAGCGTCCCTGCCACTGGTTGCCACCCAGGTTGTGAAAGTCGCTCCGGAGCATCTGACCTTGCCGGGCGTAGACCAGAAACGAAAAGTCAAAACCCTTGTAGTTGAATCGATTGGTAAGTCCGCCACTCCAGCTGGGAACCGTACTTCCCAAGACGGTACGGTCGTCGGCGTTAATTTTTCCGTCGGGCGACTTGGTCAGATTACCCTCGGCATCGCGTCCGTTGACATCGGCAATTTTAATGTCGCCGGGGCGCTGACCGGTCGCCTTGGCCTGATCGGCTTCGTTGGTTTGCCAGATGCCTGCCTGCTGGAAGCTGTAGAATACATTGATCGGCTGACCGATAAACCACGAGTTCCCTACGTCGTCATCCCGCCCGTTGAACAGCTCGACGATCTCTTCCTTGTTGGAGAATACGTTCAGATTGGCACTCCAGCGGAAACCGGAGGGACGGTTCAGGATCGTACCGTTCAGGGAGAGTTCGACCCCCCGGTTGCGGGTGGCGCCGATGTTTTGCAGGATGGATCCGTAACCAGACGTAATCGGAATCAGTCGGCTCAACAGCAGGTCGCTGGTTTTGGTGTCGTAGAGTTCGAGCGAACCGGAAATCCGGTCGTTCAGGAATCCGAAATCGACGCCGACGTTCAGCGTCCGGGAGATTTCCCACGTCAGATCCGGGTTCGGAATGATGCTCAGGCCGTAGCCAAAACCGGGTTCGGTGCCAAAGGCGTAGGTCGAGCGCGACAAACCGCCCAGCGTCTGGTAGGGCGAAATGGAGGTGTTGCCGACTTCGCCGTAACCCACCCGCAGTTTGAGGAAGGAAACCGTTTTGCCGCCCTTGAAAAAAGCTTCATCGGAGATCACCCACCCGGCCGAAATGGAGGGGAAGAATGCCCATTTGTTACCGTCCGATAGCCGGGATGAACCGTCGGCCCGGCCCGTCAGCGTCAGCAGATACCGGTCTTTGTAGCCGTAATTGATCCGGCCCATGTACGAGAGCAGTCCCCACTGCGTCAGGGAACTGGCTTTGCTGGTGACTTCGACGGCACTGCCCAGGTCGTAAAACAGCGAGCTTTCGACCGGAATGTCGCGGACGTTGATCGCCGAAGATTCGAAGCGGTTTTTCTGGGTACTGAACAGCCCGACGGCGTTGAGCGAATGGACGCCGAACTTGCGGTCAAAATTCAGGATATTTTCGAGGGTATAGGCAAAATTTTGCTGATTGTTTACACTGGCGGTGTTGATGCTGCCCGCCAGCGTTCCGTTGTAAGTGCCTTGCCGCGAGGTGCTGAAATCCAGGCCGTAATTCAGGCGGTAGGTCAAGCCTTCGGCCAGTTTATATTCTCCGAAAAGATTCGCAAAAACCCGGTATTTTTTGGTTTCGTCCGCGTATTGGCCGGGTTGCAGTTCGAGGAGCGGGTTGGTGGAGTTGCCTTCCCGGGGGTTAGGGTACGCCACAAACTGGCCGTTCTCATCGTACGGCTGAACCAGGGGCGAGAACGAAAGGGCATTGTTATAGGGCGCATTGGCCATGGCGTTGGTCAGGTCGTTCGAAACGGTGGCGCTGATGCCAATGCGGAGCCGTTCGCTCAACCGGGTTTCGATGTTGGCGCGGACGGAGTAGCGGGTATAATCACTTTTGAGCAAAACACCTTTTTCGTTGAAGTACGAGCCGGACAGGTAGTAGGTGGTGTTTTTCGAGCCGCCACTGGCCGAAATCTGGTGGCTTTGCTGGGCGCCGTCGCGAAGAATCAGATCGAGCCAGTTATTCGAAATGCCTTTTTTCAGGTTATCGACTTCAACAGTGCTTAGAAAGGTCGCATCCTTGCTGGCATCGTCCGGCGACAATCCCCGTGAAATCCGGGCGTAGCGGGCAAACTGGTCACCGTCCATCAGATTGAGGTCGGTTTTGGCCTGTTTGACGCCGTAGTAGCCATCATAACTGATGACCGCTTTCCCTTCCTTGCCTTTTTTGGTCGTGATCAGAATCACGCCGTTGGCTCCACGTGACCCGTAAATGGCGACCGAACTGGCATCTTTCAGCACTTCCATCGACTCGATGTCGTTCGGATTGAAATCGTTGATGTTAACTTCGGTTGGGATACCGTCGATGACGTAGAGCGGGTTGTTGCTGGCATTGATGGAGCGGTTCCCACGGATACGAATCGTCAGCGCCGAGCCGGGTGCTCCGCTCGACCGGGCGATATCTACCCCCGCCAGCCGTCCCTGGGCGTTGGCCAGGAAATTGGCCGCCGGGGTTTCGGCGATATCCTTGCTGGTGATGGACGAAATGGCACCCGTCAGATCCCGCTTTTTCTGGGTTCCGTAGCCCACCACCACCACTTCGTTCAGTGTGGTGTTTTTCAGTTCGATCGCCAGCGGGAGAGGGGTGGCAGAGGTAACGGTTTGTTCCTGCGATTGATAGCCAACAAAACTGATCTGAAGCAGCGCGGGCAAGGACGGAACCGTCAGACTGAAGGCGCCATCGGCGTCCGTGATGGTATGATTCGAGGTGCTTTTCTGGACAATGGTAACGCCGGGGAGGGCTTGTCCCGATTCATCGTTCACGATTCCTTTCAGAATCTGCTGGGCGTAACTTCCGCTGGTCAGCAGAAGGAGTAAGCTCAGGAAGGTAAATTTTTGCATGCGGATAAAAGGATAAAATTAATTGTAATTTACTCGATGGATAAACAGGATTAATGGGTTGAGCCAATACCTGACACTATTGAACAGGTCAGGCAGCCAAGGGTGAAAACCGTACTGCCGAAAAGGCTGATGAGCAAGGAGTATGTACTAAACAGGCTGATTCTAACCTGGCATAAACTCTAATAGTTAGGGTCTATGGTTTTAGTAGATTTTTTAACTCTTAACTCCCGAGATGGTGTAAACAAAGGAAAACGATGTTCGGGCGAATATCAAATGAAATAACAGGATTGGAGTGATAATCATAAAATTTGTTTTAAAAGTACAAATGAGTTGGGGTGTCCAGGAAAAATTTATACAGTTGTAATGGGTTTTCTGAGCAGGACTATACCGGTTGGAAAGCCTCACAAACGTCCCTAAACCACCAACCGTAACCAGGTATCGCCGGGGAGCGAAAACATCATCACGGCACAGGTTAGAATTCCTAAAATGGGTACAACCGGAGGGATTGCCCGGTCGTGGTTGCCTACAGGCAGAAAATTGATCCTACAACAAACATACGATCGGCCTCCCTGCCGAAATCGCTAGCCGGCCGTTCAGAATACCTGACCTAAACGGATTTTGGCCTTATGGATAAAGCGTTATTAGGCAACGCAAACGGGGTTGTCATAACCTATAGTTTGTTTTTGATCTGAATTGCACAATTTTTATTAAAAATATTCTTATTGGGGTGGTGCTGGAGCGGGTTGGGTTGTAATGGGTATATAAGAGCGCGAAAACTGGATGGATGGTCAATTATTGAAGAAGTATTTCAGTGGCGCGTGCACGCCCGCTGAAGAACTGGAGGTCCTGACGTGGTTTAAAAACAAAAACCTCGACCCCGAGCAGGAACAGGATCTTTACCGAATGTGGCAGGAAACCGGCGAAGACCCACTCAACGTCGATCCGGGCCGAAATCGGGTGGAGATTTTCGACCGCATCATCCACGCCATCGAATCGCAGGAGGCCGAACCTGTCGAGCCGGTTTCGGAACCGGAAATGCCGTTACCGGGCGTTGAACGCCGGCGGTGGCTCTGGTGGCTGGGTGCTGCGGCCGCGATGGTCGTCGTTATCACGAAGTTCCTGGTTCCGAATCCGTTCCAGAAAGCCGAGCCGATCCGGATTTTACAGGCGGTTGCACCATACGGTCAGCGAAAGGTCGTTCAACTGGACGATGGTTCGGTTATTCACCTGCATTCGGGAAGCCGCCTTACCTACCCGGCGCATTTTCAGGCGGATAAGCGCGAGGTTGGGTTGATCGGAGAAGCCTTTTTCGACGTGAAACGGGATACGCTGCGCCCGTTTACGGTCCGGTCGGGGCACTTGCTGACGCAGGTTTTGGGGACGACTTTTAACATCAAATACCGACTCAACGCGGAAACTATGGCGGTTTCGCTGGCCACGGGTTCGGTGCAGGTCCGGCAGATTGGAGGCAAACGCATCGGGCAAACCGCCCGGCTGGTACCCGGCGAGCAATTGGTCTATGCCGAAAAGAACGTGAATTTTGAGGTTCGTCCGTTTGACCGGGATGAAGTATTGGGCTGGCAGAAAGGGCTGTTGAACTTCCGCAAATCCTCGTTATCGGAAGTGGTTGAAAAGCTGGAGAACTGGTACGGCGTACGGGTTGAGTTGCGGGGGAAAGTTCCGCGGAATCCGAATGATTGGAAATACTCCGGAAGTTACGATAACCAGTCGCTGGAGAATGTATTGACGGGCATAGCCTTTGTCAAAAATTTTGCCTACGAAACCCGGGGCAATGTCGTGATCATGAACTTTAACTAAACCGGCCGCCACCCAGATGACGTAGAAAACCCTCAAAAAAAGTCAGGCTTCGGGAGAGAAGCCTGACTGATCAAGCCAATTAAAAGGCAGTGTTGGCGCATAGGCTTTTAATTCGGCTTTGACTCTGTTTCTTTTAAAACACTAACTGCCCAAAGTTATGAAGGAATATCTATATTATCCAGCAAACTGGATGGTAAGGGCTGCTATTGTGATGATTTTATGCATCGCCAGTAGTTTCAGGGCAACCGCATCGGACGACCATGACTATTCTCTGTCCCTTGACACACAAATTACCCTAACCCTTAAAAATGCTTCGCTCAAGGAGTTCATCCAGGCGATTGAATCCAAAACCAATTACCGGTTTACGTTTGACGAACGGGATATGTCGTACGACGGCAGAATCACGATTTCAGCGACGAACGAACCGCTGGCCAGGTTGCTCGACCGCGTAGCGGGAACCACCCCGCTGGAATTCAAACTGGTCAAGAACAACATCCACATCCGCATCCGGGAAACCCGGCCGACGGCACCCGCAGGCCCTGTTTCCGCTCCACCGGCCCCGGCTGCCCCCAAAACCAAAATCACCGGGACCGTAAACGACGACAAAGGCCAGGGATTACCGGGTGTCACTGTCCTCGAAAAAGGCACTACCAACGGGACCACCACCGATGCTGCGGGCGAATTTGCCCTGAACATCCAGGACCCCCAGGCGGTTTTGGTCATTTCGTACATCGGTTACCTGACGCAGGAAGTCCCCGTTGGCACCCGGACGACTTTCAACGTTACGCTCGTAGCGGATATGAAAGTTCTCGAGGAAGTGGTGGTGGTGGGGTATGGCGTACAAAAGCGAAAAGATCTGACCGGCTCGGTTGGGTCGGTGGACAACAAGGCCATCAAAGACCTCGGCGTTACGCGCATCGACCAGGCGCTGGCGGGGCGAGTGGCTGGGGTCCAGGTCAAAACTACCACGGGCGAACCGGGTGCCGCTCCGCAGATTCGGGTGCGGGGCATTGGCAGTATTTCCGCCGGAAGTGGCCCGCTGTACGTGGTCGACGGTTTTCCGACCGACAACATCCAGTCGCTGAATCCCAACGACATTGCCAGCATGGATATTCTGAAAGATGCTTCAGCCACTGCGATTTACGGTTCGCGCGGAGCCAATGGCGTCATCATTATCAACACCAAACGGGGCAAAGTCGGGAAGCCGGTTTTTACGTTCGACACCTTCTTTGGGTACCAGAAGGCTCTGCGCGTACCGGAATACATGAATGCCCGCGATCAGGCGCAGTATTATTTTGACGGGATCAAAAACCGGAATATGGACGAAGGAAGCCCCGTTACCGGCGATCCGGCCAAATGGAAAGTGCCGGTTCCGGTTGATGTCCTGGATGTGCTCAGCGGCAAAAACACCACCGATCACGTGCCGCTGAACGGTGTCTTGCGCACGGCGGCTCAGCAGCAATATCAGTTGGGAGCCACGGGCGGCACGGAAAATGTCCGGTATGCGATCAGCGCGGAATACCTCAAACAGGACGGGATTATCATCAATACCGGTTTTCGGCGGTATTCGCTGCGGGCCAACATCGATGCGCAGTTGTCCAAAAAATTGCTGCTCAAGCTGAATCTGAACCCGTCTTTTACGGATGCGGATGTGGTGACCGCGACGGGGGCTTCGGGGGGAGCAAACGAAGGCGTCATTGCCCAGGCCACCAACGTGCAGCCGTTTTATCCCTATTTCAACCCGGATGGCTCGTACTTCATTTTTTCGCCCGGGATGTCGGCGGGGCCCACGGCTTACAATCCGGTGGCGCTGGCGCGGGAAGTGATGAACAAACAGAAGAAAATGGGTTTGCTGGGCAACCTCGGCGCGGAGTATTCAATTACGAAGGATCTGAAATTCAACGTCATGCTGGGCGCTTCGTTTCTGAACCTGCACGGGTTGAAGTTCATGCCGAAGCTTCCGGTTTTTCTGGATGTTCCGGCGGTCGGTACCGACAACACCGCCATGACCTACAACTGGCTGACGGAGTATACGCTGAACTACCTCAAAAGCTTCGGGAAACACAACATTACCGGACTGGCCGGGTATACGGTGCAGAAAGAACGTTCGGAAACCAACATGCTAACCAGCAACAGTTACCCCAACAATCTGGTCCCGACGCTGAGTGCTACCAGCGGTATTATTACCAATGGAACCTCTGACGTATATGAGTGGTCGTTAGTGTCGTATCTGGCCCGGGTCAATTATAATTACGACGGTAAATACTACCTGACGGCTTCGATCCGGACCGATGGTTCCTCCCGTTTCGGGACCGAAAACAAGTACGGGGTGTTTCCGTCGGCGGCCGTAGCGTGGCGGATTTCGGACGAGGCATTCCTGAAAAACGCCCGGTTTTTAAGCGAAATGAAGCTGCGGGCGAGTTACGGTGAAACCGGAAACAACAACATCGGAAATTATGAGCATTTCGCCACCATTACCTACCTGAAATACGCGCTGGGCGGAACGGCGGTTTCCGGTTTTGCTCCCGGCAAGCTGGCAAATCCGAACCTGACCTGGGAAAAACAGCAATCGCTGAACGTTGGGCTTGATGCGGCTTTCTTCGGAAACCGGCTGACGCTGAACATCGATCACTTCCGGTCGCGGAATACCGATTTGCTGTTGAACGTCAACATTCCGGGCATTACCGGTTTCAGCAATTCGCTCCAGAACATTGGCGAAATCAGCAACACGGGCTGGGAGTTCGTGGCCAGTACGGTCAACGTGAACAAAACCGTTCGCTGGTCGACCGACTTCAACATTTCGACGTACCGAAACCGGGTCGAGAAACTGGGGCCAAACGGCGATCCAATTTATGTTGGGGCCAGTGTCACCCGGATTGGACAACCGATCGGGATGTTCTACGGCTGGCTCACCGACGGGATTTTTCTAAACCAGGCGGAAGTGGACAAAGGGCCGGTTTTCGCACCGGGGACTCCCACCCGTTCGCGCCCAGGCGACACCCGGTTTGTGGACGTCAGCGGTCCCGACGGTCGGCCCGACGGGATTATTGACAACTACGACCGCACGATCATGGGCAATCCGTATCCCGATTTTTATTACGGTATGACCAACAACGTTTCCTACAAAAACCTGACACTGAGCATTTCCATTCAGGGGTCGCAGGGAAACGACGTGGTGAACATGGCCCGCAACGGAGCCCTATCGACGCGGGGCCGCATTCCGGCTCTGGCGTATCTGGGCAATTACTGGAAATCGGAAACCGACATTGGCGATGGAAAAACCGTCCGGCCCAACGACCAGCCGACCGGCAATGTCCGGGGGCAGTTCAGCCAGCGACACCTCGACAACGGTTCGTACCTGCGGGTGAACAACATCACGCTGGGCTACACGCTGCCCGACCCGGTTTTTCGACGGCTCGGTCTGACGGCGGCCCGGGTATACCTGAATGCCACGAATCCGCTGATTTTCACGAAGTATACGAACTTTAATCCGGATGTCAGTACGAGCGAAAATCCGTTGACGCCCGGGACCGACAACAACGATTATCCGTTGCCCAAGAGCCTGATTCTCGGATTGAATATCGCTTTTTGAACCGGTGCAAAATTCAAGACAGCTATGAAAAAACTCATTAGTCTGCTGACCGTCCTGGTCGTTACCATGTCGTGCAGCAAGGATTTTATCGAGAGAAACCCGATTTCGACGGTCAGCACGGAGGTTTTGTACAAAACCGACAAGGATTTTCAGGACGCGGTGATCGGGATTTACCAGCCGTTTCAAACCCAGTACCTGACCTTCTGGCAACTGAGTGATTTGCCCGGCGATGATACGGAGCAGCAGCACTCGGCCGCGTTTGATCTGGTGAATATGAACAATTTCATCATCAATAGCAGCCTGAACGTACTCAGTACCAGTTGGCTGAATTATTACCAGATCATTTTTCGGGCCAATACGGTTTTGAGCAACATCGAGAAAGCCGATCCGGCCCTGGTGACCCGCAAAGACCGGCATATTGGGGAGGCCCGGTTTCTGCGCGCGATGGCCTATTTTGATCTGGTGCGGATTTTTGGTGACGTTCCGATGCTGCTGGCCCCAATCGTCGCGACCGAGGCCGCCCAGAAAGGCCGGGATAAGGTCGATACGATTTACGACGAGGTGATTATCAAAGACTTGCTGGATGCCGAAACAAAGCTGCCGGAGAAGTACACCGGGACCGATGTGGGCCGGGCGACCAAAGGCGCGGCCCGGGCCCTGCTGGGGAAAGTGTATCTGACCCGGAAGGATTTCGCCAGGGCCGAAGCCAAGCTGAAGGAAGTAACCACGATGGGCTACTCCCTGCTGCCCAACTTCAATGACCTCTGGGATTATTCGAAAGACGAACACCACGCCGAATACATCTACGACATCGAATACGTGGACGGTGGTCTGGGACTTGGGAGCACGTTTTCGAATATTTTCGCGCCGAACCTGTCGCAGATCATCAATTTTTTCGGACTGAAAGGCGCTGGTGGTCAGAACGGTTCGCCCACGGAAGGGTTGTTCTCGCTGTATGGGCCGACCGACAAGCGGAAAGCCATTTCGGTGGCCCACGTGATCGACGGACTGGTCGATCGGAACGGTACCTTTATTCCGATGACGCCGATCGACGCGACGTCGTACACCAAAAAGTACATGTCGACGCTGGTGAACCCGAACGACAGCAAGGCCAACTGGAAAGTGATTCGCTACGCCGATGTGCTGCTGATGTACGCCGAAGCGCTGAACGAAAACGGCAAAACCGCCGAGGCCCTGACGGTGTTGAATCAGGTTCGGGCGCGGGCTGGCGTTCCGGCCTATACCGGACTTGGGCAGGCTGAAACCCGGGATCGGATATACACTGAACGGCGGCTGGAACTGTATCTGGAAGGCCAACGCTGGTTTGATCTGGTCCGGACGGGCCGGGCGCTGCCGGTTCTGGAAAAGCAGGGCATGAAACCGTACATGACGGTTTTTCCGATTCCGCTGAACCAGATTCAGGTGATCAACAACCCGACGATTTTTCCCCAGAATCCGGGATACGATTAAGCGGAAAGTCCCCGCCAACCCCTTGGCGGGGACTTTCCCTCCGATAAAATGAAGACACCCGGGCTCGTTCGCTTCGGTGTTCGGAATTCCTATTGCCTGAAAAAGAGACCAATCGATTCTCAGCCGGCCAGTGGCCGGATCAATTATGACTTATGAAAACAAATCGACGGACATTCATTAGTTCCGCAGTCGCGGGGGGGCTGGGGGCGGTTTCGCTGCCCGCTTGGGGGGCGACCCGGCAATTGTCCGGTTCCATGCCCGCCAGTCTCGAAAGCCGGTATGATAAGCTGGATGAAGTCCTTAAAAAACCGGTCTTCCGCAAGGAGTTATTCGCGTCGCCGGTCATGCTGGAATCCATCGAACTGCTCCGCGACCGGAATAATTTTCTGGTTCGGGTCCGGTCAAAGGAGGGGGCAGAGGGCCTTGCTGCCGGACACGGCACTCAGAACAGCAAAAGCTGGCCGGCTTTCGAAGGGATCAGGAACCGGTTTATGGGGAAAGATCTGCGAAATCTGGACGCCTTGATTCCCGGTGATAGCGGCAAGAGCGGTGGGATTCCGTTCAATGCGCAGGTGGCCGTGCTGGAATTTGCCATGCTGGATATGATGGGCAACCTGATCAAAAAACCGGTTGGTGAACTGATTGGGAAAATCGTAAATCCCATGATTTCGGTGTATCAGGGGTCGCGCGTGGTGGAACTGCGCCAACTGCCGCCGGAAGAATCCCTCGAAATTGTGAAAAAGGATCTGCTGGAAAGTAAGGCCAAAGCCGTCAAAATGAGGGCCGGTGGGGGCGGTATTCTGGATGGGGATAATGCGCCCGGGCGAACCGAAAAACTGCTCAAAATGGCCCGCGAAACCTTCGGCGACAATATGGTGCTGGGCTGCGACGGCAACGGCAATTATACCCGCAAGGGCGGTATTCGAATTGGGAAGGTCCTGGAAGAATACAACTACCAGTGGTGGGAAGAAATGGTGCCCTTTGGGCAGTATGACGATCTCAAACACGTCAAGGACAACCTGAAAATCCCGATTTCGACCGGTGAGTCGGAAAGCCACATCAGCACGTTCCGCTGGCTGATTGCCAACGATGCCTGCGATATTGTGCAGCCCGATCAGTTGTATTTCGGGGGCATGATCCGTTCGATGAAAGTGGCCCGGATGGCCGAAGCGTTCGGGAAAACCATCGTGCCGCACATCACGCAGTATGGGCTGGGCTACCTCTACATGCTGCACTTTATTTCGGCCTGCCCCAACGCCGGGAAATACCAGGAATTTGACCTGTTTTCAACCCGCGACGCCAATGGCAACCAGATTCCGATCGTCTACAAGTCCGGGGATCCGATCACCAGCTACGACGGGGTGTTGAAAGTACCGACCGGCTCCGGGCTGGGCATCGTCATCGACCCGGATTATATCAAAAAACACAAGGTCGTTAACGACTGGTAATTCAAAACTAGCTTCATGAAAACAAATCGACGCAACTTTATCAACACGGCTGTTGCCGGTGGGCTGGGTGCAGCCGCTGCCCCTTTTTCCTCGTTCGGGGCCCATGCGAAAACCGGGGAGGCCAGGCCGATGGACCTTCGAACCCGCTACGCCTACCTGGACGATGCCCTGAAAAAGCCGGTTTTCAGGAAAGAACTCTTCTCGGCACCGGTGGTGCTGGAAACCATCGAGCTGCTCCGCGACCGGGAGAATTTCATGGTTCGGGTGCGCTCCAAAGACGGCGCGGAAGGGCTGGCCGTGGGGCATACGGGCCTGAATCCGAAAGGGGGAGGAGGGCAAAGTGTCCGGAACTGGCCGGTTTCGAAGTTTCTCTTTGATCAGTTTCAGGGAAAAGATATGCGCGACCTCGACGCCCTGATTCCCGGCGACAGCGGCAAAGGCGGTGGAGTGCCGTATAACATTGCGTTGGCGACCCTCGAATTTGCCATTCTGGACATGCTGGGGAATACCATCAAAAAACCGGTCGGGGCCTTGATTGGGAATATTGTCAATCCGATGGTGACGGTGTATCAGGGGAGCCGGATGCCCGAACTGCTCTCGCTGCCGCCCGAACAGTCGCTGGAAATTGTCAAAAAAGATTTGCAGGAAACCAAGGCCAAAGCGATCAAAATGCGGGTCGGTCTGGCCGGGCAACTGGATAAAGACAGCAAAGCCGGGAATGAAAAGCTGATTAAAATGGCCCGCGAAACCTTTGGCGACCAGATGGTTTTGGGTTGCGATGGGAACAACAAGTTTACCGTGGAAGGGGGGATCCGGATGGGTAAGATCCTGGAACATTACAATTACCAGTGGTGGGAAGAAATGGTGCCCTTCGGGTGGTACGACGAACTGAAAATGGTCAAGGAGGGCTTGCGGATTCCCATTTTTACGGGTGAGTCGGAAGCGCACATCAGCACGTTCCGCTGGCTGATTGCCAATGATGCCTGCGATGTGCTGCAACCCGATCAGTTGTATTTCGGGGGCATGATCCGCTCGATGAAAGTGGCCCGAATGGCGGAGGTTTTCGGCAAAACGATGGTGCCGCACATCACGCAGTACGGTTTGGGCTACATCTACATGCTGCATTTTATTTCGGCCTGTCCCAATGCCGGGAAATACCAGGAGTTTGATACGTTCTCGACCCGCGACGCCAACGGTAACCAGATTCCAATCGTCTACAAGTCCGGTGATCCGATTGTCAGCTACGACGGCGTACTGAAGGTGCCCACCGGCCCGGGCCTGGGTATTACCATCGATCCCGATTACGTCAAAAAACACAAGGTTATCAAGGACTGGTAATTCAGGGTTACGGTATTCGGTTTTCAGTATAAAGTTTTCGGTTTACAGGTAAGGTGTTTTTAATGATTACAGTGTAAGGTCGCCAGCGAATACTTAATACTGAAAACCGTAAACCGACCACCGTAAACTGAATACCGAAAACCGTCCTCCCATTTTCCCATGCGCCTTCAATTTTTGAAACGATTATGAAACTACACAACCGAAGAAAATTTATGACCCGGGCCATGCTGGCCAGCGGGGGATTGGCCATGACCCGGGCCGCTATTGCCGGACCGGCGAAAAAAGGACAGGTAATTCACCACGTTTTTTTCTGGCTGAAAAACCCCGATTCAAAGGAAGATCTGCAAAAACTGCTGGACGGTTTGAAATCACTCGAAAAAATCGAATCCGTCAAACAGTATCACATTGGCGTTCCGGCACCGACCGATCCGCGCCCGGTGATCGATAGTTCCTATGCGGTTTCGGCCCTTTCTTTTTTTGATGATTTAGCCGGACAAAATGCCTACCAGGTCCATCCGCTGCACAAGAAGTTCGTGGAAACCTGCTCTCCGCTCTGGAAAAAAATCCAGGTCTACGATTCGGCCGATCTGTAGGCCAAAGCGGCCCGATAGAGGGGCAGTGGGAGCGTACCGGCGAACGTCCGGGATGGTTGGATCAGGTCTGCTTGTTACACTTTTTAGCTAAAACATCGAATCATGGTAAGTACCATCGAAGCCATTACCGAAGACTGGCAACTTGAAAAACAGGAGTGGATTGAATCCATCGATGCCGTACTCGATGCGTACGGGGAAGAAAAAACCAAAGAGCTACTCAAGGCCATCACCCACTACGTAATCCGCCGGGGCGTAGCGTTTCAGGGGGAAAACATCAATACCCCGTACATCAATACCATCAACGTCAAAGACGAACCAACCTACCCCGGCAACATTGAACTCGAGCAGAAAATCGAGAACATCAACCGCTGGAACGCCATGTGTATGGTGTTGCAGGGTTACGACAACGGCTCTGGCGTGGGCGGACACATTGCTACGTATGCGTCGGCGGCTACCATGTACGAAGTCGGTTTTAACCATTTTTTCCGGCCGCGTACCGCTGAATACGGCGGTGATCTGGTGTCGTTTCAGCCCCATGCCGCCCCGGGGATTTATGCCCGGGCTTTTCTGGAAGGACGGCTTTCGGAAGATAACCTGAAAAATTTCCGCCGGGAGCTGAAACCGGAAGGCGGTTTGCCGTCGTATCCGCACCCCCGCCGGATGCCCTGGTTCTGGGAGATTCCCTGCGCTTCGATGGGCCTCATGCCGGTCAGCGCCATTTACCAGGCCCGGTTCAATAAGTACCTGATCAACCGGGGACTCAAACCGGACAATGGCGGCAAAGTCTGGGCGTTTATTGGCGACGGCGAAATGGACGAGCCGGAGATTGTCGGCACCATCAACATTGCCGCCCGCGAACGGCTGGACAACCTCATTTTTGTGGTCAACTGCAATCTCCAGCGGCTTGACGGGCCGGTGCGGGGCAACGGCAAAATCATTCAGGAACTGGAACGGCTGTTTCTGGGTGCGGGCTGGAATGTGATCAAGGTGATCTGGGGGGGTGAGTGGGATGCCCTACTGGCCCGGGACCATAAAGGCTACCTCGTCAAACGCATGGAAGAAGTGCTGGATGGGGATTACCAGCGGTATTCGGTGCTGGAAGGCGATAAGGTCCGTAGCCATTGGGTGGGGGAGAACCAGGAACTGGCCGACCTGATGCGGTCGCTGACCGACGAAGAAATCCGGTCGATTAAACGCGGGGGGCACGATTACAAAAAGGTGTATGCGGCTTTTCACAAAGCGGTGAACGGTTCGAATGGTAAACCGACCATTGTTTTTGTCAAGACGATCAAAGGCTACGGCATGGGCAGCACGGGCGAGGGCCGGAATACGACGCACCAGAAAAAAAGCATGCTGGCCGAAGAACGGCAGGAAGCCGCCAACCGGTTTGGAATTCCGTTGCCGAAAACCGCCATCGAATCTGCAAAATTTTACAAACCCGACGCCAACGGTCCCGAAATCAGCTACCTGCAGGCGCAGCGCGCGGCTTTGGGGGGCGACCTGCCCGCCCGGGTCGAAACGTGCCCGGCGATTCCGACGCCTGATCGCACCTTTTTTGACGAGTTTGCCGAAGGAACCGGCGACCGGGCGGTTTCAACGACGATGGTGCTGGTACGCCTGATTACGAAGCTGCTGAAGGAACCACAAATCGGGAAATACATCGTGCCGATCATTCCCGACGAAGCCCGGACGTTCGGCATGGATGCGTTGTTCCGGCATGCCGGGATTTACCATCCCGAAGGACAACGCTACATTTCCGTCGATGCCGGAAGTCTTTCTTATTACCGCGAAGCGCAGGATGGACAGATTTTGCAGGAAGGCATTTGCGAAGCCGGGGCACTCGCCAGCTTTATGGCTGCAGGGTCGGCCTATGCCCGGCACAGCCTGCCGATGATACCGTTCTACATCTTCTACTCGATGTTCGGATTTCAGCGGGTGGGTGACATGATCTGGGCCTGTGGCGACATGATGTGCAAAGGCTTTCTGTTCGGCGGAACCGCCGGCCGGACCACGCTGAACGGCGAGGGGGTGCAGCACCAGGACGGCCATTCGCACCTGCTGGCGAACACGGTTCCGAATCTGAAAACCTACGATCCGGCGTTTGCCTACGAACTGAGCGTGATCATCCGGGACGGGATTGACCGGATGTTTGAAAAACAGGAGAAAATCTTCTACTACATCACGGTTTACAACGAAAATTACGCGCAGCCGGCCCTGCCCGAAGGCGTAGAGGAAGGTATCATCCGGGGGATGTACAAGGCGGTTGTGTCCGAACTGAAACCCCGCCGGGAGAACGAAGAAACCGCTCCCGAAAACCGGAAAGTGCACCTGATGGGCAGCGGTTCGATCATCACGCAGGTGCTGGAAGCCCGTATCCTGCTGGAAGAAATGGGCATTCCGACCGACATCTGGAGCGTGACCAGCTACAATGAACTGGCCCGCGATGGGTTCGAAACCGAACGCTGGAACCGTCTGCATCCCGATCAGGAAGCCCGTAGGCCGTACGTGCAGTCGCTGACGCGGGATGAACAGGGCATTTTCATTTCGGTATCGGACTACCAGAAAAGCCTGGGCGGGAGCATCAGCGCCTGGATGCCGAAGCCGTATGCGGTGTTGGGAACCGATGGTTACGGCCTGAGTGAAGCCCGGCCCGAGTTGCGCGACTACTTCGAAACTTCCCCCCGCTTTATTGTGCAGACCGCTTTGTACGAACTGGAGAAAACCGGGGCTATTCCGAGGCCGCAGGTTCTGGATTTCATGAAAAATGAAGGCATCAACGGCGAAAAAGTAAACCCGGCAACGGCTTGACGGTATGAGAGACATTATCATGCCCTCGATGGGCGAAAATGTAAAGGAAGGACTCGTGGTGGCCATTGCCGTTAAACCGGGCGAAACCGTGAAGGATGGCCAGACGCTAATCGAAGTCGAAACCGATAAGGTGACGTTCGAAATACCGGCGGAAGGTTCGGGTGAGATTGCGGAAATTCTGGTCACAAAAGGCGGGACAGTAGCACCCGGCGACGTGCTGGCCCGCTTAACGGCTATAGTGAATAAAGACGGAGAAGTTCAGGACGTGAAAACCGGATCGGAACCTGAATCCCCGGTTACGGCATCGGTACCCAAAACGGTCGAAAAACCGGAAATCGTTCCTGCTGCCAGGCAGGAGGTGGGGACGCAGCGGAACGGGAATAAGGTGGTTTCGACGCCCCTGGCCCGGAAGCTGGCCCGGGAACTGGCGATTGAATTATCCGAGCTTCAGCAATCGGTCAATGGGCGGATTTCGTTCGCGGACGTAAAAAACTACGCCAGAAACCGGATTCGTCAGCGTGGACAGCAAGGCCACGCACCCGTCGGCGTGTATGCCCCTCCGTTACCGGATTTTGAACGGTTTGGCCCCGTGCGATACACGGAAATGACGCCGACGATGCTGGCTACCAGCCGGACCATGACCGTGGCCGTCAGCCAGATTCCCCACGCCTGGATTCAGGAGAAAATCGATATTACCGACCTGGAGAACAACCGGAAAAAGCACAAGAAACAGGTGGAGGCTGCGGGCGGTAGTCTGACGATCACGGCGTTGCTGGTCAAGGCCGTCGTCCAGGCTCTGCGGGCGTTTCCGTTGCTGAATGCCAGTGTGGATCCGGAAAAGAAGCAGATCATCAGCAAGGAATATTACCATATCGGGGTGGCGGTGGATACCGACAAAGGCTTGCTGGTGCCCGTGATCCGGAATGCCGACCAGCGTACGGTGACGGACATTGCCCGCGAACTAACGCGGATTTCGGCGGACGCCCGCGACCGGAAAACCAAACCGGAGGACCTGGAAGGCGGCACGTTCACCCTTTCCAACCTGGGGGGTATCGGCACGACAGGCATCAACCCGATTGTCAACTGGCCGCAGGTGGGGATTCTGGGCGTTTCGGCGGGGCAGCTGGAGCCGGTCTGGCAGGACGATCAGTTTGTGCCCCGGCTGCGGATGCCGGTCACGCTTGGTTTCGATCACCGGGTTATTAACGGGGCTGATGCGGCCCGGTTTTTACAATACCTGAAAAAAATAACCGAGGACCCGTTTCTGCTCCTGCTCTGAAGCGCCCCGGTTTTTCTCAATGGAATAAATGCGGTGAAAGACAGGGGAAATGACGTTCGACTGGCCAGCAGCTAGTTGCCCAGCAAGGTTGAGATGAGTTTGATCAGCAGGACGACCGGAACCTGAATGAAGTAAATGATCCGGTATTTGTTGAATTTCTGGCGGATCGTTTTCAGCGCTTTGTAGATGTGATTTTCGACGTTGCTGGTACTGGTTTGCAGGATTTCGGCGATCTCGGTATTGCTCAGGCCCTCGATCCGGCTCATGACGAAAACCTGTTTGCGGACGGGCGGCAGATCGTTGAAGATTTCCTCCAGCACCTGCTGAAGTTCTTCGAAGTTCATCCGGTCTTCAGTGACATTTCCCGACTGGTTGGAGGGGTTGTCGAGGTATTTGAAGTAGGCCAGTTCGTGGACCCGGTGCCGGGCGTGGTTGTAAACGATGTTGCGCGTGATGCGGAAAAGATACCCGTCGAAGTTGAGGGAAGGATCGATAAACTGCCGGGTTTCCCATAACCGCACAAAAACCTCCTGCACGACTTCCTCGGCTTCATCACGGTTTCCGGTGAGCTTCAGGGCGAATTGAAACAGCCTGGCATCAAAGTGATAGTAGATCCGTTCAAAGGCCGTTCGATCCCCTGATCGCAAATCTTCTATCCATTTGCTCAACGTTTCATCACGGTTGTTCATTGATTTATTAAATAAAAACAAAGATATTTAATATTCTGACAATAAAAATAGGGGGTAAAGAATGGAAATGTAAAAGATACAGGAAGCATTGCTCCCCGCCGTTTCTACTGCCCGTCTCCTGATGAAAGTGCCCGAACAGGCCTGACTGGCTACCCTGAAGTCGATCCGCAGGCCCAACCGATGGACGAAAAAACCGGATTTCCGATCGTAGACGCATGAGCCGAAAAAAAACGTCCGATCGACTACGTACGAACCTCGGGTTTTTTGTCATACAAGTATAAGGTGAATTTTTTTAAGAAAATCTTGTTCGATTACTAGCCCATGCAAATGGCCTTCGCCCCCTACGTGACCGTTCCGGGAACTCGAATCATGACTCCGCCGGAGGAACGAAACACCCCGACACCTGACACCACAACCACACTGGTGGATAGCGAACTGTTTATTCGAAAAACGTTTGAGGTGAATGCTCAGAAAGGTTGCGAATTGCTGTTCCGGTTATATTACCCCGCCCTGTGTTCGCACGTTGCCCGGATTGTTTATTCCCGGGAAATTGCCGAGGATCTGGTTGCGGATGTATTTTTCACCTTCTGGAACACACGGGCTTTTCAGGTCATCACCCAGTCGTACCGCTCATACCTGTTCCGCTCGGCCCGTAACCGGGCCTACAATTACCTGGCGAATGAATTGAAGAAAACCGACTCCCTCGAAACCGCTCTGCAAAGCGAAGCCGCGTCTTCCGACAGTCCGGAGCTGATGATGTCCTATGAACAATTGTACCATAAGGTGAACGAACTGGTGGCGGCTTTGCCTCCGCAGTGCCGGAAAGTCTTCATTATGAACCGGTTTGAAGGCCGGAGGCCGAAAGATATTGCCGAATCGCTGCAACTGTCGGTTCGAACGGTGGAGGTCCATATTGGGAAAGCCCTGAGTACCTTACGGACTGGACTAAAAGAACAATGGCTGTTTCTGCTGCTCATCGGGGTGCTGGTCGGCCTGAGCTGAGCGGATTTTTGCGGTCAGACTACGTATCCTATTGAAAAAAATTGTCTTTAAGGTAGAGACTACCCTCACGATGAACACAACCATAAACAAGCAGCTTCTTTTTGACCATTTTGCCAATCAGACGAGTCCGTTGCAAAAGAGGCAAATTGAAGAATGGTTAGAGGATGAGCACCATCAGGAGCTGTTTTATCAGTGGCTGGTCGAGTGGGAACACCAGGCCGCCTTATACCAGCCCGAAGTGGAAGGCCCGCTGCAGCGCTTTGTCGAGCATATGGCAACCAACACCGTCCCGGTTTCGGAGCCAGTCGTCGGCGATCCGTCGGTTTTGGGTCTGGTACGATCATGGTTTTCCGTTCGCTGGGTAGTGGCGGCCTCCGTTCTGTTCCTGCTCACATTTTCGGCCTGGCTGGGTCGCGATTGGCTGCTCTGCCAAACCTATCGCACCGGTTTCGGGGAAACCCGTACGCTCCAGTTGACGGACGGCAGCCGGGTAGTCCTGAATGCCAATTCGGAGCTGGACGTGCCCCGCTTCGGTTTCGGGCAGGACACGCGGGAAGTCTGGTTGCGGGGCGAGGCTTTTTTTGCGGTATCTCATAAGGTTGATAACCAGAAGTTTGTAGTCAATGCTGACAAGAAATTCAGGGTAACGGTTCACGGCACGGAGTTCACCGTCTACGCCCGGCCCCAGGGGGCTAAGGTTGCGCTGGAAGAAGGCAAAGTGGCGGTAAATTACACAGTTGGCAAAGAGACGAAGGAGGTGACGCTAAAACCGGGCGACCTGGTCACGCTGGATCCGCAGAACCGCACCAAACTGAAGCGAAAGGTGGAAACCCGCAAATACTCGGCCTGGAAAGAACACCGGTTTGTTTTCGACGACATGACCCTGCGTGAGTTTGGCGATATGCTGGCCGAAACCTACGGGCTGACGGTTGAAATTCCCAGCGACGAGCTGGCCCGGCGAACGCTCGTTGGCTCCTGCCACGCCACGTCCGTCGACGATTTGTTGGAGACCATTGGTGACCTGTTTCACCTGACCATAGAGCGCCAGCAAAACCGGATCATTCTATACCGTAATTTCAATTGATTCCCCGATATATCCTTAACTAAACCCTATAACTGCTTTTTATTATGGTCAACACCTTCCGCATGCTGAGGGTAGGGGTACTTTTGCTCTGCCTTCTCTGTCTGGAGCGATTGAGCATCGCCCAAACGCTGGCTTCGGCCCAGCGACCAGCAACGACCACCACCCCGGCGGCTCCCGAAACGCGCAAGTTGCGAACGGTGCTTCAGGATCTGAAAAACCATTATCAGGTCGATATTCTGTTTGAAGGTGGTTTGATCGACCGCATCCTGATTCCGTCGGATGTGGTCAATTATGCCGATAATTTCGAGCGCAACCTGAACAAAGTGCTGCAGATCGCCAACCTTCGCTACAAAAAAATTAAGGGTGGTGGTTATGTCATTCTGGGGAAAGAAGCGCCCGGAAAATGGGGCGCCACCAGTTCCCGGACTCCCGGCCTAACCCCGATCGGTTTGCAGAAAGCCATCCAGGAAGCGGTCGCACCCCCAGCCATCCTGACCGAACCGGCTACTGGGGCGGCTGAAAAAGCACCGGCGGCCGACATTTCTGTGCAGGGGACGGTTTCGGACGAAAAAGGCGAAGGGTTGCCCGGCGTCAGCATTGTGCTGAAAGGCACGCAGAAAGGAACAACCACCGACGTCAACGGCCGTTATAAACTCGATGTGCCCGGTGCGGCTGCCACGCTGATCTACAGTTTTGTCGGCTATGCTTCGCAGGAAATCGTCGTCGGTAACCGCACCACGATCAACCTCACGCTCCTGGTCGACAACAAGACGCTGAGCGAGATCGTCGTCATTGGGTACGGAACCGTCGAAAAGAAAGACCTGACGGGTTCGGTGGCGTCGATCGGTAGCAAATCCATTCAGGAACTGGCCGTTCCCCGTGTTGATCAGGCCCTGATGGGCAAGATTGCGGGGGTTCAGGTTAAACCCGTTTCGGGCGAACCGGGCTCGGCTCCCCAGATCCGGATTCGGGGCATTGGCAGCATTTCGGCCGGCGGAAGTCCGCTGTATGTGGTGGACGGGTTTCCGGTTTCGAGCATTCAGAGCCTGAATCCGAACGATGTCGAAACGATCGACGTGCTGAAAGATGCGTCGGCCACGGCCATTTACGGCTCACGGGGTTCCAACGGGGTGGTGATCATCAATACCAAACGCGGAAAAACCGGGAAAGCCAGCCTGAATTTCAATTACCAGTTCGGTTTCCAGAAAATTGCCAAAACCCCGAAACTGCAATCGGGACTGGAAGAAGCCCAGCACTATTTCGACGGGGTTCGGAACCGCAACCTCGACGAGGGCAACGACGTGTCGGGCAACCCGCTGAACTGGAAAGCGCCTGTTCCGCAAACGATTCTGGATGTGTTGTCCGGAAAAATTACGACCAACGAAGAACCACTGGATGCTATTCTGCGCACGGCCCCGCAGCAGCAATACCAGTTGAGTGCCTCGGGTGGGAGCGAAAACATGCGGTACGCGGTCAGTGGCGAATACCTGGATCAGGACGGGATTATCCTCAATACCAACTTCAAGCGGTATTCGGCGCGGGCCAACATCGACGCCAAGCTGTCGCCCCGGCTGTCGCTGAAAATTAACTTCAATCCCTCCTATACCGACAAAACCAACGTGGGCGGTGCGGGTGCCGAAGACGTCGCGACGTATTCCGACATTACGAACAATCCGCTTTACAACGCGCTGGTGATTCCAACCTACCAGTCGCTCTACAATCCCGACGGGAGCTATTACCCGTTTGGCAACGGCCTGGATGCGGTGGTGACCAGCAAAAATCCGGTGGCCCTGGCCCGCGAAGTGCGGGGAAAACAGCGGGGCATTGGGTTTCTGGGCAATACCATTCTGGATTATACCCTGCTGGACGGTCTGAAGCTCAACGTGATGCTGGGCATCAACCTGATGAGTATCAAGGGCAGCTACTTCAAACCGCAGATGGCGGCTTTTCTCAACGAACTGGCGTCGGGAACCGATAATGCCTCACAACGGCTGAACTGGATTACAGAAACGACCCTGAACTACACCAAAAGCGTCGGAAAGCATAACTTCACCGGCTTGCTGGGCTACACCACCCAGCGCGACCGGTTTGAGTCCAACACGCTGACCAGCAACCGGTATCCGAATAACCTCGTTCCGACGCTGAGTGCGGTGAGCGGGATTTTAACGGGCGGGTCCTCCAACGTCGCCGAATGGTCGTTATTGTCGTACTTAGGCCGGGTCAATTACAATTTCAACAGCAAATATTACGTCACGGCCTCGGTCCGTACCGATGGTTCGTCGCGGTTCGGCTCCGAGAACAAATACGGGGTGTTTCCGTCGTTCGCCCTGGCCTGGCGGGTGTCGGACGAAAATTTCATGAAGGACTTCCGGTTTGTGAGCGAACTGAAACTGCGGGCCAGTTACGGAAAAACCGGGAACAACAACATCGGGAATTACGACCACCTGGCCACCATCAACTACGAAAAATATATTCTGGGCGGTACCGGTCTGGGCGGCTACTCGCCGGGTCGGCTGGCCAATCCGAACCTGACCTGGGAAACCCAGCAGCAGGTTAATTTTGGTCTGGATTTCAGTATGTTGAATAACCGGGTGTCAATGTCACTCGATCACTTCCGGTCGCGGAATACGGATCTGCTGCTGAACGTCAACATTCCGGACATTACCGGTTTCAACACGGCCTTGCAGAACATCGGCGAGGTGCAGAATACCGGCTGGGAAGTGTCCATGAATACCATTAACACCCAGGGGGCTTTGAAATGGCAAACTTCCCTGAACTTCTCGGCGTATAAAAACGAAGTGCTGCGACTGGGGCCGTCGGGCGACCCAATTATTTCGGGTGGGAATATCACCATGATCGGACAACCGGTCGGGATGTTTTTCGGCTGGCTCACCGACGGCATCTTCAAGACGCAGGCTGAACTCGACAAAGGGCCGCTCTGGAACCCCGGTGGCCGGGATCAGTCGCGGGTGGGTGATGTGCGGTTTGTGGATGTCAGCGGCCCCGACGGGACGCCCGATGGTGTGATCAACAGCTTCGATAAAACCGTCATGGGTTCGCCCTACCCGGATTTTTATTACGGAATGACCAATAATTTGTCGTATAAAAGCCTTAGTCTGAGCGTCAGTCTCCAGGGCGTGTACGGCAACAGTGTGCTGGCCCTGTCGCGCGAGCAGCTGGCCAACAACCGGGCGCGTTTCCGCCAGTATGCCTTCATGAACGACTACTGGAAATCCGAGCAGGAACCGGGCAACGGCTATTCCGTCCGGCCCAACGACGTGCCGACGGGGAACTTCCGGGGAACTTACAGCCAGCGCTGGCTCGATACCGGCTCGTACCTGCGGATCAACAACATCGTGCTGGGATATGCTCTTCCCGATTATATCGCTAAAAAATTGACCCTCAGTTCGGTGCGGTTTTCAGTGACCGCCAACAACCCTTTCCTCTTTACGAAGTTCATTGGTTTCAATCCGGATGTCAGCCGGACCGACAGCCCGCTGACGCCGGGCAACGAGCGGTATGACTACCCGACGGCGAAGTCGCTTCTGTTTGGTATTAACATTGGTTTTTAACCTTCCTACTCCGATGAAAAAGATCGCTTCCATTCTCACCTGTGTACTGCTCCTGATGAGCGCCTGTCGGGAGGATTTTATTGAAATACTGCCCGAAGATACCGTGACCGTCGACCTGCTATATAAAACCGACAAAGACTTTCAGGATGCCGTGGTCGGTATTTACGGGATTTTTCAGGATCAGTACCAGAACATGTATTACTTCGGCGACATCCGGGGCGACGATTCCTGGGATGAACTGGTGAAAGGTACACCCGGGGCCGTCGATAATTTCACGCTGTCGAACGACGACGGGTTGCTGATCAGCACCTGGCGGAATTATTACAAGGCCATCACCCGGGCCAATACGCTGCTCGAAAAAATCGCCAGTGCTGACCCGGCCTTGGTGACCAACAAAGACCGTCACATTGGGCAGGCCGAGTTCCTGCGGGCGCTGGCGTACTTCGATCTGGTCCGGATTTTTGGCGATGTGCCGCTGGTGACGAAGTCGTTGAGCATTGAGGAGTCGTACAAGACACCCCGCGAAAAAGTGGACAGAATTTACGACGAGGTGATCATCAAGGACCTGCTCGACGCGGAAGCTAAACTGCCCACCAGCTATTCGGGGGCCGAGGTGGGCCGGGCTACGAAGGGTGCGGCCCGGGCCCTGCTGGGGAAAGTCTACCTGACCCGGAAAGATTTTGCCAAGGCCGAAGCGAAGCTCCAGGAAGTGACTACGATGGGCTATGCGCTGCTGCCCAACTTCGCCGACCTGTGGGATTACGGCAAAAATGAACACCATAGCGAATATATTTTCGACATCGAATACGAACAGGGGCTGGGTGGGGAAGGCAGCGTATATACGAACCGGTTTACGCCCAAGTTTACCAACATGATTGCGTTTTACGGCATTGCCGGTTCGGTCGATGACCAGAATACACCCCACCAGGTGCTGTTCGATCTGTTCGAGACGAAGGACAAGCGCCGGGAAATCACCGCGACGCGGGGCTATTACGACGCTTCGGGCAAGTTCGTGCCGATTCTGATTTCCTCCAACAACATGTCGGCTTATACGCGGAAATACATCATGCGAATTGCGACGGCCAACGACAGCCCGGCCAACTGGAAGGTGATTCGCTACGCCGATGTGCTGCTGATGTACGCCGAAGCCCTGAATGAGAACGGTAAAACGGCGGCTGCTCTGCCTTATCTGAATCAGATCCGGACGCGGGCCGGGGTGGATCCGTATCCCACGCTGACGCAAACGCAGACGCGCGAAAATATTGCGCTGGAACGTCGTCGGGAACTGGCCTTCGAAGGCCACCGCTGGTTTGATCTGGTCCGCACCGGGCAGGCGTTTGCCGTCATGCAGAAGTACGGCATGAAGCAACACATGGCGGTTTTTCCGGTGCCGCTGGCGCAGGTTCAACTGATCAATGACCGCAGTATCTTCCCGCAGAATCCGGGCTATGATTGAGCAGTTTTGGGGTATAAACCCCGGTTCATTAAGTCGTTATGCGTACCTTTCTTTCCCTTAACCAGTTTGTATTTATGAAGACTCCAAAAAACGTTATCCTGCTGCTGTTAGGCAGCTTATTCTTCCTGTCGACCACCGCCTGGATCGCTTCATCGGAGGTGTTGCCGGGCCGTAACGCGCCCAAGCCCGCGCCCAAAGCGCAACGCCTGTTGTATGTGGTGACGCCGGGCGTCCGGAATTATTTAGGCTACGGCGGACACGGCATTCAGGTGTTCGATATCAACAACAACCACCGGTTTGTTAAATTCATCAAAACCGGCGGAATCAACAAAAAAGGAAAACCGTCGAACGTGAAAGGCGTCGATGTGAGCCTGGCCACCAACTGCATTTACATCAGTACGCTGGAAGCCATCCAGTGCATCGACCTGGTGACCGAAAAACTGCTGTGGGAGAAAGAATACGAAGGGGGCGTCGACCGTATTTCCATTTCTCCGGATGGTAAAATCATTTACGCGCCCTCGCTCGAAAAAGAATTCTGGACGGTGGTCGATGCCAAAACCGGGAATGTGATTACCAAAATCGTGACCAACTCCGGATCGCACAACACCATTTATGGCCCCGATGGCAAAGCCGTGTACATGGCCGGGTTGAAATCGACGATGCTCAATGTCGCCGATACCAAAACGCATACGGTCACGAAACAGGTGGGACCGTTCAGCGCCGACATCCGTCCGCTGACGATCAACGGTTCGCAGACGCTGGTGTACGTGAACGTCAACGGTCTGCTCGGTTTTGAAATCGGCGACCTCGTCACCGGCAAATTCCTGCACCGCGTGGTGGTCGAAGGCTTCAATATAGGCGAGGTGAAACGGCATGGCTGCCCGAGCCACGGCATCGGCATGACGCCCGACGAAAAGGAAATCTGGCTGTGCGACGGCGCCAACAACCGGATTCACGTGTTTGACAATACGGTGATGCCGCCCGTGCAGAAAACCTCGATTCTGCTGCGCGACATGCCGGGCTGGATTACCTTCAGTCTGGACGGTAAATATGCCTATCCTTCATCGGGCGATATCATCGACGTGAAAACCCGCAAGATCGTCACGACGCTGGAAGATGGGCAGAATAACTGGGTGCAAAGCGAGAAAATGGTGGAAATCCATTTTGCGGACGGCAAACCCGTGGCCGCCGGCGACCAGTTTGGCATCGGGCAGTTGAAACAGGTTGCCCGGAATTAACCCATCCTTCAGTCTCTTCATAAACACCCTCGGCACCCGGTTTTCGGCTGCGGTGCCGAGGGAACTGGAAAAGGTATGAGAAAGCGATTCATGATAGCACCCATCCTGCTGGTGGGGGCACTGCTGGCCGGTTTTCCGCTCTTCGCGCAGGACAACGCCCAAACCAATCAATGGTATGCCAAAAAAGAATGGCTGAACGGGCTTCCGGCCAAACCGGCCGAGGTGGTTAACAAAGCCGAGTTTGCCCGGCAATACCAGCGCAATAAAGCCGCCTGGGACAAAGCGTTTGCCTTCCTGAAAAACACAGATTTTACCCGGCTTCGCCCCGGTAAATACCCCATCGACGACGAAAATGTGTATGCCACGATTTCGGAAGGACCGGCGCGGGAGATTTCCAATTCCAAATGGGAAGCCCACCTGAATTACAACGACATCCATTTTGTCGTGAAGGGAAAGGAAAAAATCGGGATCATCCCCGTCGGGCAGGTGAAAAACAGCGTGGCCCAGGCGTACAGCGCCGACAAGGATATTGCCTTTTACACCACCGACAAAGGGACTTTTTACGAAGCCGAGCCCGGTCTTTTTTACATCATCACGACCCAGGAGGCTCATAATCCCGGCAACAAAGTGGCGGGGTATGAAGGCGTGAAAAAAGTGGTGGTCAAAGTCCGTAATGTTCCTTAATCCATTCCAATGCCGTATTTTCGTTCAGATCGTTACTTGTCCGTTATGATGCAAATCGTGTTCTTAGACACAAAAACCGTGGGCGATGTGCCGAACCTGCGCTTGTTGGAAAAGTTTGGCCCGGTTGCCTATTACGAAACCACCCGGCCGGAGCAGGTCGTGGAGCGAATCCGGGATGCCGACATGGTGATCACGAATAAAGTAGTGCTCGACCGGGCGACGATCGAGCAGGCTTCCCATCTCAAACTCATCTGCATTGCCGCCACCGGGACCAATAACGTCGATAAGGCAGCCGCCGAAAACCGGGGGATTCCGGTCAAAAATGTGATGGACTATTCGACCCAGAGTGTGGCGCAGGGCACGTTTGCGATTCTGTTTCAATTGCTGGTAGACATTCCGTATTTCGACCGGTACGTGAAAGGCGGAAGTTACTCCCGAAACGATATTTTTACCCATTTCGGACGCGGTTTTCGGGAGATAGCCGACAAGCGGTTCGGGATCATGGGCCTGGGAACGATCGGTCGACAGGTGGCGAAAATTGCCGAGGCATTTGGTGCGGAGGTAGTCTACTATTCCACGTCCGGCCAGAACACCCAGCAACCCTATCCGCGGCTGGAACTGGACGAGTTTTTACGCACCTGCGACATTGTGTCGATCCACGCACCTTTGAACGAGAAAACCGCCAACCTGATCAATTACGAACGGCTGTCGCTGATGAAGCCGTCGGCACTGCTGATCAATGTAGGCCGGGGCGGCATTGTCAACGAAGCCGATTTGACGCAGGCGCTGGACGAACAGTTGATTGCCGGAGCCGGGATTGATGTCTTTGAAAAAGAACCGATTTCTGCGCAAAACCCCTTGTTGCAGGTAAAAAATCCGGATCGGTTGGTATTGACTCCGCACGTCACCTGGGCCAGTGTGGAAACCCGAACCCGGTTGATGGAAAAGATTGCGCAGCATATTGAAGAATTTTTGAATGTATGGACCGAAGGAACGACCTCCTTAAACGCCGAGCGATAACAACGATAACCACATGAAAATCAGGGCAGCAGTCTTACACGAAATGGGCAAGGAACGCCCGTACACCACCAGTAAACCACTCACCATTGAAGACATTGAACTGGCGCCACCCCGCGCCGGGGAGGTGCTGGTTCGCATCCGGGCCGCCGGTCTTTGCCATTCCGATTTGTCGGTGATCGACGGAAACCGCCCGCGCCAGATGCCGATGGTGCTCGGCCACGAAGCCGCGGGCGAGGTGGTCGAACTGGGGCCGGATGTGCACGATCTGGCCGTTGGCGATCATATCGTGTTTTCGTTTCTGCCGATTTGCGGTCACTGTATGCCCTGCATGACCGGACGCCCGGCGTTGTGTGAGAATGGCCTGGCCGCCAACAACAAGGGCGAGTTGATGGGGGGCGGTTCCCGGCTTCAGAACCAGCAGCACGAACTCGTTCACCACCACATGGGCGTGTCCGGTTTTGCTGAATACAGCGTCGTTTCCCGCCAATCGATCGTCCGGATCGACCCGACGCTGCCTTTCGACATTGCGGCTCTGTTTGGGTGCGCCATCATGACCGGCGTGGGGGCCGTGATCAATACCGCCAAACTAACGCTCGGACAAACCGTACTGATCACCGGTATGGGCGGCATCGGTTTCGCGGCTCTGTTGGGTGCGCTGGCCGGTGGAGCGAGTAAAATCATTGTGGCCGATGTCAACAAAGACAAGTTGGCGAAAGCCCTGGAACTGGGGGCCCACGCCGTCGTTGATTCATCAGAGGCCACAGCCGTCGAGCAGGTGAAAGACCTGACCCGGGGAGGGGTCGATATCGGTTTTGAGTTCGCAGGCGTGGTGCAGGCGCTGGAGTTTACCTACAACGCCACCGGGCGGGGCGGAAAAACCGTCACGGCGGGTTTGCCGCACCCGAGCAAGCTCTTTCAGCTTTCCCCCACGAAGCTGGTGGCGGATGAACGCACGCTGCAAGGTTCGTACATCGGGAGTTGCGTTCCGGCGCGGGATATTCCGGCTTACATCGCTCTTTACCAGGCTGGCCGATTGCCGGTCGATAAACTGATGACCCACAAGATCGGTCTGGACGATATTAACGAGGGTTTTGAACGACTGGCCAAAGGCGAAGCGATCCGTCAGATAATCACTTTTTAATGATGAATACAATCCCTATTTCGCAGGAACCGAAAACTGCCCATACGCTCATCCGAACGCAGTCATACATCAACGGGGAATGGGTCAATGCCGCCAGTGGGGCGGTTTTCGAGGTGACCAATCCGGCGACCGGCGAGGTCGTGGCCACGGTGACCGATCTGGACCGGGACGATGTGCGTCGGGCCATCGATGCCGCCTACGACGCCTGGCCCGCTTTTCGCGACCGCACCGCCAAGGAGCGGGCGGTTTTGCTCCGGAAGTGGTTCAACCTGATCCTGGAACACAAGGAAGAACTGGCCCGGCTGATGACGATGGAATGCGGCAAGGTGCTGACCGAAAGCCGGGGCGAAGTCGAGTACGGGGCGTCGTTCATTGAATGGTTTGCCGAAGAAGCCCGTCGTACCTACGGCGATGTCATTCCGGCCAACACCCGCGACAAGCGGATTGTGGTGACCAGACAGTCGATTGGCGTGGTGGCTACGATTACGCCCTGGAATTTTCCGTTGGCCATGATCACGCGCAAAGTCGGCCCCGCGCTGGCGGCTGGCTGCCCGGTGATTGTCAAACCGCCGACCGAAACACCCCTGACGGCGCTGGCACTGGCAGTACTGGCCGAAAAAGCCGGTTTTCCGCCGGGCGTTTTCAATGTCGTCACCACCGCCCATAACGTTGAAGCCGGCCTGGAACTGTGCGAAAACAGCAAGGTCCGGAAGCTGTCATTTACGGGTTCCACGGCTACCGGAAAACTGCTGATGAAGCAGTGTGCGTCGAACCTGAAAAAGATTTCACTCGAACTCGGCGGCAATGCGCCCTTCATTGTCTTCGACGACGCCGATGTGGATGCGGCCGTGAAAGGCGCGATGGCGTCGAAATTCCGCAACAGCGGCCAGACCTGCGTGTGTGTCAACCGCCTGTATGTACACGAGCGCGTCTACGATGAATTCGTGGAAAAACTCACGAAGGCGGTCACGACCCTGCGCGTTGGCAACGGGCTGGACGGTGATGCGCAGATTGGTCCGCTGATCAACGAAAAAGGTGTGGACAAAGTGAAGCGCCACCTGGCCGATGCGCTGGAAAAAGGGGCGAGGGTCGCCGTGGGCGGGCACGAACTGGGCGGTTTGTTTTTCCAGCCTACCATCCTGACCGACGCAACCGCCGAGATGATCATTGCCCAGGATGAGGTCTTCGGCCCTGTAGCCCCGGTTTTCCGGTTTTCGGATGAACAGGAAGTCATCGAACTCGCCAACGCCACACCCTACGGGCTGGCGTCTTATTTCTACAGCAAAGATATTAACCGTTGCTGGCGCGTCGCCGAAGCGCTGGATTACGGCATGGTGGGCATCAACGACGGCATGATTTCCACCGAAGTGGCCCCGTTTGGCGGCATCAAAGAGTCCGGCATTGGTCGGGAAGGCTCCAAATACGGCATGGATTACTTCACGGAAATCAAGTATATGTGCTTCGGCGGCATCAACTAACCCAACATTCCAACCCGGAAACCCGTCATGACCGAACCCCTTCCTAAACATAAATCCCAAAACCGGATGCCAACCGCATCGCTGATCCGGCAACTGCTGCAAATCCCGGTTATCGTAGCCGCCCTCGGTTATTTTGTTGATATCTATGACCTGCTGTTGTTCAGCATTGTGCGGGTCCAAAGCCTGAAGGACCTGGGCGTGAGCGAGGCCGATATGCTGCCGACCGGAATTTACCTGATCAACACCCAGATGGCCGGTTTGCTGATCGGCGGTATCATCTGGGGTATTCTGGGTGACAAACGGGGGCGGTTGTCGGTGCTCTTCGGGTCCATCCTGATTTATTCGCTGGCCAATATCGCCAACGGTTTTGTGACTTCGGTCGATCAGTATGCGGTGTTGCGGCTGATTGCCGGGATCGGTCTGGCGGGTGAACTGGGGGCCGGCATTACGCTGGTGGCCGAAGTGTTGCCGAAAGAAATTCGCGGCTACGGCACCTCGCTGGTGGCGTCGGTCGGGTTGCTGGGGGCGGTTTTGGCCTACTTCATTGCCGATGCGTTCGACTGGCGGAATGCTTATTTCATCGGCGGGGGCCTGGGGCTGCTGTTGCTGATCATGCGGGTGAGCGTGTTCGAGTCGGGTATTTTTACGAACATCAAGGAAAAGGCGGTTTCGCGGGGCAATTTTCTCCAGTTGTTCACCTCCCGATCCCAGTTCATGAAATACCTGCGCTGCATTCTCATTGGGCTGCCGGTGTGGTTCGTGGCCGGTATTCTGATGACGTTTTCGCCGGAGTTCGGACAGGCGCTGAACCTGGATGAACCGGTGGTCGCCGGGAAAGCCGTCATGTGGGAATACATTGGTCTGGCGATCGGCGATTTGTCCAGCGGGATTTTCAGCCAATACCTGAACAGCCGGAAAAAAGTGCTGGGCCTGTTCCTGCTGCTGACCGCTGCGCTGGTGGTGGTCTACCTGTATGTGCCCCTGCATTCTACGACGGTTTTTTACGCGTTGTGCGTTGGTCTAGGATTTGGGGTTGGCTACTGGGCCTTATTCGTGACCATTGCCGCCGAGCAGTTTGGTACCAACCTCCGGGCCACCGTCGCGACCACCGTTCCCAACTTTGTTCGGGGGAGTATCAATCTGATGACGCCCCTGTTTCTGCTTTTCAAAGGACATCTTGGCATTCTCAATGGCGCAGGTTTGTTGGGGCTGCTCACCATCGCAATCGCTTTTCTCGGCCTTTGGAAAATGGAAGAAACCTTTGGCAAGGACCTGAATTTTCTGGAAGAATAAGCGATCTTTCCTCAAACTGGACTAAACCAGTTTTTGCAGCAGACCGGGCTGCGCTTTGGATGATAAATCAAGGGAGTGTTTGATGACTAAATTTGTTATGAGGTGTTTATGGTATATTCGATTGGTCTGTTTTTTAATCCCAAACCGGACGTTCTGCGGTTGTCTGGTGCTGTCGTGCTGGCTGATGGGCCACGCATCAGCCCAGACCACGCTGACTGGCACAGTGACCAATGAGCAGGGAGTGGGGCTGGCAGGGGTGACGGTCAAACTCAGCGATACCAGCCAGGGGAGTGTGACGGACAAAACCGGTTTTTTTACGCTGGAGGCCGTTACGCCCGGAACCTACTACTTGCTTATTTCGAACGTGGGGTACGTTGGCCAGCGGGTGAAAGTAACCGTGCCGAACGGCCCGGTTTTACCGTTGTCGATTACGCTGCGGGAAGGCATTTATACCCTCGATGAGGTCACGATTGAAGACCGAAAAAACAGTATTCAGGTCGAGCGGCTGCCCGATGTGCATCATATTTACCTGATGGCGGGGAAAAAGAACGAAGTCGTTCAACTCGGGGCCGTAAACGGCAACATTGCCGAAAAAAACGGGCGGCAGGTTTTTGCCAAAATTCCCGGCGTGTTTGTCTACGACATGGACGGCAGCGGCAACCAGATCAATATTTCGACGCGTAGTCTCGATCCGCACCGGTCGTGGGAGTACAACATCCGGCAGAACGGCGTGATGACCAATTCCGATATGTACGGTTATCCGGCCAGCCACTACAGTCCGGCGATGGAATCCATCGAGCGGATTGAGCTGGTGCGCGGTTCGGCCTCGCTGCAATACGGGGCGCAGTTTGGCGGTATGATCAATTACGTGACCAAATCGCCGGATACCAGCCGGCGGTTCGGTTTTGAGACGATCAATTCGGTGGGCTCGTACGGGTTATTCAGTTCCTACAACGCCGTTGGCGGGAAAATCGGGAAGCTGACCTACTCGGCATATTACCAGAAACGACACTCGGATGGTTACCGGAAAAACGCCCGTTCCGACGCCGAATCCCAGTTTGTGAGTCTGACGTATGCGTTTAGTCCGTCGTTGCGGGTGAAAGCCGAACTCGGTCGGTCGTCCTACGTGTACCAGCTTCCCGGTCCGCTGACCGATGCCATGTTTGCCGAAAATCCGCGTCAGTCAACCCGGTCGCGCAATTACTTCAACCCCGATATCTACGTTCCCTCGGTGGTGGTGGACTGGCAAGTAAGCCCGAAAACCCGGCTTCGCTGGACGAATTCCGGTGTGTACGGGGCCCGGAACAGCGTCATGATCGACGCCTTTGCCAATGTTCCCGATACGATCAATCCGGCTACAAACCAGTACCGGGCGCGGCAGGTCGATATCGACAACTTCCGGAGCTTTACTTCCGAATTGCGCCTGATGCATCAGTATCGGATAGGCGGTTTGACGAGCGTGGTGGCGGCCGGGGTGCAGTACATGCACAACAACCTCCGGCGTCGGCAACTCGGCAAAGGCACCACCGGCAGCGACTTCGATCTGACCGTTACGGACCCGGTTTTCGGGCGGGATCTGTCCATGAAGACAAGGAATATCGCGGTTTTTGTGGAGAATCTGCTGTACATCACGCCCCGGCTGACACTCTCACCCGGTTTTCGGATCGAGTCAGGCGTGACGGACATGACCGGTACGATTTCGTATTACCAACCCACCGATCTGCCGAACGCGATCCGGCACCGGTTTCCGCTTTTCGGGATCAATGCCCAATACCGCCCCACGGCGGAGACGAAGCTGTACGCGGGCCTTTCGCAGGCCTATCGTCCGGTGGTGTTCAAGGACATCATTCCCGGTTCGGTGCTGGAACAGGTCGATAAAAACCTGAAAGACGCCTTCGGTTACAACCTCGAAGCGGGGATTTCGGGGAGTGTCGGTTCGTTACTGGCCTACGATCTGAGCTTGTTTCAACTGCGCTACAAAAACCGCATGGGCATGCTTTCGATGCAGAACAACACCAGCCAGGCTTACCTGCTGCGCACGAACGTGGGCCATACGATAACCCGGGGTGTTGAACTTTATGCCGAGTACAAACCCGTTCACATCGACCGCAAAGGGGGAACGCCAACGGAATTGTCGGTCTTTACATCAACTTCCTTCTTTGAGGCAAAATACCGGAAAGGCAGCGTCATCAACGGCAGTGAAAATGTCAGCATTGCTGGCAATAAACTCGAGGGTGTTCCCACCTGGATCACCCGCAACGGGCTGCAACTCCAGCACCGGAAACTGTTTGCCACGCTGCAATACAGCTACGTGGGGCAGAGTTTTGCCGACCCGCTGAACACGGTTTTGCCCTCGGCCAACGCGGCCCGGGGCCTCGTTCCGGCCTACGGCCTGTGGGACCTGAACGGCACCCTGCGGCTGAGCCGGTCGTATACGCTAAGACTGGGTATCAACAACCTGACCAACAGACAGTACTTCACGAAACGGCCTGCGATGTATCCCGGCGCCGGGATCTGGAGTTCCGACGGACGCAGCCTCGTGCTGTCGTTCGGCATCAAACTGTAAGAAACCACTCGACTAATCCTAAACCCTTTGTGAGCATGAACTGGACGCAACCAATTGATCCGCTGGGAAACCGGGCCTTATCGGCCCTGGCGGCTTTCGTGCCGATTGCCTTTATTTTCTGGGCGCTGATTATTCGAAGAATGAAGGGCTATCAGGCCAGCCTGCTGACAATTGCGCTGGCGATCGGGCTGGCGATACTGGTATACGGCATGCCGGTGTCCATTGCGCTGTCGTCGGCCCTGCACGGCGCGCTGTACGGTCTGTTTCCGATTTGCTGGATCATCATTGGGGCGGTTTTTCTGTACAATATCACCGTCGCCAGCGGGCAGTTCGAAATCATCAAACACTTCATGGCGTCGATCACGCCCGACCGGCGGTTGCAGGCCATCATCATCGCGTTCTCGTTCGGGGCCTTTCTCGAAGGCTCGGCGGGCATGGGTGCGCCGGTCGCCATCACCTCGGCCATGCTGGTCGGTTTGGGGTTCAATCCGCTGTATGCGGCAGCCGTCTGCCTGATTGCCAACACCGCCCCGGTGGCCTTTGGCTCGGTCGGGATTCCGATCATCATTGCGTCGCACGTGTCGGATATTCCCGAAATGGCGATTTCGCAGATGATTGGCCGGACGCTGCCACTGCTGTCGGTCGTCGTGCCGTTTTACCTGGTGGCTATTATGGCGGGCGTCAAAAAATCCGTAGAGGTGATACCGGCTATTCTGGTGGCCGGTATTTCGTTCGCTTTTTTTCAATGGCTGACGGCCAATTACCTGGGACCGATGCTGCCGGACGTGATTGCCGGTTTGGCGTCTTTGGCCAGCCTGATGCTGTTGCTGCGCTACTGGAAACCGAAAACCGTCTGGACGTTTCGGGAAGAACCGCCCCAAACGCTGGCGCTTGATGTCACTTATACCGCCGGACAGATTTTCCGGGCGTGGTCGCCGTTTCTGATCATGACGCTGATGATTGTAGCCTGGGGGCTGCAACCCGTGAAAGACGCCCTGAACTCGATCGGGACCGCCAAATTTATGATGCCGGGTCTGGAAAACCGCATCCTGAAAACCGACGGGACTCCTTTATTGATCAAACCGTTTGAGTTCAACTACCTGTCTAACTCCGGCCTGGCGGTGATGCTGGCGGCCCTGCTGGCGATGCCGTTGATCGGGATGAGTTACCGCGAGGGGGCAAAGACCTTTGTTGCCACGCTGCGGCAGTTGCGCTTTCCCATCCTGACTATTGCTTCGGTTGTGGGATTTGCCTTTGTGGTGAATAATTCGGGCATGTCGGTGACAATGGCCATGACACTGGCCAGCACCGGTGTTCTGTTTCCGTTTTTTTCGCCGGTTTTGGGCTGGCTGGGGGTCTTCCTGACCGGTTCGGATGCTTCGGCCAACGCCTTGTTCGGGAAACTACAGGCCACTTCGGCCACGGCTATCGGGATTGATCCGCTGATTACGGTCAGTGCCAACGCGTCGGGTGGCGTCACTGGCAAAATGATTTCCCCACAGTCGATTGCCATCGGAACGGCCGCCGTCGGGCTGACCGGCCGGGAGTCGGCGCTGTTCCGGTTGACGGTGAAACACAGTTTCATCATGCTGGCCATTATCTGCGTGATCACCACGCTCCAGGCTTACGTCCTGACCTGGCTGATTCCGGACTACACAATGCTGGAAACAACAGCTTCGGCTGCCGCCACCGAAACCGCCAGCGGGTTTACGTATCTGTTGATTCTGGCAGGGGCGCTGCTGCTGATAGTAGCCGCGGTTTTGCGGCTGAACCGATCCAGCCTATCGGCCACCCGGACCGTGAACCCATAATTGCCTGTTTTGACCCGTTTTCAACCTTAATTACGACGAAAATGACCATTCGCGACAACCTACAGGAAATTTATTCGGATGTGTATACGCCCCAAGCCCTGGCCGCTTTAACCGCCCTGGCCCCCTTGAACCAACGCATCAAAACCCTCATGCAGGACCGCCTGAAACGACGCGCCCACCGCGGGCAAACCCACACCCGCATCCAGTTCCTCGATCCCCAGTCAACCATCCCCGGCTCCTCCATCCGCGTCCAGGACGCCCGCGAGGGCAACTTCGACGGATCGCCCATCCCCGCCGATCTGCAACGCCAGTGGATTCAGGGCACCGGACCGGCCGCCAAACCCAACGCCCCCCTCCAGTCCAGCCTTCGCAACGTGGCCTACGCCCTGCTCTCGGGCGCCGATGGCTGGATGTTCGACGGTGAAGACGCCCTAGGCCAGATCACCACCATGTCGCTCGACAACCAGCGAAACCTCAAACTCGCCATCCATAAAGACCCGGTTTTTCTCAACACCGCCCGGCAGGTGGCGCAGGAAATGAACCGCTGGGCCGATGGTTTTCTGGGCCGGTCGATCATCACCGACTGGGAGCAACAGCTGGCTTTTACCACCAAAATCTTCCGCGCCCGGGGGCTGCACCTGGATGACCGCCATATCCGCGATGCCGACGGCGTGGCCCTGGCCGCTTCCATCGTCGATGCCACCCTGTACGTGGTCAACAACTACCAGGCCCTGCAACAGGCCGGTTCCTCCATCGTGCTGTATCTGCCCAAAATCCAGACCGCCGAGGAAGCTGGCGTCTGGAATCAGCTGCTGACGGCGCTGGAAACCCACCTCAACTTGCCCATCGGGACGATCAAAGTCTACGTGCTGGTCGAGCAACTGGAAGCCACCCACCAGCTGATGGAAATCCGGGCGGTGCTGGGGCGGCATTTCGTGGGCTACAACACCGGTCGCTGGGACTACATCAACAGCGTCTCGGATGCGATGGCCTGGGACAAAAGTTTCGTCAATCCCAACATCGAAGCCATCACGATGACCTACGGTTACATGCGCCACTACGAAGACCGGGTTCGGCGGGCGGTCAACACGCCGGATCGCAACGGGAATTATGCGTTGTGGCAGGGAGGGATGGAGCCCAACATTCCGGTGGGGTCGGAAGCGGGGGTGGCTGCCAGCATGGCCAAAGCGGTGGCGGGGGCGCAGCGGGAGCAGGCCGCCGGGGCCAGTGGCAAGTGGGTGGCCCACTGGAAGATGGTGCACATCGTGCGGCCGGTGTGGGAGCAGGTGGGTGAGCCCAACCAGTTGGGCCGGG
>NZ_JBHSMA010000008.1:0-225752 GCF_042655385.1 Larkinella bovis | reverse complement strand
GCAATCATCTTCAGCACGTCTGCTTTAAAAGTCGCGTCGTATTTACGCCTTTTAAGGGGGGTGTTTTTAGGCTGCATGTTCTTGCAAGTTAAGCAAGTTCACTGTGCCGATTTATTGGACCATCTCAAAGTAAACCATTGGTTGTTCGTTTTAACGGGGGGCATCAGGCAGGACATACTGTCGTTACTTCTGAGGGGAAAAGACATATCTTTTCCAATTTTGGCTCTGGAACTTTAAGAGGGATACCTACCTATTGGTCTAAGTATTGTACATTTTCTCCAGAATCAACATCAAATGAATACAAAGAGCTTAAAAAGTTAGATGTATCTCCGACTCTTATAGTTGATCAAAGGTGTCCAATTACTACTCATTATGACATTCTTTACAATCGAGCAATAGAAGCAACCAGAGGAAGTGCGAGACATGGAAGTTGCGGGCAAGGTTTTGGAGCTACTATAGAAAGACATAATCTTAAAAAGATAAAATTATACGCCCAAGATCTTTTGGTTCCATCTCTTTTAAAAGAGAAACTTCATAATATTAGATTATACTACAAGAAAAAAATAAATCAAGAAACACAATTTACTTTTGAGCAATTTGATCACGATAAGGAAGATGAGCTTTTTCATCAATATGTTGTTGAAATTTATAAATTAAATCAGGAAGGTAATATCCGTTTTTTAAAAGAATCAGAAATATTTTCTTGGAGCCATGAATGGGAGTCTTTTGTTTTCGAAGGTGCTCAGGGAATCCTATTAGATGAAGATTTTGGATTTTACCCTTATGTGACTCGAAGTAATACTACTTCTAAGAATGCAATTAATATTTTGAATAATTATTCATTATTCAATTTCGATATCGAAATTTTTTATGTAACCCGTAGCTATCTGACTCGACATGGTGCAGGCCCCTTTCCAGAAGACAGATGTATTAGTTTAGTAAATGTTGAAGAAGAGTCAAATAATTATAATAAGTATCAAGGTGAATTTAAAACTAGTTGCTTAGATATAGACCTTTTAAATTATTCACTTAGATGTGATACGAAGTTTTCGTCCAATTTTAAAAAAAAATTGTTAGTAACATGCCTGGATCAGATGCCAAACAATTTTGTTCCAATATATCAAAACAATACTTTAAAAGTAATTGCATGTAATGATCTTTGTGGGTTTTTAGAGTATACATTTGAATCTTGTTTATTTAGTTATAATAAATGTTCTGAGCATTTGGGGAATCATGATTTTATAATGACATAATCTGCAAACAAAATGCATATTTGTCATTGATAACCATATCAACATTCTATATGAATTAGCTTAATATTAATGCTATCAAGTAAATTTTCTAAACAAGTATTGTTAGGGAAACATGAATAGTTCTACAGAAATAATCTTTTACATAAGGGAAAGATCTAATCAAGTATCTGAAAATGATAAGAACATAATCGTTCTTATTCATGATTTATGGGATGATTGGTTCACTTATTCTACTCTTTATAATATTTTTTATTTTAACCATTATGGAGAAAAAAAACGATTAGGTTCTATAAAAATTGGTCAAAAAGGTATGGGTGTGTCCCAGAGAAAACCAAATTTGCCTGAAATTTTTACCTCATTAAGTTCTGATTTCTTCTCTTTGGGACAAGATGTAAGCTATTATGAAGAATTAAATGAATTAGGTGAGGATCTTAGAGATAATATATTAAGTTCTTTGAATGATATTTCATTTAATCAAGATATATATATATCAGCGCTGGAGGAAAATGTAACAAAGATTTCTTTGTTGAGGGATGTTAGCCAAAGGTCAGTTGAGGGCCAATTCAGGCGCTTAGCTCAAGGCAATGCAGTTTTAACTTCCTATAAATTCCAGTTTATTGTGCCATCACAAAGCAAGTCAGAAATTCCAAATATGGTCCTAGATTTTAATGTAGAACCTAAATCAAACCCTCCAACAAATATACATGTAATTATCGGTAGAAATGGAGTTGGGAAAACCCATTTATTTAACAATATGATTTTAGCTTTGCTTAATGAAAATCAAAAAAACACAAAAAGTGGATACTTTTCCTCTGATGAGGACGAAAAGCGATTATTCGCAAATTTGGTATCAGTATCCTTCAGTGCATTTGATGAAATGAGTCCAATTAATGAAAAAAGAGATAAGGTAAACAATATAAACTATTCTTATATAGGATTAAAAAGACAAAGTAGTGGGAATAAAATGTTGCCACCGAAAAGCCCTACAATTTTAAAAAATGAATTCGTAAAAAGTGTAGAAAAGTGTAGACTTGGATCGAAAAACTTAAGGTGGCTTAGAGCTTTAGAAATGTTAGAGGCAGACCCTAATTTTAAAGAAGCTGAAATATCAAAAATCGCACTAATATCAATTTTTGAAGATTTTAAAGATTATTCATCGAATATTTTTTCAAAACTAAGTTCAGGCCATAAAATTATCCTATTAACTATTACTAGGCTTGTAGAAACAGTTGAAGAAAGAAGCTTGGTAATATTGGATGAGCCCGAAGCTTATTTGCATCCTCCGTTATTGAACGCCTTTATAAGAGCTCTATCTGATTTATTAATACAAAGAAATGCAGTTGCTATAATAGGTACACATTCACCCGTAGTACTTCAAGAGGTTCCTAAATCTTGTGTTTGGAAATTAAGAAGAATAGGAAATAATGCTATTGGTGAAAGGTTAGATATTGAATCATTCGGGGAGAATGTTGGGTTATTAACTCAGGAAGTATTTGGATTAGAAGTAACAGATTCTGGATTTCATAAAATATTAAGGAAACTAGCTGACAGTAACGATACGTATCAAGAAGCTATATTAGAATTAAATAATCAGCTTGGCTTGGAAGGAAAGTCAATCTTACGAAATTTAATCTCTACAAAAAAATGAGAAAGATTGAAAGACCCGGCTTTAATGTAAGAACAGTTTTTGAGCAATGTATAAGTAATATGGCAAACCAGGAATTAAGAACTGAACTAACTGACTCACTAGATAAGATTGAGAGGTCTGAAGAAGATTTTAATGAAAAGAAAGAAACAAATGAAATATATTTAATTAAAAGAAACGTCGAAATAAGCGAAACTGCAAACACAGATGTTCTTGTTAAAATTTATACAGAAAGGTTAGTGAATAAAAAAAATAATGCAAGAAGATATTATGATCAAATTTTATTATCGGCTCCAAAAGGGAAATGCCCATTATGTAATCAAAGGATTGCAGATACATTAGATCATTACTTGCCAAAAACTTTATATCCATTATTATCAGTTACTCCTATTAATCTTATTCCAGCTTGCTCAGTATGTAATAAAGGAAAATTAATTGATTATCCTTTGAATAGTGAACAAGAATCTTTACATCCTTATTATGATAATATTGAAAATGAAGAATGGTTAAAATGTGAAGTATTAGAGGTAAATCCAATTATTTTTAAATATTCAGTTCAATCGCCTGATTGCTGGAGTGAATTATTGAAAGAACGCGTTATGAATCATTTTAATTCCTTTAAATTAAATACTCTATATGTAATTCATGCCATTGAAGAATTCGCAAACATTAAATTTCAAATCGAAAAATTATTTAATAATGGAGGACAGCAGCTTCTGAAAGACCATCTCTCTGACTGCTACGAGAGCCGTAAAATAATAGATAGGAATTCTTGGCAAACCGCTTTTTACAAGGCATTGTTTGATAATGATGATTTTTGTAGAGGAAATTTTATTGGCAATAGTTATTGATCCGTGAATTAGTTTGTAATGAAGGCCACCTCTTTTTTGTTGAAAAAAGCCTTTACTGATTTAGGATCATTTTCTAATCGATTGGTTTGCTCAAGAACTGCTACAGTTAGGTGTTCCAGACTAGTGAATACTTGGTTTTTCAAGTCGTCCTTCAACCGACTCCAGACCAGTTCAACGGGGTTCAATTCCGGTCGGACCGCCGATGCGGCTGTAAGCGGGCAAGCGTTCCAAATGAATCCGACCGGGGCGCTCACGAAGGAACTGCTTAACGGCCTCGCAACGATGAATGGCGGCTCCATCCCAGATAATCAGTAAATCCCGCTTCCGATAACGCCTACAGAGTTGGCTTAAAAACCATTCGATGTCCTCACCCGTGAAGGGCTGATCTTGACCGGCCACATAAATTCGACCGTTGGGGGCAATAGCCGCAATGAGGCTTAAGTGGGTCCGTCCCGCTTGCTCAACCAGTACCGGTGTCCGCCCACAAGGAGCCCAGGTATGAGCTACCAGAGGCAGTAGATAACAGGCTGACTCATCAACATATAAAATGGCTCTCCCTTCGTCCTTAGCTTTTTCGCTTCGGCGATCCGATTGAGTTCGGGTAGGCGCTCCTCTCGCCATTGGGCAACTGCCCGCTTATCCTGCTGGCGGGCTTTGCGCTGCGGTAACTGCCTGCTCCAGCCTACTTTTTTCAAAATACGCCCTATTTGAGATGGGTCATAACTGACGCCAAACAGCTTTTTAATCACTTCATTGACTCGGGGACGGGTCCAGATGGCTCCGCTAAATCCGTGATATTCTGCCCCTTTGTTAAGTTCGCTCACTAATTGTTCCAGTTGTTCAGCCGACAGACGGGCTGGTGCACCGGTTCGCTTCCCTTCTTGCAAGGCGGTCGGTCCTTGCTGGTTGTATTTCTTCAGGGTTCGACTGACCCAGGGTTGAGTTAGCCCAAACGCCTGAGCGATAGCTAATTGCTGCCAACCGGCCTGACTAAGCTCAACACAGCGTCGGCGGAGCGCTTCGTAATCTGATTGTTTGTAGATTGCCATTGAAAGTAAAAGCAACTTATATAACAGAATTACTCACGGATCAATAAATAAATACGGCATCCATTGCATCATTGACATCATTCTGCCGCAGTTCAGCCAGATAAACCTCCGTCGTCGAAAACTTACTATGACCTAGTGCCTTACTCAAAAGACGTTTGTCACTTACTTTTTGATCGGCCAGTGTGGCAAACGTATGACGGGCTATGTGAGTGGTGAGATTCACCGGTATTTCAGCTTGGCTCGCAATTTTCTTCAGTAACTTATTAACACTTGCTGTTTTTGCTTCAATGTCCTCAACTAGTCGAGGTTCATGTACTCCTCGAATGGCGCCGTTGGGAGGAATGAATTTAAGCCATGGCATCAGATAGTAATTGCCGGGATCATAATATTTTCTTACCAACTCAATAGCGTTGAGGGAAAGCCTGACAGAAATAACATCAGCAGTTTTGAAGGATACATACTCAATGCGCCATTCCGGCCCAGTACAGACGTTTTCCGGCCGAAGCAATAGCACATCCGATATTCGGGAGCCATAAAGGTAAAATTGCAACAGAAATGTGTCCCGCGCCCAGGCCATTTTGCCCGTTAGCGGCAGTTCTTCCAATGTTTGAATTTGGGCTGCGGTCAGTTTGGGTTTGCGAACCGTGGCTTTCTTGAATTCCAGAAACCGAAACGGGTCAGCATTCGTCAAACCCCGACGTCGGGCATCATTAAAGATTGTTTTTACGTATGCCATCCGTCGATGAAGGGTATTATCCGACTTAGCTCCCTGTTCCCGTAGCCAGCGAGAAAACTTGAGTATCCATTCCTCGTTGACTTCATCCATGGCCACGTCTTTACCTCCGAGATAGTCGCTTAATCGGTTGGCATGGCTGCGATATTTGTTGACTGTGTGGTAAGTGCCATTTCCTTCCAATCGTTCGCTGTAGGCACGCGAATGAGCTAGCAGTCCGGTAGGATCTTTTTGTTCTTCAAAAACAGCTTCGGCGGAAATTGGAAGCCCCCGGTGTTGGAGTTCGAGCAATCGCCCCTCAGCTTTATTAAATTCATCCGACAAACGGTTGTTCAGTGCGATGTAATTCGGGTGAGTCTTTCGGATTCGTTTATCTTTGGGATTCCAGTACTTGGGCTCAACCCGACATACCAGTTTGCGTTTGAACTGACGACCGTTGATGGTGTCATAGATGAGCCGGAGCATGACAGCCTGGGTGTTGTCGCTGTATACTTTTTCGTGGAGGACGAGTTTTATCGAAGCCATTCAGAATTGGGTGCACAATAGGTGCACAATAAAGCTAAGATAATGCCCGCAAATATCCACTAATGATTTTTCAAAAAGTGGGTTTTTGATGGTACTAAGCTACATTTACAGGTTTTATCCTTGTAGTTTCGAGTTCCTGCGTCTCCACAATTCAAAACCCTGTAAGCCATTGGCTTACAGGGTTTATTTTTGCTGCTTCCGTATTAATGGCAAAAAATGGCAAAGAAAAATTGCCGTTGAAATGTTCCACCGTATCACTAAAAAGGAAAAGTACCCATTTGAAGAAGCATTTTTATCTAAGCCTGAGATAACAGCCTGGCAGTGGGTAGTTGAATACGGAGCCTGGTCCGGGAGCCATAAACGGTGGTCGTATCAAGTAATTTTAGGCGCTAGTTGGACCTGGTTGCAGTACGACAATTGTAGCAAATACACGCCTGTCTACTTTATCCGGAATAGGAATGCCCCATGCGCAGGTAAGACTTCTACTAATTTTGCCGGGGGAGTGTAAAGCCCCCGGCTCAACTACGGATTTGCGGTTATAACCACCGTGGCGGTTTGGCTCATTTTCAATTATTGATAAACGCTACCGGTATAGACGGTCCGCAGTTTTTCAATCACACGTTGCAACCGTGGACGGGTGTAGCGTTGCAGTAAAATGGGGTAAACGTTTAAAAAGAGGTTCGATACGATCAACCCAAGGGCATCGAGGGCTGAATACGCCAGTACAACGTAGCCCGCAAGGAGGAAGACAATGGTCCCAATGACCAGATGCCCCACTTCGGCCACGCGGCTCGCTCGCTCGTAGGCCTGAAAATCAGCAAGGCTTTTTTTAATAGGCGTCTGCTGTTGTCTGATTTTTTCCCATCCGCTTTTAATTAAAATAGCCCGGTACCACTCGATACCCAGCATCCGGTACAACTTCCCCTGCTTTTCAAACGGATAGGCGTTGAAGTAGGAAGCGTTCAGCGTTGGCTTGAGCTGGGATTCCAGCAGGGTAAACCAGAACATCAGCGCAAAGTTGACGCCTATACTAAAGGCGACCGAGGTAACATCCAGATAACGAAGCATCAGGCTGATTGTCAGCGTCGCCAGACAGACTATCAGGAGGACTTTTACCCATTTAAGAAGCATAAAAAACGAGTTATTGCTAAGGAACCATTCTTGGGAAGGGTCACGACACGGGCTACCGTTGGCCGGTTAGCAGCCTGCATCTGAGGACCCGGCCATTAAAACAAAACCGGAACCGCTACCATCACCGTATCCCAGCCCAAGTACATGGTGGCGGTTTTGGCGTCTTTTTTGGCAAACTGGATGGCGAAATTCTCAATCACCGTGTCGGATTTCTGCACCGGCACCGTCACGCGGGCGACGTCGAGGGCTTCGTTGTAACTATAGGCACCCCACTGGTCCACATCGGAGCTGAGGATAAGGGTCCACGCGGTTTCGTTCGGAATCGCCAGTAGCGCATAGGTTCCAGCCTTGATCTTTTTGCCGCCAAAGGTCACATCCTGGTAAAATTTGATCTCCGGGGCTTCATTCGCCCCCACCCGCCAGACCTTGCCGTACGGGGCCAGCTTGGTGCCGAAAATTTCCCGGCCGTTCTTCGCCGGGCGACTATAGGTAATCCGAATCATGGCCTTGTCGGTACCGATTTTGTCGGGGGCAAACTTGCGGTCGTGGGCGTAATCGTCGGGGTAGTAGGCCATATCCATCGGTGATTTGTCGAGGCCACGGAACGTAAACGATTGGGCCTGAGCGCCAATCAGGGAAAGAAAAAGCAAGCCAAAAAGTAAAGCGGTTTTTTGCATTGTGTTTTGGGGTTGAAAGGCGAATGAGCCACGGTTGGCCGGGCCAAGTTACAAAAGAAGCGGATTATTCCCGCTGTGGCCGCCAGACCGGACAGAAATCACTATATATGGGGCTCATGGGGAGTCTTCACAACCTAAAGGCAAAGCAGACTTCCATCGGTTCGTGTTTCAAGCAGGTTCCGTTACCGCAGCCGTATGGTTGCTTAACCTGACCCGAAGCTGACATCCGTTCGGTTGGGAAGACTTGTCGAAGCATGACCGCGCAAACCGCGGCCACCATGAGGGTGTAGGAAGGATGGACTCAACGATCCGCAGGCTAAAAAAAGGTAGGCGAATCCTGTTGATTTTCAGTATGTTTATGTGCTCATCGGAGTGTATAGTCCTATCTGTTCCATTCATCGCCATGAAGATGCTTTTTCGATCACTTCCCCGGTTTTTAGCCGCTGTCTGTGTTTTGGCAAATACGGTTTTTGCCCAGATTATGCCGGCGCCGACTCCTTCGTACTACGTATCAAAAGTCAAAGAATTGAACCCTGACGGGATTGGAGCTTCCGGAGCCTCGCTGGTAGAACTCAACGGGAAACTCTATTTTGTAGCCGATAATGGCACCAGCGGCAAGGAATTGTGGGTAAGCAACGGCACGGAAGCCGGGACCTACATGCTCAAAAATATCAATCTTACCGGTTCGTCCACTCCTTATTACCTCACCGTCATGAATGGCGCTTTGTACTTTTCGGCGGATAATGGAACCCATGGCCGGGAACTCTGGAAAACCGATGGAACGGCTGGGGGCACCCGGATGGTGCGGGAAATCAATCCATCGGGCGACGCTGATCCGATGGGGTTAGTAGCGAATGGAAACATACTTTACTTCTCGGCGGATAATGGAACGGTGGGCCGGGAACTCTGGAAAACCGATGGAACGGCCGAAGGCACCCGAATGGTCAAGGATATTAACCCGGCAGGAAGTAGTATGGACGCCTATCTGGCCAGCCAGCTGGTGGTGTATAACGGGAATGTTTATTTCGGCGCAAAAACGGTAGCCTATGGGCTGGAACTCTGGGTTTCGGACGGAACCAGCGCCGGAACCGTGCTGGTAAAAAATTGTAACCCCACGGGAGATGGCAACCCGCAGTACCTGACGGTTTGCAACGGAAAGCTCTTCTTTTCGGCTAATGGATCAGAATTATGGAAGTCGGACGGTACCAGTGCCGGAACCGTACTGGTGAAAACCGTTAACGCAATGAGTCTGAAGGCCGTTGGGACGACTCTGTTCTTCGCCGGGCTTGGTCCGACGACCGGGCGAAACCTCTGGAAGTCGGATGGCACCAGCGCCGGCACCGTGCTGGTGCGCAATATCAATCTTTCCGGAGACGATGATTTGAATTCCTTAACGGCTTTCCAGAATCAGCTTTTTTTTGCCGCCAGCGATGGGACCAGTTATGACTTTTGGAAGTCGGATGGAACGTATAGCGGTACGCAGAAGGTGAAGTCGATATCTCCACACCGATTGACCGTCATTGGGAATTCGCTCTACTTTAGTTCTGGAAAACTCTGGAAGTCGGACGGCACCAGCGACGGGACGAAAGCGCTGGCGTCGGGGTATGCCTACAGCGATCCGTGGTTTATGACTGGTCTGGGCAATAAGATTCTATTTTTTGCGTCGGACCAAAGTGGTGATTACGAGCTGTATCAGCTGGCACCGTGCACGATCTGCCCCATCCCGAATGCCCGGGAAGGAACCGGCCCCGAATCGGTAACCGGCCTGACCTTGACGGTTTCGAAAAACCCAACGCCCGATGACGTTACGGTTGAAATCCGGGGTGCTGCCGGTCAGCCGCTTTCGCTGCACCTTACCAACCTGCTCGGCCAGCTCATCGTGTCGAAAATGATCGAAACCGCCGGGCCGCTCGAACGGCACCGGTTTGACCTCCGGACCCAGCCGGGCGGTTTGTTGCTGTTCCGGGCCATTAGCGGGGAGCATTCGCAAACCGTGCGGATCAGCAAGACGGACTGATTGAGGTACGGGCGAAACCTTCAGCAAAGCGACCCGTCGGATTCCGACCAAACGTTGTCAAAAAGATGTACGGCGTTGCTCCCTCAGGCTTGTAAATCGGCCACCGGTTCCAACTGGGCCTCCAGCCGGGCCGAAACCCGGAAAACCGGTGTTTCTTCGTTGCGGGAGGTCACAATCAGTTGGGTGCTGTTGAGGTGCGGCAGAAAAAGGTCGCGGACCAGAAACGGGCTGTTGTTGTCTTTCGACAAATGGGACAACAGGACGTGGCTCATAAACGGCGGTTTGTGGGTCCGGAACAATGCCAGCGCCTGCTGGTTCGATAAATGCCCTTTGCCGCCCCGGATACGCTGTTTCAGAAAATACGGATACCGTCCGTTTTCCAGTAAATCTTCATCGTAATTGGTTTCCAGGAAGGCCGCATGGCACTGGCTGAAGTGGTGAATCAACTGGTCGCAGGCGATGCCGATATCGGTAAACACGCCCACTCTGGTGTCGTGGTACGAAACCGTAAAGCTGTGCGGATCGGCGGCATCGTGGTGTTTCGGGAACGCCATGATGCGCAGGTCGCCAATACCAATCGGCTCATGGCTACGAAAAGAGCGGATCGGAAACGTATGAAGCGGAAGCCGTGAATTTTTTAGCGTTTGGGCCGTGATAAAAACCGGAATCTGGTACTTGCCAGCCAGTTTCGAAAGACCGCTGATGTGGTCGGAATGTTCGTGCGAAATGAAGATCGCCCTGACCGTCTGCATCGACAAACCCAGGCGCCGAAGCCGCGTTTCGGCCTGGCGGCACGAAATCCCGGCGTCGATCAAAACCGCATCCTGCTCGTTTCCGACATAATAGCAATTTCCGTTGCTACCCGAATTGAGGGAGGTAATAAACAATGACATATACCCTAAAGGTATAAAAATAATTAACGGGATGCATTACTCACCCCCGGTTTTTGGGCCTCCACCAGAAACCAACTCTCGGGAGATTGTACGGTTTTTCGGACAAGGACTACCGGCTAAAAAACAAATCCCGGTCAATTTGACCGGGATGTTCCACTTACCAATCTCTATTAATGAAAGTCGTACCAGTAGTACATCTTCACTACTAAGAGGAAAAAAAGGGGTATTTATCACCATGAATTTGGAAATATTTTTTAAGTTTTTTTATAACTGACAGACAGTCAGTCAGTAGCAATGTGTAGAAAAGACACAATGAAACGACCGGTTCTGCACCGTTGGGGGTACGTTTACCTATTTTTCCGGTTCGGACTTATGGGCCGTCGCCCTGACGATGGTAACGGTCGATGAGGTAGCTGTGGGCAGTGCCGGTCCATCCTTCACCTCGCCGATCATGAGTGCCGCCCGGGGGCCGATGGTTTTGTCCAGAATTTGGCGGGTGGAACGGATTTTGTGGTATGTGCTGTCAAAATAGTCAAACCGCACCTCGATCTGTTCGTAGGCAAAGGCATCGGAGGTGTTAGTGATCGTAAATCGGTGTACATTGGTCGGTTTTTCGTCGGACGCGGTTGCCTCCGTTTTTTTCCAGACCACCCGGTCGACGAGCAAATCACGGTAGGCGTCGGCCGGTCGGTCTTCCTGATTTTTGGATTGGCAGGCCAGCACGCTTAAAAACAGCAGACAATACAGAATTTTCATCGGGAAAGTGCAAGTCAGGTGAATGAGAAAAAGCGTAAAATGTACGCAAGTATGGAGAATTCCCCTAAAAACTACAAAGCCCGGCAGCAAATGCGACCGGGCTTTGTGCGAATATCTATCGTACTATAAAAAGAACTCAATTGAAACACTACTCAAAAAAGCCGCAAAGAGGCTATTTAAAATAGGGTACAATGCACAAATTTAACGAAAGAGGGGCGATAAGACAAATGGAAGTAAGTATATGGTACAAAACCGGGACCGGGTTCGGTGAACAAAAGGGGGCTGTTATTGGATTAGTAAAGCATGCGTTATAACCTTAAGGAACTGATTGAACAGGGGGAAGGCACCCGGCTTGAATTCAAATCGACGATTCATACGGCCTACCGTATTGCCCGAACGCTGACGGCGTTTTCCAACACGGCGGGCGGTTTGCTGGTCGTCGGGGTGTCGGACGATGGCCGGATTTCGGGCATTGAGTCGGAACTGGCAGAGATGCAGAAAATAGAAAAAGCAACGGATTTTCTGGTCGATCCGGCCATTTCAATCAGTTACGAAGTGGTTAGCGAGGGCAGGCGGCAGGTCATTTTTATTGATGTGGCCGAGAGCAGCGAAAAACCGCACTATGCCATCGACGAGCGCGGAAACCGCACGATCTACATCCGGGCCCGTGACAAGTCGGTGCCGACCAACAAGCTGATCCTGAGCCATCCGGCCTCCCCCGATAGCCAGTTGCTGCAAACTCCCAATGTGCGCAATCTGATTCAGGCGCTTCGGAAGTCGGACTTTATTACGGCCAAACAATATGCGCAGCTGGTGAATATTTCAGAGTACCGGGCGAATAAACTACTCCTGCAACTGACCGGGCAGGGCCTGCTGGTGATGGTTGACAAACCCCGACCGGTCCGGTTTTCGCTGAAAATAACCGAATAAGGGGTCTCGGCGGACTTTAGTCTGTGAAGTCGTGCGGTTTTCGGTCCGCAAAATACTCAGGTCTTCACGGACTAAAGTCCGCCGGTACGTTATCTTTGCGGGCAGAAAACCGCACGACTTCACGAATGAGAATCGATAAACAGGCGATTACGGATTTTTTTACGGATTTACAGGATCACATTTGCCAGGCGCTGGAAATTACCGACGGCACGGGAACATTTCACGAAGACCGCTGGGAACGCGCCGAAGGGGGAGGAGGGCGTACGCGAATTATCCAGCAGGGCGGAGTGATCGAAAAAGGGGGCGTTCTTTTTTCGGCGGTTCACGGCCCGGCGTCCGAAGCCGTTCTGAAGCAGATGAAGGCCACACAACCGACGGACTTTTACGCCACGGGTGTTTCCATCGTGCTGCATCCGCACAGTCCGATGGTGCCGATCATTCACATGAACGTGCGGTATTTTGAACTCAGTACCGGCGAATGCTGGTTCGGGGGCGGTATTGATCTGACCCCCCACTACGTCGATGCTGAGGATGCCCGCTGGTTTCATGCGCAACTGAAAACCGCCTGCGACCGGCACGATCCGGCCTATTATCCGCAGTATAAAACCTGGGCGGACGACTATTTTTTCATTCGCCACCGGGCCGAAACCCGCGGTATTGGCGGTATTTTTTTCGATTACCTGCGTCCCGGCGATGACGATCATAAAGCGGCCCTGTTTGCGTTTGTACAGGAAGTCGGCAATTCGTTTGCGCCGATTTACACGCATTTCATGCAGAAAAACCGGGATTTGCCGTTTGGCAAGCGCGAAAAAAAATGGCAGATGCTGCGCCGGGGCCGGTACGTGGAGTTCAATCTGGTGTGGGACCGGGGCACGAAATTTGGTCTGGAAACCAACGGCCGGACGGAATCCATATTGATGAGTATGCCCCCGCAGGCAAATTGGGTGTACGACTACCAGCCCGAAGCCGGTAGCCGCGAAGCCGAAACCTTGCAGTGGCTGAAAAAGGGCGTTAACTGGGTATAAACCACTATGCTATCGGCGCAGCGCGAACAGCTCCGGCATTACATGAACCGGACCATCGGACCCAGGGCCGATCAGTGGGCGTCGTTTGCCGATGCGTTTGAATACGTCGAATATCCCAAGAAGAGCTTTCTGACTCCGGCTGGCACGCCCGAAAATTACCTGTATTTTTTGCTGGAAGGAGCCACCTCATCGTTCTTCGTGAACGAAGGGCGCGAAAAATGCCTCGACCTCTGGTTTGCCGATCATTTTGTTTCGTCGTACATTTCCTTTCTGACCCGGCGACCTTCCGAAATTTTCATTCAGGCGCTTTTCCCGACCAAAGCCCTGCGCGTTCATTACGATGTGTTGCAGGAGTTTTACCGAAAAGACGACGAAAGCAACCGGGTTGGCCGGCTGTTTGCCGAGGGGTTGTACATCGCCCGCACCCAGCGGGAAATCCGGTTTTTAAGCCAGACCGCCGACGAGCGGTACCGGGATTTGCTGCAACGGCAACCCGAACTGATTCAGCAACTTCCGGTTAAAATCATTGCCTCCTACCTGGGCATTCATCCCGAAAGTCTGAGTCGCATCCGCAAGCAGGTGGGACCGTGATTTCCTAACACAGATCATTTTTTACGCCGGAGGGCCGGTCTACTTTTGTCGAAATCAATCGATAACGATATGGCTTTCTTTGTGTTCATGCTTTCGATCTGGGCGGTTCTGTGGCTCATTTCCCGGTTTGCGTTTCGGCCGGAACTGGCTTCTCACGCCAAAAAAGCCCGTATAGCTGCGGGGGTGGCCTTCATCCTCATTGGGTTTTCGCACCTTGCTACCCCCGAAAAACTGGTTTACATGGTGGAAGGGTGGCTGCCCTACGCCCACGAACTGGTGCTTATCAGCGGAGTGGCGGAGATTGCCGGTGGCATTGGCTTGCTGATGCCGCGCTTTCAACGGCTGGCGGCCCAGGGGCTGATCCTGCTGCTGGTGGTGATGTTTCCGGCAAATATCCATGTGGCTGTCAATCAGTTACCGCCCCCGGGTGGGTTGCCGGTTGCGGCCTGGTACGTCTGGTCGCGGCTGTTGTTCCAGCCCGTTTATATCGCCTGGATCTGGTGGAGCGCTTTGCGAAAACCGCAACCGAAAACCGTCGGGAACTGATCGGGAAAGACTGTCCGGACCCGCCAGGGGATTTCAACGCCGGATTCGTTTCAACGATAGCAAAAACTTAGGGAAATTCGATCCGGTTCTGGACATTCTCCTCAACCCGAATACCGCGCCGGGCTTCCAGCATTGCCAGATTCCAGCGTTTGGATGGGTCGGTTTTCAGAAAACCACGGTCAATGGTCAGGGGACTTTCAAGGTTGTTGTGGTAGAGCTGACCGGTGCCGAGGCCCTGGGGGAGCGGATTTTTGAACTGCGCGGTATACTGAGCGATGGCATTCAGGCCAATATTCGATTCGAGGGCGGAGGTAATCCACCAGCCGATGCCGAGCCGACTGGCAATTTCGATCCATTGGTCGCAATGAATAAAGCCGCCTAATAAGCTGGGTTTCAGGGTGATGAACTGCGGCTGGAGTCGTTTTAATAACCGCGTTCTGTCCACATATTCCATATGGCCAATCAACTCCTCGTCGAGTGCAATCGGAACCGGCGATTGTCGGCAGAGCTCGGTCATCGAATCGAATTGCCCCGGTCGGATGGGCTGTTCGATGGAGTGGATCTGGTAAGTCGCCAGTTGCTTCAGTTTCTCCAGGGCGTCGTCTACCGAAAAGGCCCCGTTGGCATCGACGCGAATGGCAATCTGGTCGGCGCCGAACCGGGAGCGAATGGACTCGATCAGGGCGCATTCCTGCTGAAAATCAAGGGCACCAATTTTTAATTTGATCGTTGTATAACCCGCTTCCAGTTTCTCCTCAATCTGCCGGCGCATAACCTCCGGCTTGCCCATCCAGACCAGCCCGTTGATCGGAATGGCTTTTTCCCCCGTACCAAACTCATTTTTAAAAACCGTCCGCTCACCGCCATTGATGAAATCGCGCATGGCGGTTTCGAAGCCAAACTGGATCGAAGGCAGCTGATCGCTGATGAGTTGCAGAAAAATCGGGACATTCCAGTGAAAAAGCTGCAAATCCAACTGGTTGAACAGATCGCAGGTGTGTCGGAGTTGTTCGGCAAAGTCGGGCCGGTCATCGATACTCAGGCCCCGGAGCGGAGCACATTCCCCCCAACCCACCACGTCCGGATCGTCATCATCACTGATCCGGACGAAATAACTGTCTTTTTCATTCAATACGCCCCGTGACGTCCCGGCCTCGAACGTAAAATGCAGGGTGTATTTAAAGAAGTTGGCCTTGAGACTCATGGGAAAGCGGAAATGGACAGGCATTCAGCATAAAAGTAGTAATTTTGGGTGTTACTGGACAGATTTGTTACTAAATTATTACCTGAAATTTAGTGTTTGTTCGATTGCTGAAGCCCCTGAATTGGTTATACGGTGGAATTACTGATATCCGTAACCGGCTGTACGACAGTCGGGTTATCAAAGCATTAAGCCCCGCCATCTATACTATTGGTGTAGGAAATCTCACGGTTGGCGGTACGGGCAAAACACCGCAGGTCGATTACCTCGTGGAACTGCTGAAAAAGAAGGTGCCCGTGGCCACGCTCAGTCGGGGATACGGTCGGCGGACACGCGGTTTTCGGATTGCGACCGATGCCGATACTGCCGACACCCTTGGCGACGAACCCTTGTTGTTGTACCGCAAACATGGCCGGAAAACGGCGGACAATCAGCCGGAGGTGGTGGTCAGTGTTGGCGAAAAGCGGGCGGAGGCAATTCCGGCCTTGCTGCAAGTCCGGCCGGAATTGCAGGCAATTATCCTGGATGATGCCTTTCAGCACCGGGCCGTTCAACCGCACCTGAACCTGTTGTTGTCGGACTATAACCGGCCGTTTTACACCGATGAACCCTTTCCCGGTGGGCGGCTGCGCGAACGGCGGCACGGTGCCCGCCGGGCGGATGCGGTGGTGGTGACCAAATGCCCCGATGGATTGGATGCAGCCCGGCAAAAAGAGATTGAGCAGCAGATTCAACGCTATACCCGGCCTGACGTTCCGGTTTTTTTTACGGGCCTGCAGTACGGAAAACCGCACAGTTTTTCGGCCTCGCAAAAGCCGATGGAGGGGCTTGGGCGTGTGCTGCTCGTGTCCGGTATTGCCCGGCCCGCACCACTGGAGTCTTACGTGAAAAACCATTTCGCCTTGGTGCGTCACCTGCGGTTTGCGGATCATTACCGGTATTCGGCAACCGACCTGGAACGCATGCAACAGGCATTACCCGCCGACGGGGCGGTGTTGACGACCGAAAAAGATTTTGTGAAGCTGGCTCCGCTGCTGGCCAACACCGGTCTGGATGCTACCCGGTTTTATTATTTGCCCATTGAAATAAAATTTCTGGCCGACGAACCTGCGTTCCGGGAACTGGTCTGGGCGTTACTGAACAATAGACGTTAAAACCGTTGCAGGCTGTTAAAAAAAGCTAATAACCGAAAAAAGTAACCCCCGCGAATCAATAAATTGGCGGAATCGTAGTTCAGACAGTATGAATCGTCTCTATCTAGTGAGTGTCAGTGTTTTGTTGTTTTGGGTAACCCGTCCGGCTTACGCCCAGTTTCCGTCCCGGCTGCCAACCTTCCCGCAGGGAGGAGGCCGCATGGGCGGCCAGCCAACCAACACCACCGGCAGCGCAGGAGCAAACGCGGGGGGCGCCATTCTGGATGATTCCACGACGATGGTGTACGGGCCGACCACGACCCGGTATTTTCTGGAGCGTGATGTACTGAATAACCGCAAAACGCTTTTTCCGATCGATACGACGCTGGAAGAAGTGCAGCGGACCAATTACCTCAGCCGCTTCCACTACCAGTACACCGATTTGGGGAACCTGGGGACGGCCCTGCGACCGGTTTTTTACGAGACGCCCGGAATCGGTTCGCAGACCGGTTTGAACGTCTACGGTTTATACGGTTATCAGACCCAGCAAATCCGGTATTTCGATACCCGGTCGCCCTACACGAACATGTACCTGGTGCTGGGGGGACGCGGGCAGAATATCCTGAATTTTGATTTTGCCCGGAGTATTTCTCCCCGTTTCAACATTGGTTTCAATATCCAGCGAATGACCTCCGATGATCAGTACGGCAGCTCCAGTAATTCAACGACGAAGCGGCTGGCTGAAAACTGGAATTTTGTGCTGCACTCCAATTACCGGTCGAAAAACGACAAATATACCCTGCTGGCGCATTATAATAACCTCAACCACCGGTCCAACGATCAGGGAGGAGTGACGGAGGCCGGGACTGCTCTGGAGCAAAAACCGCTGTTGACGACGGTAAGCTCCCACGAAAAGCGGAACGAGTTGCACGTTTACCAGCAATACGTGGTCGATACGGCTTTTCAGGTGTACCATACGCTGGACTTCCGGGCGCAGAGTTACCGGTATACCGACACAGATATGAGTGCCGGACTGGCTGACTCCTCCCAGACGGGTCTGGACCTGTCACCGTTTTACCCGCGCGCCTACTATGACAGTGTCGAAACCCGGCAGCGGACCCTGTTTCGCTCGATCGACAACCAGATTGGCCTTAAAGGCCAGTTTTTGTGGCGTCAGTCGGCCTTTAATTACCGCGCCTGGCTGCGAAACCGGTATTACGGGCAGACGAACACCCTGAATGTGATTCGGCTGTTGCCCGATTCAACGTATCGGAATCGTCGCCTGGAAACCTACGTCGGCGGCTGGCTGGGCTACTATTTCCCGGACAGCCTGACGCGTGTAACCGCCGAAATGGAATACCTGATCGGCCGGGATTTCCGGTTTCTGGGCCGACTGGAAAGCCGGTTTCTGACGGCGGGCTACGAGAGCATCTTTGCGTCGCCGACGCTCATTCAGGATTACTTCGTCAGTAACGTCTACCAGTGGGACCATACGAGCCGCCGGTCTGCGCAGTTTGATTTGCGCGGTACCCAGCATGCTTACGGACAATTGAACCTGAAAGTGGGCAAACTGACCATCAGCCCCGGGATCGACTACTACCTGCTGACCAATTACATCTATTTCGACACGCTGGGAATGCCCCAACAGGAATCGACGGCGTTCAGTATCCTGAGGACGGGCGTGGGCCTGCAGTTTCGGGCGGGGAAGTTTCGAATTACCGGACAGGGGTATAACACACTGGTATCCAACGACGATGTGCTGCGGATACCGAAACTGTTTGCGAATGCCCAGGTCGAATATAATTTCCGGCTATTCAAAAAGCTGTATGTACTGGCGGGGCTTCAGGTGCATTACAAATCGGCCTATTATGCCGACGCCTACATGCCGTTGACGCAGCAATACCACCTGCAAAACCGGGTCAAACTGGGGGATTACCTGCTGGCCGAACCGTTCCTGAATTTCCGGATCAACCGGGTGCGGCTGTTCCTGAAAATGGCCCACGCCAACCAGGAGTTGTTGGGCCAGATTTATTACAGCGCTCCGTACTTCCGAACCATCAGCCGATCGCTATCTTTTGGCGTACATTGGTTATTATTTGATTAAATTGGAGTCATGAAAACCCTGCACGTCCTCAACGGTGATGCTACCGCCTACGCCTTTGCTGAATCCAACCTGGCCGGAAACGCCGGAACAACTGCGGTGGCCGTCTGGCGGGAAGCCCTGTCGGAGGGGCCGGTTCGGGCCGATGTCAGTAGCCTGACCGAATTTTGGGACATTCGCCGGTCCTGGCTGCAGGTGTACACGGATGGTCAGGCACCCGACTACAAGCAGGGGGTGGTTCAGGAATTTGAAAAACTGATCCGGACCGATGCCTACGACGAAATCATTCTCTGGTTCGAACACGATTTGTTTTGCCAGATTAACCTCGTTTTTCTGCTAGCACAGCTGGCCGAACGCCCCCTGGGCACCACCCAAATCAGGCAGGTTTCCGTTGATACGTTTCCGGAGATGCCGTTTTTCAAAGGCCTGGGCCAGCTCACCGGGGCGCAACTGGCCACGTTGTATGTGCAGGCCGAAGAACTGACGCGGCACGAACTGGACCTGGCCGCGCGGGTCTGGAGGGCCTACGCGAGCATGGACCCCCTTTCCGTTCAGGACCTGCTGGATGAGGATTTTGGGCGACTCCGGTTTTTGAAAAACGCGCTGATTCTGCATTTGCAGCGGTTTCCGTTTACCGAAAATAACCTGAATCTGATCGAGCACCTGCTCACCGCCATTCTTCTGGAAGGGCCGTTGCCCGAAGACCAACTGATCGGGCGGTTTTTGAGCCAGGACCGGGTGTATGGCATCGGCGATCTGAGCGTGGTCGAATACATCCGGGAACTGAATGGCAAGCTCTGGACGTACTCGGACGAGGGCCTGAGCCTGACCGAAACCGGGGCCGATGTGATGGCCGGACGCCGGACCCTCAATCCGGTGGAACGCTGGATTGGCGGTTTTTACCAGACCGAAGATTCACCGTATCGGTGGAACCGGGAAGATGAAAAATTGATTGCATTGTGATAACGACTTTAGGTTTAGAACTGCCTTCCGATCCGCGCTGGGTCGATATTGCCAAAATGAATCTCGGCGATATTCTGATCGATCACGCCTTTTGTGAGCAGAAAGCGGCTTCCTCCTGCATTTCGCTGATTGTGCAGTACCCCGAACGGGAGAAACTGGTGGAGGTGCTGACGCCGGTCGTGGCCGAAGAGTGGGGCCATTTTCAGCGGGTTTTGAAAGAACTCCGGAAACGGAATATTCCGCTCGGAAAACCGCGCAAGGATGAGTATGTCAATCAGTTGCAGCAGATTCTGCGCAAGCCCGGCGACCGCAACGAGCAGTTGATGGAGAAGCTATTGCTGAATGCCCTCATCGAAGCCCGGAGCGCCGAACGGTTTAAGCTGTTGTCGGAAAGTTTGACGGACGAGAACCTGAAAAAGTTTTACCGCGAACTGATGATTTCGGAAGCGGGGCATTACCGCAATTTTATCGAACTGGCGGAAGAATACGTACCGAAAGACCGGGTTCGGAAACGCTGGAAGGAGTTGCTGGAAGCCGAAGCGGAGATCATGAAAACGCTGGAAGTGCGCGCCGACCGGTTTCACTGAAACCCTTGAGCGGGGCTGCGCCCACCTGGCTAGAGTAGACGGTTCGACAAAAGGGAAAAGATGGGAGAGTGTCGTTTGTCTATGCTCTTTCGTCTTTTGTCTGCGTATCGTTGATTTTACCGGTGCAGATTGCTTCACCGGTTTATTCATTAATTATCCCGAATGACCTTTTTAAGTCAGGTTGCCGCCCATATTTTCCAGCGCCACGGAACGCAGATGGACAACGTGTGGGTGATCGTGCCGACGCGCCGGGCGGTTTCCACCTTTCAGCAACACCTCAGCCAGCACGCCGACACGCCGTTTTTGTCGCCCCACGTTCTGGCCGTCGATGATTTCATTACCGAAAGTGCGGGGGTGCTGCTGATTGATCCCGTCAGTCTCCTGTTCGAACTTTATGAAGTGTTTCGGGAAATTGATCCTGCGCTGGAATTTGGCCGGTTTTTGAATTGGGCCAGCGTGTTGCTCACCGACTTCGACCGCATCGATCAGTACATGATCTCGCCCTCCGAGTTGTTCAGTTACATGACGGCGGCCAAAGCCCTCGAACGCTGGAAACTCGAAGTGCCCGACGGGTATGCGCCGAAACTCGAAACCACCGGCACGCAGCGGTATTTCAAACTGTTTGAGAATCTGCAAACCGCCTATCTGGCCCTGCACGAGCGGTTGCTGGCCAAAGGCTGGGCGTACCGGGGAATGGCCTACCGCTTGCTGGCCGAGCAGATTGAGGAGCGGGTGCGCGACAATCCGGCCTACGAAAAGCTGTATTTTGTCGGTTTTAACGCGCTGAGTCGCTCGGAAGAGCTGATTGTCAAGGCATTGGTGAAAGCGCAGAAGGCCGAAATGCTCTGGGATACCGATGCGTACTACATGGAGTCGAAGCGGCAGGAAGCCGGTAAAATGCTCCGGATGTATAAGGCTGCGGGCTGGAGCGGCCCCTGGACCTGGGAAGGCAAGCACTTGACCGAAACGCGCAGACACATTCAGGTGATCGGGGTGCCGAACGCGAGTATGCAGGCCAGGGTGGCCAATGAAATTTACGGGCAACGGGCGGGCGATCCCAACGCGGGCACGACGGCGCTGATCCTGGGGGACGAAACACTGCTGCTGCCGGTTTTGTATTCGTTGGGCGGGTCGGTGGCGGACCTGAACGTAACGATGGGGCTTTCCTTGCAAAATTCGCAGTTGTTTACGCTGGTCGATGCCCTGTTCGAAATGCAGCGGACGGTGGTGGCTTTCCGGAAGAAAGACGGTTCCGGTACGGTTTACATTCCCAAATACAACCACCGGCAGGTCATTAAAATCCTGAACCATCCGTTTATCCGGCAGTACGAACAAAAGATTCTGAAAACCGCCGGTGCTTCCCCCAACCGCTTGATTCAGAAAGCTGTAAGCGCCATTACAACGGCCAACCTGGTGTATCTCGACGAACAGCAATTGATGACGTTCGGCGAAAATAACCCGCTTTTTGCGGCCCTGTTCCGGCGGTGGCCCGACGACAAACCGCTGGCGATCATTCACCAGTTTTACAGCCTGATTGCGATTCTGAAGGCGGTGTATGCCGAACGGCAGGATGCGATCGAAACCGAATACCTCTACCTGTTTGAAAACCTCCTGCACCAGTTGGAAACCACCCTCGAACGCGAGGAACGGAACGAACTGGTGACGATCAAAAGCCTGAAACTGTTTCTGTACGAACTCATCCGGCAGACCAGCATTCCGTTCGAGAGCGAGGGAGGCAGCGCGTTGCAGGTGATGGGAATGCTCGAAACCCGGGCGCTGGATTTCGACCGGCTGATCATTCTGTCGGTGAACGAGGGTGTTTTGCCCCAGGCCCGGAAGCTGAATTCGCTGATTCCGTTCGATGCCTGCGTGGAAGTGGGGTTGCCAACGTACCAGGATCAGGAGTCGGTAATGTCCTACCATTTTTACCGGTTGCTGCAACGGGCGAAGGACGTCACGCTGCTCTATGTCACCTCGGCGGAGGCTTATGGCACCAGCAAGGGCGAGAAAAGCCGGTTTATCCGCCAGATTGAGCACGAACTGGTGCCGGCATCGGCCGGAGCCATCACCATCAGCTATCCGAGCGTGCGGTTTGGACAGGTGGCGGATAAAAAACCGGTGGCGGTGCCGCACGATTCGCTGGAAATTCCAAAGAGTGAGGCCATTCTGGCCCGGTTGCATCAGGAACTGACGGGGCAGTTCAGTACCCGGAAAAACCGGGTTTTCGGCGGTTTGTACCCCACAGCCCTGAATAATTTTATGAATTGTTCGCTCAAGTATTATTTCAGCCAGGTGATCAGCATGCAGAAAGACGACGAGGTGAGCGACGAGATGGATGCCGCCGAATTCGGGCAGTGGATCCATAGCACGCTGGAAACGCTCGACCTGAAATACCGCATGGCCGGTGAGGAGGTTACCGCCGAAACCGTCATCGAAAAACTGCAAGAGCAGTACGAAAAACAGTTTGCCAACCGGGTGACCGAATCGGGGATGAACCGGCTGCTGTACCGGGTGGCCGAGGATCTGATGGTGCGGTTCAATGCCCTGCAACAGGAATGGTACGGGCGTAATCTGGACGTGTTGCAAACGGAAGAAGAATGGGACACTGAATTACTGGTCGAAACCGCCATCGGGACGCTCCCCATCCGGATTGCCGGTAAAATCGACCGCGTGGAGCGTTTGCGGCAGCCCGACGGCACGACGCTGATTCGGGTGGCCGACTACAAAACCGGCAAGGTCGAAGCGCGCGATGCCGATGTCAAAAGCATGGATATTCTGCTGACCGACTCCCAGAAGGACAAGGCGCGGCAATTGTGGCTGTACCAGTACCTGGTTTACAAAAAGATGCTGCAAAACAAGGGCCTGCAGTTCGGGAACGAGTGGATCGACGGTGTCAACACGAAGGTCGTCGCCGGTTTTTACTCGTTCCGGAACCTGGAAGGCGGTTTTCTGGAAAACAAACTGTATCTGGGGACGCCGGAAGAATTTGTGGCCCAGACCGAAATTCACCTTCGGAAACTGGTCGCCGATCTGTTCGATCCGGTGCAACCCTTCCGGAAAACCGCCAATACGAAAATCTGTGAATGGTGCGAATACCGCAAACTCTGCGGTCGCTGATGTCCTCTGGCCCGATTTTACCGTTGATTTACTCCCGGTGCTGCGGGGAGCCGGCTTTTTCTTTCGACGTTTCGTTGAGTAAAATGGCTTCCTGCAACAAGCTCCGGATTAGGTTTTCATCCACCTCGCCCTCCCGGACCACCAGCGAGCGAACCGTCCGACGACCCCGGTTTTCGAGCACATTCTGCTCATTGGCTAACTCATAACCTCGTAAGAAACAAAGATCAACAGCGGGTTCGCTGGTTCGGAGCGGGTTAAGGTAACAAAGATGACCTTTATACAAAAAAAACGGGACGCCCCAGTTGATTTTTTCCTGAACACGGGGAGCGGCTTCTTTGATTAATCGACGTAATTGGGCTAATAGGCGGTGAATTTCGGGGTTTTGTCGATTAATGTATTCGTCAACTGTCATGGCTTGTTGTAATGGAGTAATTTCGGTGCTAAGTTAGCTGAAAAATCAGATTCCGAGCAGTACGATTTCGATCTGATGGTTCTTTCGCAAAGGGCGTAATGCCGCGCCCGACTCAATAGACTGTTTCTGTGAAAAGGTGGATTTCTATTATTCTGGTGCTTGCGGTATTAGGCGGCATCATTTATTACAACAAGTTCTCTAAAAAATCGTCCGGCGGCCCGGGTGGTCCCGAGGGGGGGCGGAAAGGAGCTACGGCGGGTGGTCCCGGCGGAGGCCGAAACAGCGGGCCGACGGCGGTGAATGTGTTTGTGGTAGCTTCGCAGAATCTGAAGGATGAGGTGGTCGCTACGGGGTCGCTGCTTGCTGCCGAGCAGGTGGATATTTACCCCGAAGTAGCGGGTCGAATTGTGCAGTTAAACATTCAGGAGGGCCGTCAGGTTAGTCAGGGGACGTTGCTGGTGAAGCTGTATGATGGTGATTTACAGGCTCAATTATTGAAGCTGAAAGCCGTTGAAGAAAACAATCGTCGAACCGAAGAGCGTAACAAACAGTTACTGGAGCGGGGCGGTATCAGCCAGCAGGAATACGATATTGTGGCAACGAATCTGAAAAGTACGCAGGCCGATATAGAGGTGACGAAGGCGGCCATTCGCCGGACCGAAATCCGGGCGCCGTTTTCCGGCACTATCGGGTTACGGAACGTGAGCATGGGGGCCGTTGTAACGCCCAACACGTTGATTGCGCGCTTGCAGCAAACCAGCTCGATGAAACTGGATTTTTCGGTGCCGGAAAAGTATGGCTCGGCAGTAAAAATTGGAAGCACGATTTCGTTCCAGATCGACGGATCGGATAAAACATTCAATGGGGCTGTGTACGCGATCGAACCGGGAGTTGAGGAAGCTACCCGGAATCTGCGGATCCGGGCGCGGGTGGCCAATAATTCAGCCAATCTGCGGCCCGGTACGTTTGCAAAAGTAAACCTGGTAATCAATACGACAGACGCGCTGGTAGTCCCGACGCAGTCGGTGATTCCGCAGACGCGGGGCAGCCAGGTCATTGTCATTGAAAATGGCAAGGCGGTTTTCAAAGATGTAAAAACCGGCTTGCGGAACGCCAATGTCGTGGAAATTACGGCGGGCCTGCAGCGGGGCGACACGGTGGCCACCACCGGGTTGATTTTCCTGCGGCCCGATGTGCCGGTTAAGGTGGCCAAAGTGGACAAATTAACGGGCGAAGTTCTGCCTGCCGCCGGATCAGGGGCAGGAAATAGTGCCAGTATGAGATAACGAGCTAAATCGATGAGTCTACCTTCTTTAAGTCTCCGACGACCGGTTCTCGCCATGGTTATGTCGATCGTGATTGTCCTGTTTGGGGTGATCGGCTTTACCTTTTTGGGCGTTCGTGAGTACCCGGCCATTGACCCGCCGATTATTTCGGTGCGGACCAGTTATGTAGGGGCTAACCCGGATATTATCGAATCCCAGATCACGGAACCGATTGAAAAATCGCTCAACAGTATCGAAGGGATTCGGACCATTTCGTCGACCAGCGCCCTGGGCAGCAGCAACATTACCGTTGAATTTGAACTGGGGGCCGACCTGGAACGCGCGGCCAACGACGTGCGTGATAAAGTGGCGCAGGCGCAGCGGCAGTTGCCGCAGGACATCGATGCTCCGCCGGTGGTGAGCAAGGCCGATGCCAACTCCGATCCCATTATCTTTCTGCCGGTTCAGAGCTCCTCCCGCAATGCGATGGAGCTTTCGGACTATGTCGAAAACGTACTGCAGGAGCGCTTGCAAACCATTCCGGGCGTTAGTCAGGTAATGGTATACGGGCTGAAACGGTCGGCCATGCGGCTTTGGATTGACCCGCATAAACTGTCGGCTTACCGCCTGACGGCGCAGGATATTCAGGATGCCTTAACCCGGCAAAATGTGGAGTTGCCTGGTGGGAAAATCTATGGCAACAACACCGAACTAACCGTTAAAGCGGTCGGGCGGCTCGCTACCGAAGAGGACTTTAACAACCTGATTATTCGGCAGACGGCCAACCAGATTATCCGGTTTAAGGATGTCGGGTATGCGATTTTAGGGCCGGAGAACGAGGAAGCCGCTGCAAAGCAGAATAATGCCTCGGGTGTTATTCTGGCCCTGATTCCTCAGCCGGGAGCCAATTATGTGGCCGTAGCCGATGAATTCTACAAACGCCTGGAAGATATCAAACGCGATCTCCCCGGGGATATCCAACTGCTCGGTTCGGATGACAAAACAAAGTTTATTCGGAAGTCGATCGAGGAAGTGGCCGAAACCATTGTGCTTTCGTTCATTCTGGTGGTCATTGTCATTTACCTGTTCTTCCGCGACTGGCTGATCTCGATTCGCCCGCTGATTGATATTCCGGTTTCGCTGATTGCGACCTTCTTTATCATGTACATCGCGGGCTTCAGTATCAACGTCCTGACCCTGCTCGGGATCGTGCTGGCGACGGGGCTTGTGGTGGATGACGGGATTGTGGTCACGGAAAATATCTTCAAGAAAATTGAAGAAGGAATGGATTTAAAACGGGCCGCCAAAGAAGGCTCGGAAGAAATTTTCTTCGCCGTTATCTCCACGTCTGCCACGCTGGCCATCGTGTTCCTGCCGGTGATCTTTCTGGAAGGGTTTACGGGGCGGCTGTTCCGGGAATTTGGCGTGGTGGTGGCGAGTTCCGTCTTGATCTCGGCGTTTGTTTCGCTGACGCTGACACCGGTGCTCAGTGTCAAACTGGTGAGCAAGGACCACGGGAAAGGGTCGTGGTTCTATAAAAAAACCGAGCCCTTCTACCAGTGGCTTGACCGGAGTTACCGGTCGGCCCTGACCGGGTTTATGGGCCGGCGCTGGATTGCGGTCGGAATTATTGCGGTTTGTATGGGCATTATTGTCTGGGTCGGTACCAGCCTGAAATCGGAGCTGGCCCCGCTGGAAGACCGGAGCCGCATTCGTATCCCGGTGACCGCGCCGGAGGGAACCAGCTACGAAGCCATGACCAAGATTATCGAGAACGTTAATCAGTTCGTGCTCGATTCCGTACCCGAAACCAACTATACCTTTAGCGTAGTGGCGCCGGGCAACTCGTCGGCTGGGGCCGTCAACTCCGGCTTTATCAATGTAAACCTGGTTGAGCCGAATGAACGGAAGCGCTCGCAGCAGCAAATCACGGATTACCTGGGCAAATACCTGCGAAGTTCCAGTGAAGCCCGGATGAATGCGACGCAGGAACAGACCATTCAGGTCGGTCGCCGGGGGGGAGGATTGCCGGTGCAGTTTGTGATTCAGAATCTGAATTTTGAAAAGCTCCAGGAAAGTCTGCCCAAATTCATGGATGAGGTTCAGAAAGATCCGACGTTCCAGGGATTTGATGTGGATTTGAAGTTTAACAAACCGGAGCTGAATATCACCATCGATCGCGAAAAAGCTACCAACCTGGGCGTAACCGTTCAGGATGTCGCGCAGACGCTGCAACTGGCCCTGAGTAACCGCCGGTTGGCGTACTTCCTGATGAACGGAAAACAGTACCAGGTGATTGGGCAAGTGGCACGCGATGACCGGGATGAACCGGTCGATCTGGCTTCGTTTTACGTTCGGAACAATGTGGGTGAACTGGTTCAGCTGGATAACCTTGTGAAGTTCTCCGAAGTGTCGAGCCCCGCGCAGGTGTATCACTTCAACCGGTTTAAGGCTGCAACCATTTCGGCGGGTCTGGCCCCGGGCAAGACCATTGGGGACGGTGTGGAAGCGATGCAGGCCATTGCCGCCCGGACCCTGGACGATACCTTCCAGACTGCTCTGTCGGGCTCGTCGCGCGACTATGCCGAAAGTTCATCGAATACGATGTTTGCCTTTATCCTGGCGCTGGTGCTGATCTACCTCATTCTGGCCGCCCAGTTCGAAAGCTTTACCGATCCTTTTATCATCATGCTGACGGTGCCGTTGGCCGTGGCCGGGGCGCTTCTTTCGTTGTTCCTGTTTGATCAGACGATGAATATTTTCTCGCAGATCGGGATCATCATGCTCGTTGGTCTGGTTACCAAAAACGGTATTCTGATTGTGGAATTTGCGAACGAGAAGCGGAAGGAAGGCATGAATCGGATCGAAGCGGCCATCGAGGCTTCGGCGTTGCGGCTCCGTCCGATTCTGATGACCAGTCTGGTAACCGCTTGCGGGGCCTTGCCGATTGCGCTCGGACTGGGGGCTGCGGCCAAGAGCCGGATTCCGCTCGGGGTCGTCATTGTCGGTGGGATTATGTTCTCGCTGGTCCTGACACTGTTCGTTATCCCGGCCATGTATTCGTTCATGTCCCGGTATAAACCGGTCGATAACTCGGCCTACGAAGACCATCCGCAACCGCTGCACCCGCAACCGCTGCCCGAACCGGAGCAACCCCGGAAACGGAAAAGCGAAGAGTTGTACGAAGAAGAAGTTTAAAACTAAAAAACCGGCCATCGAGCCGGTTTTTTAGTTAAAATGGACGTCAGACCTGCGGAGCGCGGGCTAGACCGGTTCCAATGTCGGCCGGATCGAAACCCGCTTTCAGGCCGGTTTCGGTACCGGAAGCCACCAGCTTGGCCGTTAGCGTCAGGGGGGTCAGCAAACCGGTTTTCATGATCTTTTCGGCCCAGAGTGCCGCGACGCCGGCCACGTGCGGGGTGGCCATACTGGTGCCGCTCATCTGGACAAAACCGCCCCCGGGCTTTGCCGAAAGAATTTTGACACCGGGGCCGGCGATATTAGCCCCCGTGTTGGAGAACGGAGCCACGACCAGACCCTGCGTGCTTTCGCCGAGGGCCGCTACCGAGATAATTCCTTCCGACACGGCAGGGGGACTGACCGAAATTTCAAAATCCGGATTCACATTGCGCTGGCTTTCGTTACCGGCTGCTGCCACAATCACGGTCGCCTGGGCAAACGATCCCTGAATTCTGATCAGGGCGGCCAGGCGCTCAAAGAGTTGCACATTGGCCCGGTAGCCTTCCAGCGCGTACGACGTAGCCAGTTCGGCGGGAAAACCCTGACCAATCAGTTCCTTGACAAAACCGGGGAAGTCCATCCCCAGCGACATCGAAATGACATTGGCCCCGTTTTGGCCCGCCCACTGAATAGCGCTGACAATCTGGTCGCTCGACCCTCCGCCGTTTTGACCCAGTACTTTGCCAATGAGCGCTTTCTGAACTCCAGGAGCAACGCCGATCCGTGTGTTGCCACTGATTCGACCAAAAATCGTCCCTGCGCAGTGCGTACCGTGGCCGTGGGCATCGCCGTTGCCTTCGCCCGTAAAATCCTGTTCGATGACCTGGACGCCCGCAAAGGCCGGATGGGCAGCATCGATGCCCGTATCCAGTACGGCTACTACGACCCCGGCTCCCGTGAACGGTGAGGTATCGGCCCCGACGGCTTTCACACCCCAGGCGACGGTTTGCGCGGCTGGTTTGGCTACGGTTTTTTTATCCATCGGTTCAACCAGTTTCATGGGAATGGCCGGTGCCACCGCCAGAATATCGGAATTGCGGGTCATGGAAGAAACCTTCCGGCGGTCGATTTCGTCGACTTCAACCGTCAGTCCGGCGGCCACCGACTCGGCGGAGCGGGCGTGCGAAAGGGCCCCCAGAAAGGGGTCGCGGGTGGCGGTTTGCGTAGTGCGGAGAATGATGTGTTTTTGTTTCATTGGGCAAGGGGTTTAAACAGAATACCACGAATTACTAGTTGGCACGTTGCCGCAGCGGACCCTGCCGACATGGGTCGGGAGAGCAGAATAAAAGCAGAATTACCGGAATAAGCCGCACAGACCGGCGTTACCGGAACCGGTCCACAACCGTTGATTGACCGGAAAAAACGCAGCGTTACAGGCGGCTCCGCCCGGATCATCCCCCGGAGCTTTCATCGCCCTCAGGCGGTTGATGTAATCAAAAATAGGAAGATAACCTGTTCGGAACTAGCGTATTAGTACCTGATTTAGGGAGCGTATCGCCCGTGGAATAGCGATACGTTATACGAAAAAAAAGAGATACGGTTTTTCCGTATCTCTTCGGACTGAAAACCGGATGCTGTGTGGACTTATTCGGAGCGCAGCGCTTTTACCGGATTCATCAGGGCGGCTTTGGCGGATTTGAAGCCCACGGTTAAAAACGCAATCAAAAGCGTGCCCAGGATGGCGGAAAGGAAGACACCCAGCCCCAGGTCGACACGGAAAATAAAACTTTTCAGCCAGGTGTTCATCAGGTAGTATGCCACCGGAGTGGCCACCAGAAAAGCCACCAGAATCAGGCGTGAAAACTCTTTGCCGAAGATCCACAGAATCTGGCCGACACTGCTGCCCAGCGCCTTCCGGATGCCAATTTCCTTGGTTTTTTGAGTGGCCATAAACGACACCAGCCCGTATAAACCCAGACACCCGATAAAAATGGCGATGGCCGCAAAGACCTCCACGACGTGAAGCATCAGGTCTTCGGTTCGGTAAAAATTCGCAATGTGTTCATCCAAAAACTGGTACTCGAAAACCTGGTCGGGGTGCATTTGGCTCCACGTTTTCTCGAGGGCCGCCAGAGTAGGGCCAACGGTTTTCATATCGATCCGGACCGCATAGCTTTCATACCGGTCGCTGGCTGACATCAGGCAAACGGCATTAATGTTTTCGTGAAAAGAACGGTCGTGAAAATCCTGAACAACCCCAACGATCGGTCCCGCCAGTTTGTCATTATTCAGGCTGAGTGGTTTGCCAATCAGTTCTTGTGCCGATTTCAGCCCCAGCTTACGGGCAAACATTTCATTGACAATAAATTCCTTCGTGGTATCCGAGGGAAGTAAATTGCGGCCCGCCACCAGCTTCAGGTCAAAGAGCGGAACATACTGTTCGTCGGCGGCTTTTACGCTGACGCTGAAGGCTTCGTCTTCGGTGCGGTTGTCATACCGGGGCGAGGTATTCCAGACGTTGTAGTTCGAAGCCGGAGCCGCCTGACAGAGCGAAGCCGTTTTTACCCCTGGAATCCGGGTCAACCGCTGGTGTAACGTTTTCATGGTCTGAAGCTTCGAATCCGACGCGACGGGGAGCATGACCACGGCCTCTTTATTGAAACCCAGGTCCGACTGGGTTGAATACCGCATCTGGTTGGCAATGACAATCATCCCAATGATCAGGACCTGGGAGATGGCAAACTGGCCGACAATCAGCGTTCGGCGGACGTTGAAGCCACCCACGTTCTGGTGCGAGAGCTTGCCTTTCAGCGCCATTACGGGCTGAAAACCGGCCAGGATCAGTCCGGGGTAGGAACCGGAAAAAAACGTGACGAGCAGCCCCAGCACCGGCAGAAAAACCGCTGGCTTCCAGTCGGCAAATGGGTTCAGCGTCAGTTGTGCCCCCAACCAGTCGTTGATGAAAGGCAGTAGGGCCCAGGCCGCCAGACCGGCAAGCAGAAGAGCCAGGGTTGTGATGAACCCGGTTTCGGTAATGAACTGCCAGAAAAGCTGCCCGCGTACGCTGCCCAGCACTTTCCGAACCCCCACTTCCTTGGAACGCCGGAGGGCCTGGGCGGTCGCCAGATTGACAAAATTAATGCAGGCCGTCCCAATCAGAAAAAGCGCGATACCGCCTAAAACCCACAGATTACGGCGGGTGATGGTGCCGCCATACCGACCGTCGAAATGAATATCGTCCAGGGGTTGTAACTTATAATGGTGCACATTTTTATTCGTCGGGCGGTATTTTTTCACGTAGGCGGGTAACACTTCCTCCACCTGAGCCGCCGTCACCCCGGGCCGAAGCCGGACAAAGCACTGCATGGCGCTGTTCATACCGCCCCAGGCTTCCTCGTTGGCCATCCATTCGTCATACTGTTTTAGGGTGTTGTAGGACACGTATATTTCCGTTCGGCGGGCGGTATTGGGGGGTAGATCGGCCAGAATACCCGTTACCCTCAAATCGATCTTGTTTTCCACCCGGAACGTTCGATTGATCGGATCGCTGTCGCCGAATAGTTTCTGCGCCATTTTTTCGGTTATAATAGCCGTGTTGGGGTCGGCCAATGCGGTTTTTATCGACCCTTTTCGGAGCGGATAATTGAAGATGTCGAAGAAGTCGATTTCGGTAAAGGCCACGTCATCCTTGAATTTCCGGATTTGCTGGCCGTGCTGGATGGTCAGTAACACGCCGTCGGCGGTGGCGATGCGGGCCACTTTCTCACCAAAAGTGTAATCGTCCCGGAATACTTTGCCGAACGGATTGGGGACATTGGGCTTGTAGCTAACGGTTTCGCGGTGCTGCTCCGTCACGAAGCGATAAATCCGGTCGGCATGCGAATGAAAACTGTCAAAACTCAGGTGATAATTGATCAACGTGAAAATCAGGATGGCACAGGCGATTCCCATGGCGAGGCCCGAAACATTGATGAACGTGTACGTTTTATGACGGCTCAGATTTCGCAGGGCGATTTTGGAATAATTTCGGATCATAACAGTATTTGTTGGTTGGGAATATTCACGAGGTTTCCGTCTGATAAAAAACGGATTCAGGTAATTCAAAACCGCCCAGATAAACTTCCGACGGGCTTTGTGCAAACCGACTTCCCGGACTTGCTTATAAAACACCTCATGCAAATCGCCCTGCACATCTTCCAGCAGATGCGGTGCGACGAACAGTTCCAGCAGCCAGTCGGCCCAGCGGGGAGGGGTCATGGGAGTGATGAGTTAAGAGTTATGAGTTGCAGAATGCGTCCGCCAGCTTTGCATTCGTCATTCTTCACTCGTGACTTAAAAGGGGCCGATCAATTGAAATTTTCCAGGTGGGATGGCCTGCCAGAGTCGGCTGCGGACCTCCTGGATATCGTGCAAAGCCCGCACCCCGGCGGTGGTCAGGGCGAAAAACCGCTTTCGCCGGCCCCCGCGTTCGGCGGTGGCGCCCCCCATTTGTGAGGAGAGGAAGCCTTTCTCTTCCAGGCGGTACAGCGTGGCGTGAACGGCGCTCATGGTAATGGTCCGGCCGGTTTGCTGCTGGACATCTTCCCAGATCGTAACGCCGTAGGCTTCAGCGGGGCAGGCTGCGACCACCAGCAGGACGATCTCTTCGAATTCACCTAAAAAGGATCTACGCATGTTCTTAAACCGGCTGAGAATATTAGTTATAATTTTGCAAAACAAATAGGGTGCCAAAGCTAAAAACCGCCCTGGAATGCCTTTGAAGCGTGGGTTTGAAAGAAGCTGTGTCCGAATTCGTACAGGTTTTGTCCGCGCTTGGACAGGGAGGTTACGGTATACGGTTTTCGGGTTACAGTTTTCGGTTTTAGTCTTGGGAAGCCTCTACCGGGTTACGCCTTCTCGATGGGCTACCGAAAGGTACTTCAACCGTAAACCGAAAACGGTAAACCGTTCCCCTATAACCCACCGATCAGCGCGGCCATCTTCTCGCGCAAAGCCGCATCCGGCTGGCGTCCGTGGCCGGCCAGCATATTGTCGGCTGCGTGTTTGGGGTTGCTGGTGCCGGGAATGACGCAGGTAACAGCGGGGTGGCCGATGAGGAATTTCAGGAAAAACTGCGCCCAGCTATGGATCTCGTTTTCGTTGGCCCAGGCGGGTAATTCTTTGCCTTTAACCCGCGAAAACAACCGGCCTTCGGCAAACGGCTGGTTGATGATCGTCGCGACGCCTTTGTCCCGGGCGGTGGGCAACAACCGCTTCTCGGCGTTGCGGGAAAGAATCGAATAGTTGAACTGGACGAAGTCGATCGGCTCTTTCGAAAGGATGTCGATCAGCTCATCGTGCCTCGAATCCGTGTAATGCGTAATGCCAATGTAGCGGATTTTACCGGCGGCTTTCCAGGCTTTCAGGGTTTCGAGATGGGTTTTCCAGTCAACCAGGTTATGAATCTGCATCAGATCCAGGGCTGAACGTTTCATTTTCTGCATCGACTCCTCCATCTGCCGGATACCCGCTTCCCGGCCCCGTGTCCAGACCTTCGTGGCGTAAAAAAACTGGTTCTGAAAACCGGATTTGGCGGTGAGGTCGCCGACTACTTCTTCCGAGCGTCCGTACATCGGCGACGAATCGATCATTTTCCCGCCGGCCTGCTGCACCGCTTTCAGAGCTTGCAGGAGCGGTTCCTTTTCGGCGGTTCCGGTAACATCGAAGGTTTGCCAGGTGCCAATGCCCACTACGGGTAGGTTCTCTTTACTGACTGGAATGGGTCGGTTGAGCATGGGGGTTGGAGCGGCTGCTGAAAAACCGGCCAAACCGCCCATTGCCAGTGTTGCCGCGGAAGTCGCCAAACGTTGGAGGGCTTCGCGTCGGGAGAATTGTTCCGGGTTGTGATTCGTCCGTTTCATCAATCGAATATACCGGTTTTTAGACAAATTACTACCCGGTTTTATCCCTCACCGGAACCGCGTGTCATCAGCCATTATTGACAGACATACCCGCCATCCGAACTGACCAGGCTGCCGGTCATGAACGAGTTCTCGTCGGAGAGCAGAAATGCCACTACCTGCGCAATTTCTTCCGGTTTTCCGACCCGCCCCCAGGGCTGAACGGTATCCAGGGATGTGTATACGTCTACTTCCGGAACGGAATTGACACGCGCAAAATGCGTCACGGCTTTATGCAGCAGGGGAGTGTCAATGGTGCCGGGGCAAACGCAATTGACCCGGATGTTAAACGGAGCGCAGTCGATGGCCGTACTTTTGGTCAACTGGCCAATGGCCCCTTTGGTCAGGCCGTAGACGGAACTGCTGGCTTTGCCCACCAGCGCCTGATCCGATCCCATCAGGACAATGCTGCCTTTTCGTTGCGCTTTCATGTACGGCAGCACTTCCCGGATCGTGTAAAAGGTACCCTTGATGTTGATGGCAATCAGGTTATCGAGTTCTTCGTCGGAGGTTTGCTCCATGCTCGCGAACAGGTGAACGCCGGCGTTGGCAAACAGCAAGTCAATTTTCTGCTCGCGTTCGATGATGATCTGGTAGGCCCGATGAATATCGGTTTTTTGGCGGACATCACAGGGAATAAAGGTACCCCGGGTGTCATCAGCCGGCAGCTGGTGTACATCAAGATTATAAACCGTCGCCCCGCGTTCGGTGAGAAGGTGGCGGGTTGCTTTTCCAATACCGGTGGTGGCGCCGGTGATCACTACGACTTTGTTGACCCAATTCATGTAATAGGAAGGAGTTTAGTCAGGCAGTTGCGCCGGATGCCCCGGAACAACCGGTGGAAACCAAGGTCCACAGCGCAAACGTAGGGAAACCGGCGCTCAAACCCTATCACATTTTTCCCAAAGAGGCCCAAAATCGTGTTTTTACAAACGGCTGGCGGGAAGTTGGACAGGCCAACCCGGTTTCATTCCGGTCAAAAACCGGAATGATGGCTGGGAGCAGGAGGGATAGGGCCAGCCGAAAACCGGTCCCGGGGAAATTAGCGTTTTGCGCTGACGCGCCAGATCCGGCGGCCGGCATCGTCGGCTACGAGCAGCGATCCGTCGGGCAAAACCGTAACGCCAACCGGACGACCGTGTACATCCTTATCGTCGATGATAAAACCGGTCAGGAAATCTTCCGGTTTGCCGCTGGGTTTTCCGTTCGAAAACGGGACGAAAATGACTTTGTAACCGGCAAAAGCCGAGCGGTTCCACGAGCCCCGCTGGCCGACAAAAGCGCCGTTATGGTATTTCGCCGGAAACGCATCTTTGTCGTAGAAAGCCAGCCCCAGCGAGGCCGTGTGCGATCCGACCGCCACATCGGGCACGATGGCTTTTTTGACCAGATCGGGCCGTTCGCCTTTCCGGCGCGGGTCTTCGTTCTGACCGTAATAGGAATAAGGCCAGCCGTAGAAGGCGCCCTCTTTAACGCTCGTGATGTAATCGGGAACCAGGTCGTCGCCCAGCTCGTCGCGTTCGTTGACGGCAGTCCAGAGGGCGCTGGTGACGGGGTTCCAGGCCATACCCACCGGGTTGCGGAGGCCACTGGCAAAGACGCGCAGGCCGGTGCCGTCGGGGTTGATTTCCAGGATATTGGCCCGGTTGGCTTCGTGTTCCATGCCGTGTTCGGCCACGTTGCTGCCCGAACCCACCGAAATGTAAATTTGGGAACCATCGGCGCTGGCAATCAGGTTGCGCGTCCAGTGGTTGTTATAGCCCCCCGCCGGAAGCGACAGAATGGACTTGCCGTTGGCGGTTATTCGGGTCTGACCGGTTTGGTACGGAAACGTTAACAAACCGTCGGTATTGGCAACGTAGAACGTAGTGCCGACCAGCAGCATACCAAATGGCTGATTCAGGCCGTCCAGAAAGGTTTGGCGAACGTCCGGTTTTCCGTCCTGGTTGGTGTCGCGCAGGAGGGTGATGCGATTGGCACTTTTGCCGGAGGCTTCGGATTGGGCCTGCCCGCTGACCACCGAGCTAACTTTCTTCACAATTCCTTTACGCTCGGTTTGCGATTCCACCACGAGTACATCGCCGTTCGGCAGGACATAAGTCTGGCGTGGGTTGTCCAGATCGCGGGCGTATTCGGTGACCACAAACCCGTCGGGAGCTTTGGGGGTCTGGCCATCTTTCCAGCCAATAACGTTGCTGAAATGGGTGGATGATTCGGCCGGGGGCGGCAGATCGGGTGCTCTCGGCGCTTCAGCTATTTCCGTCGTATCGGTAGCTTCCGAATTTTCGGTCGATTGTTGACCCTGACCGCAGGCCATCAGGAATCCCGCCAGCAGGAGGGAACAGGAGAAACGAACCAGTATATTTTTCATCGTTGAACAGAAAGAATCGCTATCCTCTATCAACCGATGAAGGGCGGCTTTGTTCGCTGCTGAGCCCTGGTAACCGTCCGGGCGCTGCCCACAAACTGGAGTTTGAAACCCGTTACCCGCTTCGTTGCGGCCTCCCGGGCGAAGGTAAAAATAGAACCGAATTCGCCAGTCGAAGGTATCGGATGCAGCCCGCTTAACCCGGTTATTTTTCGAAAGCTACCCCCACGGTTGTCCGGCTAAGGGGTTAACGATTCGGCAACGGGCCGGGCGGGTTTCGGCACGGATAGAAACTGGCTGATTGCTGCCCGCCATTGGGCCGGTTCATTCGTGCAGTACGACTGATGGCCCGAGTTTTCATAAACCACCAGTTGCTTGGTTTTTGTGCCTAAATTTTCAAAAATGGCGTCGGTTTCGTGGCGCAAAACGCGCGGGTCTTTGGCGCCCCAGTTCAGCAAAACCGGCATGGTAAGTTGCCGGGCCGATTCCGACGGACGAAATTTGAAGACATTCATGCCCCGTTGCATACCGCCCCACAAGGCAAGCAATTCGGAGGCCGGGTGGGCCGGAATGTGCATTGACCGAAGTCGTCCCTGCACGGCATCGTATAACGACGCAAACGGACATTCCAGAATTACCCGCGTCGGTTTCAGACCGTGTTCGGGAATGGCTTTCAGGATGGTGGCGGCCCCCATCGAAACGCCCCAGAGAATAATGTTTTTCTCACCCCCCCGGGTTACAAAATCGTAGGCGGCTTTCAGGTCGTTGGTTTCCTTAAAACCGATGGTGCAGATATTGCCCCCGCTATTGCCGTGCGCCCGGAAGTCGAAGGCCAGGGTGTTATAACCCAATTGGTGAAAATAATCGGTTTCGCAGAGAATGCGTGACTTGTTCGACGCGTGCCCGTGGCAAAGAATCACCGTGCCTTTGGCCGAATCCACCGGGATGTACCAGCCTTCCAGTTTTTGGCCGTATTCGTTGGTCAGCCGAATGGTTTCGAACGGTATTTTGGGCTGGTCGCTGATCACCGACTTTTTCAGTTTCATCCCAAACAGGGCCGCGTTCACTAATTCGCCGGTGGAGTACTCTTCCGGTTTTCGGGACGGGGTTTGGTCGGGATTGTCGTAGAAATAGGTAAACCGGGCGGCATGAAAGGCCAGACTGATGTTCAACAGGACGAACAAGACGAGCAGCGCGAGCCCAATACGGCGCAGAATCAGCATGAAAATTAACGTAAAGTGAAAGCCGGACAAACATACCGATTTTTAAAGACAGTTCGAATGGCACCAGTGGTTCAAAAGGCCATTACCGCGCCCGGAAAACGGCCGGAACGTCCGGCGCATCGGTCGGGTCGGATAAGTCCAGTTCCAGTTGCGTTCCGTCGTCGGTTTCGGCACCGATCGTGAAGGCACCCCAGGCGGTTTTTTCCAAAACCGCCCGATTGTTCACCACCGGAACGCTTTGCCTGTCCGGAACGAAGGTATCGTGTAAATGGAAAATGACGTTGCCGGTAAGCGGATGATGCTGCGGGTCGGTCGAAATCACTTCCATCCGGACGTTGAACCAGTCTTCGTCGTCATCGATGGCGGTCACGGTGGCCTGGAGTTGCCTGAAATTAACGGTATGCTTTCCTCCCCACCGACCTTTTTGCGGGTCGTCCGGGTGAAGCGGGGACGAAATTGCCGGCGACGGCCCCCGTGTGGCTTCCCGTGTTATCGGAACGGCGTTGGTAGGAGCGGTTTTGCGGGCGATGGAGTTTTCCTGGATTTTTTTCTTGACGGCCTGTAAGGTTGCCCGGTTGGTCGTGGTTTTCTTCTCCGTTTCTTCCACCTTCTGGTCGGTTTCCCGGACTTGTTGCTGGGTCGCCCTGACGTCTTTCTGGGTTTCCTGAACCTGCTCCTTCGTTTCCCTGACTTCTTTTTTTAGTTCGATCATCAGCCGGTCACTCACGGAAGAAATAAACCGGGTCGATGAGATGGCCGCGATGGTGCAAAAGCTGAAAAAGACCAGGTAATTCTGCACTTTCTGGCCGATGGCCACCGAAAGCGGCTGATCGGTTGCTCCGCTGGCGGGTGGTGCCGGAAGAACTTTGACGAGTTCGTCCAGAATTTTGCTTTGCGTGAGAAACAGAAAAACCGGGACAATCAGCGAGGCTCCGATGCCCATCAAGACACATTTCCACCAGACTTTGGTTGGTTCGCCCTCGGCTGCCGGGAGAAAACAGTTGACCAGACCGCCCACCAGACCAGCCAGTGTCATGGCGCCCAGAATGGTCCATAGATCGGGAGAAGCAAGGACAGAGTTCATGAAAAGAAGGAAGGGATGAGGTAAGCCGTTGTAAGATAATGAATAAGGGCAACGCTGAGTAGATCGCTGTCTAAAAAATCTTACCGGGATAGCGAAAACTTCGAAACCCTATGCCTACCCTGCTGCAACGACGTGAACTGTTAAAAGGCCTGCTGGCGACCGGTCTGGTGGGTGCATCGGCCGAAACAAAGGCGGTATCGGAACCGGCGGCTGATGCGGCCCCGTTCAGCGTTCATATTTTCTCCAAACACCTGCATTTTCTGGATTATACCGAACTGGCAGCGGTGGCTTCGGACCTCGGTTTTGAAGGCGTCGATCTGACGGTGCGGCCCGATGGCCATGTCGAGCCTGCCCGCGTCCGCGACGATTTGCCGAACGTGGTGGCAGCCCTGAAAAAGAAAAACCTGAGCGCATCGATGATCACGACGGCGGTGACGAAAGCGGATGACGCGGTCGGCCGGGCGGTTTTGGAAACCGCCAGTAAACAGGGTGTGCGGTATTACCGGACGGGCTGGCTGGCGTATCCGAATCATCAGCCCATTCCGACGATCCTGAAGCAATACCGGCAGCAACTCGGCGATCTGGCCCGATTGAACCAGCAACTGAACCTGGCGGGCGCTTACCAGAACCACGCCGGAACCAATTTTGGGTCGGCCACCTGGGACTTGGCGACGGTTTTGCAGGACATCAATAATCCCGGTTTGGGGTGTCAGTACGACATTCGCCACGCGACGGTGGAAGGCGGCACGTCCTGGTCGACGGGATTGCGCATGATTCATCCCCACATCAAATTTATTGCCATCAAGGACGTGATCTGGGAAAAAAACGGTGGGAAATGGAAAGCCGTCAGCGTTCCGCTGGGGCAGGGGATGGTCGATTTTCCGGCGTATTTCGCCCTGCTGAAGCAACTGAACGTCCGCGTCCCGATCTCGCTACACCTCGAATACCCGCTGGGTGGGGCCGATCAGGGGCGTCGTGACCTCACCATTCCCCGCGACAAGGTCTACCAGGCCATGCAGACTGATTTGCAAACCTTGCGGGGAATGCTGAAAAAAGCCGGACTTGTGTAACTACCCTTTCTTCGAAAATTCCTGGCTGTCGCGGGTGTTTTTCTGGACGGCAATGGCCCCGAATAAACCCAGTAAAAAAGCAAAGGCATAAAATCCTTTTTCACTCGGCAGCAGCGTTGCGTTCCAGAGTCCGATGGTCAGCAGTGTGATCGAAAGGAGGGTGGAGAACCAGCTGAGTCCGTAATAAATATCCGTTACCGGGTAACCTTCCAGCCGGTCCCGAACACTTTTTTGCAGTGATACGACCGAGAAAAGGCCGAACATCAGCACGGTGAAGTAGAAGCCTTTTTCATTGAGAAGCATGGTCGAGCGCCAGAGCCCGATGAAGTACCCGAACATTCCGGCCCCAAGCGCTACCCACGAAGCGCCGACAAAAGCGGCAGACGGTTTTTGATTCATTTGTTGTTTCCTGTTTACTGTGTATTCTGATTGCCTTTTACAAAAATAGGCGGACGAAATGCTTGCCTGGTAGCGGAAATTGGTAACGCGCTATGCTGAGGAAACAGCCGGTTGATTTGGTGCCGCAACTGGTAAAAACCGGGTGACCGGAAGGACGCGGAGAATGTTACCAACCGCGCCGAATTAGAATACGCTTAGAAATGTAGGCGGCAAGAACCGCAGAAACCATTTGTTGCGTTATTTCAGTAATCGTTCTGATTTTAAAACCGTATGAAGCGTATACTGATTGTGGAGGATGACCGCCGGATTGCCCAGAACATCAGCCGGGGCCTGATGGAAGAAGGTTACCAGACCGAGGTGGCTTACGAAGGCTACAATGGCCGCGATCTGGCGTTGCGCCAACCCTTTGACCTGCTCATTTTGGACATCAACCTGCCGGGCTTGAACGGCTACGAAATTTGCCGGAACGTGCGGGCTGAAAAACCGCATTTGCCCATTATTATGCTGACCGCCCTGGGCGAAATCGAGGATAAGGTCGAAGGGTTGGAGCGCGGTGCGGATGATTATATCGTAAAGCCATTCGATTTCAGGGAGTTAAGTGCGCGCATTGCCACCTGTTTCCGGCGGTTGGACTTACTCGGAAAAAGCGCCGTGGATGAAGTCCTGCGGATTGCCAACCTCGAAATCAACGTTTCGACCAAACAGGTCCGGCGCGATGCGACCCCCATCGACCTGACGGCGCGGGAGTTTGCGCTGCTCGAATACCTAGTGCGCAATCGGGGCCGGGTGGTTTCCAAGATGGACCTGGCCGAGAAAGTCTGGAGTCTGAATTTTGACCCGGGAACGAATGTCGTGGAGGTGTATATCAATTACTTACGAAAAAAAATTGATCGTGATTTTGAACCCAAACTGATTCATACCCGCGCGGGAATGGGCTATTTGTTAAAAGTAGAGTAAGAAATGAAGATCAGAAACCGGATAGCGCTTCAGTTTTCGCTCATCGTAGCGTCCATTTTGCTGACCTTTTCGCTCCTCATCTATTTCACAACGGCCGCATACAGCCGGGATGACTTCTACGAACGGCTGAAAAAGAAAGCGCGGACCACCGCCCGGTTTTTGATTCAGGTGAAAGAAGTTGACCAGAATCTGCTGAAAATCATCGACCGGAATACGCTGACGGCCTTGTACGATGAGAAGGTACTGGTATTTGACGAGCAAAACCGGCTGATTTACGCCAGTGTGGATGACCATATTATTCATTATCAGCGGAGTTTGCTGAACGACGTCCGGGAGTCGAGGGAGGTGGAAACCTGGAGCGATGAAAACCAGCTGGCCGGGATTTTATACGAGGAGGGTGGCCGGCGGCTCGTGGTGCTGGCGTCGGCCTACGACCAGGTGGGGCGGAGCAAACAGCGGAACCTGCGGGTTACGCTGGTTTGGGGGCTCATCGGCGGCATTGGCCTGACCGTTGGCCTCGGAATATTCTTTGCCGGCCAATCGCTGAGACCCATCGACGAGATCAATACCCAGATTTCGACCATTACGGCCCGAAACCTGCGGCAACGGCTGGATGAAGGGGATCGCCGGGACGAAATCGACCAGCTGGCGGTGAATTTCAACGCCGTACTGGGCCGGTTGGAGCAGGCTTTCGAGCAACAGCGCAGCTTCGTTTCGCACGCGTCGCACGAACTGCGAACGCCACTGGCGTCGCTCAAATCCGAGATTCAGCTGGGGCTGCGCCGACAACTGGATGCGGGCGAATACGAAACCATTCTGACCAACCTGCATTCGGATGCGGATCGGCTTATTGCCCTGACCAACAGTTTATTATTTCTGGCCCGAACGATCGAGAACATTAGCCAGATGCCGCTCGAACCGGTGCAGATGGAAGAGGTGGTGTTGCTGGCGCGGGACGAGTTGCTGAGTGCCAAACCGCATTACCGGATCGAATTCGATTACGACAATTTGCCCAATTCGGAAACGGAAACGACGGTTTCCGGCAACGAAGAACTCCTCAAACGGGTGTTGCAGAACCTGATGGACAACGCCTGCAAATACTCACCGGACCACACGGCCCGCGTCCGAATTGGAACCAATGAGCAGTTTTGCCGGGTTAGCGTCCATGACAACGGGGTTGGCATCAAACCGGAGGAGGTTGAATTGATTTTTGAGCCTTTCTACCGGACGGCCAACGCGGTCGGCTACGAAGGTTTTGGCATTGGTTTATCCATTTGTCAGCGGATTCTGGAGCTTCATCAGGGCCAGATTACGGTCCAGAGCCAGCCGGGCGAAGGGAGTGTGTTTACGATGCAAATTGCTCATCTGTAATCAGGGAGACGGGTTTACGGTTTTCCGTTTCAGAGGTTTCGTCGGGATGGTTGCGTAGAGCTAACCGCAAACGGAAAACCGTACCCTGTTGACCATCCTGCTTCTAATTTTTTTTTAACGGGTATTTAACCTTTTTCTAATTCACTTTTAACGGTCCTCTAACTTCTTTTGGTGAACCTTGCAATCGCAATGTGCTAACCATTTGAATGCGATTTAGAGTAATTTTTAGCATGTTCTGGTTGCTCTCGGTAGCCAGTCATGCCCAGGATTCCCTGCGGCTTAGCCGACGACAGGCGGATAGCCTTTTTATCAAAAATAATTTGCTGCTGCTGGCTGGCCGATTTCGCATCGAAGCCGGGCAGGCGCAGATTATTCAGGCCAGTTTGTACGATAATCCCACGGCTTCGGTGGAGGTGAGTGCGTACAATAGTGATCAGCACCGGGTGCTGGATGTGGGTCGGCAGGGGCAGAAAATCATTGCGGTCGAGCAACTGCTCTACACGGCCGGAAAACGCAACAAACGGATTGCGCTGGCGCAGGAAGCCGCCCGACTCAACGAGTACGAGTTTGCCGATTTACTCCGGTCTTTGCGGTTTGAGCTGCGCACCCGGTTTTTCGATCTGTATTTTCAGCAGGAAACCCTCCATCGCTACGACCGCCAAATCACAACGTTGCAGGGCACCGTAACGGCTTTTGAGCAGCAGTACGACAAAAATAATGTGTCGCTGCGCGAACTGCTCCGACTCAAGGCGCTGCTTTTCCAACTCAATAACGACCGGCTGGAGATTCGGTTACGACTGGCCGAAAATCAGCAGATTCTGCGTACCCTGCTTTCGGTCGATCAGCCCATTCTCCCGGTAGTGACCGAGGCTCAGCTGCAAGCCTACCGGCTGCCGGATTTACCCGTTGATTCGTTGCGGGAACATGCGCTGCGCCACCGGGCCGATGTGCTGGCGAATCAGTCGCTGACCCGGCAATCGGAGTTGAATTATACCCTGCAAAAGGCCCTGGCCGCCCCGGATTTGCGCATCGGCGGTACCTACGACCAGGCCGGAAGTTACATTCCCCACTACGTTGGCGTTTCGGTAAGCATGGATTTGCCGCTGCTGAACCGCAACCAGGGCGCGATCAAAGCCGCCCGCTCGCAGGTCGATTACCAGAAACAGATGCAGAACCAGAAGGTCGTGCAGGTGGGTAATGAGGTGATTGCGGCTCTGCAAAAAGTGCAGGAAGTCGAGCGGACGGTTTTGTCGGTTGAATCCCGGTTTTCGGAGCAGTTCGAGCAATTGAACCAGGGACTGTTTGCCAATTTTCAGAAACGGAATATTTCGCTGCTGGAGTTTATCGACCTCATCGAAACCTACAACGAAAGCACCAAGGAACTGAACCGGTTGAAAGCCGACCGCATCGGGGCATACGAAGAACTGAATTACGTCGTAGGCGTGGAATTATTTAATTGAAAATCAGCATGAAATCAGTCGCGGGTTGTTTGCTTTTGGGGATGCTCGGCCTGGCAGCCGCCTGTCACCAGAAAGCAGAAGTTGAAGAGGAAAAAGCCTTTATGATGTCGGACACGATGATGAACCGTATCCGGCTGGACACGGTCATTGATCTGCCGGTTCGCAGCGAACTGACGCTGGTGGGCAAGGTGGCCGCCGACGAAAACAAGGTAATTAAAGTATTTCCGCTGGTCGGGGGCGTGGTGGAGGAAGTGGACGTTGAACTGGGTGATTATGTCAGGAAAGGCCAGCAACTGGCCGTCATTCGATCCGGTGAAGTGGCTGATTTTGAGCGGCAGATGATTCAGGCGCAATCGGACTTGTTGCTGTCGCAGAAAAACCTGAGCGTTGCCGAAGACCTTTTCGAAAGTAAACTGAACTCCCAGCGCGAGGTGGTAGCGGCCCGGAAGGATGTTGAAACCGCCCAGGCCGAACTCAACCGGGTGAAGGAAATTTTTCGGATTTACGGATTGGGCAAAACACCCACTTACATCGTTCGGGCGCCGATCGATGGCTTTGTGATCGAGAAAAACGTCAACCGCGATATGCAGCTTCGCTCCGACAATGCCGACAACCTGTTTACCGTGGGCCAGATCAGCGACGTCTGGGTGCTGGCGAATGTCAACGAAAGCGATATTGGGCGGGTAAAACCGGGCATGGCGGCCAGCGTGCAGACGCTGAGTTACCCCGACCAGCGGTTCAAGGGGCATGTCGATAAAATCTTTAGCGTGCTTGATCCGAATACGAAAGCCATGACCATCCGCATCCGGCTCAAAAACGAAGGAATGAAGCTCAAACCCGAGATGCACGCTACCGTCGCGCTCCGGTTTGATGAGGGCCAAAAAATGGCCACGGTGCCGTCCAATGCGGTTATTTTCGACAATTCGAAGTACTACGTCATGATTTTCCGCAGCCGGTCGGACATCGAAACGCGGGAAGTTCACATCCACAAATTTCTGGGAGACATCGCCTACATCAGCGCCGGGTTGAAACCGGGAGAACAAGTCATCTCCAGAAATCAACTGCTGGTTTACGACGCGCTTAACGATTAATACGTGAGTGAGCGACTAAACCTCATCGCTTTACAGACGGCCAATAAACGTTCTCGATCACTCAGTCGCTCCATCACGCCTTGGACAGATGAATAAGCTTATTCGAAATATTGTCGGGTTTTCCCTCAAAAACCGGTTTTTTATCTTTTTTCTGACGGCTGGGCTGATCATTGCCGGGGTGGTTAGTTACCTGAACACGCCCCTGGAAGCGTTTCCGGATGTTACCAACACCCAGATCATCGTCGTGACGGAGTGGAACGGCCGGAGTGCCGAAGAAGTGGAGCGGTTTGTAACTGTACCCATCGAAGTCGCCATGAACTCGGTGCAGCGGAAAACCAACGTCCGGTCCATTACGATGTTCGGGTTGTCGGTCATCAAGATCATTTTTGAAGATGATGTGGAAGACTTTTTCGCCCGCCAGCAGGTGAACAACCAGCTTCGGACCGTCACCCTGCCCGAAAGCGTTGAACCGGATGTACAGCCTCCCTACGGCCCGACGGGCGAAATTTTCCGGTTTACGCTCAAAAGCGATAGTCGTGACAGCCGCGAACTGCTGACGCTGCATAACTGGGTAATCGACCGGCAGTTACGGAGTGTGCCCGGCGTGGCCGACGTCGTCGCCTTCGGTGGGCAGGAGAAAATCTACGAAATCCGGGTGAACCCGACCCAACTGACCAAATATGATCTGACGCCCCTGGAGGTCTACCAGGCCATCACGCGCAGTAACATCAACGTGGGGGGCGATGTCATCGAACGCAATGGTCAGGCGTATGTGGTCCGTGGCGTCGGCTTGCTGACCTCCATTGCCGACATTCAGAACATCATCATTGAAGAACTGAACGGCAACCCGGTTTTGGTCCGGAACGTGGCCGAGGTCGCCGAATCGAGTCTTCCCCGGGTGGGGCAGGTCGGTCTGAACGACAATGACGACGTGGTAGAAGGCATTGTGGTCATGCGGAAAGGCGAAAACCCGAGCGAGGTGCTGGCGCGGGTGAAAGATAAAATCGAAGAACTGAACACCCGGATTCTGCCCACCGACACCAAAATGGTGACGTTCTACGACCGCGATAACCTGATTGCCTTCTGTACTAGGACGGTGATGCACAACCTGACCGAAGGAATTGTGCTGGTAACGGTCATTGTCTTCATTTTTATGGCCGACTGGCGCACTACCGTCATTGTCTCCATCATCATCCCGCTGGCGTTGTTGTTTGCGTTTATGTGTCTGCGGTTACGGGGCATGTCGGCCAATCTGCTGTCGATGGGGGCGGTCGATTTCGGAATCATTATCGATGGAGCCGTAGTGATGGTCGAAGGAATCTTTGTCAGTCTGGATCATCTGGCGCATAAAAAAGGAATGCCGGTTTTTAACCGGATGAGCAAGCTCGGCCTCATCAAGAAAACCGGGGGCGAACTGGGAAAAGCCGTCTTTTTCTCCAAACTCATCATCATCACCGCCCTGTTACCGATTTTCTCGTTCCAGAAAGTGGAAGGAAAAATGTTTTCCCCGCTGGCCTGGACCCTCGGTTTTGCCCTCCTGGGTGCCCTGTTGTTTACGCTTACCCTGGTGCCGGTTTTGTGTTCGATTCTGTTGCGGAAAAACGTTCGGGAGAAAAATAACGTCATTGTCCGGTTTTTCGACCGCTCGGTGACGGCCGGTTTTGAGTGGTGTTACGCCCGCAAACGGCTGAGTTTTCTGCTGGCCACCGCTTGCCTGGGCCTCACGTTTTTCTCGGCAACCTTGCTCGGAACGGAGTTTTTACCCCAATTGAACGAAGGGGCACTGTGGGTCGAAGCGAAGCTGCCGATGAGTTCGTCGCTGAACGAAACCACCAAGATGGTGCGGGTGCTGCGGAAAAAACTGATGGAGTTTCCGGAAGTGAACGGCGTGTTGTCGCAGACCGGCCGCTCCAACGACGGGACCGACCCGTCCGGTTTTTATTACGTACAGATGCAGGTCAACCTGAAACCGAAAGAAGAGTGGCAGCGGAAAATTACGACCGACGGTCTGATTGAGGAAATGGATGCGAAACTTAAACAGTTTCAGGGAATTAACTACAATTATTCGCAGCCGATCATCGATAACGTGGCCGAAGCCGTGGCCGGGATGAACGCGTCCAACGCCGTCAAGATTTTCGGGGAGGACCTGAACCAGCTGAACGGTCTGGCCAACGAAGTGATTGCTGCCATTAAGGATGTGCCGGGCATCAAGGATGTTGGTATCCTGCGTAATATCGGTCAGCCGGAAATCAGCGTGTTGTTTCACGATCATAAAATGGCGTTATACGGCGTTTCGACAGCCGACGCGCAGGCGGTAATTGAGATGGCGATCGGGGGAAAAACCGCTTCGATTCTGTACGAAGGCGAACGCCGGTTCGACATCCGGTTGCGTTATGCTGAGAATTACCGGAAAACCGAAGACGACATCATGCGGCTGATGGTGCCGACCCTACATGGCAGCAAAATTCCGCTCAGCGAGATTGCCACGCTCCACAAAACTACCGGTCCTGCCTTTATTTACCGGGACCTGAACAAGCGGTTTATCGGGGTGAAGTTCTCGGTTCGGGAGCGGGACCTGGGCAGCACCATTGCCGAAGCCCAGCAGAAAGTCGAGCAAAAACTGAAGAAATTGCCGAAAGGGTATTCGGTTACCTGGACCGGCGAGTTTGAAAACCAGGTGCGGGCGACGCAGCGTCTGGGGCAGGTCGTTCCGCTCAGTCTGGCCGCGATTTTTATCATTCTGTTTATCACCTTCGGCAACGCCAAAGATGCCGGTCTGGTGCTGCTGAACGTGCCTTTCGCGCTGATGGGCGGAATTCTGGCCCTGCACGTGACCGGCATCAATTTCGGGATTTCGGCGGGGGTGGGCTTCATTGCCCTGTTTGGAATCTGCGTGCAGAACGGGGTCATTCTGGTGTCGGTTTTCAACCAGAACCGGGCCGACCGAAAACCGCTCGACGAGGCCATCCGGCAGGGGTTGAAAACCCGGATTCGTCCGGTGGTGATGACGGCCCTGATGGCGGCTATTGGGTTGCTCCCGGCGGCCATCTCGACCGGTATTGGCTCCGAAACCCAGAAACCGCTGGCCATTGTGGTGATTGGTGGTTTGATTACCGCCACGGTGCTGACCCTGCTGATTTTTCCGATTCTTTACCGGTATTTTTACCGCAAAGCCGACACCAACGTGACCCCCTGGCGCCGGGAACCGCAGCCGCAGGTAGGATAAATTAACTTTTTTCTAAGATTCCTCTAAGCATTTTCTAATCCGCCGGATGCTATTTTGTATGAGTTGGAACTCCAGGAGCTGCTACAATTTCCTCCCGGTTTTCCGGATGCGGTGATTCGTACTTCAATAAAACCCAATGACGGGGAGTTGATAAATAGACAGTATCAACGAGGATTGCTAACTTCCCTCCCTTCCCGGGCTTTATTCGCAGTATTTTTGTAGAAGGTTTTTGGCGAGAAAATTGCTAATTTCAGGTGATCATGATAGCCGGTTGCTCCTTAGAGACCGGCTATTTTTTAGGGGAAAATTCTAATTTTTTTCTAATTCACCTCTAAGCATTATTTAAAAAGGGTATTCCATCTTTGCAGAGACTAACCCTTAAGCGTATGTCCTGGTTTGAATATAGTCAATGCGTACTGAATAAAGTTGATTTCGACCGGCGACTGTTCCGAAAGGAATTACGTAAACTGATGCAGTGGCTGTCTCCGCTCGAACGGCTGCAACTCCTCCAATGGTGTCGGCAACAGGTAAAGCGGAAGAAGCGGTTGCAAACCAGCCATTAATTCGGAAAAGCGACGCGTGAAATCAGAAGGGTGCGCGTTCTTGATTGACCGGATTTCTACAATCTTTTGGGTGTGTTTTCTTTAGCGTTTTAGGTAGAAAGGGAGTAGCCGGTCCAGCAAATGGACCGGCTATCTTGTTACGGATTGGTCGGAGTCTTTTCGGAAAACGATAAACTGGTTGAATATGCCCTTAAAACACAGTCTTGTTTTTATTGTCGATGACGACGAAGATGATCGCTTCATGCTTTGGCAGGCCTTTCAGAAAAACCATCCCGGTTGTTTGTTATTCACCTTTTCGGATGGACAGGAGATGCTCGACCACCTGACGGAGTATTACGATCTGCCGGACTTGATTGTCCTGGATCTGAATATGCCGGTGATGGACGGAGTTACGACCCTGAAACGGCTGAAGCGGAGCAGCCGGTTTTCGAACATTCCGACCGTTTTGCTGGGGTCGCCGTTCGAGACAAACACCAACCTGTGGTGTAACGATCTGGCGGCCAGTACGCTCCTGGTTAAGCCCAGCCGGTATAGTGACCTGGTTCAGCTGACGAACCGGTTGTATCCTTCCTGAACCGTCCGGAAAACCGGCCCGTCAAAACGGCAATTTGCCCAAATCTACGTTGCCCCCCGTGAGGATCATGCCGATTTTCTGACCGGCAAACTGCTCTTTATTCTTGAACAGAGCCGCCAGTGGAACGGCGCTGGAAGGCTCAATGATGATCTTCATCCGTTCCCAAACCAGTCGCATTGCCGCCACAATTTCCGCATCAGAAACCGTCAGAATGCCGGTAACGTGCTCCCGGATGTAGCCCAGCGTCCGTTCGCTGAGCGACGTCATCAGACCGTCGGCGATGGTTTTAATGTAGGGCGCTTTTTCGACCTTGCCGCTTTGGAATGACAAAACCGCATCGGCGGCCCCTTGCGGTTCGCCGGCAATGACCCTGGTGTGCGGACTCAGAAAATGCGTGGCCAAAGCCGTTCCGCTCAGCAAACCGCCCCCGCCCACCGGGGCCATGATGACATCGAGCGGGCCTTCGGATTCGGTATCCTCGATCAGCTCCTTGGAAGCCGTGGCCTGGCCGGCAATGACGCGGTCATCGTCGAAGGGGTGAATCAAAACCGCCCCGGTTCGCTCGATGACTTCCTGCACACCCGCTTCGCGGGCTTCGAGCGTGGGTTCGCATTCGATCACCTCCGCGCCGTACCCGATGACGGCTTCTTTCTTGACCTGGGGCGCCGTTCGGGGCATCACGATATAGGCTTTCACGCCCACCTGCCGGGCGGCAAACGCCACCGCCTGGGCGTGGTTGCCCGACGAGTGGGTTGTAATCGGCCCCAGCGCCCGGCCGTAATAGCGTTCCTGTTCCGCCAGTTGCAGGACGGCATTCAAGCCACCCCGCGCCTTGAAAGCCCCGATTTTTTGCAGGTTTTCCGGTTTAAAATAAATCGACGCGCCACTGAGGTGGTTGATGGTCTGGTTGGTCAGGACGGGCGTCCGGTGGATGTGCGCCCGAACGCGGTCGTGAGCAGCCTGAATGGTTTCGAGGTTGATCATTTTTGGAAATAGAGGAATAAATATGAACGCAAAGCCAAGCGGGTAAGGCCCGGGGAGTGGAGACAAAACCGTCACATCCAGTTACACGTTATCTCTTTATACGGTTGTCTTTCCGCTCTTATCTCTTAATTAACGGAAATTTCCTGGGTGGCCCTGGTGTACCCACCGCTGCGCAGAATCAGGTTTTTGACCATTTCCGAGTGGGAATTGGTGATCAAATGACCGGCTTCGGGCAGAAAAATGTATTCGGCCGGTTTTCCCGCCAGCACTTTTTTGGCAAAATCAAGGTTTGCCGGATCGACCAGCCAGTCTTTTCCGCCCTGCATCAGCGTCACCGGAACCGTCAGTTTCGACCACAAGGGTAACAATTGGCGTAGTTCGGCGATGTGCGTATACTTTTCGGCGGTTGCCAGATTCATGTGCCGGTGCAAAAATAGTTTGACGGGGGGCATTTTTCCCCATTTCGAGAACCAGAAAAATTTTTCCTTGTCGGGGTCGAGGGGGGAAGCGATCAGGAAGAGGTGTTTGATGCGGTTGGGATACATCATCGCCAGCCGGGCCGCCACGGGCGACCCGTAGGAGCGTCCCAGGACAATAGCCGGTTTTCCCGAATGATTCAGATTGAGTGCGTGGGCAATCCACTTCGCCTGTTGGGTCAGCGAAGTAACGGCTTTCCGGCCTTTTCGCGATTTGCCATAACCGGGTCGATCGACGGACAGAATGTGAAACCGCGTAGGCAGCAGGCTGTCGTCGAACATTCGCAAATACCCATACCAGGAACCCGGTGCGCCGTGAATCAGCAACAGCGGGGGCAGGGTGTCGGCCCCGATGCTGGCGACATGCAGCTTCAGACTGTCGTCTTCAATCGTGAAGAACGTTGGCTTAACCGTCCGTTTGGCAAAGTGCTTCCGGATTTCGCGGTCGCTCATAGTCCAACGACTGAAGCAGCCGCTCAGGCTGACAAAGAGGCTCAGGACCAGGAGGCTAGGAATGAATCTCACGCAACAGTTTAAATACAAATGGTTTATCGAAAATACTATACGGTTTTCAGGAATGCCGCATCCTACAGAAAAACGCGTCAGGCCCCGGAAACTGTATATATAAACCCGTTTAGGAAAAGAGTGTTAACTGACCGTTGGCAATTTGTTCGTGTTCCAGCAGCCATTTTTTCCGGGCGAGTCCACCCGCGTAACCCGTCAGATCACCATTGGAACCGATGATGCGGTGGCAGGGAATGATAATCCAGATCGGATTTTTACCGTTGGCTGCGGCCACCGCCCGGATGGCTTTTTCATCGCCCAGCCGTCTGGTTAACTCCATATACGACATGGTTCGGCCGTAGGGTACTTCGGCCAGCATCTGCCAGACCGACCGCTGAAAAGGCGTCCCCTGAGGACAGAGCGGAAGATCGAAAAACCGGCGTCCGTTCAGGAAATATTCTTCCAGTTGACGCGCGCACTTATGCAAAATGGTCGGAACAAACGAAGATTCCGGCACCGGTTCGTTGCTGCACCGAACGCTCGTGATACCGTCTTCATTTCCGCAGATGACCGCCAGACCAACTGGCGTATGGATCGATGTCGTGTACATAGGTGATGCCGTAACGTTCATGGATACCAATCTACAGAAATAAAGACAAAAAAGACAGATCCGGTTATGAATCTGTCCATGATTTCGGTCTGTGCATATCGGTTCGGAAACCGGACGAAATTATTTGGCTATAAACCGTTTAATAACGCCACTGCTGTGGTCGAGCAGGTATAACTCCTGATTCGCATCTTCGCCAAAAGCCGAAACCGGCCCGCCGTCGCTGGTTAGCAACTGATTCCCGGTTTTTTTATCCCCTTCAAAACTCAGCGCCCAGATTTTTCCGCTGCCGAAGTCGCCGTAAATGTATTTCCCTTGCAAACCGGGAACACGGTTGCCGCGGTAGACAAAACCGCCCGTAACCGAAACGCCTTCACTGCGCTCATACTGATGAATGGGTTCAAGGAGTGAACCCTGGTTACAATTGCTGGCCGGATTGAAGCAATCCTGGCCTTCTTTCAGACGCCAGCCGTAATTTCCCCCTTTTTTGATGATATCGATCTCTTCCAGTTTGTTCTGGCCCACATCAGCCGCCCAGAGGGTACCGGTTGTTTTGTCGAAGCTAAACCGCCAGGGATTCCGCAGGCCGTAGGCGTAGATTTCGGGCAGGGCATTCGCATCGTTGGCGAACGGATTGTCGGCCGGGATGCCGTAGTTGCCTCTATCGGTTTTGTTGACGTCGATCCGCAACATCTTGCCGAGCATGGTTTTCAGGTTTTGCCCGTTGTTCTGCGGATCGCCACCGCTGCCTCCGTCGCCCGTTGCGATATACAGAAAACCGTCTGGGCCAAAGGCGATTTTGCCGCCATTATGATTGGCATAGGGTTGTTCAAATTTGAACAGAACGGTTTCCGTGGCCGGATCGGCCTGGTTGGCCGTTGGTGTCGCTTTATACCGGGCGATGACGGTTTCGCGCGGATTGTTTTTGGTATAATTAACGTAGAAGTAACCGTTTTGCCGAAAATCCGGGTGAAAGGCCAGCCCTAACAAGCCCATTTCCCCCCCTGAGGCTACCTTGCTGACAATATCGAGGTAGGTTTCGGCGGTTTTGGTCGTTGCGTTATTTTCAAACACCCGAATCCGGCCTTGCTGTTCAACCACGAAAACCCGGTTGGTGCCATCGCCCGCGTGCGTGAATTCGACCGGTTGTTTGAACGTTAGGCTCGGAAAAGCGTTCTCTAACTGAACTGCCGGGGGCGTCGTGGTGTTACCGGGAGTGTCGGGTGATTTCTCCTCATCCGACTCCCGCGACTGACAGGCCAGCGACACCATAAAGGCGAAGGTGACCGTTGCAATCAGGGATCCGAATACGGTCGCAACCGTTTTTTTGAGGTGAGACATCGATCTATGCATGAAGTTCTTTATTTTCGTCATAGCAAGATCATATCCAAAGGGGTTGAACAAACGAATTGGTATTGTTTTTGTTTCTTTTTCAACGCGTTAGCTAATTATTTGTTGTCAATGTCGATTTTAAAGCAAAAGGGCTGTTGTTGTCGTCTTTCCCCATATCGGGGTGAGTGATCTACGGTTTTTCGGAAGTTGATCACCCTTCGCAAGAAGGATTTTTTTTGCGGTAAAAATAGATTACTCGATCGAATTGATACTATCCATAGGCTTTTACTCTGAAAGACCATTCCATGACTCCTGCCGAACAGCAACACTTCTTTGAACGGATGGCGACGCAAAACGCCAGCTTTCGCTACCGTCTGCCGTCCAGACCTGATGCCGGCCGGTTTATCGACAACCTGATCCGGTTTCTCTTCCCAATAACGCAGGATTGTCAGCACTTTGCCCTTAGCACGGGCGATACCTACCATGATCTGAATAACAAACTCTCCTGTCTGCTGAAACCGCTGGAAGAACATTTGCCGGCGCAGCGCGAGGTACTTGTGGAGCGGTTTTTCGACCGGTTACCGGATACGTACGATGAATTATTGCTGGATGCCCACGCCATTTCGGCTTTTGATCCGGCGGCTGCGGGGGTAGAAGAAGTGATTGCGGTCTATCCCGGCTTTTACGCCATTGCGGTTTACCGGATCGCCCATGTACTGACGGATTTAGCGGTTCCGCTGCTGCCCCGGATGATGACGGAACACGCTCATAGCCATACGGGGATCGATATTCACCCCAACGCCCAGATTGGATCTTCCTTTTTCGTGGATCACGGCACGGGCGTGGTCATTGGCGAGACGGCCATTATCGGCAATAATGTTAAAATTTACCAGGGCGTTACCCTCGGCGCTACCAACGTTGCCAAGTCGATGGCGTCGAAAAAACGGCACCCGACCATCGAAGACAATGTGATTATTTACGCCAATGCGACCATTCTGGGCGGCCGAACGGTTGTCGGGCATGATTCGGTCATTGGCGGAAACGTCTGGCTGACCCAAAGTGTTGAACCGTATTCGCTGGTTTATCACACCAGCCAGGTGGAAGTGCGGTCGCTGGCAACGGAATCCTGACCGGGTAGCTGGTCGGTACCGGTTTACGGTTTTTTGTCACGGGCTTCAACGAATTGTTACTGGGTTCATTGAAAATGAAACCATAAATTTTTAACCATAAACCGAGATCTCGCGGGTGATTTTTAAGCCGCTGTTGGTATGAAGGGCTATATGAATCTGCCATGAACTGCATTTGTGATCATAGCCTCGTGGAATCGCTTCGCGCCGGAGATACAACGGCTTACGAATGGGTCTATAAAAAATATTATCCGTCGGTTGCCCGGTTTATTCAGCGTAACAACGGCCATGAGGGCGATGCCGAAGATACGTTTCAGGAAGCCGTGCTTGTCTTGTATCAGAAAATTATAGCCCCTGATTTTCAGCTCACGGCGACGCTGAAAACGTTCCTTTTTTCGATTGCGAAGAACATCTGGCTCAAAAAACTGCGGGATGAGAAACTACTGATCGTTCCCGACGATCAGCTGGTGGCGCTTCAGGATACCCACGAATTTGTTACGGCGGAACCCGCAACCGAGGATGGGCAGGAGGCACGACTCCAGGCCTGGATGACCCGGATAACCGGTCATTGCCAGCGCGTAATCCAATCCCTCTATTTTTCCCACGAACCCATGGAGCATCTGATGGTGACGATGGGCTGGAAAAACCGGCATACCGCCGTGAACCAGAAATACAAGTGCATCCAGCAGTTGAAGCGGGTTTCGGAAAACGGCTGATTTTTTTTGAAAACCGGGTGATTTTCGGGCATGGGGTGGAATTAATTCCTAAACAACCATTCGAACCATGATGACCGAAAACACCAAAGCGGTTTACGCAACCGATCATACCTGGAATGATTTGCTCGCCCAATCGGGCGTCCTGCTCGTTGATTTTAGTGCGGAATGGTGTCCGCCCTGCCGCCGGCTGGAACCCATTATCAACGAGTTGGCCGGGGACTTTGCCGGTTTGGCCACCGTCGCCACGATCGACGTGGAAATGAATCCCGCCGTGACAGCCCGCTACAACGTCCGGAACATGCCGACTATTCTGGTGTTTAAAGACGGCGAGCTGGTGAACCGGCAAGTCGGTTTTACGACGAAGCCCGTCCTGGCCGGTTTGATCGGGGCACACTTGGCGGGCGTGGCGTCATAAGCAATTGAAGGTTCCGCTTTTCGGACAGGCGATGGAAAACCGCCTGTCCGAAATCGTTTAAAATTTACGTAAGAGGTTACGTACGTTGAGGAGAATCAACCGATATTGGGCTTATACTTGCGGAAAAGGCGATCAGCTTATAAACGGTATCCCATGAGAAGTAGACGTATTGGTTTGATTTTTAGTGTTATTTTTCTGTTCTCCCTAACGGTTCAGGCGCAGGAGAGGCCCAACATTGTCCTGATTTATGCCGATGATCTGGGCTACGGCGATCTGAGTTGTTACGGAGCGACCCAACTAAAAACGCCGAACATCGACCGGGTGGCGGCCGAAGGATTGCGCTTCACCAACGCCCACGCTACCTCGGCAACCTGTACGCCGTCCCGGTTTTCACTGCTGACCGGGCGGTATGCGTGGCGCCAATCCGGAACCGGTATCGCTCCTGGCGACGCGGCCCTCCTGATTCCTACCAACAGTGTAACCTTGCCGTATGTGTTGCAACGGGCCGGTTATAAAACCGGGGTGGTCGGAAAGTGGCACCTGGGTCTGGGACCCAAAGGCGGCCCCGACTGGAACGGCGAGATTAAACCGGGTCCGCTGGAAATTGGCTTCAATTATTCGTTTATCCTGCCGGCAACGGGTGACCGGGTGCCCTGCGTATACGTTGAAAACCACCGGATTGTCGGGCTGGACCCGACCGACCCGATAAAGGTGAGTTACAAAGAACCGATCGGGAACGAACCCACGGGGAAAGCGAATCCGGAACGGTTGAAAATGAACTATTCCCACGGTCACGACCAGACCATCGTTAACGGAGTGAGCCGGATTGGTTACATGAGCGGGGGGCAGTCGGCGCGCTGGGTGGACGAAGATATGGCCGATGTGCTGACCGATCAGGTCAATCAGTTTATGGATACGTACCAGCGAACACCGTTCTTCATGTATTTCTCGACGCACGATATCCATGTACCGCGCATGCCCCATTCCCGTTTTGCGGGAAAGAGCGGAATGGGGCCCCGGGGCGATGCTATTCTGCAACTGGACTGGTGTGTGGGGGCGGTTATGAAGACCATCGACCGGCTGGGGTTGAAAAACAATACGTTGGTGATTATCAGCAGCGACAACGGCCCCGTTGTGGACGATGGGTACGAGGATGAAGCCGTGGCAAAGCTGGGCAATCACAAACCGGCCGGTCCGTTGCGGGGTGGAAAATACAGTGCCTTCGATGGCGGAACGCGCATTCCGTTTATCGTTCGCTGGCCGGGGAAAGTAAAAACCGGCACCTCCGATGCGTTAGTGAGTCAGGTTGATTTGCTGGCGTCAGTAACCTCCCTGATCGGCAAAAAGCTGGGGGTGAATGTCGCGCCGGACAGCTTCAACATGCTCGATGCGTTTTTGGGGAACGACCCCAAAGGCCGTGATTACGTCATTGAACAGGCGTTGAATAACACGCTTTCAATTGTCAAAGGCCATTGGAAATACATCGAACCCAGTTCGGGGCCGGCGGTACAGAAAAATACCAGAACGGAACTGGGTAACAACGCCGAAGCCCAGTTGTATGACTTGAAAACCGATCTGGGCGAAACCAAAAACGTGGCTGCCAAGAACCCGCAGGTCGTCAGCGAACTGGCGGCTATCCTCAAAGCCGAAAAGGAAAAACCGTAGGGATAGGGAGTTAAGAGTTATGAGCATCAGCTAATTCATAACTCTTAACTCTTTATTCTATTTCAGGCCGCGGACAAACCGGCGGATCGAGTCGCGGTAGACCTGTTCCGACAATTCCAGCGGGTGGTTGTCGCGGAGCATCATCGCGAGCGTAATCATGCCGTGCGAAAGCGACCACCACTCAAAATACAGTTTCTGAATGCTTTCCTTCGACTTCGGAATGAACGAGAAAATAATTTCCCGGATCAACACACTGATGGCTTCCATTTCACTCGATTCGCTCAGTGGGCGGGTGCAGTAAGCGCCGTTTAAATTGTGCATAACCTGGTAGATTTCAGGTTGTTCTATGGCGAACTGCCACTGCGCAATGGATATTTCAAACAGGCGTTTTTCGGGATCACGGTATATTTTCTTGATCCGTTCGTATTCCAGCCGGAGGTGACGAAATCCCTCGTTGCGGATTTCATCGAGCAATATATCTTTACTATCGAAGTATTCGTAAACAATCGGGGCACTGTAATCGATTGCGTCGGCAATCTTACGGATTGACACCGCTTGCCAGCCTTCCCGGCGGGCAATGTCTTTGGCAGTTGTTATAATTCCGAAGCGGGTTTGCTCGCGGCTACGTTGCTTGCGCTCAAGGGTCTCCATTCGGTTTTCGTCAAGTTAACAGTGTTAAATTGACGTTAAACTACGCATAAGTAGCCAAATGATCTAATCAAATTGCAACTATTCTTCTAATTGTTCAATTTTTACAAAAAATAATATTGTTAATTATTTCGTTGTCAGAATATTAGGCGAGGGAATCGTCTGAGAAGGTTATTCAGGCTTTTTTTGGGCCACGAGAAACAGTCGGTCATCCCCCAGCACAAAGTCGGAACCGTCCAGATTACCAAACAGTTCGACGATGACCAGACCGGCCTGAGCGAACAACCGGTGCATTTCGGCGATCGTATACACATAATGCCGGGACTGGCGACGGACGGTTTCGCCGTGGCGCAAATAGGTTAGTTGAGCGTTGATGCAGCTTTCACGAACGTCGTATTCGTTCTCAACCAGAAAGGTAATCTCGTCAATCTGCATCCAGCTCCGTTCCTGAAAATCGGGTAAGATGCTTTCCGCAATCAGTGCCGTATCGGCCACAAACCGCCCGCCCGGAACCAACTGGTCCGCAATCTTTCGGAGAAAGACGAGCATCTGGTCGTGCGGAAAAAAGCTGAAGCTATTGCCCAGGCAATAGGCCCCGTGAAAACCGCCATCAAGGGAAACCGTCATAAAATCCCCCGTTATTGCTTCGATGGGCAGCTTCTGCCGTTGAGCGGTTTTTTGCAGGTCCCGGATGGACTCCGGAGCAATGTCAACACCCGTAACGGCATAATCCATTCGGGCGAGTTCGAGCGCGTGTCGTCCGTGCCCGCAGAAAATATCGAGCACCCGCTGGCCGGTTTGTAGCTCGAGCACATCGTTGAGGAAGTCGCACTCCAGTTCCGTTTGCTCATCGGTCTGGGCTGCTTTCCAGGCGTCCTGCACCAAACCGCTAAAGAAATTTTTATACCACATCAGGGGTAAGAATTGGGGAGAGAAACGTATGAATAATATAGAGCAGGGGGAGCAACTCTTCACCTATCGCTCTTCATTCTTAACGCTTTTTTTCTTAATTCGCGGAGCAAAATTCTTAAATCTATTCATGCAAACCTATTGGGGTATCGATTTAGGCGGTACCAAAATCGAAGGAGTAGTGCTGTCGGCACCGTCGCCCGACGCCGTGGTGATTCGGAAACGGATTGATACAGAGGCAGAAAAGGGCTATGAACATATTGTTAATCAGATTGCCAAACTGGTTGATCTGTTGAAGGCTGAAACCGGTTACCAGCCCGAGCACGTCGGGATTGGGACCCCCGGCACGTTCGACCCGGCCCGGCACGTGATGAAGGGCTGTAACACCACCTGCCTGAATGGCATGCCGCTGCCGCAGGAGCTAGAGAAAAAACTGGGCGTTCCGGTAAGCATTGCCAATGACGCCAACTGTTTCGCGCTGGCGGAAGCCACGCTTGGTGCCGTGCCCGATGTCGTGCCGGATTTCCGGGCGGTTTTTGGCGTCATCATGGGGACCGGTGTGGGCGGGGGCGTTGTCTTTCGCGGAAAAGACGGTCAGCCGTTTGTCCTGAACGGTTTTCAGGGCATCGGGGGCGAATGGGGGCATATCATTCTGGAAGAAAACGGCTATCCGTGTTTCTGTGGCAAACGGGGTTGCAACGAACAGGTTTTCTCCGGCCCGGCCCTGCAACGCTACTACGCCGACATTAGCGGAGAAAAGCGCAAACTGAAAGAAATCGTGGAGCGGCATTACGCGGGTACCGACGCTTACGCAACGCAGACTGTAGACCGGCTGCTGGAAAGTTTCGGGCGGGCTATTTCGGTGATTATAAACGTCCTCGATCCGGATGCGATCGTGCTGGGCGGGGGAGTGGGTAACATCGATCTGCTGTATACCGAAGGCGTGGAACGCGCCAGGAAATACGTCTTTAACGAAGGTCGGCTGGAAACCAAATTCCTCAAACCCAAACTCGGCGACAGCGCCGGAGTCTTCGGCGCAGCCATGTTGTAGTTAAAAGTTAAAAGTTAAAAGTAAAGCTTTGCCAGGATTGTAGGCGTCAGCTTACTTTTAACTTTTAACTTTTCACTTTTAATTTTTAACTCTTACTTACCGTTGCCGGTTGTTACCGCCTTGCTGGCCACCGTCACCGCCGTCTTTGATGTCGTCGTTGTTGACGGATTTTTTCCGGCGCTGGGGCTGGTCGAAGCTCATTTTACCGATTCGGTAGCTGAACGTCAGCCGGACACCCCGGTTGTAGATGTAGGTGGTCATGTTCTGCTGGAACGTGGGTGATGTGAGTTCCGTCCGCATCCGGAAGCGATTGGCGAAGAAGTTCTCGCCCGCCAGTCCCAGACTTCCCCGGGTCTGGCCCTTGTCGTCTTTGAAATCCTTCTTAATACCGAGTGTGTAGAAGGCAAAACCGCTCTGATACCCCTGCAGTTGCACACTCCGTCCCTGCATGAAACCGAAGCCCTGAAGCCCCCAGCCGTTTTTCATGGAGAGGTTGGTGAATAACCGGCCCGTAGCGACCCAGCCTGAATTGCTGGCGTTCAGCGCTGGCGATGGGCTGTTGTTGGTGATGTAGGAATAATAGGTGTCTACACCGCCACCAACCTGCCATTTCGGCGTTATGGTAACATTCCCGAATACGTTGGCGCCGTAGTTTTCTTTGTGACCAATGTTCTGATAGGTCGTCGTGATGACCCCGTCCTGACTCGTGCTCCGCACGCTTTCAATCGAATTGTCGGTCCGGCGGGCAAACAGCGATACGTTCAGGTACGTTTTCTTGATGCTCGCACTGGTGCTGAATTCGACATTGTCGGTCAGTTCAGGTTCCAGATAGGGGTTTCCGTAGGTGATGTTCTGCGGGTTGGCTGCGTTGACGTTCGGATTCAGGAACTGGATACCCGGCCGCTGCAACCGCCGGTTGTAGGCCAGCTTTACTATTTTTCCGCCTTTCAGCGATTTTGAGACGTTGATGCTCGGGACCAGGTTGCCGTAGCTTGGAATGTCAATGGACTGCCCCGGCGTTTCCGACCGGTAATTGGCGTTGATCATCGTGTATTCATACCGCGCACCCGCCTTGATCGTGTACTTGCTTTTGGTGGTGTAGGTATAGGATACATACGAGGCCGCGACGTTCTGATTGTAATCCAGGCCGTTGTTGGGCCGGTTCGGATTTTGGCCATAGTCGCCATCCGGGCCGGACGAAAGGAAGTATTTGTAGTCGCTGTCAACCTGCCGGAAGATTCCTTTTCCCCCAAATTCAATCTGCTGATTGGTTTTGATCGGCGTCTGGTAATCGATCTGAACGGTCGATTCCTGGTTATAGCTCAGGTTGTCGTTTCGGTCACGACCGGTGATCAGGTTGGTGTTTCCGAACAGTTCGGCTACGTAATCATTGGTCCGGTTATTCCGGCTGAATTGCGTCAGAATGCTCAATTCCTGTTGCGGTTTTTTGAACGTCCGGGTATAATCGACGTTCAAATCGACGGTTCCCGAGAGGTTTTTCAGGTCGACATCCCGCCGTGAGGTTTCAACCGGATTCAGGCCGCCGGGGAAAAACAGCGTTGCCAGATTCTGGGTAGATTTTCCGTTCTGGGCGCCATAGCGTAATGTGGCCGTAAGGCTTTGATTTTTAGCAATGTCGTAGTCAAAACCCAATTGGTAGTTTCCGAAAAGAAACTGGTTTTTCGAATCGCTGGTTTGCCGGGTTTCGGTCGTTGCACCGTCAAAAAAGCTCCGCTGGACGTTTTCGGACTTACCGATCATATTATAATTGGCGCGGCCAAAGCCGCCCAGGGATAACCCTACTTTTCCGGCCCGGTAATTCCCGTTCAACCCCAGGTTCGACCCCCGGTTTCCGACGCCCGCGTCCATGTTCAGGGTCAGGCCCTGCAGCGTATTTTTCTTCGTGATGATGTTGATAATCCCGGCGGAACCTTCCGCGTCATACTTCGCCGAGGGGGAGGTAATTACCTCAACCGACTTGATCATATCCGCCGGAATCTGTTTGAGGGCGTCGGCTACGCTGGCGGCCACAATCGTAGACGGTTTATTGTTGATCAACACCCGGACGTTGCTGTTACCGCGCAGCGACACGTTACCGTCGAGATCCACCGACAGCATCGGGACTTTACGCATCACTTCGGCCGCATCTCCGCCTTTGTTTGTCACATCCTTGTCGGCATTATACACCAACCGGTCAACTTTTTCCTCGATAACCGCAGCCTGACCCACCACGTTCACTTCCTGCAAGGTTCGGATGTCCGGAATCAGCAACAGGTTGCCGACGTTGAGGTCAGTCCCACGTTCAATTTTCAGTTTACCGGTTTCTGTATTTTTATAACCCAGAAATGATGCCTGTAGGCGGTATTCGCCCGGGAGTAGTTTCGATAATGTAAATTTCCCTTTTTCGTCGCTGGTGGTACCGTCGATGGGTTTGCCCGTCTGGCTGTTCAGCAGTGCGATGGTTGCGAATTCGACCGGTTTTTTGGTCGTGGAATCGACCAGTGTCCCCGTAATCTTTCCGTTTCCCTTCGGGGCGTCCGGATTGACGGTTCCGGGGATGGCTGCCGGCGGTTTTGTCCCACCCTGCGGGGGGCGGTTGGCGGGTTGCTGTGCGTGCGAAAGTGTGGAACAGCAAATAATACCAAAAAGTATAAACTTTTTCATAATTCTAATAGAACTGTAAGCCGGACCTCGAAATCGGATGGATTAAATTGAATTATACAAAGTTACTGTTAACCGTTATCATTCAGATAACCGGCAGGATCATCGTTCTCCTGAAAGTGTGGAACGGCAAAATTTGGCCTTCCGGTGGTACGGGAAATGGATGAGCGGAACGCAAGACGTTTATTAAAAAAGACACCCAAAAGTAGGGCAAGGGGGGCGGTTTTAAACCGGTTTTTCGATGAATGGCCGTTTTTTCGGGACAAACCCCGGGTATTTCAGGGCCAGTCAAAATGTTGACCTAGGGGGCTGGTTTGAACGGCCCCCAGGGCGGATGAGTGGGAGAGAAAAGGCTATGCGCCGGCTTTAAACGAGTCCAGTTCCTGAAGGTTTTCCCGTAATTCCTGACCAAGTCTGTCTTCAAATAGAGTAAAGATCCAGCGGGCAGCTGCGTACAGCAGCAGAATGAGCACCGCCTGTCCGACCAGCAACCCGCTTGTTTTCGCCATACCGTACGCTTCGAATTTTCGGGCGACCATCGATACGCCGAACAGAAAACCGGCCAGCATGCACAGAAGCCAAACCCGCGCCAGGGCAGCCTGTGCTTTCTCGTGCGCCTGTAGGACGGTTTTCAGGCTGTCATACAAGGTTTGCTGACTCAGGTTGACCCGGTGGAGCGTCCTGTAAGTCCGTGCCACCACCGTCAACGCCACGAGTGCTAAGCTGATATACAGAACGGATGGAAGGTGGAAATACCAGCTGGTATAATCAAACGCATTGCCAATCATGGCGGCTCCGAAAAAAAGGACAAGGCCGGTCATGATAAAACCGGCGAACAGCAGGCGACGCTCCATTTTAGCCAGCGTACTTTTCGACCGGTCTTTGATCAACTGAAAGACGATTTCTTCGCTTAACCGGCGATTGGCGGATAGCTTGTCATCCAGGGTTTTCCAGGTTGATTTGAGTTCTTCTAAAGTCATGGCGTTGGGAATTAGCGGGTTGCAGAATGGATGAGTTTTTCCAGTTTGGCTTTAATTCGGTTTAGTTTGACGCCCACGTTGGAGGTGGAGATGCCGATAATGGCGGCCATGTCGTCGTAACTTTTGTCATCCAGGTAGAGCATGATAACGGCTTTTTCAACGGCTGAAAGCTGTTCGATGGCGTCGTATAGCAGGCTGCTTTGTTCGTCGGTCGCGTTGTCGTGCAGGTCCGGGATTTGGAGGTCCAATTCCGAGAAGGAGACGGTTTGCGGTTTTCGGGCGACTTTCCGGTAATTCGAAATGGCGGTATTGAGCGCAATGCGGTACATCCAGGTCGTAAAAGTGGATTCCTTTTTGAAAACCGGGTACGCTTTCCAGAGCTGAAGGACAATCTCCTGAAAAAGATCGTTGCGGTCGTCGGGTGTCTTGCCATACAGCGAGCACACTTTGTAAAGAATGCCGGGGTGGCGGTTCAGTAAGGTCACAAACTCTTGCTCCATGGCAGTTCGTCGTAAAGGCTTTCACGGTAGTTAGTCGCAGAAAGCACGGAAATATTACACGAGTCCTGAAAACGAGGTAAAAACCAAACGTCGCGTCCGGAGTTAACAGGGATAGATGGTTAGGGTATGAACAACGGGCGGAAGCAATTCGATTACAGTCTCAACTACAATTCCTTAAACCTGCGGGAAAAACCGGAATTGTACCGGGTAGGAAAAGGGGAACAGGGCGTGCTGCTCGTGCAGCCGTATAAGTCCGAAATTCTGCCGTACTGGCGATTTAAGACGCCCGAAATAGCGCGTGAATCGTCGGACAAAATTTATGAGCTGTTTCTGGCGTACAAAAAACAGGGGGATTTTATCGGCATGGACATGGCGCGGAAATTTCTGCAAATGGGGGTGACGCGCGCCCGGCGCTACGCCAACCACCGCACCGGCCAGAAGTACGATGGCCCGGTGCCCGCCGATCAAAAAGGCCGCAGCGGAAGCCACGGCCGGGAAACCTTACCGCTGGATGCCGATCCGCTGAAAGCCGAAAGTGCCGCCATCTTCCGCGAAAAATACCTCCAGGCCCGGGAAGACCCGGATTATCAGCGGCTTCGCAAAGAATGGCAGGAGGAATATGGGTAATTAAAAGTTAAAAATTAAAAGTTAAAAATAGAGACCGTCAAGTGTTCCAGAACTCATCTTCACTTTTAATTTTTAACTTTTAACGGATTACTTCCCTTGCGCTTCGACGACGGCGATGGCGACCATGTTGACGATTTCGCGCTCGGAGCTACCGAGCTGGAGAACGTAGACCGGTTTGCGCAGACCCAGCAGAATCGGGCCGATGGCGTCGAAACCGGCGGATTCGGCCATCAGGTTATACGCGATGTTCGAGGCCGACAGATTCGGGAAAATCAGCGTGTTAGCGCCTTCTTCTACCAGTTTACTGAACGGGTGGTTAATTTTCAGCAAGTCGGTATTGAAGGCCAGGTGGGCCTGGATTTCGCCGTCAACCACCATATCCGGGTGTTTACGTTGCAGGATTTCGACGGCCTGGTTCATTTTCTGCGCATCTTCGCCTTTCGCACTGCCGAAGTTGGAATACGTCACCAGCGCAATCCGGGGTTTGATGTTGAACCGCTCGACGGCGCGGGCCGTCAGTTCCGTAATTTCGACAATTTCATCCACGGTCGGATTGAAGTTTACCGTGGTGTCGGAGAAAAACAGCGGACCGCGTTTGGTGAGCAGGATGTACATCCCGGCCACTTTCTTTACCCCGGCTTCTTTTCCGATCACCTGCAAGGCCGGGCGGATCGTATCCGGGTAGTTGCGGGTCAGGCCCGAAATAACCGCATCGGCTTCACCCGCTTCGACCATCATTACCCCGAAATAATTCCGGTAGTACATCTGCTTGGTCGCTTCGGTGGCATTGACGCCTTTGCGCTTCCGTTTCTCGTAATAGAGTTCGCTGAATTTCTGAATCAGTTCTTCCTGCTCCGGAGCGCGCGGATCCAGAATCGGGACGTTGGCCAGATCCAGGTTATTTTCGGTGATCAAGGCACGAATCCGGCTGACTTCCCCCAGCAGAATTGGGAATGCAATGCCTTCATCCCGCACCTGTTGGGCGGCTTTCAGAACTTTGAGGTTTTCGGCGTCGGCAAAAACGACTCGTTTGGGGTTCGATTTGGCTTTATTCAGAATAACCCGCGAAATCTGGTTGTCTTGTCCTAACCGACGGGCCAGTTGGTGCTCGTAGGCTTCCCAGTCCGTAATCGGGTGTTTGGCTACGCCCGAGTCCATAGCCGCTTTTGCCACTGCCGGGGCAACGGTGCTCAACAACCGGGGATCAACCGGTTTGGGGATGATGTATTTGCGGCCGAACATCAGATTGGACTCGCCATACGCCAGATTGACCAGATCGGGAACGGATTTTTTCGCCAGATCGGCCAGGGCGTGAACCGCAGCCAGCTTCATAGCCTCGTTGATTTCAGTGGCCCGAACATCGAGGGCGCCCCGGAAAATGAACGGAAACCCGAGCACGTTATTGACCTGGTTGGGGTAGTCGGAACGACCCGTAGCCATGATAATGTCCGGACGGGCCGCCGTGGCATCCGGGTACGAAACTTCGGGGGTAGGATTCGCCATGGCAAACACAATGGCATCGTTGGCCATCGAGCGAACCATGTCCTGCGTAACGACATTGCCTTTCGATAACCCGATGAAGACGTCGGCATCCACCATCGCTTCGTCGAGTGTGCGGAGGTCACGGTTGGTAATAAACTGACTCTTGCGTTCGTCGAGATCCGTGCGGTCGGCGCGAATCACCCCTTTGCTGTCGCACATGACGAAGTTTTCAACCCGGGCACCCAGCGCAATGTATAGTTTTGAACAGGAAATGGCGGAGGCTCCGGCCCCGTTGACGACAATTTTAACGTCTTCGATTTTCTTGCCGACGAGTTGCAGCGCGTTCAGCAGGGCAGCCGCCGAAATGATGGCGGTTCCGTGCTGGTCGTCGTGCATGACCGGAATGTTGAGTTCGCGTTTGAGCCGCTCTTCGATTTCGAAGCATTCCGGTGCCTTGATATCTTCCAGGTTGACACCGCCGAAGGTGGGTTCCAGAATTTTGACGGTTCGCACAAACTCATCGACATTTTTCGTATTAAGTTCAATGTCAAAAACGTCAATGTCGGCGTAAATTTTAAACAAAAGTCCTTTCCCTTCCATCACCGGTTTTCCGGCTTCGGGGCCAATGTCACCCAGGCCCAGCACCGCACTTCCGTTGCTGATGACGGCCACCAGATTACCCTTGGCGGTATATTTATAGACATCTTCAATATTTTCGGCAATAGCCAGACAGGGTTCAGCCACGCCCGGCGAATAAGCCAGCGTCAGGTCGCGCTGGGTATTGTATTCTTTGGTTGGGATTACTTCAATTTTGCCCGGGCGCCCCTTGGCATGATACTCAAGGGCGTCCTCCCGGCGAATTTTCTTCTCCATAATAAATGTGTCAGGGATGATTAAATTGAACTAAAATGTCGGCGTCTGGATAAATGATGGTTCTTGTAGCGGCCACGAATCGGGGCGGTTTGAGCTTGGGGCGCTAAGGTAAGGAAAAAAATAGCTGCCCTTACCGATTAAAATAAGATGACCCGCTGTATGGCGGGTCATCGGAGAATCAGACGATTGGTAGTAAAAGGTATATCCAAATTAGACAGAGGGGTTAAAACCGGGATTTAACAACCGAAGCAGGGGATAATGATGGCGTCGTTTTGGCAAGCGACTGGTCGTTCATGGATGATCCCTGCGTCGGGAGGACCATCTGAACGGGACTACTTTTCGGCAGCACCTGCTCGTATTGAAACTTCCAAAAAGCCATTGCCGCAATCAGAACGGAAAGGACTGACAGCTGGATAATTTGCCAGCGCGACAATTTTAAGGTGGGCCATTCACGGGGCTGGGTTAAATGATTCATTGACAGTTAAGTACGGTTTAAGGCGTCTACTAAGCAGGGGAATGTTATGCGTTCGTTAGCAGGTTGTTAAGTTACGTACTCAAATATAAAAATTTCTTAAAATTAAAATGCTAAAAAATATGCTAAAAATATAAAAAAATAGTCGGCCTGAGTAAAATCCCAGGCCGACTTAAAGAAGTACTATTTCGTAATTTCCTCCGGAAGAGAAAACGTAAATGCTTAGTGCGCGTTGCGGGCTTTACGATTACGTACCCAGAACCACAGGAACGTGAAAGCAACGATCAGGATGATGGGAAATGACGTCATTTTAAGCAGGGTGGCCTGCCCGGCCGCCAGTTCCAGAGCTTCACCCGTTAAACCGGTAGCCTCCAGCTCGGCGCGGGCGCTATCGATCCAGCCACCGATGATGGGTTGGAAAATAGCCGTTGAGAACATCCCGACACCACCGACAATCGACATACCCAGCGCACCACTCAGCGGAATACGCTCGGCCACAAAACCGATCATGGTTGGCCAGAAGTAGCAAACCCCGATGGCGAAGAAAACAGCCGCAACGTAGGCACCCGCACCGGTTTGGCTGCTGAACAGGTAAATACCGATGGTGGCAAAAACCGCTGACCCCAGCAAGACCCCGGTTTGGTCAAGCCGATGGATGATCGGACCGGCAAAATAACGCCCGATGGCCATTAAACCGGTTACCAGCGCCAGAATCAGCATCGGGCTGGCACCGCTTTTCGCCATGATCAGACCGACCCACTGTTGCGGACCGAATTCGGAAATGGCGGTAAAGGCCATGCAGCAGAAAATAAAGATATAGAGCGGGGTAACCATGGCCTTGAAGTTTTTGGCCAGGGAGGTAGCCCCTTCAACCTGCGGTCTTGGAAAAGCTTGTCCGAAATACAGGAACACATAAATGAGCGTCGGAATCATGATGACCCAGATTTGCGCCTGCCAGCCGAAGCCATTATCCGTCATGAATTTGGAAATCAAACTGCCGAGTACGATACCGCCCGGGAACCACATATGGAACCGGCTCAGCATCTTGTTCATTTTTTCGCCCGTGTACATGTCCGCAATCATCGGGTTACAGGCCGCTTCCGTACACCCGTTTCCGAAACCGATAAAGAAGGTCGAAAACAGCAGACCGGTGTATCCACCGGCATAAATCGTCAGCAGGATTCCCAGCGTGTGGGCTAAAAACGCGACCTGCATGATGATTTTGGGGCCAACCGAGTGATAGACCAACCCACCAATAATCATGGAAATGGGGAAGCCGAAGAAGAACATGGAGTTGATAAATCCTAACTGCGTAGCCGTTAGGCCAAACTCGGTGCCCAACTGGGGCAGAATCCCGGCCCGGATACTGAACGAAAAAGCCGTGGTAATAAGGGCAAAGCAACTGGCATTGAATAGTCGGCTCTGGTTGACAGACGACGTCGCCATAACTGTCTCCATAAAGGTGATGTAGGGGGTTTAGTTGAAAAATTTTAGGTCAATACTAAGTTTTATTGAATGGAAATATACAAAATTTCCGAAAAATAAGTGAATCTGCTAATTTCCCGGTCAAAATCTTCGGATTTTAAATTTTCAAATTTTTTGTTGGAAAGTAGTAGGAACTGATTTTCTGAAACTTCCCTTTCAAAATCCAAACAATCTGGTCTGAAATCAACAATTCTAATTTAAACCTTCAGTTTTTTTATACATATGGCGCACAGAAAAATGCGGATGGGCATGATCGGCGGAAGCCTTGAAGCCTTCATTGGGGCCGTCCACCGCCGGGCTGCCGTTTTCGACGGGGAAATCGAACTGGTCTGTGGGGTATTTAGCTCCAATCCGGAAAAATCAAAGGCTACCGGACACGCTCTTTATCTTCCTGACGAGCGCGTTTATGGGAGTTTTGAGGAAATGATCCTGAAAGAAAAAGAATTGCCGGAAGGTGAACGGATGGATTTTGTGTCGATCGTGACGCCGAACCATATGCACTTCCCCCCGGCCAAACTGGCGCTGGAGAACGGGTTTCACGTGGTCTGCGATAAGCCGATGACGCTGAACCTGGCAGAGGCCAAAGAACTCGCCCGGCTGGTGAAAGAAACCGGAAAACTGTTCTGCCTGACGCACAACTACACCGGCTATCCGATGGTGAAAGAAGCCCGCGAAATGGTGCGCAGCGGTAAGTTGGGCAAACTCCGGAAAGTTGTCGTCGAATACCCGCAGGGCTGGCTCTCGACGCTGGAAGAAGCGACGAACTATAAACAGGCGATCTGGCGGACCGACCCGGCCCAGTCGGGCGCAGCGGGTTGTATGGGCGATATTGGAACCCATGCCGAAAACCTGGCCGAATACATAACCGGCCTGAAAATTACGGAGTTGTGCGCCGATCTGTCCATTTTCGTTCCCGGCCGGAAGCTGGACGACGATGGCAATGTACTCCTGCATTTTGAGGATGGAGTCAAAGGTGTACTGCATGCCAGCCAGATTGCCAATGGGGAAGAAAACAGCCTGAACATCCGGATTTACGGCGAACTCGGCGGATTGGAGTGGCACCAGATGGAACCGAATACGCTGATTTATAAATCGCAGGAAGGAAAACGGATTTTCCGGCCGGGCGTGGGCGATCTGTCGGCGGCTGCCAAAGCACACATCCGCGTTCCTTCGGGGCACCCCGAAGGCTTCTTCGAAGCCTTTGCCAACCTGTATCGGAATTTTGCCATTACCTTGCGCAGCGTCATGGAAGGCAAAGAACCGGACCCGATCTACGCCGATTTCCCATCCGCCGAAGACGGCGTTCGCGGATTGGCTTTTATCGATACCGTTCTTAAATCCAATCAGTCCAGCGAAAAGTGGACGAAGTTTGTGGACTAGTGACTGAAAGTAAAATTCGTTACACAGAGTTGATCAGAGGACATCAGAGTTATCAAAGTTTCTCTGATCAACTCTGTGTAATAACTCCTTTTTAACCTCTTTCAATATATTCTTTTAAATCTCACAAATGGAAAAAATCAAAGTTGGTGTAGTTGGTACGGGCTTTATTGGGCCGGCCCACATTGAAGCCCTGCGTCGGCTTCCGAACGTCGAAGTAGCGGCTTTATGCGAAGTGACGGCTGAACTGGCGAAACAAAAAGCCGATTCGCTCGGCATTGCCCGTTCCTACACCTTTGAAGAGTTACTCAAACAGGACGACATTCAGAGCATTCACATCTGTACGCCTAACTTCCTGCACTACTCGCAATCGAAAGCCGCTCTGGAAGCTGGCAAGCACGTGGTCTGCGAAAAACCGCTGGCCAAGGATCTGAAAGAAGCCGAAGAACTGGTAGAACTGGCGGCCAAAACCGGTCTGGTCAATGCCGTTCACTTCAACCTGCGGTATTACCCGCTGGCCCGGCAGATGAAAGTGATGCGGGAGAAAGGCGATTTGGGCGAGGTGTATTCCATTATCGGTTCGTATCTGCAGGACTGGCTGTTCTATGAAACCGACTACAACTGGCGGCTCGAGCCGGATAAGTCGGGTGATTCACGGGCCATTGCCGACATCGGGTCGCACCTGATGGACATCCTCGAGTACATCACCGGGTTGAAAACCGTAGCGGTGCTGGCCGATTTCAACACGATTCACAAAACCCGGAAAAAACCGCTCAAGGCCGTTGAAACGTATTCGGGTAAGATGCTGCAACCGGAAGATTACGCCGATGTACCCATCAACACCGAAGACCACGCCAACGTGTTGCTGCGGTTCGATAACGGGAACAAGGGGGTCATTACGGTTTCGCAGGTATCGGCGGGTCGGAAAAACCAGATGAAACTGGAAATCGCCGGATCGAAGAAAACCTTCGCCTGGAACTCGGAAGCCCCGAACGAAATGTGGATTGGAAACCGCGACGGGTATAACGAGAACCTGATGCGCGACCCGTCGCTGATGTATTCGGAGGCCCGGTCGGTCATTTCCTTCCCCGGCGGTCACAATGAAGGGTTCCCTGACACTTCCAAGCAGATGTTCAAGGAAGTATACGAAGCCATTGCGGCTGGAAAACAGCCCGAAAACCCCACCTTCCCGACCTTCGCCGACGGCTACCGCGAGTTGCTGATCTGCGAGCGGATTCTGGAATCCAACCGGAAGCAGGCGTGGGTTGAAGTATAAAGAGTGAAAGAGCGAAAGAGTGATGGACGACTTCAAGAGCGATGATCTGCTGAACGAACCCCTTATTGATTATACGAATCAAACCAAGGGGCAGTTTCTGGATGACCTTGAGCGACGGCTGAAAATGTTTATGCTCCGTTGCGTCAAGGTCTGTCGCTCTTTACCGACCGAGTTTGATGCTCAGCATTTTGGTCGCCAGCTCCTTCGCTCTTCATCGTCAGCGGCTGCAAATTTTCGGGCTGTCAGACGAAGCAGAAGCCAAAAAGAGTACTATGCTAAACTTAGCATTTCGCTTGAAGAACTGGATGAATCGCTCTTTTGGCTGGAAACCCTCAGTTTAACTGAAATCGTACCTGAACATCGGTTAGCCGAACTCAGTGATGAAGGTTATCAGCTTCTTAAAATTTTGTCAAAATCACGCAAAACAGTGAGCGACTGAAATAAAGAGTGAAAGAGCGAAAGAGTGAAAAATCACACTCTTTCACTCTTTCACTCTTTCGCTCTTTTAAACCATGAAAACCATCCAAGGCCCGGCCATTTTTCTGGCGCAGTTTCTGGGCGATACCGAACCGTTTAATTCCTTAGAGTCCATTGCCAAATACATGGCCGGACTCGGCTACAAAGGCATCCAGATTCCGACCTGGGATCCGCGGATGATTGATCTCAAGCAGGCGGCCGAAAGCGCGGGATACTGCGATGACCTGAAAGGCAAACTGAAAGACATCGGTGTCGAGATCACGGAGCTTTCGACCCACTTGCAGGGGCAGCTGGTGGCCGTTCACCCGGCCTACGGGGCCATGTTCGACGGTTTTGGTCCGGCGGAGCTGGCGGGTAAGCCGAAGGAGCAGCAGGAGTGGGCCGTGCAGCAGTTGAAGTGGGCGGCTAAAGCCAGCCAGAATTTGGGCCTGACTTCGCACGTGACCTTCTCGGGCGCCCTGCTGTGGCCCTTTGTGTATCCCTGGCCGCAACGGCCGGCGGGTCTGGTGACCACGGCGTTTCAGGAGCTGGCCAAGCGCTGGACGCCCATTCTGGACGCGTTTGACGAAGCCGGTGTGAACGTGGGCTACGAGCTGCACCCCGGCGAAGACCTGCACGACGGGATTACGTTCGAGATCTTCCTCGATCACGTCAACGGTCACCCGCGTGCCGGGATCAACTACGATCCGAGCCACTTCGTGCTGCAACAACTGGATTACCTGCAGTTCATCGACTTCTACCACGACCGGATTTACGCCTTTCACGTCAAGGATGCCGAGTTTAACCCGACGGGCAAACAGGGCGTATACGGCGGCTATCAGGGCTGGGTCGAGCGCGCGGGCCGCTTCCGTTCGCTGGGCGACGGTCAGGTCGATTTCGGCGGAATTTTCAGCAAGCTGTCGCAGTACGATTACGACGGCTGGGCGGTTCTGGAGTGGGAGTGCGCCATCAAACACCCCGAGCAGGGCGCGGCTGAGGGCGCTCCGTTTATCGAAAACCACATCATTCGTGTCACCGAGCGGGCGTTCGACGACTTTGCCGGAACGGGGGCCGATGAGGAGTTTAACAAGAAGGTATTAGGCCTGTAAAACCGTGCGGGGGAGTTGTTTCAACTTGCTTTTTGTCAAAGCGTTGGAACGACTTCCCCGCATTTTTTAAAACCGCCCCGGATTTTGACAGTTTAAAGCCGTGTAGGTCCGTTTGTCAAAAACCGGATGAATCGATCTCCGGTCCCTTTAACTTGAGGGACGATTTTACGCTTTAAACACGCAAAACATGGCAGGTCAGGGATCGGGCGGTAATGTATTGGCAGCCCTCTGTAGTTTCTTCATTCCGGGTTTGGGGCAGCTGCTGCAAGGGCGGTTGATGATGGCGGTTGTGCAGTTCGTGCTGGCGGGAGTCCTCTGGTTTTTCCTGCTCGGCTGGCTCATTCACCTCTGGTCGATTATTGATGCCGCACGGTTTGACCCGGGGAAATAAGAAGATTCCGAAACACAAGGCAAAAAGATAGTCTTTATTGGGTATACCTTTACAGGGAAGTAGCTGTAAGTTTTTGAAAGTCTGTCTATTATGTACCATGTTCTGCCGCCGTGGTTAACCCGCAAGCAGGGATAGGCGGTTTGGGATTCAATGCCCAGAAAACCGGTACTCAGGCCTGCGGGGATTGCTCAATTGGTGATTTTTTTGAATCAAGCCCGGCGGCAAGGCCAGCCGGAAAGAATTGAACACCGAAATAGGGATGAATGACTCGCTGGCTACTCTTCTTGAGAAGATAAGACTCATCGTACCCCTGCGTGAAACGGACATTACGCTGATCGGGACCCTGTTCCAGCCCTGGCATCTAAAAAAGGGAGCGTATTTTGTACAACCAGGTCAGGTTTGCCAACAGGTGGGGTTCATTCAGACAGGCTTGATGCGGTATTTTGTCAATCAGGATGGAGACGAAAAAATTTATAGCTTCGGTTTGGAAAACGACTTTGTCTGTGATTATGAAAGCTTTCTGTCGCAACGGCCCTGCCGACGGGCTGTTCAAGCCATTGAGGATGTATCCTTACTTGTGATCTCATCGGCTAACCTACTGCGGTTGTACGCTGAAGTGACGGATGGTGAACGCTTTGGCCGGATCGTCATCGAACAGATTTTTGTTAAAACGATCGGGCAGCTCGTCTCCCTGTATACGGATTCTCCCGAACGCCGTTACCAAACCTTTCTGGATGATTATCCCACCCTTTCGGCCCGGATCAACCAGTATCATATTGCCTCTTACGTGGGGGTTAAACCCCAGTCATTAAGCCGTATCCGGGCGCGGTGGGCGGGCAAGGATTATAACCGTATTTCTTCACCTGAGTGAATGCACGGGTGCCATCTGCTCATCAATTTTGTGCCATACTTTAAACCGCACAAGATTATGACAATGCAACGGATTGCTTCCCCGGTTAGGCTCACCAGCCTGTTGATTGGGTTCGGACTGCTCTTCATTGGTGGTCGTTTTTTGCTGGCTCCTGAAGCCGGAGAGGCCGGATTTGGCCTGCATTACCAGGAACCGAACTACGCTTTTCACTATATTAAAGGCACCCGGGACCTGTTCTCCGGATTGATTATTGTGCTGTTGGCCTGGTTTCATTACCGCAGACCCCTCTTGCTGACCTTCCTGTCCGGTTCCATTATACCCTTCGGCGATCTGCTCATTGTGTGGCATACCCCCGGAAGTAACCTGTGGGCCATGCTTATTCATGGCGGCACGGTTTTTACGCTTTGGCTACTCTGTTACTTTTTACGACCATCGACGGCTGAAAAAGAACCGCAACGAAGCCCGATCTGATAGCGGACCGCGCCCTGGTAGCCCGCCCGGGGCGTTGCAGCCCCTGTTCTAAATCTCCTTACAGAACCCGTAGGCCAGAAGCCAACCTATGGGTTCTGTGTTAGTTCATTGCCTTTAAATAAAAAGCACTAGTGGTCAATGGGTTATGAGTGGATAAGTAATAGATTGCAGGGTGTAAACTTAATGCTGACTAATTCATGGAAGAAGCCTTTGCCCCCGATTCTGGGCGATCTGCTCAGTTGTTTACGAAAGCCAAAGAGGTATTGCTGGAATTGTTCAATACACCTGAAGAAATGGTTATTTCCAATCAGTCGTTACGTGAACTGATCAGCGGCTTTTCCTCCAGACTGGAACGGGCCTTTCAGGATGGAACGGAAGAGGACTTGTTGCAATTTTGGCAAAACGAACTCCCTAAAGCCAAAAAGCGATTGTTGAACGAAGCCAAACGTGATCCGATTCGGTTAGCAGACAACCGGACGTTGCCTCTTTTGTCCGAGAACAAGGCGGGGAACTTCCTGCGCATGTGTCCGGATGCCCCTGAACCGTTTTAAAACGCCGAGGCCATACGATGACTGCTCCTGACACGGTAACGCCGGAACTTCATTTGCCTGCTTCGCTAGGCTGGTATCGGGAAGCGGCTAACTGGCTGGTTGGGTTGGCCACCGCTTCTATTGTCTTCGGGATCACTAACCTGGAAAAATTCTCGTATACACCGTTTGCCTCCTGGTTATACGGGCTAATGCTGCTGGCCTTTTTAGTGACGACGGTGAGTGGAATCTTCTTCTATTTTTTTATTACCGACTACGCACACAATTATTTAAGAAGGGAGAAGTATGCTTCCTTGTACAACAACGCGAGTGCTACACCTGAGCAGAAGCAGACCTACGAACAGGAGTGCACGGTAAGTAAGAAAAAAGCCGATTCATCGGCTCAAAGCTATGCCTTTTACTTTCGCATCATGCTTCCCTCCTTCTCAATAGGGGTATGTTTAGCCGCTGGGCTGGCCCTGACTACGCTGCTCATTCAGGAGAAGAAACAAACACCCGGTTTCAAAGTAGTGGCCATTCCAATTACTCCTCTAACTCCGCAAGGTGCCCTGATGATCGACGAAACAACGGGTAAAAGCTGGGTGCTTCAAGCTGATACCACTAGCCAGTTGCGGTGGCGGATGGTAGAAGAGCCCGTCAGCGTTCAAACTCCCTGATGGGTGAAGGGCGCTCTTCAAACACGAACGGGCCAAGACCCTTTCGGCATTTCGGTCCCTCCAGAACGATGGCAACAGCCAGTCGTTAGATCAACAAGGTATAGCGATGCTGCAACTTCTCATTCATTTTTTCAAGAACTCGTTATATTTGGAAAACCATAACGAATTCTTATGCGCCAGTGGCTTGTTCTGCTGTTACTTGCGGTCAGCGGTCCGGTTTCAGCCCAGGAAATCCGGGTGGCCGTAGCGGCCAATGCCCAGTTTGTGATGGAAAAACTGAAAACCGGGTTTGAAACGAAAACCGGTCAGAAAATTGAAACGATCGTCAGCTCGTCGGGCAAACTGACAGCCCAGATAAAAAGCGGTGCTCCATTCGATGTCTTTCTATCGGCGGACATGACGTATCCCGCAGCGGTCGATCAGGCGGGTCTGGCCGCTACCAGGCCCCGGGTCTACGCCTACGGCCTGCTGGTGCTCTGGACCAAAGCGGGCTTCGATCCGGGCAGGGGGCTCGGCATTTTGAGTGATAGCCGGATTCAGAAAATTGCCGTGGCAAATCCCAAACTGGCTCCGTATGGCGCCACCGTCATCGAAGTTCTTACGCAACAAAACCGGCTCACGGCGCTGCAACCGAAGATTGTCTACGGCGAAAGCATTGCGCAGGTCAATCAGTATTTGATTTCGGGCGCGGTCGAAGCCGGTTTTACGGCCAAATCGGTCGTGCTGGAACCTTCCCTGCGCGGGAAAGGCCGCTGGGCGGAGGTGAAAGGAGCAGCTCCGATTGCGCAGGGCGTGGTGCTGCTTAAAAACGCCCGACCCGACGCCCGAACGTTCTACGACTATTTATTTTTGGCCGAAGCCCAGGCTATTTTCCGGCAATACGGTTACCAACTGCCCGCCCGCCCATGACCGATTTCGACTGGCAACCGCTCCTGCTGACGCTCCGGCTGGCCACAATTACCACCCTTTGGCTGCTCCTGATCGGAATTCCGATGGCGGGTTGGCTGGCATTCAGCCGGTTTCGGACCAAACCGGTCGTCGAAGCGGTGATCAGTCTGCCGCTGGTGCTGCCGCCCTCCGTACTCGGTTTTTACTTTCTGCTGGCGTTCAGTCCGACCGGCTTTCTGGGCGAAAAGCTGCTGGCCTGGTTCGATTGGCGGCTGTTGTTTACCTTTGAAGGACTGGTGGTAGCCTCCATTTTCTATAGCCTGCCGTTTATGGTGCACCCGCTTCAGGCCGGTTTGGAGAACCTGCCGGTTTCGCTCCGGGAAGCCTCGTATACCCTCGGGAAATCGCGCCGGGAGACATTTTTCCGGGTTTTATTACCCAACATAAAACCGTCTCTGCTCACAGGTGTGGTGTTGTCGTTTGCGCATACGATCGGGGAGTTCGGGCTGGTGCTGATGATCGGCGGCAACCTGCCGGGGCAGACGCGCGTAGCCTCCGTAGCGATTTACGATGAGGTTGAATTGCTCCATTACGATACGGCCAATGCCTACGCCCTGTTGTTGTTAGCCATCTCCTTTGGTATTTTGCTGGCGGTTTACGCCATCAACAAACGCTGGGTAGCCTTCTGATGTCTATGCTCCAGCTACGCGCCCGGATGATGCTTCACTTTGCCAATGGCCCGGCTCCGCTCCATGTTGAGGTTGAATTAAAAACCGGTAGCCTGACGGGGCTTTTCGGTCCTTCGGGCGCCGGCAAGACGACCTTGCTGCGCATTCTGGCCGGCTTGACCAAACCCGAGCAGGGATTGATCCAGATCGAAAACCAGCTTTGGCTGGATACGGAAAAGCGAATCGATCTGCCCACGCAGCAGCGAAAAGTCGGGATGGTTTTTCAGGATGCCGCGCTTTTTCCTAATATGACTGTACGGCAAAATGTGCAGTATGCGGCCCAAAACCGCCGGGACCCGATTGTGGACGAATTGCTGGAACTGGTTGGATTGACGAGTCTGGCCGACCGAAAACCGGCCACCCTTTCGGGCGGGCAGCGGCAACGCGTGGCCTTGATCCGGGCACTGGCGCGTCGTCCGCAGGTGCTGCTGCTGGATGAACCCTTTTCGGCGCTGGACCGGAACACCCGCGATCATTTACTGGCCGAACTGGTGAATTTACACCGTCGTTTTGGGACCACCACTGTGCTGGTAAGTCATCAGCTGGACGAAATACAACGCGTCGCGGATCAGGTGATCGAACTGAAACAGGGACAACTCTATTCCGTCGGAAAAACGAACCGTTTTTCCTCAGTATCCTCAAAATACGTGTCTGGTAATGTGACTTCCATCCGGGTGGAAGCCGGCCGGGCGCAGGTCCAGGTCCGGCTGGATGCGGCTATACTGGCGGTAGAAATACCGGTGGATGCATTGAAATGGCGGGTGGGTGATGCGGTTTCGGTAGCCATCGATCCGGATAGCCTGTAAAAGAAAAATCCCCGAAAGTACGGGGATTTTTGCTACCATTTTTCTCTGTCCTACCTACCTTACTCCGTTAAGAGTAAGGCTAAAAAAAAAGATCAGTATAACCATTTCAGATCACTGAGCCGGCCAGCCGTCTACAGGAAATGAAACCTCTATACCGGACTTTCCGATTGATCACTTATTTGCAAGCGAATTTCTATATATCATTGAATCCATGATTCCGGTGAGGAAGAACTTCAAAAGGTGCAACTTTGCACCTTATAAATTCACAGGAATAAAGGATGATATTGTCGAGTGTAAAAAAACAAATACCTCAACGACACGACGAGCCCGAAACGGGCCGTACGGCAGGAGAATTCATTATGTTCATACACGTCAAGTATCTAAAACCTAGACCAAAGGTAACTATTTTGTCTGGTAAATGCAAGCCGATTTTGAGTTTTTTATAAAATACACCCTGGTTTTGCGCGTCTTTTTAAGGATCATTTTTTGGTTTTAAAGACATTCTTATATCTTGGCGGCCGCAGGCAAGCGCCTGATTCGTGCGTTTTTTGTTTATGCAACTATGACTCTACAAACGATCGATACCGGTTTTTTTAAGTTGGATGGCGGAGCTATGTTCGGTGTCGTGCCCAAAACGCTCTGGAATAAATTTAATCCGGCCGATGAACGTAATCTTTGTACCTGGGCGATGCGCTGCCTGTTGGTTGAAGACGGGAATCGATTGCTGTTGGTCGACACGGGAATGGGCGATAAGCAGGAGGCCCGGTTTTTTAGTTTCTACGAACCGCACGGTGAGGCTTCGCTGGTGACATCCCTTCATCAGGCCGGGTATTCCGAAACGGACGTTACCGACGTGCTGCTGACCCACCTGCATTTCGACCACGTGGGCGGAGCCGTTCGGCGGACGAATGGTGGCTTACGGCCGACTTTCCCGGCGGCTACCTACTGGAGTCATAGCGCGCACTGGCAGTGGGCGATGCATCCGAATCCTCGTGAAAAAGCGTCGTTTCTGAAGGAAAATATCGAGCCGATTCAGGAGAGTGGGCAATTGCGGTTTCTGGACCAGGATTCCTTCCCGTTTTCCGGGATTCAACTTCTGCCGGTCGATGGGCATACCGAGAAAATGACCCTGCCCATCCTGAAGGTGGGCGAGCGGACGGTCGCGTACGTGGCTGACCTGATTCCGTCATCGGCGCATATTCCGTTGGCCTGGGTGATGAGTTACGATGTTCGTCCGCTGCAGGCCATCGAAGAAAAAGCCCGGTTGTTGCAGCAGGCAGCCGATGAAAACTGGGTTCTGGTGTTCGAACATGATCCGGTGGTGGAAGCGGCCACGGTCGAAATGACCGAAAAAGGTATTCGGATTCGTGACAAAGGACCGCTTGCTTCGTTAATATAGTAAATCGATGATGCCGCCGATCCGTCGGAATGCCGGCTTGGCTTCGTTTCCTTTTTTGCGATGAAATTCGGATTGGTTTTGTCCGGGGGCGGAGCCCGCGGAATCGCTCACTTGGGCGTTTTGAAAGGGCTGCTGGAAGAAGGTTTTGGGTTCAGCCAGCTTGCGGGCACCAGCGCGGGGGCCATTGTTGGGGCGCTGTTTGCCAATGGTTATACGCCCGATGAGATCCTGGAAATTATCGAAACGACGCCGTTCTACCGCCACATTCGTCCGGCCTTTACCCGTATGGGGCTGCTGCGGATCGATCGGGCGGAGGAACTGTACCGGCAGTTGTTGCCCCACGATAGTTTCGAAGCACTCCGAATTCCGATGCATGTCGTGGCTACGAATCTGACCGATGGCGTACTGGCGGTTTTCGATTCTGGTGAATTGGTTCGCCCGGTGTTGGCGTCCTGTTGTCTGCCCGGCATTTTCGAACCTTATATGATCAATAAGCGGCAATACGTGGACGGCGCGGTTTTGAATAACATGCCGGTGGAAGTGGTAGCCGATAAAGTAGACTTTATTGTCGGCATTCATTGCAATCCGTTTACAACCCAGAAGCCGATTACGTCGATCAAAGGGGTGCTGGAGCGGAGTCTGGTGCTGGCGGTGCGGAGCAAAACCAAAGAGCGGCTGGCCCAGTGCCACCTGCTGCTCGAACCCCCCGAACTCAGCCGTTTTGATGTCTTCGACTGGCGACGCGCCCGGGAGCTTTTCCGGGTTGGATATCAGTATACACAATCTCTCAAACCGCAACTCGCCAGGGTGATCGAATCGGCTTTATAAAAAACCGGTCGGGCGGTGCTAAAACGGCGCCGTATGTCTGGTTAACTGTGTCTGGTATTAGCCTGGAATGGGTAGCCAGTGCCCGGGTTATTACTTATTGGGTCGGAGAAAGGGCTTCCTCTACAACTAAACCGTTGAATCACATTTTTCAGATTAGCGATACGGTAAACTACTCGCTTATTTTCCCAGTTCTGCTACCGATTTTGGTAGAATAGCAGGCTGAGATAGAACGACTTTTCTATCGGTAAAAAAAAGTTTGACGAATCGAAAAATATTTTGAGAATGACGGCAGAAATAATTTACCATTCCTGGTTTTGGGCTTTCAGAAACTGTCCGTAAGAAGTTACAAATTATTCGGTCGCACTACTTAGGAATGGCAGAAATATTTTCCTGTCTGTTAATTATGCAATAGAATTGACGAAAAAAAAGCGTGCAACTATATTATTAATTATAGGTTATATTTGAAAACGCAACCTTAGTTAATCCGTTCTTCCCTGGCCCTTCCATTCCCTGCCATTTGAAAATAACAATTTCATACCACTGCGTTTTATACTATTTTATGAAAAAAACTTTACTGTCATTTCTCTGTTTTCTCATTTCCATCGCCCTTTTTGCACAGACCGAAGAACGAGTTCGCTTTGTCTCCGTAACGCCCAGCGAAGAAACCGGGCAGGATTATTCGCCCTGGCTCAACGATAATACGGATAGCCTGGTGGCCCAGGCCTGGACGGGTAATTTCAAATGGGTCGATGTAACCCTGAAACTGGAAAAGAAAGCCATTCTGACCCGTCTTTCCCTCTTCGATGGGGAAGGCTGGTTTACCGAACAACCCGCATCCATTTACGCCGTTAACGGGACCGAAAAAATTCTGCTGGGAACGTTTGAAGGACCTACCTACATGACCTGGCTTGACATGCCGCTGGCGCAGCCAGTCTATGCCGATGCGATTGTCATTCATAAATACAGCAACAACATTCCCCAGAAAATCAAGGCATTTGGATATCCGGTTTCGGCCATGTCGGCCTTTACGCCCGTTCCGGGGAAAATCGAAGCCGAAAATTATGCCGCCATGAACGGCATCCAGACCGAAAATACCGCCGACACCGGCGGTGGTTTGAACGTGGGCTGGATCGACGATAATGACTGGCTGGACTACCACATCAATGTAACGACGGCCGGAATCTACACCTTTAAATTTCGGATTGCCAACGGGTGGGGCAACGGCCAGATTGAGCTGAAAACGTATAATGGCACGGTTTTAAGTACGCTCAGTGTCCCGCAAACCGGTGGTTTGCAGGGCTGGCAAACCATCTTTACGACCGCCCACCTGAATGCGGGTGAGCAGATTGTACGCGTGCGGGCCGTAGCCGGGAACTGGAATTTTAACTGGTTTGAGGTTGAAGGAGCGACGCCGGTGCCGGGTAAAGTCGAAGCGGAAAACTACGCCGGAATGAACGGCGTGTTGACGGAAAGTACGACGGATACCGGTGGCGGCCTGAGTGTGGGCTGGATCAGCGATAACGACTGGATGGACTATAACCTGAACGTGGCGTCGGCCGGAACGTATGCGTTCAGTTTTCGGGTGGCCAAGCAGTGGGGGGAAGGCGAAATTGAACTCCGCAATGCGGCCGGAACGGTTTTAGCCACGGTGGAGGTGCCGATAACGGGTGGCTGGCAAAACTGGACCACCGTGAGCGGAACGGCCACCTTACCCGCCGGAAACCAGGTGTTGCGGGTCCATGTGGTCAGAGGTGACTGGAATTTTAACTGGTTTGAGGTTCAGCCAACGACCCCAACGACGCCGACCACGGCTCCCTCCGTAATTACCTTCGCGGCTTTGTCGGACAAAACCGTGGGCGATGCGCCGTTTACCCTGGTGGCCAGCAGCACCAACACCGAAACCGCCATTACGTTTGCGTCGTCCAATGCGTCGGTGGTGTCGGTTTCCAATGCAACCGGTTCGTGGAAAGCCACGGTGGTTGGCGCGGGAACGGCTACGATCACGGCTTCCCAAACCGGTAATACAAATTTTGCCGCGGCTGACAATGTGACCCGTACGATTGTCGTCCATGCCGCTGAAACCCCGCCAACGTCGTCTACGGCGGTTAAAATTCCCATCGAAGCCAAGCGATGGTACCAGCTCAACAACGTCAGCAATGGGCTGGAAGGGCTGTTTGACGGGAATACCGCCAACGAAGTGAATACCGGTTATGGCAAAGTTCTGAGCAATTTCGACGCCTATTATCCGCTGCTGCCGGGTGAAACGATGACCATCGAAAGCGTTAAGTTTTACGATGGTTCCGGAACGATGAGTGACAGTCCGATGACCCTGTCGATTATCACCGATCAGTGGGAGCGGATTCCGATTGCGACCTTTACCGGACAGGAGTACAACAACTGGGTGGGGCCGTATCCGAGCCGCCCAACAACCGGCGACGCCCGGTTTAAACTGGATACCGCGATCAGCAACGCCCGTTATCTGGTCTTGAATGCCTGGTGGGGCTATCCGACGGAAATGGAACTCTACGGAAGTTACACCCCGACGACGGTGCCAAACACCCCGATTCCGCAGAAAACGATCAAACTGAAAGACATGTTCGGTGCCAACGCCTTCGAATGGGATTTCATCGATGGCCGGATTCCGGACGTGATCGACGAAACGCGGATGAATGCCGTCAAGACCTTCCGGGGCATTCGGCACTACATCGACTGGGAAAAACTGGAAGCCAACGAAGGCCTGTACACCTATAACCCGACGCATAGCGGGGGCTGGAATTATGACGCCATTTACGAACGGTGCAAAACCGAGGGCATCGAGGTGCTGGCCTGTCTGAAAACACTGCCCGGCTGGATGCTGGCGACCTATCCCGAAGATCAGCGGGATTCGGAAAATGTACCGGTTCGGTACGGAAGTGATTTTACCAATCCGAATTCCTACATCGATCAGGCCAAGGTGGCGTTTCAGTATGTTGCCCGGTACGGATCCAATCCGAATGTTAACCCGGCATTGGTGACGGTCAACCCCGCCCAGCGGTGGACCGGCGACGGCATCAATACCGTCAAAATTGGCCTGGGGTTGATTAAATACATCGAGTGCGACAACGAGCGCGATAAATGGTGGAAAGGCCGGAAAGGCTACCAGACCGCCCGGGAATATGCCGCCAACCTGTCGGCTTTTTACGATGGTCACAAAAACACGATGGGCGCGGGCGTGGGCGTTAAAAATGCCGATCCGACGATCAAAGTTGTGATTGGGGGGATGGCGTCGGCCTATGCCGGAACCGACTACCTGCGGGGAATGATCGACTGGTGCCGGGAGTTTCGCGGGTACAAACCCGACGGAACGGTTAATCTCTGCTGGGATGTGATCAATTACCACCTGTATCCGGATAATTCCAACTCCTCGCAAAGCGGACTGTCGACGCGCGGGGCGGCCCCGGAAGTTTCCTCGGCGGTGAATGTGGTGCAGCAATTCATCGAAACCGCTCATAAATATGCCTACGATATGCCGGTTTGGGTAACCGAAACCGGGTACGACGCCAACCAGGGAAGCCCGCTGAAAGCCATCCCGATCGGTAACAAAAACGAGTATCAGACCCAGGCCGACTGGATTCTGCGGACGGCCTTGTTCTACGCACGGTCGGGGGTGGAGCGGATTTTCTTCTACCAGATGTACGATGACAACTTCCTGAATCCCACGCAGTTTGGTTCGTCGGGCTTGATCAACCAGAATTTTACGCGCAAACCGGCCGCCGATTTTATCTTTCAGGCCAACAAGTTGCTGGGGGAATATACCTACAAGCAGACGATCAGCACCAACCCGATCGTGGATCGGTACGAATACCAGGGTAAGTCGGCCTACGTGCTGGTGGTGCCCGACGAGGTGGGCCGGACGGCGCAGTATACGCTGGATCTGGGGACGGCGACATACGCTAAGGTGTACACCCCGAAAGTCGCCAGCGATACCGCCGATGTGCAGACGCTGAATACCTCGGCCGGCAAACTGACGCTGACGGTTACGGAAACCCCCATTTTTGTCATTGCCTCCGATCAGGTGGTTACATCGTCAACCTCCACGACGGCCACGGCCCGGCTGGGAACTGCCGAGCTGGGGGGGCAATCGCTGCACGAAACCGTTCGGGTCTATCCGAATCCGTCGGTCGATCACGTGACCGTCGACCTGGAAAATGATAATAATCAGCCAGTGGAAATCAACCTGTTCAACGCCAGCCTGGGGACCTTGCACAAGCAGGTGAATACGGGGAAAGCGTCCCGAACGTATTCGGAAAAAATCAATATCTCCGCCTTGCCCGCCGGGATGTATATTCTCGAAGTGAAGCAGGGCAATGACCGGGCCTTCCGGAAAGTGCTCAAGGCCGATAAATAACCAGGACTGAAGACCAAAAAGGCTTTCAACCCACGGGTTGAAAGCCTTTTTTTGTGCGCTTGTCTCAGAAGAGGGACTCAAAAAATCAGGTCGAAGTTGTACTTGATCTGCCGGTAGAGCGCCCGGCCCCAGACCACGAAGAAATTGGTGTTTTCGTGCCGCCAGTTGCTGCGCGTGACCGTGCTGGGTTCGTCCTCCGAATTTTTCTGCTCGAACATCGCATTGAAATCCGTCAGAAAAAGCCCTTTTCCGTTGTTCTTTATAAACGAAATGCACATGCGGTATTCGGTCTTGTCCGACTTGATTCCTTCCACATAGCGGCCAAATTTATCCAGGAAATTGCTCCGCCGTAAATGCGGATGATCGCTGTAATAGTAAATCTTGGTATAGTTGGTATACCACGGTTTGTACAGCATTCGCGAAAAACCGCTTTTATAGGGTTCCAGATAGGGATACGGATAATAGGCATAAAACCGGATAATATCCAGGTCTTTCTCCTCCTGCATCATTGCCAACGCGTCGTTAAAATGCGCCGTAAACGCCGGTTTGGGAATGAAGTCTTCCTGCACATACAGCGTATACGGGGTTTTAACGGCCTCCTGCCCCTTATTGAGGTTGTTGGCCAGGCCTTTATTTTTCGGGGTTGTAATGAGCCGGAATGTATACTGTTTTTTCAGCTCCCGGATGGCATTTAAATGATCGGGTTTGCTACCGTCGTCGGACACCACAATGTCGTCGAAAGAGCAGTTCAATTCTTTGAAGGAGCGGAGCAGCCGTTCCAGCGAACCACTACGGTTATAGTGCGTAATGAGGAGGGTAACAGCCGGAAAATGGGTCAAGTGCGGATTCATGTGTGATGAGGAACAAGGCAATTCACTAGAAAAACGCGGGCTAAACGGGCTAATCTTTCAGCAGAGCCAGCTCGAACGTATTTTTGAGAAGGCGGTATTTTAAGTACCACCACCGGGCAAAAAGCAGTACCGGGTGGGTACTTTCCCGCCAGCTCGCCCGGTAGAAGGTACTCGGTTCGGTACTTGAGTTTTTCTGGTCGAATACTTTCGTAAATTCATCGAATAAGAGCCCTTGGCCTTTCTTTTGAATGACCGAAAGACACATTTGAAATTCGGTAACGTTTACATCTTTCCCTTCCACATAACGACCAAATTTTTGCAGAAAATTGCTCCGGCGCAGGTGCGGGTGATCGCTGTAAACATAGAATTTCAAATGGTTGGAGAACCAGGGCGAGGGTTTGAAAACCATTCTCGAAAACCCTTTGCCGTAGGGTTCCGTATACGGATAGGGGAAGTAGGCGTAAAACCGGATGAAATCCAGTTCCGGCTCCTGGTTCATAATGGTCAGCGCATCGTTAAAATGCGTGGCAAAGTCGGGTTGCGGCACAAAATCTTCCTGGACATACAGGGTATACGCCGTCCGGACGGCGTCCTGTCCCTTGTTGATGTTGTTGCCTAGTCCTTTATTTTTTGGCGTAGTAACGAGTTGAAAATCAAGCAATTTTGCTAAGGATTTGAGCTTGTCGAGGTGTTCGGGCTTGCTGCCATCATCCGAAACCACAATGGCGTCGAAGGAGCAGTCCAGATCCGTAAAGGTTCGTAGCAACCGCTCCAGGGAACCGCTTCGGTTGTAGTGCGTAACGAGTAAGGTCACGCCCGGAAAATGATTCTTCATAAGTTGAATAAGTTAATAGAGCTGCCTCCCAGGGCTGCGATCAGCGTACTAAAAGCACCTGGCCGGTTTTAAAATAATCATTTTCAGTCTGGTTCGTATCTGTCGATCGGTAGGTTACTTTCCACGGATAGATACCTTCCGGACACGGTTTTTCCAGGTACGTTCCATCCCAGCGAAAACCGTTGGTGTCCGTTCTGAAAATGACGCTTCCCCAGCGGTTAAAAATGCGCAATTCAAAGATGATATTATCGAAATGGTATACATTCAGGACATCGTTAAAACCGTCGTTATTCGGTGTGAATGAATCCGGTATGTGAATCTGCGGCCCCCGGCAATCGTTCGGATTTCGAATGGTTACCATGAGGGGATTGGAAACCGACTGACAGGGCGTATCCTGCTCTGTAATCGCATTCGGATAGGGGGCGCAGACTAACCGATAATACCGATTTTCCGATTCATGGACCTGCACCAGGTACGAATCAGTAGTTGCATGGATGATGTTGCTCCATTTTACACCATCCGTGCTTTCCTGCCATTGATACACCGGTCGTTCATAACCGCTACCCAGGTCCGACTGAATCAGGTGCTTGCTATTGGCACATCCTTCCAGCGTCGAACTGGCGGTTTCGGTGTAACGAATTGCCAGGACCGGGTGACAGGGCCGGAACTGAATATCGTCTAAGCTCAGGTCGTTGCCACAGCCGCCCGGCCCGTTATTGACGAGCTTTATAACCACCGAATTACCCGTATCGGGCATCGTAAACAGCACCGCGTACCGCAACCACGTTGGCGTGGCAGAACGGCCGATCGAACCGGTATTGATGGTTTGAATGACACTCCCATCCGGTCGTTCAATCTTCATGGTAATATTCGGGTCAAGCGGAGCCGGTTCAATCGGATTGCAGCCGTTGGCTAAAACCGGATTCATTAAATTCAAAACCCAGACCGAAAATTCGTACGTAATGCCGCGGCATAAACCCGTCACGGTATGGCTATAAAATTCCCCCGCTTCGTGCGACGCATTGACGATTAACATGGCCCCGCCCACGTCATTTTCGGTATGGTCTTCGGTAATCGTGTGCCAGGTGGAGCCGAAACAATGGCTCGAATTCGCCAGAATATACTCGCCGTCGCCCGGGCACCGATCCGACACAAACCGGTAGGTCGTTTCGCCCGATTCCAGCGGGCGGGTCACGCTGGTTCCGAACGTTTCGTTGATGATGGCTTCGCCGAGCACCCCGTTGCAGGTTTGCGAAAAACCGGCAAACGCCAGGCCAGTCAACAGCATCGTAAATCGTATTTTTTTACGCCACAAAATGCGCATCAAATACCCCGCAACAAAACGGACCATAGGCGTTTTCAGTAATTCATGACGGGCTTGAGCTCGACCGGGAAACCGGTGCGCCCAGCGTTCGGATGGCTTGCCAGACGCGGGTTGTAAACGCTTTGCCCAGGCTACCGTCGGCCAGTAATCGGCGGTCGCTCGTCCATACCCGGGCCGCCGGATCCGTCACCCGAACCGTTCGCCCTTTTCCTTCCTGCTGCAGCGAGAGCGACATCCAGCCATCTTCGCATTTACCGGACGGGGGCGGTTTAATCCCGGCTGCGACCAGTTCCGCCACCGATCCTTCGCGGCCACTGTCGAGGGCAAAACCGCCTACCGCCAGCGCGTCGGCCCGGCGAAAGGCAAAATTGAACCCGTAGACGTTCATGAACTCCCGGTTCCGGTAGCGAATGTTGTTGGTGAGCTGGGCGGTTTTTTCGTACAGCATCAACGCCAGCCGGGACGAATTCGGGCTGGGCAGAAACGAATAAAGGCCGTAGGTACAGGCGATCTCGGGGTCCTGGAGCGGTTTGGTAATGGCCTCCGCCCAACCCGACGGATACAGGCAGTCGGCATCGGCATTGGCCAGGTAAAGGCCCCGGGCCGCTTCCAGACCGGCCTGCCGGGCAAACGCGACCCCTGGCCGGCGCTCGATAATCGACCGGACCTCGCACTTGTCGAGCAAATCCTGCGTCCGGTCGGCGGAATTATTGTTGACCACCAGTAGCTCGGTCGGCCGCAAAAGCCGCTGATCCGCCAGTGATGAAAGGGTATGCAGCAAATTAGCCTCCTCGTTGTACGCCGGAATGACGATGGAAATCTCGGGCTTATCAACCTTAAACCGGGCCAGCCGGTTACGCAAATCCTGAAGCTGCCCCTTGGCAACATTCTTTGGATTATAGGCAAACGTATGTTTCGAAAGCCAGTCGGGTAAAAGTAGCGTGCTCACGGCTAGAAGGGGCTAAGTTTTCACTCATTGTGGAAGTAATTTCATGCGGCATTCACCGTTTTTAATGGTTATAACACCCGACCACGAACGGCTTTTGGACTGTGCATAAAAACTGTACGTTCCGTCGGTGTTCTGAAAAGTAACATAGCCATCCAATCCGCAGGACGAGGGCGTGCCATTGGCCTGATGGGTGTTGATAACGCCCTGCATGGCGTTGGCAACATAGACTTCAATATCCGAACCATCGCCCCGGCCATTTGTCCAGAACATCACGCTGCCTGAGGTGGGAACGCCGGAGATCGTAACACTCTTGGAAACCTCGTCCGTGCTGTTGGCATTTTTGGCAATTAAGCGAGCCGTATAGATTCCATTGCCTTTGAATTCAATGAGTGGATTGGGTTCCGTGGAGGCCTGTCCGTCGCCAAATTGCCACTGATACCGATCGGCATTCATGGAGCGGTTGGTAAACTGAATCCGGCTGGGTGACCCGTTGATCGGTGCGTAATCAAAACCGGCGGTGACGTATTTAACCAGGCCCCCGATTTCGACACTATTGGAAACCTGATCTTGCCCCACATCATTTTTAGCCGTCAGTACAACGGTATACGTTCCGTCGGTTTTGTATTCGATTTCCGGGGCCTCTTCCGTCGATGCCCGGCCGTCGCCAAACGTCCACTGGTACCGTTTGGCATTCAAGGATTTGTTTGTCAATTTGATTTTTCCCGGCGATCCGGTGATTTTTTCAATCGAAAAATCGGCAACCGGCTGGGGCGTAATAGCGGGTTGACAACTGATCACCAACGAGATCAGCGTAAGTAAAAGCAGAATGTTGTTGAAACGAAAATTCAGGGTATTCATCGGACTAAAACAGTTGTATCAATTCAACGATTAGGGTTGGATGCTGTTGGATATCGGCTTTTTACGGCCCGTAGGTATAGCCTTTATTCCCTTCGTAAACCGCATCTCAATAGTATGGTATGTCCAGCGAGACACGATGTAAATGAGGTAATAATTCAGGAAAACAAGATAAACGTAGGACGAGGGCGGTAAGTTGAGCAATCGAATAAAAACAACATTAAAAAGGCTTAACAGGAGCGTATGGGTCATGTAAATGGAGTAACTATACGTTCCGATATTTTTCAGGAAGACAGATTTTTTTAATACAGCAGAAATAATGCCGCGTTCAAACGAAAAAATAAGAATGCACGCAAAGAATATGAATTCGAAGACGAAGCCGATTTCTTTTAAAACCGTTCCGTTACCAATCATACCGCCTAAGATGCCTAGCGACACAACTTCCGCTATTGAAAAATAAAAAGGATTGCGTTTGCTGAAAGAAGGATAGAGTTGACTGAAAACGAAGTAGCAGACAGAACCGGTGAAAAAACCGATAATAGCCCGCAGAAAACCGTAGTCGAAACTATAATTAATTGCGAACCCGCCCGTGATCAAGACCAGAAGCATCAGGGCCAAAACCGGCAAAGCCGCAAACACACCATATTTAAAGGCCTGCGATCGGGTCTTGTACAAAAGCACCAGCAAACCGCTAAAAAGGACGTAAGAAACCATTTCGGCGCTGATTGACCAACTGGGAATGTTCCAGCTCACATCCCGGATACCCGGAAATTTGACGGAGTTCAGCAGGAACAGCGACGTGAAAAAAGTAAGGACGTTGTTGCTCTCGTTAAACGGTTGATTGATGTGGATATAGCTGGAAAAATATAGTTTTATATTCTCAATAATCAGGAAGCTGAACAGCAGGATGACGTGCAGGGGATAAATTCGAAACAATCGCTTTTTTAAAAAAGAACCTAGCTCAGCGCCATTCGAAATAGTAGGATAACTGTACGTAATTACAAAACCGCTGAGGACAAAAAAGAAATCGACGAACATGTCGGAGTTATCGACAAAACTATTGTTGATCAGGGGGGTGTCGGCGAACGGGGCGAGGTGGAATAAAACCACCATTGACGCAAAAATGCCCCGGAAAATATCCAGAACGTGAAATCGATGCCTGATGGGTTGGTTGTCCGTCATGTTACAATGATTGTCTGAAGGTTCTGATTTCGGGAAGTGAAACTTTATACTTCAGCGTAAGGGCCAGATAAACCAATCCTCCAATCGCAATTTCGACGATGGTATTCACTACGCCCTGATAACCGACCAGCTCTTTATAAGCGAAAATCATGATCACCATCAGCAAACAGAAACTGAGCGGTTTTACAATGTTTTGCAGGAATTCTTTAAAGAAATTGCCAATCAGTGAGTGGGCGATGTAAAAGTTTAGAAAAAGGCTCAGGAACGTAGTCGTTAAATACGAAAGCGCAATACCGGTAACGTGCCAGTATTTTCCGAAGAAATACAGCAATGGAATCTTGATAACCAGGGTGGCCAGATTCAGATAGAACAATAAGTTGGGCTTGCCCTTCGTAAAGGCTAACGTGAAGAGCGGATGCGCCAGGCAGCCGAAGAAACTCTGGAAAACAAAAATCTTAATGAGCGGAATGGTGTTGTCCCAGCCCGGCCCGTAAAACAACGGAACCACGCTTTCGGCGGTGATGAATAAACCGGCCAGCAATGGCAGGTTTAAATAGCTGATAATGTCCAGGATCTTGATGTAGGAATTCTTCAATTCCTGATCATTGCCTTTCATTTTAGCCAGAACCGGATACGCAACCTGTAGAATAATCGGATTGAGTTTATTGATCGGAAAAACCGCCAGTTGATAGGCAATCGTGTAATAACCCAATGGCGTTACCCCCAGCAAACTACCGACAATAATGTTATCGGCATTGCCCTGAATAAAACCGATTAAACCGTCACCCACGTTGAATAAACCAAAGCGCAGGTGGTCTTTAATCAGGCCGAAATTGAAGTAAAAGGACGGTTTGAAATATTTGAGCCCGAGCAGAATCGATAGCACCGTCCGGACCACGTGCATGATCAGATAACCGATGATCAGGGACGTTTCGGCGTATCCGTTATACGCCATCGTAATGGCGATGGAAGTGCCGGTAAACGTACCGATGATTTCGATAATAGCGACCGACCGAAACTGCAGTTCTTTCTGGAGAATGAATAAATAAATCTGGCCTAAATAGTTGATAATAAAGTACAGGGAGGCCAGTTTAATGACTTTGTCCAGCCGAGGCTCGTGGTAAAAAGCCACCACCAGGGGAGAACTGAAATACACGATCAGAAAAACCGTTCCGCCCAGCAGCAGCCCCATAAAATACAGCGACGAAAGCACTTTGGGGTTGCTCTCCTGCTTGGAGATGATGGAGTTGGAAAAGCCTAAGTTGCTGAAAATGAAAAAGAAATTGATGATCAGCGTGCTGACGCTGACCACCCCGAAAACCGAAGGCTCAAGCAGTCGGGCCAGGATGGAAACCTGCAGAAACTGGAACACCGTCGAAATTACGGTGGAAATGGTAATCCATTTTCCGCCACTGATGGCCTGCTGTTTCGTACTCATGCGCTTGATGGGCTACACTATTTTTCCGTATTGAAGCATCCGCTGGTTTTCCAGGGAACGGAGCGTCCGTTGTACCTCGACCGAGTGTTCGGGCTGGGTGGGCCACTGCTGCGCGTCGGCCTTGCTCGGGGCATCGAGGTAGCTGCCATCGACCCGGTTCAAAATCGTCACCACGGCATGGGTGGCAATTTTCAGGAACATTTCGAGTACTTTCCGTTCCGTTCGCGCCCAGATGCTGTTGACATCCGTGACCAGGACCGAAACCGAACTTTGGTTGATCAGGTATACCGGAATCGGGCTGCTGATCAGTGCCGGGATTTCGAGGATGATTCGGTCGAACTGCGAGGCATCGAACTTGGTGTTCTCATCGAACAGGTAATCGATTTCCGTGACGTTCATTAAATCCGACCGGCGCGTGTAGGGGAAAAACGTAACCCCGTCCTGCTCGACCTTCTCCTGGCTATCTTTCAGACGCGGGTAACAATAGGCAACCTGCTGACCCGCTTCGGCATACATCCGGCCTAAACTGTGGGCAATCCAGGTTTTGCCCTGCTTCGAACGCACGCTAAAGAGGGTGATGACCGGCGGATACGGCCTGGTGCCCGACGCCTTGACGATCTCGAAATTAATGGCGTTGCACAACTGCTCGAACATGCTCAGCGCCGTGCGGCCGGCTTTCGAATCGATGGTGAATTTTTTGACGGTCGGGAAAACCGCGGCCACCGGGCGGCCGATCAGCGTTTCGGCCTGCTCCGGCGAACTGATCCGGCGATCGACCCAGTAGCGGATGGCCGTCAGCATCATGGCAATGAAAATGCCAACCCCGAATCCGATGGCAATGAACAACCAGCGTTTGGATTGGGCCTCGTACGGGAAGTTAGGCGGGTCCAGAACGGTCAATGCCCCATCCACCGAAACATCCTGCCGGTGCGTAATGGCCTGATTCAGGTACTGTACCGACGACAGATAGTCTTTTTCGGCCAGTTCGAGTTCCCGGTTGAGTTGCCGCAGCTGCGTCTGCAAGGGGCTGTAGGCGTTCGTCCGGGCCTGGTACTCGTTCATGCGCGATTTGTAGACCTCCAGCCGGGCCGACGACTCCTCAAAGTCGATTACTTTTTCCAGCCACTCGTTCAGTAACGTCCGTTGCGGAATCGCTTCGGGCGAATTTTCGGCCGCCGAATAATTGCGGGCGGTGGCTTTCAGTGCTTCCGAGGCCTGGTCAACCCGGGTTTGCAGGCGGCTGATGACGGTTTGCGGTTGTCCATAGGCCTGCGCATTCACCAGTTGTGTCTGGGCTTCGGTGAGTTCCGCCTGGCGGGTTTTCAGTTCGCCGTTGGCCGCCAGCAAGGCGCCCTGCTGGCCCATGCGCTTGCTCAGGCCGTCCATCGAGGCTTTGGAAGCCCGGTTGCGCATCAGTTCCTTGTTATAATCTTCGGTAAACAACTCGCGCGCAGCGGCCACGTTTTTCGACTCTTCGTCAAAATTCACCACTTTGTGCTGCACGTTGAAGGCCCGAAGTTTGTTTTCGGCCTCGTCCAGTTTCTTCTTCGCTTCCTGCGTCTGGTTTTCGTAATAGTTGACTACCGAATTGGTTTCCGACGTTTTCAGGGTCGTATAACGCTGGTTCAGGATCGAAATGGCGTGATTCAGGGTTTGCTGCGCCACCGCCGGATCGTCCGATTCATATTCCATATCGAGCATGTCGCTGGGAGCCCGGCGGGTTGCTTTCAGGTTCTTCCCGATCGTTCGGATCGAGCAGTAGGCATTCGATTTCAGCACTAAATACTGAACCGGATTGTCGGTCACCGAGCGCGACAAGCTGTCGATCCGCGTGAAAAGGGTCGCCTGATCCGCGTTTTTAAGGAGCGATTGGCGGAGATTTTCGGGAATTGCCTTCCGGATTTGCTGAAAACCGGGGGGCGACAGCACCTTACCATCCGGTTTAGCGAGGGGCAGGTGTTGCACCAGGAGACGAACCGCAATCTGCCGCAGGGTTTCCTGCGAGTTGAGCGTCGTGAGCAGGTTTTCGAAAGAAGCCGCGGAGTGGTCGACGAAACCGGCCTGCTGGTCCGAAAGCAGGGAATAACCGGAGGCCAAACCGGTATACAAGGTGGCCTCCGATTTATAAATCCGGACTTCATCCTTGGAAAAGTAATACACGGAGCCCGCCGTTAGCAGGGGAATCAGGATAAACCAGAGCGCATGCTGCTTCAGGAGACGTAAAAATATCCGTGGTGTCATTGAGTCCTGGGTTATTTACGTTTTAACTGGTGAAGCGGAACCCCCACCATAATTTCGAGATAGTAGACATTTTTCAGAAATTCGCCCTTCGCCTGTTCGGTAATGGTCTTTGTCTGGGTGTAGCCATTGCTGGCTATTGCCAGGCTTTTCGGATCGAGCCGGCCCTGCTGGGAATCGGCTTCGGCAATCCGATACACCGCAAAAGCCGCCTGTTCGTCCTGAAGCCGCACTTTCAAGACCCGTTGCGACGTCATCAGATCTTGATAAACCGTCACCAAATCCTTTTTGAGTTGCAACTCGACCGACTCTTTTTTGACCAGGGCTGCCTGATAATTGGCCTTGGCCTGCCGGATCTTGTGGCTCCGGCTGAACAAATCGTACAAACTGAGCTGAAGGCCGACGCCGGTTCGGTACCCGTTGGCAATTTGTCCCAGGGCATCCGCCCCGAACGAGGTATTCGACAGAATGGCCTGATTTCCGAAGGAATAGTTGGTGAAACCGGTGGCCGACTGTAAAATCGATATTTTGGAAAGTTTATAGTCCGCATTCTGGGTAACAACGACTTCGTTCTCGTACCGGATCAGGGGCGATTTGGAGAGCGCAATGCGGAAGATTTCGTCGAACGGTAACAACTGCACCGACAGGTCCTGCGTCACATCGAGATACAGCGTATCATTGGCGCTGGTGACGGCCTGCTGTGCGGGTGTCGGAGGGGTAACAGCCGGGGTCTGTCCGTATAGATACGGCGAAATAAATAGACAATAAAAAGGCAATAGGATGACTTTTCGGCCTGTCGTCGCCAATAAATCCAATAATCGGGCTATCATCTCAAAAAACAACCGTTCCAGGCTTTCAAGTTACTATTAACAGAGTATAATTAGCAAAAATAATACCACGATGCCGACTGCGGTTTCAGCCCTTCTAGGGGGGGCTGGCCAACGGATGTCATTGTAAAGAATTGATAATGTTCGATTTAAAAGCGTATTTTTACCAATTTGGTAGGGCGGAACCCGTCGATTTTTATTTTTGCCTATTTTAAACACACAGAGCAGAATAATTTATCAGACCTTAGCTCGGAATTGTTTTACAGCCCGGAAATCAAGCATACTATTTGCTGTGGTATCGGATGGAACCGGATAGGGAGCTGTAATTATCAGACAATTTTAAGAATAAAACACGAGGATTTTATCCGAAGTTATACCCGTATTTCCCCAAGTCATGAATAAACCGTCTGGCAGAACCAATTTTGTCATCACCTCCCGGCAACCGTGGGAAGAAAAACAACTGGGCAGTAACATCCGGGATATGGCCCGCACCTTATCCGAAACGCACCCGGTGCTGTTTGTCAACGAACCCCTGGACTGGTCGTCGCGGTTTTCCAAAAAATCGGAGCGGGCGCAACGGCGGGATGAGTTTATTGCCCAAAACGGGGGGCGTCATTTGATTGAGGCCCAGAAAAACCTCTGGGTTCTGTCGCCCAAAAACCTGCTGGGATCGATCAACTGGCTTCCGGATACGGGACTTTATGACTGGGCCAACCGCTATAACGGTACGATCCTGTCAACCGAAATCCGTCAGGCCGTCAGCGAGTTAGGCTGGAAGTCGTTCGTGCTCATCAACGACAACGATATGCTCCAGGGCTTTTTTCTGAAAGAACTGCTCAAACCGGCGGTGTATGTGTATTACCTGCGGGATAATTTTCTGGCGGTCGATTTCTGGAAGCGGCACGGTGCCCGGCTGGAACCGTTGCTGATGAGCAAGGTGGATCTGGTTGCCAGCAATTCCCTGTACCTGGCCAGGCAGGCGGCCCGCTACAATCCGAATTCGGTCTATGTCGGCCAGGGGTGTGACCTGAAAATGTTCGATCCGTCGGCCATCTCCGAAATTCCGGCTGATCTGGCCGCAATCCCCAAACCCCGGATCGGCTATGCCGGAGCGCTGACCGGTTTACGGCTGGATGGCGGGCTGATTGAAACGGTGGCCCGGCAACGGCCTGACTGGCAGGTTGTTCTGATTGGCGCCACGGACGATTCATTCCCGACCGAACGGCTGAACGCGTTGCCCAATGTCACCTTCCTCGGCGCCAAAACACCCGGCGAGATTCCGGCTTACCTGGCCGCGATGGATGTGCTGATCAATCCGCAGGTGCTGAACGAAGTCACGATTGGCAATTATCCCCGCAAGATTGATGAGTACCTCGCTATGGGAAAACCGGTGGTGGCCGGCAAGACGGAAACGATGGCGCTTTTTGACCAGCACGTGTACCTGGCCGAAAATGCCGAGCAGTTTATTGCCCGTATCGACGACATCCTCAACGGCAAAGTCCTGTCGTCGCCGGCGGAGCGGATTGCCTTTGCCTGGGAACACACCTGGGAAAATTCGGTGGGAATGCTGACCGATGCCATCGATCAATTGCTTGTCTCCCAGCCCCAAACCACCTGATTCATGGCTAAAAACCGCATGAAAGATTTTATTGCCCGGTACCCACAAGTCAAGCAATTGGTTCACTGGCTGCTGATTCCCCGGCACGAAGCCCGGCCCCGGCGGTGGGTCAGCTGGCTGGTCAATCCGTTTATTCACCAACGCCACCGGACCTCCCGGGTTCGGTCGTCGGTGCGGCTGGATGTGCTGCCCTTCAATCCGTTTGCGCTGGGCGCGCGCAGTGTGATCGAAGCTTTCAGTGTGGTCAATAACGGGGTTGGACCGGTAATCATCGGGGATCGCTGTACGGTCGGGATCGGATCGGTAGTGATCGGGCCGGTAACGATTGGTCAGGATGTCATTATCGCTCAGCATGTTGTGTTGTCGGGACTCAATCATTCGTACGAAGATGTCAGCCGGTCGATTCGGGAGCAGCCCGTCATTACGCGACCCATTGTGATTGAGGATGAATGCTGGATCGGGGCCAATGCGGTGATTACCGCCGGAGTCACCATCGGACGGCATTCGGTGGTGGCTGGCGGGAGTGTGGTCACGCGGAATGTTCCCCCGTATTCGGTAGTGGGAGGGAACCCGGCCCGCTTGCTGAAACATTACGATGTCAACGAAAAAGCCTGGGTAAAACCGGCGGTGCAGGTATAGCTCAGACGGTCAGAAACCGGGTGTCCAGCCTATCCATGATTTCGGCATCAATGGTCGGATTGAATTTGCGGGCAAATAGCTTGCCCGACTGCCGCAGGGCGGTTTCGTCGCTCATGGTCAGCGTTTTCGGACTGGCCTTCTTCTCCGACCAGTCGATGTAGCGGAGGTTGTCGTTCGTCATCGCCGGTCGAAACGGCGAATTGTACAACAGGGTCTGGAAAACCAGCTCATCACACCCCCAGCTTAGTTTGAAAAACCGGGTAACCTTCGGGTGCTTTTCCAGGTACAACAGGATATACTTAACGGCTTCCCGGGTAATGGTAAACCATTGCGAGCGGCCCATGAACGTGAGATTTTCGGGCGGTTTTCGGTCGGGCATGATCCGGTTCAGCCATTTTTCGACCGCAAATTTTCCGGGAAAGGAATAATCGACCAGGTGGTATTTTTTCACGCGCGGAATTGCTTCCTGCCATTCGTCTTCCACCGACAGGTACTCCATAAACTCCGTTCCGGCGTGTTTTTCCAGATAAGCGTGGATAAAATCCGGTGCTTTCAGCGGATAATCCTGACCACTCAGCAGATTCACATACGTGTATGGTTTGCCCGACGCCACAATTTGCTCAAAACCGTTCAGCGTGGCCTGCACGATGCTGTAAGCTCCCCAGGACACTTTTTCCCGGTTTTTAACCAAGTATACATTAGGCCGTTGGGTCAGCATCTGAAACGGAGCCAGGTCGGTTTTTCGGTCAATATGCAGGTAAAAGTCCGCGTCCGGGTGCTGCAACGCCCCAATCAGCCGGTCGAGCTGCTCGGGCTGGGCGTGGGCCAGAATCAGGTGGGCGAGTTTCATGCGCCGGTGGGGCTACAGGTTAAGTTTGTTCAATTCCGAAACCGCGTGGGCGCAGGCGCGGGCGGTCAGGGCCATGTACGTCAGCGAAGGGTTCTGACAGGCGGCTGAGGTCATGCAACTGCCGTCGGTGATGTAGACATTTTTGACGTCGTGCATCTGGTTGAATGCGTTGAGAACCGAGGTTTTGGGGTCGCGGCCCATGCGGGCGGTTCCCATTTCGTGAATGGCCGAACCCGGCGGCTGATCGTAATAGAATTTCTCCACGTTCTTAAAACCGGAGCGTTCGAGCATTTCGGCGGCACTGTCCTTGATGTCCTCCCGCATGTTTTTCTCATTTTCGCGGTACGTGAAATGGACCCGAACCAGCGGTAAACCCCATTGGTCCCGCTTCGAATCATCGAGCGTCACCTGGTTGTCGAAATACGGAAGGGTTTCGCCCCAGGCACCCATCACCACGTTCCAGGGGCCGGGTTTGGTCAGCGTCTGTTTCAGCGATTCGCCGAAACCGGCCGCCGACCGGAACAGGTCGCCCCACTCGGCGCGTTCCCCCCGGCCCTGATACCCAAAGCCACGGAGGTAGTCCTTGTGTTGCGTTTCAGGGCTGATGTTCCGAAACCGGGGAACGTAAAAACCGGTGGGTCGCCGGCCGTTATAGTACTGATCCTCAAAGCCTTCGAAGATGCCCTGGGCGCCCCCCATCATGAAGTGATCCATCAGGTTGTGCCCAATCTGGCCGCTCGAATTGCCCAGGCCGTTCGGAAAGCGGGACGAAACCGAGTTGAGCAAAATCGAGGTCGTGGCAATCGTGGATGCATTCAGGAAAATGATGCGGGCAAAATAATCGGTTACCTCGTGCGTAATGGCGTTGATGACGCGCACGCCAGTCGCCCGGTTTTTGTGCTCGTCGAACAACACTTCGGCCACGATCGAATCGGGTTGCAAGGTCAGGTTTCCGGTCGCGGCTGCTACGGGTAGCGTCCCGGAATTGCTGCTGAAATACCCCCCATACGGGCAGCCCCGGTTGCAGAGGTTGCGGTGCTGGCAGGGACCCCGCCCGTTCCAGCCCCGGGTCAGGTTGGCCACGCGGCCAACGGTAATCACCCGGTCTTTGTACTGCCGGCTCACCTGCTGCTTCAGGTGTTTTTCCACGCAATTCAGATCCATCGGCGGCAAAAACTGCCCATCCGGAAAGTGAGGTAACCCTTCGGCCTGCCCGCTGATGCCCACGAATTTCTCGACGTAATCGTACCAGGGGGCAATGTCCCTGTACCGAATGGGCCAATCGACCGCCAGGCCGTCTTTGGCGTTCGCTTCGAAATCGAGTTCGCTCAGTCGGTAACACTGCCGCGCCCAGGTCAGCGATCGTCCGCCCACCTGATAGCCGCGAATCCAAGAGAACGGTTTTTCCTGAATGTACGGATGTTCCTGATCGTTGACGAAAAAGTGCTTGGTGGCTTCGTTGTAAACCGGGCAGCTGCTTTGGACTGGGTTTTGCTCGCGGTCCTGCTTGACGCTGCTGAGTCGGTACGGAAACTCCCAGACGTTGGTTTCCGTGGTCGGGTAATCAACGATGTGCCGGACATTCCGGCCTCGTTCCAGCACCAGCGTTTTCAATCCTTTCTCACAAAGTTCTTTGGCCGCCCAGCCGCCACTGATGCCCGAGCCAACAACGATGGCGTCGAAGGCAGGTGCTTTTTGTCCTTGGCTATTATTATGGATGGGAATCATGCAGCAGGTCAGATTAACGGATGGCCCAGGCTTTCTGGCCGGGTTGGAGTGGGACGCAACCCTGATAAATGCCGGGCGTAAAGACGTAAGCCAGCGCCTGCGTGGCACCAACCATCGACGTAAAGTAACCGATGCAGGTATATTCTTTCAGGGTCGTGAAAAACGAATTGCCAATCAATTTGCGCTGCACTTTCCCGGGAATGCCGTCGAACGGTTTGCCGTCCTGCTCGAAATGGCGCATGATTTCATTTTGCTGTTCCCGGCTGCATTTTACATACGGTTTTCCGAAGTGTTCGAGGCTGTACGGATCAATGGCTTTCAGCCCGTCGATAAACCGGTTTTGCGACGGCGTCCCCGTATTTTCGAGTACCATCTTCAGGACGAATTCAGGAACACCGGCTTCGATCGCACCCGGCGTATCGGTCGTTGGAATAATCGTTTCCGTTAAGGCAGCCAGGAGGTCTTTCTGGCGGTGGATATAAATCAGATCAGGTCGTTTGTACCAGTTGATCCATTTAAAACCACTGATGGCCATACTGCCAGCTCCTAATAAGGCTATTCCCCAGAGGGCTTGGCGACGCTTCATAAAGGTAGATCGATCAATCGTTAAGGGTATTAGAGTTTAGGTTTTTATACATGGGCAACCGAAAAGCAAATCGATCACGGTTTACTTGGTTGTAAATCAGGGTACTGTGCTCGCGTCTCTGGTCTTTTCTCTTCTCTTCTCTTCTCTTCTCTTCTCTTCTCTCGTTTACGATCACGGGTTAAAACCGGAATACCGAAAAACCGCATTCCGGTCAGCTTTTATCCCACCGATTGCAGGTGGTAAAGACGAGAGCATTGATGTATAGCATGGCACTGGTCGGAAACTGGCCCAGAACCGGATTGGAATACCCCATGACCGCAATACCGACGAAAACCGATAACATGCCCCGCATCAGCGAGATCAGTTGCGGATCTTTCAGGTGCCAGATGCGGTAGACGCCAATCGCAATGAGGCAAACCAGCATGCCGATGTAGATGGACAACCCGACTTTTCCGGTTTCGATCCACAACTCCACATACCAGCTATCCGGCGAAATCCGGGCGGCCCAGTGTTCGGGCGAAAACCGCTGGCCGGTGTCGAGGGAGGTCCCAATCCCGGCACCGAAAGGCAAGTCTTTCAGGTGATTGGCGAGCTTGCGCTGGTTTTTCAGCCGCAACAGAAACGAGGCATCTTCCATCGGATTCAGGGCCGTCCGCATGCGTTGAATCTGGTAGTTGCCGCTGCCCACGGTGGTGTATTTCAGCATGAACAGCAACGGCAGGGCCAGACAGAGACCCAGGGCGATCTTGAGGAGGTCGCGCTTCATAAACAGGTAAAAACCGTAGCCCGCGATCAGCACGAAAAGAGCACTGCGGGTTCCCGACACCGCGTAGCCCCAGAAATAAATCATCAGCAAAACCGCAAAGCCGATTCGGCGCGCCAGCGTGTCCGACTCAAAAATCCAGATCATACACAGGAGCGAAACAGCAGCCATTTCGGCCCCGAACTGCGAGGCATCCGTGTAAAACGAGAAGCTCCGCAGGTGCCCGAACAGGATGTGCGTTTCGGCGGCTCCCGAATTGAGCCAGATCATTTCGGCGGTTGTGAGGCCGATATACTGTTGTTTGAACGCCCAGAGGGCCGCCAGCACCGACCAGGTGAACCAGGTCCGCAGGATAATCTTGAAATCATTCCGGGTGATTTCGGTGAGCAGAATCGTACAGGTAACGATGAAAAAATGGAGCGAAAACGAGCGGGCGTGGAAAAACCAGGCGGGGCGGTAAGGCGATTCCGGGTTGAAAATTTCCATGACCGTGTAAAACGTCCAGAAACCGACCAGGTAAAACGCCGGATGGTGCAGGTTTTTCCAGGAATACCGCCGGCTGTTCAGAAGCAGACTCACGACCGTCAGACCCAGAATGCCGTCGATGATTAGTCCGAACGGGATGCTGATGGGCAAAAACCGGGCGAGGGCGTTGACCAGAAAAATCAGTTGCACGTAGACCATGAACCCGAATTTGGGATCGGCCAACATCGCCCCAACCAGCAGCAGCCCCAGTGGCATAGTAATGATCACGGCCGGCGCCAGTACGCCCAGTTTGGCAATCAGAAAACCGGAACCCAGCGCAATGAGGGTTCCGAGCAGGCTATACAGCCAAAACCGTTTCTGAACGTGGGATGATATGGACGACACCTGATTCAACATGGTACGGCTTCGAGTGCCCCGGCATTATTTGGAATTAAAGACGGTGGGTACGGAATTTTCGATCGGAATGGCCTCCGTAGGCGCTGCGCTGGCGGTATTGTCACCGCTGATAACTTTTGAGAATTTGAGTTTGGCTTTGATAAACCGGCGTTCAAACCATTCGTAGGAAGCAGCCGCCAGCAAGATGGTGAGCAAAATACTCGCACTGTAGAGAAACCAGTTGTTGCCGGGAAAAACCGGTTGCAGCAGCTTGAAGGCGATCACGATGGCAATCATGTGGTACATATAAATGCCGAAAGAAATCTTCCCGAGGTAGTGCAAAACCGGGTGTTCGAGCCGGATCAATGTCTGTTTATTGGCCGCCAGATTCAGAATGATCACGGCAAAAAGGCAGGCGTAGGTTTCCTGATGCAGGTACGGAATTTCAACGCCCCGAACGATCAGGAAGATCGTCAGCCCGTAAACCGCAGCCTGAAACCAGCGATTGAATAAAACCCGGAGGATCCCTTCGCGCTGGTAAAAAAGTGCCCAGGCAATCACCCCGCCGATGGCCATACAGTCGACGTTAAAACTGTTCCAGAACCTGGTTAAAAAGCTGATACCTCCGTTGTTAAGGCCAAGGACGGGGAGCAGCAACAGGCCAAATTTGATGACCAGATAAACGGTAATTGTACCCAGCGCAACGCGCAGGGGATCACCGATCGTTTTCATCAGCAGCGGCCAGAAGGCGTAAAACTGTTCTTCCACGCCAATCGACCAGGTTTGGTTGATGTGCGGGATCGGTGTCGCAACCAGGTTGGGGAGAATCAACAGGAGTAAAACGACTTTGATGGCAAAGCTACGGTGGAGTAATTCGGAGTAGATTGGAATGTCAAAAAACGGGATATGCGGCAAGACAAAGAGCCCCAAAAGGACGATCAGGTAGTATAACGGCCAGATTCTCAGGATGCGACGCAGGTAAAAATGCTTGATGGCGATGGTGCCTGTAACCCGCTTTTCCTGCAGAAGAAGGTAGGTAATCAGAAAACCGCTCAGGACAAAAAAGAGGACAACCCCCAGTTTTCCAATCAAATCGACGAAGGGCAAATGCCAGTAGTTCTCGACCTTGAAAATCAGCTTGATTTGCTCAATATGGTGAACGATCACCAGGAGCGCAGCGATGAATCGGAGGCCATTTAAATTCGGGAAGTAAACTGCTCGCATTGTGCCGGAATGAGTTTACATGTCTGCCGTATCAACATAGCGGTAACATGTCATAAATCACCCCAGATAAACATCACATATCGTGCCAAGTCCGTCTGATAATTGCCGGGAAGTGGTTAAAAACGAACAGAACGGGTAGAAATACGGAGGATTTCGGCGTACTCGGATACGTAATTTGCATTCGTTTACCCGGTTTTTTGAGTAGTTGTACAATCGTTTTTCAATATCTGCAAAAATAAATACACATTTTAGTTTTTTCTTTAAAATTAAGTATTCTATCTTTGTTGCATTGGTTGAGGATCTGAAAAGTAGAGCCGATAGACGATCAAGATTCGGTTTGTAGTTTCCTGTAAATCAATGTTTTAGTTTTGTGGATTGTCGTCGGTGATGAAGCTTTTTACATTCTTGCCGTGGTAAAGTAGTAACGCTTCAGGCGCTTTTTGTTGAGTAGTAAAATAAGGTATTATACTTATTAAATATTTTTTATTATTAAGTATTTGTAGGTATCGTAATATTTTCCCTTGCAGAAACACAAAAAAAGTCCATTATGAGCTTTCCTAAGTTGAACCTGTTAATTGTGGAGAATAACCGATTTCTGGCGAATGTGCTTCAACAGACCCTGGCGACGGAATTTAGCATTACCGTGGCTGCTAATGGGTTTGAAGCCATGGCGTTACTGGAAAGAGGGCTGAGTGTTGATTTCCTAATTACCGATCTGAAGCTGCCGAAGTTCGACGGACTGGAGCTTACCCGTCTGATTCGGAACAGCATCCGGTATCAAACGTTACCCATTCTGATGCTTTCGGATTCCGAGGATAGTGGAGCCCGCATTGATTGTCTGGAGAGTGGCGCCGACGACTGCATGCCCAAACCCTTCAATCCGTTTGAGGTACAGGCTAAAATCCGGGCCATGCTTCGCCGGTCGGGCAGTCATTTTCCCCGCGCTGCCAGCGTATCAAGCCACTTCTTTCCCGGTTTATATTCGTTAAACCTAAATTGAACGGCCGCGTTCGTTCAGGGTATTATCAGACTTTTTTTCTCTTTGTTTTCTTGGTCCTACCTTTTAAATGCTGCCCCAAAGATTTACTGCCGGCGAAACCGGCAGTAAATCTTTGGGGCATACTTTCGTAATTTGGCCGAAATTTGGCCGAATGGTATATTATTTGCTGTCAGATGGTCATCAATCTGATGGTTATGAAGAAAGCCAGATCGAAGAAATAACACCTGTATTTCTGGATACTTTTAAAATTATCAGACAAATTGATGGCTGAATTGATTTGTTTCGCGATAATTTTATTGTTTCATGGATATTCTGGGCTATCTGGTCATCCTGCCAATTAGTATCTACCTTGTTTTTAATGTGGTCTATCTTGCCATCTTTGCCGTCGCCGGATGGTTTGGCGGGGGAGATGATAGTCCGATAAAGCAGCCCGTTTCCCGCATCCGGCGTATTGCCGTGCTGGTGCCTGCCTATAAGGAAGATACGGTCATTCTGGAATCCGTACAGGCCAACCTGCGGCAACTGTACCCCGCCGATTCCTACGATATCTACGTCATTGCGGACTCCTTTCGTGCCGAAACCCTGGAGAAGCTTTCGCACTTACCGGTGAAGGTGCTGGTCGTCAGCTTTGAAGAATCGACCGTCCAGAAGTCCCTGACCAAAGCGCTCGAGAGGTTACCCGTTGGGCAGTACGATATCGTTGTTGTCTCGGATGCCGATAACCACATGGCTCCCGATTTTCTGGTTCGCATCAATCAGGCCTTCGACAAGGGCTGGCGGGCCGTACAGGGGCATCGGGTAGCCAAAAATACCAATACCAGTGTGGCGGTTTTTGACGCCATGAACGAAGAGGTATTGAATCATATTTACCGGGGGGGGCAGCGGGCGCTGGGACTGTCGTCGTCGTTGATTGGATCGGGAATGGCCTTTGAACCGGCTACGATGAGACGGCTGATGGGACAAATCCGGTCGGTGGGTGGTTACGACAAGGAACTGGAAATGTTGCTGTTGCTCGAAGGCATTCCGATTGCCTACCTGAAACAGGCCCTGATTTACGACGAAAAGGTACAGAATCTGGAAGTTTTCGAACGGCAGCGAACCCGCTGGATTGCGGCCCAGGTGCACTTTGTAAAACTCTTTTTTAGCGAGGGGATTAGACAGCTTTTCAAAGGCAATATGCACGCTTTCAACGGTTTGCTGAAGGCGTTGATTGTTCCCCGTATCCTGTTTTTAGCATTTTTATCGTTTGGGACACTCGTGGGGCTGGTTATCGGTAATCCGCCGGTTTTTCAGTTTTTTGGGGTGCTGCTGTTGACGCTGGTGCTGACGATGCTGATCTCCATTCCGGGATCCCTGTGGCAGAAAATCTCGCTCCGCGACCTCCTGACGTTCCCGATGCTGATTTTTCGAATGATCCGTTCCCTGTTGAAAATCAAAACCGCCAGCAAGAAATTCCTGCATACCCCCCACGGCGAAAGCTCCCACGGGTCGGCGGGCGGTTCTGTCTAATGGGTGTCAACGTTGAACCGTTGAAGGCTTGATTTATAACAAGAAAAACCGCTGATTTTCAGCGGTTTTTCTTGTTAGTCCACGGGCTAACAGCGCAATATGGGTCACCCGTTACAGATTCTTTTTCTTCATTTCCTTCACCGCGTAGTCCGCAGCCCGGGCCGTGAGGGCCATGTAGGTCAGCGACGGGTTTTGGGTCGACGTTGAGGTCATCGATGCGCCGTCGGTGACGAAGACGTTCTTGCAATGGTGCAACTGACTCCACTTGTTGAGCATCGATGTTTTGGGGTCCTTGCCCATCCGAACTCCGCCCATTTCGTGAATGTCCAGCCCCGGATTCCGTTTGTCGTCGCGGACACGAATGTTCGTAAAACCGGCGGCCGTGAACATTTCCGTCATTTGCTCCTGGTAATCCTTGACCATCTTATCGTCGTTGTCGTCGTAGGCGATCGAAATTTTCAACTGCGGAATCCCGTATGGATCTTTCAGGTCTTTGTCGAGCGCCACGTAATTGGTCTCTTTCGGGATCGTTTCGCCCATCATGTGCGAGCCGACGCTCCAGCCGCCCAGTGTCGGATTGGCGAGGCTGTTTTTCAGGTCCACGCCAAAACCGTCCTGATTGGTCCGTGAGATCCGGTTGGCCGAAAAACCGGCCGCATAACCCCGCAGGAAGTCGGTTTCCTGCTTGTAGACGTTGCGGAACCGGGGAATATAAGGACTGTTGGGCCGCCGACCGTCGGTGGTCGAATCCAGAAAACCGTCGTATTCGCCCGAAATCCCGGCGCGGTAGTTGTGGAAAGCTACGTATTTGCCGAGCACCCCACTGTCATTCCCCAGGCCGTTCGGGAACCGGCTGGAGGTCGAATTCAGCAGAACAAGGTTTGTGTTCAGGGCGGCTGCATTGACAAAAATGATGCGGGCGTAAAACTCGATCATCTGCTTCGTCGTGGCGTCGATCACCCGCACGCCGGTGGCCTTGCCTTTTTTCTCGTCATAGATGATCGAGTGAACCACCGAATGGGGCCGTAGCGTCAGTTTGCCGGTTTTAGCCGCCCACGGAAGGGTCGATGCGTTGCTGCTGAAGTACCCGCCAAACGGACACCCCCGCTCGCAGAGGGTCCGGTGCTGGCATTGCGCCCGGCCCTGTTGCAGGTGAATGGGCTGCGGTTTGGTGATGTGGGCCGCCCGGCCTATAATGACGGGGCGGTCTTTGTATTTGGCCGCCATCTGCTGGCTGAAGTATTTTTCGACGCAGTTCCACTCGTGCGGGGGCAGAAATTCACCGTCGGGCAGCGTGGCCAATCCGTCTTTGTTGCCCGTAATACCGGCAAACTTCTCGACGTGGCTATACCAGGGCGCGATGTCGGCGTAGCCAATCGGCCACTCCACCGCAAAACCGTCGCGGGCCGGACCGTCGAAATCGAGCTGACTCCAGCGCTGCGTTTGCCGCGCCCAGAGCAGGGATTTTCCACCTACCTGGTAGCCCCGAATCCAGTCGAACGGTTTTTCCTGGATGTACGGATGTTCGGCATCTTTGACGAAAAAATGCGCCGAGCCTTCGTGAAAGGCGTAGCATTTGCCAACAATTGGGTTTTCCTGCCGGATTTTCAGCGGGAGTTGGCCCCGGTGATCCATTTCCCAGGTATTGAGCATGGCTGTCGGGTAGTCCGTAACGTGTTTGACGTCGCGGCCCCGCTCCAGGACCAGTGTTCGTAATCCTTTTTCGGTCAATTCTTTAGCCGCCCAGCCGCCACTGATTCCGGAGCCGATCACAATGGCATCGTAGGTGGTTGCTTTTACGGCATCGATTGCAAAATTTGCCATAGGTTAGGGGCTATTTATTTTGTGGGGTTTTGGGTATGCTGTTTTTGGCGACCACCGGCACACAACCGTAGTAATGGCCGGGGATCATCTGGTAGTGCGTGATGTTGTTCATGACGTATTCGGAGGTCATATATCCCCGAATGGTCATGCCTTTCACCAGCGAGACAAACCCTTTCTGGTCCGATTCCGGCGATTGATTCATGGTTTTCAGCAAATCAGTGCGCTGGCTGGCGTCGAGGGCCGCAAACGGTCGGGTGTAGGTTTTCCGGGCAAGAGCTTCCACCGCCGTCAGGCCTTTGGTCAGGGTTTCCTGCGCCGACGGGTCCATACAGTCGGTCACGATTTTCTGGATAAAGGTGTGTACGCCCAGTGCTTTGGCGCCCGGCGTGTCGGTAGCCGGAATGATGGTTTCAACCACTTCGGCCAGCAGCGCATCCGCTTGAGGAGCCAGCAAAACCGGGCCCGCTGGCAGGCTGGCCGAGGTCCAGCTATTTGCCCAACCGGGCAGACTGACCAGCCCGCCCACGGCCACCGCCAGACTTTTCAGTGCTTTTCGTCTTTCCACGAGAGGTTAAGTTAAATAAACGTACGGTTTATAAAGTGAGTAAGGTGATTCGACTGGTAGTCGGTTTTCTGCATACAGTCTGTAAATTTACCAAAATAGCGTCAAACTTACGGTAGGAAACGCCCGGAAACCGGAATAATTTTACCCGGAGCCCAACCGGTTTGGGTTTCATTTTTCGGCCGAACAGGGACCACGCGATGAACTCAACGATGTTGATTTTAGGTTACGGGGGTAAACTTCAAAACCACGAAGCCTACTCATGAACGCTGCCGAAATCGTAGATCGCAAATTCCCCATTGGGCCTTTAACGTTTCAGGAATCGTACACCCCCGAGGAACTGGCCTGCAACATCGAAATTCTGGAAACCGCCCCGGCCCGCTACCGCCAATTGGTCGAAAACCGGTCTGCCGAGGAACTGGCTAGGACCTACCGCGAGGGCAGCTGGACGGTGCAGCAGCTGGTCCACCACGTGGCCGATATGCAGATGATGCACTATTTCCGGATGAAGAAAGCCATTGCGGAGCCTGATTACGACACCCTGACGATGGTGAACATGGGCACCTGGGCCACAACGCCCGATGCCCTAACCGCCCCGATCGAAGATTCACTGCTGATGTTCGAAGGCATCCATCGTCGGTATGCGTACCTGGCCCGATCCCTCGACGAAACCCAACTGGCCCGTAAATGCTACCACCCGGTCCGGCAAATCTGGATCAGCCAGGCGCAGGCCGTGGCGATGTCGGTCTGGCACGTACAGCACCATCTGGCGCACATCAACCTGGCGCTGGGCGTGTCCTGACAGAATCGAACGGAAACCGGGAAAACCGCTCGTCGGTCCAGGCAACGACAACAAAACCTGCGTACTCACTGGGGGGGTTGGGGATTGATTTTGTTGGAATCCGGTTGGTTTTCGGGTATAAATCGCCGGAGTGGTTGTCTTAATGGATGGAGCATACCCCGCCAGTGGGTGGTTCGGTTTTCGCTGGGAAGGTTCGGTTCGGGCCTTCTGAAACTGGCTTCCAGCCAGAATGGGAAATTAACAGTGAATTGGAATGGGGAGACCCAAGAACTGATTGCCCTGTATTTGGGTGCTTCGACCGAGTTGATCAGAGAACATCAGAGGTAATCTCCGCGTAACTCAGCGAAACAGCTTTTAAAAAACCATGAAAGTATTCCTCCTCATCGGCAGCCTTCTGGCAACGATCCAGACCGTGGCGCAAACCCGGCTTTTTGATGCGGACTGGCGGTTTTTGAAAGACAGCACCATCCAGGCCGAAAGCCGGGATTTCAACGACGCCCACTGGCGGAAACTGGATTTGCCCCACGACTGGAGCATTGAGGACCTGCCTGGTCAAACACCGGATCAGGTCGTTGGGCCGTTCGCGCGGACGAGCGCCGGAGCGACCTCAACGGGCTACACGGTCGGCGGAACGGGCTGGTACCGCAAGACATTCCGACTCGCTCCGGCCGAAAAAGGCAAAACCGTGTCGGTGTATTTCGACGGGGTGTACATGGAGTCCGACGTCTGGATCAACGGGCATCATCTGGGCTATCATCCCTACGGCTATACGCCGTTTCAGTACGAGGTAACCAACCATTTGTTGCCGCCGGGGCAGGACAACGTGCTGGCGGTTCGGGTGAAAAATATCGGCAAAAATACGCGCTGGTACACCGGCTCGGGTATTTACCGGCACGTCTTTCTGACCGTCGCCGACCCGGTGCATATTGCGCCCCAGGGCGTGTACATTACCACGCCGACCGTTACCGGGCAATCGGCGCAGGTACAGCTGGAAACCACCATCAAGAACACCACCGAAAAACCGCTGCCGGTGGTCGTGCAAACCACCCTGATCGACCGGAAAGGGAAAGTCGTTGGCAAAAAACAACAGACGCTTACCGTGGCTGCGAATGCCAATGGTCTTGATAAACAGTTGCTTTTCGTGGTGTATCCGCAACGCTGGTCGCCCGAAACACCCCATTTGTACACGGCCCGCGTGACGGTTTTGGCGGGTAAAAAAATATTGGATCAGGTGACGACGCCCTTCGGGATTCGGTCGATTGCGTTCAATGCCCAGGACGGTTTTTTGCTGAACGGAAAACGGTATCTGATGAAGGGTGGCTGTGTCCACCACGACAACGGCCCGCTGGGCGCTGCGGCTATCGACCGGGCCGAGGAGCGGAAGGTGGAATTGCTGAAAGCCAACGGCTTCAATGCCGTCCGGTCGAGCCATAACCCGCCATCGGCCGCGTTTCTGAATGCCTGCGACCGACTCGGTTTGCTGGTGATCGACGAAGCCTTCGATATGTGGCAACGGCCCAAGAAACCGCAGGACTACCACCGGTTTTTCGACGAATGGTGGCAGCGCGATCTCGAAGCCATGATCCGGCGCGACCGCAACCATCCGTCGATCGTGATCTGGAGCATTGGCAACGAAATCAATGAGCGGGCCGAACCGTCGGGACTGGCGATCACTCAAAAACTGGTGGACGAAACCCACCGGCTCGACCCCACCCGCCCGGTCACGGCAGCCCTCTGCGTATTCTGGGAACATCCCGGCAAAGTCTGGACGGATTCGGACCCGGCTTTTGCCTTGCTGGCTGTGGGCGGTTACAATTACGAATGGAAACAGTACGAGTCGGATCACCAGCGCCATCCCAACCGCGTGATGATAGGCACGGAAACCTTCGCCAAAGAGGCTTTCCAGAACTGGAAGATGGTGGAAAAACACCCGTACGTCATCGGCGATTTTGTCTGGACGGCGATGGATTATATGGGTGAAACGGCCATCGGTCATTCATTGCTGCAACCCAAAGCCGACAGGGACAGTACCAGTGCGGTTTTGCCGTGGCCGTGGTTCAATGCCTACTGCGGGGATCTGGACCTGATTGGTTTCAAAAAACCGCAATCGTATTACCGCGATGTCGTCTGGCGAAATCGACCCATTGAAATGGCGGTTCACAGCCCGATGCCCGACGGGATGAAGGAGACGGTGACCAACTGGGGCTGGCCGGATGAGCAACCAAGCTGGACCTGGCCGGGTGCCGAAGGCAAACCGCTACAGGTGCGCGTTTTTTCGAGAAGCCGGACGGTGCGGCTGGAGTTGAACGGCAACCTGATTGGTGAGCAAACCATCCCCGATTCGAGCATTACGGCCATCTTCACGGTGCCGTACCAGACCGGTTTGCTGAAAGCGACCGCGCTGGAAGGCGGCAAACCGGTGGGGGTGGTAGAACTCAGGACGGTCGGAAAACCGCATCATCTGCAACTGACAGCCGACCGTCTGGCCATCCGGGCCGATCGCAACGATCTGTCCTACGTGGCGGTGGAAGTGGTCGACGAAAACGGGAAAATCATTCCTCAGGCTGCGGTTCCGGTTTCGTTTCAGATCAGCGGGATTGGGACGCTGGCGGGCGTGGGCAATGCAAATCCCACCGACCTGAGCAGTTTTCAGAAACCGCAGAAAAACACCTTCCGGGGGCGCTGTCTGGCTATTCTCCGACCTACTCCCCAAACCGGAACGATCACGTTAAAAGCCACGGCCCCCGGTCTGGAAGCGGGCGAAATCACGATCACGGTGCGCTGAGTTTCGGGGCGCTTGTAGACAAACGGGCCGGTTTTGGGTTTTCTATTCGGCGTTCCCCAAACCGGTTTGCCGGAGACTTATGAAGATAGCCAGGCTCGTTAAGTTGATTACTCCCATGACAATCATGGCCTGTCTGGGCGTGGTGACGGTTGGCTATGGCATTCTGCATCTGTCCGAAAAAAACAGCATCCTGAATTTCTTCTTTGGCATTCCCCTCACCATCGGGTCTTTACTGGCCCATTTTCTAATTCGACGGGTGCTTGACGCCCGTACGCTGCCGATCTGGCTGGTGGAGTTTTTGTTGGTAGCCACGTTCTGGCTGGCCTTCTATTTCGTCTGGTAAGGCTTCCTCTGAAGGCGGAGAATGGCCACGCGTTGGCCGGAACATGAACCTGCTTTGCGGGCCCAGGCACCGGCTGCGGGATGAATGGCCATTCCGTTGGTATCCGAACTTTTTCCGTTTGAAATGGTCCCCAAAATGCCTGAAAATCAATTTTCAGGGGTTAGACGTCGCCATCGACCAATTTATTGGACGAATGGTAGCAGGATATATCGCGCGATAGCTCAAGTTATTAAATAATTTTTAAATATTTGAAGATTCAATTAGAGTCTCCCTGATTCTAGGAATCTTTGCCACCTCTATTTCTTAAAACAATGATGCATTTCTACTCCTTTTCTCCTCCGCTTCGAAACACCTGGAGGAAAATCTGCTGTATGCTCCTCGCACTTAGCCTGCTGGCAAATGAGAGCAAGAGCCAGGCAACTGCTTCCATCAAGGCGATGCTGTCCCGCACTGATCAGGCCATTGCCGACATAACCGTTACCGGTCGGGTGACGGATGCCACCACGAATGAAGCCCTGGCCGGTTGCAGCGTTGTGCTGAAAGGCACCCAGCGCGGAACAACGACGGATGCCAACGGCGAGTACCGGATTGCCGTTCCGGATAGCAAGGCGGTTTTGGTCTTTGGTTTTATCGGTTTTGTCTCGCAGGAAATTCCGGTGAATAGCCAGAGTACCCTGAATGTCTCGCTCAGGGCCGCAGCCAATGAATTGTCGCAGGTCGTGGTGATCGGCTACGGGAGCGCGTCCAAAAAAGACATGACCGGGGCCGTGAAGTCGATCAAAAGCACCGAATTCAACCAGGGAATTATCAACTCGCCCGAACAACTTTTACAGGGCAAGGTGGCCGGGGTAAACGTTACGTCGGCCAGCGGTGAACCCGGTAGCAATCAGAATATTACGATCCGTGGCCCGGGCGGGGTCCGGACGGGGAGTACCCCACTTTTTGTGTTGGACGGGATTGCGCTGGACAACTCGAGTACGGGGGGCGCCACCAATCCGCTGAACTTTCTGAACCCGCAGGATATCGAGTCGATTGACGTGCTGAAAGATGCGTCGGCCACCGCCATCTACGGTTCGCGGGGGGCCAACGGGGTGGTGCTGATCACGACCAAGAAAGGGAAAGCCGGTTTTTCGACCTTCAACATCTCCTCCAGTGTAGGGATTTCGAAGATGGCCCGGCCATTGGAGCTGTTCTCGCCGGATGAGTTCCGGCGGCAGGTGGTCGCCGTGGGCGGAGTGCTGGAAGATTTCAAGGCCTCGACCGACTGGCAGAAGGAAGTGAGCCAAACCGCCCTGACCCAGAACCACAACCTGTCGTTCAGCGGGGGATCGGAAAAGTTGACGTACTACGGTTCCTTCGGCTTGCAGGATCAGGAAGGAATTCTGAAAAACAGTACGTTGAAGCGGTATACCGGCCGCATCAACGTGTCGCAGAAGTTGCTGGAGGACCGGTTGACGGTGGATGTCAACCTCAATGCGAGCAATACCAACAACCTGCGTCCGCCGACCGAAGGGTTGCTGGGGGCCGCGATTTCTACCAACCCGACGATTCCGGCCTACGATGACAAAGGACAGCCGTTTCAGTACCAGGCCGGAACCAATCCGATCATCACGCTGAATCTGGAAAAGGATGTTACCACGGTTAACCGCGTTATCGGTAACATTTCGCCGTCCCTAAAGCTCACGAAAGAGCTGGTGTATAAGCTGAACCTGGGGATTGACAACTCCAATTCCGTGCGGGACATTCAATCGTTGCCGAATGCGGTGCCACTGCGGGATGGCCGGCTGGATACCTATTACAAAACCAACCGGAACGTGTTGATTGAGAATTACTTCACGTATACTTATTCGACTACGAATCACAACCTGACCGCCTTGCTGGGGCATTCGTACCAGAAAATTTTTATTCAGGAACGGTGGTCAAGCATCAATAAATTCCCGATTTCACCCATCGAACCGATTTACAACCCCGGTTTAGGGCAGGACCTGACGCTGGCAAACAACCGGCCGGGTGGTTATGCAATCGAAAATGAGCTGCAATCGTTCTTCTCACGGGTCAATTACCAGTACAAGGACCGCTACCTGGCCACGGCCACGGTGCGGGCCGACGGTTCCTCCAAATTCGGCGCCAACAACAAATACGGTATTTTTCCGTCGGTTTCGGTGGGTTGGCGGTTGTCGGAAGAGGAGTTCCTGAAATCGGGGCCTTTTTCGGATCTGAAACTCAGGGCCGGCTGGGGACAAACCGGAAACCAGGAAATCCCGTCGAAAATTACGCAGGCGTTGTTCACCTCGCAGGTTTCGGGCACCACGAGTTACCCGCTGGATAATACGAATGTCTACCCGGCCGGAACGTCGTATACCCGGCTGGCGAACCCCAATATTCAGTGGGAGGTATCGACACAAACCGACATCGGGCTGGATTTTGCCCTGTTCAAAGGCGCGCTGGCGGGTTCGGTGGATTACTTCCGGAAAGTGTCCAACAATATTCTGCTGGAAGTCATCCCGGCGGATCCCGTTCAACCGGCGGGTACGTTCTGGACCAACGTACCGGATATGACCATTACGAATCAGGGCGTGGAGCTGGATCTGAATTACCGGTATGCGAGTCTGAACGGTTTCCGGTTCGATATAGGCGGTAACATCACGTTTATCCATAACCGGGTAAACAACTCCCCGTACACGGTTATTCCGTCGGGTTCGGCTTCGGGCTCCGGTCTGACGTCGGCGACCATCAACGGGTATATCAACGGCCAGCCCATCGGAACGTTTTTCCTGAAAGAGTTTACCGGATTCGATGACAAAGGAATCAGCACCTTCCGCGATGTGGACGGCGACGGTATTATCACGGACAAAGACCGGGTGGCCATCGGGAGCGCTCTGCCCACGAAGCAGTTCAACCTGAACGGAAATGCGGCTTACAAAGGCTTCGATCTGGCGGTCAATTTCAACGGGGTTTCCGGTAACAAAATCTACGACAACACGGCCAATGCCAATTTCTACAAACTGCGGTTGTCGAAAAGCCTGAATACCACGCCCGAAGCCATCCAGTATCCGAACGAGTCGATCAACAACTCGGCCCCGGTTTCGTCGCGCTACCTGAAGAATGGTTCTTTTTTCCGCCTGAACAACCTGGCGCTGGGATACAACCTCAGTCCTAAACTGATTGGGCTCAGCCGCTGGGTGTCGAATATCCGGCTGTCCGTCACGGGCCAGAACCTGTTCGTGATCACCAAGTACGACGGCTACGATCCGGAGGTCAACACCGACCGGACGATCAACGGCATTTCGTCGTATGGGATCGATTACCTGAGCTATCCGAAAGCCCGCACGTTTGTCTTCGGTCTGAACCTTTCTTTCTAATTCGCTGAAACCATGAAAAAAATACTGATAATTATTGGAATGCTGGTCAGCGTGTACGTCATGAACGGGTGTACGAACCTGACTGAAAATGTACTCGACGAAGCGTCGGCAACGGGCCTGTCCGACCGGCAGGCTGCCGACGGCATCATTGCGCCGGTTTACGCCCGTCTGCCGGATATTTTTACGCATACGAACTACTTCGCCTTACAGGAAATCTCCACCGACGAGGCTATTCTGCCGTACCGGGGCGGAACCGACTGGGGCGATAACGGGATTTACCTGGCGATGCACCAGCATACCTACGCCAGCACCGATCCGAACCTGCGGAACACCTGGAACCTGATTTTGCAGGGCGTTTCGAGGGCCATTACGGCCATCAATACCTTGCCGACGCTGAACGATCCGGTAACAAAAACCTACCTGGCCGAAGCGCGCGGCATGCGGGCCTACTACGGTTTGCTGACACTCGATCTGTTCGGGTTGGTGTTTGTGAAAGACGATCTGGGGGCTAATTCAACCATTTTGCGGGGCGATCAGGCGGTTGAATACCTGAAGAATGAACTCCTGGCCGTGGAGCCGAATCTGGAACCGAGCGTCGGGCCTGGCCGGCTGAGCAAGGGGGCAGCCTGGGGACTGCTGGCGCGGTTGCACCTGAATGCGGCCGTTTACCGCGATCCGTACGCGGCTCAGTTTACCTTCAAACCGGAGGACATGGATAAAGTGGTGGAATACTGCGACAAGATCATCAATTCCGGCCAATACCAGCTTTCGCGGGATTATTTCTCCATTTTCAATTCCGACAACCACACGAACAAGGAGTTGATTTTTGCGGTCGATCAGCGGGCCGAGCTGAACGGACATAACCGCATGGCCTATTTCTCGCTCTCGGGTGATCAGTTTCCGCTCCCGGCCTATCCCAACGCCAACGGCACCGACGGACCGGGCATTACGCCGGACTATTACCGCACCTGGGTCAACGCCTACGCGCCGAAAGATCCAGCTTCGGTCGACCCCCGGTTTTACAAGCAGAACCTGTCGATCTACTCCAACCCGGCGGATTCCTGCGTAGCGGAAGCTGATTTCAACGTGAACCGGGGCATTCTGCGCGGACAGCAGTACGGCCTGATTCGCCGGAACGGGGTGTTTTTGAAATGTCCGGATGGCAAATACAAAGTGGCGAAACTCTTTCACGACACCCGTAACCGTCCGACGCAACCCGTTGATTTCACCGAACAAATCGACTTCACCGTAGCGGGCAGTAATTACAATACCGGGTATCGGGTAGAAAAATACGAGTTCAGCAAGAAGTCGGTGAGCGGCCGGAATTTTGGCGAAGCGGACATCATCATCCTGCGTCTGGCCGAAGTTTACCACATGCGGGCGGAAGCTAGGTTGCGCAAAGGCAACGATGCTGCCAGTGCCCTGGCCGACATCAACCTCGTGCGGGCCTCCCGGACGGCGACCACTCCTCCGCCCGCGCTGACGTCCATGAACCTTGACCTGCTGTTCCGGGAACGCGGTTTTGAGTTTTACTGGGAAATGCTGCGCCGGACGGACATGATCCGGTTCGGAAAATACGAGGACAAATGGACGGAAAAAACCAATACCGATAAGCTGAAGCGCATCTTCCCGATTCCGCAGACCGCCATCGACGGGGCGTCCAACCTGCCCGGTTATCTGAAGCAGAACGACAGCTATTAAGGCGGTTTATAAACAAACAGGAAGCGCGGTTCGCCCACGGGTGAATCGCGCTTCCTGTTTTGGAGGAGAGGGATTATTCACGCTTAGCTACTAACCTGCGGAGCCCAGTAGGTGCAGTGTGCGCTGGCGTAAACCGGTCCTTTGAAGAGCATACAGCCTCCGCATTCCTTGCCCGGGGCCGGGGGAAGCCACAGGTTGCAACTGCTGCATAATTTATCCGGGATGGGCGATTGGGTTACGTAGCCCAACTCGGTTCGCTTCTTTATATCCTCGGCGCTGACGCCGGAATAGTCCTCACAGGGGTTGGCTGCCGGTTTTTCCGTCTGGTCGGTCCGGGTGGTTTTCGGGGAATCACAGTGGGTCAGCAGGAAGCCTCCGCTGATCAATAACAGGCTCGTCGAAGCACAATGTTGCAGGAAAAACCGGCGGGATTGGGTTTGTTTCATAACGGAATAGGTCAAATGGAAACCGGTTTTGCCAGGGCTTCCCGCAGGGCGGCAATGGCTTTTCTTACCTCCGCCGAGGAGGTGGACGCTTCCAGTTGCTGGAGCGCCTGCGGGAAGTGGGTGCCGGGATCGGTTTTTTCGTCGGATTTTTGAAGACCTTCGGCCAGCCCGGTTAAACCGGCCAGTTGCCAGCTTTCCTTTCGGGGATTCGGCTGGTTCAGGAAATCGACCAGCCAGGACAGTTCGTTCGGATTTTTTCGATGGCCGATCACCCGCGAAAAACCGGTGAGAAAGGCCTGTTTGCCGGCGGTGGTATCGCTGAAAAACGTTTTCTGGTTCGCCAGGGTGGTTAGCAGAGCCGGCGACGACCCGGCCAGTGAACTCAGCACGGCGGTTCGGAACCAGGCATCTTCGGGGTGTCTGGCGAGCGCCTTCGCCAGGGCCGAAACCACGGCGGGGCTGTTCACCTGACCCGCGCTCAGACACGCCTGAAGCGCAACCGGCAGCGATGCATCCCCGGTCAGGTTCAGGATCTGGGGGAACAATTCAGGGTAACGCTCGGCCAGTAATAAACCATGGTCACGGACACCGGGTTGCGGGTCCTGTAATGCTTTTTGAACCAGTTGTTTATCCAGCGCAACCAGGCCTTCCAGTGTATAAAGGGCGTGCAGCCGGGCGCGGGGGTCAGTGTGTTGGGCGACCATCGTTTTTAGGACTGGAACCACCGACCGGTCGTTACGTTCCAGCAGCAGGCGTTGGGCGTGTAGCCGAAACCAGCGGTTCGGGTGGGCCAGCAGCTTGACCCATTCCGCCGGCGATTGTTGCCGCAAGTTGGGCATGGTTGCGGGGCGTTTGGGAGCGTTTTTCGGGAAAATCCGGTAAATGCGGCCTTTGTCATTTCCGTTCAGAAAATCCATGTCCGCTTTCAGATCGTCCGGGATGGAGACCGGGGTTTCGATGTGCTGGCGGTACATATCGACCACGTACAGAAAACCGTCCGGCCCGGTTACCAGGTTGGCGGGCCGAAACCAGGGATCGGTCGAGGCCAGAAACTCCCGGTCGGTTTCGCCTTCGGCGCGTTTGGCCACCCAAACCGGGCTGTCGTTCGCGGGCGTAAGCACATCGCGGTGGACGAGGTTGCCGGCTACATCCCCCGTGAAAATCGATCCGTAAAAACCGGGTGGAAACGCATCGCCGTCGTAATACGTGCCACCCGACGCCCCCGTAAAATGATCTTCGGCGTATTCTTTCCGGCCGAGTCCGGCTTCGTCGTACTGCTTCTGCCGACGGTCGGTACGTTCCCGGCGCCAGTAGGGAGGGGGCGTTTGCTGGAACATTTCCAGGTCATGATCCGAGATATTGACAGACGCTTTTGGCGCAATCAGATCGGGGTTTCGGCGCAGATACCGCCCGGCAATGGGCGCCTGCTGAATGTGGATGGTGTTCTGGGTGAAAAACCGGTGGCCCCAGTCGTCGAGGGCCAGTCCAAACTGGCCGGTACCCGATTCCACTTCGAACAAACCGCGATCGAGCCGAAACCGGAAATCTCCGCCGTTGACGGTCAGCGCGGGTGCATCCGGTTTGCGTAAAAACCGGATCTGGCCCTCCTGGCCGTTGTTGTTGGCGTAAATCCAGTTGTCGATGCCGTAACGGAGGCAGGTAATCTGAGCTTCGGAATTGTTCGCAAAAAAACCGGTAAAGAGCACTTCCCGCATATCGGCCCGGAAGTCGCCGGTGGTGTCTTTCAGAAACAGAATATCGGGCGCTGCCGCCACGATCAAACCACCTTCCCAGGGCAGCAGACTGGTGGCATCGGGAATGGAGTCGGCAAAAACCACCGACCGGTCGATCCGGCCATCCTGGTTGGTGTCGGCCAGCATCCGAATTTTACCTTTCCCGTTTCCCGCTTCCGGTTTGCCCGGATAATCGCCCATTTCGATCACATAGGCGGTTCCCTGTTCATCAAAAACCAGGTCTACGGGATCGGCAATCAACGGTTCGGCGGCAAACGTTTCGATGCCAAAACCGTCACGAAGTTGAAAATGCTGGAGGGCTTCGTCCGGAGAAAGCGCATCGGCGTACCGCTTTTTCGTGCAGGAAAAACAGCAGAGGGCGGACAAAAAAACGATAATCACCCAGCGATTGGGAATGAGTTGAGTCATGGTTGGAAGGGAGTAGGGAAACGGCTCCGTCCGGTTTTCCGAAACGGATCAGGAAAGATGCTTATAAGCGGAATAAGGTTTTCGCGTTTTCGTAAAAAATCTTACGTTCGATGGTTTTGGAGGGCGCCAGTTTGCGAATAGCGGCTATCGTCTGCGAACCCTGGCATTGGGGCCCGTGGCCGAAGGCATCCAGGCAATCGCTGCCAAACAGGATTTTGTTCTGATGCCGTTCCAGAAAACCGCGGGCGTGCTCTTCATCACGTTGCAGCGCATTCAGCCCCGAACCCGCCGACATATCGGCGTACAGGTTGGGGTAATCGCTCAGCAGACGGTCGGTTAGTCCGCCGGGCGTCACCTTGGTTTTGGGGTACAAAACCGTCTGGTCGTGGTGATTTTTATCAATGTTGGCCCACCAGGTCTGGGCGTGTCCGATAAAATTGACTTTGGGATATTTTTCCAGCATGGTGTGAAACCGGGCGAAATCGTAGTTGTACATGCCATGCTGCCAGTGCATCAAGACCGGAACGTTGTAGCTCTGAGCCAGTTCGTAAATGCGCTGCATCTCCGGGGAATCGCACTGGACGCCGAATTTCGACTCGCCGATAACCAGCGCACCGAGCTTCAGGTATTTTTCAATTTCCTGCGTCGCGTCCGGCAAATCCGGCACTTCATTGGCCGCAAAAAGAAACTCTTTCGGGTATTGTTTCGCCAGGTTGTAGCACGTGTCGTTGCCGCTGCATTTTGCCTGGAGGCCGTTCGATTCGCCTTTGTGCGTGGAAAGACCGAACGCGGGTGTTCCGGCCGGGAGCAGCAGGGTGGTGGTTACGCCCATGGCCCGCTGGTGGGCGATGAGCTGATCGTGGGTGCGGCCCATGTAATCCGTATGCTGGTGGATGTCGATGATGGGTTCAGCCTGAGCGCCTGACACCGCGTTCAGGTTCAGGGTCAATCCCGTCAGCAGAACGCCGGAGCGGTTTAAAAATCCACGGCGGGAAAGCGAAGCGGTTTTCATGCAAGGGTTTCTTTTGAGGCCCTTAAATTACGCATTACTGCCCGTGGCGCAATGATTGACCGTTGAAATCGTACCGATGGAGACGGGAACTGCCAGGCATGAGCTATGACTGAAAACCGAGACAGGGAGCGGTTTTCGCGGCTTCCCGGCCCCGGTTCAAGAAGATCGGCGATTTTGGTTAATGACCTGCGGGCTGTGCTGATTGCAGCGCCTTCCGAACGGCCGGAGCCACCACGGTGCCGAACAACTCGATGGAATGCAGAATTTTAGGATGCGGCAGCTCGGCTCCTCCAATGACCTGGGCCAGGTAGCGGGTGTTTTTGAACAGTTCGTGGAATTTCAGAATCTTGTCGATAACCTGCTGCGGACTGCCCACCATCAGCGGACCGTACTGCCGCATGTATTCGAACTGCTCGCGCCCGAGTGGTGACCAGCCCCGCTCACGCCCGATTCGGTTCATCATCACCTCGTAGGGCGGAAATAGTTCATTGGCAGCCTGTTGCGAATCATCGGCCAGGTAAAAGTGCGAGTTGATCCCCAGCGGCAGTTGGGAAACGTCGTGTCCGGCTTTTTTGGCCGACTGCCGGAACAGATTGACAAACGGCACAAACCGGTCGGGTGTTCCGCCCAGAATCGCCAGGGTCATGGGCAGGTTCATCGTTCCGGCCCGAACTGCCGAAGCCGGTGTGCCGCCCACGGCCAGCCAGACGGGAATCGACTCTTGGTAGGGGCGGGGATAAACACCCAGATTCTGGATGGCCGGCCGGAAGTTGCCCTGCCAGTTGACAAGCTCGTTTTTATTGATGGCGAGCAGCAGGTCCAGCTTTTCGGTAAACAACTCGTCGTAATCTTTCAGGTCGTAGCCAAACAGCGGAAACGACTCGATAAACGACCCGCGTCCGGCCATAATCTCGGCCCGGCCGTTGGAAATCAGGTCCAGCGAGGCAAAGTTCTGGAACACCCGCACCGGATCGGCCGAACTCAAGACCGTGACCGAGCTCGATAACCGGATATTTTTGGTTTGCGTGGCGGCAGCCGCCAGAATCACCTCGGGGGCGGAAATCATAAAATCCGGCCGGTGGTGCTCGCCGAGCGCAAAGACATCCAGTCCGACGTCGTCGGCCAGTTTGATTTCGGCCAGCAATTGCTGCATCCGCTGGTGGGCGTTGACGGCTTTTCCCGGTAGATTGTCGGGTTGTACTTCTCCAAAACTACTGATTCCTAATTCCATGCTTATAGGGTTAATGAGGTGGTTTCTGGCGAATAAACTAATTAATGTATCGACAACAGAATTAATGACGGAAAAGTTGAGCACGGTCAGCCGGGAGGACAACGACTTCAGCAATCAATCAACGTCCGGTTTTTCTTAGCCTGGTTAAAAAATCGAGCCAACAACTTGCTTTTCTTTACCGTTATTCTACATTTGTAGAATTGATTCGACAACTATAGAAATATGAAGTTATCAAAAACCGAAGAACAACTGATGGAATACATCTGGCAGCAGGAAAAAATCTATTTTAAAGATCTGGTTGACTGTTTTCCAGACCCTAAACCGGCTTTAACGACCGTGGCGACGCTTCTAAAGCGTATGCAGGAAAAAGGCGTTGTTGGGTATGAGTTGCACGGCAACTCCCGCCAATACTACGCGCTTATCCGTAAGGCCGATTATTTTGCCAGCCACGTCAATGGAATGATTAAGAACTTCTTCAATAACTCCGCCATGCAATTTGCTTCCTTTTTCACGAGCAATACCAATTTAACCGCTGACGAACTGGAGGAACTGCGGAAAGTGATTGACCGGGAGATTAGTAAAAAGAAGAAAAAATGATGACGTATCTGCTGAAAACGGTTCTCTGCTCGGCCATACTCCTGCTGGTGTATCGGCTTTTTCTGGAGCGGGAAAAAATGCACCACTTCAACCGGTTTTACCTCCTATTCTGTGTGGTCTTTTCGGCAACGGTCCCCCTGGTGACGCTTGAAGTCAACGCCTTGATCAGTCCTCCGTTTTGGGCTTCTTCTGCCGTTTCATCACCTACTCAACCAGGTCCGGCGGCCCCGGTGCCACAAACCCAATGGCAAGCCTTCACGTCTCCGGGAGCGACACTGACAGCTAAACCGGTCTTTTTTCCAGCCCTCTTGTATGGGCTATATGCCTTGATCACGGCTGGATTGCTGATTCGTTTCGGAATAAACGTAGCCGTTCTGGTAAAAAAGGCTGTCCGGCATCCGGTGGTCCGGTGGAAAGGAACCCGGCTGGTTCTCATCCCGGATGATATACCGATCCATTCTTTTTTTAATACAATTTTTGTGAACGAAGATGAGTTCCGGAATCAACAGGTTGAAGCAGCGCTTTTAACGCATGAAACGGCGCACCTTCGTCAGAAACACTCGCTGGATATTCTGTTCATGGAGCTGATCCTGGCGATTGGCTGGGTGAATCCCATCCTGTTTCTGTACCGGATGGCCATCCGGTTAAACCATGAATTTCTGGCCGACGAGGCCGTGATCCGCCAAGACAGGAATGTCAAACAGTATCAATATCTCCTGTTGGAAAAGCTTTGCCAAAACCGCAAAAACACGCTGACCAGTCATTTCAGTTTTCGGAGCACCAAAAAAAGAATGATCATGATGACACAATCTGCCAACCCTGCTTTCATCCGGGTAAAGAAAATAGCCCTGGCACCGTTTCTAATCGCGGTCGGTTTTCTGTTTATGGAACAAACGCTGGCTCAGCAACCGGCCACACCCGCTCCGCATCAGCTGCCTGACGGGGCCAGAAAAGCGGCAGGGGGCCGGGGAGTTACCAAGGAAGAACTGGATGAATATGAGCGAATTGTAAAAGAAGCCGGCTTTCCTCGCCAGGCCGGAAAAGTCGCCCGAATTGCGCAATACGACTTGAACCATAAAGACCGGGAACTGGCCGATCAGCTATTCAGGAAGATGACGAAGTTGCAGCGGGAGAAAGCTACTCGCGCGTGGCCCTTTGTGCCCATGCCCACCCGTCCTCCCAGGAAATCCCCTTCGCCGGAATATTTTGAGTCCTTAAAAGATCCGCAGAAATTCGCAATCTGGATTCATGGCCGGCCCGCCCAAAATTCGGCCCTAAACCACTACAAGGCCTCAGACTTCGTCTACTATAGTGGCAGTTATGTTCACAAAAATGCCCGGAGCAAACGTTTTCCGCAGCCCTACCAGATGACCTTACTAACGGAAGCCGAGTATGAGAAGGAATTTAAAGACTGGAAAGCTCCGGCACTGGAAGTAGAGTAAGGGGGCCAAGCACAGCTAGTCAGGATTTGAAATCCTGATTCCGACTGCCACGGATTTACAATCCGCAACTGGCAGCCACGGAGTAGAATTGACACGCCCTCCAGAGCGAATTGCAAATTCGTGGCAGATTGGATCGGGATTGCAAATCCCGATCAGCATCAAGAGCGTCATTACTCGTGATCTGGTCAGTGTCTGAATGCTAATGGTTCCAAACACAGTTCGTTAGCCCGATAAAAATTTACCTGAAACGGCGAACAGCGGGTGTTACACCCTGACAACGACCTTCCCGGCGGTTTTGCCGGTTTCGAGCTGTAGATGGGCTTCGGCCATCTGATCGAACGAGTAGGTTTTGAACACGCGGGATTTCAGCATGCCTTTTTCCAGCAGAGCCGCGAGTGCTTTCATGTCTTCGCCGTCGGATTGTACCCGGTAGCGAATCCCGTTGACACCCCGGGCGGCTGCTTTTTCAGTGACCTGCTCGTTCAAACCGCTCGGAATACTCAGAATCGTTCCGCCTGGTTTGAGGACTTCCAGCGACCGATCGATCGTGTCGCCACCCAGTGTGTCGTAAACGACATCCACCGCCGAAACCGCTTCTTCGAACCGTTGGGCTTTGTAATCAATGTGTTCGTCTGCGCCCAGGCTCAGCACGAAATCCTTGTTGGCCGCCGATGCGGTGCCGATGACGTAAGCGCCCAGGTGTTTGGCAATCTGCACGACATAGTGCCCGACGCCCCCCGCGGCCGCGTGTACCAGCAGCCGTTGCCCGGGTTGCAACTTCGCGTGATCCACCAGACCCTGCCAGGCCGTCAGAGCCGCCAGCGTCGCGGCTGCGGCTTCTTCGTGCGACAGGTTAGCGGGTTTATGCGCGAGTTGCGACGCGGGAGCGGCCACGTATTCGGCGTAGGCCTGGCCGTGGCCGGGAAAATTAATCATCCCGAAAACCGCATCGCCGACCTGAAAACCGGTGACACCTAGTCCCACGTTGGTTACAATGCCGGACACATCCCAGCCCAGAATGAGCGGATTTTGTTCTTTTAACAGCCCTGATAGACCTTTGCCCGAGCGGGTTTTTACATCCACCGGGTTGATGCTGATCGCCTTAACCTGAATCAGGACTTCATCATCGTTGAGGATCGGGGTGGGAATTTCCTGCGGAACCAGGTGTTCGACCCCGCCAAAACCGCTTAGTATGATTGCTTTCATTTTCCTGAATATTGATTGATAACGCAAAATTGTAGCCTGGGTCGGGTTTATTGCTGGTGATATTTTCTCTTTTGGTGGAATTGTTTCATGAATCGGGAAAGTTACATGAACCGTTCGAAATCATCTCTAAAATAATTGATACCTGCCCAAAGCTGGAACACCAGCACTTATTTTTGAACGGTATATAGCCTTGCCGGTACGGCAAGGTATCAACGAAAACAAATTTTTGTACCATACTGACATCTGTTTCGAACACAAGAAGGCGGTTTTGGCTACCAAAACAAAAAACCGGCCACGAGGGACCGGGTTTTTGTTTCCTGGATGATGGTTACACCAGCACCGCTCCGCCATCGACTACCAGCACCTGACCCGTTCCGAACGACTGGCGCATCAGGTAGACATAGGTCTGGGCAAGGTCGTCGGCTTCGCCAACACGTTTGACCAGCAAATTATTTCCGACCTGCGCGTACAGAGCTTCCCGTTCCGTTTCGGCCAGGTTCGACCAGAGGTTGGTGCGGACGACACCGGGCGCTACCAGGTTGACGCGGATCGGGGCGAGTTCGACGGCCATCGCCCGCGTAAAGCCTTCCATGGCGGCACAGATGCTGGCCCCCAGCGACCAGCCCACACCCGGTCTGGGGCTGGCAATTCCGCCAGTCAGCACGATGGAGCCGCCGGGATTGAGGTGGGGAGCCGCGTATTTGACAGTGGTAAACGCCCCCCAGTAGCGCAGATTGAAAAAGGCGCGCGCGTCGTCAACCACCGTTTCGGCAATGCGATTCAGTTGAAGGCTTTCACCGGCGGTATACACCAGGTGATCGAATGACCCCAATTGCGAAAATAGCGCTCGGGTCGCGGCTTCGTCGGTCAGATCGACGGCCAAACCGGTGTTGCCTGCGGGCAATTCCCGCAAAGCCGCATCGATTCGGGCCGGATTTTTGGAAACCAGGATTACCTGGGCTCCTTCGGCAGCGGCTGCTTGGGCGGTTGCCAGTCCAATCCCGGAACTACCGCCCAGAATGACTACTTTTTTGTCCGTTAAAAAACCGGCTGTGCGCTTTTGTTCTGTTTGCTGTATCATATCCGTTGTGATTAGAGGCAGCAAAATTCAGCGTCAGCGGTCAGCCCGCACTTACCAAATGGTAAAAAGCGTGTCACCGCCTATTTTTTCGAATCCGGCTCAGGGACTGGGGCGTAATGCCGAGGTACGATGCTACATCACTCAGTGGAATACGCTGGGCAATCTCCGGTTGGTGCCTCAAAAACAGTCGATACCGCGTCGTGGAGTCCTGACCCAGGTAGGCATTCCGGAGGTTGATTTTGTCGATCAGCCCCTGCTGGATAATCTGATCGATCAACCCTTGCAGATACGGAATCTGGTCGTAGAGTTCCCCGAGTTTCATTCGACTGATCGCCAGCACCTCGGTATCACAGGCTGCCTGGATGCTTTCCTGGGCCACGATCCGGTTTTTAAAACTGTTCAGAATAGTGCAGAATTGCTGTTCCTTCAGAAAGTAATGGGTCTCTTCGTTGCCTTTTTCGTTCGTGACCACAATCCGCAGCACACCGTTGCAGATGAAGAAAATTTCCTGACAGATATGCCCCGTTCGGAACAGGTAATCACCTTCCTGATACGTCCGGTTTTCAAAAACCGTCTCGAGCAAAACCCGATCATCGGCTGGGATGGGGCGGAACTGACTCAGAAATGCCACCAACGAGTTCGACATGCCACCAACGGATTGCTACGGTTAAAGAAAAGAAACTTAAAATGGATTTACCTGATGGTCAGGATTTTAAATCCTGCCTTTCACTGTTGCGGAATTGAAATCCGTGGCAGTTGGGATCGGGATTTTAAATCCTGATCAGCAGAATCAGCAAACCCGAATCACGTCGATGTTCAGCAGGGCCCCCAGTTTCGCCAGTTTGGTAGCGATGTGGCCGACGCCGACGGCGCAATGGTGGGCCGGGCCGTGGCTGTTCCAGGTCTGGACAAACTGCCGGGCTCCCGGCGAAAACCGGTAACGGCTGTTGGTGTTGCCAATTTGCAGAATGGGGCCGGGGACGGACTCGCCCTCGGCCACCAGCAGACTGATTTTTCCGTTGCCGTTTTCGACCACCGACAGCAGCGTCACCGGACCGTTTTTGACCGACATTTCCACCGAAAGACCCCGGCCGACTTTACCGTGGTAGACATACAGCGGCCGTACTTTGGTTTTGCCTTCGGCAATGCGGATATGGCCCGGGCCGTCGTGGCCCATCAGCACCACATCGTCGGTAAAATCCATGGCGTAATATTCCGTGAACGAGCCGCCTACACCAAAGCTGTCCATGATTTTCATGGCCTGTGCGTTTTTGACTTCATACTCACCGGCCACCGGAATGCCGCGCGCCGTCAGCAGCGAGTTGCCCAGAATGACCGAACTCATCGTGTCTTCGTTGGCCGGGTTGCCGCTGCCTTTGTGGTAATACGCCAGCGAACCCAGACCGTGTAGGGCCACCAGTTGGTCCAGGGCCACGGAGGTGCGGGCGGCCCGGTCGAGTTCTTCCGGCAGACAATCATCCTGCACGTCGAAGGTTTCGCCAAAAAGCCGGGTGCGTTCCTGAATCTGTTCCGCCGTAACGGTTTCGCGCAGGGCCGAGAGTTCATCGACCTCCACGATTTTCATGTGCCCGCCAAACGTGGCAGTTTGCAGCGTCAGATCGGAGTAAATATCGAGCATCCCGCTGTAATAATTGCCCATCAACCCCAGGCAGTTGTGCGCCATGACCTGCGCCACCCGCCCCGCTTCGATCCAGTCGTCGATGTCCTGCCAGCCTTCGGGATCGTTTTCGAGCATACCGGTTACCTGCTGAAACGGGATGCTGGCCCGCCGGAACACGTTCGCAATTTCGGGAACGGGACAGGCCGAACAGTAGGCCAGCCATTCGCCGGTCATTTTTGTGCGATCATTCAACTGATTGAACCACGCGTAGTCGATGGCCGGTGCGGGCGACAGATTCAGAATGATGACCGGCACTTTCGCCCGTTGCACCACCGGCAAAACCGTCGCCGACAAGGCGTAAGTCGTCACGTAAATAAACAGCAGGTCGATGTCGGCCTGACGAAACTGGTGACCCGCCACCAGCGCTTTTTCCGGTGAATCGACCAGGCCAAGGTTGACGACCTCGACGCCCGGACGGCTAAACCGGTCTTCCACACGCTGTAGATAACCTTTCAGGCGGTTTTCCAGCCCGTCGAACTGCGCCCAGTACGTGTCCAGCCCGATCCCGAACAGACCGACTTTGAAGGGAAAGGACGATCGGTTCCGGGAGGACGAATCGAAATCAGCCGATTGAACGGGGACGCTGGAAGAGCCGGATTGCATAGGAATCAAAAATTAAGCGGTTAGGCGATAGCCTGAAAAATTATTGGCGTGTATTTTGAAAAATCAGGCGGTTTCTCCAAATTTTTTGCAAAACTGCCAAATAAATCGAAAAAGTCAGTAAGTGTTTTTTCTGCGCAAAACCGTCTCTCTGTAGTGACCAGTGATTTTGCCCTTCTAACCACATTTTCACGATTTAACCTAAATGGGAGAGGTAAGACGTTTAGTGCCCGAATCGAGTCATAACGAGGGAAATCCGTTTCCGTTTGGGGAACCTTTGCCGGGTCATTTACAACGACCAACGGCGGTGCTGGATGCCGAACGATTGATCCAAAAGGCGTTTGAGCAGGATTCGGACGCCGGTATCGCCCTCTTGTTTCAGCATTATTACCAGCCGCTCTGCAGCCACGTCGTCCGGTTTGTGTCGTCCAAAGAAATTGCGGAAGACATCGTTTCAGATATTTTCTACGAATTTCACGCCGGACAGATTTACCGCACCATCACAACCTCCTACCGGGCCTTTCTCTTTACCGCCGTCCGAAACCGGGCTTTCGATTACGTGCGGGCCGAAATGAAACGCAGCACCTCGCTGGAACAGGCCGAACGGGTTTCGTTTCCAACCGAGCAGCAACCCGACTCTGTGACCCAGTACGAAGAACTGTATCACGACGTGGAGAAGGCCATCGACGCGATGCCGGTGAAACAGCGGACCGTGTATGTCATGCACCGCTTTGAAGGCCGGAAGTACAACGAAATTGCGACCGAACTCAACCTGTCGCTGCGCACCGTTGAAGTTCATATGTACCGGGCCATTCACCACGTTCGACGCTTCCTGAAAGACAAATGGCTGATTCTGCTGATCAGCTTCTGCCAGTATACGCAATAAAATCACAACACTTCCTGAAAGGTGTTTTGGGTGGCAAAACCGGCCATTTTGAAACGCACCTGCAACATGAAAACACAAGTAACAAAAGAGTTGATTTTCAATTACTTCTCGGGTCGGACGACGGCTTTTCAGAAGCAATTGATTGACGAATGGGCGAGAGATGCGGCTAATCGGGAACAGTTTTTTGTCTGGCTGGAACTCTGGGAAAGCCAGAATCCGCAGTATGTTGCCGACATCCAAACGGCGATGAAACGGCACCAGCGCCGGATGCAGCAGGCCCCGGACGGCAACGCTCCGGTTGCTGAAAACGAGCCGGTTTTGCCGCGGTCGTTGTGGCCCCGCTGGATTGCGGCTGCTTCGGTGGCATTGGTGCTGGCGGGTGGCTGGTTGTTTCGGGATCCGCTCTTGAACGAAACCCATACCACGGCGTTCGGAGAAACCCGCCAGTTGACGCTGGCCGATGGGAGCGAAGTAGTCCTGAATGCGAACTCAACGCTCAAGGTGCCCCGGTTTGGCTTTGGCTGGCAAACCCGCGATGTTGAGCTGACGGGCGAGGCTACGTTTTCAGTCACCCATACCACCGACGATCAGCGGTTTGTGGTCAAAACCGCCCGGAATTTTGAGGTCGTCGTACTGGGTACCGAATTTACGGTGTATAACCGCGAACGGGGCGGCAAGGTGGTGCTGAACAAAGGGAAAGTCCGGCTCCGCTACCAGGACGGTGAAGCCCCCCGGGAGCTGATGATGAAACCGGGAGATCTGGTGACGCTCGACCGGCAGAATGGCCCGGTGCAACTCCGGAAAGTCAGCCAACCCGAAAATGCATCGGCCTGGCGCGAAAACCGCTTTGTATTTGAAGAAACAACACTCGGCGAAATCGTCCATTTATTCAAGGAAAATTACGGCCTTGAACTGGAAATAGCCGATCCCCAACTGGCGCAGTGGACGGTTTCGGGTTCTTATACGGCCCAAAATGCCGAAGAATTGCTGGAATCGCTCATGGAAGGGTCGGAACTGACCTATCAGCGAACCGGTGCTCACATTATTATTTCCAATCCTGCTAATTAACCCCTTTTTTCCTAAACCATGAAAAAACGAATACCCATGCTGCTGGTCCTGCTGGTAGGACTGATTCAGCCCGGTTGGGCCCAAATGCTCGCCAAAGCCCAAACCCTGGCCCGACAGCCGCACACCACCCGACCCGAAAACCGTCAGTTGAAAGAAACGCTGCGGGAACTGAAAAATCATTATAAAGTAGATATTCTGTTTTTTGACCGGATTGTGGAAGGCTACGCGGTTTCGCCGGATGCGGTTCGGTGGGAGGAGCGGCTGGAAACCAATCTGGAAGCGGTCCTGAAACCGTTTGGGTTGGGGTACAAGAAAAACCGGAATGGCGGGTACGTAATTACCGGAAAAGCAACGCAGCGGAGGGCGGAGAGCGGAGTTGACCGATTTCCGGAAACCGTTGTCGCCCGCCCGGCCGAAAACCGTTCCGCCGAAAATCTGACTTTGGCGGGAACGAACGCCGGTTTGGCGGAGAAGCTACCGGTCAATGAGGTGACGGTGCAGGGCCGGGTGACCGACGGCGACAAAAGCGACGGCCTGCCCGGTGTGAGTATTGTGGTGAAAGGTTCGCAGCGGGGCACGACGACCGATGCGGAAGGGAAGTACCGGCTGGTGATCCCCGGACCGGACGCAGTGCTGGTGTTCAGTTTCGTGGGCTACGAGCCGCAGGAAGTACTGGTCGGAGGACGAACGGAAGTCAATATAAAGCTGAAACCGGATGTGAAGGCGCTGAGCGAGGTGGTGGTAGTGGGCTACGGGGTGCAGAAGAAAACATCGGTTACGGCGGCCGTTTCGGCCATGAAAGGCGAGGAAGTGGCGTCGGTGCCGGTTACGAACCTGAGCAATAGCCTGGGTGGGCGGCTGCCGGGCGTCATCGTCAAACAAGGGTCGGGCGAACCGGGGCGCGATGGCTCGAATATTTTTATCCGGGGCGTTTCATCGACGGGCAATAACCAGCCACTGCTGATTGTCGACGGGATTCCGCGTAATTTTCAGCAGCTCGACCCCAACACCATCGACACCTTTACCATTCTGAAAGATGCGGCTGCGGTGGCACCATACGGAGTGGCCGGAGCCAATGGCGTCGTGCTGGTTACCACCAAACGCGGCAAAACCGGAATGCCTTCGCTGACCTATAACGGGTATGTCGGGTTTCAGAATCCGACCGCCATGCCCAAATACCTGCACGGGTACGATTTTGCGGTATTGAAAAACGCGGCTGCGCAGTATGCGGGTCTGCCGCTGCCGTATTCGGACGAGGCTCTCCAGAAATTCAAAGATGGCTCGGACAATGACGCGTATCCGACCGATAATTACACGGAAGCCCTGGTCAACCGGAATGCAGTGATTACCACCCACAACCTCGAACTGTCGGGCGGAGCGGAGCGCATCAAGTATTACGCCAGCCTGGGGTATCAGAATCAGGCGGGTATGTGGCCCTCAACCAAAAACCAACGGTATAACCTGGCCATGAACCTGGATGCGCAGGCAACCAAAACCACCAAGATTTCTTTTAACCTCAATGGGCGGCTTCAGCAGGCCCAGTATCCGTCGATCGGAACGTCGCGTATTTTCGAGCTGATTGGCTACGCCCACCCGCAAACCGGGCCGCTTTATTTCAGCAACGGGATGAACGGTACGTACGTTACCGGCAGTATTTACGACAGCGGTTATCAGAAAACCAACACCACGGCTTTGTATTCGCAACTGTCCATCGAACAGGAAATACCGTTCATTCCGGGCTTGATGGCGAAGGGAACCATTGCGTACGATCCGACCATGGTCATGGATAAAATCTGGACCACACCGGTTCGGATGGCAAGCGTCAACACGGCGCAAAAACCGTACGTGTTTACCAACGGTATTTTTGGGCAGGATAAATCGTCATTGAGTCAGAATTACAACCAGTCGCACCAGTTGACCTACCAGGCCAGCCTGAACTATACGCGTTCGTTTGGCAAGAGCACGGTGGGGGCGCTGGGCGTTTTTGAAGCCAAAGCCAACAACGCCCTCGTGCTGGGTGCTTCGCGCCGGAACTACAACCTGACCATCGACGAACTGGACATGGGCAGTTCGAGCAATGCGGACATGACCACCACCGGGACCTCAAGCTACGGCCGGCAGATGGGGCTCGTCTACCGCGTTACGTACGATTATGCCGATAAATACCTGATTGAAGCCAGTGGTCGCTACGACGGCAGCTACTACTTCGCCCCGGAAAACCGCTTTGGTTTTTTTCCGGCATTCTCGCTGGGCTGGCGGTTGTCGGAAGAAAGCTTTATCAAGAACAACGTTCGCTGGATCGACAACCTCAAACTCCGGGGGTCATACGGCGAAGTGGGTGCGCTGGCGGGCAGTGCTTTCCAGTACATGAGTACCTACAGCGTGGCCGGTCCGGCGTATGTCATCGGGGGCAGTGCGGTGCAGGCCATTCGGGAACGCAACCAGCCCAACCCGAACATTACGTGGGAGCGGGCCAAGAAAACCGACATCGGCCTCGAGGCTACCCTGTGGAAGGGCCTGATCAGTCTGGAAGCCGATTATTTTTACGAGAAACGGTCGAACATGCTGGTCAACCCGGATGTGATTGTGCCCGCCGAATACGGGATTGGCCTGAGTCAGGTGAATGCCGGAATCATGCAGAATCAGGGGGTAGACCTGTCGATCGGGTCGACGTATCGCTTCAGTAACGACCTGCGGGTGTCGCTCAATGGTAATTTTACGTACGCCAAAAACCAACTGTTGCAGGTGTTCGAAGCCGCGGCCACGTACAACAACCTCAACCGCCGGCTGACCGGCAAACCGCTCGGAACGCAGTTTGGCTTTCACTCGCTGGGCTTTTTTCAGGTGTCTGATTTTGACGAGGCCGGTAACCTGAAACCGGGCATTGCGGTGCAGCCGTGGGGCAAGGTGCAGCCGGGCGACATTCGCTACGAAGACATCAACAAAGATGGCCGGATCAACGACGATGATCTTACGCGGATCGGTGATCCGGTCGCGACCCCCCGCATTATCTACGGGATTGCGCCGAATGTGCAATACAAAGGATTTACGGTGGATCTGCTGTTTCAGGGCGCGGCCAAAACCAATTTTTACTACCAGAACGATGCGGCCTGGGCGTTTTTCAACGGCATGGGAGCCCTGGAAGATAACCTGGATTACTGGACCCCGGAAAATACCAATGCCCTCAACCCCCGGATTACGGCGGCTCCGACCACCAACAACACCCAGAAATCGTCGTTCTGGATGGGAAATGCCAGTTATTTGCGGTTGAAAAGTGCGACGCTGGCTTACTCGATTCCCCCGGCCATTACCCAGCGGATTAAACTACAAAATGCGCGGGTGTTTGTGTCCGGCCAGAATGTCCTGACCTGGACGAAAATGCGCAATTTCGACCCGGAAGTGAGTGAAGTAAACGGGCGCAATTATCCGCAGCAAAAAGTAATTTCCGTTGGCCTGAATCTTACGCTTTAATCCTAACCGACCTCCTCCTTATGAATCTGCATAAAATACGTATTTCCGGCAGCAAGGTCGTTTTGTTGCTGGCGACCCTGGGAGTCGTTTCCTGTAACAACTTTCTGGAAGTCATGCCCCGCGATCAGGTTGCCGATGGTATCGTCTGGACAGATCCGGGTACCGCCGATCTGTTTTTGAACAACGTTTACTCGGGTTTGCCCGGTCCTTTCAATAATTACGATCCGTGGGAAAACTATACGGACAACGCCATGAATGGGGTCAACGGCTCCACCAGCCGGACGTTGTACGCCAACTCGGTGTATACGCCCAGCAACGGACCCAGCTATTGGGGGCAGTACGCCAACATCCGCCGGGCCAATTTATTCATCGAGAAAGTAACGGAGTCGAGCCTGCCCGATACCTGGAAGAAAGGCAAGCTGGCCGAGGCCCGGTTTCTGCGGGCGTATTATTACCACTTGCTATGGACGGCCCACGGAGGGGTACCCATCATCACTAACACCCTGGACCAGAACAAGCAGGGGGATGAAATTTTCCGGGCGCGGAACACGGACGAGGAAACCTACAAGTTCATTGTGGATGAGTGTGCTGCTATTGTGGATGATCTGCCGCTGAAAGCCGAAGCGGGCCGGGCTTCCAAAGCCTCGGCTCTGACCTTGAAAGGCTGGTGTGAATTGTTCTGGGCGAGTCCGCTGAAAAATACGGCCAACGACAAAGCCCGCTGGGCGCTGGCGGCCGCTACCAATAAAAAAGTCATGGATCTGGGTTCGCACAGTTTATTCCCGGATTACGAAACGATGTTTTACGAGGGCAATAACAACAACGCGGAGGTGATCTTTGCCAAGCAGTACCTGGGCGGGACGGCCCTGGGGGGCGGCCGCGAAGGCTTGCAGGGCCCCTGGATCGTGGGCGGGGTGCAACGTGCCTGGGGGGGCGTTGACCCGACGCAGGAACTGGTGGACGAATACGCGATGGCGAACGGTTTGCCGATCTCCGACCCGGCTTCGGGCTATGATCCGCAGAAACCGTACGTGAACCGCGAAAAACGGTTTTACCAGTCGATTGTGTACGATGGATCGACCTGGGTAGGGGCCGAAATGATTATGAAACAGGGCGTCGGTAGTCGGAATGCAACGGATTTGAGTAATACCAACGAGGCAACGAATACGGGCTATTATTTGCGGAAAGGACTCGATCCGAAATACGCAATTAACGGTAATCATCAGTTAAGTAGCGCCAGTTTTATTATATTCCGGTTTGCGGAAGTATTGCTCAGTTATGCCGAAGCTCAGAACGAAGCCGTGGGGCCGGATGCATCGGTATACGAGGCTGTCAACAAGGTTCGGGCGCGCTCGGAACTGCCCGCGTTGAAAGCCGGATTGACGCAGACCGAAATGCGGGTGGCGATTCAGCGCGAACGCCGGGTTGAGCTGGCTTTTGAAGAGAAACGCTGGTACGACTTGATTCGCCTGAAACTGGCGGAAAAGAACCTGAACGGAACGCTCCACGCCATGAAAATTGAGCAGGTGGGTGGCAAGTGGACCTATACGGTTATTCCGGCACCAGACGGTTCACGGACGTTTTTTGCCAACAAAAATTACCTGCTGCCCATCCCGCAATCGGCGATGAACCAGAATACAAAACTGACCCAAAACCCGAATTATTGATGCGCGTGCGTGACCGAAGAAAAAAACAGTGGCGTTATTACGGTTTGATCACGGCCCTGGTGGTCGGGAGCCTGGCTTGTCAGAAGAAATCCGCCAGTTCGGGTATTTCACCGGAAGAAGCCCTGAAGACGTTCGAACTCGAACCCGGTTTTCAGATCGAACTGGTGGCCAGTGAACCGCTGGTGGCCGATCCGGTGGCGATGGAAATCGACGAAGATGGACGGTTTTACGTGGTGGAAATGCACGGCTACCCGCTCGATAAAAGCGGTTCCGGAAAAATAAAGCTGCTCACCGATACCGACGGCGACGGCCGGATGGACCAAAGTACGGTTTTTGCCGACAACCTGGTGTTGCCCACCGGCGTCATGCGCTGGAAAAAAGGGATTCTGGTGACCGACGCGCCGGATGTCCTGTACCTGGAAGACACCGATGGCGATGGCAAAGCCGATGTGCGCGAAAAAATCCTGACCGGTTTTGCGCTCTCGAATCCGCAGCATAACGTCAACAGTCCGCTACTGGGGCTGGATAACTGGATTTACCTGGCGCATGAATCGGCGGTGACGGCCCAGGTGTACAAGGACGAATTTGGCGACCGGGGCAGCGACATCCTGTACCCGAAAAAACCAGATGGGGTCCGGCTTCCCGACAATGCCAGTGGACGCAGCATCCGGTTCCGGCCCGATCGCTACGAACTGGAGCCGGTGGCCGGCAATACGCAGTTTGGTCATTCGTTCGATGCCTGGGGAAACCGGCTGCTGGTCAGCAACGCCAACCATGCCTACCACGAAGTGCTGACGACGCCCTACCTGCAACGAAACCCGAATTTGCTGGTGTCGAACGTAACCCAGTCGATTTCGGACCACGGCAATGCGGCTGAGGTATTTCCGATTACCAAAAATCCGGAACATCAGCTGCTCACCGATGTGGGCGTGATCACCTCGGCCTGCGGCCTTACCCACTATTTGGGTGGAGCCTTTCCGGCCAAATACGACAGTGTGACGTTTGTGGCCGAACCCGTCAGCAACCTGATTCATTTTGACAAGATTACCGACCAGGGTGCCAGTTTTAAGGCCAGCCGGGTACAGGCGCATAAGGAGTTCCTGGCGTCGACGGATGCGTGGTTTCGGCCGGTGAATATGTACATTGGGCCGGACGGGGCGCTGTATATCATTGATTATTACCGTCAGATTGTTGAACACCCCGAATGGATGGCCGACGATGTGGTGAAGTCCGGGGCCTTGTACAACGGTACGGAGCAGGGCCGGATTTACCGTATCACACCGAAAGGAACCCAACCCGCCAGCTGGAATAAAGACCTGCTGGGCAAAGCAACCAATGCCGACCTGATCGAGAAATTGGGAAATAAGAACATCTGGTGGCGTCGGCACGCCCAACGGCTTTTGCTCGACCGGGCGACTCCGCAGGACGTGGCCGCGCTGGAGAAAATGGCCCAGAACCCGGCTTTGCCGCTTGGGCGTCTCCATGCGCTCTGGACCCTCGAAGGGCTGGATAAACTGCGCCCCGAGCTGATTGCCGGGGCCCTGAAAGATCCGGTTCCGGGGGTGCGGACCAATGCCATCAAATTGGCCGAACTCCATTTGAAAACCGCCCCGGCACTGATTCCGACCCTGCTGGCCATGCAGTCCGACGGTGACCCGAAAGTACGGTTTCAACTGTTGTGTACCCTGGGCTTTGTCGAAACGCCCGCAGCGGCCGCGGTTCGGCAGCAGTTGCTGTTTGCCGATATCAACGATCAATGGGTACAGCTGGCGGCTTTGTCGGCCCCTTCGTCCCAGAATGGCGAATTGCTCAAGGCGGTTTTGGCCCGGTTTAAATCCGACGTACCGGCCTACGGTTCGCTGGTCGAACGACTCAGTGCGATGGCCGGAGCGAGCCAGCCTCCGACGACCATCCATACCTTATTGCAAAAAGCCGTGGCTCCGGTTCCGGCGGGTCGGGAGACCTGGCAAGCGTCCCTGATTAAAGGCATTGGGCAGGGTTTGAAACGACGGGACGAATCGCTGGCGTCGAATTTTCAGACGGAACAGGCGTTGCTGATGCAAACCTTTTTCGATCACCCGTCGGCTTCGGTTCGGACGGCCTGTCTGCACGTATTGCGGGTGATCGGCTTGCCCGAAACCGCCCCGGCAACGGCGGCTCTGCAACGGGCCGCGCAAACGGCGACCAATCCTGAAAAATCGGTGGAGCAACGGGCGGAAGCCATTAGCTTTCTGGCGCTTCGTGATCCGGCGTCCCAAAAACCGCTGCTAAAAAAGCTGGTGACGCCGAACGAACCGCTTTCGGTGCAGGTGGCGGCTTTACAGGCGATGAGTTCCATCGACGACGAAACCGTGAGCGAGTACGTCCTGCAACAGTGGCCGGTCATGACGCCGGATATCCGGGAGCCAGCCATCGCCACCTTCTTTGCCGGTTCGGAAAAGGTACGACCAACGCGTACCAGGCTGTTGCTGGATGCCGTTGAAAAAGGCATTATCGACCAGAGCAGCATCGGCTGGCCCCGAAGTGTGGGGTTAATGGCCAGTGGCGACAAAGCCCTGCGTGACCGGGCGCGGGTGCTGCTGACCAAAAAGGACCGGCAACGCGATGAGGTAATCAAACAGTACCAAGCCGCGCTGGAAATGAAGGCTGATGCGGAAAAGGGGATGTTGGTTTTTCAGCAGAATTGCGCCCTTTGTCACCAGATCGGCGGTTCCGGTGGCGTCTCGTTCGGGCCGGATCTGGCCACCATCCGAAACCGTCGGCCGGCGTCGATCCTGGGTGATATTCTGGACCCGAACCTGTCCATTGCCGACGGCTACGACCTCTGGACCATCACCCTGAAAAACGGCGAAACCGTACAGGGGCTCATTCCGACCGAAACCCCAACGGCGCTGACCGTACGCAACCAGGGCGGAATCGAAACCACCATTGCCCGGCAGGATATCGAATCGCTGAAAGCCATGAATATGTCGGCGATGACGGCCGGTCTGGAAAAACAGATCAATCCGCAGCAGATGGCCGATTTGCTGGCCTACATCCGGCAGGCGAAATAGGTTTACAGTTTATGGTATACGGTTTTTAGTTTACGGTTTTCAGTCGCTGACGCATTCTTATTCCTTCGTCAGCATGTCTGTACACGCAGTAGCTACTGTAAACCATAAACGGAAAAACCGTAAACTGTACACTGAGTACAAAAACAACCCTAAACCCATGCTCTTTTTTCAACCTCTACTCAACAGGGTTCCGATTCGGAAATTGTTTCTCCTGATCGCGGTTTCACTGCTACTGCCCACCATCAGTCCGGCTTTTGATACGAAAGCGGGCGGTTTTCGGGCGGCTGTCGTCAAAGTCGATATTACGCCGGAAGGACACCAGATGCTGCTCGGCTACGGAGCCCGCCGTTCTACGGGCGTTTACGACAAAATTTATCACCGCATTGTAGTGATGGACGACGGCAAAACGCAGTTTGTGATGGTTTCCTCCGATATCTGCGTGATGTCACCCACCGAATACGATAAAGTGGCGGCCCGGCTTTCGAAAGAACTGGGGATTGCTCCGGTCAATTTCTGGTGGACGCTGACCCATACGCATTCGGCGCCGGAAGTGGGCCCACCCGGTTTGCCCGAGCTGTTTATGGGCGAGCGGTACCGCCATAAATTCGACTCCGATTATACCGAAGTAGTGGAGCGAAAACTGATTGAGGCCGTCCGGGAAGCGCGGAATAAGCTGGCCCCGGCGCGGCTGGGCGTCGGCTGGGGATTATCCAATGCCAATATCAACCGCCGGGGTAAAGGCGTTGACGGCAAAGCCTTTTTAGGCATGGACCCCGACGGAGCCGTTGATCGCCGGATTGGGTTAATCCGGCTGGAAAAGGCTGATGGTAGCCCGTTGGCCCTGCTCGGAAACTACCCCATTCACGGCACCGTAATGGGGGGAGAAAATCTTCTGATCAGTGGCGATGCGCCCGGGGTGGTTGCCGAATACGTCGAACAACAGGTTGGGGCGCCGATGCTGTTCATCAACGGGGCCGCCGGAAATTTAGCGCCGATCTACAGCGTTTACCCCAGTCCGCAGGCCGGGAAGCTGCATCAGTTCAAGGTATTACTGGGCGATAAAGTCATTGCCGCTAACAAAAATCTGAAAGCGACCACCGATCAGGTGACCCTCAAATCGGGCGGGATTACCGTCGAAACACCCCGGAAAGAAGGACTGGGCTGGCTCCCGTATCTGAGCGACTATACGCGCACCACGAAAGCCGGGGTCAACCTGGTTCGGTTGCCGGTTCGGTTTCTGCACATCAATGATGACATTGCCATCTGGAGTGCTCCGCTGGAGTTATTCTGTGAAATCTCAAACGAGGTCAGAGATCGTTCGCCCTACCCGTATACTTTTTATTACGGGTACACGAACGGCTGGCTGGGGTACTTGTTGACGGAAGCCGAAATACCGCACGGTGGGTATGAAGTAACCGTTTCTCCGTTTTCGCCTTCGGCCGGGAAAGACCTGACCGATGCGGTTGTCAATCATTTACAAGGTAAAAAATAACGTTCTATGAAGCGAAATGGATTATTACGCGCTGCGGCCCTGTTGGGGGCGCTGATCAGCTTGTCGTTTTTGGGTGGAATCGAGCCGCCTTCCCAAACCGCGGCTCCCATTACCTGGCCCAACGGCAAGAAAGTGGCCGTCAGCCTGAGCTTCGACGATGCCCGGCTGAGCAACGTCGATAAGGGGACGGTTCTGCTCGACCAGTACGGCGTCAAAGCGACCTTCTTTGTGGTGCCATCGGCCGTCAAACAGCGGCTGGAGGGCTGGAAGAAAGCCGTTGCCAGCGGGCACGAAATGGGGAATCACTCCGTCAATCACCCGTGCAGCGGCAACTTCGTCTGGTCGCGGGGGAAGGCGCTGGAAGACTATACCCCCGAGAAAATGCGGGCTGAACTCATTGAAGCCAACAAGCAGGTGCAGGAGTTGCTGGGTGTGAAACCGGAGGTGTTTGCGTATCCGTGTGGACAGATGTTTATTAATCGTGGGAAAAATACGCAAAGCTATGTCCCCATTGTTGCCGATCTGTTTATCAGCGGACGAGGCTGGCGCAACGAGGCCCCGAACGACCCGTCGTATTGCGACATGGCGCAGATTTACGGCATGGAAATGGACGGCAAGGATTTTGGCGAGATCAAAGAACTGATTGAGGGTGCGCGTAAATCCGGCCAGTGGCTGGTGCTGGCCGGCCACGAAACCGCCGAATCCGGCAATCAGACCACGCGTCTGGCGATGCTGAAACAACTCTGCGAATACGCCAACGATCCGGCCAACGGCGTCTGGATCGCGCCCATTGGGGAAGTCGCCAAATACGTGCAGAAACAACGAAAATAAATAGAGATGGTAACTTGTCAGCCCCCGGTTACTAACCGGGAGGCTGATTGATGGTATATGGTTTACGGTTTTATAGTCTGATTATGCGGTTTTTGTTAATGCAATTCCCCCTTTCAGCTATAAGTCGTAAACCGATTAACTAGTTGAAAAACGGATGAAAAAACAAGCGGGTCGTTCGGTCTTTTTGGGGACTTTGGTGGGCTTTGCCAGTCTGGTGGGGTTATTGGGATTTGCCGGTAAAAACCGGGTTGAAAAAGACGGAGAAACCGCTCCGCAGCGGGCGGAGATTCGGAAAGAACGGTTTGGGCAGACGGCCGACGGGACACCCGTGGATCTCTTTACGCTCGACAACAAAAACGGGATGGTGGTGAAAATTACCAACTTTGGGGCCACCATCACCTCGATTGCGGTGCCGGATAAAAACCGTCAGCCGGGCGATGTGGTGCTGGGTTTCGACAACCTGACCAATTACCTGTCTGGTCAGCCTTATCTGGGCGCACTGCTGGGACGCTACGGTAGTTTCATCGGCCACGGACGGTTTTCCATCGATGGCAAGGCCTACCAACTGGCGACCAATGCCGGAACCAATCACCTGCACGGCGGGAAGGTCGGGTTTGATAAAAAAGTCTGGCAGGCGCAGGAAATCCGATCCGGGCAGCATATCGGTTTGCGAATGAGCTACCGGAGCCCGGATGGCGAGGAAGGGTTTCCCGGGCAACTGGACGCGAGCGTTACTTTTACCCTCAATGCACGCAATGAACTCCGCATCGACTACGGAGCCCGGACCGATCAGAAAACACACGTCAACCTGACGCACCACAACTACTTTGACCTGTCGGCGGGGCAAGCCAGCACGATTCGGCAGCACGAGGTCCGGATCGATGCCGATCGGTACGTGGTGATGGATTCGAAAATGGTGCCTACCGGCGAACTGCGGACGGTGAAAAATACCGCCCTGGATTTTACGAAACCCACGGCCATCGGCGCCCGACTGGACCAATTGCCCGGCGCGTATGACCATAATTTTGTGCTGAATCGCCCGGATGATGGCAAGCTGCGGCTGGCGGCCACGGTTTGGGAACCGGTCAGCGGCCGGTTACTGGAAGTCTCCACCACCGAACCGGGCCTGGAACTGGCCACGGCCAACTGGCTGAACGGGAAACTAAAAGGGAAAGAAAACCGGGCATACGCTAGCCAGGCCGGGTTTTTGCTGTATCCGCAACACCTGCCCGATTCGCCCAACCAACCCTCGTTTCCATCGACTTTGCTGGAACCCGGCAAGGTCTATCGCCAGACGACGGTGTACCGGTTTTCGGTAAAAAATGGCAAATAGCCTTTGCAAGGCCGCTTTTTTGAGTAGAAAACAAGGCAGAAAGGCTTCCGAAAGAAGTTGATATTATTTCCTATGCGCCTGTCCCTGCTTTTCGTTTGCCTGTTTGGGGTACTATCTATTACCGGTTTACAAGCACAATCCACCGAAACGGTTTCGCCCTGGCACAGCTTCGAAAAAGTAGAATTTAAGCTGAACGATATTCCCGCCCGGTACATCAAACCGCGCAAACCGCTGCCCGGTAATCCGTGGGTCTGGCGGGCACACTTCCCCGACTGGCACGTCGAGATGGACAGCATCCTGCTCGAACGCGGTTTTCACATTGCCTACATCAACACCAACGACCAGTACGGAGCACCGAAGGCCATGATGGCCTGGGACGATTTTTACGATTACCTGGTCACGAAAAAGGGCTTCGCGCCGAAAGTGGCGCTGGAGGGCGTCAGCCGGGGTGGTTTGTACGTCTACGCCTGGGCCAAACGGAATCCGGCGAAGGTCAGTTGCATCTACGCCGAAGCGCCGGTTTGTGATTTCAAAAGCTGGCCCGGTGGCAAGGGAAACGCCAAAGGTGACGCCAAATCGTGGCAGCAACTGCTGGCGGTTTACGGGTTGACGGAAGAACAGGCGCTGGCGTACGACGACCAGCCGTTCGATAATCTGGGCGGCCTGGCGGCTTACAAAGTACCCATCCTGCACGTGATCAGTCTGAACGACAAAGTCGTACCCAACGAGGAGAATACCTTCAAACTCGTGGAGCGCTACCAGCGACTTGGCGGGCCGACCACGGTTTACAGCATGTCGCGGGGGGAGCAGCGGCTCGACGGGCACCATTTCCCGATTGAGCACCTGAATTGGTGGGCCGATTTCATCCAGCAAAATTCGTATCCCGTTCAAAAACCGCTAGCGCACAAACCGTACGTACAGGTCCGGAACGGTTTACCGAATGCGTACCGGGCTATTACGGAACAGAAAAAGGCCACGGTGGCCTTTCTGGGAGGCTCCATTACCTACAATCCGGGCTGGCGTGACAAGGTGAGCCGGTATTTGCAGGAGACGTTTCCACAAACTGAATTTACGTTCATCAAGGCCGGAATTCCGTCGCTGGGTAGTTTGCCCCACGCATTCCGGGTGGAGCAGGACGTGCTGAGCAAGGGCAAAATTGACCTGCTGTTTCTGGAAGCTGCCGTCAACGACCGTGCCAACGGTACCGACAGCCTGACGCAGCTCCGGGCGCTGGAAGGCATTGTGCGTCACGCCCGCAAAAACAATCCGGCGGTGGATGTGGTGCTGATGGAATTTGCGGACCCCGACAAATCCGGTGATTTCCGGCAGGGGAAAAAACCGGCTGAACTGTTGAATCACGAGCGGGTGGCGGCCCATTACCAACTGCCCTCCATCGATCTGGCCCGCGAAGTTTACGACCGGATCCAGGCCCGTGAACTTTCGTGGGAATACGATTTCAAGGACCTGCATCCGTCGCCCTTTGGGCAGGAGGTTTACTTCCAGACCATCAAGTACCTGCTGAAGGCGAGTTTTCAGGCCGCGGCTTCGGTCAAACCGCTGGCGACCCCGGCCCCGCTGCACCGCAGCAATTTCGAGCGCGGGCGGTACGTGCCGATTCAGGAAGCAAAACTGGGTAGTGGGTGGAAGCTGGTCGACAACTGGAAGCCGGCGGATGGGGCGTCAACGCGTGCCGGTTTTGTGGATCGACCAATGCTGGAAGCCACCGGGCCGGGTGCTACGCTGACCCTGAATTTTGCGGGAACTGCCGTCGGCATAGCTCTTGTGTCGGGGCCGGATGCGGGTGAAATCGAATACCGCATCGATAACGGGCCGTACCGGAAAATGGACCTGTATACTCAGTGGAGCCATCAACTGCATTTGCCGTGGTACAAGCTGTTTGCCGGTGACCTGTCCGACCGGAAACACACCCTTCAGTTGCGAATCGCCCCCACGAAAAACCCGAAAAGCAAAGGGAACGCCTGCCGGATTGTGTATTTCCTGGCCAATTAACCGCCGGTTCTACCACGAAGTGGGCAGGAACGTGCTGACGTTGGTATCGCCAGCATTGAACCGCACCACCAGATTGGTCTTGCCGTTGCTGCCGGTTTTTACCGCGTAGTAGTAGGTTTGGGCCTTTAGTTCCGAGCGGTCCATTTTCCGGTTAACGTTTTTGTTCGGGAAGCACGAGTAAAATCCCCGATAGTGCCCTTCGGTTGGAGTGGTCGTAAAGGACCCCTCGGTTTCGTTGAAATCCACGCTGCCTTTTTCGAAGGTAAAGGCTTCGGTTTTACAGCCGGAATAATCGCGGGTGGTGGCGACAAAATACTTCTCGTACGTACCCTCTTTCTTGAAGTCGAACATGACGGCCAGCTCGAAGGGATTGCCCTGGTACTTGCCGTCGTACGACCAGAATTCACTCATGGCGAAGGAGCCATACATCCATTTTCCGGCGGTTTCCGTCGGCACGTGGCCACCCGGTATAACGGCATCGGTGTCTTTCTTACAACTGCCCAACAGCGCCACGGCCAGGAGCGTGATAACGAACGTTTTCATGTGTTTATCAATGTTTGGTGTTTACTGTTCTGGCCGCAAAGTTGGCGGGTCGTCTTTTTTTGCCCAGTGCCAAGCCGGTTGAAACGGAAAAAGCTTTCCCTGAAACGGCGGTGCGGGCGACCTTTTTGTACGCTATAGTAAATCCGGCGGTTTTTTCTCTTTTGGAGACAGAGCTAAATCAACTTCCAAACCCTCATGGAAAAAGAACCTTCTAGCGCCCTTTCCCGGCGGAAATTTATCGGACAGGCTTCGGCGGCCTTGTCAGCTTTTGTGATTGTTCCTCGCTATGTGCTGGGCGGAAAAGGGTATCTGGCCCCGAGCGACACGATTAACCTCGGCTTTATCGGCACCGGCAAACAAAGCCGGGGGCTGGCCCGGAATTTTCTGGCCACAGGTCAGACCCGGATTCTGGGGGCCAGTGAGGTCTATAAAGCCAAGCGCGACCTGTTCATTGACAACCTGAAAGCGTATTATCAGAGTGAGGAGGGGCAAAAAGCCAAAGGAACCATTACGGATATTCAGGCCTATTCGGATTTTCGGCAACTGCTGGGCCGCAAGGAGATCGACGCCGTGGTCATTGCCGCGCCCGACCACTGGCACGCGGTCATGGCCGTGAAAGCCGCCGAAGCCGGAAAAGACGTGTATTGTGAAAAACCGCTGGCGCTGACGATTAAAGAAGGCCGGGCGATGGTGAACGCGACCCGCAAAAATAACCGGGTGTTCCAGACCGGCAGCATGCAGCGTTCCTGGCCCGAATTCCGGCAAACCGCCGAACTGATCCGCAACGGCTACCTGGGCGAAATCAAACACATTAAAGTCAACGTCGGGCCTCCGCCGAAAAAATACGATCTGCCCGCCGAACCCATCCCGGAAGGTCTGGACTGGGCCATGTGGCTGGGACCCAACGAGCCGGTTCCGTTCAATTCCGAACTGGCTCCGCCGATTACGAAAGACGTGTTTCCGAACTGGCGGAATTACAAGGAGTTCGGGGGCGGGATGGTGACCGACTGGGGGGCGCACATGTTCGACATCGTGCAGTGGGCGCTCGACATGGACCATAGCGGTCCCGTGGAAGTGATTCCGCCGGACGGCAAAGACCATAAATTCCTGACGTATCGGTACGAAAACGGCATTACGATGACCCACGAACCCTGGGAGTGGAACAATGCCATTCAGTTTGTCGGCTCGGAAGCGACGCTGAATATTCAGCGGAAAAAGCTGGAAACCAATCCGGTGACGCTCGCGGCCAAGGTAATTGGCGCGGATGAGAAGCACGTTTACCACAGCGAAAACCACTACAGGGATTTTCTGGATGCGATGCGGAAACGCAGCAAACCCATCTGTGATGTCGAAATTGGTCACCGCACGGCCACGGTCTGCACCCTTGGTAACATCGCCTACGACCTGAAGCGCCCGCTGAGCTGGGATCCGAAAAAGGAGCAGTTTAAGAAAGACAAGGAAGCCAATGCCAGGCTGGAGCGTCCGCTGAAAACCGAATGGGCGATTAAGGTGTAGCCCGGTATAAAAACCGTTAAAACGGTTCCAACAAACGGGTACCGCGGGCTGTTAGCAGGCGGTACCCCTGGTCAACAAACGGTTAAAGCCGTTCTCTGAATTTTTCCCCAATCTCTATGCTAACCTCTATCAAAACCGGTTCGATTGTCACCGCCCTATGTGCCCTGGTGGCTACCGCCGGGAGCTTTTACGGCTGTCAATCACCGAAGGCGGCCATCGGCTCGTCGCAAACCACCGCACAGCCGACGGCAGCCGCGGCCCCGGCTACTCCGCCGAAACTACTGCGCATTCTGGTGTTTTCCCGCACCAGAGGGTTTTACCACGAATCCATTCCGACCGGTATTGCGGCCCTGCAAAAGCTCGGAAAGGAGAACGGTTTTCGGGTCGATACCACCAAAAACGGGGCGTATTTTGTCGAAGACAGCCTGAAGAACTACAGCGCCGTGGTGTTTCTGAGCACCACCGGCAACGTCCTGAATGCCGATCAGCAGGTGGCGTTTGAGCGCTACATTCAGGCCGGGGGCGGTTACATGGGTATTCACGCGGCCGCCGATACCGAGTACGACTGGCCGTGGTACAACAAACTCGCCGGGGCCTACTTTCTGCACCACCCCAAGCAGCAGAAAGCCGCCATCGATGTCATCGACAAAAACCACCCATCGACGAGTTTCCTGCCCGATCGCTGGGAGCGGTTTGACGAATTGTATAGCTACAAAAGCCTTAATCCCGACGTGAAAGTGCTGGCGAAACTGGACGAAAGCACGTACGAAGGGGGCCGCAACGGTGACAATCACCCCTTTGTCTGGTACCACGAGTTTGACGGTGGCCGCGCGTTTTACACCGGCGGGGGGCATACGCACGAGAGTTTCAGCGAACCGCTGTTTGTGCAGCATTTGATCGGCGGGTTGCAATACGTGATCGGCGAGAACAAACTGCTCGATTATTCGAAAGCGTACGCGGTGAAAACACCGGACGAAACCCGGTTTGTGAAAACCGTGCTGTCCAACGACCTCAACGAACCGATGGAACTGGCCGTGGCCCCCGATGGCCGGGTGTTTATGGTCGAGCGGGCGGGCAAGTTTTACATGTACGACCCGAAAACCAGAAGTACGAAACTGGTCTACGATTTTCCGGTGAAAGCCGTCGAGAAGTATTTGAACGGGTTGCTGGGGATGACGATCGATCCGAATTTCGCCCAAAATCATTTCCTGTATTTCTTCTACACGATTCAGGACGGTGAGCAGACGAAGCAGCGGATCGGGCGGTTTGTGATGAACGACGATGGCACACTGGACCTCAAATCCGAAAAAGCCATCATCGAGTTTCCGATCGACCTGGAAGTGAGCGCGCATACCGGCGGGTCAATGGCCTGGGACAAACACGGCAACCTGTTCATTTCGACGGGCGACAATACGGTGCCGTTTGAGTCAAGCGGTTTTTCGCCAACCGACTGGCAGGCCGGGCGGCTGACCTTCGATGCAGCCCGGTCGGCCGGTAACACGAACGATCTGCGCGGAAAAATTCTGCGGATTCATCCCGAACCCGACGGCTCCTACACCATTCCCGAAGGCAATTTATTTCCGAAAGGCATGGACAGAACCCGGCCCGAAATCTACGTGATGGGCTGTCGGAACCCGTACCGGATTTCGGTCGATCCCGAAACGTCGATTGTCTACTGGGGGGAAATCGGGCCGGATTCGGGCACCGATGGACCGCAGGGACCACGCGGGTACGACGAATTTAATCAGGCCAAAAAAGCCGGAAATTTCGGCTGGCCGTTTTTCGTCGGCAACAACAAACCGTATAAGGCCTACGATTTTGCGACCAAAACCGTGGGTGCGGAATTCGATCCGAACGCGCCGGTGAACAACTCGCCGAACAATACCGGTTTGAAAAATCTGCCGCCCGTGACGAAGGCGATGGTCTGGTACCCCTACAACAAATCCGACGAATTTCCCGAACTCGGAACGGGCGGACGCTGCGCGATGGGCGGGCCGGTGTATCATTTCGATGCGAACCTGAAATCGGACGTGAAGCTGCCGGATTACTACGACAAAGCGCTGTTTATGTACGACTGGATGCGAAATTGGGTATACGCCGTGCGACTGGACGAAAACCAGAATTACAAGCGCATGGAAGCGTTTATGCCGCAACGGGGTGATTTTCGGCGGCCGGTCGATATGGAAATCGGGCCCAAAGGTGAGATTTATATGCTGGAATACGGTTCGGTGTACGGGATCGATAACGAAGATGCGCGGCTGGTCAAGATTGAGTATAACCCCGGAAACCGGGCACCGGTGGCCCACGTTGCCGCCCGCGACACGATCGGTCTGGCTCCGCTGAAAGTGGCCTTCAGCAGTCGCCGGAGCTACGATTTCGACGAGGACGATCAACTCCGCTACGAGTGGCGGTTTGAGGGCAATCAGGTTGGTTCGACCGAACCGAATCCGACCTACACCTTCCAGAAAAACGGTATTTACAACGTAACCCTGAAAGTAACCGATCCGGCGGGGGCCAGTTCGGTGGATACGCTGGAAATCAAGGTGGGCAACACGCTGCCGCAGGTCGCCATTGCCACGACCGACAACAGCACGTTCTTTTTCGCCGATCAGACGCCGTTTAAGTACGCGGTTGATGTAAAGGATAATGAAGATAAAACGATTGATCCGAAAAAGGTGAAAGTGGCGCTGAACTACATCCCGAAAGTAGCGGGCAACGAACCGCTGGTCGGGCATCAGCAGATCACCAGTTCGTTTAACCTGGGCAAAAGTCTGATGCAGGGCAGCGATTGCAAAGCCTGCCACCAGATCAACGGCAAGTCGGTGGGGCCGTCGTTTATGGAGGTGTCCAAAAAATACCGGGGTGACAAAACCGCCCTGACGCGGCTTGCCAACAAGGTGATTACCGGCGGGGGCGGGGTGTGGGGCGACCACGCCATGAACGCCCACCCGCAGTTGTCGCGGGAAGACGCAACCGAAATCGTGAAATACGTACTGGCGGTGTCGAACGAGCAGCCGGATGTCACCTTGCCGCAGCAGGGCAGTACGGTTTTGAAGGAACACGTGGGCAAGGAGCAGACGGGGCGTTACATTCTGTCGGCTTCGTATACGGATAAGGGTGGGGCCATTACCCCCCTGACGAGCAGCCAGAGCTTGGTGCTGCGTCCGGCGAAAGTGATTGCCGGGGAAGCCGATGAGGTGTACAACATGAACCGCCAGCGCGGGCGACTGAGTGCCAGCCGCAGCAAAGCCTATTTTGTGCTGAAAGGCGTGGACCTGAAAGGCATCCGGAAGCTGACGTACCAGGTGGCGTCGAAAGACCATGACGGCACGATCGAGGTGCATACCGGATCGGCAAAAGGGCCGGTGATCAGCACGGTGAACTATACCGCCACGGGGGCCTGGAACAAAACCGCCGAGTTATCCGCCCCGATTCAGGATCCCGGCAGCAGGCAGGATTTGTACTTCGTTTTTGTGAACGGCGATCCGAAAGCCCAGAATATTGGCGGAGTGAGCTGGGTGGAGTTTGGGAAGTAAAATACAGTTTTTGGATGAGTAGGTAGACTCCGCAGTCTTTCAGGCTGCGGTTTTTTATTCACCAGAAACCAAATGTAAAATATTTAACAAAAAAGTTATCTTTACTAAAATGAAAAAATATATTAATGAGCACTGATTTACTACAACTTCCAACTCGGTATTTACTAAATAAAATAGGTGCAGGTAATCATAAACCCGGCTCTGGTAGTGCCGCTGCCCTTAATGGGATTTTAAGTTGTAAGCTTTTGAATACAGTTATTGAATTGACGCTTGATCCAAAAAGAGAAAAAAAATATTATCATTGTAAAAAGGAGTTTGAAGAGATAAGGGATAAAATTACTAAAGATATCGGGCCGCGTTTAGAAACTTTATTTCAAGAAGATTCAATACAATTTGATAAAGCAATTCAAAAAAGGAAGGAGCGAGATAATGAACAAAATCAAAAATTAAAGAACGCTCTTCAAGAAGAATCCCTCCGTGAATTAAGATTGTCAACTGAAATCCCCATAGAAATTGCTAACCTCTGTATTCAACTTGCAAAATATTCTGTTGTTGTATTTCATAAAGGCTTTAAATCCGCCAGGGGGGATTCAGGTGTGGCTTTAGGTAGTTCTCTTTCAGGCCTTACAGGTTGTATTTCTATTATAAGCCTAAATCTTCAATCGTTTCCTAAAAGTGTTTGGACTGATTCAATTCAAATTCAGAAAAAGAAATTAAAAGATGAATTTGATGCTCTTAACAAGGAAAATTTTACATTAATGAATGCTCTTGATGAAGAAGCAGATAAAAAAAGCCAATTTCTAGCAGAATTTATTGAAATTAGAAATTCATTGTACGGAAAATCTAATATATCCCATGCCGATATCGAAACTTTAGTAAGACGAATTCAAAACGCACTATGGAAGTATAAAGAATTGATATGGACTTCTAGCCCTCCTACAAATTTTCTTGGCGTACTGAGACCACAAAAAGTTATAGAACTTTTAAAGTATGCATTTCGTAAAGTACATACCTTAGGAGTTAATGAGCAGGGTGAAGAAATTGCTGGAATAATTAATAATGAAAATTATACTATTATAGTATCAGCTATGTATAAGCCGGAGGTTATTGGTTTTACTACTGCTCATGAACTTGGACATGCTCTATTGCACGATAAAATTGAACTTCATCGAGATTTACCGTTAGATGGTTCGGAAATAGGGTGGTATAGGCCTATTGAAGAAATACAAGCGGATAAATTTGCGGCTGTATTTTTGATGCCCAAAAAAATCGTAGTTCAATCTTTTTATGAACGATTTCAAATTAAGCGGTTTACGATTAACGAGAACACTGCACGTTTACTTAATAGTACGACTTATGAACTTCGCAAGAAGGTAAAAACTAAGCGTGACCTGTCTCGGATAGTTGCAAAATGTGAATATTACAATTCGACACCCTTTAGTTCATTATCAAAAATTTTTCAAGTTTCAATGGAAGCAATGGCTATTAGATTAGAAGAGCTAGATTTGGTAGCATTATAAAATTAAAACCAACAATACAGCGAATGTAGCACCCCAAAGCGCGAGAATCTGGAACCTGGATACAAGAACTTCAAAAGGAAGGAGCGTGAGCGCCAAACTTTTAAAAATTGAACACGGTTTAGGTGGAAATGTTTCTCACCGTTGCTTCGCCCCATGCTTCTCCAGCAACCGCAGGGTGTGGTCCAGCGCTCGGGTGTCGCTCCATTCCTCATGGCCGGGCACCACGATCTTCGCCGTGCCAAACTGGCTCTGAACCCGGCGGATGGAGTTTGCCCATTCCTTCAGGTTGGCGTCGGCGACGTTGCCCATCCCGAAAGCCGCCACACTCTTGACAAAACAGCCGCCGTGTAAAATCCGCTGATTCGGTAGCCAGACCACAATGTTGTCGCTCGTGTGCCCTTCGCCGGGAAAATAACACCGGATTGGTTCCTGTCCAATCGTAAAGGTCGTATCGTTCGGAAGGATGCCTTCGGGCGATTCGTACCCGAGTTTCACCGATTTCTGAGCCGTCAACGGGGTGCTGATCACGCGGACACCGGCTTTTAGGAGTGCGCTGATGCCACCCACGCGGTCTTCGTGGGCGTGCGTGACAATGCAAAGCCGGACGGGTTGACGCAGGTTGTCGGCCACCCACCGTAGCAGTTGCCGGGTATTGTCGGTATTGCCGTCGCTGTCCCAACCCGTGTCCACCAATACAATACCGTCCTTTGTTTTGATAATCAGTCCGTTGGAGGGGATGCTGTTGTTCTGGTACACCCCGTAGGTGCTATGGACAAGCACCTGATCAGTAAGGGGCGTCACCAACAGTTTCGGATTTTGGGTGGCTTGCGCGTGGGCAAAACCGTGAAAAAGGATGGCGAAAATGAATGCCGTCAGAAGGCGCATGGGATAAAAACCGGGTTGCTGAAAAGTGAGTTCACCAATTGAAACATCAGGCTACAGAATTGAACGTACAAAGTTGCGAAAATGATCTACTTTTGCGGGCATGATGAATCGTATTCTTGCCTTATTTCTTCTCACAACGGCCCCGCTCCTGGCGCAGGAGCCTTCCGCTGACCGCATTCAGAAACACATCGAAAAACTGGCGTCCGACCGCATGAAAGGGCGTGGCACCGGCAGCCGTGAAAACGCGAAAGCAGCCGCCTACATTGCCAAACACTTCCGAAAATATGGCCTGAAACCGCTGGGCGAAGACGGGTATTACCAGCCTTTTACGGCGAAAGTCCGGCGGGTGGTGGTGCCTGACAGCCTGCGCAAAGCCGCCAACGTGATCGGTTTTCTGGACAACGGGGCCGCCCACACGATCGTCATTGGCGCGCACTATGACCACCTCGGCCTGGGCAATCAGGGCAGTTCGCTGGACAAAAATCCGCAGGGTCAGATTCATAACGGGGCCGATGACAACGCATCCGGCGTGGCCGGTTTGCTCGAACTGGCGCAGTATTACGCCAAAAATGACGTCAAAGAACCGTATAACTTCCTGTTTATGGCCTTCGGGGCCGAGGAACTCGGGTTGCTGGGTTCCCGCCATTTCCTGAACCACCCGACCCTGCCGCTCGACCGGATGAATTTCATGATCTGCATGGACATGATTGGCCGGTATGATCCCAACCGGGGCGTGGGCATCGGGGGCTACGGAACCGCCGACGCCTGGCCGGCGGTTTTTCAGGACGTCACCGCCGGGGTGAAATTCTTCACCGACCGGGCGGGCAACGGCGGCTCCGACAACGCGGCTTTTTACGCGAAGCAGATTCCGGTGCTGTTTTTCCATACCGGCGGCCACCCCGACTACCACAAACCGACCGACGATCCCGGGAAAATCGACGCCAAAGCGGAGGAGGAAATCCTGAAGCTGGAAATCAAGCTGATCGATAAGGCCATGCGGTTGCCCAAAATGACCTTTACGCCGGTGCAGTAAAGAAGGGCCGTTTTATGCCGTAGAAAGTCAGGGAAGAGCGAAAGAATAGTGGATGGATTCGTACTAACGGGTTCTTTATCTATCCGCTCTCTTCTTTTGTCTCTTGTTTTGGAAAGCGGCTGGAAATGAACTGGAAACGTAGTATCTTGAGCGTTTTCAAAAGCAACCGGTTTTCGGATGACGCCCGCAAAGAAACTCCTTGGTACAGCCTTTTTCTTTTTCTTCAGCTTCTTTCCGGGGTTCCTTCAGGCGCAGGAAAAAACGAAGGCACCGCAAACGATACCGGAATTGCAACGGGCCATTAAAACCGTCCTGAACGAAACCGGAACCCCGGCGGTCGGGGTGGCGCTGGTGCAGGGTGATAGTGCCATCTGGGTCGCGGGGCTGGGGCTGGCCAATCGGGAAAAGAAAGTGAATGCTACCGCTAATACGCTGTTCCGAATCGGTTCCGTGTCGAAGATGTTCGTGTCGCTGGCCGTTTTGAAACTTCAGGAAGAAGGCCGGATCAGTCTGAAAGCCAAGGTTCGGGAGCTGGCTCCGGAAATCGCGTTTACGAATCCCTGGGAAGACACCGTCCCGATTCGGGTCGAGCATTTGCTGGAGCACACCACGGGCTGGGACGATATGCACCTGGCCGATTACGCCCTCAACGATCCGAACCTGACGCTGAAACAGGGGCTCGATTTTCTGCCGGACACGCGGACGTCCCGCTGGATGCCGGGTACGCGGATGGCCTACAGCAATTCGGGGCCGCCGGTAGCCGCCTACATCATCGAAAAACTAACCGGTCAGCGGTTTGAAGACTACATTCAGACCCATTTTTTTCAACCGCTGGGCATGACAACGGCCACGTATTTTGCGTCGGATCTTTACCGGCAACGGGGCGCAACCCTGTACATGAACAACGATCCCCAGCCCTACTGGAACATCAGCGTTCGTCCATCGGGAGCCATCAATGCGTCGCCGAACGACATGGCCCGGATGCTGCGGTTTTTTATCAATCGCGGCCAGGCTGGCGGTCGGCAAATCGTGGGTGAGGCCTCCCTGAAACGCATGGAAACACCGTCTACCACCACCGGTGCCCGGGCTGGGCTGGACTACGGATACGGTCTGGCTAACTATTCGACGCCGTTTAAGCAATTTGTGTACCGCTCCCACAGTGGCGGGGTAAACGGCGGAATGGCCGATTTTTCGTATCTGCCGGAACAGCGGGTGGGCTACGCCATCATGATCAATACCACGAATGGAAACGCCCTGAACCGGATTAGCGACCTGATCCGGAATTTTCAAACCGCCCCGTTTCGGACCGATTCGATCCGGAAAAAACCGGTCGCGCAGGCGTTTGACGATGCGATTACGGGCTACTACATTCCGATTAACCCACGGGTACAGCGAATGTATTTTCAGCAGCGGATAGCGGAGGGAAAACGCATCTGGCGGAACGGCAATTTCCTCTTTAGCCGCAACCTCTTCGGGGGCGGTTTAGAAACCCACGTTGCCGTTGCCAACGGGCGCTATGCTTCGGCTGAAACCGGTAAAATCAGTGTGGTGCAGGTAAATGATCCGCTGGCAGGGGAAGTCGTGCATATTGGCTCCCAGGTGCTGATGCCGGTTTCGCCGGTCTTGGCATTCGGTCCACCCATTCTCCGGTTCATCTGGATACTCTATCTGCTGGGGTCACTGGTTTTCGGCAGCATCTGGTTCATCCGGTACTGGCGGACCCGCCGGGGCTCCCGGGAGACGCGCAACGTGATTCTGTGGCCTTTTCTGACCAGCCTGCTCTTTCTGGCAACCACGATTCTGGGCATCATTGGCGGACTCGACCCGATGGAACGGCTGGGAAAAATAGGGTTTCTGTCGGTTTCCGCACTGGTCTTGTCCGTTCTTTTTGCGTTGGCGGCTGTCTGGTCCGTTGTCACGGTCGTTCGCGAACGGAAGGCACCGGTGAGCCGAACCATTTACTGGCATACCGTCGTGCTATCGGTTCTCCATTGCATCGCGACCGGTTATCTGACCTGGTTCGGGGCGATTGGCGTCCCCACCTGGCAGTAAAGAGAAACCGGCGAACGAAAAAAACGGACAGAAAAACCTTCCGCCCGTTTTCCGGTAGCCTCCTGCAAGGAGTTCACATCTACTTTTTAAACTTCAGTTTCTGACCAATGGTATTGGCAATGGTTTTGCCCTGCACCAGACTGACTTCGCAGGTTTTGCGGTAATGAATGCCCGCGTATAGCCGCGATTTACTGGCTTCACTGGCGGCTTCTTCGAAGGACTTGTACGAGCGGGGACTGACACCCGGCACGTTAAACGGTTTGTCCGTATACGGGTAATTGGCTCCGAAAATCAGCGTCAGGGTTTGGGCCGCAGCCGCCGACATCACCGAGTGGCCGGAGGGATATTCGGGGTGCGCCGGTGTCGGGATCACGGTATTCCAGGCAGGGTGATTCATGACCGTGCGGATATAAGTCACCGGTCGGACGCCTACATAGCGGTATTTCCCCTTGAAGAGGCTCACGGCCCCGTCTGACATCGCGATGCCGAGTTGCGCAAAAGCGACCGCTGCCACATCCAGTTTGGGTTTTTCAAGGGCCAGCACCTGGCTGAGTACGTTGTGCCAGAGGTTGTCGGGCCAGAAATTGGCCATCGCACGCTGGTCGTCGGTCAAGGTTTTCGAAATGTCATACAACTCCTTTACCTGGGCGTAATACGCGGAATTGATGTCTTCCGAATACGGAATCGGGTCGCCCTGCTCAGCCCCGGCATCGCTGTTAGCCACCAGGGTGCGGCATTTCCCGTAATGGGGCAAGGCGGGCGGACCAAAGGCGGGTGGGGTAGGGACCCAGTACTGCGCTCCAACGGGAAGCGAGTAGGGCGTTGGGTTGTCGAAACCGTCCGATTTTGACCATTCGAACACTGCTGCCGCGATTTTCTTGCCAAATTCCGCCGAACGATTGAGTTCTTCCCCGGAACTTTCTTTCCGATAGAGAACGGTATTGGCCGCTTCCAGCGAATCGATGGCGGTTTTGAGGGCTGCCGACGCATTGGGAAACTGGCTGCGGCTCATGGCCGCCATCGCAGCATTGGCACAGGCCGGCCAGTAATAACGGGCGTTGGGCGTGACGGTGGGCAACCCGGTCAGCCCGTTGAGTTGCGGAGCAATCGACTGGTACCCCGCCAGACCCGGTGCAATGGATTCGTACAGGGCGATACCCGAATAGGCAAACCGGCGGGCCACCAGCGGTTGCGAAACCGGGGCCGGTTGATTCAGTCGGAGTTGCAGCGTTAACCAGCTCGTCACCACATCGGCCGAAAAACCGGTCGCGTCGGAGGAAGTCGGGGGCTGGTGATCCAGGCAGGAGGTAACGAGGAAAGAACAGAGCAGGAGCCAGAGGGCCTGTCGCCGGGCGCTACGTGGAGAGATGAATGTGTTCATTGGAAATGGTGTGTGGATGTGTGTTGCATGTGGGCGGGAAGGTTTCCGAAACCGCTGCAAAGTTCTGAATGGATCGGGGACCGAAAATCACCGGATTCGGTGATTTTTATTCACGGAATTCCGTGATTTTGGGCCCGGATGGGCTGAAATGGGGAAGGAAAGGAGGGTGAAAATACCGGGTTGGCGAGCTGGGTGATGGTTAGAATGGGATCGTTCGTAGAAGAAGTGTAAAAATTTTCACAGATCGGCGAGGGTATTTCCGGTAAAAATGCTCTATATAAGAAAGCAGGTTACCCCCGTTGCACCTTATGAACCGTTTGACCAATTCAGGAACTCCATTCCAACCCGACAACCAGTATTCTTTGCCAACGGCGGCAGAAGGAGTCGGTTCGGAGAGTGGACAGACCAAGGTACTGGATTCTGAATTGTTTATTCGAAGGACCTTCGAAACCGACCCCGAAAAGGGGTATCAGCTTCTCTTTAAGCGGTATTACCATCCGTTGTGCAATCAAGCGGTTCGGTTCGTCTATGCGAAGGAGGTAGCCGAGGATCTGGTGGTCGATATTTTTGCCCAGATCTGGCACAAAAAGCTTTACCAATCCATTACGGTTTCCTATCGGGCCTATCTCTTTACCGCCGTGCGGCATGCCGCTTTTGCGCATTTACGCTCGGAATTTGGCCGGACCCTCCTTGGGGAAGAATGCATTGAAACCGAAAACGATCCCGAAATCAATACGGCACAGACCCCGCAGCAAATTCTGGTATACAATGAGTTGTATTTGAAGATCGAAGAAATTATCCGTTCCGTGCCCGCTCAAAGCCAGAAAGTGTTCATAATGAGCCGATTTGAAGGGAAGAAAAATGCACGGATTGCGGAGGAACTAAACCTGTCGGTCAAAACCGTTGAAGGCCATATTACCAAGGTCCTGACCATTTTGCGGCAGTCACTCCGGGCGCAGGGATTCTTTGTCCTGGCGTTTCTTTCATTTTTTTATGCCGCCCAGCAAGGGGTAAGACCATTCTTTTCACTCTTACGGATAGCGATCTCCACTCTACTATGAAACCGGTACTATCCAAACAGACGTTGCGGAATGTTTTTGAAGGGAAGGCTACGCCTTTGCAGAAAACACTCGTGGAACAGTGGCTGGAAGATCCCGAAAATCAGGAGCTTTATTTTCAGTGGCTGGAAGAATGGGAGTGCGACAATTTGCAGTTTATCCCCGATGCAGCGTCGGCCTACACCCGGTCGCTCCAGATCCAGCCATCGGCGGGGAACGCCCCGGACACGTACCCGCTGAATCGTCCAAAACGACTTTATCGCTGGGTAGCGGCTGCGGTTTTATTCCTGGCCATGATCGGTGTCTACTCCCTGCGTGACCGATTGTATTACGAACGGTATACGACGAAGTTTGGGGAAATCCGCACGGTAACCCTTCCCGACAGCAGCCGGGTGACGCTCAATGCCAACACCCTGCTGGAGGTACCCCGGTTTGATGTCAACCCTAAGGTTCGGGAAGTCCGGTTGACGGGCGAAGCGGAATTTTCGGTGAAGCATACGGCTGACCACCGCCGGTTTATCGTTCGTACCCCAGATCAACTGGAAGTTCAGGTATTAGGGACCGAGTTTACGGTGTACAGCCGGGCCAAGGGTAGCAAAGTCTTTCTCAATAAAGGGCGTGTTCAGGTGCGTTCCCTGGCGAATCAGGCATCCGCACCCCTGGTTATCGCGCCCGGTGATCTGGTCGAGGTTTCAAAGCAGGGGAATTTCCAGGTCCATCACCACCAGTCGGCTACCGTTCATACCGCCTGGAAAGAAAACCGGTTTGTCTTCGAAAATACGCCCCTGTCCGAAATTGCTTCCCAATTGAATGAACAGTTTGGCGTGCACATTATCGTGGCCGACAGTGCGCTGGCCCAACGAACCATCGGAGGGACATTTAAGGCTCAAAATGCCGATGAATTATTACCCATTCTGAGCGATATGCTAAACATGACTGTCAACCAGCGTGAAGGGCAGCCCAAAACATACCAATTAACATCCGCCCCCTAATCCAACCCTACCTCTAACTTTTACATGTATGATTCGACCGTTACAGTTCCCTGCCCGGTTGGCAGGAATCCTATGGGTTTTATTTTTACTCGTGACGCTGGCACCCGCAGCCAAAGCGCATGATTCGGTTTTACAACGAAACGGTAGCAAAACCGCATCCAGCAGCGTTACCTTGCGGGAAGCGTTGATGCAGCTCAAAAAACAGTACAATGTCGATATTCTGTTTGAAGAAAAGCTGCTGGAAGGGGTTACGGTTTCCCCGGACTATCTGAACGGGAAAAGATCGCTGGATCATAATCTCGCTAAAATCCTGCAACCCGCAGGCTTGCAGTTCCGGCAGGTTCGGAAGGGCACATATGTGATTTTTGCGCCCAAAACGGATGCCCGAACCAGCGCCCAGGACGCTCCGTCTACCCCGGTTTTCAACCCGGCAGACTTGCCGGAAGGCCCCAAGCCACTAGCTCACGCCAGCCAGTCGCCGGAGTCGTTGACAAAAGCCGGGCAGGACCGAACCCTGTCCGGACTGGTCAGGAGTGAAACCGGGGAAGGTTTGCCGGGCGTCAGTGTGGTGGTGAAAAATACCACCACCGGAACTTCTACGGATGCCGAGGGGAAATTCAAACTCCTCGTTCCGGACGGCGCGACTACGCTGGTTTTTTCGTTCGTGGGGTATGTTCCGCAGGAGGTGACAATCGATAGCCGGACTACCCTTGAAGTATCTTTAAAGGTAGATGACAGAGCTCTTCAGGAAGTGGTTGTGGTTGGCTATGGAACGCAGAAAAAAATAAACCTGACCGGTGCCGTTGCCACCGTCGATAGTAAAACGCTGCAAAACCGGGCCGTAGGAAACCTGTCGGAGGCCTTACAGGGCGAAGCTCCCGGCCTTCAGGTGGTTAAAACCGGCGGACAGCCGGGCAAGAACGCCATTAGCATGCAGATCAGGGGCAACAGCACCTTTACCAGCAACCCCGTGCTGACCATCATCGACGGGGTACCGTCCTCCATCGACCGCATCAATCCCAATGACATTGAAAGCATCAGTATCCTGAAAGACGCGGCTTCTACGGCTATTTATGGAGCCCGGGCTGCCGGTGGGGTCATTCTGATAACGACCAAAACCGGCAAGGACGGACGTATTCAGATCAACTATGACAGTTATGTGGGGTTTCAGCAGGCGACCCGACTTCCGAAGAAGGTGACGGCTTTGCAGCATGCCACCCTGTTTCGGGAAGCCCAAAAAAACGACAACCCCAATACGACGGTTTTTCAGTATTCGGAAGCCGATCTGGCCCGGTTTTCGTCTCCTGACTGGCGGGATCACGACCGCTATGATGCTATTTTACGCAACGCCCTCCAGACCCAGCACAGCATCGGCATCTCCGGCGGAACGGCCAAACAGAACTTCTTTCTTTCGGTCGGTTATCTGAAACAGGAAGGCATTGTGATCAATACCGACTACAGCCGGTTTACGACCCAGTACAACCAGAATATTCAGCTGAGTGATAAACTCAAACTGGGTTTCCGGGGCAGTTTCATTCCGTCGGTGACCATCGCCCCTTCCGAAGCCAATTACCCGAGTGGCCCGGCCAGAGGTCTTGGTAATTTACTTTCCTGGGGCTTATACCGCCGGGGAAACCAACTGCCCATCTGGACCTCCAAAGGCGATTGGGCAACGGTTGAAGGGGTGGCCAATGTAATTGGTCTGGCCTCGGAAGAGGGTGGCCAGCAGGAATTGAAAAGCAATCGGGCGTCCGGTAACTTCTCGCTGGATTATGACCTGACCAAGCACTTGAAAATCAGCGCGATGTACGGCATTAATTACACCCAGAGCCGGCAGCGCGATTACAGCACCCGGATGAAATTCTACAATCCGGATGCACCGGATGTGGTGGGCGTCGATGTGAATCAGAATTCCCTGCTGATTCAGAATTCCTCCGAAACGTTTCAGTCCGCCAAATTCCTCATTAATTACAACCGCACGATTGGCAGCCACCAGTTCTCGGTCTTGGGGGGCTACACCCGCGAAGAAAACGTGGCCGGAAACGAAAGCGTCGGGCGACGGAATTTTCTGACCGATAACATTTATACCATTGGCGCCGGCAGTACCGACCCAACTACCTGGACGACGGGCGGCACCATGTCAGACTGGGCCTTATCGTCGTTCATTGGCCGGGCAACGTACTCGTATCAGGATAAATACCTGGCTGAAGCCTCCATGCGGTACGACGGCTCGTCGCGGTTCGTTCGCAATGCACGCTGGGGTTTCTTCCCGTCCGTTTCGGCGGGCTGGCGGATCAGCGAAGAAAACTTTCTTAAAAATAACCGGGTGGTGACGGATCTGAAACTTCGGGCCTCCTGGGGGCAGGTGGGGAATCAGAATGTCGGGGCCTACCCGTTTGCGAGTACGTTAACCTCCACCAACTATTATTTTAACGGACTACCGCAGCGGGCCGTTTACATTAGCGGGGCGCCCAACCCCGAACTGTCCTGGGAGACCAAAACGGCGGTGAACGTCGGGCTCGACGGCGGTTTGTTCAACAACCTGATCAGCTTTACCCTGGATGTGTTCAAGGAGCGCACCCGCGATATTCTGCTGACGGTTCCGCTGCCCACAACCTTTGGCCAGACGGCACCCGTACAAAATGCCGGAATCGTGGCTAACCAGGGTTGGGAATTGCAGGTTTCTCACCGAAACACGATCCGGAACTTCAAATACAGTGTTTCGTTCCAGACCTCGAACGCTTCGGAGAAAGTCGTCAACATGGCCGGAACCGGCCCCTGGATCAACGGAAATACCATCACCGCAGAGGGCTACCGGATCAATGAATGGTATGGCTGGCGAGCGGAAGGCCTTTTCCAGACCGCCGAAGAAGTAAAAGCGCACTCGTTTCAAAACCCGCAAACCTCGCCGGGCGATATCCGGTATCAGGAAAACGGGGGCGACCCCAAAACCATTACGCCGGATGACCGCGTTCGGCTGGGCCGTTCAGACCCACGATTTCCGTACGGGATCCGGATCAATCTGAGCTACAAAAACGTTGACCTCCTTGCGTTTGGTCAGGGGGTGATGAGTCACCTGGTTTTCAACAATGGCTGGACGAGCTATAATTTTGACCGCGCGCAATCTACGATCTTTGACTACCACCTGGACCGGTGGACCCCGGAAACGCCCAATGGCCGTTACCCGAAAACCCGGATTGGGGGCGTCAATCGCCAGTTTTCCAGTTTCTGGCTTGAAAATGCGGCCTATTTCCGCCTGAAAAACATCCAATTGGGCTATAACCTGCCGGCTTCGGTTCTCCAGCGTTTGAAAATGACCCGCGCCCGGTTTTACGTCAGTGGCGAAAACCTGCTGACGATTACCAAACTGAAAGGATTCGATCCGGAAGTAACGACAGGAACGGCTGAACGGCTGGTGGAAACGCGCTACCCGCTGGCGAAAGTCTATAATGTTGGCCTAAACCTTTCCTTCTAATAATCAGGTATATGAAAAAGATAATAGTAAGTCTGAGTATCCTTTTCCTGCTGGGTTCCTGTAAGGAAGATTTTCTGGAACGGTATCCGCTCGACTCGCCCTCCGCCGAAACCTTCTGGACCTCCGCCGAAAACGCCGAAATGTGGGTCAATAATTTATACCGCAGTTTACCGGATGAATCGGATAGTAATATCGAAAACTGGAGCGACAACGCCTATTGCCGCACGGGTGAAAATGGCCGGGTCATTGCTAATGGCACGTTTCAAACCAACTCCGCGATTATTCAAAACCGTTGGGATTATACCTACATTCGACGCTGTCTGGAGTTTTTTACGAAGGTAGACGAAATTCCCAACGTCTCCGCCACCGTGAAAAACAACCTGGTGGGACAGGTCCGGTTTATCCTTGCTTTCGAATATTTTAAGCTGATCACCCTGTTCCGGGATGTACCGCTGGTGACCAAACCGCTCCTGATTTCGGAAAGCGATCTCCCCAAATCACCCAAGGCGGAAGTGTTGGCCTACCTGCTCGACCACCTGGACAAGGCCATTCAGGAACTGCCCGCTACCTGGCCCGCGAGTAGCAATGGACGCGTAACGAAAGGAGCGGCCCTGGCTTTGAAAGCCCGCGTGTTACTCTACAACGGCAAATGGAGCGAAGCCGCCGAAACCGCCAGGCAGGTCATGGATTCACAGGTGTATAGCCTGCATCCCAAGTTCGGCGAGTTGTTCCTTAAATCGTTCAATAACGCAACGAAGGAAGTGATCCTGGCACGCCAGTATGCCGCCGTCGTGAATCAGAATGAGCTTTACCGCCGGTACGGTTTTCTGGGCAATGGCGGGTATGCGTATGTGTTACCGTTGCCCGACCTGGCAAACGCCTTTGAGTGTACCGACGGCTTACCGATTCAGGAGTCGCCTTTGTATGATCCGGCCAACCCGATGGCCAACCGCGACCCGCGTTTTGCCGAAACGTTTGTTTATCCCAATCAAAACCTGAATGGTTATTTGTACGACCCCTTCGACAGAAGTAACCTCAGTGGCTCGCTGACCTACCTGCATTACCGGAAATACATCAATGATATGAAACCCATTGAAACGCACACGCACGTCAACTGGATCATCCTGCGGTATGCGGACGTCCTGCTGATGTATGCGGAAGCTAAAAATGAAGCCAGTGGCCCCGATGCGACAATTTACGATGCGCTGGATCAGGTCCGGAAACGGGCGGGAATGCCGGTCGTCAACCGGTCGAAGTACAACACTCAGGCGGCCTTACGCGCCCTGATCCGCAACGAGCGCCGGGTAGAACTGGCAGCTGAAGGACTTCGCTACTTCGATATTATCCGTTGGAAAACCGCCGAAGTGGTGCTGAATAAGGAGGTGTTTAGCCTGGAAGTAAAGGATAAACTACCCATCAGAACCCTGGAAAAACGGATCTTTGATCCCAAGAAACACTACGTATGGCCTATTCCGCAGCTGGCAATCGATCGGGCCAAAAAGCTCGAACAACATGCGGAGTGGAAATAAAAAGCACCTGCTATTTTTCGAATCATTTTTTTCCTAATACCCTTTCCCTCATGAAAAAAAGTTGCTTACATAAACCTTTGCTGACGCTCCTGGCGGGCTCCTTGCTTTCGGTTACGGTTTTGGCGCAGTCAAAACCGGGTGCTCCCTCGAAGCCCCATCCGGCCAACAACCCCCATTCGCCCATGATGCTGGCGGGTGACTGGATGCCCGACCATCCGCACCAGATTGATTTTAACAAACTGCCCAAAGTGCCCAGCCAGCACGTCATTGTCAACGATGTGCGTCTTGAAAAAGGCGTGAATCAGCACAATTACCTGGTGCATCACAACGGAAAATTCTGGATCATGTGGAGCGACGGGCCGGGCATTGAGGATCGGGTGGGCCAGCGGGTCAAATTTGCCACCAGCAAAGATGGCGTGTCGTGGACCAAACCGCAGTTCCTGACGCCCGTACCACCCAATTCCGGCAAAGATTCGGAACATTATGGCACCCGAACCGACAAAGGCTTCCGGCACATTGCCCGGGGGTTCTGGCAACGGAATGGTGAATTACTTGCGTTGTATACGGTGGATGAAGCCGCCGGTTTTTTTGGTCCCAGCCTCGAACTCCGGGCGTTTCGCCTGAATAAATCCAAAGAAACCTGGGAAGATGCGGGCGTTATTTACGATAACGCGATCAACAATTTTCCGCCGAAAAAACTGCCGACCGGCGAATGGATGATGACCCGGCGTACCCACGATTACGTCAAAACCGGGGTGCATTTTCTGATCGGTGGCGATAAGAAAATCAACGAATGGCGATCCGTTCCCGTCACCGGTTCCAATGCCGATCTGACCGCCGAAGAACCCAACTGGTGGGTACTGCCCGATAATAACCTGGTAGCCCTGTTCCGGGATAATCGCAAAAGTGGCTACCTGTTTCGGTCGTTTTCGGCCGATAATGGCCAGACCTGGAGTAAACCCGTGCAGACAGACTTTCCGGATGCCGCTTCCAAGTTTAGCGCCACGCGGCTGAAAGACGGCCGGTATGTGCTGGTGTCGAACCCTAACCCTAAAAAACGGGACCCATTGGCCATTTCGATCAGTGACGACGGGATCGTATTCACGAAAATGTTCTACCTGATTGGTGGCCGCCATGTTGACTACCCCCACGTGATCGAACACGATGGCAATCTGTTGATTGCCTTTGCGGGGCATAAGGAAACGGTCGAAATTCTGAAGGTACGCCTTTCCGATCTGAACAACATGAAGCCGGTTTCGCAACGTAATTGATTGACCCGTGGATAGACGACATTTTATTAAACTGGGCGCTTTCGGCAGCCTGATTTCGGGCAGTGCGCTACCTGCTTTATCGACCCCACAAGCCGCCCCCGACGCGTCCCAGACCGGCAACGCATTCGACATTGTGGTGGTGGGTGGAACACCCGCCGGGATCATGGCCGCCATTGCAGCCGCCCGACTGGGTTCCACCGTGGCCCTGACCGAATACCACGGCCACCTCGGGGGGATGTCGACCAGTGGCCTGGGCAAAAGCGATATTGAAAAGAAAGAAACGGTTTCGGCCCTGTTCCGGGAATTCACGGAGCGGGTTTATCGCTACTACGTGGACAAATACGGCAAGGATTCGCCCAATGTCACGCTCTGCCGCAAGGGGTATTACTACGAACCCTCGGTGGCCGAACGGGTGTTCAACCAGATGATCCAGGAAGCCAGAACCATTACGGTTTTGGTGGGGCATCAACTGGAAAAGGCGGTTTTGAAAGCCAATACCGTCACGGCCGCGGTTTTTACCAACCGGGCTACGGCGAAACCCGTTACCCTGCGGGCGCGGATGTTTGTTGACGCCACGTATGAAGGGGATCTATACGCCCGGGCCGGAGCGGCTTTTCGGATCGGTCGCGAGGCCAAAAGCGAATTTAACGAGGAACATGCCGGCGAGATTTTTTTCGACTACAACGAGAATACCTTTCTGGCGGGAAGTACGGGGAAAGGGGATAAAAAGCTCCCGGCTTATACCTACCGGCTCTGTCTGACGGATGATCCGGCGAATAGCTACGTCATGAAACAGCCCCCCGCCGGCTATAATCGCAACCATTATTTGAAATACTTTTCGGATCTGGCCGAAGGACGGTTGGCCGGGCCCAAGGTTTTTCGGGAAGGACATGGCTATTACAAAGCCCATTTTAATACCATGTTGCGGGTATTTTCCTTCGCCGAAATTCCCAACCGGAAATACGATGTCAACATCAATCCCCGGCCCCTCGGTTTTCCGTTTCCGGAAGAAAATGCCGGTTATGTCGAAGCCAGCTGGAAAGACCGTGAAAAGCTATTTCAACACCACCGGGCCCTGGCGATCGGGCTGCTGTATTTCATCCAGAATGATGAAGACGTTTCGGCGGAACACCGGGAAATGGCCCGAAAGTACCATCTTCCGCTGGATGAGTTTACGGATAATGAGCACTTTCCGTGGCAGCTGTATGTGCGGGAAGCCCGGCGACTGAAAGGGCTGTATACGCTGACGGAAAACGATTTGACTATTCAGAAAGGGACGCAGCGAACCCCCGTATTTACCGATAGTGTCATTACCGGCGAATACCCGGTCGATAGTTTTCCCACGTCTAAAACACCGTCGGCGGATAAAAAGGTACTTGAAGGTTACATCGGGATTTTGCCGATTCCTACGTACCAGATCCCCTTGCGCGTTTTAATTCCGGAGAAAATTCAGGGGCTTATCGTTCCGGTCGCGGCTTCCACCTCACACGTTGCTTATTCCACACTCCGCATGGAACCGCTGTGGATGGGAATTGGTCAAGCCGCCGGAACCGCGGCTCATCTGGCGATCAAACACCGGACGGAAGTGAGAAATATACCGGTTTCGATCCTGCAAAAAAATCTGATTCAGCAGAAGCAACTGATTACGTATTTCGATGATATCGATACGAATGATAAAGCGTTCGAAGCTGCCCAGTTTTGGGGAACCAAAGGATTCTTTACGTCGTACAAAGCCTGTTTGCACGAACCACTTTCTGCCGCCGATTTCAAGAACTGGCTGAACATCGTCGCGACATTGGTTAAAAACAAGTCAGTTGATACCAGTGCTGCGGGGCAGGAAACGGTCAGTCTGGCGGCCTTTCAGAAAATCATTGCGCCGTTAAAAACGGATAACAAGGCCGTGTCTATTCCAGCATGGATGTACCAGGATCGGGATTCCTCCCAACCGGTTCTGCGGGGAGAAGCCTGTCTGGCGCTCTATTTGTATACGCAGGATATGCTGATGAAGGTACGTTAAATTAAGACCCGGGGGCGTTGCCTGGGAGCAACCAGCGTGGTTTTCGTGTAAGCGAAGTCCGGAGAAACTACTGGTAACTGCCGGGACGGAAAGAAGCAACTCGCCAGTTCGAGAGAGCGTACTTATACCCGATTTCACCCAACCGGGCCGGAGACAAAAAACCGGCCCGATTGGTTTCTGCTTTAGTTCGGGGAAGAGGTAGGCAACGGATTGCGTTGGACAGGTCTTAAAATGCCGCTTAATGCGGAAGCTTTTCGCGGAAAAATCCATAAATCCACGTTCCTGCCACGGCACTCAGGAGAGGTACAAGCATAACGGTTGCACCGAAACCGATCTGGGCGAACAAGGGGCCGGGGCAGGCTCCGATCATTCCCCAGCCCAGGCCGAATAACAGCCCACCGTAGATCTGTCCCCGGTTGAATTTCTTTTTGTTGAATGTAATCGGCTCCCCGTAAATGGTTTTGATCCGGAACGTTTTGATCAGCAGGACGGATACCAGACCCGTTAGCACGGCGCTTCCAATGATTCCATACATATGAAAGGATTGGAAACGGAACATTTCCTGGATTCTGAACCAGCTGATCATTTCGGCTTTTATGATGATGATGCCGAACAGGGCGCCCGCGATCAGGTAGTTAAGATGATGAAACCACGTATGCCGGGTTTTACTTTCGTTGATACAAATAGTGTCCAGGGCGCGGAGTTCGTAATCTGTAGTTGGGGGCAGTGTTTCTTTGCTACTTGACATAATTAAAAAGGTAGTTGATAGAAATCAGGCAGAAAATCTGCCTACAGGGTGAGTATCAAGGGGAGGATCCAATTGGCCATAATGAACCCGCCGATCATGAAACATAGCGTTGCGATCAGTGATGGCCATTGCAGTGTCGAAAGCCCCATGATGGAATGGCCGCTGGTACAGCCCCCCGCATACCGGGAACCGAAACCGATGAGGAACCCACCGCCAACCAGCATGATCAGGCCGGGAAGGGTCATCAGGCTCTCCCAATTAACCAGTTCTGTGGGAACCATCGAGGAAAGGTTGGTTATACCATATCCGCTGAGTTCGGCCGCCAGGTCGGGGTGGATTGTGAGGGGGGAAGCCTCGTACAGATAATGAACGGCAAGTACACCGCCCAAAACTATGCCCGCGACAAAGAACAGGTTCCAGGCTTCCTTTCGCCAGTCATAGTGGAAGAAAGGGATTTTGGACGGCACGCAGACGGCGCACAGGTGACGCAGCGAGGAAGAAATCCCGAAGGATTTGTTACCCAGGATCAAAAGGGTTGGTACCATCAGGCCAATGAGCGGCCCGGCTACGTACCAGGGCCACGGCTGCTTGATCAATTCCAGCATATCTTTGTTTATTTTAGGTTTATATCGAGTGAATTCCAGGCTCCGCCGTTGTAGGCTTCGATTCCTTTGGATTTTAGGATGGACTGTGCCATTCCGCTTCTGGCCCCGCTCCGGCAGCAGGTAATGATCGTCCGGCCTTCTTTGAGGAGTCTATCGGCGTTGGATGCAATGGTGTCCAGCGGAATGTTTCTGCTCCCGGCAATGTGTCCGGATGCATATTCCTGTGGACTGCGGACATCGACAATAACCGCTCCCGCATCGACAAGGGCCTTGAAATTTGTGCTTTTACGGGTAAATAACGCTGAAATGATTCCCATGGATTTTGTTTTTATACGATTGTAGTTGGACATATATAGTGGCTGATTGGCAGGGCCGCCTTCTCTTTAATGGCTTTGAAACCGCCCTGCACATCAATCAGGTTGTCAAAACCCCTTGCTCGTAGCATGGAATTGAAGATCATCGAACGATACCCACCGGCACAATAAACCAGGTATTTTTTGTCGTGGTCAATTTCGGACAATCGGTTATTGATACCGTCAAGCGGTATATTTTCGGCACCGATTACGTGCTCTGAAAGAAACTCGGATTCTTTCCGGACATCCAGGATTTTAATCGATGGATCGTTTTGAAGGAGATCCGCGATTTCGTCGGTCCGGAGGGTGTCAATCTGGTCCGACTCTCTTCCTTCGTTAATCCACGATTCAAAGCCTCCCTGTAAATAGCCAATGCACTGGTCGTAGCCAACGCGGGCCAGACGCGTTACAACTTCCTCTTCCCGTCCGTTATCGGCGATTACCAGGATGGGCTGGTTGATATCGGGTATCATGGCGCCTACCCAAGGGGCAAAGCTTCCGTCGATTCCTATGTTGACCGAATTCGGAATAAAGCCTTTTGCAAAAACACTGGCCTGGCGGGTATCCAGCAGCAGGGCGCCGGTTTCGTTGGCCACTGCTTCAAAGGCAGCCGGGCTTAATGGCCGGTTACCGCGTTGCATGACCTTGTCGATACGCTCGTAACCGTGGATGTTCATCAGTACGTTTTCCGGAAAATACGCTGGCGGGGGCGTCAGGCCCGTGGTCACTTCCCTGATGAATTCCTCTTTTGTCATATCTGCCCGCAAGGCATAGTTAAATCGTTTTTGATTGCCGAGGCTGTCAGTCGTTTCCTTGCTCATATTCTTGCCGCAGGCGCTTCCCGAACCGTGGGCCGGATACACGATGATCGCGTCATCCAGTGGCATGATTTTCGTCCGTAACGAATCAAATAGGTGACCCGCCAGCTTTTCCTGGGTAAGGTCTGAGGAAATCTTCTGCGCCAGGTCGGGGCGGCCAACATCCCCGATAAAAAGCGTATCTCCAGTAAAAAGGCCGACCTTTTTCCCTTCTTCATCGCTGAGCAGATAGCAGGTGCTTTCCATCGTGTGGCCCGGGGTATGCAATACCGTAAAGGTAATGGCTCCAACGCGCAGTACTTCTCCATCGTTTGCGATGTGCGCTTTGAAATCCGGACTGGCCGTGGGGCCGTAAACAATGGTAGCGCCCGTCTTTTCGGCGAGATCAATGTGGCCCGAGACGAAATCAGCGTGAAAGTGGGTTTCGAGAACGTATTTGATTGTGGCCCCATTCTTTTCGGCGCGTTCGAGGTAAGGAGCTACCTCGCGAAGCGGGTCGATCACAACGGCCTCACCGTTACTTTCAATATAGTAGGCGCCTTGTGCAAGACAGCCGGTATAGATCTGTTCGAGTTTCATGGTATTCTTATTTTGTATTTTAATCAAATTTTGAATGGTCAATGCAAATTTCGGTGGATTTTTGCCCGTAGTCAGTGACATTTGTCACGCAGTGAAAAATAGTTAACCGGAAGCCTGCCCGGAAGGGGATCAATTCCCAAAGAATACCTCATGGGAAAAGATGAGAATACCCATCGCAAGAACAAACCAGCCAAAGCCTTTCTTTAAATGGGCCACTTTTACTCGTTTGCTAATCCAGTCGCCGATCAGGATTCCGCTCATTGCGATTAGGGTCACTTGCCACAGGAAAACCCAGTCAATTGAAAACCGCCCCAGATCACCAAGAAAACCGATCAGCGAATTGAGGGCGATAATGAGCAGGGATGTGCCTACGGCTTCCCGCATGGGCAGACCCAGTACCAAGACCAGCGTTGGGATAAGCAGAAAACCGCCCCCGGCTCCCAGCAGGCCCGTCGTGAAACCGATACCGATTCCACTCAGCAACAGCTTGATCACATTTCCCTTTAAATTACATTCCAGGCATCCGGGTTCCCTTTCCTTACTCCGGATCATGCCAACGGAGGCCGCGATCATCAGGATGGCAAAAAGGACCATAGTGAGCAGGGGCACCGTGACGCTAATCCCCCCGATCTGAAAGAGGTGTTCCGGAATGAGCGGGAGCAGAAACTTCCTGGTGAGGTATACCGTTGATATGGAACTGAGTCCGAACAGGATGGCGGTTCGGGTTCTGACCAGACCTTTCTGGAAATTGGCGTAGGCGCCAACCAGGCTTGTGGACCCAACAATAAAGAGTGAATAGGAGGTGGACATCAGCGGACTGATACCAAACAGGTAGACCAAGACCGGAACCGTCAGAATAGAGCCGCCACCGCCAATCAGGCCAAGTGAGATGCCGATCAGCATTGAAGCTATGTAAGCAAGTGTTTCCATTTTTTGTGTTTTATGGTACAAAGTTGGAAACCCTGGTCGTCGTAGTCAGTGACAAATGTCACATTCATGAACGGGTAGTTGACCTTACCTTTGAAAACAGCAAAATGAGCGACATGCAGCACGAAATCTCTTATTATCTTGATACGGTTTTTCCGTCGTTTGAGCCCGAATTGAAAGGAAAGCTAATCAGGGAGTCCACCCTGAAGTTTATCCCTGCCGGCGCGGTGATCATGCGCACGGGGCAATATTTCAAGTATACCCTGCTAATCGCGAGTGGGAAAGTGAAACTGTATCGGGAAGGCGATGATGGAGAAGAAGCGTATATCTATACCCTAGGCGCTGGAAATGCGTGCGCGCTCTCCATGATCTGCAATACCCGGCAACAGACCAGCGAGATCATGGCGAAGGCAATGGAGGATACGATCGCCATCCTGGTGCCTATCCAACTCATGGATAGTTTGATGCAGCAGCACAAAACCTGGTACTATTTTGTCATTGAAAACTACCGGTCGCGATTTGAAGAACTCCTGACGGTACTGGACAGTATTGTATTTAAATCCATGGACGAGCGGCTTGAATTCTACCTGAAAAATCAGGTCAGAGAAAGGGGGAGCCAAAAGCTGCCAATGACCCACATGGAGATCGCCAATGACCTCAATACCTCCAGGGAAGTAGTATCAAGGCTTTTGAAAAAAATGGAACAGAATAAAAAAATACAGCTTTTTCGGAGCCATATGGTCTGGCTTGAGGAGCTAAAGTAAAGGCGCAAACCGGGCAGACGGACTTTCCGGTTTTTACCCCGCAATCAACACCTTCACCCCGCGTTCTTCCAGTTGCCGCACGGTTTCGTCCGGTACGCCCGTATCCGTGATCAGGTAATGAATCTGGTAGAGCGAGCCGATCTTGCCAATGCCTCGTTTGCCAAATTTTGAACTGTCGGCCAGCACCACCACGGTCTGGGCGGTATCGATCATTTTCTGGTTCAGACTGGTTTCGGTCAGGTTGCTGATCGACAGGCCGAACTCAAAATCGACCCCATCGACGCCTACAAACAACAGCCCGCACGACAGGTTATCGAGCATCTGTTCGGCATACGCCCCCACCGCCGATGACGAGTTCGGGCGAATGAGTCCGCCGAGCTGCCAGACCTCCACGTTCGGCCGGTTGCTGAGTTCGGCGGCAACTTTCACCGCCGGGGTGATAACCGTCAGCCGCTGGGTGGGGTGGAGGATACGCGCCAGTTCAAAGACCGTGGTGCCCGAACTGATCAGAATGGAGTCGTTCTGGCCGATGAGCGTCAGGGCGGTTTTAGCAATCTTCTGTTTTTCGTCCGCCCGAATCAGGGCCTTTTCGTCGATCGGTTTTTCAAACGCGTACGGATTCGTGATGGAGCCACCCCCGCGCGTCCGGAACAGCAGGCTTTTATCTTCCAGCAGTTTCAAATCCTTCCGAATGGTTACGCCCGACACTTCCATCCGGTCGCTGAGCTCCTGAATGGAAACGGTGCCGCTTTCCTTGAGTTGCTGTAAAATAAACTGGTGCCTTTCGGTAATGGTCATCATGGCCTGAAACGTTCGGATCAAGGATAAGGAGAATTCGGCTGAACGCCAATGGGGGCCGGGCGCCCTGCGCTAAAAAAACCGGCTTTTGGGATTACATAATGTTACAATTTGGTTTCGTAAAGTTAAATTATATTTCATTTTGTTTAATTTAATTTTATTTGTTTGTTTGCATACAAGTTAATCTGATTTAAGTGCAAATCGGCTTGACCTATTCCTAAATCCTTACTGTCATCATGAGTTCTCCGTCACTTTTTGAAAAAGCCGGTTTACCCAAACCATTGGCCTGGGGCTACCTGGGCATCATTATCTTCATGATGGGCGATGGTGTTGAACAGGGCTGGCTGAGTCCGTACCTGCTCGAACACGGCATGAGCATTCAGCAATCGGCTTCGCTGTTTACGGTCTACGGCATCACCATCGCCATTTCATCCTGGTTTTCGGGCGTTCTGGCCGAAGGCTACGGTCCCCGGAAGGCCATGCTGGCCGGGCTGCTGCTGTACATCATCGGCACGGTCGGTTTTGTCGGTTTTGGCATGGCCCAACTGGATTTTCCGGTCATGCTGCTGACCTACGCCGTTCGCGGGTTTGGCTATCCGTTGTTTGCGTACTCGTTTCTGGTCTGGATCACCTACCGTACTCCCCAGGATAAACTGGGCCGGGCCGTGGGCTGGTTCTGGTTTGTGTTCACCGGTGGACTGAACGTCTTCGGGGCGTATTATTCGAGCTGGGCCATCGAGCGACTGGGTTACCAGAATACTCTCTGGTCGTCGATCTTCTGGGTGGCGCTGGGCGGTTTTTTCGCCCTCGTCCTGAACCGCGACAAATTTGTTCCGTCGGCAGCCCGGGCGGGTGACAAGACAAAAGAACTCCTCAACGGCTTGACCATCGTACAGAAAGAACCCAAGGTGCTCATCGGCGGTATTGTGCGGATCATCAACACGACGGCGCAGTTTGCCTTTCCGGTTTTCCTGCCGATTTATCTGGCCGATTTTGGTTTCAGCACGGTCGAATGGCTCCAGATCTGGGGGACGATTTTTACCAGTAACATCCTATTTAACCTACTGTTCGGCTTTATTGGCGACCGGCTGGGTTGGCAGAACACCATTATGTGGTTTGGGGGCGTGGGCTGCGGCATTACTACGCTGCTGTTCTATTATTCGCCCGTCTGGTTTGGCGGCAGTTACGCGCTGGTGCTGTTTTCGGGCGTTCTCTGGGGCGGTTTGCTGGCGGGCTATGTGCCGCTGTCGGCGCTGGTGCCTTCGCTGGTGAAAGAAGACAAAGGAGCGGCTATGGCCATTCTGAACCTGGGCGCCGGACTGCCGGTTTTTGTCGGTCCCGCCATTGTCGGTCTGACCATCGGCTCCATCGGCAGCGAGGGCGTGGTCTGGGTATTGGCCATCCTGTACTTCATCAGCGCCATCCTCACCCGGTTTATCACCCTACCCAAAGAAACGGCTTCAGAGCCGCAAACGGTCACCATTTAATCAATCAGTAAACCGTATACTGGCACCCTTTTTTACGCATGAGAATTTTAATCACCGCACCCTACCACCAGACGGCGCAGGACGAATTGACCAACTGGTTTGGTGAAATTATCTACCGTCCCTGGAAACTCCAGGAACGAGCCTACACCGAATTCGAACTGATCGAACTGCTTCAGGAAACCCGGCCTGACGCCCTCATTACCGAACACGATGAGGTCACGGCTGCCGTAATCGAAGCCTACCCGACTTTACGGTTTATCGGCGTGTGCCGGGGAACGCCCTCGAACGTGGCCGTTTCCACCGCGACCGAAAAAGGGATTCCGGTGTTTAACACCCCGGCCCGCAATGCCCAGGCCGTAGCCGAAATGTTTATCTCGAACCTCGTTACGCTGATGCGCAACACGCTGGCGGCCATTCGCTGGCTGGAGGGCGAAAACTGGGAAGAGGGCGCGCATACATCGTACCTCCAGTTCAAGGGCAACGAAATTGCGGGCAAGACCATCGGGATGGTGGGTTTTGGCGCGGTGGGGCAGACCATCGCGAACCTGCTCCGGCATTTTCCGGCCCGGATTCAGTACTACGACCCGTACTACACGTCCGACGATCCGGCGTACGTAAAAACCGATCTGGAAACCGTCTTTAAAACCAGCGACGTGGTGTCGATTCACCTGCCGGTGAACGACGAAACCAAAGGACTGATTGACCACCGGTTGTTGTCGTTGATGAAACCGGATGCGATTTTCGTAAACACCGCCCGGGCCGTGGTGGTGAACCGCGAAGCGTTGCTGGAGGTGCTGGAAAACGGCAAAATCCGGGGTGCCCTTCTGGATGTGTTCGACCACGAACCGCCGGATGCGCTGGATTACAAACTCATTCACCGGGATGATGTGCTGGCTACTCCGCACATTGCCGGGGCCACGTTCGAGGTGGAAGATCACCACGCCGACATCATGAACAAGGCCCTGCACCAGTTCTTCGTCGAAGACAACAAAGCCATCCGGCAACTGGTCAACCGGTCGGTGCTGACCGTCAAAAACGCGTAAGCCCATGGGTCAGGATGCCTATTTAATTATCGACGTGGGCACCGGTAACGTCCGGGTCGCCGTGGTCGAACCCAGCGGAACCGTGCTCGGCGTTGCGCGGGCGGATATGCCCTACGAACGGGATGAAGCCTATCCGGAATCCATTTATTTCGAACCCGATCACCTCTGGCAACTGATTGTCGGACTGGCTAAAACCGCTTTGGCCGATAGCGGAACGGTCCAGATTCGGGCTATTACCGCCACCAGCCAGCGGGAAGGTATTGTGGCCATCGGCAAGGCAGGTCAGTCAATGATCGGGATGCCGAACATCGACCACCGGGGCCGTGAGTGGGAAGATTCGATAGCCGATAAAAACCGGGTGTATCAGCTCGCCGGGCGGTATCCCACCTCCCTGTTTTCGGCCCTTAAACTGGTCGGACTGCGGGAGCGGAGGAAGGAGCTTTGGAGTGAAACGGCCACTTTCCTGAGCATCAGCGATTGGGTGCAGTACCAGCTCAGCGGCACGGCCCGGTACGAACATTCGCAGGCATCGGAAACGCTGCTGTATGACGTAGCCGCCAAGCAATGGTCGGCGGAATTGTGCGGTTTTTTCGATCTGGATACGGCCCTGTTGCCGCCTTTGCAATCGGCCGGAACCGTGCTGGGGCCGGTGTTGCCGGGCATGTCCGCCGAACTGGGAATCGGACTGGATGCGCAGGTGGTGGTGGGCGGGGCCGATACCCAACTGGCGGTTCGGAGCCTGCAACCGTCGGTCGATGATGTGGTCATTGTGTCGGGTACTACCACACCGATCATCAAGCTGGTCGATCAGTACCTGACCGATGAACAACAGCGGACCTGGACCAACCGGCACATTGACGAAACCGGCTTTATTCTGGAAACCAACGCGGGCGTTACCGGCCTGAACTACCAGCGGCTGAAAGCGATTTTTTACCCCAACGAAAGTTACGAAATCATTGAAACCGAGCTGGCCGGAACGGACCATTCCCATTGCGTAGCGGCTCTGGGCTCCTTGCTGGCCGACGAAAAAACTCCGCTCATCCGGGGCGGTTTTCTGTTCAATACGCCGGTTTCGCACCAGCTCACGCGGGCCGACTTTGTTCGGGCCACGCTCTGGGATATGGCGTGCAGCATCTACGAAAATTACCGGAGCCTCTGCGCCGTGACTCCGCATACCGAAAGCTACGTCTGGACCTGCGGGGGCGGTTTGCAAAGCCGGACCCTGCGCCAGTATCTCGCCAACCTGACCCAAAAAACCGTTCGCATCCGGAATACCTACCAACAGGCATCGGTGGTTGGCGGAGCCTTTTTGTGCAACGATGCGCTGGGCATTTTGGGGATGGCGCCGGTGACGGGAGATGAGGTTCGGCCGGAGGAGCCGGAACGGTTTCGGCCGTTATACGAAGCGTGGAAAAAGACGCGGAACGTTTTTAAAACCATGCAATAATGGCGGCTTATTTTATTGGAATTGATGTGGGAACGCAGGGCGTGCGGGTGGTGCTGACGGATGAAACCGGTCGGGTTTGGAGCTGTCAGGAAGCGGTTTTTCCGCTGACCGAACGGTCGCGCGAGGAACAGTCGCCCGCAGACTGGTGGGCGTCGGCGCTGGATGGTCTGAAAACCGTTCTGACCGCATTGCGGAACGAAATCGATCTGCAACAGGTCAAGGCGGTGGCGGTTACGTCAACCTCCGGTACGGTGATTCCGCTGGATGCGCAGAACGAGCCGCTGCACGATGCCCTGATGTACAGCGACAACCGGTCGGCCGCGGAAGGTAAACAGTGCAAAGCCGTGGCTGAGCGTTTTCAGCCGGAGGGCTATACGGGTTTCAATGCCTCCAGCGGCCTTTCCAAAATGGTCTGGTTTGCGCAGCATTTTCCGGAGAAAACCGCCCGGCTGCACACCTGGATTCATGCCGCCGATTACATCACGGGCCAGCTGTCCGGGAATTTTCGGGTGACGGATTTGACGAATGCGTTAAAATCGGGGTATGACGTAAAAAATGACGGTTGGCCCGCGTATCTTTTCGAGCAGTTGCCCCTGAAACGCGAATGGATGCAGGAGGTGGTACCGTCCGGAAAACCGATTGGAACACTCCGGCCCGAACTGGCGAACACGCTGGGTTTGCCTGAAATTACGGTTGTCGCGGGCATGACCGACGGTTGTGCCTCGCAGGTAGCGTCGGGGGCGGTGCGGCCAGGCGACTGGAATACAACCATCGGTACGACACTGGTAGTCAAGGGCGTGACGACCCAGGAAATTAAAGATCCGCAGGGACGCCTGTACAGCCACCGGCACCCCGAAGGCTACTGGATGCCGGGCGGAGCCAGCAACACGGGGGCCGATTGGGTAACCGCCGGATTTCGTGACCGGTTGGCGGAACTGACGGCGGAGGCTGCTCGACGGATTCCGACCCCTTATACGGCTTATCCGCTGCGACAGGCGGGCGAACGGTTTCCGTTTATTTCGGCCCAGGCCCGTGGTTTTGCACCGGAAGGGTTGTCGGACGTAGATTTGTTTACGGCTAATATGGAAGGCGTTGCCTACCTGGAGCGGTACGCCTATGAACTGATTGAGCAGTTGTCGGGTGAAACGGTGCGGGCGGTGTACACGGCGGGGGGAGCCAGCAACAGCGATGTCTGGCTGACAATTCGCGCCAATGTGCTGAACCGCCCGGTTTTTAAGTGCGCGGAGGTAACGGGCGCGGTGGGGGCGGCTATTCTGGCGGCTTCCCAGACGCATTTTTGTTCGTTGACGGAAGCGGCCCAGGCCATGACGCAGGTTGAAAAAGAAATAAAACCGTCCGACGATCTGGTGCGGGCCTACGAACTGGGTTATCAACGGTTTGTGGGTACCTTGCGGGAAAAAGGATTTATTGACTGAAAAACGAATGCTGACAGTGTATTTACTCCGACACGGAGAAACGTTCTGGAATGCGGACGGTAACCGCTATTGCGGGGCCACCGATATTGGATTGACCGACAAAGGAATTCAGCAGGCCCAGGGCGCGGCCCGGTTGCTGAACGGAATTTCGTTTGATGCCATTTATTCGTCACCGCTCCAGCGGGCGTTCCGGACGGCGCAGATTGCTTCCGGAAAACCGGAGGAGGTGGTGACCGATGCGCGGCTGACCGAAGCCAGTTTTGGTGATTGGGAAGGAAAAACGCGGGACGAATTTATTGCCGAAAAGCCGGAATTGTGGGACAACTGGTGTGCCTCGCCCGACGATACGCGGGCGGGTGGCTGCGGGGAGACGGCGATGGAGGTCGTCAACCGGGTCGATGATTTCTTTCGGGACATTCGGCAGAAGCACGACGGGCAGACGGTTCTGGTGGTCGCGCATAATGCCGTCAACCGGTTTTACATGGCCTGGAAACTGGGGATGCCCCTGAAAAATTACCGGCGGTTGATGCAGGACAATTCGACGATTACGGTTTTTACGCTGGACGAAGAAAATGAGTTTAGTTTGCTGAAATTGAATTGCCGTTAACTGGAGGATAAGCGTATGATACGATTCATCACAGCCCTGTTTTTGATTCTTTTGACGACGGGCGTCAAGGCCCAGCAGACGCTGAACGTGCTGGCGTTTAAATCACCCAAAGAGCTGCATCAGTTTTTTCGGTGGACGGGCAAAGACATTCCCATTGTCAGCGGTCACCGGGGCGGGATGATCAAAGGGTTCCCCGAAAATTCGCTGGCGACGTTTGAAAACACGCTGAAACACACCCCGGCTTTTTTCGAGATCGACCCGCGACTGACGAAAGACAGCGTGATTGTGCTGATGCACGATGCCACGCTCGACCGAACCACCAACGGCACCGGAAAAGTGGGGGATTATACCTGGGAGGAACTGAAAAAGCTGCGGCTGAAAGATCCCGAGGGCAACGTCACCGAACACCGCATTCCGACGCTGGCCGAAACCATCGAATGGGCGCGGGGCAAAACCGTGCTGAATCTGGATAAAAAAGACGTGCCGTTTCCGATGATTGCCGACATCATCCGGAAGCATAAAGCCGAAGCGTTTGTGATGCTGACGGTACACAGCCCGGCCGAAGCCGCGTATTACCTGAAAGGACACAAAAACCAGATGTTCTCGGCGCATATGCTGACGCCCCAGGTAGTTGCCGACTATGAAAAAGCCGGTATTCCGTTTTCGCAGCTCATTGCCTACATCGGGCCGCGCATCAAACCCGAAAACAAGGAGATGTACAAGCTTCTGAACGCCAAAGGCGTGATGTGCATGATTTCGTCCGCGCCGAGCTACGACAAGCTCAAAACCCCGGCGGAGCGGGCCGAAGCCTACCGCAACATCTTCGCCGACGGGGCCAGCATTCTGGAATCCGACCTGCCGATCGAAACCGCCGAAGCCATTCAGTCCATCCTGCCCGCTAAAAGCGCTAAAGCCGCTTATTTCAAAAAAGCAACCTTCAGCGACCGGTTTTGAGAATTGATAGGTTCAAAATAGGTCCAGGAGCGTATTGTGTCAATAAACTCCTGGACCATCCCCTTAATCCGGCAGATGATAAGTAGCCTTCACGGTTTCGTAGTTGCTGTAGTCGATTGCAGCCTGGCGTCCGGCCGGTATGCCTCCGGGAACCACCACGTAGCGGAGATGCGTATAGCCCCCCTGTACCGAGGTAGCGTCTGCAAAATTTGTAGGTATCGTTCCTGGCGTCATCCAATCCTGATTGAGTGAAATTCTTCCAACATGCGGGATGATGGTAGTCAGGTAAGACCCTGAAACTGTCCCGTCGCTAAATACATACCTATTCGCATAGGGCAACGGGGTGACGGTTCCAGCACTATGCTTTAGATAAGCATATACAAGCCCTTTATCCAGTATCTCCTGGGTAATTTTAGGTGCGGGAATATCGAAGTTTTTTCGATTTGGGTTACTAGCAACCGCCTTCTCGGGCAGTGGCAACCACTCACTGTAAATGACATTAGCTGTACCAGGTTCTCCTTTTGGCCCTGCTACCCCCTGTGCGCCGGTATCCCCTTTGGCGCCGGCAGGGCCGACCGGCCCTTCGTCTCCTTTACAACCCATGAACAGGATACCCATTGTCAGCAGTGAGAGGACAGAGGAAGATAATTTTATTTTCATTTATTCATTCATTTATTTATGCCTACTCTAGTTTGTATTTTCGGCGACCTACAAGTAAGATGATGCGTGATTGACGGACTGGCCAGACAGGGACATTGTTCCTATCCGGCATGGTTCCAAACGCTTCCGGTTCGGTTCGGAACGAGCTTGCAGATACGGCTTTCCTCGGCGGCAAAATATTGTCGTTGGACAGCGTGACTCTTTTCCGTCAAATTTAGCACCTTTTTCCATAAAAACGGGCATATTGGGCCAAAAATGGCGAAACCAGGGGACTCCGAATTATTCCGGTATCGTTCCCTGGCGATTTGCATGGCCGGAAACAATCGAATACAGGGGCCACACCAGGTCGCCCAAAAATCCAGTATGACGACTTTCCCTTTGAGTCGGCTTAGTGTTACCTTGTTTCCCTCCGTATTCATGAGGGTAAAGTCAGGGGCCGGTTTTAGCATGAGGGTTTGCTTGAGTGTTTCCCGTAAGGTGGAATGTCTGGCCTTTTCTAACGTCTTTAGATAGTCGTCAAAACCTTGCTCACTCGTAGTCGTAGTCGTTTACCCAGCGGATCTGTTTCGTTTCATTGGGGCGTATTTCCCGTTCAGCAGCTTTGGTAGTAGCCCCGTAGCAATAGCCCAACGGTTCTGGCGGTCTGTCAGAACCGTTGGGCTATTAGTGTTAGTCGTATAAGGAGTGATCTTACCGGCTCGCAATCTGCCAGCCGTCGCGGTAGATGCGACTGAGGTACTTTTCGGCTTCGGGCGCGTTCGGAATTTTCAGGTTGGCGGCATCCCATTCGAGCAATTTGCCCGGTACGCGGATGGCCACCGTTCCGAGAATAATGGCCTCGGTCATGGGACCCGACTGCGCGAAGTGCGACTCGGTTTTGGGGCCACCCAGACAGGCATCCACGAAATGGTGGTAATGATTCCGTTCTTCCAGTTCCGGCGCTTTCTGTTCCTGGAACTTGTCGCCCGGTAGTAACACCGGCATCCCGGTATGGGGAATTAATAGCGCTCCTTTGGTTCCGATTAGCATGGCCGATTCGGCGGGATAGTCTTTCACGGAATACAGGGCACGGATTTCTTCCGGCGGGTACATTTCTCCATCGAACCACTCCACCGTCAGGTTTCGGGAGGTGAGCCGGGTGCCCGGAAATGTCCAGGTGATGTGGTCGCCCTGGGGCCAGGTATCACCCCGTCGTTCCGGCGAGTCCTCCCAGGATTTCTGGACCTCGGCCATGACGGTTTTCGGCGCTTTCAGACCCAGCCCTTTCCAGACCGCATCGAAGATATGGCAGCCGATATCGCCCGACCAGCCGGTACCGAAATCCTGCCAGGCCCGCCATTTGGTGGGGTGGTAAATCTCCGAAACAAACGGGCGTTTGGGGGCGGTGCCGAGCCAGAGGTCCCAGTTTAGGGTGGAAGGGGGGGCCTGCCCTTCAGCGGGGCGTGGACCAACGAGCCGGTAATGAGCGATGGCCCCCGGTCGGTTGGAACAGAGATAGACATGTTTCACTTTACCAATGATACCGTCCTTAATCCATTGCACGGCCGTTCGGTCGCCTTTACCGGAGGCATGTTGGGTTCCCAGTTGGGAAACGATTCCGGCCTTCACGGCGGCTTCGGTCAGTAGCCGGACTTCCACCACATCGTGACACATGGGTTTCTGGCAATAGACGTGCTTGCCCGCCCGAATGGCCTGGATGGCGATGGCGAAGTGGTTATGATCGGGCACGGAGACGTTTACCGAGTCGATGTTGCTGTTTTCTTTCTCGAGCAATTCCCGCCAGTCGGTATACGTACGGGCCTTCGGGAAGGCTTCAGCGGCTTTTTTCAGGCGTATTTCATCCACGTCGCAGAGCGCCACGATGTTCACTTTCGGGTGCTTGGCGAAGTTTTGCAGGTCACCCCAGCCCATGCCACCGACACCGATGCAGGCATGGTTGAGCTTGTCGTTCGGGCCCAGTTTACGTTTGGATGCCTGGAGGGCCAGCGGGGGCGCCAGGGCGGTTGCCGCAGCCGCCAGCAGAAATTTCCGCCGGGATACGGTAAAAAGGTCTTCTTTCATGGTTCAGGAAACGGATATAGATTTAACGCAGGAAGCCGGATTGCGCCGGAAACTACTCTTGCCCCGTCCGCAGGGGCATGGTAAAGTACGACGTAGAATTGGAAAATTGCAATCGGTAATTCGTGAATCGCGCTTATCTTTAGCATCTCATTCAATCCTAAACCGCCTGTTTCATGAAACAATTCCTCCGAAAAAAACCGGTTTTCCGCTACGCCCTGTTGGGAATGGTCTGTCTGTCAGGCCTAAGTGCCTACGTAAAGGAGCCGGTTGGAGTCGGTACCAAACCGCCCAAAGGGGCCGAAGTTCTCTTCGACGGTTCGCGCGAAATGCTCGATGCGAAATGGACCTACTGGGAAGGCCCCCGGCTAGCGGCTAAACTTCCGATTAAATGGGCCATTGAAAAAGATCCGGCGGGCCGTGGTACAGTGATGAATACCAACGACCCGGCCGCTGCGGGCGGTAAATACGGCTCGGCCGATATCGTGACGAAAAAAGCGTTTCGGGATTTTCGGCTGCATATCGAATTTTTTATCACCAAACCGGGCGGCAACAGCGGGGTTTATCTGCAAAACCGCTACGAAATTCAGGTGCTCGACGGCGATACGACCTCGCACGGCATGGCGGCCGTCATCAACGAAACGCCCTCGCCGTACTTCGCCTACAACGGGGTCGGCAAATGGAATGCGTACGACATTACCTTCCGGGCAGCCCGTTTTAAAGATGGCAAGCGGGTCGAGAAAGCGATGCTGACGATGTACTTCAATGGCCAGAAAGTACACACCAATCAGGGGATCAATCAGGTGTGGGGCGGACCCAATTCGGGCATCGACGGCGGGAACGATGGAGGTAAGGGCATCACGGACACGCCGGGCGGGCTGAAATTACAGGCCGAAGGACACGATGTGTTGTACCGCAACATCTGGATTAAGGAACTGGATTTGAAAGAACCCAAGACGGACTTTTAAGAGCCATATCAAGATTGGCGTTGCCTGCAAAAGACCTCTGAACGTTCAGAGGCCATTTGCAGGCGGAGGAAACGGAAAACCGGCTGCTTAGGGAGCGACCAGCGAACGTTCCGTCAGGTATTGCATCAGTTCCGTGGCCGACTGCAGGGCCGGTTTTGCCACCGGATCGTTAAAAAGGACCGGAATTGGGCCTTCGCCGAAATACAAACCATCGGAGACCAGAAAACTGATCCGGACGGTACCTTCTGCCGGATGCGGACGCCGGGCGCCCTCCCAGGGACCAATTCTGGAAACAATGGCAATGCTGTCCGAAAACAGGTTATTCGTCAGTGCGTTCGAGTCGGGCGTGGCCGTTTCCCAGATCAGTACTTTCTCGCTCTGGTTGATGTACCGGGCCGTTCCGTCGTGGTACGAAGCCAGCACATCCAGACCATCCTCGAGTCCCACTTCAACAATGACGGCATGCAACGCCCGGCGGGCGGGGCGTTCTCCCCGTTCTTTCAGGCGGTGGCAGGCCAGGAGCTTTGCCCGGGTTTCGAGCGCATCATCGTCCGCAACCCCTTGCAGTTCGGTGGTGGTGGCCCGCTCCGAAAACAGGATATTCCACGGATAATCAGCTGGTTGTTCCATTTTGTTTTTGTACAGGCCGATTTGGTCACAAAACAGCAGTTCGTACAAGGTGTTGAGGGCGTCGTTGCGGTAAGGCCGGGATGAATTCAGGCGTGTATCTGCCATTAGTAGATGGGTTTGGTCGTTGTTGGTACCAAAGATCGACCGGCCGGGCCGATTCGACCAGGCCCAATTGGTAACGGGCTGATTTGGGGAAATAGGAGGGAGATTCACCCGGCAACTGGTTAAAACCGCCGGCCGTCGGATCGTGGGATGGAGCGGTTAAGGCAATCGAAACCCGGGATTCCAGCCGAGTACGGTTTTCGCTTTCTGGCTGGAAACGGTTCCGTCGTCCTCGGCAATGTTATAAAGGCCCGGTACGCCTTTCGTCACGGCCCGGCGGGCTGCGTCGGCGGCAGCATCGACATGCAGCGGGCCACCCGCAGGGGGCGAATCAACGCCTGTTCCGGGACCATAAAACCGGCCGTAACGTAAGACAATGCCTTCGAGCGGGGCGGCTAGCACCTGCGTTTCCAGGCTGATGACTCCGCGCGATGCCGGATTGAGCGGAGCTTCTTCGGAATAGGGCAGTGGTCCCGGCGCGTAGGCAAAGGCAATGCTCTGGGCGATCAGTCGCCGGGTACCGGCCCGCACGGCGGCCGCCACCAGATTGCGGGTGCCGATGTCCCGCAACCGGGCGTTCCGAACGAGGGCTTCGGGCAGTTGAGCCGGATCAAGGGCATAGGGCAAATCCGTAAGCTGGTGAATGACGATGGCGGGCTGCACTTCCCCGACGACCCGGTTGAGTGCGTCCGCGTCAAATACATCGACGATCACCGGCTGCACCCCCAGGTTGCGTAACTGGGCGGTTTTTGCGGCCGAACGCGTTGTGCCAACGACCTCCCAGCCATCCGCCACCAGCAATTTACTGAGCCGCTGCCCAACGGCGCCAGTGGCCCCTGCCAGCAAAATTCGGTCATTCCTCACCATGTCATTTAAAAGCCGGAACCTTACCCGAGTTCAAACGTCGTCACGCCAAAAATACCGGATACAGCAATGGCGGGAGCGTCCTGCGTATACATGCGGGCGGTTTCAAAAACCGGTTTCAGACCGTATCGTTCGGCGAGGGCCACGGCTTCGGGGTTTGCCGCCGGAACATCGAGGTAGAAGGGCGTTTCTGCCGGAAGTTCCTGAATGAGCGCCACAAAAAGCTGTTTGGCCAGGTCAGCCGTATCGGCAAATAGCGGGCCGATTTTGAAGCCCGACCGGCAGGGGCGGATCATGCCGAACCCGTTGATCTGTCCCTGATCGACCCACGCCAACGCCCGCGAATCGGGCTGACGAAGCCACGCGGCCAGAAAGGCCGGGCGGGCAGTCGGGAAAAACCGGCGGTCGTACGCAGCAATCGACTCAATGGGAAGTCGGTCGCAGGGAATCAGATGGTCAGACGGTTCCTGCAGGCGGTGGCCCGAGGCTTTGTCTTCGTACCGGATGTTGTTGTACGCCAGTTGAAAACCGGAGCGTCGGTAGTTGGCCTGTTGGGCCACCACGCCGTCCAGCCCGATGTTGCGGTTTTTCAACTGACGCATGGCGGCCTGCCAGATTTGGAAACCGTAGCCTTGCCCGCGGTATTCGGGTCGGACGATGTAAAAACCGATGAAGCCAAAATCCGGCGGATACCGAACGGCCGAAATGCAGGCAATGGGTTCTTCATCCAGCAGTCCGACCAGAAAGCCTTCCGGATCGGTTTCGTAAAAACCGGTGGCATCCTCCAAACCGGGATTCCAGCCTTCGGCGGCCGCCCATTCAACGGCAATGCGCTGAACCTCGGGCAATGTCATGCGACGAATGTGATACGTAGCCATACTAAACAGGAGTTTTAGAACTCACCTTCGCCCACGTCCTTGGTTTTTTTCTTGGCCTGCCGCAGGCGGTAATTGAACGTCAGGTTCACCTGCCGCAGGCGGCCCTGGGAGTTGTTTTCGGTGAAAAAATTGGGGCCTTCCGTGATGGAGCGGAACCGGCGCGAGTTGAACACGTCGATCACATTGAGCGTCAGCGTGGCTTTGTTTTTCATAATATCCTTGCTGACGGCAAAATCCAGCGTGGCAATCGACTTGCGCCGTCCCTGGGGCGTCTGCTGGGGGGCTTCGTAGTTGGCCCGAAGCTGCATATCCGTATTGGTCCAGAGGGTCAGGCGGTTATTGGCGCGAACGAACCAGCTGTAGGTATCGCTGTGGAAGTCGGTATCGAGGTTGGCCCCGTTGGTAACGGCCCGGAAAAAGTTGAAGCTGCCGTCCAGTTTCCACCATTTATAGAACGAATACGAAGTGGTGAATTCGGCGCCGTAAGAATCCTCGGTGGCCAGGTTTTCCGGGCGGGTGTTGGCAAAACCGTTTTCATCGACCCGCCGAATCCGGATGACTTTGCCGGTGGTATAGCGGTAATACAGCGATGATCCGATCGAGCCTTTGCCCAGATACTTGATGTGACCGACTTCGAAGGCATCCGTAAATTCCGGGTTCAGGTCGGGATTGCCGCTGAAAAAATTCCGGTTGTCGCTGAAGGTCATAAAGGGGCTCAGGTCGTTGTACGTCGGTCGGCGCACCCGGCGGCTGTAGCTCACCTGGAGGGCATTCTGATTCGGCAGATCGTAGGTGACGTGGACACTCGGAAACAGGTTGGCGTAGCTGCGCGGATTCACATCGTTGGTTTGCCTGAGGGTAGTCGTTACGTCGGTCCATTCCGCCCGCAACCCGGCCTGGTACGACAGTTTCCGGGTTTTGTTGCCAATAATACCGTACAGGGCATTGATGTTTTCTTCGTACAGAAAGTCGTTGGTCAGACCGGGCAGCGGCACCCATCCACCGTCGGCGGTTTGTTGCCGAACCCAGTAATCGTTGGTCATATCCCGCGAACTGCTTCGCAAACCCGCTTCAAACTTTCCGTCCTTGGCAAACGGCTGAACGTAATCGATCTGCACCAGAAACTGCTTCTCGGTTTCGTCGTTGATCGACCGTTGCAGGCTGTTGGGGATGGCAGACGGTTTGCCGTCGGGCAACACCGTCCGTTGACCAAAATACTGGTCGGATTTTTCCCAGTTGTCGAGATACCGAACGTCGGCGGTTAGCTCGTGGCCCTGGCGTTTGAACGATCGTTTGTAGGTGAGGGCGTATTCCGAGTTCGGCTCGGTTTCGGTTTCGTCCTGCGTGCGGTAGGTGATGCTCTGCGGGCTGCTCAGGCTACCGATGTAATCGCGGTACCGAATGTCGGTAAACCGCTTCCCCTTGCTGATCCGCCAGGTGTACGAGCCGGTCAGGACGTTTTTATCGTTGAAAAAATAATCGATCCCGGCGCGGGCGTTGTTGTTCTGCCCTTTCAGTTTGCTCGTCGAATTCTGCTGGGTCAGAAAGGTCGAATCGTTGCGGTAAACCTCTTGATACTGCTCACTGCGGCCCGGTGTGTTGCGGTACGAAGCCGTATAATTAACAAAGAAGTTCAGGTTTTTCCGCCGGTAATTGACGTTGGCCGCCAGACCGTAGTTGGCTGGCTGACCGAGAATCACGTCAAACGAGCCGTTGAAGCCTTCTTTTCGTTCTTTTTTCAGGACAATGTTGATGATCCCGCCCATGCCTTCCGCTTCGTAGCGGGCCGAGGGGTTGGTGATCACTTCGATGCGTTCGATGGCGCTGCCCTGCAACTGCTGCAAACCGCTGCCGCCCTTGATGCTCACCAGCCCCGACGGTTTTCCGTCGATCAGAATCCGGACGCTGCTGCTGCCACGCAGGCTGACATTCCCTTCCACATCCACGGCCACCGAGGGCACGTTGCTCAGAATATCGACGGCGGTGCCGCCCGCGTTGGCGAGGTCTTTGCCGACGTTGAAAATCCGTTTGTCGAGCGAAAATTCCATCGTGCTTTTTTCACCCTGCACCACCACCTCATCGAGCGTCCGTTCCGAAGCAGTGAGTTTGATGGTGCCGATGTCGAGCGGAGAGTTCTCTTTTATGAGTCGGATACCCGGTTTTTTCAGCGATTTGTAACCGATAAATTCCAGCAGAGCGTAATAATTCCCGGCTGCGGCATCGATCGAGAAATCACCGGTTTCGGTCGTGATCGCGCCCGCAACAAACGAGCTGTCGGCCTGTTTGAAGAGTCGGACACTGGCAAAAATCAACGGCGAATTGGTCTGGGCATCCAGTGCCTTGCCCTTCACATTCAGTTTGCCGTCCTGGGCGTGGGCGGAGGGTAGAAAAAACAGGCCGGCGATCAACAGGCCAAGCAGATACCGTTGGGCCGTTACGGAAAACCGGCCCGAAAAGATTGTAAAGGTTGGGTTCATTCGAAATCGTCTAATTAATACACGAAAGCCGGAAGGAAGTGTTTTTTACTACCGGATGGGCACCCGAAAGTACATTCGGGCTGTATGGCGTTGCAGAGATGGGTAGTACGGTTTGCAAAACCGTAACTACGGAGCAAAAATAGGTTTTTTGGGGAATTTATTGAAAATAAAAAGGCCGCTGCCGATTTCTAAAAACGGCGGCCCGCTGGACCCGGGTTTCGCCATTCATCAGAAGGTGGCGCGATACCGGATGTATTTCAAGCCATCAATCCAGAGGACGCCGACCAGTGAACTAAGGAGACAGGGAATCCATTCGGCGGGCGTTAGGATGACAAATTGGGCGAGGTGACGCAGGGGCGGGAACCCGTGGGCCAGGGCCAGCATCAGGACGGTTAGGCCCAGCATCAGCCAGAACAGCGAGTTGGGGCGCCCCAGGGTTTTTAGCGCCGGTTTTTGGCTGGACCGGCTGACCAGCGTTAACCAGATGTTGCTCAGAACCAGGGTGGTGAAAACCTGCGTTCGGACCACATTCATGGACGCTCCGGCCTGCATGGACCAGAAATACACGGCTAGCACCGCCAGCGCAATGACCAAGCCCTGAAGCACACTCAGCCCCAGTTCAGCCGCTGTAAAAAACGTGTCGGTTAACCGGCGGGGGCGCTGCTGCATCAGACCGGGCTCGGAGGGTTCGTTTTCGAAGGCAATGGAGCAGGTCGGGCCCATCACCAGTTCGAGAAAAATAACGTGTACGGGACTAAACAGGTTAATGTATTGCCAGCCCAGCAGCAGCGGCAACGTAACGGTTAAAATAATCGGAATATGGATCGAAACAATGTAGCCGACGGCCCGCTTCAGGTTCTGGTAAATGCGTCGGCCCTGGGCAATGGCTTCGACCATGCCGCCCAGGTCGTCGTTGACCAGCACGAGCGAAGCCGCCTGTTTGGCAACCTCCGTTCCGCGACGCCCCATGGCCACCCCGATATGGGCCGCTTTTAGGGCGGGGCCGTCGTTCACCCCGTCGCCGGTCATGGCCACCACTTCCCCATTGGCTTTCAAGGCCCGGATCACCCGCAGCTTGGCATCCGGAAACATCCGAGCAAACACATTGACCTGCCGGACAACGGTTTGCAGGTCGGTATCGGGCAGGGCCATAACCTCCTGACCCGTTAGCACCCGGTCGGTGGCCTGAATCGCAACCTGGTTGGCAATGGCCCGGGCGGTTTCCGCCGAATCACCCGTAATCATTTTGACCGAAATACCGGCCTGGTTGAATTGTTCGACCACGGTTTTGGCATTGGCTTTGGCCGGGTTCTCCAGCGCAATCAGTCCTTTGAACGACCAGGGAAAGTCATCCTGTCGGTCGGGATACGGGGCCGTTGACCACTCGCTTCCGGCAACGCCCAGAACCCGATACCCCTCTTTGGCCAGCTCGTTGGCCAGCCGGAGAATGTTGGCGGTCTGGTCTTCCGGCAGATGGCACACCCGCACAATGCGCTCCACGGCTCCTTTCCCGACCACCCGCACGAGTCCGGAACGGGCATCGTACACATGGGTCATCATGGGCGGATTGCCTTCCAGGGGATATTCATGTTCGATAACCGGCGTTTGGGACGAAACGGCTTCCTGATAGGCGCGTACAATGGCCTGTTCCATCGGGTCGAAGGGTTCGGGTTCGCTGGCCCAGCGGGCATAAGTCAAAACCGTTCGCGCCGACTCGGACAGCGGATGGGTGAGGGGGGTGATTTTTTGGCCATCAAACACATGACGCAGGGTCATGCCATCTTCGGTGAGCGTTCCGGTTTTGTCGGTGCAGATCACGGTAGCCGATCCCAGACTTTCGACGGTTTGGGGTTGCCGGGTCAAAACGCCCAGCTTGACCATTCGGGCGGCCCCGAGGGCCATGAAGCTGCTGAACGCGACGGGAATTTCTTCCGGTAAAACCGACATGGCAATGGTCAGCCCCAGCAGCAGCGAACTGACCCAGTCGTGGGATTGTCGGAAGTTGATTCCCCAGACGAGTAAAAAAGCCCCAAAACCGGCCAGCGCCATTCGCTGAACAAACCGTGAAATCTGTCGTTGTAAAGGCGTTTTTTCGGTTTCTATGCTCTGGAGCGAATAGCCAAGCTTACCCAGTTCGGTTTGCTTCCCAACGGCGGTGAGTTGTACGTAGGCGCTGCCGGAGGTCAGAAGTGTACCGGCCAGGAAACGGTCGGAGCCGGGTACGGTTTTCGGTACAGACACCGATTCGCCGGTCAAAACGGCTTCGTCGACGGAGCAATCATTGGCCTGTACCAGCAAGCCATCGGCCGGAACCGTCTGGCCTTCCGTCAGCCAGACCAGATCGCCCACCACCAGCTCGGCCACCGGAAGCGGCCCGGTTTGCCCGTCGCGGACCACCGAAACCGTGGGCTGCGACAACCGCCGGAGTGCCTGCAAAGCCTGATTGCTTCGCACGGTCTGGAAGACCGATATACCGGCTACCAGCCCCATCGCTACGCCCAGCACAACCCCCTCTTCCCACTGACCCAGCAGCACATACAGCAGGGCCGCACCGGCCAGCAGAATAAACATCGGTTCGGAAACCACTTCCAGCAGCAACCGCCAGCCGGTTTGCGATTCGGAGGATTCCCATTCGTTGGTGCCAAATTGCTGACGGGCCGGTTCGACCTCCTGGGAGCGTAAACCGGTTAGGGCGGGCGAAGGCGGTGGGACGTGAGTTTCGGGCATGGCGGTGAGCAACGTACGTTCGAAGCGCTAAACTTACAAATAAACTCGAATCCCGCCAGAAATTTCGGACCTGGTCAAACCCGCATGTGATCCGGAAACCAGTTGACAATCGATTTTTTGATCTCGTCCGGGCTGAGGTTTTCGGTGACGGCCCGCTGCGTCAGGGCCGGGAGTTCGTCGTCCGACGCAAACCGCAGGGCTAATAATTGCGGGCGGGAAAGCCGGTTTTCGAACGCTTCGAGCCGTTGATTGGTTAGGAGGTAATACCGGAACCGCAGTTCGAGCCGGGCGATGCGGTCCTGATTGGTGAGGGCGTAGTGCTGCCGAAGCATGAGCGCGAGCCAGGTGATGAGCACCAGCACCAGCGTGATGAACGTCCAGAGCAGGGCGTGCTCGTCGGACCGGATGGCAAAATAGGTACTGATTCCCAGTAAAATAAGGACGACTGGATAAAAGACAAAGTGATGGGGTGGGTAATAGCGAACGTGGTTTTCGTAATTTTGTGTTTTCATCAGGTTGTAAAATCTGGGATTGCGGTTGTTAACTAAAAGAGGAAAACCGGTCGGATTGTTCCGTTGACTGAATTAACTATGACTTTTGAGGATTTAAATCTAAATAAACCGTTACAGAATGCCTTAACGGACCTGGGCTTTAGCCGGCCGACCCCCATTCAGCAGAAAGTGTTTTCGGTGATGATGGCGGGCAAGGATGTGTGCGGTATTGCCCAAACCGGGACCGGCAAAACGCTGGCGTATCTGCTGCCCAGTCTCCGGCAATTTCAGTTTTCGAAAGACCGGGTTCCCCAACTGCTGATCATCGTGCCCACGCGCGAACTGGTGGTGCAGGTGGTGGAAGCGGTTCAGGAACTGAGTAAATACCTGACCCTGACGGTGGTGGGGCTGTACGGCGGGGTCAATATCAAACCGCAGCTTGCCGAAGTCGAGAAGGGAATGGACGTGCTGGTATCGACACCGGGCCGTCTGATTGATCTGTCGATCAAGGGTTTACTGAAAACCAAAAGCATCAAGCGACTGGTGATCGATGAAGTCGATGAAATGCTGAACCTCGGTTTTCGGACGCAGTTGGAAACGATTCTGGACCTGTTGCCCGCCCGGCGGCAGAACCTGCTGTTCTCGGCGACGCTGACCGACGAAGTGGAAGCGCTGATTGAAACGTATTTCAATAATCCGGTACGGATCGAAGCCGCGCCCGTAGGGACGCCCCTGGAAAATATCCGGCAGTCGGCCTATGAAGTGCCCAATTTTTACACCAAAGTCAATCTGCTGGAAGCCTTGCTTTTTCAGGATGCAGCCATGAGCCGGGTGCTGGTGTTTGTGGCGACGAAGGAACTGGCCAATGTGCTGTACGACCAACTGCTGAAAGAGTTTCCCGATCAGGTCGGTGTGATTCATTCCAACAAAGAGCAGAATTTCCGTTTCAATGCCGTTCGGCAGTTCCAGGACGGCACCTTCCGGATTCTGATTGCGACCGATATCATCGCCCGCGGGCTGGACATCGCCGAGGTGTCGCACGTCATCAATTTCGATCTGCCCGACGTGCCCGAAAATTACATCCACCGGATTGGCCGGACGGGACGGGCAGACAAAGACGGGATCGCCATCGCGTTTGTGACCGAAAAACAGCAGGAACAGAAAACCGCCATTGAAACCCTGATGAATTACCCGATTCCGGTGATGCCTTTGCCGAAGAGTCTGGAGATTTCGGATGAGCTGATTGAGGAGGAAAAACCAAAAATCCGGATGAAAAACGCCGTCGAGAAGATTCACCTGAGCGATACGTTCGGCGGGGCGTTTCACGAAAAAGCGGAGAAGAACAAGAAGGTGAATGTTCGGCGCGACCACGCGAAGGAAATGATGAAAAAGTACGGGAAACCGATCAAGAAAACCCGGAAGAATAACTAGCTGATTGTCTAATTCGGCGCGTTAACGGAGGGTTCGGTCCGGTTCGAAAAGAACCCGGTCTGTGGCCGGGGGGGGCGCAGAACCCGGAAAAACCCGGTATATTTGTCACGTTAAAACCCAACATTGATTCGTCATCACTTCATTAACGCATGTCTTTTTCTGCTTTAGGTTTATCCGAACCCCTTCTCAAAGCGATTGTTGCCCAGGAGTACACCAAACCGTATCCCATTCAGCAGGAAGTGATTCCGGCGATTCTGAAAGGGCACGACATTCTGGGAATTGCTAAAACCGGGTCGGGCAAAACCGCCGGTTTTGTGCTGCCAATTCTGGAACGGCTCAGTCGGCGGAAAACCACGATCAACCGGAGTGTCAAAGCCCTGGTGCTGGTACCGACGCGCGAACTCGCCGTTCAGGTGACCGAAGTTTTTCAGGCATTCGGCACGTACTTACCCCGGAAGATCAAAACGCTGGCGGTATACGGCGGGGTGTCGATCAATCCGCAAATGATTGCCGTGCGGGATGCCGAAGTGCTGGTGGCGACACCCGGCCGACTGCTCGATCTGGTGGCGTCCAATGCCCTGCATTTGTGGGATGTGGACACGCTCGTACTCGACGAAGCGGATAAAATGCTCGAACTTGGTTTTGCCGAAGAAATGAACCAGGTCTTCGAAATGCTGCCCAAAAAACGGCAGACGCTGCTTTTTTCGGCGACCCTGAAAGAAGCCATGCAGGAGATTCGGGATCAGTTGCTGCACAATCCGATCAAGATCGAAATTGCCGAAGAACCGCAGAATCTGGAACAGATCAAACAGGTGGCCTACCGCATCGATCCGGAGCGTAAAGGGCCGTTGTTGCGGTATTTGATCAAGGAAAAAGGTATGAAGCAGGTGCTGGTGTTTGTGTCGTCCACCCGCACGGCGGATAATCTGGTGGTGAAACTCCGGAAAAACGGGGTTCCGGCCGAAGCCATTCACGGCGACAAAAGCCAGGGCGCCCGCACCGAGACGCTGCGCAAGTTCAAAGCCGGGGCGCTGCCGGTGATGGTCGCCACCGACCTGATTTCGCGGGGAATCGACATTCAGTTACTACCCTATGTGGTAAATTACGAACTGCCGCGGTCGCCCAAAGATTACGTACACCGGATTGGCCGGACGGGCCGCGCCGAAGCCGAAGGGGAGGCCATTTCCCTGATTACGCCCGACGACGAACACCATTTCAAGATTATCCAGAAGAAAATGGGCAAGCGCGTCGAGATGATCGACACCGAAGACCTGAGCTTGAAAGGGTACTGAAGAGACAAGGGAGTAAAGACAAGAGAATAAAGAAATTTCATCGGCTTTCGGCAAATGGTTTGTCTTTACTCCCTCATCTTTCCTCTTTTGTCTCACCTCTTTTGTCTTTCCTCTCTTATCTTACACTTCTCTACTGCTCATCCGCGCTGGGCCCGTAACTGCCCGGAATGGGAATGTTCAGCAGACGGAGGTAAACACCAAGCTGGGCGCGGTGGTGAACAATCTGGCTGTAGGAGATGCGGATCATCTCGCCTTTGGTGCCGTCGCTGTAAATTTCCTCCCCATTGCGCAGTACCCACCGTTTCGGCAACTCTTCGTCACTGGCTTTGGCCAGTTCCTGCCGACCCGCGGCCAGCGATTGCTCGAAATAACGGAGCAGGTGATCCGTATCGTTAATTTCGACGGGCTGATAGGGAGTCGTGGCAAAATCCAGTCCGTCGGTGTTCAGAGTCATGGAAACCCACGTAGGCAATTCGGCAATGTGCGTCGCCAGCGAGCGAACAGTCATGCTTTTGGGATGCGGTTGCCAGTCGTATTGGTCGTCGGGGACACGGCTCAGCATTTTTCGGGTGGTGTTGGCTTCCTGGTCCATTTCCTTCAAAAGCATTTCGATCTGTGACATAGTTGTTGGGGTTTGTTTACGCTACAAAGTAAACGCGACCCGGTGACAGCCCTATGTCAGTAGCTTTTACCCGGTCGGAAATAAAGTGTACCGGACGGTTTTATCGCGCCAGCGGGCTGGCATCTCCGGCATAAAAGCGTTACTTTGAATGCATGAAACTGACGTGGACTTTTTACTCAAAAACGCACGAGCCGATCACGCTGACCGTCGTTTATGTGACGGAGCTGGATGCCCATCAGCTCGAATCCGGCGGTTTTCTCGATAGTGAAGCCAATCGCGCTTACGTGGATTGGCAGACGTTCAAGCGTTTCGACGATGCTTCGGTGAAGGTTCGAAAAGAGGCCTTTTCGCGACTGCTCCGGATTGCCCCGCAGGAAGAGGTGAACGTTGGCACGGCCCGGTTCCGGTTCGATTCGGAAGCGCCGGTTTCATGAGGCTACGATTGCTCCATTTGATTTGCGGGCGGTTTTCGATGCCGGGGCAAGACCGAAGGCCCGTCAACTGATGTAGATCAGGGGACAACCAAAGCATCGTCAGGGTTTAGGAACCGTAACCGGGGTAGTATTGCCAAATCATTTTAACGATCCACCAGTTTACCACACAAACGGACACTGCTTTATGGAAAAGGATTTTAATGGAAAAACCGCTCTGGTTACCGGCGCGGCATCGGGCATCGGGAAAGCCGTTGCGGAATTGTATAGCCAGCACGGAGCCAGCGTCATGCTTTCGGACGTGAACGAGACGCTGGGCTTGCAGGTGGTTGAACAGATCGTGGCTTCCGGTGGTAAGGCCCGGTTTTTCAAAGCCGACGTGGGAGACCCCGCCCAGTGTCAGCAACTGATTCAGGAAACCGTGTCGGCGTTTGGCGGGCTGGATATCGCCTGCAACAATGCGGGGATCGGCGGGGAGCTCAATGCGACGGCCGACTATTCGCTGGAAGGATGGCAGCGGATTATCAATATCAACCTGAATAGTGTTTTTTACTGCCTGAAGTATGAGCTGGAAGCAATGCTGAGCCAGAACCGTAGCGGCTCCATCATCAACATGGCCTCCATTCTGGGGCAGGTGGGAACCCCGCAGTCGCCGGGCTACGTCGCGGCTAAACACGGTGTGGTGGGCCTGACCAAAACCGCAGCCATGGAATACGCCACGCGGGGCATTCGGGTCAATTCCGTGGGACCAGCCTACATCGATACTCCGCTTCTGAGCGCCCTCCCGGAAGAAGGCCGGAAAATGCTCGTTGGCTTACACCCCATCGGGCGGCTGGGCACGGCGGAAGAAGTGGCCGAACTGGTCATCTGGCTCTCGTCCGATAAGGCATCGTTCGTAACCGGGGCTTATTATCCGGTGGATGGCGGGTATCTGGCACGCTGAAAATCGGGGCGGTTTCGTTCGGAACGAAACCGCCCCGGCCCAAGGGGTTTGTAAAAATTGACGGTTTTTAAGGTTGGATTAAACTTATCCGTGAATCATCGCGATTTCAGAGCCCAATCATTTTTTATTCAAAAAAAATAACGGACGTTTACACCACCAGCCAGCACGAAACCGCTGGCTCTGTTTTTTCAATAATTGTCTAGTAAGTATCTGGAATAAGTAGTTTAAAAATTTCGAAAACCGTATTTTGCATTGCGAAGACTATTTTGAATATTCATATTTATCTTTTCAATTGTATTAATAGAAGTCCATCGGGTGATGATGCATTTTTCCGATACCGAGCTCTGGGAGTCATTTCGCAAGGGGAGTCCGGAAGCCTTTGAACAATTGTATCGACGGTTCTATGCGGTATTGTTTCGGTATGGCCGAACGTTTACCCACGACGATGACCTGGTGGAAGACTGTATTCAGGATTTATTTCTGAACCTGCATCGGTACCGTCACAACCTGAAACCGGTTACCGAGGGCGTGGCTTTTTACCTGCTGGGCTCGCTCCGCAACACCCTGTTCCGGCAATTGAGTTTGCTGCAACGCATGCGGGAGAGCTACCCGGCCACGGAAGCGGAAGCATCGCTCGAATTATCGGTGGAAGAAGCCCTGATTACGCGGCAACTATCGGAGCAGCAGGTCCAGCAACTCGACCGCGCCCTGAAGCAATTACCGCAACGGCAGCGGGAAGCGATTACGCTTAAATTCTACTCTGGTCTTTCGTTCGAACAGATTGCCCAGATCATGGGCGTCAATCACCAGTCGGCCAAGAATTTCATTCAGAAAGGGTTACAGGCCTTGCGCCGGCAGATCGGCTCCCCGCTCCGCATCACAAAAATCCTCTACAGCTGTCTGATTCCGGTATTTCCGTATTTTTTCAAAAAAATAGTCAAATAAGAGGGTACTATTTCGAGCGCCCGGACTGTATTCCAAAAATGCGGTAAAAGCTGCTCATGGAATACGAATCGTTTACGCCGGATGACTGGGTTTTTGACGCCCGGTTTCGTAACTGGGTCCTGAATCCGTCGGAGCCGGAAGACCGGTTCTGGCAGCCGTACATCGAGGCCCATCCGGCGCAGCGGGAAGCCATTGCCCAGGCCCGGATTCTGATTCTGTACAGCCAGCACCCGCCCGCTGTTCCCGCCGAACAGCTCGATCGGTCGTGGCAAACCGTACGGAACCGGCTTCAAACCCCCACCGTTCGGCCGTTGCTGGTGAAGCGGTGGCTCGCAGTGGCGGCTTCGGTGACCGTGCTGCTGCTGGCCGGTGCCGGGTATTGGGCGTACCAAAACAGCCCGGAAACCTACGAAACCGCCTACGGTGAAACCCGAAAACTGACGCTCCACGACGGAAGTGCGGTAACCCTCAACGCCAACTCCCGGTTGCGGCTGGCGCGCCGGTGGAAACCGGGTGACGATCGGGAAGTCTGGCTGGAAGGGGAGGCCTTTTTCTCCGTCACACACCAGCAGAACCACCAGAAATTCATTGTCCACGCCCGTGAGCTCGATGTCCAGGTACTGGGAACGGCGTTTAATGTGTTCACCCGGCCCAAAGCGGTTAAAGTAATGCTGGAGTCGGGGCGGGTTCAGTTGAGCCCACCGGCCCGGTCGCAGCAGGCAAGTATTGTGATGAAACCCGGCCAGCTCTTTGAGGTAAGGGCGAACGGGACGTCCTCGCTGCGGTCCATCAAACCGGAGTTTTATTCCGCCTGGAAGGAAAACCGCCTGATCCTGAACCAGACGACGCTGGCGGATCTGGTCGAAATCTTACGGGATAATTACGGGCTAACCGTGGACGTGCAGCCCGAAGAACTTCTTCAGTTGCGAGCTTCCGGGTCGATGCCCCTCACCAATGCCGACGATCTACTGACGCAGATCGGCCGTCTTTTCGCGCTGGAGATCAGCCGGTCGGCTGACAGAATCCGCCTTACAAAACAATAATTCCTAACCCATACTGCATGAAAAAGCCCCTGATTAATCGTAAAATCTATTTTATGTATAGAACAACTCTAGTGGTGCTGTTTGCCTCTGGCGTGTTCTTTTGCCAGTCGGCCCGTGGGCAGGCGCTGGCGTGGAACTACACGCCGGACGTTACGACCCGGCCCTCCGGTCAGACGCAGCGACGGCCGTTGAGTACGGTTCTGAAAGAAATTGAAAACCGCTTTCGGATTTCAATCGCCTACCGCTCCGATTTGCTGGCGGATCGCACTACGGAGTTGAAACCCGCTACCTTTTCGAGTCCGGAAAAAGCCCTGAAAAAAGTACTGGAAGGCCAATCGCTGCGGTACGAGAAGGTGAACGAAAACTTTTACCTGATCGCGCCCCTGGCTGTCGAAAAAAAGGATAAACCCGCCCAGGTCGCGCCGTCCATTCTACCCCCATCCAGGGCGGGGCAGCCATCGGGTGATGTTTCCCGGTCGATTTCGATGGAAACCATTTCGTTGATCAGTCAGAAGACGGCGGTCGTCTATCTGCCGATAACGGGCCGGGTAGTGGATCAGAACAACGAAGCGGTTCCCGGGGCGACAGTCATTTACAAGGAAAATCCGAACCTCGGCACCTCGACCAACGCGGAAGGGCAATTCACGCTGAATGTACCGGAAGCCCGGGGGACGCTGGTTATTTCGTCCATCGGCTTTCTGAGTCAGGAAGTGACGCTCGGCCAGCAGACCCAGTTTGTCGTTACGCTCCAGCCGGATACGAAATCCCTGGACGAAGTGGTCGTGGTGGGATACGGCGCGAAGCGGTCGCAGGATCTGACCGGATCGGTCGCGGTGGTGGACCAGAAAGCCATCCGCAGCCTGCCGGTTTCGACCATCGACCAGAAGATGGTGGGGCAGGTGGCCGGGGTGCAGATTCAGCAACCGTCCGGCGCACCGGGTGGAGGAACGTCCATTAAAATTCGCGGCAGTGGCTCCCTGGGGGCCGGGAATGAGCCGTTGTATGTGGTGGACGGAATGCCGTATTCGGCGGGGATGAACCAGACCCTGAACCCGTTGCTGTTCATCAATCCGAACGATATCGAATCGGTCAGTATTCTGAAAGATGCCTCCTCCACCGCAATTTACGGTTCCCGCGGAGCCAATGGGGTGATTATGATTACCACCAAAAAAGGGAAATTCGACCGGACGGAAATCAGTGTTTCGTCGATGCGCGGGGTGCAGCGGGTACCGCAGAAAGGCCGCCCCGAAATGCTGAACGAGCGCGAATTTGCCGAGTTGCAGCGCGACAAAATCGGGATTGTGGTCCGCCAGCGCGAAAACCGGGCGGCTACGGTGGAAGATTACCCGGTAGAATACCGCGATCTGACTCAACTGACCGGTAAAGGCACCGACTGGTATGATCTGCTGCTGCGTCCGGCGGCCATTGAAGACCATACCATCAGTATTCAGAAAGGCAGCAAGGAAAGCCGGTTGAGCGCCAGCCTGGGGTATTTCCGCCAGGATGGCGTGCTGAAACACACGGGAGTGGAACGGTATAGCGCCAAATTGGGCATCGAGTCGAACCTGGGGAAACGGGTGAAAGTGAGTGCCATCCTGCAACCGACGTTTATCAACCAGCAACGAACCAATACCAATTCCAATCGGGAGGATATTCTGGGTGTCAGCCTGTGGGCCAATCCGTTACGATCGCCCTACGACGCGAACGGGAACCTGATTCCGTACGTCATTTCGCCCCAGAGCAAATACCATTCGGCCTGGAGCTTTGTCAATCCGCTGTTTAATTTACGCGAAACCGTTCAGAACGAACGGGATTTTCAGAACCTGGGATCGGCTTTTCTCGAGTGGGAAATCATTCCCGGTCTGAAGGCCAAAACCTCGCTGAGTACGATCTGGGCGACCGGCAAGTTTTCGCAGTACATTCCGGCCACGGTCGGTGCCTCGAACACGCCCCCCACGGCGGGAACCGGCCGGTCGATCAAGAACCGGAACGACCGGTTCGACTGGCTGATCGAGAACACGCTGACGTACGATAAAACGATGGGCGATCACCGGTTCGACGCCCTGCTGGGGTACACGGCGCAGAAAAGCCGGTCTACCGGAATCAACCTGACGGCTTCGCCCTACACCAACGACCTGATTCGGACCATCAATGCGGCCCAGACCATCAGCGCCTGGGGTGAAGCCGTGAACGAATGGGCCATGATTTCGTACCTCGGGCGGATCAACTACGCTTTCAAAGACCGGTATTTGCTCACGGGAACGTTCCGGTCCGACGGTTCTTCCCGATTTGGTCCCCGGAAACGCTACGCTTTATTTCCGTCGGTGGCGGCTGCCTGGCGGGTGTCGGAGGAGGATTTTCTGAAAGGAAACCGCTGGATCAACGACCTGAAACTGCGGGCGAGCTACGGGCGCAGCGGCAATAACAACATCGGGAATTATTCGCACCTGGCGTCGATCAACGCGGAGTCGTACGTATTTGGGACCACGCAGGTAACGGCGTCGAGCGTCGGACTTTCGAATTCGTACCTGGGCTGGGAGGTATCCAACCAGGCGGATGTCGGGGCGGATCTCGAATTGTTTCAACACCGCCTGTCACTGTCGCTGGATTACTACTACCGGAAAAGTACCAATATGTTGCTGAACGACATTATTCCGGCCATTACGGGTTTCAATTCGCAAACCGTCAACAAGGGCAATATCCGGAATTCCGGAATTGAAATTGCGCTGGGCGGGACCCCGGTTTCGACGGCCGCCTTCAACTGGGATGTGAACCTGAATGTCGCCTTTAACCGCAACAAGGTGCTGTCGCTGAACGATAACGGGGATCGGATTCTGGCCGGTAGCAATGACGGCAACCCGACGCACGTGTCGGTGGTGGGCAAACCGATCAGCCAGTTTTTCGGGTATATTTTCGATGGGTTGTATACCGCTGCCGATCTAGCCAACCCCAATATCGTCAAAACCGCCCAGGTCTACGAAGGAAACGTGAAGTACAAGGACGTGAACGGCGACGGTGTCATCACGGACTTGCTGGATTATACGATCATCGGGAGTCCCCACCCCAAATTCATTTACGGGTTAACGAACCGTTTCGCCTACAACCGCTTCGATCTGAACGTGATCGTGAACGGGCAGTACGGCGGGCAGGTCATGAACGGCTTACGGCAAACCGTCGATAACCTCCAGGGCTTTTTCAACGTGAGCAAGGAGTGGACCGCACGCTGGCGTAATGCCGATACGCCGGGCGACGGACGGCATTACGGCGTTCCGATCCTGACCCCGAGTCTGGGGCATAGGGTATCTAATCTGTGGGTCGAGGATGCCAGCTACCTCCGGATTTCGAACCTGACGCTGGGCTATTCGCTTCCCGACAGCTGGGTGAAGAAAACCGGCTTCGTCAACAACTGCCGGTTTTACCTGACGAGCCAGAACCTGGCCATTTTTACGAAATACAAGGGGGCAAACCCCGAAGCGCAGTCGGTGACGGTCAACAACACACTGGCACCCGGTTTTGATATGTCGTCGTACCCCCTGGCTCGGACCACTTCGCTGGGCGTTAATCTGACATTTTAAAGTTTATGATTTACGGTATATGGTTTACAGTTTTCGGTATACGGTTTTTGGTTTCCAGTGGGTGGACACACGCGTTGTTACCAGGTAAGTCGAAGGCGGCCACCCACGGAAAACCGTAACCTGAAAACCGTATACCGAAAACGCAATTCCCACTACTTACAAAAGAGCGCATGAAAAAAATACTGTACATACTGGGGCTGGTGCTGTTGTCGGGCTGCTCCCGGGATTTTCTGGAAATTTATCCCGAAACCTCCCTGAGTGAAGGGACGTTTTACAAGTCCGAAACCGAATACATTCTGCTGGCCAACGGGTGCTACGTGCCGATGCAGACCTACGAAAAAGTGGAGCACTGGGTGATGGCCGAACTCATTTCCGACAATGCCAGCTTTCAGTACAGCACCGTGACGGGCGAAGCGTCGAAGGGGATTATCGACCAGTTTATTCTGGCGTCTAACAACGTGGCCTACGCCAACTTCTGGAATTCTTCGTACAATGGCATCACCCGCTGTAACAAACTGCTGGCCGAGATCGACCGGGAAGGCGTTAGCTGGTCGAAGGAATCGTTTAAAAAACGGTGCGCGGGCGAAGCGCAGTTTCTGCGGGCCTTGTATTACTTCAACCTGGTGCGCCAATTCGGTGGGGTGCCGCTGGTGCTGAAGCCGATTGAATCGCGGGAAGCCGTGGGCATCAAACGCTCGACCGAAGAGCAGGTGTACGAAAGCATCATTACTGATCTGAAAGCCGCCGTTGAGAATTTCAATGGGGCCACCGACGTGAAGGAAAACGGCCGGGCCAACGAAGGGGCCGCGCTGGCCCTGTTGGGAAAAGTGTATCTGACGCAGAAGAAATACGCCGAAGCCGCAGCGTCCCTGAAAACCGTCATCGAGTCGGGCAAATATAGTTTGCTGCCGAATTATGCTGACCTGTTCAACCCGTCGAGCAAGGATTTCAAGGAGACGATTTTTGCCGTTCAGTATTCCGAAAACAGTGCCGCCTTATCGAACCGGTTTATCTTCTGGTTTGCACCCTGGACCTCCGCCGGGGCCATCACCGGGCGACCCAGCATCAGCCTGGTGGGGGGCGGCTGGAACCAGCCGACCGACGATTTGATCAATGCTTTCGAAACCGGGGACAAACGGAAAGATGTATCGATCAGGTTCTGGACCGGCGCCGACTGGGATGGTGTTGTCCGCCCCATTCCGTATTGCGCCAAGTACAAAGCACCGGTTTCGTCGCCGGTTGATCGCAGCGGGGACAACCTGCCGGTATTGCGGTACTCGGATGTGTTGCTGATGTACGCCGAGGCCCTGAACCAGCAGGGTAATACGGCCGAAGCGATTCCGTACGTACAGCAGGTTCGTAACCGGGCCGGACTGACGCAGTCGTTGGCCGGAACCAGCAAAACCGCCCTGGAAACCCTCATTGCCAAAGAACGCCAGGTCGAATTCTGCTTTGAAAATCAGCGGTGGTACGACCTGAAACGGACGGACAAAGCGGTGGAGGTGATGACGGCCCACGGCCAGCGTGAGAAAGCGAAAAAGTCATTCCTGTACAACACGGCTTACCAGGTAACGCCCGTCAAACTGCTCGCGCCTATTCCGGAGGAACAGGTCCTGGTGAATAAAATTGCCCAGAACCCGGGCTATTGAGAAGCGCTGGTCAGGATTTTTTAATCCTGACCAGCACGCTCGCGGACCTGCAATTTGCAGCGTCGAACCCCGTAAACGCATCCCAGCCTTTTAATTGATAAACTGTATGAACCGAGCCTTTCAACTTCTTGCCTTTCTTGCGGCTGCGGTCGGGTTACTTTACTGCACCACCCGCCCCACCACCACGGCTACCCAAAGCAAGAAGCCGAACGTAATTTTTATTTTTTCCGACCAATGGCGGGCCGATGCGGTGGGCTACGCCGGAAACACGGATGTAAAAACGCCCTTCGCCGACCAACTGGCGAAGGAAAGCGTCAACTTTAAAACCGCCGTGGCCACGATGCCCGTTTGTGCGCCGTACCGGGCAACGCTGTTGACAGGCCAGTATCCGCTCAGGCACGGTGTGTTTTACAACGACAAACCGCTGCCGAACGAAGCCCTGACGATGGGGGAGGTCTTCAAGGACAATGGGTACAAAACCGGGTACATCGGCAAATGGCACATCAATGGGCACAAAAACGGCGAACATCCGTTTAGCGCCCGCGACAAACCCATCCCCCGCGACCGGCGGCAGGGTTTCGATTACTGGAAAGTGAGGGAAGTCTCGCACGATTACAACGACTCGTTTTACTTCGACGAGAACGACCAGAAGCATACCTGGCCAGGCTACGACGCCTTTCCGCAGACGGACAGCGCCATCGGTTTTATCAAAAAATCGAAAGACAATCCATTTCTGCTGGTTTTGTCGTGGGGACCACCACACAACCCCTACCATACGGCACCGGAGAAATACCGCAAGATGTACGACCCGAAAACGCTGAAAATCCGTCCGAACGTGCCGAAGGCCATGGTGGACAGCGCCCGCCGGATTTACGCCGATTATTACGCCCACTGCACGGCGCTGGACGACGCCCTGGGGAAACTCCTCAAAACGCTGGACGAACAGGGGTTGGCCGACAATACGATTCTGGTTTGGACCTCCGACCACGGCGATATGTTGCTGACGCAGGGGGTGTTGCGGAAACAACGCCCCTGGGATGAATCGATCCGGGTGCCGATGTTACTGCGGTATCCGGCCAAATTCGGACGGAAAAGCATCGAGGTCAACAAACCGATCAACACGCCCGACATTCTGCCGACCTTGCTGGGGCTGTGCGGCCTGAAAATCCCGGATACCATCGACGGCAAGGATGTTTCGAAAGGCATTTTGAAACCGGCGGAGTATCCGATCGATGCTGCGCTGGTGGTGCTGCCGGTGCCGTTCCACGAGTACAATTTCCAGAATGGCGGGCGCGAATACCGGGCCGTCCGGACCGAGCGGTACACCTACGCCCGGCGGCTGTCGGGCCCCTGGCTGCTCTACGACAACCAGACGGATCCGTATCAGTTGAACAACCTGGTGAACAAACCGGAACATGCGGCCCTCCAGAAACAGCTGAATGACGTCCTGAACCAAAAGCTGAAAGAAACAAAGGATGAATTTTTGCCGGCAGACGAGTATATGAAGCGGTATAATTACACCTATGATAACAAGGACAGCCTGCGGCCGCCATCGTATTACGCGGAAATCCGGCCCAAATAGCTGTTCGTATTCTTGATTCGCTATGAAGTCGATGAACAAAACACTTTTCCTGCTGGCCGGGATGCTGGGCGTGGCTGCGCTGACGGTTTTCAGTATGGGGTTTGTCAACCTATCCGTTGAAAAACCGGCCGCCAACGCTGCGGAAAAACCGAATATTATTTTCCTGCTGACGGACGATCACCGCTGGGATGCGCTGGGGGCCATGGGCAACCCGATTATTCAAACTCCGCACCTGGACGCCCTGGCGAAAAAGGGTATTCTGTTTCCCAATATGTACGTGACCACATCGATTTGCTGTGTCAGTCGGGCCAGCATTCTGAGCGGGCAGTATGAATCGCGGCACAAAATCAACGATTTTTCGACGGATTTTTCGCCGGAGGCCCTCGCCAATACATATCCGTTGCTGCTCAAAAAAGCGGGGTATAAAATTGGATTCGTGGGCAAATACGGGGTGGGGGATAACCCGCCCGAAAACGAGTACGATTTCTGGGCCTGTAACCGCAAAGGCCAGCCGCCGTATGAATACACCAACGCCAGCGGGCAGAAAATTCACCATACCGACAGCGTGGCCCATTCGATGCAGATCTTTCTACAGCAGTTTGCCGGGAAAGGCCCGTTCTGCCTGTCGGTGAGCTTCAAGGCTCCGCACGAACTCGATGGCAACCCGCCGACCTATCCGGTACAGGAGCGGTTTGCGAATTTGTACCGGGATGTGACGGTTCCGACGCCGGAAACCGCCGATCCGAAATACTGGAACAGCTTTCCCGATTTCTTCCGAACCGACAAAAACATCGGCCGCGAGCGCTGGAAACCGCTGTTTTCAACGCCGGAACGGCATCAGCAAACCGTCAAGGATTACTACCGGCTGATCACGGGCGTCGATGAGGTGGTCGGGAAACTGGTCGATCAACTCCGGCAATTGAACCTGGATAAAAACACGATTATCGTCTTTACGGGCGATAACGGTTTTTACCTCGGCGAACACGGGATGGAAGGCAAGTGGTTCGGGCACGAAGAGTCGATTCGGGTGCCGCTCATCGTTTACAATCCGGCTTTTCCCGCCCGGGAGCGCGGGAAAAAGTCAACCCGAATGGCGTTGAACATCGATATCGCCCCCACGCTCTTAGCCTTTGCCGGAGTGGAAGCGCCGAAAACGATGCAGGGCGTGAACCTGATGAAGCATGGCGGTCCGGCGCGCACGGATTTCTTTTATGAACACACCTTTATGGGCAGCCCCCGATTGCCGAAAGTGGAAGGGGTGGTGACGGGCGATTTCAAATACATGAAATTCATTGAACACGGGTATGAGGAGTTGTACAGTGTGAAATCGGATCCGCACGAGACGAAAAATCTGGCCGGCGACCCGAAATTCGGGAAGGAACTTAATGCGTTGCGGAAGCGATACCAGGAGCTGAAAGTAACCGTCCAATAGTGCGTTTGGCTTTTAAACGCCCCACTACCCGCCCGGGTGGTGGGGCGTTTTTGTTCAGACTGCCGCCCGGTACGCAGGTGCAAATTCCTGTTCGGCAAACGTTTCCAGCGTGGTTGGCGTCGTATTTCCGGCATTCCGCACGAAACCCTCGGACAGACTGCCGTCGTTGGCGCGTTGGCTATATTCTATGTAATTCTCGACCAGGCTGGGTTGCAGACCCGCCTGAAGCAGGCCCTCGCGGGCCTCATCGTACGAAAACGTGGTCCAATTTAAGTCCGGTTTTCCGATGGACCGACCCAGGATGCGGGCGGCTTCATCAAGCGTTAGATCCCGGGGACCCGCTACGAATTGGACGGTTTTACCGGTAAAATCCAGGGCCAGCAGGTATCGGGCGGCTGCGTCCGCAATGTCGTTGGGGTGCACCATGGCCAGCGGTACGTTGCGGGAGATTGGAAAACCGCCCAGAAGGCCGGCCTGTTTCAGGAAACCGATGTTGTTGAAAAAGTTCGAAAAAAAGAATCCCGCGCGCAGGTGCAGCACGTTCAGCCAGTCGATGGCGTTGAGTTGATTCTCCAGGCGGGACATGCCCTGAATCATCCCGTTATGGTTCGCCAGGTGGGCGCCAAAACTGCTCAGGCTCACGGCATAGGGTACTCGATTGGCCCGGATGGCGCTGGTGAGGGCGTCGGCTATCCGGTTTTGGTAGCTCGGAAAATCGGTGGTCACAAAGCTGGGAGGGATCATGGCGTAAACCGCCCTGGCTCCCCGGAACGTTTCGGTCAGAAAATCGACGTCCTCCAGCTGGCCGATAGCAGCCCGAACTCCCTGATCGGTGAAGACTTTCAACGGGTCGGGCGTTCGACCGACAACCGTTACGGGTTTTCCCGCATTGATCAATTGCTGGGCGATGAGCTTGCCCGTATTCCCGCTGGCTCCTGTGATGATGTACATGGCATGAAGATTTTAGTGAAAATTCTTGCCAAAACTATGTCCAATGGTTTACTTTTGTCAAGTAATTACAAAAAAGTATCCTAGTCTCTATATGGAAACAAATGTTGATAATGAAGGGCTTATAAATAAAGATTTTTCGGAAGATTTAGCCCCCTTCATGCTGACGAAGTGCCCCGTCACGCTGACCAACCTGATTATTGGCGGAAAATGGAAACCGGTGATCATTCATAATGTGTCGCGGGGCATCAACCGGTTCGGCGAATTGCAGCGCGCCATGCCCGGGGTAAGCAAGAAAATGTTAACGCAGGAACTGCGCGATCTGGAACATAACGGCATCCTGAACCGAAAAATCTACGCCGAAATTCCGCCCCGGGTCGAATACAGCCTGACGGACTGGGGCCGGGCCACCCTGCCCATTTTGCAGTCGATGGCTCACTTCGGGTTTGCGTATGCCGATAAGCTCGGGCTGAAACCCGCCTAGTCGTAGCCCGTCAACGTGGTTTTGAACCTTCGACTGGGGAGGGCCGGAAAATTGCGTCGAGGCACGAGTTAGCGTTCGGGTCAGGTGCTTTAAAAAATCCGTTGGCTCGTATACCTGGCCCTTCGGCTCACGCAATTGAGGATGTAAACCGGCTTAGACAACTAGACGTGAGTAGCCACTAATGCAAAAAGGGACGCTGGCGTCCCTTTTTGCATTAGTGAAAGTCGTCTTCGCTTACACCCAATCCCAGTCGAACAGGGGTTGGATTTTGCGTTTGGCCGCCAGAAAGACCTGGTACAGCCGCGACCGCCGGAAGCGTAACACCTGCAAGCCCATCAGCCCGGCCATCGCCATTGGGGTTTGTGAAGGAGAGGCCGTCATGGACGTTGACGCGGCATCCGATGAAGGATTCCCGTCTTCCGACTCGCCCACAATCTGAGCCAGCGTTTCTTCCAGGAAGTTCCGGCTACGGGGGCCCCAGGTGGGTTCGGGTTCGAGACCCGGTTCAGAGGTGGTTCCAACAAACGGCATCACATCCGGCTGGAAACGCTCACCCGGCAACGGGCGGGTCAGGTCGGCCAGCACGGCGGGTTGCAGCATGTCGCTGTAAATCCGCGGGCGGGTCAGCAATTCCTTATACGCCAGCACGCGGTATAGGTATTTGCTGGTTTCCCGGTGCAGCCGCAGGTTATAATAGCTCCGAATGCCCTGCTGGTTGATCCGCTTCTGGACGTGGGTTGCTCCGCTATTGTAAGCAGCGGCAACCAGGGTCCAGGAGCCTAGCTCATCATACAGTTCGTTCAGGTAGCGGCAAGCGGCTACTGTCGATTTGTAGAGATCCCGCCGTTCGTCATTACCGGCGCTGACCGTCAGGCCGTAATCCCGGGCGGTTTGGGGCATCAGCTGCCAGTAGCCGCCGGCCCCTTTGGGGGAGGTACTGTTCCCCGATAGATCGCTTTCAACCAGCGGCAGGTACTTGAAGTCCCTGGGAATGTTATACTTCGCCAGAATCGGTTCAATAACCGGGAAAAATTTGACAGCCCGCTTCCGAAGCCGGAGCAGGTAATCCCGGTGTTTGGATTGTTGTAATAAAACCGTTACCCAGCGACGGGTAACCGTTGACTGTTTAAGGGGGACATACTCCCCGCAAAATTGAACCGGTTGTAGACTTTGGATGGTTGAGGTACCCGGCAGCCGGATGCTGACGGTACCGTTGGAATGAGAGGTAAACTCCCTTGAGTTTATCTCTTTTGGGGTCGCCAATGCGATCGTTTTGGCGGCCGATAGCAACAGAATAACGCTAGCTTCTTTTATCAAAACAGACTGATTTGTTGTTTACGTCAACACGACGGTCACGGTTTAATAAAAAGACATTTCTACGAAGCTACTTGATTTTCTGGACTTTACCAAATTGGGGTTCTACAAAAATTACTAAACGGCATCCCTACTAACGCCATAGGGCATTCAGAGAATGGCTCCCTGAAGGGCCGCAACGATCCGGATTTTGGTGTAGTCGTACCGGCCCTGAAGGGCTTCAAAAACCGGCTTCAGCGTGTTGTTTTCCAGGCCCACCCGGGCAATTGCGCGCTCAATATCAAGGCGTTCGGCCGTGTCGACCAGGGCGGCCAGGTCAACCTCGTAGCCGTTATTCGTGAGGTAAATCAAATGCATGGCAATCGTGGACGACGAGAGCTTGCGTTCGGCCGCCATTTCGTCAACGGTCAATCCCTGCTGGTAGAGTTCGTAGGTGAGCAAATGCGTCGCACCTTTCAGATTGGTGCCTTCGCGGGCCTGTCCGGTCAGAAAGGCCGCAATCTCTTCCATGAACCGTTTTCCGAACAGTTGCAGCTTCCGGTCGCCCACCCCACTGACGTTGCGGAAGGCTTCCGGCGTGGTCGGGCGCAGGCGGGTCATTTCTTCGAGCGTCGAGTCCGTAAAAACCACATACGGCGGCACATTCTGCTCGTCGGCCAGTTGTTTCCGCAGCACCCGCAGCCGCTCGAACAGATCGTCGCGCACGGTTTCGGTTTTGGTCTTTGGTTTCTGCTCGGCCTTGCGCTGGGCGGCCTCTTCCGGTTTGATCAGGTCTACTTTCCGGCCCTGGTACAAAACCGCATCCGCCAGAATTCCCCGGCGCAGGAAATAGTGGTCGTCATAGGCAATTTCGATCACGCCAATGTTGATGAGTTGCTGCAAATAACTCCGCCACTCGTCAAACTTCAGGTCGCTGCCCGCGCCGTAGGTTTTGATCAGGTGGTAATTATTCTGGAGAATGGTCTGGTTTCGCGAACCGCGCAGCACGTCGATGAGCAGATTCATCGGCACCTGCTCTTTCAGCCGGATCATCGCCGAAAGGGCTTTCTGGGCCAGAACCGTACCGTCGAACATCACCCGCGGATTCTGGCAAACGTCGCAGTTTCCACAACTTTCCGTCAGTTCTTCGGAAAAATAACTCAGCATAATCTGCCGCCGACACGAGTGTGCTTCGGCGTATTGCTGCATCCGTTCGAGTTTCGCCATTTGCAGCCCCAGATTGGCCGGCGCGTTCTCGGACAGCATTTCTTTCCAGTTGGCCACGTCGGCAAAACTGTAAAACAAAACCGTTTCGGCCGCCGAACCGTCGCGTCCGGCCCGGCCGATTTCCTGGTAAAAGCTCTCCAGATTCTTCGGCATGTTGTAGTGAATCACCCAGCGCACGTTCGACTTATCGATGCCCATACCGAAGGCAATCGTGGCGCAAATGATGCGGATGTCGTCACGAACGAACTCGTCCTGCGCCTGCGCCCGGTTTTCGGCGCTCATGCCCGCGTGGTAAAAACCGGCGCGGTAGCCTTTGTCCTGGAGCCTGGCCGCCAGCGATTCCGTCGATTTGCGGCTCTGGCAGTAGATAATGCCAGACTTGTCGGGATGCAAGGCCAGAAACCGCTCGATCTGCTGCATTCGCTTCAGACCCGGCAACACCTTCAGGCTCAGGTTCGGACGGTTGAAGGAGGCAGTGAAAACCGCCGGATTATCCAGATGAAGCTGGGAAACAATATCCTGCCGGGTCAGTTTGTCGGCCGTGGCCGTCAGTGCCACCACCGGCACGGTAGGGAAGTGGTTTTTCAGCAGGTTCAACTGCGTGTATTCCGGCCGGAAATCGTGCCCCCAGGACGAAATACAGTGGGCTTCGTCAATGGCGAAGAAGCTGATTTGCAATGAATTCAGAAACACGAAAAACGACTCCGACAGCATTTTCTCGGGCGAAACATACAGCAGTTTCAACCGACCCGCCAGACAGTTCTGCTCAATTTCGCGTTGCTCCCGACTCCCCTGCGTGCTGTTCAGGTAAGCCGCCGGGATTCCGTTTAATTGCAGCGCTTCTACCTGGTCCTTCATGAGCGCAATCAGGGGCGAAACCACCACGCACACCCCCGGTTTCATCAGCGCCGGAATCTGAAAACAAACCGATTTTCCGCCCCCGGTCGGCATCAAAACCAGTGAATCGCGGCCTTCCAGCAACGTCCGGATGATGTCTTCCTGCATGGGCCGGAACCGGTCGTAGCCGTAGTATTGTTTCAGAAAGTCAACCGGTTGCAAGGTCTGAATGTCGTTCATTGGTAGTTGTCCATTAAACCTGACCGGTTTCAGCCGTAACGGCAGATCGATCAGGGTTTTACTTATTCTTTTTCCGTCGGGACTACGGTATTCCAATGGCCCCAGAACCGCTCGTCCGGCTTTCCACCCTGCTTCGGCAGGTTCTCCGTAGTGGTCAGCAATTCGGTTTCCTTAATAGCCTGCCCATTGGACCGCCCGTATTCCTGGGTCGCAAAATGCAGACTGATTGAGGCAAGCATCGGGGCCTCCTGCGCCTGGGTAAACCGGGTTTCCAGCACCAGCCGGGCATCCTGCAAATACCATTTTCCGTTCAGTTGGCGGTACTGGCAATGGCTGGCAATCCGCCTGACTTCCTTCTTTGACCGTCCGGTCAGGTTGTCAAAAACCGATTTCAGGCTGGTTTTCAGGACTTCTCCGGCTGCTTCGGGCGTAAACTCGTACGCAATCCGGACAATCGCCCGGCTGGCGGTGTCGATCAGCAGTTCACCTTTCCGGGCGGCCCGCACCCGCCGGCCCGCTGCCGGCTCAAACGTCAGGCGGTAAGCCGGGCGGTTATCCCAACCGGTCAGCAGCGAATCCAGCCGGAACGCATAATCGTTCAGGTGGTCGCCATTCAGGTAATCCGGCGGCCCCAGCTCCATGCTCCGGGTGACGAGGGCCGCTCCGTTCGGAAAGGCATAACCCTCCAGGACCTTCGGAATCGGGTGTCGGACAAACTGCCGACCCTTCACCAGTTTGACTGTTTCGGGCAACCCGGTATTGGTCTGGGGGCGCTTTTCAGCTTTCAGAACCGCTTCCCGCACGTTCCAGCAGGCCGAATCGGTCGCCAGCGTTTCCCGGTAAAAACCGGTCAAAACCGTTGGCGTTGACTGGAAGTTCGCCGGGATCGACTTCAGCGCTGAAAAGACCAGCAGGCGGGCATCGGTCCGGTCCCGAAACGCATCCGGCAACCGGGAGCGTAGCACCGGTTGCAGCCGCACCGTTGCCGAATCGCCCGGCCTGAATGTCCGCAGCGGCAGAACCCCATTCTGGTAGCCGGCCACCGAAACGATCATCGCCTTCGACGAATCGATTTTCGGGTATTTCAGCAAAAACCGCCCTTCGGCATTGGCCAGCGTTCCCCAGGCTTTGCCCGAAATACTGACGTAGGCAAATTCAATCGGCTGGCCCGTTGACTGGTCCATAATCCGGCCCGTAACCTGTTGATAGCCTTGGGCTAATGATCCGCCTATTCCCGTTACCAGCAGGAGGGCGGCTACCATCCATTGTTTCATTCGGAAAATGGAAAAGCACGTAAAATCCCATTAGCGCGGTCGGAACAAGCCGAATTTCCTTGTCAAAAATACGCAATTCGGCCCGCTTATCCCACCCAATGACGAGCAAACATACCACTTGTTTTCTGTTTTGTATATACAAAAATTCTGCTATTTTGGGATTCTTCCGGTCTTGGGCCCGGAAGTACTAACGGGTTCCGATCCCCCGAAAACTGCCCGTGTTCTCCCTCCAAAAATCCCGGATTATCCGTATGTTTGACACCGGAACACCATTCATCCTATCCGATTCTCATGAAAAAAATAGCATTGGCTGGCGCCGTTTTGCTGGGGTCGCTGGCTGCGCAGGCACAAAAACCGCTCACGCCCGAGCAACTCTGGAAATGGGGTCGGGTGTCGGGACTGGGAATTACCCGGGACAACCGCTCGGTCGTCTACGCAGTGAGCACGCCCAACGCCGGGGAAAACAAGAACGTCCGGAAACTGTACCGGATTCCGCTGGCGGGCGGTCTGGCGGTGGAACTGCCTAATACGGACGGCTTGCTGGCCAATTCCCGAATTTCGCCAGATGGTAAACATATCCTTCGTAGTGAGGCCGTTCAGGTTGAAACTGTTACGAGCACGGACAAGTACCCGGATCTGAAAAAATCGAATGCCTACATTTATACCTCGCTGAATTATCGCCACTGGGATACCTGGCGGGACGGCAAGTATGATCACGTGTTTGTGGCCCCGCTCGTCAACGGAAAACCGGGAACTGCCAAAGACATCATGCCCGGCGAAAAATTTGATTGCCCCCAAAAACCGTTCGGCGGTGACGAGGATTTTATCTGGCATCCCGACGGCAAAAAGATCATTTATGTGACCAAGAAAAAGGCGGGAACCGAATACGCCCTGAGTACCAATACCGATTTGTACGAATACGAGCTGGCCACCGGAGTTACCCGAAATCTGACGGAAGAAAACCAGGGCTATGACGTCAATCCGGCGTTCAACACCAAAGGCCAACTGGCCTGGCTGCAAATGAAACGAGACGGGTATGAGTCTGATAAACAGGATATTGTTGTCTTGAATGGCGCGGCAAAACTCAACCTGACGCAGCACCGCGACGATATTCACGTCAACAGTTTTCAATGGAGCGAAGACGGTTCCTCGCTGTTCTTTACCGCGGCCACTGACGGCACGATCCAGTTGTTTAACGTGACCTATCCGGGCCTGACGAAAATGATGCCCGTGATCACGCAGGTTACCAAAGGCGATTTCGACATCACCGGCATCGTCGGGCAGGTGGGCAACACGCTGGTGGTGTCCCGGACGGACATGAACCACCCGGCGGAGCTTTTCACGGTCGATCTGACCAACGGTTCGCTGAAGCAGCTGACGCACGTCAATGATGCGGTTTTGAAAACGACCGGAATCTGCAAAACCGAGCGCCGGTTTGTGACCACGACCGACAAGAAAAAGATGCTGGTTTGGGTCATTTATCCCCCCGGTTTTGACGCTTCCAAAAAATACCCGACCCTGCTTTATTGCCAGGGTGGCCCACAGTCGGCGCTGACGCAGATGTATTCCTACCGCTGGAATTTTCAGCTGATGGCGTCGCAGGGGTACATTGTGGTCGCCCCCAACCGGCGCGGCATGCCCGGGCACGGCACCGAATGGAACGAGCAGGTCAGCAAGGATTGGGGCGGGCAGGTGTTGAAGGATTACCTGAGTGCCATCGACGACGTTGCCAACGAACCGTATGTCGATAAAAACCGGCTGGGTTGTGTAGGGCCGAGTTTCGGCGGTTATTCGGTGTATGCGCTTGCCGGTATTCACGAAAAACGCTTCAAATCCTTCATTTCACACGACGGTATTTTTGATTTCAGAAGCATGTACGGCACGACCGAAGAGCTGTTTTTTGTGAACTGGGATTTGGGCGGGCCGTATTGGGATTCGAAAAACAAAGCGGCCCAGCGCACCTACGAGCACTCCCCGAGCAACTTTGTGGACAAGTGGGATACGCCCATTTTGATCATTCAGGGCGGCAAAGACTACCGGGTACCCGTCGAACAGGGTTTGCAGGCGTTTCAGGCGGCTCAGTTGCGCGGCATCAAAAGCAAGTTGCTATATCTGCCGGAGGAAAACCACTGGGTGCTGACGGCGCAGAACGCCCTGGTCTGGCAACGCGAGTTTTTCAGCTGGCTGAAGGAAACGTTGAATTGATGAACAGGCAGGAGGGAGGTCGTCATTCGACATTCCCTTTGACTTTCAAACCGCTGGGAACGCGCGTCGGGACGGTTTTGTCGAACGTATCGTCGTTGAGGGTGTTCAGGAATTCCACGATGCCGGAAATGTCCTTGAATTTGAGGTCCAGTTCATACACCAGCGGGTCCATCTGCCCGGCGGTGACATGCGGATTTTCGATCTTTCCGCCCGCAATGTCTTCGTAAAACAGCAACACCTGGTCCAGCGTCTGGAACTTGCCGCTGTGCATATACGGCGCCGTGAACCGGAGGTTGCGTAGCGTAGGAGTGCGAAATGCGTAATCATTATTAATACCGGCATCCGATTCTTTCCGGTTTTCGGTATCGGGTACGCCGAGGGCGTGCAGTTTAAAATCGGAGAACATCGGCCCGTTATGGCATTTGGCACAACCGGCTTTCAGGAACAGATTCAAACCGTCTTTTTCGCTGATTGACAGCGCACTGCTGTCGCCCCGCATGTATTGATCGAACCGCGAATTGGTGGCTACCAGAGTGCGCTCAAAAGCGGCAATGGCCTTCGCGAGGTTCTGGATGCGAACGGGTTCGGTTTCGCCCGGAAAGGCGGCTGAAAACAGCGTCCGGTATTCGGAAATCCGGCGAAGGCGGGCGATGACTTCGTCGAGAACCGCTTCTTCCGTAAACGCGTGGCCGCGCATTTCTTCCAGGGTTTTGATGGGCAGCAGGGCCTGTTCTTCCAGGCCTTTCGCCCGCATATCCCAGAACATGGGCGCCTGGGCCGGGTCATAGGGCCGGTCGTTGGTCAGCCCGTTAAAGGCCGCGTTGAGGACCGACTGGGAGTTCCGTTTCGCGAACGGAATGGTGTTCGGAAGCCGGAACTGGCGTTTGCTTCCCGACCCGCTGCCGTTGACACCGATCGAGGTTTCCAGAAATTCCGCGTAGTTGAAATCCGGCTGGTGGCAGGTGGCGCAGGCGACGTCGCGGTTACCGGATAAGATTGGGTCATAAAACAAAAACCGGCCGAGTGCCACCTTTTCCGGGCTCGTCGGATTGTCAGCCGGATCAAGGACGGATTCGGGCAAAGCACCCAGGACATCAATGGATTCGGAGATTTTCCGGTCGCGGCTTTTGAGCGACTGATTCTCCGTACCGCAGGAAACGAATACTGCACAAACGACACTCAGAATGAGCCCGTAACTAGGACGACTCGCGAACAATTTCATTGTCTTCAAACACAATCCTCCCCGGGAAAAGCCGCTGGTTGATAAAATTTACTGTAGCAAACGGCAGAAGGGCGGAAAAGAAGAAGCGTTGCTGGTGACCGGCTGCCGTCTTCCTTTCGGCTCTTCCGCCGTTATTCTGGAGGCTAAAACTCCGCGCTTTTCGGGGTTCTCGGGAACGGAATTACGTCGCGGATATTCCCCATACCGGTCACGAACAACACCAGCCGTTCGAAGCCCAGACCAAAACCGGAGTGCGGAGCGGAGCCAAACTGGCGGGTTTCGAGGAACCACCAGATGTTGGCCGGATCGATGCCGACTTCCTGCACCCGCGCCAGGAGTTTCTCGTAGTTTTCTTCCCGCTGCGAGCCCCCGATGATTTCGCCAATCCCGGGAAACAGCACGTCCATGGCGCGCACGGTCGGGCCGGGAGCCGCGTCAGAAGGGTCGTCCTGCTTCATGTAGAATGATTTGATCTCACGCGGATAATTGGTCAGAATAACCGGTTTTTTGAAGTGCTTTTCGACCAGAAACCGCTCGTGTTCCGATTGCAGGTCGATGCCCCAGCCGACCGGATACTGAAACTTCTTCTCCTTATGCGGTTTTGATTGCAGCAGGATGTCGATTGCCTGGGTGTACGTAATCCGTTCGAAATCATTGTTGACGACGAAGCCGAGTTTTTCGAGCAGCGGCATCGGACTTCGTTCGGCCTGGGGTTTGTTTTTTTCTTCGTCAATCAGGCGGTTTTCCAGAAACTTCAGATCGTCGGCGCAGTGCTCGAGGGCATATCCGATGACGGATTTGACAAAATCCTCGGCCAGGTTCATGTTGTCCTCCAGTTCATAGAACGCCATTTCCGGTTCAATCATCCAGAACTCGGCGAGGTGGCGCGTGGTGTTGGAGTTTTCGGCCCGGAACGTTGGCCCGAAGGTGTAAATTTTCGACAGGGCCAGCGCACCCAGTTCGCCTTCGAGTTGTCCGGAAACCGTCAGGTTGGTTTCGCGGCCGAAAAAGTCCTGTTTGTAATCGATTGTGCCCTCTTCCGTCCGGGGCGGTTTGTCCAGATCCAGCGTCGTCACGCGAAACATTTCGCCCGCGCCCTCAGCATCGGAAGCCGTGATGATCGGCGTATGCAGGTAGAAAAAACCGTTGTCGTTAAAGTATTTATGCACCGCAAACGCCAGCGCGTGGCGGATGCGCAGGACCGCACTGAAGGTGTTGGTGCGCGGGCGCAGGTGGGCGATTTCCCGCAGAAACTCCATCGAGTGTTTTTTCGGCTGCAGCGGGTACTGATCCGGATCGGCAGGACCGTAAACGTGAATGTCAGTCGCTTTCACTTCGACCTTTTGCCCCGACCCCTGTGATTCAACCAGGGTTCCGCTGATGGCCACACAGGCCCCCGTTGTCACCAGCCGAAGCGTTTCCTCGCTGAACTGACCGGGTTCGGCAACGGCCTGCAGGTTGTGAATCGTGGAGCCATCGTTGATGGCAATAAAAATGGCGTTTTTACTTTCCCGCTTGGTCCGGACCCAGCCTTTGACCGTGATCGAATGACCCGTGGTTTCGGATGCGAGTATTGTTTTGACAGGTATAAGACTCATTCTGAAACGTACATAAGTGAAAGACGACTGTAAAGGTAAGTCATTCGGTGAAATTTGAAGCGATTTCTTCCGGATTGGGAAAGCCAGTTTCTAAAAATATTTCTTTTTAATATATTGATTTTCAGTATATATAGTCTAAATAAATAAAATTGAGTAGGACGTAAAACATTTTTTTTTAAAATTGGTCTGGAATTTGATAGGCGCCCACCAATGGCCCGAGTCAGGAATCGGTGGGGCGCGAATACAGTATTTTATCAGGTTATGCAAAGACTCAGCCTTACCCAATCCCTCCAGCAAAAGCTGTCTCCGCAACAGATACAGTTCATCAAACTGTTGCAAATTCCGACGGCCGAACTGGAAACCCGTATAGAAGAGGAACTTGAAATTAATCCGGCTCTGGAAGAAGGGCTCGATACCGATTTTGAGGAACCCAATGCCGACGATCCGTACACGGACGATTACGACGACCAGGATTATAAAGAGCGGAATGACGAAATGGACCTGGGGAGTTATCTGAACGAGGACGACTATAGCGGGTACAAAATGCAGGGTGATGGTAACTACGCCGAGGAAGACCGGGAGATGCCAGTGGCCAACCGGTCGACGCTCACCGATACCCTCTTACAGCAGTTTGGCTACCTGAACCTCGATGAGCGGCAGGAAGACATCGGGATGCAGCTGATCGGAAGCATCGAGAACGATGGCTATATCCGGCGGTCGATGCAGGCCATTGTGAATGATCTGGCGTTTTCACACGGTATTTTCACCGATACGGAAGAGCTGGAAATCGTGCTGAAGCGCATTCAGACCTTTGATCCGCCGGGCATTGCGGCCCGGTCTCTGCAGGAATGCCTGCTGCTGCAGTTGCAACGGAAAGATCCCAGCGATCCGGCGGTTCCACTGGCCATTCGCATCATTGAAGACCTGTTTGAAGAATTTTCGAAAAAACACTACGATAAGATTCAGAAGCGACTGAATATCAGTGAGGAGCAGCTCAAAAAGGTCATTTCAATTATTACCAAACTGAACCCCAAACCGGGTTCAGTGGAAGGGGAGGACAGTGCAGTTCAATACCTGATTCCTGATTTTATCCTGACGAACAACAACGGCAAAATCGAACTGACGCTCAATTCGCGCAACGCGCCGGAACTGCGCATCAGTCGGTCGTTTGCCGAAATGCTGGATACGTACGAGAAAAGCGACAAGAATAACCGCTCACTGAAAGAAACCGTCTCGTTTGTCAAGCAGAAACTCGACGCGGCCAAGTGGTTTATCGACGCCATCAAGCAGCGGCAGGCAACCCTCCTGAAAACGATGAATGCCATTGTGAAATTTCAGTACGACTTTTTTCTGGAAGGCGACGAAACCAAGTTGCGTCCGATGATTCTGAAAGACATTGCGAACCTGATCGACATGGATGTTTCGACGGTTTCGCGGGTGGCCAACAGCAAGTCCGTTCAGACCGAATTCGGCATTTATCCGCTGAAATATTTCTTTTCCGAAGGCATTGCCACCGATTCGGGCGAAGATGTCAGCAGCCGCGAGGTCAAGAACATTCTGAAGGAATTCATCGACCATGAGCCCAAAGGGAATCCCCTTTCGGACGACAAGCTCGAAAAAATGCTCAACGAGCGGGGGTACAACATTGCCCGCCGGACGGTGGCCAAATACCGCGAACAATTGAACATTCCGGTGGCCCGATTGCGGAAACAACTCTAACGGTTTTCCGTATTCAGGATACGGTTTTATGGTTTTCGTGCGTTCATATGGGTGCGCTTTGTTAATTTTGCTAAATGATTGAAGAGCAACGGTTGACCGAAAACCAACATCCGAAAACCGAAAACGTGAGCCTGAAGCTGGCTCGTGTGCTGTCGGCGGTTTTTCACCCGCTGTTGATGCCCACGATTTTATTCAGCCTTTTACTCTATAAGGCCCCGGGGGTGCTGGGTGTCGAGACCTATGGCCCCGGTTTTAAGTGGAGTTTACTGGTGCTAATTTGCGTTTGTACCTTTCTGGTGCCGGCCTTTCTGATTTACCTCCTGCACCGTACCGGTTTTGTCAGTAGCCTGAATATGAATGACTTACGGGACCGCCGGGTACCCTATTTCATGACCGCTCTGCTTTACACGACGACGACTCTTCTTTTTGGGTATCAATTCTCAAACGCGGTTCCCGAAATCGGCATCGTGATGGGGAGCATTACGGTCTCGGTCACGCTGGTCGGGCTGATCAGTTTATTCTGGAAAATCAGCGCCCACAGTGTGGGGGTCAGCGGGATGGTGGGTGCCCTGTTGGGGATTGCCATTAAAGCGAGCGAAATGAGTCTGCTGTATCCGCTGCTGGCGCTGATTGTGCTGGCGGGATTGCTGGCCAGTGCCCGGCTGTACCTGAACGCCCACACGCCTACCCAGATTGCCGCCGGCATGGGGCTCGGCCTGCTCGTCAGTCTGGCCACGGTACTGTTCCTGATTTAAACCTTTTTTGCCTGGGCCGTTTAGGCTTTTTGGTATGCAGCGGTATGGCGATAAGTGCCTGAAAACCGGCTACCGTAAACCCCATTCCTTGAAAACATGTACGAGCATCTTCTCTTTGCGGTTTCAGACGGAATCTGTCGCATCACGCTCAACCGGCCGCAGGTTCATAACGCCCTGAATCCGGCCCTGATTCAGGAAATCACGAGCGCAGTGGAGGCCGCCGGAGCCGATGATAGCGTTCGGGTGGTGGTGCTGACGGGCGCGGGAGACAAGGCTTTCTGCTCCGGTGCCGACCTGAAGGAAGCGGCTGGTCACTTGCAGGAAGACAGCGGTTTTTCGATGGGGGCTCTCCTGCGGAGTACGTATCATCCGATGGTTCGTGCCATCCGGAACCTGCCCAAACCGGTCATTTGTCGGTTGAATGGGGTGGCGGCCGGGGCCGGTTGTTCGCTGGCGCTGGCCTGTGATGTTGTCATTGCCACGGATGAATCCTACGTATCGTTCCTGTTTGTGGGAATTGGTCTGATGCCCGACGCCGGATCGACCTTCTTTCTACCCCGCCTAATCGGGGCGCAGAAGGCATTTGAATTGTGCAGTACCGGGCGAAAGGTATTTGGGGCCGAAGCAGCACAGTTGGGGCTGGTTTCTCGCTCGGTTCCGGCCGCTGATCTGGATAGGGCGGTGGCCGAAACCGCCGGTTTTTATGCATCGGCGCCAACCCAGGCGATTGGATTGATGAAATTGGCGATAAACCAGTCCATCCATACCGATCTGGAGACGCAGTTGGAGCAAGAAGCTCAGTATCAGGATTTGCTGGGGAAAACCGGGGATGCTGCCGAAGGCATTCTGGCGTTTCTGGCGAAACGAAAGCCGGTTTTTCGCGGGAAATAGGCAGAAAATTCCTTCCGGAGATTTGAAACTTATCTTTTTTGTCTTACTTTTGCAGTCCCAACACGGGAAATGCATTCGTAGCTCAATTGGATAGAGCACCTGACTACGGATCAGGAGGTTTGGGGTTCGAATCCCTACGAGTGCACATAAATTTGTTTAAATAGGCTTATAAATCATTGATTTGTAAGCCTATTTGGTTTTTAGGGAATCGTAACCTATTGAGATAGAATTACATTTCAATTCGTTTTAATTCGTTCTAGTTCGCATTGTTTGATACCATTTTGATACACATTGTAGAACGTAATTCAAAAGGTAGGTTTGGGCCGTACTTATAAATAACGGCCAATGATTATCAAGATAACCTATCGAATTATCTACAATCGAGCTAAAAGATTTGATCGGAATGGTAAAGCTTCCGTGGTAATTGAAGCGTATCAAAATCCAAATCGGCGCTATTTCTCTACTGGCCTTAAACTTACTCCCGGCGAATGGGATAAACGTAAAAATGAGGTGAAAGGACGTCCAGAGCTTAACCGTCTAATCCGCTCCCGGATTACTGAGTTGGAAACGTTTGAGACACGGTTTCCAACTTTGTATAACCGTCCGTTTGCCTTACAGGATTTTGATTTAATGAAGTTGAAGGATAAGGCTGAAAAAATACCCACCTTTTCCGGCTTTGCTAACGAGCAGATTGATAAGGATAGAATAGCTATCAATTATATCACCCACCAGCGTTATAAACGGACTATCAAGCTTTTAGTTGGTTTCGGTCAACAGCCTGCCATTGAGTTTTCAACTCTTACTTACAATTTTATTGAAGGCTTCGATTTCTATTTGCGCACTGTTGAAAAATTAGCTTCAAATACTATCTATAAGCATCATCAAGTCATTCAGAAGTATTTGGCAATTGCCACCAAAAAGGGCTATTTCAACATAAAAGATAACCCATACAACGATTTTCGGCCGAAGAAAGCAAAGGTTGAAAGTGCCGTATTGCTACCGGCTGAAATAGAGAAGATTGAGCAATTAAACTTCACAAAAGAAACGGAACATTTAGCGTTTTATCGTGATGCTTTTCTAATAGCGTATTATACACTTTTGCGGATTGGAGATGTCACCCGAATTAGACAATCGAACCTGATTGAGACAGATAAAGGGCTAGTGTTGGAAATGAAAGCCCAGAAGACCGGCAAGCTCAATCGTTTGCCCTTATTTGATCTACACTGTACTCCAAACAATTTAAGCAAGCCTGAACAAATTATAAAGCGTTATTGGCGCACTGATAATCAGCCCCTGTTTGCCCGCTCGCATCCCAAGTTGAATGAGTATGTGAAAGATGTCATCCGGTTAGCTGGAATCAGCAAGGACGTGACGTTTCATACAGCCCGTCATTCTGGCATCACCTATTTGTCAACCGTTCTGCCTACTCCTGTTGTACAGCAACTTGCCCAACATTCAAGCATTGCTACCACAATGGGTTATGTGCACATTTCTGGGCAGCAGGTTACTCAATCATTAAACCAAGTCAAATGGTTTTAATTAGTAATAGTTATGTATACTTCTAAAAAAAATAGTCAAAATCAAAAGATAGAGTATAAGGTTGGTATAAGACATTTCTTAAATAAGAAGATTAAGCCTGATACCACAAATACATCTTATGATGAAACTATATGTTATTGGGTTTATATTCAAATAACTGTAAAAAGACAGACCACAGTTATTAAGAGTATGATTGGTTCTTTACCAGAAAGCCTTTTTGATAAGATTCTGAGTTCAAATATTGAATTATTAGATTTTTATGAGTCACGGCTCAAAAGAGAGCTTGAGCGTGAAAAAGCTAATATAGAATATGTTATAAAAACCTTAGCTTCTGATAAAGATGATAATTTCAAGTTAAGCAACTTCATTCATGTTTATGAAAAGGCAACTTATAAGCTAAGTGATGCCCTTAATAAATTACTACTCAACGAAATACAGTTGTTTTGTGATAATTATTATAAAAGAAAAGAAAATATTGTTTTTAGAAATCCAAGTATATCATTTAAAAAAAATGATACAAAAACTTTATTTAACCCATTCAACGATTTAATTCCTTGGCACAATAAAGATTTATCTGCATATAAAGTTATTCAAGGTATTTGTGGGATTTTCCCCCCTGCCCTCCAATTAATAAAAGAATATCGCTCATATATATGGGACTTTCTAAGTTTATATGATAATGCTGTCTTTTCAGCAAGTGATTTGATATTGACTAATGCTTTACTTGATTGGGAGAAAGGCACTTTTCAGAAACAGATGCTCATCTCTCTTCCTATTCCTGAGGAAGACTTGCAATTGCTTTTCAATGATATTGAGAAATTACTCACCAAATACAGTTTCGACAAGGTTGAGAATTACAAGTCAGACGAGATTTACTTGTATGAAGAAGATATTTGGAAGTTATATAAGAAACATCCTAAAAGGCTTACTTCAACCCCTGAATATCAAGAGGTAATGCGCCTGTTCAATATTAGAAATTCAAAAAGCGATCAAGGTGAAGAAAAATAAATGTATAAATTATTTTTTTTATTTAGACATAATAATACTTTTACGGCCATGATACTCCATATCAATTCATTTCATCATGGCAACTGCTTCTACTCAGAGTGATTGGCTACGGCCAAAAGACGTTCAAACCCTAATGAAAATTGGGAGCACCCGTTTTTGGCAATTGGTCAGGGAGGGTGCTTTTCCTGTTTCGAGACCTTCCGGTAAATTGGTCTACATCCGACGCACGGATGTAGAGAACTTCTTTCAGAACGGCTACGCAAAAGCTGCTTAAGTGTTTGTAAACCTGGGTATTCATCCAGATATGTATCTCCTTTTTATTGGTTGCTCTTCTCTGACTTGTCGGTCGGCATGTAGCTTATTGCCTATTTTTTGAGCAAAGCCGCTCGAATGGCTAGGTGAAAGCATCCCGCAAAAAAGCCCCGAAGCTGCTCCTACAGCTTCGGGGCAAGTAGTTCTTCTAAGCTCCTTAAACCTAGTAAAACCATGTCAAATGTACACAAAAATCGGAAAAAGTCTTACTCCAAAGATCGTCAATGTAACCGTCTCTGTATTAAGGCTTTAAGACGAATCATTTTCAGTACGAATTATCAAGTGTTACTTAAAAATCTTGCACCAGAGCCAATTCGAACACCGTGCGTTATTTCAAAATCTATCCGCAAAGAACCTATGCTTTTATTGATCCGTGAATAAGCTTATAATAATCGTATCTTGTTGTCGGTATGGGAAAATACAAACAATCAGATTACGAACTACTCCGCAGACGCTGTGTTGAACTAGATCTGGCGGGTTGGAAGCAAGGA
>NZ_JBHSMA010000007.1:192639-262107 GCF_042655385.1 Larkinella bovis | reverse complement strand
GTAAAGGCCTTTAATAGCCGCTTGTTTGAAGGCTTCAAAGTCGAACTCGTTCTCGTTGGTCATAATGGTGAAAGTTAGAGGTTTTATTCCCTTTATTCACCTGTGACACAGTTTAGCGAGCAGTCTCGACCGATTTAAAAATTCAATTTCGCCAGATAATCAAAATCGTATTTGGCGCTTTCCAGGGCGGTGTTTGTGTATTCTTCCTGCTCGACAAAGAAGTGTTTCACCCCCGACTTATTCATGTTTTTCAGCATCTTCAGGATGTCGATCGAACCTTTGCCGAACTCGGTGCTCTCTTTCTTGACTTTGTCCATGTCTTTCAGGTGCCAGAGCGGGAACCGGCCCGGGTATTTGGCGAAGTACTTCAGCGGGTCGTTACCGGTCAGAACCGCCCAGCCGAGATCGAGTTCCATCTTGACCAGCTTCGGATCGGTGTTCTGCAGCAGGATGTCGTACAGCACTTTGCCGTCCTTTTTCTCGAATTCATAGTCGTGGTTGTGGTAGGCAAACACCAGGTTCATATCCTTGCAGTCTTCGGCGGACTGGGAAAAAATATCGGCGCACTTCTCGTAATTGGAAACCGTCTGGCCCGACGACGGCAGCGACGAGCACACCAAATAACTCTGTCCGGCTTCGGCGGCCATATCCACCGACCGCTGCCAGTCTTTGTCGATGTGCACGTGGCCGCTCCGCACGGTCATGCCCAGGTCGTTCGCAATCTTTTTGATCTCCTGCGGTTTCAAACCGTAGTAGTTTCCTTTTTCGCTGCGGGCCGATTCCAGTTCCTTGTAGCCAAACTTGGCCAGTTGTTGCAGCGTTCCGACGGCATCGGCCAGCATTTCTTTCCGGACGGTGTAAAGTTGAATGCCCACGTTTTTCACTTTCGCGGCCCCGGAAAAATGCGGGAGCAGCAACGCACTGGCGGCCAGGCCGCCCGACGCTTTCAGGAAATTTCGTCTTGATGTCATAAATGCAGTCGAATACGGTTTACGTTTACAAAAGAACGGTTTTTATGCAGATGGTCAGAAAAAAGCGAAAAGATACGGGAAGAACGTCTTGTGGGTTAGGAGTTGGGTCGTTTGTCTCTTGTCTTTCTTCTTGGGTCTGTGTATGGAATCTGCCGACGAAATCGGACTTACCACTTTTTGAAGACAAAAAAAACTGCCAGGACAATCAGCGCAAAACCGACAATGTAATTCCAGCGGATTTCTTCCTTGAGGTAAAAAACTGCAAAAGCGACGAAAACCAGCAGACTCACCACTTCCTGGATCGTTTTGAGTTCGAAGGCGCTGAACTGGTAGGAGCCGATGCGGTTGGCGGGTACGGCGAAACAATATTCGATGAAAGCAATCAGCCAGCTAATCAGGATCACTTTCCACAACGATTCTTCTTTGTAGCGCAGGTGCCAGTACCAGGCGGTTGTCATGAACAGGTTGGAGCAAATTAATAAAAAGACGGTTTTCATGCGTGGTTCAAAAGCGTTTTGGGCGGTTTGCGGCCTTCGTCAGGCTAGTAACGTAAATTCGGTATAAATCTCGTGAAGAGTTACGGGAAATTGTAAACCAAGGCGGTTTTTTGCGGTTATTGAAGGCGTGAAACCTGCATTTGATCTGACCCTTGTCCTGCGCCGAATTGAGGAAGCGATCCGGCCCTTTCCGAAAGCCGCCATGTTCGACCTGTTCGAGCGGGGATACAACACGGTTTTTGAACAACTCATCGCCTGCATCATTTCCATCCGGACCCTCGACGAAACCACCATCCCGGTTTCGCTGCGACTTTTTGAGGTGGCCCGAACCCCCGAACAACTGCTGCAACTCGATCCGGTTTCCCTGGCGAAATTGCTTCATGGAACGCAGTATCCCGAACAGAAAGCCTACACGATGCTGGGCATTGCCAAACGGGCAATGGAAGAGTTCGACGGCCAGATTCCGGCGGATTTCGGGACGCTGACCTCGTTCAAAGGCGTTGGCCCCAAATGCGCGAACCTCGCCCTGGGCGTCGCTACCGGCCAGGCTGCCATCAGCGTCGATATTCACGTACACCGCGTGACCAACCGCTGGGGTCTGGTGCAGACCCGGCAACCCGAAGAAACCCTGAAGGTGCTGGAAACGCGGGTGCCGGTTTCGCACTGGATCGACATCAACCGGCTGCTGATGCCGTTTGGGAAACACATCTGCACCGGACGCTTACCACACTGTTCCACCTGCCCGGTTCTGGCGTATTGCGAACAGGTCGGGGTGACGGAGTTTCGGTAACACAGAACTTTCCCGGGGCGACCCCGCAGCCCGTTGGTACTTCCGTAAAATGCTTGCACAAAAAATACAAAAGCTTTTCGGTTTGGGCAACTTGGCGGTGCTGCTCAGAAAATGATTTTCGATAAAACCGTACTGTCATTCTATTTCCGTATATTTCTAATCGTCAACGGTTTACTGCCGTATTCTCTAAACCCTACCGCCAGACGTCAACATGGAATCTCCAAATACCGTACCCGCCGACAAGCCAAAACTCTATTCACTGGTGGTGGGCATCAATGCCTATCAGCAAGTTCGATCGCTGAGTGGAGCCGCGCAGGACGCCCAGACGTTTGCCCGCTATCTGACCGAACTGTCAGGCTTTGAACATCATCCGCTCCATCTTATCGATCACGAAGCGACGAAAACGGCCCTTATTAACGGATTTCGGACACACCTGAGCCAGGCCGGGCCGGGCGATACGGCTCTGTTCTATTTTGCAGGACACGGGGCGCAGGAGACGGCGGACCAATCGCTCTGGCCGACCGAAACCGACGGCAAGCTGGAAAGCATCGTCTGCTTCGATGGTGATGCGGCCAATCCCTGGGCGTATTTGTTGACCGACAAGGAATTGCGGTTTCTGATCGCGGAACTCAGTCAAACGGGTGCGCACATCGTGACGATTTTCGACTGCTGCCACTCGGGCGACAATACCCGGTTTTTCGACCTGCTCGCCGGGACGCCCGAAGGCCAGCGGATGCAGGAACGGCGGCTGGCTCAATCGGCCCCCATGCGGCCCTATGAAGGCTTTCTGTTTCACGAGCGGTTTTCGGAAGCGGAGTTGCGGGAAAAGGGTCTGGATCAAGTGATGCCGCTCGGCAAACACGTACAACTGGCCGCCTGCGAGTCGGACGAAGCCGCCGTGGAAGATCGCGAAAACCGGGAGGGCGCGTTTACCAAAAATCTGATCGCGGTGCTGAAAGCGGCCAACAGCGCGCTTTCGTACCAGACGCTGCACAACCGGGTTCGGCAATACATGCGGTTTGCCTATGAGCAGCGTCCCCGCATTTCGGCCGCGGGCGACCCGTCCGGCCAGTTGCTGCAAACCGGTTTTCTGAATCGGGCGATTGACAGCCAGGCGGATGCTGCGGAGATGACGTATAACCCGGCCAAAAAACAATGGATACTCGATGTCGGCGCGATTCACGGCCTGGGACGAACCACTAAAACCATTCAGGTGCTGGACGAAACCGGCCAACCGGCTTTCCCGGGGAGTCCGTTGAAAATTGGTGCAGACTATACTCTGCTAAAAATCAGTTCGGAACAGGGAGCGGGTCTGGATAAAGGCAAAGCCTACCGGGTGAAAGTTGAGGGCTTGCTGAGCGAACCGGTCAAACTGCACCTGATCAACCACAACGGCGATGTGGCCGAAGCAGCCCAACTACTGGCGACCCTGACGGAAAAGGCCGGGGCTTTTTTTGTGCCCGAAGAAAGGGAGGAATCGGCCGATTATACGCTCCACCTGTGCAACGGCCTGTGGTTTTTTACGCGCCCGGGCGACGAAAACCGCCCGCTGGTCCGCACCGTTCCGGCGGAAAAACCGGACTGGGCCTATCAGGAATTGACGAACCAGTTGCGGCATCTGGCGGCCTGGAAGTATTGGAAAGACCTTCAAAATCCGGAGGCCCCGAACCCCATTCTGACCGTTTCGGTAACGCCGGAAGACAGCGAAACGGTGACGCTGAACGGTTCCAACCCGCCGGCTGTCACCATTCCGCTGCGGGAGGGAAAGTCGGCGACCGGAAAAACCGTCTGGGCCAACAAGGTCAGAATCCAATTGACCAATCCGACGTCGCAGACGCTGTACTGCACGGTTTTGTACCTGTCCCGGGATTTTTTGTCCACGAAGAATTTTCTGCCAATTAACGAACAGTTACAGGCCGGGAATTACCGACTCGAACCGGGCCAGTCGGAATGGCTGGGATTGCCCAGCCGGAAATCGCTGACCGGTCGGCTGGATGTGGTGCGGCTGGGACTGGAAGAAACCGTTCGGCAGTACAACTGGCCGGACGTAACGGAATATTTCAAGATCATTGTTTCGGTCAATCCCCTTTCCGAACCGACGCTGGCCATGCTGGAACTCGACGCGCTGCCGTCGCCCCACACGCTGGACGAAAAACCGGCATCGGACGAAACCCGGGCGTCGGCTTTCGAGACGGAGGAAGACGAAGCGGAGTTTCCGGACTGGAGTACGCAAACCGTTACGCTGCACATGCCGAATCCGGTTTACAACCGGGTGGATCTGGGCGAACTGAACCGGATGCTCGAGCCGGTTTTGAACGATGGTCTGGAAGTGGCCAGTCCGATGGCCGATTTTGCGCTGGGACTCTATTTCAAACCTAACCCGGGCGATTCGGCGCTGGTGCTCCGCGACGACCTGACCCTGACGGGCGAGGAGCAGCGCGGGCTGTGGGGCGACCTGAAATCGTTTGTGAACGACCAGATTGCTTCCCAGATTCGGAACCGGCAGTACCGGCAAAATCTGATCAAATACCCGGATCGGGTCAGGATGGTGGCCGGGGGCGATTCCTGGTTTCAGTACCCGTTGTTGAGTGATATCGTCGATTACCTGGCCCGGGTTTATTTGGTGAGCAGTACGCCAGCCGTCGGTTCGCTCAAAAAATACGTGGAGAAATCGAACTTTCTGGAAACCATTGCAAAGGTGAGTCCCCGGTATTTTCTGCTGAGTGGGGGCGGACCGGACTTCTTTGGGGAGGCCTTTGCGACGTATATCCGGGAACAACCGGAGCCGAACCAACCCGCTCCGCAGCGGTATCTGGCCGGTGCGTTCACCACGGCGCTGGATGAACTGGAACAAAATTTCCAGCGGCTTTTCCGGCTCATCCGGCTTCAGAACCCCAACCTCCGGGTGCTGGTGCACGGCTACGATTACGTGCTTCCGTCGGTGACCGAAACCCAGTCGGGCAAACCGGGGCCGCTGACCGAGAGTCTGCTAAAAAAAGGCATTTCGGATGAATCGGAGCAGAAAGCTCTGGTTCGCTGGATGATCGACCGGTTTAACGAGCGGCTTCAGCGCGCAGCCGCCGACTACGATCAAGTCATTTACATGGATTTGCGGGGCACCATTCGCCCGTCTACCCTTACGCTGAAGTACTGGTACGACGAATTCCACCCGAACGACAAAGGATTCCTGAGTCTGGCAACCCGTTACTCCCAACGGATCGGACAACTGGAACGCGAGCGATCGGCGAAAACCGCCGGTTGATGCCAGGGTTGTTCCTTTAAAGCTTTGAAAATGCGTGTGGTAGCATGCCGGAATCTGCCGGATAAATTGGAAATGAGCGACTAAAATAGTTATTTGAGATAACCTTAACCTTTCTCGTCCTTTTCGATGCTGAACCCTTCTGCCGCTACCTGGACCGACGAATTTCTGTGGAGCAAGCGACGGATCGGTGATCCGCTGGCCGACCAGACCATTGCCGCAATTTTACAGGACAACCAGAAGGGCGAGGTGGACCAGGTTTTCCAGATGCTGGTTCAGAACCGCAACTTTCCCAACCCGGCTTTTGATGTTTTGCCCGACCGGCTGAAACGGATTGTTGAGGATTATTTTGCCCAAACCCGCCAGTTGCCCGACTGGGCCGATCCGTTCAGGATCATGGTGGCCACGGAGGTGTTCAAACAACACGGTCCGAAAATCCTGTTACTGCTGCTCTGTAAATCGCTGCCCTTGTGTTACACCTGCTGGCGGGGGGCCAAAGTGCTTTACCGCACGGGGCGGCTGCGGGTGCATAATGGTTCGCTCGATTCGTTCACGCGTAGGGTGATGGAAACCGCCCAGTTTGTGGTCAATATTCTGACCCTGAATAGTTTCGAACACGATGGCAACGCCATTATCTCCATTCAGAAAGTCCGGCTGATTCATGCCGTGATCCGGTACCACGCCCAGCAGCATCGATGGGATGTCGAAACCTACGGCGTGCCGATCAATCAGCAGGACCTGGTCGGCACGCTGCTGTCGTTTGGGGTGGTGATCATCGACGGACTGAAGCAGATGGGTATTGAATTGTCGCCCGAAGAACGCGACGCCTACCTGCATTTGTGGCGCGTCGTCGGTCACCTGATCGGCGTCGATGATGACCTCAATTCGGAGGACGAGGCCGATGGCCGGTTTTTGATGAACGCCATTCTGGACCAGCAGGCCGGGCGCTCGCCCGATGGGGGCCGCGAAGGAATGGAACTGACGGCGGCCTGCATCGACCTGATGAACTCCCGCCTGTCGTTCGGGCCGTTGCAGCGGTTGTCGCCCCTGTTCGTCCGGTTTTTTATCGGTGACAAGTACGCGGACCTGCTCGAAGTGGCCAAAGCCGACGACGAAGACGATTCGCCGGTGATCGACGCCATTCAGTGGCTCGACAAGCGGTTGCAGGGCATTGGCGACCGGAATTTGCTGATGGGCGCGATGGGTCGGGCGTTCAGCAACCAGATGATCGACCTCGTGATGGTGTACCATAACGGGGCCAAAAGTGAACAGTTTTACCTGCCGTCGGCCCTGACCGATACCTGGGGGACTGAACAACCGGATTTCCGGATTCCGCCCGCGCAGAAAATTGAGGACGTTATTTTTTACCTCGACAAAATCGCCCGCCATCTGCGGTCGCAGAACAATCCGATGGGTTTGTTTGCGGCCATCTACAAGCTGGTGACGCAGCGGGTGGCCGAGGGGTTGCGGTTGGGTTTGTTTGAAAATCCGGTGGAAATGGAGCAGGTCGATGTCGGTTTTGGAAACCGCTATTTCGAAGCCATCAACCGGTTTTTTGACGGCGAAAAAGCCACCCAGCCCTGGCAGGTGTCGTTCGATGCGGCCCGGACCGTCATCACCACGGATCAGTATATTTTTTCGGCCGCCAATGCGCACATTTCCTTCGACTTGCCGATTGTGGTAGCCGAAGTTTACCAGGGGAAAAACATCGAATTGTTCAAGAATGATTTCGCGAAAATGAACGAGTTATTCGACGATATGTACGACCAGATGAACGATAACGTGGGCCGGGTTTTTCGTCCGTTCGGAACGCTGGTGACCTATTTCTCGGATAAAATCAAGGCGGTTGAGCGGGGCTACATGAAGAAAGGCCGCGATCTGGCGTGGGAAAAAAGCCGGGGCCTGCACCGCGCCAAAACCGAGTCCGAACGCCAGCGCCTGCTGACCGAACTGGAAGCGGAGTCGGCGGCCATGGGTCGGAAAATCGCTCATCCGCCCATTTTTATCCGGTTACCGCTGGTCTACATTGCCCGAAAGGAGTTCGGGACCACCGCCCATAAAGTGGACGTCATGTTACGAACGGCGCTGTTACCCACCGTTGCCTGAACGAAAACCAATGCTATGAACCGACGTATACGGCTTGTAATGCTGTTGCTGCTGATGGGCTGCCAGGTTGTTGCCAACCCGGTACGGATCACGGATTTGGACCGCACGTACGATGTTTTCGGAGCCAGCCAGATGCTGGGTGTCAAAGCCGGAACGGTTTCCATCGATGATTTGCTCCGGAATCCGGCCACCTATCAGTTTGTCAATACCGAAAAACAACGGATCAAGCCGTACAATCAGCAACTGGGATACTGGTTTCGGTTTGAGCTGGTGAACCAGCAGGACCGGGAAGTCTTTCTGCAGTTTATCTACGCCGGAACCGAGCGAATTGTGGTGTACGAAACCGCCGGAAACCGGGTGCTGGCGCTACACAGGCTGGGCAGTCTGCAACCCGAGCCCGACCAGCCGTTTCGCAAGAGTGTGCAGTTTTGCCCGATCGCGGCCAAAAACGGGCAGACCAGCACTTTTTATGTGTACATGGAAGGCATCTATACCTCGGCCCTGCCGATTTTTGCCCTGTCGGTTGATAAGCTCCTGGAACGCCAGCACCGGTCGGATTTATTTTACGGAACCTACTACGGATTTATCCTGATTATCATCGTTTACAGCCTGGTGATGTTTATTCGGCTAGGCGAGTGGGGAAACCTTCGCTACGCCGTCTGGGTGTTGTTCATCGGCTTGCAAATGGCGCTGTTTCGGGGCCACACCAGCGAGTTTTTCTGGCCCGCCAACCCGGGCATCGAAGCGTATGCCACGGCCCTGGCCGCCATAACCGGTTTTCTCCACGTACTGTTTACCCTGTCGTTCCTGCGGCTTCGGATACAGGCACCGACGTTTTACAAGATCGGAATAGGGATAATGATTCTGTACGCGATCGGTTTTGTCGTTAACGTTGCCAACGTTAGCCTGAATCACCAATTGGGCGAACAGATCGATTTTGTTCCCCTGCTGGCCCTGTTCGAAGGTCTGGTCAGCATCGCAGCCGGGGTGGTCACATTGCGCAAAGGCTTTCGGCCCGCCTTGTTTTACATAGCCGGAAACCTGTTCTTTTACGTCGGCATTCTCGTTTTTCTGCTGTATACCTTCGGGCGTCTGCCGTACAGTTTCTGGACGTTTGAAAGTATTCACCTCGGCGTCGGGGTCGAAATCCTGTTCTTCGCGGTCGCGCTTACGTATAAAGTGAACCTGATCGATAAGCAGCGGAAGGACGCCGAGCAGGAGAAAATCCGGTTGTTGCAGGAAAACGAACGGCTGGTGACCGAGCAGAATACGATGCTGGAACAGAAGGTGCAGCAACGGACGGAAGAGTTGCAGGAAGCCAAACAGCGTTCCGAGGAGTTGCTGCTCAACATTCTGCCGTCGGAGGTGGTGGAAGAACTGAAACAAACGGGTCAGTCAAAACCGCGCCGGTTTGAGCGGGTGACGGTTTTATTTACCGACATCAAGAATTTCACCCAAATGGGCGAACAGCTTTCGCCGGAAGACCTGGTCAACGAAATCGATTATTATTATCGCTCCTTCGATGCCATTCTGAGCCGGTTCCGGATTGAGAAAATCAAAACCATCGGGGATGCCTATCTCTGCGCCGGAGGACTACCGGTGGCCTATCCGGACAATCCGGTCGAAGTGGTAAAGGCGGCTATCGAAATGCGTGACTTTATGTTGCACAACCAGCAGGATCGGGTTGCCCGGGGATTTCGGCATTTTGAGTTCCGGATTGGCATTCATACGGGGCCGGTGGTGGCTGGCATTGTGGGCGTCCGGAAGTTTGCGTACGACATCTGGGGCGATACGGTCAACACGGCGGCCCGGATGGAGCAACATGGCGAGGTGGGCAAAATCAATATTTCAGACACCACGTACCAGTTGGTGAAAGAGCATTTTCAATGTAATTATCGGGGGAAAATTGCCGTCAAAAATAAAGGTGACGTTGATATGTATTTTGCCGAAGAACGGGTGGAGAAAGCCGTATTCTAGGAGTGGTTAGACGGTAAAACCGCGGTTACAAAATTCAAGCCAAATTTTGGCGGAATCAGTTAAAAAGGGAATTTATCAGACTAATGATCACCTGATACCACATTACCGCAAACCCCATCGCAACGGCAAATATCAAAAGCCAGAGGATAGTTTTGGAGAAATTCAGTTTATACTGGCCCCGTTTGCGGATTTTTGACATTTTATGAGTGCCCATTAAAGACTCATCTCGCTCGGTGCCAACGCGGTTGAAAACTTCAACAGAAACAGTTTTGGTCGTCATAATTTATTTGTCACTAAATAGATTTGACCGCATAGTAAGGGGATACTTAATCTGTCCAAACTTTGTGCCACTTTATCTATTAGCGTTACGATTTTCCTATTACCGTATACTTGGCACTGTTGCATTATCTAACGAAAATCAAATTCACGGAAGGGTGAAGGAACCAGGCCACCGCTCGGTCCATTCTCCCATCGTCGGTACGGGTTTTTATAAAGGCCTGTCTTTCTGGGGTTTTAGCCCTTACAGAAGAGCCGATATCCTGCTATAAACCAAAATTCAACCGGGTTGTTTTTACGTTTTTCTCTGGATCAAAAGTAACCGCTTTTTGAGTTGGCACGTAACCAGAAGATAAGTCGAAGGTACCGATGGCTAAATTGTGAACCAGGCGGGCCGGGTGGCCTGGTTTTCTACTAAAAATGCCCGGAGAAAAACCGCCGGAACGGCTTTCCCCGGGCATTTTAAAAGGCGGAAATCCGGTTTTTACTCCGTCAGATTTTTCAGGTAAGCGATGCTTTTCGGAACCTGATAACTCCAGATGTTGCTCTCGTCTTCGATGAAATAATGTTTGATGCCGACTTTCCTGGCGGTTTTTAACACCATCGGCATATCGATCTGCCCTGTTCCCAGAATGACGTCGTTCTCCTGCGGGGTATTGCCGGTCAGGTCCCCTTTTACACCTTTTTTGAGGTCTTTCAGGTGCATCAGCTTCCAGCGGCTGCCGTATTTGTTGAGCAGTTTGACCGGATCAGCACCGCCGTGGGTGGCCCACAGAATATCCATTTCGAAGGAAACATACTCCGGATTCGTGTTTTTTACCATGTAGTCGAACAGGGTACCGTCTTCGTAGGGCTGAAACTCAAAACCGTGGTTGTGGTAGCAGAATGTAAGGCCGTTTTCCTTCAGAATTTTGCCCACCCGGTTAAAATCTTCGACCGCTTTTTTGGCGTTTTCCAGCGTAAAATTCCCTTTCTGATGCGGAATCCAGGCGCACATTACAAACGTAGAACCCAGTTCTTTTGCGTTTCGGACCACTTCCATCGGATCTTTCACGAGCTGTTCGTAGCCCGCGCCGGTGCCCGGAATGCTGATGCCGCGGTCCTTCAGCATTTTCTTGAATTCGGCGGTCGTTACGCCTTTGGGCGTTCCGCCTTCCATTTCGGTAATGCCCAGCGACTGAATGGTGTCGAGGGTAGCTTCCACGCCTTTCGGGAAACTATGGCGGTACGTATACGATTGAATACCAATCGGAAAGGTGTAAATTTTCTTGCCTTTCTGGGCAAAACCGCTGCCAGCTTCGAGCAACAGGGCCGCCGTCAGAAAGAGGCCCAATCGGGTTTTTGTCATCATGGGTTTAGCTGGGAAAAGTGAATTAATGAAGTTTATCGTCCAGTAATTTAATGAAATAACCGCCAACAACCGAGCGGGCCTGAAAACCGACCTGTTTGCCATTGGTGGTTTCGTGCCAGTCGCTGAGCGGCACCCGGCTCGGCGTCTGGTCGGCGTACTTGAAAACCGGTTGCACCAGTTGCTGAAAATCCTGCGGCTGGTCGGCAATGGTGGCCGTCCAGATAATCCAGTCGGATTTGGTGTAGGTTTTCCGGCTGTCGAGCGGCAGGCCAAACGGTTGTTGTTTGGTGAGGTAATACCGGATCTCTTTCTGCGCGACTTCTTTCGGGAAAATGTTTAAATCCAGGAGCTTGTCCCAGACCAGGTTGTATTTCTGGCTCCAGCTTCCCTGCGGTTTGTCAAACGTCAGCGCGTAGTGATCGCCATCTTCGGCCATCTGAACCCACTTTTGCGCCAGTTCACGGGCCAGTTTCAAATGCTGTTCGCCCACTTCGGTATGCCCCAGTTGCTTCGCCAGGTGACCGTAGGAAGCAATGCCCATGATGGCCTTGACGCTCAGGTTGGCGTTGCGGGCGAGGTGCCCCGCGAAGTCGTCGGTGCAAAGCTGGTTGGCCGGGTCAAAACCGTCTTTTTTGAGGTATTCCACCCAGGTCGTCAGCGTCTGCCAGTGTTGCCGGGCATACTCGGCGTTCTTCTCGACGACGGCAAGGGCGGCTGTCAGGATGATCATGTTCCCACTCTCTTCCACGGGCATGTCTTCGCCGTAGGTTTGTCCGTTGGCCAGCGGATAGGTGCCCACATCATGGGCCGCAAACGGTTTGGTCCACTTCCCGCTTTTCGAATACTGGAAAATCGGCTCCATCATGCCTTTCAGCAGGGTCGGATTATAGACCAGAAAAAGCGGGGCCGACGGGTACGTGATGTCTACGGTACCGATGGAGCCGTTGCTGAAATTTTCTTTCGAGAAAAACAGCACTTCTCCCTTCGGTCCGGCGACGGTTTTATGGGCCGCAATCGATTGGCGGTAAGCCAGCTGGCAAAGATCGGCGTATGCTTTTCCACCCGATTTCTCGGCGTCGGTATAGAGTTGCTGGTCAAACTGCCGGCATTGGGTCAGCAGTTGCGGGTAGTCTTTTTCGGCGGCCGCCAGCATCCTTTCAGCGGTCATGGATTCGTCGCGACGCCACCAGCCGCGCAGGTTTTTGCCGAAATACTGGACCGAATAAATGTCGTCGTAGCCCAGGATAACGTGGGCGGTTTTTGGGGTTTGCGTGACCGTTCCGAGCGACTGCGAAACCGCCAGGGAACGGTTGTCGGCGGGGGCCGGCCGGCTGCTTCCGCTGGCGACCTTGCCCTGACTGATAAAGCTGCGGAACAGCGCGGCCGGTTCACCAATGCCCGTTTGGGTGGTCGGGGCCGATGGCGCGGCCAGCAAGGCGTACCCCCAGTCGATCCGAACGTCATCGCCCTTGCGGCCCAGCACGTTCTGTTGCGTGGTGCCGATGGACAAAACCGTCAGACCCTCCACCGTCGAACGTTTCCCGGCGACTTCCTGCAGCGGCTGGTGAACACTCAGCAGGCCCGAAGCCGCCGTGAAGACCTGCACCGTATGCGGTTTGCCATCGGTCGATCGGGCCGAATAGGTAATATACGAAGCCGGACGCGCAGTTACCTCCAGATTGTTAAGCAGGAAAGGGGTGGTAAACGTCACGGTCAGGGCGACCGGTCCGGCGGCAAACTGGTACTCCGTTTGGGTCGCCTGAACGTTTACACTTTGCTGGTTGGCGATCTCAACCGGACCGCCGAGTTTGACCGTCTGCTCATCCACCAGACCGGCATCGACGTAAGCGCCCCCTCTCGGATTGATGCAATGGACGGCCAGGAGGTTGATGCCTTTTTTCAGCGCAGCTTTGGCGGCCGGATCGAGCGGAAATACTTTGTAATCACTGACGTGACGGTGACCGCTATCGAAGGCTTTTACGCCGTTGATATACACCACCACATCGTCGTCGTGGCTCAGGTACAGGACGAGGTTCTCGAAATTCAGATCCGAAACCGTTACCGTCCGGCGGTACCAGACTTCTTTGGTTTTCCAGATCGTGGCTGGTTTGATCGGGTTGCTGGATGCACCGTCGCCGATCGGCGCTTTACCGGCTTTCCAGTCGCCGGAGGGGTTGAAATCCGGTTTCTCCCAACCATCTGACGGTTTCTGAAACGTATAGGTCAAATCGTAGGCGGTCGTTTGCGCCGTTGGAACCACGGTTTTCAGGGTGGTCAGGGGGGCACCCATAAACCGGTAGGTGCGGTTATCGACGCGAACCAGCCCGTCGATCGGGAAGTTTTTACCGGTCCAGTGGCGGGTGGGCGAGTCGGTCAGCCGGTCGTTGAACGACCAGATGCTGGTGTACGGATCGAGGGTAATCAGGGGATAGGCGGGCGGACGCTGGGCGAGCGCCGACGAACCCGCCAGCACCCAAAATAGAAAGAGAAAAGAGGAGTTGAATCGGTGCTTCCGCATCATAAAACGAGATTAATTGCGTACAATTCCATCGGGAAATTGGTCAAAAAATAGCCAGACGGTGCGAATGTAGCAAAAATCATTGGATGGTGCCGGGCTCTCCGCTATTTTGGTGCCGTATAGCACCGCCCGGTTTTGTGCTGAATCCGAATCCGAAAAACGACCGGGTAAACCGCTTTATGCTCAACGGGTTCAATTTCGCCGGGGTATCCCATTTTTTCGTCGGCAAAAACCGGGATTTTTCGGTTTCTCAGCAGATAAAGGGCATAATCGCGTTCATCCCCCTGCAATTCTTCGAAAATCCCTTCAATCACCACGCTGCGCCAGGTGCCGGGGCTGAGCATTTCGTCGATTTCAAACGCGACCTGCGGGTTTTTTCGGACCAGTTCGGTTTTGGTACCTTCGCGGGTCAGGCCCAGAATGAAACAGCCGTCGAAGTAATACATCAACGGTTCGACGAGAATTCGGCCTTCGGCAGCACAACCAATCCGGCCAAAATACTGGTTGACCAGCATCGCATCGATGACTTCGGGAGTAAGTTCGCTCAGCATAACAGGAGAAGCGGCTGGGTGTGAAAACCGCATCGTTAAAAGTACCAAGAACCTGAGGTCGGAAACATGCCGTTTGTCAGGCGAAAGACTGACTTTTATCCCGGAGGAACTTGAGGAGCATCAGGGCCTGAAATGGGCACTTCCGATACCTTTGCTGCCAGGAAAACCATTCGGATTCCGACCCGAAAACGCCTTCGATTTACGCACCTATCCGAGTTTAACCCTTGTTCCGCTCATGAAAGCCATCGTTTTAGCTACTGATTTTTCCGAAAACGCCCGTTCTGCATCCGAATTTGCGGGACAACTGGCGGCTCAACATAACGCCAGGCTGATACTCCTACACGTCTACCAGCACCCTCTGCAACTGGAACTGCTCCGGACGGTTTTTACGCCCATGGAAGAAAAAGTGAAACGAAGTGCCCGGCGAAAACTGTACCGGTTGCGGGACAAACTGCAACAGGTTGCGGGTGGACAGCTTTCCATTACGGTTCTGGCACGCGAAGGGGCTACGCTCGAAACGATCGAACGGGTAGTGAACGAAGAGAAGGCGGATTTGCTGGTGATGGGGACTGCCGGAGCGCGGTCTGCGGGTGTTCGCTATTTCGGTAGTCAGGCTACAGACATGATTCCACGGACCACGGTTTCCCTGCTGCTGGTTCCGCCGGGTGCGAAATTTGTGCCATTCAAAAACATTGTGCTGGCGGTCAACCTGGAAAAACCGGTCAGTGCGCATGCGCTGGACGGCGTGATGCGGTTTGCCAAGCGGTTTGAAGGGTGTCTGAATCTGATTTGTGTCAGCCAGAAACCGGGCGATCCGCTGGTGCAGCAGGCTGCCGAAGAACTCCGGCAGTTGCTCAAACACCAGCCGCATACGGTCAGCCTGGTTCCGGGCGAGGATCTGACGACCACCATCCTGCACTTTGTCGCCGAAAACCGGGCCGATCTGGTTATGATGTTACCCAAGTCGCGGAACCGCATCCTGCGGTCGCTGCTGGAAACCCGTACCCAACGTCTGGCGCGCCAGTCCGATGTGCCGGTTTTAGCCGTTGTTTAACCACCTATCCTCTAAGCTCTATGAAAAAGATTTTGTTGCTGACCGATTTTTCGGAAGCGTCCGAGAAGGCCATCCATTTTGCCCAAAAACTGTTTGACGATACGGCGGTTGAATTTGACCTGCTGCACGCATACCCCATCGAACCCGAAACGATGTACGAAGTCGGTATTCGGATGAAAGAAGCCGAACGGCTGGCATTCCGGAGTTTGCAGACCCAATTGTCGGAACTTACGGCGCATTTTCACCCGCCGTTTCATGCCTATCATCTCCTGACGGTTCCGGGAAACCCCGTTGATGCGGTGGAAGCTGCGCTTGAACAGAAGGCTTACGATTTCGTGGTGGTGGGAGCCAGCGGGGCCGGTTTTTTGCCCGTTCTGGGTAGTGTGGCCACCGGTCTGATCCGGCATGCCAAAACGAACGTGCTGGTGGTTCCGAAAAATGCCGCGATTCAGCCCCTGCGGGACGTGGTGCTGGCCACGGACTATGCGACCTTGCTCGACCCGACCTGCCTGGAACCGCTGAAGGAGCTGACGACGCGCAAAACCGCCCGGTTGACGGCGTTGGCAGTCGTCGATCAGCCCGCTAAAACAGCAACGGCGGAAGCTCTGGAACGCTACCAGCAGCAAATCGAGCCGGTTTTTGACACTATTTTTACCGAGCCGTATTTTCTCCGGGATGAGGATGTTGACCGGGGAATCGATACGTATCTCGATACACATACGGTGGATTTGCTGGTGACCGTTCCCTACCGGAAATCCCTGCTGGATGCCGTCTGGAACCGCAGCCTGACGCGTCGGCTGGCGTATAATCCCCGGGTTCCCTTACTGGCGCTGTATGATCCCGAACCGGCGGAACGCTCCGCACCGGAAGCGCTTCACCCAAAAGCAGAAACCGAAAAACCGGCCTGATCCGACCGCCGTTATTTTCCAAAAATATTCGTGTTCAGAAACGCGTTGCGGAATTTGCCTTTCGGGTCGTAGTCGGTCAGCAGTTTGCGGAATTCGGGTAGTTTTTCGTAGCGGGTCTGAAGCTGGGCGGGCGTGATGCTGAATAACTTGCCCCAGTGGGGACGCACGCCGAACGGCGCCAGTTCTTTCTCGATCATCGGCAGGAGGTTTCGGACGGCAGGCCATTCCGGTTTCCAGGTGAAGTGAATGGCGACGGACGGCTGCTTATAACACGGACTCATCCACAGATCGTCCGCGTCGATGGTGCGGATTTCCGAAATAAACAGGTGCGGGCTGATGCGATCACGCATTCGCTCAACCGCCAGAATGGCTTCGACGGCGTTTCGGGCCGGCACAAAATATTCGGATTGCAGCTCTTTCCCGCTACTGGGTGTGAAGCCCATCCGGAAGTGGGGCAGCCGTTCGTACCAGGGACCGGGGACGCCCATCTGTTCGGTGCAGTTCACGGCCGAAAGCTCGGCGATGGGGTGGAGGTTTCGGGTTGCCAGTCTGGCTCCGTAAAATTCCGGTTTGGCAGCCGCCGGTTTTCCGGCACCCATGCGCTCTTTCAGCCAGACTTCGTTGACGCGTTTCTTCTGCCAGTCAGTAAACAGGCTCACACTATAGGCGCTCTTCTCGATGGCGTCAAAATGATTTTTAAGCTGGTCCAGCGGCAGGTTTTCGTACACAAACTGGCGCATTTTGAACGTCGGCTGAATGTCGAGCGTGACTTTGGTGACGACGCCCAAACCGCCCAGGTGTACCACCGCAGCCCGGAATGCTTCGCCATCTTTCGCGCGGGATAACGTCCGGACTTCGCCATTCGCCAGCACGATTTCCAGGGCGGCTACGGCGGTCGATAAGTTGCCGTTTTTGACGCCGGAACCGTGGGTGGCCGTGGCACAGGCCCCCGCAACGGAGATATGGGGCAGCGAAGCCAGGTTGTGCAACGCAAATCCTTTGCGATCTAAATAAGTTGCCAGATCGCCGTATTTCAGATTGGCATCGACCGTCACGGTTTTCGCCTTTGGGTCCAGCGCCAGCACCTGGTGCATCTCCAGCAGCGAGATCATCTGGTGCGTGCTGTCGGCAATTCCGTTGAAGCAGTGACGTGTCCCCAACACCTTGAGTTTGTCGTACTTTTTGACCAGTTCCTGAACCTGCTGAAACGTCCGGGCCGGGTAGAGTTTATCCGTGCTGTACTGATAATTACCCGCCCAGTTTCGGGGTTTGTCATCGGCGATCCAACCGGTTAAGGGAGGCAAAACGGGCGCTGCCAGGAGCGTCGAAGACAGTTTCAGGAAGGTTCGCTTTTTCATGACGGGATTACGGCGTTGGTATCGTTTGACCGGTTATTCCTAAAAAGGCGACAGGCGGTTTTTCATACTGAGTATGACTTGCGAAATCCAGTTAAAAACCGAATCCAACGGTCAGTTGCCAGAGGTTTGAACGCGTCGATGACGTTTTGTTCAGGTCGTTTGCTTCCGAAATCGTGGGTTTGCCCAGGCCCCCTTCGTATCGAAGGTCAAGTTGCATTCCGGCTAGTGATAACCCAATCCCGGCCTGATAGCCAAACTGAGCCTGTTTGGTAGTCTCCCGGAAGGCCTGCGTCGTGTAGTGTTGGAGCGACTCTTTCAGGTTGCCGCTGAGAACCGGCAGCGAAGCCATCGGCCCTGCATTGAGCCGCAGCGGTCCCAGCCGGACGCCCAGCAAAACCGGCACGTCGATGGTCCCGACCTTGACGTTTACCGACTGCGTGGCCAACCCCTGGCGAATGATATCGAACTTGCCACCTTTCACCGAAAACAGCACTTCCGGTTGCAGGTAAATCTTGCTGCCAAACCGGGCATACAAACCGCCCGTGATGCCGAGGGTGTGGGTGTCGTTTTGCTGAAAAAAGTCGTAAACAACCTGCCCGCCCGACATCACCGGCAATCCGTTACCATCCAGGCGGGGTGTCTGGTAGGACAGGTCGTTGAGCTTGGAGAAATTGGCCCCGGCTTTCAGGCCGAACGAAAAGCGTTTGCCGGACGATTGAGCCCGGCTCACGGCCGGAACCAGCAGGAAACAGAGCCATACAAGGAGAAGAGAATACGGTTTTTTCATGGTATTTGTTGTTGCATCAGCGCGTTATCTCCCAAAATAGCGGCCGAAAACCGGGCGGAGAAAGCCAATACGGGATGAGTTGCGAAGCGGGCTGCGCCAACTGTTACAAAAACCACCTGGATTGATTGGGCCGGAAATTCGTTTCGGGGGTTTCATGACGGGGCTGGTCCCGGTCCGTTTCGACGATGGTTTGTTTTGAAAACCGATTTTACCGGACTAACTTTCAGCCCATCGAAAACCGCATTGACCTTATCAAGATCGTATGAAAATAGCGTTTGAAACCACCCCGAAAGAAGTCGAAATTGTGCAGCTTACGCTTAGTAAGCTGGTCAACGAGCTAAAAGGAAACCCCGAAGCGCTGGCGAAATGGGGGTTAACGCAGGTCGATCTGGGGCGGATCGAGCGGTTTCGGGATACAATACGCGCAGCGCCGTTGACAGAAGAATAAGGTGGATGGAAAGACCGGAAGGTAAGCCGGTTCTGGTGTCTGGTTTTCCGGGTGCCTGACTCTGGAAATCAAACCGTTGGGGTGACTTTCGACGCAGGGCAACGTCTTAGGAGTATGAAAATACTCCTGCTTTCCGGGCTGCTATTGGCCGGACTTCGTAATGCTGGCGACGCGCTCCGTACGCCTTCTCTTTCCTTTGTTTCGGATACGGTTTTCGTTGAGACTGGTCACCGGGATCTTTACCTGCATCCGTCCGCCGACCGTCCGTCGGCGGTTCGTCAACCCGCACGGCCGTTGAAACAAACGAAGCGGTTTGCCAAAGGCTTGCTTTTCTCGATGATGGTGCTGGTGGTCATCGGATGGCTCCGTCAGCGCGAACGATAAGGACCCGTTACCGGACAGGTTTGTTTTTTCGTCAGGTACGCCAAAAGAAGGGAGGGCGGGGAAAGACGAGGAGTGTTCTTCCCGCCAGCGTATTTTGGGAAAACACCCTTAGGCGGCTTCCTCAAATAACGTCACATTCGTGACGGCCCACTCCCCCGCAACCATCGGCATGCCGCGCAAAACGCCCCGGTTATTCGTACAAATCAGGTAAAGGTCACCGGACTGAAAAATGGCGACAATCGTTTCGCCGGAGGTTTCGGACGGTTTTCCCACGGTTTCGGTCAGGCTAAACCCGTTGTCATCGAAGGTAATCGAATAAATCCGCTGATCGGTGGTTTCGTACCGATGTTTCAGCATCGATTTTCGCAGAATGCCGTACACTTTCTCGGCTTCATCCGCATTTTTAGTCGAAGGAACGAAGAATTTCATTTTAAAACAGTTTTCAGTTTTCGGTATACGGTTTTCAGTTTTGGGTGGGGTAAGGTCGGCGAAACAGCGTGCGTCAGCGACTGAAAACCGTAAACGGAAAACGGCGTACCATACAGGCTTACTTCTTCCACATCAATGTGCTGCGCTCCTGATCGACGAAGCCGAGGGATTCGTACAGACGCTTGGCGCGGACGTTGTATTTTTCGGTTTGCAGCAGAACGACCGACACGCCAATCTGATCGGTCAGTTGCTGAATGCCCCGCAACACCCGGCCCCCCCGGCCCACGCCCCGGTGGGCTTCTTCGATAAAGAGTTCGTCGACCAGGGCGGTTTTTCCGCCAAACTCCAGGGCAAAACCGTAGGTCAATACCACGTAGCCCACCGGTTGCCGGTCGTGGTCGATCAGCCAGAGTGATCCCAGCGACGGAGTATCCAGCATCTGCCAGATCAGGTCCCAGCGTTGTGCGCGGTCGAACGGGTAATTGAAATGCTGGCAAAACGTCTCCATCATGCGCAACAGGGTGTTGGCATCGGCGGCATTCTGGGCCGGGCGGAGCTGATCGGTAGTGGGCTGATTGGTTTCCAAGGCCGTTAAAATAGAAAAACTTTAAAGAAACTTCATTTTTTTCTTGACTCTCCCCTTACGTCATAGCCTACATTTACGGCATCAATTCCAGTAAGAAGGTGATAATGAGAACGTATTCGGTAAAAAAACTGGCAAGTCTAGCGGGGGTCAGTGTGCGCACCCTTCACCACTACGACCGGCTGGGTCTGTTGAAACCATCCGTCCGCACGGAAGCCCGGTACCGGCTTTACGGCGAAAAAGAGCTCATCCGACTGCAGCAGATTCTCTTTTACAAGGAGCTGGATTTTTCGTTACTGGAGATCCGGCAGGTACTTGAAGACCCCGAATTCGATCTGGTAACCGCACTTCAGAGCCACAAAACCGCGTTGTGCGAACGTCGGGACCGGCTTACGACCTTGCTGGGCACGATTGATAAAACCCTTTCAAAACTAAAAGGAGAACAAATCATGTTAACCGACGAAGAATTATACGCAGGTTTCCCGAAAGAACAAGCGGAAGCCTACCGGCAGGAAGCCGTTGCCCAATACGGAGAAAAAGTAGTGAAAGAATCGGAAAACAAACTCCGCCACCTGAGTAAAGCCGAATTTGAGCAGTTAAAATCCGAAGGTGAAGCGATTTACCGGACTTTGGGCGAGTTGATGCATAAAGACCCCGCCGATCCGGCAGTGCAGCAGCAGATTGCCCGGCATTTTGCGCACATTCGTAAAATGTGGGGCCCGTCGGTCGGCAACGGCAATCCGCTGGCGGCTTATCGGGGGCTGGCCCAATTGTATGTCGATGATCCGCGCTACACCAGCCAGAACGGCGAACCGAATCCGGCCTACGCTCACTTTCTGAACCAGGCCATGGTGTACTTTGTGGATTCGCAGGGGAAATAGGGTTTAAGGTTTGAGGTTTAACGAGTTGTGCATTGCCTGCGTCAGCCCGTTAAACCTTAAACCTCAAACCTTAAACGTTTTTATCAAAATACTGCTGCATGAATAGCAACTGGTAGTTGAGGGCGCTGGTCCAGTAGGGCCAGTTGTGGGCACCGGGGCGGGTAATGTAGTCGTGGGCAATGTTTCGCTCCAGCATTTTCTCGTGCAGGTGGTTGTTCACCCGGAAGAAAAAATCCTCCGTTCCGCAGTCGATGATCAGCGCCAGCGAACCCGGTGTCAGCAGATGGAGCATGTTAATGACGGTATTCTGCTCCCAGCGGTCGGGGTATTGGGCGTAGGGGCCGAGCTTTTTGGCCATGTCCCAGTTGTTGGGAAACGGCCGGATGTCGACGCCCCCGCTCATGCTTCCGGCGGCCCCGAACACGTCCTGGTGTTTAAACGCCAGGTACAACGCCCCGTGACCACCCATGCTCAGGCCGGTTATCGCCCGGCCTTTGCGGTTTTTGATGGTTTTGTAACGCCCGTCCACCCAGTTCACCAGTTCGGTAGCCACGTAGGTTTCGTATTTGGACGACGGATCGGCCGGGCTGTCAAAATACCAGCTGGAGAAATTGCCATCCGGGCACACGATGATGGTTTGGTAGGTATCGGCGGCCTGGTGAACCGAAGGCGCTTTTTTGACCCAGTCGGCGTAGTTGCCGCTGTAGCCGTGCAACAGATACACCACCGGAAATTCCCGGCCGCTTACATAGGAGTCGGGCGTCAGCACCACCGCTTTGATGGTTTTCTTCATGGCGGCACTGTACGTTTCGACGGTATCGACTTTCGACGCCAGCGCGGCCTGACAGGTTAGGAAAAGAAGGGCAAGAATGCGTACAAGACGGTTTTTGAACATACGGTTTTCGGTTTTTTAGTCGAGGGAAGGAGGGAAGCGAATGCTTCGGACGCGTGCCTCTTCACTCAGTCCGCCAAAAATAAAACTTTTTGTATCTTCACCGGCGCATTCCTCTTCAGAACAAACGCATGAGATCCATTTTCTTTCTTTGCCTGCTAACGGGCACTGTCCTGGGGCAACCACCTGTCAAACGCCCGATTCAACCAGCCGACATTCTTCGACTTCAGACGATCAACGACCCACAGGTATCGCCCGATGGCGCCTGGATAGCGTATACGCTATCGTCGGTCGACAAGGAAAAAGACAAGCGGAACACCGACCTCTGGATGATCAGCTGGGATGGCAAACAGTCGGTGCAGCTGACGAATGGCCCCGAGGGCGAATCGTCGCCCCGCTGGAGCCCGGATGGGCGGTTTTTGTCGTTTGTGGCGACGCGTAACGGAGACAAAGACTGTCAGTTGTGGCTGCTTGACCGGCGGGGAGGAGAAGGTAAAAAAGTGACCGAGCTCAAGGGCGAACTCGAAGAATATGAATGGGCCCCCAACGGCAAAACGCTGGCGCTGGTCATTCGGGACAAGGATTATTCGGATTCGGCGAAAACCAAAATCCGGAAACCGTACGTCATCGACCGCTACCATTTCAAGGAGGACACCAAAGGCTACCTCGATCGGCGGGCGGCTCACCTGTATCTGTTCGATGTGGATACCCGCAAACTCGATACCTTGACGAGCGGTACGTACGATGAATCGTCACCGGTTTGGTCGCCCGACAGCAAGCAAATTGCTTTCGTTAGTAACCGCACGGCCGATCCCGACAAAAATGAGAATACCGATCTGTTCGTTATCGATGCCCGACCCAAGGCCACAGCGAAGCAGTTGACAACCTGGGCGGGTTACGACCGGAGCCCGGTCTGGAGTCCCGACGGGCTGCAGATCGCGTACCTGCGTTCGACGGCGGCTACCCCTTTTATCATGTATGATCAGCCGGTTTTGGCCCTGCTTTCGCCCAACGGCGGGGAGCCTAAGCTGCTCTCGGCAGCGCTGGATCGCCCGGTTCGGAATCCGCGCTGGTCGCCCGACGGGAAGTCGATTGCGGTTTTGGTCGATGATGACCGGCGGACCTACGTGGGCGCGTACGACCTGGCAACCGGTCAGCTCAGCCGGTTGGCCGGGGGCGACTGTGCGTTTGCCGATCTGGAGCAAAACCCGAAAGGCGGTTGGGCTACCTTGATGAGTAAACCGCAGTTACCGGCAGAAATTTACGTTGTTGAAAAAGGCGAAACCCGCCGGTTGACCACGATTCAGGATGATTTTGTGGCACCCCTTATGCTGGCGAACGTGGAAGGGTTTACCTCACGCAGCAAGGATGGAACGCAGGTATCCAATATGCTGTTCCGGCCCGCTCACGTTCCGGCGGGGCAGAAACTACCGACGATCCTGTTCATTCACGGTGGTCCGGTTGGGCAGGATAATTTCGGTTTTGACCTCTCGCGGCAGCTTCTGGCGGGGGGCGGTTTTGTCGTAGCCGGGGTCAATTACCGGGGCAGCAGCGGGCGCGGGCTGGCGTTCTGCAAAGCTATTTATGGAGACTGGGGGAATAAGGAAGTGGTTGATATTCTGGGGGCTACGGATTATCTCGTTGCCAATGGTATTGCCGATCCGGCCAGGCTGGGCATCGGTGGATGGAGTTATGGCGGGATTCTGACCAACTACACCATCACGACCGATCAACGGTTTAAGGCAGCTGCCAGCGGAGCCGGAAGCTCGTTGCAGATAACCATGTACGGATCCGATCAATACGTCAACCAATACGAAAATGAATTGGGGCTTCCCTGGAAAAATACCGATAAATGGCTGAAAGTGTCGTTTCCATTCCTGAAAGCCGACCGCATCAAAACACCGACGTTATTTATGGGGGGCGAAAAAGATTTTAACGTGCCCATTGCCGGCAGTGAGCAGATGTATCAGGCGCTGCGTTCGCTGGGCGTTCCGACGCAACTCATCGTCTACCCGAATCAGTTTCACGGCCTTTCGGTTCCGAGTTACCAGGTCGACCGGTTTGATCGCTACCTGAAATGGTTTGATCAGTACCTGAAAACCTCCGTGGCGGTTCTGGAACCCCAAAAACCGTAAGGCTAACCGACTCGCCGGTTTTTCTTCTAAAAACCGGCGAGTAATTGGGTTGTTTTAGTAGTCATACCACTCACCCCACCAGCGTTGGAGCTGCTTCCGGATTTCGTTTTCGCGGGCATTCTGGCCGGGTTCGTAAAGTTTGGTGCCTTTCAGGTCGTCGGGCAGGAAATTCTGCGGAGTAAAATTGCCTTCAAAATCGTGCGCGTACTGGTAATTTTGGCCGTAACCAATCTGTTTCATCAGCTTCGTGGGAGCATTGCGCAGGTGTAGCGGCACGGGTTGATCGGCGGTTTTCTCGGCCAGGGCCATCGCATCGTTGATGGCCACGTAACTTGCGTTACTTTTGGGGGAGGTTGCCAGGTAAACCGCCACTTGCGACAACACGATCCGGCATTCGGGATACCCGATGGCTTTCACGGCCTGTATGGCGTTGGTGGCCATGATGATGGCCGTCGGGTTGGCGTTTCCAATGTCTTCTGAAGCCAGAATCAGCATCCGGCGGGCGATAAATACGGGATCTTCCCCCGCGACCATCATGCGGGCCATCCAGTACAAAGCCGCGTTGGGATCGCTGCCGCGCAGGGATTTGATGAAGGCCGAAATGATGTCGTAATGCTGTTCGCCGGATTTGTCGTACCGTGCAATCTGCTGCTGGGCTACGGTGGTTACCAGCTCATCGTCGAGGGTCATCTCCTGGTTATCCGGACGCGACGTAACCACTAATTCCAGCAAATTCAGGAGTTTACGGCCATCACCGCCCGAAAGCCGCATCAGCGCGTCGTACGATTGAATGGTGATTTTTTTCGCTTTGAGGTAACTGTCTTTCTGCAAGGCGTTGTCGACCAACTGCTTCAATTCATCGACCCCCAGTGACTCCAGAATATACACCTGGCAGCGGGATAAAAGGGCCGAATTGACTTCAAACGAGGGATTTTCGGTGGTGGCACCGATTAGGGTAATCGTGCCCTTCTCAACGGCTCCCAGCAGCGCATCCTGCTGGCTTTTATTGAAGCGGTGAATTTCATCAATGAAGACGACGGGCGGGAACAGTCCTGACGGGCGGCTCAATACGTCACGAATGTCTTTAACGCCCGAACTGATGGCGCTCAAACTGAAAAAAGGCCGTTTGGTGGCTTCTGCAATCAGTTGAGCGAGGGTGGTTTTGCCAACCCCCGGCGGCCCCCACAAAATCATGGAAGGAATGCGGTTGGATTCGATCGCCCGTCGTAACGCCCGGCCGGGGCCAATCAGTTTTTGCTGACCAATGACATCGTCGAGGGTGCGCGGGCGCATCCGTTCGGGGAGGGGCGTGGTAATCGGGTTCATGCAGGATTTGCTGTTTGGCGTTTGTCGATTCGGGGTACAAAGGTAGAGAACCTGAAACGGTAAACGCCAAACAGCGGGCAATAGTTAAACCCGTTGAGCCGAAAAAGGGCGGTTAAAGGACCACCTTCTCCGGCGAAATGTATTTTTTAAGATTGGTCAACGCGCCGAAAATCAGGTTGTAAACCGACTGGATATTGATCTGCATCAGCGACGAGATTTCTTCGTTGCTCAGATTCTGGTAATACCGCAGATAAACGGCTTCGCGCTGACGGCGGGGGAGCTTTTCGATGGCTTTGGCGACACAGGAGTTGACGTGGTCGTCCTCTTCGAAGGAAATCAGCGTCGATTCGTGGGACGGGGCACAGCCCGGGAGCCATTCCCGGTCATTTTCCACGTCGTCCTGGCTGCTGAATTTCATCTCGGCGTTCAGGTGGCGAACCAGCTTGCGCTTGATCGACGCCATCAGGTAAAACCGGACGGAAGTAGTCTGGCCGATGGTTTGCCGGTGTTTCCAGAGCTCAACAAACAGGTCGTGAATGCAATCCTTGATTAAAGCCCGATCGGCGGTGAAGTGGGCGCAGTAGTGATAGAGAACCTGCACATATTCCTTATAAAGCCGGGCAAAAGCCACTTCATCGCCACTCCGGAACTGATCCCAGAGTTGCTCTTCGTCTATACCGGACGGGGTGCGGTAACGAGGCATAATAATGGTTTAGGATGGGTCAATACAAAGCACTCGATGTACGGAATGTAAACTTATTAACAAAACTTGTTAATAAAAAAAGTTGGGACTTTTTTTTACAAAAACTTGTATAAATAGGATTATTTTTATTTTAGTATGCAAGCATACGACCCCGGTTTTTAGGGCGCCATCAAGGGCGTAAATCGGAAGTTTTGCCCGTCAAATAGTCCTTTGTCGCTGAGTTTCAGGGATGGAATGACCAGCAGCGCCATGAAGGACAACGTCATAAACGGGGAGGTCAGTGTGCTGCCCAATTCATTCTTTACAAACCGGTCAATCGTGGTGTATTGGTCAGCGACGGTGTATCCATCACCATCAGTCATCAACCCGGCGATGGGCAATGGGAGTAATTGACAAGTAGCCGGGTCGGCAACCGCACTTAACCCGCCTTTGGCTTCGATGACCAGATTGACCGCCTGGCAGAGGCTCTCATCGTCGCAGCCGACGGCAACGATATTGTGCGAATCGTGTCCGACCGACGAAGCAATCGCGCCTTTTTTCAGGCCAAAATTTTTGATAAATGCCAGGGCAGGAGCCGTATTCTGGTAGCGGTTGACGACGGTTATTTTTAAAATATCCCGCGCAACGTCCGCAACAAGGCGGTTTTCCGAAAGGGTCGGGGGAAGCAACAAACGATTGGTGATTAATTGCCCGTCCAGGGCTTCGATCACCCGAAGCTGCTTTGGATGGGTCAGCTGAGTCAGATTTGCAATCCGACTCGCAGCTGCCGTGGATTTTGAATCTGCTGGCTCGTCAGATGCATTGTTGCCTGCTGATTGTAAATCAGCGGCAGTTTTGGATGCGGATTGCAAATCCGCATCAGCATTCTGATCCTCCTTCTCCAGCCACACCGCAAAATCCGCCGGTTTTTTCGGCAGGCAATGGAATTGATTGACGTGTTCGCTGCGTAAATCCGGCAAGTGAGAAATTCCGTTTTCGGCGACCACTTCGCCCTGGATGACGGTTTTCAGGACGGAGAAAACCGCCAGATCGTCCACCAGAATGAAATCGGCAGGGTCGCCCTCGCGCAGCAGGCCAACGGGCAGACGGTAGTGTAAAACCGGGTTCAGACAGGCCGCCCGCAAGACATGGAACAACTCCTGGCCCTGGGCCAGCGCCCGTTTCACCAGTTGGTTGATGTGGCCTTCAACCAGACTATCGGGGTGCTTGTCGTCGGAGCAGAACATGATTTTTTCCGGAAAATCGCGCAGCAGCGGAATCAGGGCGTCGAAATTTTTGGCCGCGCTGCCTTCCCGGATGAGAATATTCATGCCGCGTTGTACTTTGTCCAGTCCTTCGTCGTACGTAAAACATTCGTGGTCGGTGCTCATCCCGGCGTCGATGTAACGCTGGGCGTCGTCTCCCCGCAAACCGGGGGCGTGCCCGTCGATGGGCTTGTTAAAGGCTTGGGCGAGTGCAATTTTGGCCATCACCTCAGGGTCGTTGTGCAGAACCCCCGGAAAATTCATCATCTCGGCCAGATAGCCTATTTCTTTCAATCCGAGTAATCTTCTTAGATCCCGGACGCCGATGGTGGCTCCGGCGGTTTCGAACGAGGTGGCCGGCACGCAGGAAGGGGCTCCGAAACAGAATTTGAACGGGGTTCGCTGGCCGTCGGCAATCATGTATTCGACGCCCTTAACGCCGAGAACGTTCCCGATTTCGTGGGGGTCCGATACGGTCGCGACCGTTCCGTGCACCACGGCCAGCCGGGCAAACTGGGCGGGCGTGAGCAGGGAACTTTCAATATGGACGTGGGCATCGACAAAACCGGGGAGCAAATAGGGTTCGCCCGATCGTTCGGGCCCTAGTTCGTTAATGTGATAAATCCGGCCCTGCTCAATAGTCAGCTGGCTGAAACGGATCGTTCGGTCGAAAAGATTAAGGAGATTGCCGGAAACTTGCATGTATGGGTAAAGAATCTTGCTTTTTTTCTTTCAATATTAGTGATAATTCACAGACTTTTGTCCCCGAATTCAACCGTGATTCGAAGGGTCGGAGTCGCGACCTTATTCCTACTCGTTATAACTATGCAGCATAAAGTTCTGAAAGTACACCCCGCCGATAATGTAATTGTTGCCCTCCAGAATTTCCAGCCCGGTGAACAGATTGATTTTGAGGGACAAACCTATACGTTGCCGGTCGGCGTCGGGATCAAACATAAATTTGTGACCGAAGATTTGAATACGGGGGACTCGGTTATTATGTACGGCGTCCTGGTTGGAAAGGCCACGCAACCCATCAAACGCGGGGAGCCGATTACCACCTTCAACCTCAAACACGATTCGGACGAATACGGAATTGAGAAAAAACAACCGTATTCCTGGCAACCGCCCGATGTGTCGGCCTGGCAAAACCGGACGTTCATGGGCTACCACCGCGCCGATGGCATGGTCGGAACGGCGAACTACTGGCTGGTAGTGCCGCTGGTTTTTTGCGAAAACCGCAATATCCTGATTCTGAAAGATGCCTTCGAGCGGGAGTTGGGCTATGCCCAGTCGGAAATTTACCGGGAGCAGGTGCACGAACTGCTGCAACTCTACAAGGCCGGTGAAGTGGATAAGGTGCATAAAATGGAGCCGTTTGCGGATCCTTCGATCATGCGGACCCTCGAAGAACCGACGGTCAAGCGGCCCTTCAAAAACATCGACGGCATCAAATTTCTGACGCACGAAATGGGGTGCGGAGGAACGCGCCAGGATTCAGAAGCCCTTTGCGGTTTGTTTGCCGGTTTTATCAATAATCCCAACGTGGTGGGCGTCACGGTGTTGAGCCTGGGTTGTCAGCATACGCAGACGTCGATGCTGGAGGACGAGGTTCGGAAACGCAATCCGAAATTCAACAAACCCATGCTGATTTTCGAACAGCAGGAGGGCACCGAATTCGCCATGCTGACGAATGCCATTCGCGAAACCTTCCTCGGCCTGATCGAAGCCAACAAAATCGAGCGCCAGCCAGCGCCATTGAGCAAACTGACGGTTGGGCTGAAATGCGGTGGTTCCGACGGTTTTTCGGGCCTGTCGGCCAATCCGGCGGTCGGGCATTTGTCGGATATTCTGGTGACGCTGGGGGCTAAAACCGTGCTGGCCGAATTTCCGGAACTGAACGGTGTGGAGCAGGAACTGATCAACCGCGCCACCTCGGACGAGAAAGCGTTGAAATTCATTCATCTGATGCGGGATTATTCGGCCAAAGCCGAAGCCGTAGGGTCCGGTTTTGACATGAATCCGTCGCCGGGCAACATCCGCGATGGGTTGATCACCGACGCTATTAAATCGGCGGGGGCCGCCAAAAAAGGCGGTACGTCGCCCGTTGCGGATGTTTTGAATTATACCGAACCGGCCACTACGCCTGGTTTGAGCCTGTTGTGTACGCCCGGTAACGACGTGGAAGCCACTACGGGGATGGCCGGTTCGGGCACGAATATTATTCTGTTTACCACCGGTTTAGGGACTCCGACGGGGAACCCGATTTGCCCGGTTGCCAAAATTTCGACGAATACCGCGCTGGCTAAACGGATGCCGGACGTGATTGACTTCGACAGCGGACCGATTATCGAAGGCAAGGAAACGATTGAGCAGAACGCGGAAGCCATGCTCGAATACGTTATCCGGCTGGCCAGTGGCGAAGTCCGAACCAAAGCCCAGCAACTCGGCCAGGACGATTTCATTCCGTGGAAGCGGGGCGTTTCACTTTAGTTAACGAGAGAGTGAAAGAGTGAAAGAGCGAATTTACACTGCGCTCTTTTATTCTTTCGCACTTTCACTCTTTCATAAACCCATGTTCAGCTTAAACGATAAAGTTGCTATCATAACCGGTGGGGCCAGTGGGATTGGGCTGGCGATATCGCAGACCTTCGCACAGGCGGGGGCGCTGGTGCATATTCTGGAATTGAATGCCGATTTGGCCCGGCAGGTTGCCGAGGAAATCAATGCCAACGGCGGGCGGGCGCACGCCCACGCGGTCGATGTATCGAACCAGGCGCAGGTGGTAGAGGTGATCAATCAGATTGCCACGGGCGGGGCTATTCATATTCTGGTCAACAACGCCGGAATTTCGCATATCGGGACGGTGGAAACCACCACGGAAGCGGATTTCGACCGCGTCTTTACGGTGAATGTGAAAGGTGCTTACAACTGTCTGTATGCTACCGTTCCGCATTTAAAAGCCAATGGCGGGGGCGTGGTGCTCAACATGGCCTCGATTGCGGCCACGGTTGGCATCCCGGACCGGTTTGCCTATTCGATGACGAAGGGAGCGGTGGTATCGATGACGTTGTCGGTGGCCAAGGATTACCTGAAGCACAACATTCGCTGCAACTGTATTTCACCCGCCCGGGTGCATACCCCGTTCGTAGACGGTTTTCTGGCGAAGAATTACCCCGGTCGGGAAGCTGAAATGTTTGCCAAACTGGCCGCTACTCAACCGATTGGCCGCATGGCCAAACCGGCTGAAATTGCCGGACTGGCCTTGTACCTCTGCTCCGATGAAGCCGGTTTCATCACCGGCTGCGATTACCCCATCGACGGCGGTTTTGTACACCTGAATAATTAATCCCGTACACTATTTAGAAGAGTGGTTCGTGGAAAGTACCGGAAGGAATAACTTTCGGGCTTTTCATGAACCCTTTTCCGCTTTTAGCCCATTTGGCCGGACTGGGCCTGCCGGGTGTTTTCATCATTTTCAGGCGGTTACCTACAAAAACCGACCTCACCCAGCCCGCCTTTTCTTCTCCTGTTGGTCTTTCGGGCAATACGCAGAATTCCCTCTTGGCCTACCTCTATTTTTAACTATAATTTAAAGTTTTGACAATAATTAGCCAAATTATTTATTTAACGAAAGCCTATTTTTAAAAAAATTATTAATATTGTGGTTAATATCTAGTCAATTAAACTTCACTATCTTTATTTTATGTCAAAAAAATTACTCAGGCTTATTATCATGCTCCTGGTAATAAGCGGCCCCGCATTCGCTCAGACGATTACGGGAACTGTAACAGCAAGCAAGGATGGACAGCCTTTGCCAGGGGTTTCGATTGTTGTGAAGGGGACTACTTCGGGTACCTCGACTGATGCAAATGGTAAGTATAGTGTGTCCGCCAGCAAAAATGGAACGCTGGTTTTTTCTTTCATCGGTTATAAAACGCAGGAAATAGCCATCGCCAACCGGTCTGTTGTGGACCTTACGCTGGACGAAGAAGCTGGAGTGCTCGACGAGGTAGTCGTCACCGCTTTTGGGGTTTCGCAGGAAAAAAAGGCGTTGGGGTACGCTACGACGGTTGTTAACAACGAATCGCTGGTCAAAGCGGCATCGCCCAACTTTGCAACGGCCCTTTACGGAAAAGCTCCCGGGGTGGTTATTAACGCAACGCCGGGTGGGGCAACCAGTGCGGTTAGCATCAGCATCCGGGGTCTGACATCCATTACGGGAAACACGCAACCCCTGATTGTGATGGATGGTATCCCCATCCGGAACGGGGAGGCTCGCAACAACGATTACTGGGGCGACCAGCGTATACGCGGTAATGGTTTGCTGGATTTGAACCCGGCCGATATCGAAAACATCTCCATTCTGAAAGGTGCTTCGGCGGCCGCTCTGTACGGTTCTGAAGCCGTGAACGGGGTGGTGCTGGTGACGACGAAAAGCGGAAAAGGCAAAAAAGGACTAGGAGTTGATTTCAGTGCCAACTACAGTGTCGATAAAATTGCGTATCTGCCTCGTTATCAAAATGTTCGTGGACCTGGTTACATGCTGAACTACCTGGATGGTGGACAGGATGCCAACGGTTTTATCATGTATGATACGGATGGCGACGGCAAGGGTGATACCCGCGGTTTGCTGAATGCGTCGGTAAACTTCGGGCCGAAGTTTGACGGTCAGCCGGTAATGGCATTCGATGGCGTGGTTCGTCCGTACGTGGCTTCCAACAACAGCTATGCCGACCTGTTTGATAACGCCAGCAGTTCAAACATCAACCTGGCGGTTTCGAAAGCAACGGATAATTCGAACCTGCGGTTTTCGTACACGCGTCAGGATAACGGCATGATCAGCTACAATGCAAAAAACAGCAAGAACATCATGAACCTGAACTCGAGCTTCTCTATTAATCCGAAGCTGCGGACCGAGTTGATGGTGAACTTTGTGAATCAGTATACGCACAACCGCCCCTACAAAGTGGATCGGATGATCAACAACTTTACGGGGATGATGAACCGCTTTGAATCCGCTGACTGGTATTTCAACAAGTACCAGACCAGCCAGGGCTACAAGTTTGTAACCGGAACCAACCAAAGCCTGACCCCGGAAGAAAACATCATTCGGAACGGTTTCAAGGCAGATATCGGGGATTACGTATGGAGCACCCGGGCGAACACGTATGATGAATACAGCAACCGCGTGATTGCCAGCCTGACCCAGCACTGGGATATTATCGAAGGGCTGAACCTGCGCGGCCGGATTGCGACCGACATGACCTCGGAGCGGATTGAAGATAAAAAGCGGAGCGACCGACCCCTGGCGTTTGGTTACTCAGGAGAGTTCCGGATGGACAACAATCTGTACAACAGTGTCTACGGAGATGCCTTCCTGACGTATACCCGCAAACTGAACGAGGCCATGACGCTTTCGGCCCGAGCCGGTTATACCGCCCGCAAGGACCTGAATACGTTTCTGAGCCGTTGGACGAATGGCGGTCTGAGCACGGAGAACTTCTTCGACATTTCGGCTTCCGTCAATACCGCCGGTGGTCAGAACACCCGCTACCGGTCCGTCCGGGATGCGTACATGGGATCGGTAAACTTCGATTATAAAAACTTCCTGTTTGTGGAAGGAACGATCCGTCGGGACCGCACTTCAACGCTGGCTCCGGGTAACAATGCGTTTACTTATCCTTCCGTCAACGCCAGCTTGGTATTCAGTGATTTCCTGGACTTGCCAGCAGCCTTTACCTACGGAAAACTGCGGGCGTCTTACGGGATTGTGGGGAACTATCCGGAAATTTACCGGGCCAACAACGCTTACAGCCAGGGCAACCTGAGCCTGCAGCAGGCCGGTGGTAGCTCCGTCCTGTACACGACGATCAGCAGCGAGTACGGCAATGACAAAATCCGGCCGGAGCAGAAACGCGAGTATGAGTTCGGTCTGGAAGCCCGGTTTTTCAGAAACCGCCTGAGCGCCGATCTCTCGTATTACAATGCCCAGATCGTTGACCAGATTCTGCCGTTGACCATTGCGGCTACTTCGGGCGCGAAAACGGTACTGGCCAACATTGGTACCCTGCGTAACCAGGGTCTGGAACTGCAACTGAACTACGCGCCAATTCGCGGCAAAAACGATGACCTGAACTGGGACATTACGCTGAACCTGGCTAAGAATAGCAATAAGGTCGAAAAACTGGCCAACAACTCCACCGAACTGCTGCATGCCGATTACGACGGGAACGCGGCTCAGCTGCGCTCAGTCGTCGGTCGTCCAATGGGTGATATTTACGTACACGGAATCCTGAAAGATGCACAGGGCCGGAATGTAGTAGGAGCGAATGGTCTGTATCAGCTGGATGCCGACAACTGGATTAAAGCCGGAAACGCCATGCCGAAACTGACGGGTGGTTTGATCAACAACTTCTCATACAAAGGTTTCAACCTGGATCTGGTGGCCGATTTCCGGTTTGGGGGACACATTATGCCAACGGGTATCAACTGGATGACGTCCCGCGGATTAACCGAGGAAAGCCTGAACGCCATGGATAAAGAACACGGTGGCTTGAGCTATTACATCGATGCGAACGGCAAAGGCGTTCAGACGACGGCGGCTACGGGTCCTAACGGTCAGGTGGTGTACCACGACGGGATGCTGATGGAAGGCGTACTGGCCAACGGCGAAACCAACACGAATGTTGTGCCCCAGGCAACGTATTACAATGCTACCTACAACTGGGGTGGACCGCAGTACGGAAATGCCCGGTATGAGCTTTTTGTGAAGGAGAATACCTACATTAAAATGCGTGAGATTTCATTTGGCTACCGGATTCCGGCCAACATCACCCGCCGGATTGGTACGCAGAACCTGAACGTATCGGTATACGGTCGTAACCTGTTCTTTTTCTACCGGACCATCAAGGATCTGGATGCTGAACAGACCAACTCCAGTACCCGGTGGGTTGACAACATCAGCAACGCAGGAAACAACCCGTCGTTCCGTACGATGGGGGTAATGTTGAGAGCCAGCTTCTAATTTTAACGCAATCATGAAAATGAAAAAAATATCACTCGTATTAGTTGCAGGGCTTTTGCTGGGAACCATTTCCTGCAAGGAGTCTGAATTTACGGAAGCTTACCCAGACCCGGCTAAAATCGCTGAATCAACGGTTGAAAAGCAGTTTACCGGCGTCATTTATGCCAGCCGTGACTACGTATTACCGGCATACCGGCACTATTTTGTGACCCTGAGAACGTCGATCAATCACTATACCCAGGCTACGGGCTGGATCAACGAACCCGCACAGTATGTGCCGGGGTCTTCGGGGATTGAGGATGTGTGGTACAATTATTATAACGTGCTGGCGCAGTACCGCGAACTGCAAAAAATCTATAACTCAAAGCCTGCAGACCAGCAGAAGGATCGCCGGATTTTCATGCTGGCAGCCGCGATTTACGTGTATGATTACACGCAACGCATGGTGGATGTGCATGGTTCGATTCCGTTTAGTGAAGCCGGAATGCTGAGCACCAACGGGGGAGAGTATGCTTCTTCTTCGGCTAAATTCGATACCGCAGAAGGAATCTATACGTTCATGCTGGACGATCTGAAAAGCATCGCTGCCGAGTTGAACACCATTACCCTGAATGCGGGTTATCAGAAATCGTTCCAGACCCAGGATTTTCTGAACAAGGGTGATCTGACTGCCTGGAAACGGTACTGTAACTCACTGCGCCTGAGAATGCTGAACCGGGTTTCGGATGTGGATAGCTTCAAGTCGCGTTCCAACACCGAAATGGCTGAAATTCTGGGCAATGCAGCCACCTATCCGATTGTTGAAACCAACGCTCAGAACATCCAGATGAACGTGTATGATATCAACACGGATATCAATTCAAAAGGATTCCGGGATGGATTGGAGTCAACGGACTGGTTTGGTAACACCGCCGGGAAAGCGATGATCGACCACATGAACACCAACAAAGATCCGCGGTTGCCGATTCTGTTTGAGCCGGGTGCCAATGCCGCTGGTGTGTACGCTGGAATTGACCCGCTGGGTACGGAAGCCACGCAGCGCGCTGAGTATAATGCCGGAAAAATTGCGATCTATAACCGGTATACCCTGAGCCGTAACCAGTTTTTCCCCGGTATCCTGATCAATGCTCCGCAAATGAACCTGATCAAAGCGGAATATTACCTGCGTACCAACAACGATGCACGGGCCAAAACCGCCTACGAAACCGCCATCGAACAATCGGTTCAGTTCTATAACGGTATTTTAGCATTGACCAACGCTGAAGGAATTACCGGCGTGGCGAAACCAACACCCGCAACGGCCGCTTCCATCACGGCTTACATCGCGGGTAAAGGGGTGAGTTGGAGTAGCGCAGCGAACAACGCTGACAAACTGAAACTGGTTGCGACGCAGAAATGGCTGCATTACAACCTGGTTCAGCCTTACGAAAACTGGGCGGATACCCGTCGGTTGGACTATCCGGCACTGAGCTTCGTGACTGACAATGCCAACAACCAGACGCTGCCACCGGTACGCTGGACGATTCCCGGCAACGAAATCACGTACAATGCTGCGAATTACGCGGCTGTGAGAGCGTCGGATAACCTGAAAACCAAGATTTTCTGGGATGTAAAGTAAGCATAAACGATGAGTCGCTGTGTGATCAGCGACTCATCCCAATAAAACAGGGAGAGGCAGGCCGGTCGGTCTGCCTCTCCCTGTTTATGAGCGGTTCTATTTTTTCTGATTCTCCAGCACGAGCAGTTGCGGAAAGGAGGTGATTCCCCTGAAAAGTAACTGGGTCATTTCACCAACCGTGTGAAAGTAGGAGCCCAGCACAATATCAAGGTCGCCATCCTGATCAACGTCAGCGGCTTCCATCGTCAGCCATTTGCCAAAAGCGGCTTCCGGCGTACTAAATGGTTTGAAGTTCAGGCGACCTTCGTTGGAGAGATAAATAAAGCTTTGTTCGGGCTGGGCCAGATTGGCATAGAAGGAAGTGGCCGCAATGTCGAGATCGCCGTCCTGATCAAAATCACGGGCAACGGCTTTGCTGGCACCGTAAAGGGGATAAAACCAGGCTTCTTTGAAGTTGTTCTTCCGGTCGTTCAGAAAAATGCGTACGCCGTGGTAGTTTTTTTGGGTTGCCGAGTAATCCCAGTTATCGCCATTGGTTAGCAGAATATCCTGAAAACCGTCTTTGTTAAAATCGACGAGTTCGAAATAACTGGCGCCAAACAGGGGCGAAAACTGCAAGACGGTTTTCTCTTTAAACGTTCCGTTTCCCTGATTATAAAAAATGACGACTTCTTCCCGCGCCTGAGCCATCAGTACCATGATATCCGGTTTTTTATCCCGGTTCAAATCGGCAATCTCCACTTTTCGGGCACCGGGAAACGCTTTCAGAATGTGTTCTTTGGTAGGGTCAAAACCGTCGTACCAGAACAGTTTGCCCGCGTTATTGCCAAAACCGCAAATGACCACATCTTCTTTGCCATCGCCGTTCAGATCGCCGGAGGCAAATTGCACCGGCCGGGGCAACCCCCGGATATTCACAACGGAAGAACCGGGTTTGGTGGCTTTTTCGAGCGTCATGAGCCGGCCCAGGCGCTGGTCGGAAGGACTGAAAATACCGATCGTCAACAGGCGCGGAGCCGCATTCTTCGGAAAATCAAGGTCGGTCGGGGGCGTATCAATCCACCAGGTAGCCTGGGGTTGCAACTGCCGGTCGAGTACATAAAGTGCATTCTGGGCATCGCCCACGTAGAGTTGGGCGGTATTTGGGTCGTACTTCAGAAGGGTGGTTTGCGGTACCTGTTTATCACCAACGGTTAGTTCCTTCGCTTTGAACAGCGGAAGGTGCGGAGTAATGGGGGCAGAGGGCTTCTGGGGTAACGGTTCGGCGGGGGCGCTGATCTCGTAATAGCTGACAATTTTTTCCCACTCATCGACCGAAATCTGGGCGGTTTCGGGGTAAATAGTTAGTTCGGCAATGGCCTGCTCTTCTTCGGGAGAAAGCGGTTTCAGGGTATCCTGGCCGGGCAGTTTGAGGCCCAACCGCAGGGCCATATTCGGGAGCACACCGGTCAGCCAGGTTTTTTTGTCCAGCAGGTGGGGCTCCGGAAAGAGGTGGCAGTTGCCGCAATATTGCTGAGCCAGTTGCCGGCCCGCGCTCGAATCTGCGCTTCCGGTCTGACTGATAAATCGGGTTGCGGACGGTTTTTGGTCCACAAAAGCGAACGAAGCCGCCCAAAGAGCCACAAACACAAAGAGAGCGATTTTATGAAAAGGCATTAGAAATGCTGGTTGCTGGATAAACAGCAAAGTTACGTTTTTCGAACGTCGCTCACTTTGCTCATTCCAGAGAAAAGCAGCCGTTTTTGACGCCGATCCGGCGCTGAGGAAACCTTTCCTTTGCTCACGAAAATAGACGCTATCGGGTGCGCATCGTCTTTATTGGAATAATGCTAATTGCCGTCGCCCATCCTTTCAGTGGGAAATTCTCCATGTATGCGGCTTTTTTTACCAAATAGCAGTATGGCAGGTTTGGTGCTATTTGATAATCCCTATTTGGTATGGGAACAATCTAAATTTAATATTAATTTAAAATTAATCGTACGATTAATAAATTTTTTAAAAAAGGAATATATTTGCAGTTGTTTCCCCATTAGGCCGAATCTTCTTTGGTGTTTTAAAAATTTTCCAGCAAAATCTACAGTAGTACGGGAGTTTTGTTTGTCTGAAACCTGAAAAGTACGAGTGTTAATTTATATTTTTCAAAGTTTAGTCGAATGCCCTGTTTTTTCATATTTCACCTAAAAAATCTTAATAATGAAGTTTATGAAACAAAAACTACTGAAAACCTGCTTACAGGTTTTTGTCTTTTTTGGTGCCTGGCTGTTAGTTGCCGCTTCGCCTTCCTATGCCGTGGATAAAGAAGTGACGGGGACGGTGTCAGACGAAAAGGGCAACGGGTTGGCGGGTGCCACCGTAACTATTAAGGGAACCACGAGGGGGACCAATACAAACGGTGAGGGAAGTTTTCGGCTGGTGGTTCCCGACGGCAACGCAGTTCTGGTGGTCTCGTACATTGGGTACGCCAAGCAGGAGATTACGGTGGGGAACCAGTCCGTGATTAATGTACAGCTGCAACCGGGTGAAGGCACGCTGCAAGAAGTGGTTGTGACGGCCCTGGGGATCAAGCGTGATACACGCGCTCTGGGGTATTCGGTAACGACGATCGAATCGTCGGCCCTGAACCAGGCCCGCGAAACCAACGTCATCAACTCCCTGCAGGGCCGCGTGGCGGGTCTGAGCATTACCCCCGGAACCGGTGGGCCGGGTTCGTCGTCGCGGATCAACCTGCGCGGGGTCAGCAACTTCAGTGGAGGAAGCCCGCTATTCGTTATCAACGGGGTGCCGATGGACAACACCTCCCGCGGAAACGCCGGGGAGTGGGGGGGCAGCAACAACGGGGACGGGATTGCGAACATCAACCCGGACGACATCGAAACGATGACGGTCCTGAAAGGAGCAACCGCAGCCGCCCTGTATGGTACGCGGGCGGCCAATGGGGTTATTCTGATTACAACGAAAGGCGGTACCAAAAACTCCGGTCTGTCGGTGGAGTACAATGGGAATATCCAGTTCGATAAGGTGATCAACTGGACCGATTATCAGTATGTATACGGACAGGGTACCCAGAACAAACGGCCAACGGATGTGAACAGCGCCCGCAACTCCGGGATTTACAGCTGGGGGGAAAAAATGGACGGCGCCATGTACACGCAGTTTGATGGCAAACAATATCCGTATTCACCGGTGAAGGACAATATCGAACAGTTTTACCGGACGGCACCAACCCTGACCAACACCGTGGCCATGTCGGGTGGAAATGATCAAACCAGTTTCCGCCTTTCCCTGTCGTCGATGGATGCGCAGGCAACGGTGCGAAACAGCGGAATAAAACGGAAAACCATCAACCTGAGCGTCAATCAGAAGGTAACGGAGAAGTTCGATGTAACGGTGATGGGGAACTACATCGATCAGCAGGACAGCAACCGGCCGGCGCTGAGCGATGCGCCCCAGAACCCGAACTACGGAATTATGTTGCTGGCGACGAGCTTCAACCAGGTGGCCCTGAAACCGGGTTATGATCCGTTGACCGGCAATGAGTTGACATTCAGCGATGATACGTACAAAACGAACCCCTGGTTTGTGGTCAATCAGTACCGCAGCAAACTGGATCGGAAACGGTTGATCTCGGCGCTAACTGGTAAATACCAGTTTGCCGACTGGATTTATCTGCAAGGTCGCGTGGGGTATGATGTCATCAATGATGGCAGTTTTAGCGTAACGCCCTACGGGACCGCCTACTCCCGGCTGGGCAGTGTCAACAATGGCAAGGAACAGCGGCACGAAATGAACATCGACGGCTTGTTGGGCATCAACCGAAAAATCGTTACCGATCTGAACCTGAACGTGGCACTGGGTGCCAACCTGCGGAAAAACAAGTTCGAAAGCGTTGGCGTTTCGGGCGGAAGTCTGAGCATTCCGTACCTGTACACGCTGTCGAACACGCTGACCAAGGGACAGTCGTATGGGTACAACGAGCGGCAGGTACAGTCGGCCTATTACACGGCGGATTTTGATTACAAAAACTTCCTGACGCTGTCGACGACCGGCCGTTACGACGTGTATTCAACGCTCCCGGCGGCTAACCGCGGCATTTTTGCTCCCTCGGTATCGGCCAGCTTTGTGTTTTCGGAGTTAATGAAAAACCGGGTGCTGGAGTTTGGGAAGCTGCGGGCTTCCTACGCCCAGACCAGTGGTGAAGCCTTCGACGCTTACCTGACGAGCCAGTATTATTCGTTGGGAAATACCTACAACGGAATTCCCCAGGGCGGTTTTAGCTCACAATTGCCGAACCTGAACCTGAAGCCGTTCCGACTGACGGAATTTGAAGTCGGTTTTGAAACCAGATTCCTGCAAAACCGGCTGGGTATTGACTTTGCGTACTTCAACCGGGTGACCAATGATGAAATTGTGAGCGGTCCGTTGTCACCAACTACGGGTTATACCTCGCGGGTGTTGAACCTGGGATCGACGAAAAATACCGGGATTGAGTTGCTGATCACGGGAACGCCCGTCGTGAGCAAGTCCTTCAAATGGGATGTTTCGTTTAACATCACTAATGTAAAAAACACCATTGTCAGGATCGATGGGGATGGTCCGGATGCTACCCAGACCCTCGGTTTGGGAACCTACCGCCCGTTGAACGGAAACATTGCTCATGTGAAGGGTATGGCGGCTGCGCAGGTAATGGCCTATGATTACAAATACAACGCCAACGGCCAGGTTATTATCGGTGCCAACGGGGTTCCGGAACGAGGAGACCTGAAGCCGATGGGGTCGGCGATTCCAAAAGTATACGGCGGTTTGAACAACAGCCTGAATTACGGCAACGTTTCGCTGTCGTTCCTGTTCGACTACAAGTTTGGAGCGAAAGTACTTTCGGCCACCAATCACTACTCCATCGTGGACGGGTTGAACAAAATGACGCTGGAAGGCCGCGAAACCGGTGTTGTAGCCGACGGGGTGCTGGCAACGGGTGAGAAAAATACGACCAACGTTCCGGCGTATACGTACTACCCGGCTCTGGTGACCAACATCTCGAAGCTGAACGTATTCAATGCGGATTTCATCAAGCTGCGTCAGGTGGTTCTGACCTACCAGTTGCCCGACAAATGGTTCTCAGCGAGCAAAATGCCGTTCGAATCCATTTCGCTGTCGGCTGTTGGACGGAACCTCGCCACCTTGCTCAAACATACGGAGAACTTCGATCCGGAAGCCGGTTTTTCGTCCGACCTGCGTTATGCCGGGACGGAAGGGGCCCAGTTGCCTTCAACCCGCACGTTTGGCTTCACCTTGAACGCCCGCTTCAAAAAATAATTGAGAACCATGAAGAAAACATCCCTCTATATCGTTACACTGGTATTTCTCTGTGTAACAGCCTGTACCGACAAGTTTGACGAGATCAACACCGACCCGACCCGGTCGAGTGAGTCAACCTGGGACCCGAACTTCTTTTTGCCCAACGCCCAGATGACGTATATCAACCTGGGGTACGACGGTATTCTGTACCAGGCTACCGGCATGCAGGTGCTGGCGTCGACCTTCACCTATTACGGCAACGGCGACAAATACGTGAACACGCAGAACTCGACCAGTTACCAGGGAAGCTTGTTCAGCCGGGCGTATAGCATCGGTACGGTTCTGACCGAAATGATCAACCTCACCAAGGGCAAAGAGCAGTATGCTAATCTGTATAACATTGGCCGGATCATGCAGGCCATGAACATGCAGCGGGCCACGGATGTCTACGGCGATATTCCGTATTCGGAAGCGTTTAAAGTGAAAGAAGGCATCGCCAATCCGAAGTATGACACCCAGCAGTCAATTTACACCTCGATTCTGACGGAACTGGAGCAGGCAACGGCGGCTCTGGACCCGGCCAAACCGAAACCGACGGGCGATTTGTACTACGGGGGTGACATTGCCAAATGGAAAAAGCTCGGCTATTCGCTGATGCTGCGGGCGGCCATGCGATTAACGAAAGTGGACCCGGCTACCGCCAAAACCTGGGCCGAGAAAGCCGCAGCCGGGGGCGTATTTGCTTCGAACGAGGATAATGCGAAAGTGCTCACCGATCCTGCCAATGCCTCCTCCGGGATTTACAACGTCTATCAGGTGGCCGATGATTTCCGGGAGTTGCGGTGGTCGAAAACGTTCATCGACGCTCTGAAATCAACCAACGACCCCCGGCTGAGTGCCATTGCCGAAGTACCGCAGGCCGGTTTGGCCGCCAACCAGAACCAGACGCTAGTAGGCGATAATACACCGGCAATCCAGATGGGCCTGCCCAATGGATACGACCTGAGTGGTGGGGCACGTGATATTCGGACATCGGCCGGTTATCCCGGTGCTACCGGAACCGGGAATGATGTGGCGCCCCTGGGTAAGTATTCTAGAATGCGGATTTCGGTCTACCTGAAGCGCAACGGAACCCTGGAAACCTTCACCTACGCCCAGACCGAACTGCTGCTGGCCGAAGCCAAGGTGCGGGGCTGGAACGTACCGGGAACCGCGGCCGAGCATTATGCAAACGGCGTTACGGCGGCCATTACGTCCCTGGCGCAACTGGATGCAACAGCGGCCATTACGCCGGCGGTTGCGGCCGCTTTTGCGGCAGCCAATCCATTGACAACGACTTCGACGGAGGCCTCGCTGAAGGATATCAACACGCAATACTGGCTGGCTACGGGCACGTACGGCGATTATGTCGAAACCTGGATCAACTGGCGCCGGTCGGGCTATCCGGCCCTGACACCGGTTAATTACCCGGGCAACGTGACGAATGCCACGATTCCGCGTCGCATGATTTACCTGTCGACGGAAGTCATCACGAACAAAGCCAGCTATACCGAAGCCATCGGCCGGTTGACGGGGGGCGATTTGCTCACCAGCCGGGTTTGGTGGGATAAATAAGAAACGGGACGGACGGTAAGGCAGCAGGTGGTTGCCTTACCGTTTATTCTTTCAGAAATTAGTTTTAACTTCAACTTCACCCGTTGAAGTTTTTCGTTTTACGCATCTCATCATGGTTCTTCGCTCAGGAAATTCGCTACGGTTTTTGGGGTTTAATGTGTTCACCGCCAGCAGAGCAGGACTATTTTTTATCTGTCTTCAGGTCGCTGCGGCCCAGGGACAATCGACGCTGTTTCAGTTACTTCCGGCCAAACAGACCGGGATTGATTTCAGCAACGACATCGACGAAACCGAGAATCTGAACGTGCTGGCGTACGAATACTTCTACAACGGCGGTGGCATTGCCGTGGGCGATGTGAACGGCGATGGGCTGGACGATCTGTTTTTCACGGCCAATATGAAGCCCAATAAACTCTACCTGAACCTGGGTGGCTTGACGTTTAAAGACATTACCCGAAGCGCCGGTTCGGGTCTGGCCGGAAAACCGGGTAGCTGGAAAACCGGCGTCAGTATGGCGGATGTCAACGGCGACGGGAAGCTGGATATTTATGTCTGTTATTCCGGGAAGGTAGACGATGAGAAACGCCGGAATCAATTGTTTATCAACCAGGGCATTTCGAAGGATGGAAGCGTGACTTTTGCCGAACAGGCCAGACAATACGGCCTTGATGATCCAGGATACAGCACGCAATCGACCTTTTTCGATTATGACAATGACGGCGATCTGGACATGATGCTGTTGAACCATAATGTCAAGAAATACGACAATATGGAACTGGCCAAACTCCGGAACGAAACCGATGAACGGGCCGGTAATAAACTCTACGAAAATCAGAATAACCGCTTTGTGGATGTTTCGAAAAAAGCCGGGATTCACCAGTACCCCCTGACGTTTGGCCTGGGGATTTGCATCGCCGATGTCAATCAGGACGGCTGGCAGGATATTTACGTCACCAACGATTACAACGAATCCGATTATTTGTATATCAATCAGAAAAACGGCACGTTCAGGGACGAAACCCAGCAGTGTTTCCGGCACCTCGCGCAGTTTTCGATGGGCATCGATATTGCCGATTACAACAACGACGGTTTGCCGGATATCATGTCGCTGGATATGTTGCCGGAAGATAACCGGCGGCAGAAATTGCTGCAATTGCAGGAGAATTACGAGTCATTTGAGCTGATGATGCAGCAGAAGTTATACCGGCAATACATGCGGAATATGCTGCAATTGAACAACGGTAATGGCACGTTTAGCGAAATTGCGCAGGTGGCGGGTGTATCCAATACCGACTGGAGCTGGGCACCATTGCTGGCCGATTTCGATAACGACGGGTTTAAAGATTTATTTATCACGAACGGTTATCTGCGCGATTACACCAACAAGGATTTTCTGAAATACTGGGGTGATTACAAAGTACAGAAAGCGATTAAACGCGAGTCGGTGCAATTAATGGACCTGATTCGGGCAATGCCATCTACCAAATTACCCAATTATATTTTCCGGAATAACCGGGATCTTACTTTCAGCAATAAACAGGCGGATTGGGGTTTTCAAACGCCCACGATTTCGAATGGGGCCGTATACGCCGACCTGGATAATGATGGGGATCTGGAACTGATTGTCAACACCATCAACGAACCGGCTTTGGTGTACCAGAACCTGAGCCGGGAGCAAGCAAAAACCGCCTATCTTCAACTCAAACTGGTGGGTGACGGCAAGAACAGGAATGCGCTGGGGGCGAAAGTGACGGTGTATTCGCAGGGTAGGTTGCAGTACCAGGAACAGCAGCCGGTTCGGGGCTATCTTTCGTCGCAATCCCACCGGCTTCATTTCGGGCTGGATCAGGCCACCGGGGTCGATTCCATCAAGATCATCTGGCCCAACCTGAGCGAACAGAAGCTTACGCAGGTTCCGGTCAATCAGGTGTTGACGGTTACGCAGCAGGAAACCGGTGCCAAAACCGGCAGCCTGCTTGCTGAGAAAAATGGGCCCGGTGTTTTTCGGAAAACCGACTCAATCCTTTCCTTTCAGCACGAAGGCTACAGTGAAAATGATTTTAAGCGGCAACCGTTAATGCTGTTTATGTACTCCCAGGTCGGGCCGGTTTTGGCAAAAGGCGATGTGAATAAAGACGGCCTGGACGATCTTTTTATCGGTGGGGATAAAAATATAAATGGAAAAATCTGGGTGCAGCAAAAAGATGGCTCATTCAAAAAAAACGAAGAATTAACCATCGGCGACGAAGCGAATTCGGCCCTTTCGGCGGCTGTTTTTTTCGATGCCAATGGCGACGGATTTGACGATTTATACGTAGCGAAAGGCGGATATTCCTTATTCGAACCGAACTCGCCTTCGTTGCAGGATGCCCTGTATATCAACGACGGAAAAGGAAATTTAAAACTGATCACGACGGCGCTACCGGTGCTGAATGCCAGCAGTAAATCCTGCGTTCGGGTGCTTGATTTCGACGGCGATGGGGATCTGGATTTGTTCGTAGGGGGGCGGGTTATTCCCGGGCGGTATCCCGAACCACCAACCTCTTATTTGCTGGAAAACAATGGAAAAGGTCAGTTTAAAATCGTCAAAACCCCGTTCGCAAACGGGGGAATGGTGACCGATGCGCAGTGGGAAGACCTGGATGGCGACGGTCGGAAAGACCTGGTATTGTGCGGTGAATTGATGCCGGTTAAGGTATACGCTAATACGAAAGATGGTTTTGTCGATCAGACGAGCCGGTATTTTCCGGAAGAGGAAACGGGCTTCTGGTTTTCCATTACAATTGCCGACGTAAATGGCGACGGGCAGAAAGACATTATCGCCGGTAATCTGGGAGACAATTCCCAGATTAAATTTTCCAGAAAAGAACCGGCGGAACTGGTTTATGCGGATTTCGATAACAACGGTTCCATCGATCCTTTTTTCAGTTTTTATATTCAGGGTACGTCTTATCCGTTCGTAAGTCGGGATGAACTGAACGATCAGATTTTTCCGATGCGCCGGAAGTTTGGCTATTACAAAGATTATGCAACGGCGACCCTCCAGACTATTTTTTCGCCGGAGGACCTGGGTAAAGCGAAAAAAATGACCGTAACGGAGTGTCATACCGTTTGCTTCCTCTCGAAAAATGGCCGGTTTGAAAAGCGGGTACTTCCGTTGGCCGCGCAATTTTCTCCCGTTACCCAATCCCTGGTGGAAGACTTCGATCACGACGGTTTTATGGATCTGTTGCTGCTCGGAAACAAGTCTGATAACCGGCTGAAAATTGGCAGCATGGATGCCAGCTACGGCTGTTTTTTAAAGGGTAACGGGAAAGGAGATTTTACCTACGTAGATCAGAAAACGGCGGGTTTATCGGTCATCGGTGATGTGAAATCTGTCGTTGAATTGCAGGTCCAGCAGCAGAAATACCTGGTCATCGGTGCGTTTAACGAACCTCTTCAGGTTTACAAGAAATAAGAAGAATGCGGTATTTTATCCTGATTAGTTTAGTGTTCATTCATACCGCCCGGGGCCAGAAACCAACGCCTGACCCGGTTCAGCATTTGCAACCGACGGTTTTTGCGCTCACGATGGTGATGATTCACGACGTGGCCAATCCGCCCGCTGCCAGTCGGTTTTACACGTACTGTTTGCTGGGCGCTCACGAAATTGTGGCGCAGCATACGCCCGAAATTCCCCCGGCCACGCAATTCATCCGCAGCTTTAAAACGATTCCGGTTGAATCGTCGGCTCCGTATAACCACCAGATTGCCGCTCTTTTTTGCATGCTGGAAACCGGTCGGCTGATGCTGCCGTCGGGGTATATGCTGGAAGAGGAACAGCAAAAACTGACCGAATCGCTCCGGAAAGAAGGGTATACGAACGCCATGATTACGCAGGCGAAAACCGTTGCGGATGGTGTTGCCAAAAAAATAGTAGCGTATGCGGCCGCAGATCATTACCTGAAACTGAGTACCCGTTTGCGCTACCGCCCGATCCGGGGCGACGGTTTCTGGTATCCGACGCCACCGGGCTATATGGAAGCCATTGAACCCCACTGGCGGACCATTCGCCCGATGCTGATCGATACGTGCAGCCAGTTTAGGGCCGAACCACCCGTGGCATTTAGCAACGATTCGACCAGCGCGTTTTATAAACTGGCCTACGAAGTCTACCACGAGGGAAAAAATCTGGATGAGAAAAAACGGTTTATCGCTTCCTACTGGGATTGTAACCCGTTCGCGATCAATACGTCCGGACACATGATGATCGGATTTAAAAAAATCAGTCCGGGCGGCCACTGGATGAACATTACCAGCATTGCCACCCGCAAAGCCGGGCTGGATTTTGCCAGATCGATTCAGGTCCATACCTTAGTGGCGGCAACCTTGATGGACGCTTTTATCAGCTGTTGGGACGAAAAATACCGCAGCAACCGCATCCGGCCCGAAACCGTCATCAACCGGTTCATCGATCCGCGCTGGCAGCCGCTCCTGCAAACGCCACCGTTTCCGGAATATACGAGCGGCCACAGTGTGATTTCGACGGCGGTGGCCGAAGTGCTGACCTACCTGATGGGCGATCATTTTGCGTTTACGGATGATACGGAAGTGCTGTTTGACATGCCGACCCGCGATTTTCAATCGTTCCGGGAAGCGGCCGCCGAAGCCGCTATTTCCCGGCTCTACGGCGGGATTCACTACCGCGACGCCATCGAAAGCGGGCAAAAACAAGGCAGCGCCATCGGCGCGTTTGTGATCGAAAAAGTGAAGAAAGCCGGTATTAAGCCCATTCGTTAACAGACCGATCGGTGAACCTGGTCATCGGTGTTGGCCCTCCCACCCGAAAAGTAATCTAACCAACCAATTCATGAAATACAGGATTATCAGTTTAAGTGTAGCTCTTTTTGTCTCAATTTCCGTTTTGGCGCAGCAGCATTCCGAACAGAATCACTCCAAATATGTCTGGCCGAAAGATGAACAGGTGAAGAAAAAACTGGATCAGTGGCAGGATGTCAAATTCGGTTTGCTGATGCACTGGGGGACCTACAGCCAGTGGGGAATTGTCGAATCCTGGTCACTCTGTCCCGAAGACGAAGGCTGGTGTGAGCGCCGGGGACCCTACGCCAACGACTGGTATGGCTACAAAAAAGCCTACGAAAACCTGCAGACTACGTTTAATCCGACCCGTTTCAACCCCGAACGCTGGGCCGAAGCCGCCAAAACCGCCGGGATGAAATACATGATTTTTACGACCAAACACCACGACGGTTTCTGCATGTTCGATTCGAAGCAGACCGATTACAAAATCACCAGCTCGAAGTCGCCCTTTGCCTCGAATCCCCGCAGCAACGTGACGAAAGAAATTCTGGGCGCTTTTCGGAATCAGGGCTTTATGGTTGGAACCTATTTCTCCAAACCGGACTGGAACGTGGATTCCTACTGGTGGCCGTATTTTCCGCCGAAAGACCGCAACGTGAGCTACGATCCGAAAAAATACCCCGAACTGTGGAAGAAGTATCAGGATTTTACCTTCAACCAGATTCAGGAGCTGATGACGGATTACGGGAAAGTGGACATTCTGTGGCTGGACGGGGGCTGGGTGCGCCCGGCCAGCACGATCGATTCGACGGTGAGCTGGCAACGGACCATTCCCTACAGCCAGGACATCGACATGGCCCGGATTGCCGGGATGGGGCGCCAGAAACAACCCGGTTTGCTGGTGGTGGATCGGACGGTTTCGGGCGAATTTGAAAACTATGTCACACCGGAGCAGCAAATCCCCGATCATTACCTGCCCATTCCGTGGGAGACCTGTCTGACGATGGGCGATAGCTGGTCGTACATTCCGAAAGAAAACTTTAAACCAGCCCGGAAACTGGTGCAAATGCTGATCGATGTGGTGGCTAAAAATGGTAATCTGCTGCTCAACATTGCCCCCGGTCCCGATGGCGAATGGCACGAGGAAGCGTATGTCCGACTGAAAGAAATTGGCGACTGGATGCAGGTGAACGGCGAGTCGATTTACGGCACGAAACCGATGGCACCGTATCGGCAGAACCAGTGGGCCTTTACGACCAGCGGAAAAACCGTGTATGCGTCATACCTGCCAGCGGAAACGGAAACGACCCTGCCCGCAACCGTGACCCTGCCCATAGCGCCCGGACAGTCGAAAGTCAACCTGACCATTCTGGGTACCAAACAACCCCTGAAATGGAAAAAAGCGGGTAACGGAGTTGAGGTGACGGTACCGGAAAAAGTCCGGCAGCAACTGGCCGGAAAACCGGCCTGGGTGTTTAAAATTAGCTAATGATCCTTCTTCCCCTCCTGTTGTCCGATGAAAAATTGCCTGCTCACCTGTTGTCTTTTTCTGCTGAGTGGCTGTCTGGTTATTCAGGCGCAACGCGTGCACCTCTTCAGTCAGGGTTTGGCCATTGGGCCGTGTCACCAGTACGGACGCGAAGCTTTGTATACCGACCGGCTGGCCTATCATTTATACCGGGGCGATCTGAAAAAACCGGCTGAATCTCAGAGCCTCACGGCAGTCGGGGGCGATTCGCTGCGTTGGCAAACCGTTACGCCGGATTCGCAGGGGAAATTTCGCGGGCGCTCGTTCAATAACGGGTATCTGTATCTGACCTACACCGCCGATCGGGACCAGGTGGCGGTTTTACACGCTACGGGGCATTAGATGGTCTATGTCAACGGAGCTCCGCATGCCGGTGATCCGTATGCGCTCGGTTGGCTGTATGTGCCGGTGGCGTTGAAAAAAGGGCTGAACGAACTGTATGTCCGAACCTCCCAGTTTTCGCGGTTTCAGGGCTTAACGGCCCGGTTGATTTTTCCGGAAAAACCGGTGGCGCTGAACACTGAAGACCCGACATTGCCGAGCGTAGTGCCGGGCAATCAGACGGAACCGTTGTGGGGGGCGGTGGTCCTTATCAATACAACCCGTAAACCCCTGACGGGCCTGCAACTGAAAAGCCGGTTGGCGGGTAAAGAGCTGATTACCGAACTTCCCACGGTTCCGGCCCTGACGACCCGCAAGGTCGGGTTCCGCATGGATGCGTCGGCGGTTTCCAAAAAGGAAGATGGCAAAGTTGCTCTGAGTTTACTACAGGCCGGAAAACCGGTCGATGAAAAAGAACTAAGCCTGAGCGTGGCCGGACCGGGCGAGCACTACAGCCAGACGTTTATCAGCGAGATCGACGGTAGTGTGCAGTATTTCGGTGTCGCTCCGCAAAGCAAACCGGATGGCAAGGCGCCCGCCTTGTTTCTCTCCGTTCACGGGGCCGGTGTCGAAGCCATTGGGCAGGCGCGGGCGTACCAACCCAAGGACTGGGGGGTTCTGGTGGCACCCACAAATCGCCGGCCACGCGGGTTTAACTGGGAAGACTGGGGGCGACTGGATGCCCTGGAGGTGTTCAATCGGGCCAAAAAACAGTTCAGGCCCGATCCGCAACGGATTTACCTGACGGGGCACTCGATGGGCGGCCACGGCACCTGGTACCTGGGGGCGACCTTTCCGGGTAACTGGGCCGCCATTGCCCCCTGTGCCGGTTATCCGACCCTGGCCGGTTACGGTTCCCACGACGGAAAAATCCCGGAAGAAGGTGGCAACGCCATGGAAAAAATGCTGTTGCGGTCGAGCAACCCGAGCAACGTGCTCAGGCTGGCTTCGAACTACAAGCCGCTGGGCGTGTACATTCTGCACGGCGACGCCGACCGAACGGTTTCGGTGGAATACGCCCGCCAGATGCGCCAATTGCTCGGGACTTTTCACCCGGACTTTACGCACTACGAATACCCGGGCGGTTCGCACTGGTACGGCAACGAGAGCGTCGACTGGAAACCGCTTTTCGATTATTTCAGCTGGCACCGGATCAAGGCCGACAGTGCCGTTAACACCATCGATTTTACGACGGCCAACCCGGCGATTTCATCGACCCTGCGCTGGGCATCGGTGGAGCAGCAACACCATCCGTTGCAGTACAGCCGGATCGAGTTGAAACGGGATAAAAAAGCCAGAACCATCACCGGAAAAACCGATAATGTGCAGCGGTTATCGCTGAGTCTGGCTGATTTTGCGCCGGGAGAAACCGTATCCATCACGCTGGACAGCCTGAAAACCGTCAGTTATTCGGTCAGGAATGCCGATGATCGGTTGTATCTGATTAAGAATGAGCAGTGGAAAATTGGGGCAAAACCGGCGGTCCATCAGAAAGGGCCGCACCGCAACGGCACATTTAAAGAACCGTTCAATCACCGGATGGTGTTCGTATACGGTACCGCCGGAACAGCCGCCGAAAACGAATGGGCATACAACAAGGCTCGCTACGACGCCGAAACCTGGTATTACCGGGGCAATGGCGCGGTCGATATGGTATCCGATAAAGAATTCACTCCGGCCCGATATGCCGACCGGGGCGTGGTCCTTTTCGGAAACGCCACAACAAACCGGGCGTGGAGCAGTTTGCTGGCGACGTGCCCGATTCAGGTGAGCCGGGGGCAGTTGACCATCGGCACCGAACGCTATGCGGGGGAGGATATCAGCGCGTATTTTGCGTGGCCGCGGCCGGATAGCCCGGTGGCTTCGGTGGCCGCTGTGACCGGAACCGGTTTGGCTGGGCTGAAAGCAGCCGATGCCAACCAATATTTTGCCGCCGGTAGCGGTTTTCCAGATTTTATGATTTTCGGCCTGAACATGACGAAAGACGGTGTCAAAGGCGTCTGGAAAGCCGGTTTCTTTGATAACAACTGGCAGTTGGTAAACCGGGAATCCGTCGGCCAGGAAGTGGGAGGGCGTTAGACGAAAATGCTTGCCGGACGAATAAGATTTAGCCGGAACCGTGGCAATCCGGTTCCGGCGCTTTATTTTTGCGCGCACGGTTATAAATCGCGTTTTTGTCTCTTTATTTTTAAAAGTAAACCCTCCACATGAAACTATTTCGATTTGGTGCGCCGGACCAAGAGCGCCCCGGTGTGATGCTGCCTTCGGGGGCCAGTCTGGATGTATCGGCATTTGGACAAGATTACGACGAAGCTTTTTTTACCAATAATGGGCTGGAAAAACTGGCTGAATGGTTGAAAACCAACGAAGGCAATTGCCCGTCGGTGCCCGGAAACGTGCGTCGTGCGTCGTGCATCAAACGGCCTTCCAAGATCGTTTGCGTCGGCCTGAACTACGCCAAGCACGCGGCCGAAACCAACGCCCCGGTACCGGCGGAACCCATTCTGTTCTTCAAATCGACGACAGCGTTGGTAGGCCCCGACGATAACGTCATTATTCCGAAGAAATCCGAAAAAACCGACTGGGAAGTTGAGCTGGCCATCATCATCGGCAAAAAAGCGACCTACGTTTCCAAGGAAGAAGCCTTCGATTACATCGCCGGTTACGCCGTTCACAACGATTACAGCGAGCGGGCGTTCCAACTCGAGCGGGGTGGGCAATGGGTGAAAGGCAAAAGCGCCGATACCTTTGCTCCGCTGGGTCCGTTCCTGGTTACGACAGACGAAGTGCCGAATCCGAATAAATTGGGTCTCTGGCTGCGGCTCAATGGCGAAACGTTGCAGGATTCCAATACCGACGACATGATTTTTGACGTTCCGACGCTGGTCAGCTATATTAGCCAGTTCATGACGTTGTTACCGGGCGATGTGATTTCTACGGGTACTCCGGCCGGGGTAGGGATGGGCCTGAAACCGCAACGGTTCCTGAAACCGGGTGACGTCGTTGAACTGGGCATCGATGGCCTGGGAACCCAAAAGCAGACGGCTGTTTCTTATAGTTAAAAATGAAAAGTTATGAGTTAAGAGTTTGAAAAACGGCATTGAGTGCTTATGGACCGTAAGGAAAGTATTGTTCAGGGAAAAACGTTTGCGTTTGGGGTTCGGACGGTCAACCTGTATAAATGGTTGGTCGATACTAAGGTGCCTTATAAAATTGCAGAGCAATTACTAAGAAGCGGTACGTCAATCGGAGCGAATGTCGAGGAAGCCGCTGGCGGATATAGTCGCAAAGATTTCACCGCTAAAATGGGTATCGCTTACAAAGAAGCGCGTGAAACCCGCTATTGGCTTCGGTTACTTCAAGCTACCAATTACCTGAATGAGCGTATGGCAACCTCCATGTTGAGTGACTGTGAGGAATTGATAAAAATCTTAAGTTCCATCTTACTGACGACTCAGGAAAATACGAACATTGTCCGTGAGGATGATCCTGAATATTTAACTCTTAATTCTTAACTCATAACCCTTACCTAAATAATGATTGATTCTCACCAGCATTTCTGGCTCTACAATCCGGAGCGGGACAGTTGGATTACGGAAGATATGCAGCGGATTCGGCGGGATTTTCTGCCCGCCGATCTGGAGCCGGTTTTACGACAGAACGGGATCGATGGCTGTGTAGCCGTGCAGGCCGATCAGTCGGAAGCGGAAACGTTGTTTCTGTTGCAACTGGCCGAAGCCTACGGGTTTATCAAAGGGGTGGTCGGCTGGGTCGATTTACGGGCTTCAAATCTGTATGACCGACTGGAGTTTTTTTCGCAGTACGAGGAACTGAAGGGCTTCCGGCACGTGGTCCAGGCCGAACCGGAAGACTTTATGACGCGTCCGGAATTCATTCGGGGTGTCCGGCAACTGGCGGCTTTTGACTTTACCTACGACATCCTGATTTATCCCAATCAGCTCAAAGCCGCCTTCCATCTGGTGCGCGAAGTGCCGGAAGTATCGTTCATCGTCGATCATCTTGCCAAACCGTACATCAGGGACCAAAAAATCCGCACCTGGTCGAATTACATGACCGAGATTGCGAAACACCCGAATGTTTACTGCAAAGTGTCGGGGATGGTGACGGAAGCCGACTGGCAGCACTGGAAACCGGAAGACTTCCAGCCGTATCTGGATGTGGTTTTCGAACAGTTCGGACCCGACCGGCTGCTGTTCGGCTCCGACTGGCCGGTTTGCCTGGTGGCTGCGGAGTACGACCGGATGAAAAGCATTCTGGAGAATTACGTTGCGCCCTGGGGCGAGGAAGTCCGGCAGAAGGTGTTTGGGGCCAACGCGGTCAACTTTTACAACTTATAGTACCACGAGCCGGTTTGGCTCGTGTCAATTTTAGTGGAAACTGTTTATTGAAAACTCGTCACGGCCTGAAGGCCGCGTGTACCTTTATGAACCTGAACCTGAAAGAGAAAGTCATTATTGTAACCGGTGGAGCCAAAGGAATTGGCGAAGGAATTTCGTCGGTCCTGGCCGCCGAAGGCGCCATCCCGGTCATTGTGGGGCGCAACGAAGCCGACAACCAGCGGGCGCTGGAAGCCCTGACGGCGATTGGCGCGCAGGCCTTCGCGATCACGGCCGAACTGACCCAGCCGGAGGAATGCAAGAAGGCCGTCGACCAGACGCTGGCGAAATTCGGGCGTATCGACGGGCTGGTCAATAATGCGGGTGTTAACGACGGCGTTGGGCTCGAAAAAGGGGATTACGAGCGGTTTATGCAGTCGCTCCACAAAAATATGGTCCATTATTACCTGATGGCACACCATGCCCTGCCCGCGCTGAAAGCATCGAAAGGAGCGATTGTCAACATTACCTCCAAAACCGGCGAAACCGGACAGGGGAATACCTCGGCCTACGCGGCTGCCAACGGGGGACGGAGCGCCCTGACGCGCGAATGGGCGGTGGAGTTGTTGCCGTACAGCATCCGGGTGAACGCGGTGGTGGTGTCTGAATCCTGGACGCCCCTCTACGAAAACTGGATCAAGACCTTCGATGATCCGCAGGCCAAGCTGGACAGCATCCTGTCTAAAATTCCGCTCGAAAAACGGATGACGACGCCGGAAGAAATCGCCAATATGGTGGTCTTTCTGTTGTCCGACAAATCAAGCCACACGACCGGGCAGTTGATCTACGTCGATGGCGGGTACGTCCACCTGGATCGGGCGCTGACGTAAGCCTTGTCGATGGCTCTGCTAGAATTTTAACCTTCCAACTGCTAACCCTTTCATGGCATCCGTACCTTCTTCCACCAAGGCGTCGGCCCCTGGTACCACACGTAACTACACGATGGCGTTTGCGCTCGTGACGAGTTTGTTTTTTTTGTGGGCCTTCGTTCATAACCTGGAACCCATCCTGATTCCGCACCTCAAAAAAGCCTGTCAGTTGACGGATTTGCAGTCGGCGCTGATCGACTCGGCCGTGTATCTGGGGTATTTTCTGATGGCGCTTCCGGCGGGGTACGTGATGAAGAAGTACGGGTACCAGCGGGGCATTATTGCCGGTTTGCTGATGTACGCGGTGGGTGCGTTTCTGTTCGTTCCGGCGGCTGATACGCGGCTATACGGTTTTTTTCTGGGGGCGCTGTTCATCATTGCCTCGGGCTGTGCGTTTCTGGAAACCGCGGCCAATCCGTACGTGACGATCCTGGGCGACCCCGCGACGGCGACGACCCGCCTGAATTTCAGCCAGTCGTTTAATGGCCTGGGCGCGTTTCTGGCTCCGCTCGTGGGCGGAAAAGTGATTCTGAGCGGAATCGAACATTCGGAAGCCGAGCTCAGCGCCATGGCGCCGGCGCAGCTCAACAGTTACCTGCAATACGAGGCTGATCAGGTCAAGATGCCGTACGTAATTATCGGTGTGGTGGTGGTCGCGGTGGCGGTTTTGTTCATGTTTACGAAGCTGCCCGACATCAGCGAAAACGAAAAGAAAGCGCCTTCGACCCTGGGGTCGGTATGGCGGCACCGGCATTTGCGCTGGGGCGTGATCGCGCAGTTTTTCTACGTCGGAGCGCAGGTCTGCGTGACGAGCTTTTTCATCCGGTTTGCCAAATTTTCCAGCGATGTGCCGGAGAAAACCGCAGCCGAATGGCTGGGCTGGGCCATGCTGGGCTTTCTGATCGGCCGGTTTATCGGTACCTACCTGACGCGGTTCATTGCGGCCAACCGCCTGCTGACGATTTATTCGCTGATCAGCGCGGGTCTGCTAGCGGTGGCCATGACGATGCAATCGCAGATTGCGGTCTGGGCGGTTTTTGCCGTTCCGTTTTTTGAATCGATCATGTTTGCCACCATTTTCTCCTTAGGAATCAACCGGCTGGAAGAAGATACTGAACTCGGTTCATCACTGCTCGTGATGGCGATTGCCGGTGGGGCTTTATTCCCGGTTTTGATGGGGTATATCTCCGACCAGAGCAACATCAAACTCGCCTACATCGTCCCGCTGCTCTGCTTCCTGGTCGTGGCGTATTATGGGTGGAAAGAATACCAGCCGGTGGCGTTAAGAGGTAAGAATGAAGAGGTATGAGTAAAAAAACAAAGAAGGCGTCAACAAGCGCCGGGTAAATTCATTAACTCTTCATTCTTACCTCATAACTCTTCACTCTGTATGCGTTACTGTTTAGCCCTTGACCTCAAAGACGATCCGGCGCTGATTGCCGAATACGAAAAATACCACGAAAAACTCCGGCCCGAAATCGAAGAAAGCATCCGGTCGGCGGGCGTTACGGCGATGGAAATTTACCGCATCGGAAACCGGCTGTTCATGATCATGGAAACCGATGAGTCGTTTTCATTCGATAAAAAAGCCGCCATGGATGCTGCCAACCCGAAAGTACAGGAATGGGAAAACCTGATGTGGACCTACCAGCAGGCGTTGCCGATGGCCAAACCGGGTGAAAAATGGTTGCTGTTGGATAACATTTTCCGGCTTTAAGCATTGACCGAAACCTAAAAGGCGGTCAGGAATGGGAATTGTGCGTACTTTTGGCGTAAACCAACCGTACGAACCATGCAGAGAGTGTATCTGTTCCTGATTGTGCTGGTCAGTGGATTTTTTCGGGAAACGAACGCGCAATCAACCATTACCGTTTTAACCTACAATATTCACCACGGCGCCAATGCAAAAGAGCACAACACCATTGTGCAGATTGGTCGGCTGATTCGGGACTATAGTCCGGATCTGGTGGCGCTGCAGGAAGTCGATAGTGTGACCACCCGTAGCCGGAAGCAGGACCATCTGAGCCAGTTGGCGCGGCTGACATCCATGAATCCGTTGTACGGAAAAGCCATCGATTTTCAGGGAGGTAAGTACGGGACAGCTATCTTGTCGAAGTATCCTATCATTGCCAGTCAGAAGATGATGTTGCCGAATCCGGACAAAACCGAGCCGCGGATTTTGCAGTGTGCGTACGTGGAATTGCCGAATGAGAAAACCATCCGGTTTTGCAATACGCACCTCGATCACCAGTCGCCGTTGAACCGGAACCTGCAACTGGCGTTTGTGAATAACACGCTGGAAAACAGCATTCAGCCGGTGATTTGGTGCGGGGACCTGAATACGGATCCCGACGATCCGGAGATCGAAAAGCTGATGGACCGCTGGGTGGATGCCGGAAAAGATTCGAAAACGCCGACGCTGGTGGATTCCGGTGCGCGGATCGATTACATTCTGAGCCTGAAAAAAGGGGAACTCGAACTGGTTCGCTACCGGGTGCTGAATGTACCGAAGCTGTCGGATCACTTGCCGGTTCTGGCAACCTATCGCTTCCGAAAACCCAAAAATAACGGGCGTTGAGGGCGGGTTGGGACGAAAAGCAATCCCATTCGGCCAGTGAACGTTCCTATTAACTGCTCACTAAACGATGAAAGTCGCCCTTTTTTTGCCGTGCTACGTTGATCAGTTTTACCCCAAGGTCGGCATTGCGACGCTGCAACTGTTGGAAAAACTCGGGTGTACAGTGACGTATCCGCTTAATCAGACTTGTTGCGGGCAACCCATGGCAAACTCCGGGTTTGAAAATCTGGCCCACGACTGCAACGAGCTGTTTGTCAATAATTTTGGTGATAATTACGACGCGATTGTCTGTCCGTCAGGAAGTTGCGCGTTGCATATCAAACACCACCTGCATTCTGATAAGCGGGAGGCTGACGCCCAGCAAATCCGTAGCCGGATCTACGAACTCACTGAATTTCTGACTGATGTGCTGAAAGTGGAGGCCCTGCCGGCGCGGTTTCCGCACAAGGTTGGCCTGCACCAGAGCTGCCACGGCCAGCGCGGCCTGCACCTTTCGCAGATGTCGGAACTGGTGGCGGCTCCGTTTTCCAAACCGGAAAAACTGCTGCACATGGTCGATGACCTGGAGCTGATCGACCTCGACCGGAAAGACGAATGCTGCGGTTTTGGGGGAACGTTCTGCGTGTTTGAAGAAGCGGTTTCGGCCCGGATGGGTGTCGATCGGGTGGAAGATCACGTGCGGAACGGCGCCGAGGTGCTGACGGGGGGCGATATGTCGTGCCTGATGCATCTGGAAGGCATTGTTCGCCGGAAAAAACTGCCCGTGAAGGTGATGCACATTGCGGAAATCCTGAATCAGGACTAACCGGATAAAAAATAGTTGTAAAATTTCTTTGACTGTATGTAAAGTGTGTTTTACATTTGGTCAACTAAATTTGATATGACTATGAAAACACGTTGGTTATTTCCGTACCGTTACCAGTTGATGGGCTGGTTGTTGTTTATTCCGTCGGCGGTTCTGGGCCTTTTTACCCGGTATGCCGACTTTCGGTTTGCGTTTCTGGACGTTGCGTTTAACGCTCCGACGCCGGATTCGAATTTTTTGTTCCGCGCAATCTGGTGGCTGACGGACGGAGGGAGTTTTCTGTCCACTAGTGCGAATGTGATTAATTTTACCGACGAAATCGCGGCCATCGGCAGCATTATCGGTTTACTGTTTATCGCTTTCTCGAAAGAAAAAGTGGAGGACGAAATGATCAGCCGGCTGCGACTGGAGTCGTTGCAGTGGGCGGTTTACATCAATTATATCGTGCTGGGCGTGCTCATTCTCGTGGTGCACGGCGGTCTTTTTCTGGAAGTGATGATTTACAATATGTTTACGGTTTTGCTCATGTTCATCATTCGGTTTCGGCTGTCTATTCGGCGGAGTGAACGAACGGTTTTGATGGCGTTATGAAAAACCGGATTAAAGTGGCCAGGGCCGAACGGGATTTATCCCAGGCCGACCTGGCCGAACGGATTGGCGTAAGCCGGCAAACGATCAATTCCATTGAAACGGGTCGGTACGTTCCTTCCACGATTCTGGCGCTGAAACTGGCACAGGTGTTTGAGAAAACCGTGGAGGAGATTTTTCACCTGGAAGAAACGGATTAAAGTGATTTCATAGAAGAAGTCCATGACCTTTAAGTATGATGAATCATTCTCAGGCTGCTGAAGAATTCACGCACGACGTCGAGCGGACGACCTGGCACGACAAAACGCTGTGGTTTGTGCGTGAAAAACGCGACAAGGCGGTTTTCCAAATCCCGGAATGGGAAGCCCTGCGCGAAGCGGGTTCCCGTATAAAGGCGCATGCTCTATCCAATCTGGATGAGTATCTTCTTGAATTTGAACAAAATGCAATCCGGAACGGGGTAAAAGTCCACTGGGCTGCGGATGGCAAGGAGCATAACGACATTGTGCTCCAGATTCTGCAGGAAACCGGGGCCACGCAGATGGTCAAAAGCAAGTCGATGCTGACGGAAGAATGCCATCTGAACGATTTTCTGATCGAAAAGGGTGTCGATGTGGTGGATACGGATTTAGGCGAACGGGTCGTGCAGCTTGCCAAGGAACCGCCCAGCCATATCGTGATGCCCTGCATTCACAAGAAAAAAGAGGAGATCGGTGCGCTTTTTCACGAACACCTGGGCACCGAAAAGGGGGCTTCCGATCCGAAATACCTGGCCGAAGCGGCCCGTCAGCACCTGCGCGAAAAATTTATGACGCGTCGGGCCGCCCTGACCGGGGTAAACTTTGCGGTGGCCGAAACCGGCGGTTTTGTGGTGTGTACCAACGAAGGCAACGCCGACATGGGGGCCCACCTGGCCGATGTGCACATTGCCAGCATGGGGATTGAGAAAATTATTCCGAAAGCCCGGCACCTGGGGGTTTTTCTGCGGTTACTGGCCCGCAGCGCCACCGGTCAGCCCATTACGACGTATTCGAGTCATTTTCACCGTCCGCGTCCCGGCCAGACGATGCACATCATCATTGTCGATAATGGCCGGACCACCCAATTGGGCCGCCCGGATTTCCGGAATTCGCTCAAATGTATCCGGTGCGGGGCCTGCATGAACACCTGCCCGGTTTATCGGCGGAGCGGAGGACACAGCTACCATAATGCCGTCGCCGGACCGATAGGCTCCATTCTGGCACCGAACCTGGACATGCGTAAAAATGCGGATTTGCCGTTTGCGTCGACGCTCTGCGGTTCGTGTTCGAACGTGTGCCCGGTCAAGATCGACATTCACGATCAATTGTATAAATGGCGGCAGGTGCTGGCGGCAGAAGGCTACGTGGATAACAGTAAAAAGCAGGGTATGAAGCTGATGGCGAGCGTATTAGCCAACCCGAAGCTGTTCCGGTTTTCCGGGAAAGCCGGTCGGACCGTGATGCGGCTGGCCCCTTTTTCGGTTTCAAACCCGCTCAACCCCTGGTATAAACAGCGCGAAATGCCCGAGCCACCCAAGGAAAGCTTCCGGGAATGGTACGTGAAAAGAGGTAAGAGTTAGGAATTAAACGTTAAAACGGGAGAATGGCGGATTCGCTGGTCATTCCTGATACACTATGAGCAGTCGCGAACGTATTCTGGCCGCCGTCCGGCAGAACAAACCCGAGTTTCAGCCCTTGCCGGAGACGGCTACTTTCCAGGCTGATTATCCCGATCTGGTTGCCAAATTTTCGGAAATGCTCCGGTTTATCGGCGGAACCCCCGTCGTTGTGGCAAATTTCGGCGAAGCGGAAACCTATATCCGGCAGACGTATGGCGATCTGTCCAACATCGTCAGCAAGGTGCCTGCGCTGGATCACCTGGCTACCGCCACCGCCGATGTCGAGGATCCGCACCGGTTGGAAGCCGTCGATCTGGCGATTATTCAGGGGGTGCTTGGCGTGGCCGAAAATTCAGCCATCTGGGTGCCGGAGGAGCGCGGAGGCCATAGGGTATTGCCGTTTATCTGCCAGCATCTGGTGTTGCTGCTGCCTACGACGGCTCTGGTGCCGAATATGCACGATGCGTATGACCGGCTGAACGTCGGCGAATCCGGTTTTGGCGCTTTTATTGCCGGGCCGTCGAAAACCGCTGATATTGAACAGGCTTTAGTTATTGGTGCGCACGGTGCCCGGAGCCTTTCCGTGGTGCTGGTGCAAAATTCATAACCAAAAAGTAAAAAGCCGTATTGTAAAAAGCGTATATTGGCCAAAAACGCCCCGCAAGTTGGCAACGATTTATCTGGATACCTGTGCGCTACGTCCCTGGCGCGATGGCGATGAGTTTTCGTTATCGGAGCACGCCAATAACCGTAAAATCTGGGACCGTGTTCGTGACTTTTTTCCGCATCCTTACACCGTGCGGGATGCCAGTTCGTGGATACGGATGAACCGGTCGTACCAGCAGCCGGTTAATCTGGCCATTGATATTGGTGGGAAAGCCGTTGGCAATGTGGGTTTTACCATTAAGGAAGACATTTATCGACACAATGCCGAAATCGGTTACTGGCTGGGTGAATCGCACTGGGGACAGGGCATCATGACGGAGGTCGTACCGGCCATGGTCAATTACATCTTCGTTAATTTTCAGGTCAATCGCCTGTTTGGCTGTGTGCTGGAGGGCAACCATGTCTCGATGCGGGTGCTGGAGCAGGCCGGTTTTCGACCGGAAGCTATTTTGAAAAAAGCTGCGTTCAAAAATAACCAATACCTCGACGAACACATCTTCGCCATGCTCCGGGCCGAATTTGTCGCCCGGCAGAATGCCATTTCCTACGCGCGGAAGCAGTAGAGTTCCCCGGAAAGTTGTTTCTTTGCACTCATGCCAAAAATTGTCATTGCCATCGACGGCTATTCCAGTTGCGGGAAAAGTACGACGGCCAAACAGGTGGCGGCCCGGATGGGCTATGCCTATATCGACACGGGGGCGATGTACCGGTCCGTTAGTTTGTATTTTAGCCAGCACCATGTAGCATTGACCAATCCCAAAGCGGTGGAAGATGCTCTGCACGATATTCATATAACCTTCAATTTCAACCCAAAAACGGGCCGGAATGAAACCTGCCTCAATGGGTTAAATGTGGAGGAGGAAATTCGGAAAATGTATATTTCCAATATCGTTAGCGAAGTAAGCGCCATTCCGCAAGTACGATATGCCCTGGTAGCGCAGCAGCAGCGGATGGGCCGGAAACGGGGCGTCGTTATGGATGGCCGCGATATTGGAACGAAAGTATTTCCAGACGCTGAGTTGAAGATTTTTATGACCGCCGACCCGGTTATTCGGGCGCAGCGCCGACAAATCGAGTTGTTGCAACGGGGCGAAATGGTTGGTCTGGACAGTATCCTCGAAAACCTGAAAAAGCGGGATTTTATCGATAGTAACCGGACTGAAGGCCCGCTCCGCAAAGCAGAAGATGCTATTGAGCTCGATACGTCGTACATTACACTCGACGAACAGACCGAATGGGTCATTCAGCTGGCCGACGAAAAAATCTCGAAACTTCACCGCAAAGGGCATTTCAACCCGTTGACTACATGAACGCCGATTACCTGATTGTCGGACAGGGCATTGCTGGCTCGGTGCTGGCCTGGACGCTGGATCAGCGGGGTAAAAAAGTGGTTCTGGTGAATGCCTCCCAACGCCCCTCGGCATCGATGGCGGCCGCAGGGATTTTTAACCCGTTAACCGGCAAAAAACTGGTCCGGACCTGGAAAGCGGATGTGTTGTTTCCCTATCTGCACCGGTTTTACGGCGATATTGGTAAGCAGTTGGGCGTTCCCTTGCTGCATTCGTCCACCATTTACCGCCCTTACCGTTCCGTGGAGGAACAAAATACATATCTGGCCCAGACCGCCGATGAGGGTATTCGCCAGTATGTGCTTGAACCGGTAGACGATCAGACCTATGCACCTTATATTCGTAATCCCTACGGCGGGTTGGCGGTCACCCAGTCGGGCTGGCTGGATGTGCCGGTTTTTCTGGAAGTCATCCGAACATTTTTTCGGGAGAAGGAGCAATATATCGAAGCGGTTTTTGATTATAAGGAAGTAGAAATCAGTGAGAAGGCGGTTTTCTGGCAGGGGCAGACGTTCGATAAACTGATTGTGTGCGAGGGGCCGTACGCCAGCCAGAATCCGTGGTTCGACTGGTTGCCCTATAATCCGGTGAAAGGGCAGACGCTGGATGTTGAGATGGACCAATACGGAATTTCCGATATCGTTAACCAGGGAGTCTTTATAATGCCCGTTCAATCAAATTGTTACCGGGTTGGGGCCACTTATACCTGGCACGATATCGACTGGCAAACAACCGAAGACGGAAAAGCGTTCTTAGAGCAGAAATTACAGCCGTTGTTAAAAGTGCCTTACCGGGTTGTCGGGCAGCGGGTTGGCATCCGCCCGGCTACGAAGGACCGGCGTCCGTTAATTGGGCTGCATCCGGCTTTTTCGACCCTGGGCATTTTTAACGGATTGGGTACCAAAGGGGTATCTTTAGCGCCTTTTTTTGCCGGTCAGTTTGCCGACTTTCTGGAGGGCCGGAAAGAATTAGATCCGGAGGTGAATATTGCGCGTAGCTTTTCGTTATATTACAGTGGAAAAAAAGATGTCTAGGGTTGGCTGTCCGCCGGTTTAGGTCAGACCCGAAACGATGCCTAAAAGTAGTTTAATATGAGTAAGCAAGTTATACTGTGCATTGCCGGACTGTTGCTGGGTGTGGGGGCGATGGCCCAGAATTATCCTTCGCAGGAACAATTCGGCCGAAACCGCATCCAGTACCGCAAATTCGACTGGAAGGTCATCAAGACCTCCAACTTTGAAATTTACTTTTACCAGGATGGTAATCAGATTGCCAACCTGGCCGCGCAGTATGCCGAAACCGATTTTGACCGCATTACGGAAATCCTGGGGTATACTCCTTATAATCGGATCAAGGTATTTATTTACAACTCGCCCCAGGAACTGGCCCAGAGTAACATCGGTCTGAGCGCTCCCAGCGGCACCAATTACAAGGAATTGAGCCTTGCCAAATCCCGGCTGGAACTGGCTTTTACGGGTGATCAGATTAGTTTCCGCAAGCAACTCATCAAAGAAGTTTCGTTACTTTTTGTGTACGACATGCTGTATGGTGGTAGCCTGAAGGATGCCTTGCAAAGTTCGTTGCTGCTTTCGCTGCCGGAATGGTACATGCCCGGGATCGCATCATATATTGCCGATGGCTGGAGTGTCGATATGGATGATTACATGCGCGATGTTGCCCTGACGCGTCCGGTTCGCAAACCGTCGTCGCTGGTTGGCGAGGAAGCCATGTACATCGGTCACTCGATCTGGAACTACATTGCCGAACGGTACGGGAAAGACAATATTTCCAACATTCTGAACCTGACCCGGATTATCCGGAATGAGCAGAACAGTATCGCCAGTACCCTTGGCGTTCCGTATTCCCGGTTTTTGCGGGAATGGCGCGAATACTACGCATCAATGGCCAAGCCCATCAGTGAAGCGTATAAGTCCGGTGATGATACCTTCCAGGTAACGGTTTCAACGTCCAAAGAACCGTCGCAGCTGACCAGCCTGAAGCTCAGCCCCGATCAGAGCCATTATGCGTACGGCACGGCCTGGCGCGGCAAATACGAAGTCGTGCTCGTCAACACCCAAACCCAGAAAAAATACGTCATTCGGAAAGGCGGTTACAAGCAGGATGAATCCCCGGTCAAACCGGCTTCCCCACTCGTGACTTTTCAGCGCAATAATCTGCTCGTCTTGACGGAAGAAAAAGGACAGACTTATCTCTATATCTATACCGAACTTGATAAGAAGCCGAAACTCAAGCAGCGGGTTATCGTTCGGGGGGTTAGTCAGGTGGTGGATATGGATGCGTCCGACGACGGAGCAAGTGTGGTTTTCAGCGCCGACCGCCGGGGGCAGAACGATTTATACCTGTTTAGTATCGGACGGGGGACGGCTCAGCAGCTGACCAATGATTTGTACGACGATCTGTATCCGCAATTTGTGGGCCGGACCCGTCAGATCGTCTTTGCGTCCAACCGCCGGATCGACTCGCTGGGCGTTGACAAGGGAACGTATAAAACCATACGCAACCAACTCAGCCTGTTCATGCACGATGGGACACCCCGGGCCGAAGCAGTCACGCGGTTGACCGACTCCCTGAGTACGGCCATTCGTCCGGTTGCCTCGAGCGAAAACACCATCTATTTTCTTGATGATGCAACGGGGGTTCGGAACCTGGTCCGGTTGGATCTGGAAAATAAAACGAAAGAGCTGGTGACCGGTTTTAGCCAGGGCATTCGCCGGTTTGATCTGAACCCCACTTCGGGGGCCATGGTTTACAGCCAGATCCGGAACGGGAGTGAAGTGATCGGTTTCCGTTCCCGCGTCAACCTGAGCCAATCGCTACAGCTTCCGCTAACGCGCCGGGCGACGGTGCTGGAAGTACCCAAAGCGGAAGTAACCAGCAAACAGTTGGCCCCGGTAACCAATGCCCCGGCTCCGGCCGCGGTTGATTCGACCGCCTTATCGTCTTCGTCCACTATGAAACTGGAACCGGGGGAGGTGGATACGGACAATTACCAATTTGATAGCGATGTGGCCAAGTCCATCGAATACCGGCAACGCCGGCCCACGCAAAGTACAACCGCATCCCTGTCGATTCCCCGGACCCGCCGGCGCGAAAACGTAACCATTCGCGGACCGTTCAAGTATCAGGGGTTATTCGTCGCCAGTGATGCCAGTTCCGACTGGCGCATCGATCCGATTCGGGGCTTCGGTTATTTTCAGTCCCTGACGATGAACGACCTGCTGGAGAATCATATCATCCGGGCCGGTTTATTTATCACCACAAACCTGCGCAATAGCGACCTGTTTGCCGAATACCATAAACTGGTAGACCGGATCGATTATAGCGTTCGCTTCGATCGCAAAACCATCTTCTCCGACGCCAATCCCAGTTTTTACCAGAAATACCGGTTTAATAAAGTGACCATGTCGGCTTCGTATCCGATCTCCGTCAACAGCCGGTTTACGATTGCGCCTTTCTACGTCGTGACGCGTTACCTGGATCTGTTGCAACCGGGGGGAGCGTCGTCTGATTATACCGGCGCGAAAGCGGAATACGTTTTCGATAACACGTCCCTCAACGGCATGAACATGATCGAAGGAACCCGGTTTAAGCTTCGGTACGAGAATTATGTTGGGTTGACGGAACGGGTGGAAAACGGTGTTCGGCGGGGCGCGGGAAGCTTTGACCGGATCGCGCTTGACCTGCGGCATTACCAGCGTATCCACCGCGACTTTGTGCTGGCCCTGCGACTGTCGGGTAGCCACTCGGCTGGTCGGGCTCCGAAAAAGAGCACGCTGGGTGGGATGGAAAACTGGATCGGCATTTCCGAAGGTGTCAAAGATCCGAAAGCCAATAATCCGCTGACGATGCCGGTCAACCGCGACAATCGGGATGTGTTCTTCCTCGAACTGGCCGCTCCGTTGCGTGGTTTCCGGCTGGGTAAGCTGACCGGAACCAGCCATATGCTGGCGAATGCGGAGTTCCGGTTGCCGGTTATCCGGTATTTGCACCGCGGACCGGTTACGTCCAACTTCCTTCGGAACTTCCAATTGGTGGCCTTTAGTGATATTGGTACGGCCTGGGCGGGTAAAGGGCCGTTCAGCCGTCAGAATAGTCTGAATACGGAGATTGTGGGTGGTGCCGGCGATCCGTTCCAGGCGACGGTTACCAACTTCAAAAATCCGTTCCTGGTGGGCTACGGGGCTGGTGCTCGAACGATGCTATTCGGTTACTACGTCAAATTTGATTATGCCTGGGGGGTTGAAAACAATGTCGTCGGTAAACCGATCGCTTACCTGACGCTGGGGTACGACTTCTAATTTGTTCGGCACAAATCAAAAAACCGGCTACTGAGCCGGTTTTTTGATTTTAGGCCCGTCTATTCTTCAGTCCTGAACGGCTGTGGCATAATTTTCGCTTATAATAACTTGTGCATACAAGTTTAGTTGGGCTGCCATGTGGTGAAATCCTGCAACTGACGAGTGACTTTTATTGATTTGTAAAGTCTGAAATAAAGGCATACGCTGTTTGTGAGCGAAGGCATTGAAACAGACACAAAAGGTCATCAGATGAAAAGAACATCTACTTTGGATACAGGCGTTTTTCAACAACGTACAGTTGCCCATTGTACCAGCCTTGAGAATGGCCGAGGGGAGGACAGATTGATGCGATTTCAGACGCAGCCAGTATTTCCAGTGTCAGATGACAACCGTCGTAGGAATCCACACCCTGTTATGAAAGCATCAAACGGTCGATTGAAAACCATTTTCTGGTATTTCGTCCCTTTGCAGACTCATGTTCCGTTCTCAGCATTGCCTTTTAATTGTTTGGCAAAACAATTAAAAGGCCGATTTCCCTCCACTATTTCTTTTAGAAATTTCCGTCTGTGGCAACTCCTGCTTTTGCTAGTATGCAATGTCGGCATGGTGATAGCCCAGAATCCCAATCTGTATGTTCAGCAAAGAATAAATAATACGAATCCCGTCCTAAATGAAGTGGTTTCATACACCCTGGTGGTCGGTAATGATGGTACGGGAGCAGCAAGTGGGGTGTTAGTTACCAATGAATTGCCCGTTGGAGCACAGCATTCAACCTACACAATTCTCCGGGGGGGCGGTTCTTATACGCCGGCAACCGGAAATTGGAACATCGGGGCCATTGCGGCAGGCGATTCGGTTATGCTGGAACTGAAAGCCAAAGTCGTTCAGAAAGGGGTGTGGTTTAATACCACCGAAGTCGTTGCTAGCCAGGGAAACGATCCGAACTCAATCCCCAATAACCACGATTTATCGGAAGATGACATTGCCTTGACCTGCTTTTCCGTCCCGCTGGACTGGTATGCGGGTGATGAATTTACGGTCACGATTCCCATTTCGTTAACCAATGTTCAGTGGACTCGTAACGGTCAAGCCCAGTTTCCAGCCAGTCAGGCGGAGGTGTCGGGGAGTACATTAATTATCAAGTCGCCGGGGACGTATTCGTTTTCGGGAATGTTCGGAAGTTGCGCCATTAGTGGCTGTTGCGCCATTGTTGTTGTTCCGGGTCCAGCGTGTCAAATTGTTCCGACGGCCCTGATTAACCCTGCCTGTGAAGGAAGCCCATTGGTATTAAACGCTACGGCTACGGGCGGCTCCGGACCGTATCAGTATGTATGGACAGGCCCAGACGGTTTTAACAGAACCGGGCAGAGCCAGACGATTCCGGTGGCAACTACGGCCAACGCCGGAGTTTATACGGTTAAAATAACGGATGCGAACAATTGCACGGCAATTGCCACTGCCACCGCCGTAATTGGAACACTGCCGGTGGCAATCTGTAATTCCCCAGTATGCGAAGGCGGGACGGTTTATCTGTCGGCAACGGAAGGCGGAAGCAGCTATTACTGGACTGGGCCTCATGGTTTTACCAGTACGTTGCAGAGTCCCACAATCCCGAATGCGACAACGGCTAACTCAGGAAGTTACACGGTTGTCATCACCGGGACCTCCATATGTTCGGGAACGGCCATCACCAGTCTGAAAATTCTTCCGAAACCGCTTATCAATGCCCTAGTTAGCAACAGTGCCTGCATTGGGGGCGGGTTCAATTTATCGGCAACTGTTACCGGGGCAACAGAGCCTTATGAGTATATCTGGACGGGTCCCAACGATTTTTATGAAACCGGTCAGACGGTGGCGGTTTCTAACGCCCAAACCTCTCATAGTGGGAGTTATACTGTAACCGTATATAGCCAGGATGGATGTGGCAATCACGCGGTAACTGTTCCAATCACAGTAAAGGCCTGTTATTGTGATCCTGTGGCCGGAGCGATACCGCCTGCGGTTTGTGTCGGAGGAGCGATCAGTCTGACAGCCACTGCCGGGTTCACTAGTTATTTCTGGAGGGGCCCAAATAATTTTACGTCGTCTTTACAAAATCCGCTTATCACCGAAGCTCAGCTAACGCATAATGGAAGTTACACGCTAACCGTAACCGGGCCGAACTGTACCGGTTCGGCGGTTGTGAACATAACCGTGCAGGGACTACCCGTTGCGCAGGCGTCTTCCACAACGGCCTGTGCGAACGGAATCGCATCCATTCATTTAAATGCTTCGGGGGGCAGTAGCTACCGTTGGAAGGGCCCCAATGGATACGCCAGCAATGGGCAACACCCGGTGCTGAGCCCGGCCAGTGTGTCCCAGAGTGGGACCTACACGGTGGTGGTCACTAGTGGCAGTGGGTGTACGGCGGTGGCGATGACCAGTGTGAGTGTGGGCTCCTGTCAGCAGCCCTGTAGCCTGTCGGTGAGCGTGCCAACTCCTGGTGCCGTGTGTGTGGGGGGCAGTGTGGGGTTGACCGCTAGTGCCAGTGGGGGCAGTGGTAACCTCAGTTATGTGTGGAGTGG
>NZ_JBHSMA010000007.1:0-192541 GCF_042655385.1 Larkinella bovis | reverse complement strand
GGGTACGCCAGCAACCAGCAACACCCGGTGCTGAACCCGGCCAGCGTGTCCCAGAGTGGGACCTACACGGTGGTGGTCACTAGTGGCAGTGGGTGTACGGCGGTGGCGATGACCAGTGTGAGTGTGGGTTCCTGTCAGCAGCCCTGTAGCCTGTCGGTGAGCGTGCCAACTCCTGGTGCCGTGTGTGTGGGGGGCAGTGTGGTGCTGACCGCTAGTGCCAGTGGGGGCAGTGGTAACCTCAGTTATGTGTGGAGTGGAGCCAACCTAAGTAGCAGTAGTGGCAGCAGTGTGATGGTTCAACAGTTGAGCAGCACCAGCACTTATACGGTGGTGGTGACTGACAGCCAGGGATGCCAGGCCATGCAGACGGTGAGTGTGGGGGTGCTTCCAGCACCTGTGGCCAGTGCCAGTTCAGGCACAGCCTGTGTGGGTGGGGTGGCGCAGCTGAACCTGAGTGCCAGTGGGGGTGTAAGCTACCGCTGGAAAGGCCCCAATGGGTATGCCAGCAATGGGCAAAACCCGGTGCTGAGTCCAGCCAGTGTGTCCCAGAGTGGGACCTACACGGTGGTGGTCACTAGTGGCAGTGGGTGTACGGCGGTGACCACCACGAGTGTGAGTGTGGGCTCCTGTGAGCAGCCAACTTGTACATTGGATGGTTCGATTACCGCGAGCAATGAGCAAATCTGTTTGGGTAGTAATGTAACCTTGAGTGCCCAGACTACAGGCGAACAGGGGGCTATGAGCTACCAATGGACTGGGCCAAATTTATCCTCGACGAGTGGTAGTAGTGTAACGGTTATGAACTTAACGGCTACCAGTACGTTTACGTTGGTCGTTTCGGATGAAAAAGGTTGTAGTATAACGCGAATCAAGACGGTTGTTGTAGAGCCGATTCCGGTTATTACCGTTCTTTCAACCGCAAACCCGACCTCCTGCCTTACCGATAATGATGGGAGTATTACCTTAAGCGGTTTTACAGCTAACCAGACTTACCAACTCAGATTTAGCCGCAACGGTGGAGAGGCTGAAATACGCTCACTGGGTACAAGCAACAATGGCCAGATCGTCTTGAACGGACTGCCTTCAGGGACTTACAGTATCACAGCCTCCAGTGGATCCTGCCCTGTGAATCCGGTAACGGCAACCTTGTTGGTTCCAAAAGTGCCGCAAAAACCGCAGCTATCCGTTTCGCCATCGGTAACCGCTTGTCTTGGTGAATCCGTAACACTAACCGCTATTGGCGTTTCGGGGGCAACCTTCCACTGGACCGGATCAGGCTTATCGACTTTAACGGGCTCGGTCGTTACGGTTACTCCTACGGCAGCAGGCAGTCAATTATACACCGTAACTCAGACGGTGAACGGTTGTACCAGCACCGAAGCCGCAACTGTTACAATAACCGGGGGGCAGTGCACGACCTGTTCGGCAGAACCACCCGTTGTGATCTGTACAACAACCGATATTTGCCCCGGTGATGCCGTTGTGCTTTATGCTTCGGGCTGTTCGGGGACTATTGTCTGGTCGACCAACGAAACGGGAGAAAGCATCGTGGTTTCTCCGACGGTTTCAACAACCTACACCGCTCAGTGTAAATTGCCGGATTGTACCAGTAAACCGGCAAAACCGGTGGTTATCAACGTGTCTGATCCAAAACCGCCGACCATAACCGCCAGTGCCCTTGAGGTCTGTACCGGCAATACGGTCACGCTGACAGCCACGGGTTGTGAGGGTAAAGTGATCTGGTCCACCGGCGCGACAGGTTCGGCGATTTCAGTGGTGCCGGAAATGACAACTTCCTATTACGCCAATTGCCGCATTCACAATTGCATCAGCGGACCGTCTCAAATTCTAACGATCCGGACGGGCCCGATGCCCAAACCGGTGATCAGCAGCACCACCGGCACCATTTGTCCCGGTGAAAATGCAACGCTGACCATTTCGAACTGTTCGGGGACTCCCGTATGGTCAACCGGGGCAACCACGGTTAGTATAGTCGTTTCTCCCAATGAAACCGCTTCCTACACAGTGAGTTGTAAACAAGGGGCCTGCGTTAGCCCGGTTTCTGATGTGATAACTCTTTCGGTTGTAAAACCGCAGGCACCACTGGTGGATATTAGTGCCGATATTATCTGCCTGGGCGAGTCGGTTACCTTGACCGCCATGAACTGTTCGGGAACGGTAACCTGGTCGAACGGGGCTGTAGGGGCAAGTGTTACGGTTTTCCCAACCACGAATACGACATACCGGGCTTCCTGTAAAGTAGGGAATTGCACGAGTGCCCTTTCCCAGCCGGTTTCAGTAACCGTTGTAAATCCGGAAGCGCCGATTATTAAAGCCGACAAAACAATGATTTGTGCGGGGCAACTGGTAACGCTGACCGCTGAAGGATGTCAGAGCGGCCAGATTATCTGGTCCGACCATTCTACCGGGAAAACCATTTCGGTCATGCCGGGCGCGACATCGAATTATACGGCTCAATGCAAAGAACACAATTGCACCAGTGCCGCATCGAATGTCGTCACGATCAACGTCACCAACAGTAGCGCCCCGACGCCAACCGTAACCGCTTCCGCAACGGAGATCTGCCACGGCCAGGCCGTAACCTTGACGGCAACGGGTTGTGGTTCCGGGGTCGTTATCTGGTCGACCAACGCAACCGGTAATAGCATTGTCGTAAACCCAACGCAAACAACGGAGTATTATGCAGCCTGCAGGATGGCTGAGCAATGTAATGGTTCCCCGGCTAAGGTAACCGTGCGGGTTAATACCCCACCAAAACCGACTATTCGGGTGTGCAAATGCACGGATGGGCACATTTGTCCGGGGGATGAAATCCGGTTAACCGTTGCCGGGTGTAATGGTACACCCTTGTGGTCGAACGGAGCTACCGAAACAAGCATGGTGGTGTCACCATCGCAGACAACAGTCTATACCGTCGTTTGCCAGAGCAATGGTTGCGTCAGTGCACCTTCAGAAGCGTATACAGTAGTAGTCAGCGCCCCGACGCCACCGGTTGTATGGGCGTCGCAGCCCGAAATTGAACCGGGCGAAACCGTAACGCTTTCGGCAACGGGTTGCGCGGGCGGTCAGATTATTTGGTCCACCGGTGCGACAGGCAGTAGCATCGAAGTAAGTCCAACGACGACGACCAGTTATTACGCGCATTGCAAAATCAAAGGCTGTCTGAGTGAACCCACCCCAGTGACGGTTATGATCAAAGGGGAATGCAACGCGCCGGCTCCCACCATCTCGGCTTCGACGCTGGTGGTTTGCTACGGCGGAACGGTAACGTTAACTGCAACAGGTTGTACCAAGGGAACGATAAGCTGGTCGAATGGAGACACCGGTACCAGTCTTGTCCTGTCAAACATTACGGCCAACCGCCCTTACACCGCAATTTGTAAAGTAACTGACGCTTGCGAAAGCGCACCCTCAATGCCGGTGAGCGTATCGGTCATTACTCTTAATCCGCCAACCATAGCCGCTGACAAGCCGATCCTGTGCCCCGGTGAAACCGCAAGGCTGACAGCAGTGGGTTGTCCCGGAACCGTAACCTGGTCGAACGGAGCAACCGGAACCAGTCTCGACGTTCAGCCAACGGTCACGACCGATTACTGGGCAACCTGTTCGTTAGGCAACTGCGTCAGTGAAAAATCACCGCTGAACACGGTTAAAATCGGGACACCAGTTTCACCGACGGTGACAGCCAGTACCACAACCGTATGTTTCGGTGAATCGGTAACGCTGAAAACCGAAGGGTGCCAGGGGGGCTATGTGATCTGGTCGAACAACCAGGTGGGGGCAGAAATTACGATTACGCCCGCCATGTCGGCGACGTATTCGGCGGTTTGCTGTACGTCGGATGCCTGCCGGAGTGGTAAGTCGAATGACATTGCCATTAAGGTTTATCCGAAAGTGAAGAAACCGCTTGTCGTGAATATCACGAATTCGTGTCCGTTTGCCACCGCTGATCTAACCAAAGCGCTGAGTAGTTCGGTTTCGCAGGTGGGCAGCGTATTCGAGTTCTATACCCGTGCGATCCCGGATCCGACTACAAAAGTAACGAATCCTAAATCGGTAGAGGCCGGAACGTATTACGTGGTTGAGAAAACCGCAACGGGTTGTTACAGCCTTGCCAGCCAGATTCTGGTCGTAATTATTAACTGTAACGACGTCGTCCTCTGTACAACCAACCCGGCATCGGCATCGGCGGGCCCGGATGCGACGATCTGTACCGCAAAAAGCTATAAGCTAAACGGAGTTTTTGGTGGGGCGGCCACCAGTGCGTTATGGACCAGCAGTGGAACGGGAACGTTTGACAATGCTTCGTTGATGGATGCCACCTATACGCCTTCGTTGGCGGATGTTCAGGCCGGTTTTGTAAACCTGACGTTTACGACAAACGACCCGGATGGCAACGGCCCGTGCAAGCCGGCTCAGTCCACCATGAAACTAACCATTCAGGGACTTGCCATCCAACCGACGATCGGAGCCGTCAGTACGGTTTTGTGCCACGGTGATTCGGTGGTTCTGAGGGCACTGCCCGACGGTTATAAATACCTCTGGAATACGATGGCCACCACGCAGAGCATTCTGGTCAGGACCAGTGGTTCATACTTCGTCCAACTGGTCAACGAACAGGGATGTACATCGGTCGCATCCGAAGCCATTGTGATAACGGTTAAGAATCCGATTGAGTCGCCGATTGCTCCCATGATGGCCCGCAATACCTGTCCGGCTTCGACGGTTGACCTTACGAAGGTTGTTGAAAACGAACCCTTTACGACGGGGGGGGCGTTTGAGTTTCACATTGGTGAAAACCCGGGTTCACCGATCGTTATGAGACCCGATTCGGTGGGACACGGCGTTTTCTACGCCTTTGAGCGGAGTGGTGCAGGGTGCTATAGTCCGCCAACGATGATCGATGTATCCATTTTTGATTGCAATACGGATACCTGCCGATCGGATCTGTACGTGAAGTACGCCGTTGATAAACCGTATCCGAAAGTAGGAGAGGTAGTTACCTTCAATGTAAAATTGGGAAATAACGGACACTGTACGGCAACGCATAGCGATATTCGGATTATTCTTCCAACGGGGCTGGAGCTGGTCTCACCGGGTAATCTGATTGTCGATGCGCATGGTCACCTGGGTGCCTGGATTTCGGTGCTGCCCGAAAACGACGAGGTCAGTTTCTATTATTCTGCGAAGGTCTTGACCAAAGGAGCAATCACTAACTTGGTTGAAATCACCTACCTCGATCAGGTCGATCCCGTGCTGGCCAATAACAAGGCTACCGTCACGATCGAGGACAGCACAAGGACTATGTCGATGATGGTGGGTGTGGCAAAAGCTCTGAAAGGGGTTCAGCAGAAGGAAGAAACACTGTTTGAATTTACGTACGACATTGCCGTCACCAACTACAGCGATCAGGATGCCACGCAGGTGCAGGTTTCGGACGATGTGCAGTCGGTATTTGATCCGCATGTAATCGAATCTGTTTTCCCCAAAGTCGATGATGGTTCGACCCTGAAACTGAATTTAGGGTATTCCGGCTGGGTGGGTAACACGCAGCTCCTTACTTCGGAAAGCGTGGTCAAGGCCGGTAAAACCGAACATATTCTTCTCAAAGTCAATGTTCGACTGCACCCCGATGGTAGTGTAACCAAGACGTTCTTTAACCAGGCCTATGTACTGGCCAAACTCAATGGAGAAACCCTTGATGATGCGTCAAACAATGGCAATAAAGCGGACCCGGATAATGACGGAAACCCGAATAACAACAGTGAGCCAACGCCCGCCCAGTTCAATTCGGCACCCCCCTCGCAGCTTGGGGTTGCATTGGCCGTTGCCGAAGTAATTCCACAGGCCGACAGTAGTTACAATGTGACGTATAAAATTATTGTCAAGAACTTCGGCGATACGGACTTGAAGCAAGTGCAACTGACCGATAGCCTGGTGGCCGGTTTTGATGCGCCGGTATCGTACAGCATGGTCAGTGCGCCGGTTGTCGGAGCGGGGAGTACGCTGATACCGAACGCTGATTTTGACGGCAAAGGCCTCTCGTCGTTGCTCGATCGAGAAGGGAGTAGTCTGGCGGCTGGTGCGTCCGATACGGTTTTCGTGGTGGTCAACATCAAACCCAACAGCGGAACCGGCCCCTTCTATACGCAGATGATCGGTACAGCGATCCAGGCGGCCGACTCGGTGGTAACAGATTTGTCGAACAATGGCATTAACCCGGCCCCGCTGGGAAGTGCGCCGACCGGTGTCCGGTTCGATCTGCCTCCCTCGCTGCTTGGTGTGGCCAAGTCGGTCAGCAAACTGGAAGATCTGGGGGCTGGCGTCTACAAGGTGACGTACACGATCAAGTTGAGCAACCTCGGTTCGGACGATCTGAAAAACGTACAGGTGGTTGATAACCTGACAGAAACCTTCGGAAGTGATGTTCTTATTGGTCCCGGCAAACCGGTCTTAACGGCGGAATCTGGTCTGGCAATCGATACAACGTATACCGGGCAGGGTATGCTTACAAGTCTCCTGATTGACTCACTGAGTACGTTGCCGAAAAACACATCCCGGTTTATTAACCTCACGGTGAGGGTCGATGTGAGCAAGAGTCCGAAAACTATTTATTATAACCGGGCGATCGCGAGTGCCGAAGCACTGAATGGCAGCCTGATGCTCTCCGATACCTCGACGGCGGGTTCGAATGTTGATCCGGACAATGACCTTGACCCGCGTAATAACAGTACGCCAACGGCGGTTACTCTGCTGGGTGTACCCGTGCCGTCGAAGATTGGGGTGGCTATGGCAGTCAGTGATACGGCCCGACAGGTCGATGGCAGCTACCAGGTAACGTACCAGATCATCGTCAAAAATTACGGATCGAAGGATTTCTCGGGCGTTCAGCTGACGGATAAGCTGGCGGAGGTGTTTAACCCCGCAACGGGCGCAACTTACCAGGTTATGGGAGCGTCAATAGCTTCAGGGAGCAGCGGTCTGGTGACGAATTCGACGTATGACGGAGACGCTGATGCCGACCTGCTGGCACCGGGAAGTACGCTGGCAGCCGGGGCCACTGACACGCTCCTGCTCGCGATCAAGGTGAAACCCGATGGCCGTACGACGCCATTCCTCAATACGGTTCTGGCGAAAGCAATAGCCGGAAATGATACGCTCAGCGACATTTCAACCGACGGTTTTGAGCCAGATCTGAACGGGAACAATGACCCTACTGAAAACGACGAAAGTGTCGCCACGCCGTTGAGCTTTAACCAGAATGCCGATCAGGTAATGATTCCAGAGGGTTTTTCACCCAACGGAGACGGGGTTAACGACCGGTTTATTATTCGAAATGTGGGCGGGACCACGGTAAGGCTTGAAGTCTTCAACCGCTGGGGCCATACAGTCTACCGAAACCAGGACTACAAGAATGATTGGGACGGCACGACGAATACTGGCGCGCGGATCGGTTCAGACTCGAAAGGCCTGCCTGATGGTACTTACTTCTACGTCGTTGAATTGAGCGATGGCCGCAAGTTCATACGATACATGACGATTAATCGCTAAAAACAATGATACGCAGGTTTACCAGAAAGTTTGAAAAAATAGCGCTGCTACTGGCCGGTTTGGCCGGTGGTAGCCAGGTTCAGGCTCAGCAGGACCACATGTTTTCGCAGTATATGTTCAACATGATGGCCATGAACCCGGCCTACGCCGGTAGTCGTGATGTGCTCAGTATGACCGCCATGTACCGCAATCAGTGGGGCGGCATCGAGGGGGCTCCGCAGACCACGACATTTACTATTGATATGCCCGTTAACCGGGAGCGGATTGGTCTCGGTTTGCAATTGTTCAACGACCGGATCGGGGAGTACAACACAACGGGGGCGTATGCTTCTTACGCCTTTCGAATCAAAATGGGTAGTCGTTCAACGCTGGCCCTGGGGATTCAGGGCGGAGCCAGCAGTTTTCAGGCCGATCTGGCCAAGGTCCGAACCGATCAGGGCGGAGACCCGGCTTTTGCCCAGAATATTTCCAAGATTCTGCCCAACTTCGGAACCGGGATTTATCTGAGTAATGATAAATCATACATCGGGATTTCCGTTCCGCAGTTGATCAAGAACAAACTGACGGACTATGATTCCGGGGTGCAACGGGCCACCCAACGGCGTCATGCGTATGCCATAGGCGGTTTTGTAATTCGACTCAGTCCGGCTTTGAAACTGAAACCGTCCACACTGGTCAAATACGTGGAGGGCGCCCCGCTGGGCATCGACGGGAATCTAAATCTGTGGCTTGCCGACCGCGTTTCGGTCGGTGTTTCGTATCGCCGGAATCAGTTTAATAGCTACGAAAGTGCCCGGACGAATGGTAAAGTGTATGACCAGGATGCCATTGTCGGGATTGTGGAGGTGCAATTGTCGGATCAGTTTCGCATCGGATACGCGTACGATTATATGTTGAATACCCTACAGACCTTTCGGTTGCCTTCCCATGAGTTTATGGTCCGGTATGAACTCGGTTTTGGCAAAAATAAAATCCTGACACCCCGCTATTTCTGATAATAGACCGCCTGGAAATGACACGATTTCTCCGAACGGCTCGGCATTGAAATGCCGATGTGGTACTGGCTCCAAACGCGCTGGGGTTTGGAGCGAGGGAGTTCAGTCATGCTTTCTTTTTCCAGCGAACCGCCGGGTGTGGAAACAGATGACCGGTGATCTTACGATGTCGCCAAAATCGAAGCTATGCGTTGTTTTTACCTGTTTTGCTGCCTGATCGTTGTCTCGGTCGGTTCGGCCATGGCACAATCGTTGTTGAAACAGGCCGATCGTCAGTTTGACCGGCTGGCGTATAGCAACGCCATCGACTTGTATGAACAGGCACTAAACCGGACTAATTTATCGGAAGAGGAACGATTGGGCACCCTATCGCGATTGGGGTATTGCTACCGGCAGGTTCGGGACTCGCAGAACGCCGAACGGGTTTACCGGAGCCTGATTGGTCAGCTCGGAAAACCGACGTCTGACTTTGTCTCCTGCTACCTGTATTATGCCCAGGCGCTGGCCAGCAACGGGAAGTACAAAGAGTCGCAGGAGGTGTATGAGCAATACAGTACGTACCAGCACGACGACCAGCGGGGTAAGCAGTTTTCCCGACTGTATAACGACCTCAGCATCTTATCCCGAAATCCCGGAAATTACCAGATTGAGTACCTGGAGATGAATACCAGCCGGGCGGAGTTTAGCCCGATGTATTACAAAGACGGGCTGGTGTTTGTGACCAACAAGCGGCAGGGAAACGCACTGAAGCGGGTTTTTAACTGGGATAATTCGGCATTTCTGGACTTGTATTATATGCCGGATGCTACGGCAATGGGCGAAACGGTCGCCAGTTTGGGAGGGGCACGCGTGACGCTGAAAAAGAAAGGATCCCGTTCTGCCCGAATATTGGGTGAAGATGAATACACCGACCGAACGGCGAACGACAGCCGGACGCTGGGATTCAGCAACGGCGCAACTAGTCAGGCTGAGTCGGGTTTGGAAGAAGGGAAGGCAGGGGGAAATGCTCCCTTTGGCCGGACGCTGAATACTAAATACCACGAAGGGCCGGTGGCGTTCACCAAAGACGGAACAAAGGTTTTTTTTACCCGAAACAACTATAACAATGGAAAATACCGGGAAAGCTCCGACGGTATCAATAAGTTAAAATTATACGTTGCTGAGGAAAAAAAAGGTGCCTGGAGCCGGGCAGAAGAATTACCGTTCAACAGTGATGAGTACTCGACCGGGCATCCGGCACTAAGCCCCAATGATAAGCTGCTGTTTTTTGCCTCCGATCGACCCGGCGGTTTTGGCGGGACAGATTTGTACGTCGCCCGGTTTGAGGAGGGGAAATGGTCGGAGCCGGTAAATCTGGGCAATAAAATTAATACAAAAGGGAACGAAATGTTTCCGTTCATCGATGACCGGGGCAATTTGTATTTCTCCTCCGATGGTCATCCCGGTTTGGGCGACCTTGATATTTTTTATGCCCAGCTTACGGAAGGAACCAGTGCTAAATCCGTACAGAATGTTGGCGAACCGCTGAATTCATCGAAGGACGATTTTGGGATTGTAACCGACGGTGCCCGGATGCTGGGATACTTTAGCAGCAACCGGGCCCGGGGCGGAAGCGACGATGATATTTACCGGTTTCGCCGGGAAGGGTCGTTGTATGCCTGTCGCGAATTAACCATTCACGTCCTTGATTCCCAGACTAAACAGCCCCTTGGGAATTCTCGTCTGGACATTGATCAAAAAGAGGTGCAGGACGGGAAGCGGGAGACGCAGACCGATGCCGAAGGGAATATTCGGATTTGCCTGGACCCGGACAGTGATTTCCAGATTGCGGCTTCCCTGACGGGTTATCAAACCAACCGACTCGGTTTTTCGACCAAAGGGCTCACCGACGACCAGCCGCTTCGTTTGGAAATCCCCCTTAATTCCGTTCAACTCGCAGCGGCAGCGCCCCTTAAAACCAAAATCCGGGGCCGGGTTCTGACGCATACGGAGCGGCAGCCCATCGACGGCGTGGAGGTGATTTTACGGAATCTGTGCGATAGCACGGTATTGGAAATGGTCACCGGGGCCGATGGCGGGTATGAATTTCTGGTCGATCCGGGCTGTGAATACGTGGTAGAAGCCCTCAAAGACTGCATGGGAACAACCGGCGCTCGAATTTTGCCCGTCGCCAATGCAACGACAGAGTTGACCATGTTTCGCGAAGGTGATATCATCGAAATCGATAATATTTATTACGACCTCGATAAATGGCATATCCGCCCCGACGCAGCCATTGAAATGGACAAACTGGTGGCTTTGATGAAGAAATACCCGGCCATGCGGATCGAAATGCGGTCGCATACCGACAGCCGGGGCTCGGCGGCTTACAACAAAATGCTTTCTACCCGGCGGGCCAGAGCCGCCGTGTCGTATCTGGTTAAGGGCGGTATTTCGGCCCGGCGAATGACGGCTACAGGATACGGAGAGCAGGTGTTGCTGAACAGTTGTAAGGATGGCGTGAGCTGCACCGAAGCCGAGCACCAGCGCAATCGCCGGACAGAAATTAAGATTCTTCAGGTTGAATAACTTTATTTGTACTTTCGTACACCCAACGATCTGTGTGAATGATTCGACGGCTTTTCTGGAAAACGGCTCTCCTTAGTGTCTTCCTGGTACTCGGACGCGAAACCGCCTGGGCGCAGCGCGAGGTCCTTTATTCGCAATACCTGACCAACCCACTGACCATTAATCCGGCCTTTGCCGGCGCTCGGGAAAGTCTGACCATGACGGCCATTTTTCGGCGGAAATGGTTTAGTCTTCGGGGGCCGGGCATCGGCATTACGCAGGCATTCGGTGCCGATGGGCCGCTGGCCGGGGGGAAAGTCGGGCTTGGCCTTCAGGCCCTCAACGACCGGATGGGTTTGTACTCGGCGACCGGTTTTTACGGCAGTGTCGCCTACCGGATTACGTTGCCGTCGATGGCCAGACTGTCGTTCGGCGGGTCGGGGGGCATCAACGTCCTGCCGATTTATGACCCTACGAATGTGACCTCGATTAACAAGGCTTTACCAAGTTTTGGCGCGGGGGTCTATTACGAAGCGGAGCAGTTTTGGGCGGGGGTTTCGATGCCCGAACTGGTAAACCGTCCTTTAAACCTGGGCACAGGTCAAAGTATGGCCCTTCGTTACCAGCGCCCCTTGTTCATCAATTTCGGGGGAAAGCTCAAGGCGGGGGAAGGCATTGACTTTATGCCCTCCATTCTGCTGACCCAGCAGTCGGGCTTTCCGTTGGGAATCGACCTGAACGCCAAAGTGTGGCTGGAACAAAAGCTGGGAATCGGCTTGTCGTACCGGGCCAATAACAGCACCCTGCTCAGCAACCTGAATTATTTCGTGATTCTGGCGGAATACGAGCTGTCGCCGAGCATTCGGGTGGGCTATACATACAACAGCCAGCAGGTTGAAAACCCCTTCTCATACTTCCAGAAGAGCGTGCATGAACTGGTGTTCCGGTATACACCGAGCCCAATCCGGTTTCAGTACAAGTAATTAAATGGCATACGGTTTTCTGTTTACGGGATAACGTGCTTATCGGATTGCCGTAAACCGTATACCAAAACCGACTCATATGAAAGTCTCCGGATTTAGCTTTATCCGAAATGCTATTCAGTACGATTATCCGATTGTCGAAGCCATCCAGTCAATTCTACCGCTATGCGATGAATTTGTGGTGGCGGTTGGGCAGTCTGATGATGAGACACTGGCCTTGATTCAAGCCATTCCGTCGGATAAAATCCGGATCCTGGAAACGGTCTGGGACGATTCCCTGCGGGAAGGCGGGCGCGTCCTGGCCGTAGAAACCGATAAGGCACTGGCCGCCGTTGCGCCGGATTCGGCCTGGGCGTTTTATATACAGGGGGATGAAGTACTGCACGAAAAATACCTGCCCGTCGTTCGCGATGCGATGCTTAACTACCAGGACGATCCATCGGTGGAAGGGTTGTTGTTCAACTATCTGCATTTTTACGGCTCATACCGGTATGTGGGCGACTCGCGTCGATGGTATCGGCGCGAAATACGGATTGTCCGTAATAATGGCAATATCGTCGCTTATCGGGATGCCCAGGGGTTTCGCACCCGTGATAACCACAAACTGAATGTCAAACTGATCGACGCGGTTATCTACCATTACGGCTGGGTAAAACCGCCTGACAAGCAGGTGGATAAATTAAAAAACTTCGGTCGGTACTGGCATGACGACACGTACATGGCCCGCACGCGCGAAGAACTCAAAGGATTTGATTACCGGGGTGTCGATTCACTGGCGTTGTTTCAGGAAACCCATCCGGCCATCATGCAGCCTCGCATCAACCGCATGAACTGGCAATTCAATTTCGATATTCGCCAGAAGAAATTATCCTTCAAAAACCGGTTTCTGAAATTCATCGAAAACCTGACCGGTTGGCGAATCGGGGAATACCGGAACTATAAACTAGGCTAAACAAGCAGCCCCACCAATCGGTGAGGCTGACGGAAAACGCCCTACTTTTTCCGTCGGTGATCTTTTTTCATCGTTTCCAGCTTTTCCTGATGGCGTTCTTCCGCTTCTTCGACGGAATGGGAAGCGGTGATTTTAGTGTCTTTTTTGGCTCGTTCAACCAAAATCGTAAAGTAACGGTGCAGCGCCTGCAATTCGGCCTCCGATAAATCTTCGATGTTCAGCAGTCGATTGCTGGCCCCATCGTGCGCGGCAATCAACTCATTCAACTTGAGTTGAATAGCCATGGAATCCTTGTTCTGTGATTTCTGGATCAGAAACACCATCAAAAACGTAATGATGGTGGTGCCGGTATTGATGACCAGTTGCCAGGTGTCGGAATACCCAAAAACCGGCCCGCAGATCAGCCAGATCAAAATGGTCAGCAGGGCGAGTAAAAAAGCCTTGGAACTACCGGTGGCTTTGGTGACAGCGGTCGAAAAATGCTCAAACTGGGCGGTGAAGCCTTTCTTTTTCATGGTAAGATTCTGTTCAAATGAATAGTGAGCAGAGATACGTATTCCCAGCCATTAAACCAGCTGTTTTCAGGATTTTAATTTCCCATCCCTGCCGACGGGTCACATACGTAAAGACGAGGTTTTCATCCGTTTTCTGTTCATGCTGAAACCTCTTTTTCATCTGCTGGCAGGGTTGTGAAACGGACCGTTTTGCGGCTTGCTCAATGGGAATTATCGCTGCGTGACGAAAGCCTTCGTATCGGTTACGGATGAATGGTCACTATGGGCATCTGGGTGCTGGCAAGTAGTTATCTATCAGTAAGATAGGTGTTGTTTCTGAAGGGTGGGCATACGGAGAACCAATTCGGAGTGGTTGGTGTATGTAAAGTATGGCAAAATCTCCCATACCTGACTTTACCGGACGCGTGACGAGTGAAGGGGGAAAAAACGATCAGCTTTCCTGGAAAGATCGATTTGCGGCTTTAACCAATCTTCCGGCATTTTTTCACATGATCTGGCAGGCATCCCCGGCCCTGTTTCTGGGGAACGCGGCTGTGCGGCTGGTGCGGGCGGCCCTCCCGGCTTTGATGCTGTACATCGGGAAACTGATTATCGATGAAGTGATCCGGCTGTCGAACCATACCGGTAGCGAGGCAAACGGGCTCTGGACACTGGTGGGCGTCGAATTTGGGCTGGCAATTCTGTCGACAGCGCTGGGGCGACTGACCAGCCTGATTGATGGGTTGCTGGGCGATCTGGTGACGAACAAGACATCGATCCGGCTCATGGAACACGCGGCCACGCTCGATCTGGAGCAGTTCGAGGATGCCACGTTTTATGATAAACTTGAGCGCGCCCGGCGGCAAACCACGGGTCGATCGTTTCTCCTTTCCGGGGTGTTTGGACAGGTGCAGGAACTGATTTCGATCGGTTTTCTAGCAGCTGGTCTGGCGGTTTACAATCCGTGGCTGCTGTTGCTGTTGTTGCTGGCTGTGATTCCGGCGTTCATTGGCGATAATTATTTTAACCAGAAAAGTTATTCTCTCTCCCGAAGCTGGACGCCTGAACGGCGCGAACTCGACTACCTGCGGTTTGTGGGGGCGAGTGATGAAACCGCCAAGGAGGTGAAAATCTTTGGGTTATCGAATTTCCTGATCGACCGGTTTCGGACGTTATCCTGGGAATACTTCCGGAAAAACCGCTCGCTGGCCATCCGCCGGGCGGGCTGGGGGACAGTGCTGACGGTGATTGGCACCCTGGGGTATTACGGAGCGTACGTCTGGATTGTGGACCGGGCGGTCCGTGGCACCATTTCGATTGGCGACCTGACGTTTCTGGCCGGATCGTTCCGGCAGTTGCGCGGGTCGATGGAAGGCATTCTGCTGCAATTCAGTAGTTTAACCCAGGAAGCGGTTTATTTACAGGACCTGTTTGATTTCTTTGCTATCAAACCGCTGATTCATTCCCCGGAAAAATCGCTGCGGTTTCCTGAAAAAATTCAGCACGGTTTTGTGTTTGAGAATGTCGGTTTTAAATACACGAACTCGGAGCGCTGGGCGTTGCGAAATCTGAGTTTTACGCTAAAACCGGGTGAAAAACTGGCCCTAGTGGGCGAAAACGGGGCAGGGAAAACCACCCTGGTAAAGCTCCTGGCCCGGCTTTACGACCCCGCCGAAGGCCGGATTCTGCTCGATGGACACGACCTGCGTGATTACGATTTGCTCGATCTACGCCGAAACATCAGCGTGATTTTTCAGGATTACGTCCGGTTTAAAATGTCGGCAGGGGTCAACATTGCGGTGGGGGATATCGACGCGCGGACCAACCAGTCCCGCATCGAAAACTCGGCCCAGCGGAGTCTGGCCGACACCGTTATTGCGAAATTGCCGGGCGGTTATGAACAACAACTGGGCCGGAGTTTTGGCAAAGGAGTGGAATTGTCGGGCGGGGAGTGGCAGAAAGTGGCCCTGGGCCGGGCCTACATGCGCGATGCCGAAGTATTGATTCTGGATGAACCAACGGCGGCTCTCGACGCCCGGGCCGAGTACGAGGTATTTCAGCGGTTTGCGCGGTTGACGGAAGGCAAAACCGCCGTCATTATCTCCCACCGGTTTTCCACCGTTCGGATGGCCGATCGGATTCTGGTGCTGGAAAGTGGAAACCTGCTGGAAATTGGCAGTCACGCTGAATTGCTGGAAAAAGACGGCCGGTACGCCGAACTGTTTCAGCTGCAGGCCCGGGGCTATCAGTAAGCGGCTGCCGGAGAAAAAACCGCCTTACACCAGAAAACCGAGGAACAAACCGGCAATAATCAGCAGGTAGGGGGGGATTTTGGAAAATTCCAGCAGGAGGATTGTCAGCACGACCACCGTCACCGAGGTCCAGTTTTCGGACATCGGCTGAAAAAACGAAATAGCCGCCGAAGCGGTCAGCCCCGTACTGGCGGCATTGATTCCTTCGAGCGAAGCGCGCACCGCGCGGTATCGTTTCAGTTGGTTCCAGAACCGGTACACGAAGAAGATCAGGAACGTACCGGGCAGGAAAATACCGGCCGTAGCCGCAAAACCGCCGAGCAATTGGCCACTCAGTCCGTCATTCCGCATCGATAGCAGACCGATGTAGGAAGCAAACGAAAAGTTCGGTCCGGGCGTCACCTGCACAATTGCCAGCCCCGAGAGAAATTCCTGCCGACTAAGGTAGTGCTTGAATTCCACGAATTCGTTGTAGAGCATCGGCGTCAGCACCTGACCACCGCCGAACACCAGGCTGCCGTTGCGGTAAAAGTTCTCGAACAACCGCAGGGGGAGCCATTTGGTAACGGCCCCCACCGTAGCGGCCGCAATCAGCACGCCAATCCAGAGGAAAAAGTTAGCCCACCGAATCCGGAAGGGGGCTTTCTCCATGATTTCCTGTTTTTTGTAAAAAAACGCCGTGGCAAAACCGCCCGCAACCAGCACCACGGGCGTAATGTACGGCGAAGGAAAAGCGTACGCCACGAGAACCGAAACCGTAGCCAGGACGATATCGATCTGATTCTGAATAACTTTTCGGGCAAGCCGGTAACCCGCCACGATCAGAAAACCGACAGCCATGGGCTGGATAAACCGGGTGAAATTCAGCGAGATGGAATTTTGCTGCACATAATAGATGCCGATGCCTGCCAGGGTCATGATCAGTACGCTCGGCAACGCCCAGACAATCAGCGTGAGATAGGCGAGGTTAGGGCCACCGATTTTAAAGCCTAAGGCCGTAATGGTCTGCGTAGAGGTTGGTCCCGGCAGGATCTGACAGAGTGCATTTAATTCCAGCAGTTCTGCTTCGGTCAGGTAGCGACGTTTGGCCACAAACCGCTCCAGCATCAGGGCCAGGTGGACTTGCGGCCCCCCGAAGGCGGTGCAAGCCAGAATCAGGACGTCTTTGAGGAAAATAAGGTAGCGTATGCGCCTTACCGGGGCGATGGGAGGGAGAGTAGGAAGGTAAGAGGCCATACACGAAAGTTAAATTCTGTCGCACCGCAATCCGCAATGCCTTTACAAACAGAGAGTCACGATGCGACAAAAAACGTTGTAAATCGAAGGCACACCTTCGAATCTACCCCTTTTTCAAACCCAGTTCCCGCAAACGCTCGTCGAGAAAAGCACCGGCGGTCATGTCTTCGTAAATCTTCGGATTCTCGGCCGACACGCAGCTTTCGAGGCAGGTCAGGTCCATTTCGCTCCGGGGATGCATGAAAAACGGAATCGAATACCGGGGGCTGTTCATCTTCTCGCGGGGTGGATTTACCACGCGGTGGATGGTCGATTTGAGTTTGTGGTTGGTCAGCCGGTCGAGCATATCCCCAACGTTCACAATTACCTGGTCGGGCAGGGCCGTAATCGGAATCCATTTGCCATCGCGACGCAGCACTTCCAGCCCTTCGGCGCTGGCACCCATCAGCAGCGTTATCAGGTTAATGTCGCCGTGCGCAGCCGCCCGAACCGCTCCTTCCGGCACCAGATCGGGGTTCAGCGGAAAATAATGAATAGCCCGCAGAATGCTGTCGCCGTGGGCAACTTTGTCTTCAAAATACGCTTCGGGGAGGTCAAGGTATAAGGCAATGGCCCGGAGGAGCATCCGGCCCGCGTTTTCCAGCGTTCGGTATGTCGCCAGGGTGTTTTCCCTGAAATCCGGAAATTCGTCAGGAAAAATATTGTCCGGCATGCCGTTGATCGGTTCCGGCTGGCCGACATGGTAAAACTCCTTCAGATCGGCCACCTTAAAGCCCTTGGCGGTTTCCTTGTTCTTACCAACATAGCCGCGCTGGCCGTGCAGCTCGGGAAATTCATATTTCTGTTTGGTCGCGGAGTCGGCGGAAAAAAACGCCTTGACCGAATCATAAAGCTTATCGGTCAGCTCGTCGGTCAGACCGTGGTTTTTGATGGCAACGAAACCGATGTTGTGAAAAGCAGCTCCCAAATCCCGGACAAACCGGGCCTTCCGGTCCGGGTCGCCACTGGAAAAATCGGCCAGATCCAGCGATGGAATCTGGTCATATAAAATATCGCTCATGGTGTTGATGATCTTCTGTGTAGCAGCGCGCTAAGTTACTAAAAAAGCGTACGGGATTACCATTTTTTATCCGGACCGAGCAGGAAATACCCGGTTGCCGGTTTCAAAATCGGTAATCCCGTACGCGGCTGGAATCTAATCAGCCTTTTGCGGCTGCATTGTATAACGCATTGACTTTCGACCAGTTAACCACGTTCCAGAACGCCGTAACGTAGTCGGGCCGACGGTTTTGGTATTTCAGGTAATAGGCGTGTTCCCAGACATCGAGGCCCAAAACCGGGGTGCCCTTTTTCTCGGCCAGTGCCATCAGCGGATTGTCCTGATTCGGCGTCGAGACGATGTCAATATTCTGACCGTTGACGATCAGCCACGCCCAGCCCGACCCAAAACGAGTGGTAGCGGCTTTGGCAAATTCTTCCTTGAATTTGTCGAATGAACCGTATTTCTTGTTAATGGCATCGGCCAGGTTGCCGGAGGGCTGTTTGCCTCCGCTGGCACCCAGAATATTCCAGAAAAACGTGTGATTCCAGTGGCCCCCGCCGTTATTGCGAATGGCCGCGGGAGTGCTGTTATCTATTTTTTTTACCAGTTCATCGATCGACAGCGACGCCATCGGCGAGCCGGCAACGGCCTTGTTCAGGTTATCGACGTAAGCTTTGTGGTGTTTACCGTGGTGGATTTCCATCGTTTGCTTATCGATATGCGGTTCCAGAGCCCCCGCGTCGAACGGCAGCGGGGCCAGCTTAAAGGGCCCCTCGGCCTGTGAAAAACCCGCGAAGGCGGATGTTTGAAAGGCTTTCAGGGTCAGGGCACTGCCAAAGGCCAGTTTTAAGAACTCACTGCGATTCATATCCAGATTGTTTGAGGTGAGACACTCGGTTTGTTGGAAAACACACCCGAATCCGCAATGTTTTCGGGCGTCGCAAAGAAAGCGACTTTTTCGGAACAAATGATACTGAATCTGGTTTCCGTTCGCTCAAGAGTAGGAATCCGGTGCGGTGGAAACCGCCGATGTTCCTTATTTTTACGGCTTCAGTAAACAACACCCGAAATGAATCGCCTTTTACCTCCTTTGGCCGTGGTCTTCACGGTTTTGCTCAGTTGCTGCGTTCATCCGAAAGCTTTTTCACCTACTACAGGCCGTATCCGTACGGTTTCACTACCGACCGCTTCTGCCCAGCTGGAACGCGGGCGTTACCTGACCAACCACGTGGCGGTTTGTCTGGACTGTCATTCCAAACGGGATTACAACCGGTTAGGGGCCCCGGTGATTCCCGGTACCCTCGGCGGGGGCGGGGAGGAGTTCGGGAAGAACTACGGACTGCCCGGAACCTATTACGCCAAAAACATTACTCCCTTTGCATTAAAAAGCTGGAGTGATACGGATATCTTGCTGGCCATGACGGCGGGTGTCTCGAAAGCGGGAAAACCGCTGTTTCCCCTGATGCCGTATGCGAATTACGGGAAAATGGACGAAAGCGATGCGCTCGCGATTCTGGCCTACCTGCGGACACTGGACCCGGTGGAGAATGTTGTCTCGGCTTCCAGACCGATTGCCCCCCTGAAACTGGCCATGAAGCTGATGCCGCACAAGGCCCGGTTTCAGCCCGCACCGCTGGATAAAACCGGCGTTGAGTATGGGCGCTATCTGGTCACAATGGCTGGCTGTGCCGACTGCCACACGAAACGGGGCCTGGGCGGTTTGTCGAAGAAAGCGGCCTTGGCCGGAGGAACTGAAATCAAAGTAAAAGGGGGCATTCTGCGCACGGCCAACATCACGCCTGATCCGGAGACCGGCATCGGTTCCTGGACGAAAGCCGATTTTATCCGCCGGTTTCAAACCTACGACCCCGCTTCGTTCAAAGCCCCCGAGGTGGGGAACGGATTTAATACCGTGATGCCGTGGTCGCTATACGCCGGAATGTCGGAGCAGGATTTGGGGGCGATTTATGCGTATCTGAAAACCGTCAAACCGGTCAGGAACAAAGTAGACATTTTCAGCCCCCACTGAGCGGGTAACTTATTCATACGTAATCCGGCTGAGAATACTGCGTCCCAGCGTGACTTCGTCGGCGTATTCCAGATCGCCACCAATAGGCACACCGCGGGCAATGGTCGAGATTTTGACGGGAAATCCTTTCAGTTTTTTCTGGAGATAGAAAGCCGTGGTATCGCCCTCCATCGTGGGACTGAGGGCCAGAATCACTTCTTTGACCGGATCGCTATTCGGGTCACGCAAACGGTCGATCAGGGTGTCGATTTTTAAATCACTGGGGCCAATGCCTTCAACGGGGGAGATAATACCCCCCAGTACGTGGTACAGGCCTTTGTACTGCGCCGTGTTTTCGATGGCCAGGACATCGCGCGTATCTTCCACAACGCAAATCAGCGAGCGGTCGCGCTTGTGGCTGGCGCAGATGCTGCAAAGGTCATGATCGGAAAGGTTATGGCATTTCCGGCAATGTTTGACCTTCGAGCGCATGGCAACGAGGGTTTCGGCCAGGCTCTGGGTTTGTTCTTCGTCGCGTTTTAATAAATGCAGCACCAGCCTCAGGGCGGTTTTCTTGCCAATCCCCGGCAGCTTAGCCACTTCAGTAACCGCGTCTTCTATCAGTTTGGAAGGAAACTCCAAGTGAGTTAAGGATTATGAGTGAAGAGGTAAGTGTGAAGAGGTAAAAGTGTGCGTCAGCCAACTTAATTCTTCACTTTTACCTCATAACTATTTTAGCACTTCGGCGGAAATGCCCCGGCGGCAGATTTCGTTTCGTTTGGGAACCAGTTCTTCCCAGGAACCATTTTTAACCCGGCATTTGCCTTTATAGTGGATGATGATCGTGCATTGTTCGGCCTGTTCGGGCGTGTGTTCACAGACATCAATCAGCGTATCAATTACGTGATCGAATGTATTCACATCGTCATTGAAAACCACCAGATTGTATAAATCAGTAGCAATCACATCTTCCAATACATCGACGTCGTTTTCTTCGAACGGTTGCATTACACGAATTTTCTTGTTTGTTTAGCAAATTTACGAAATTTTGGCCGCTTTTACCACGTTTTTAGAAACTGTGGAATAAACAAAAACTTCCAAAAGTATAACTTATTGTTTACCTAAAAAGTTGCCCCTCGCGGTATGAATCCCAACATTGCGTTAACAATCCTGGTTGCCTATTTCGCCATGCTCATCCTGGTCTCCTGGTATACCGCCCGTGGGGCCGACACCAATACGTTTTTTACGGCTAACCGGCAGACTCCCTGGTACTTAGTGGCCTTTGCAATGATTGGTACATCCCTGTCGGGGGTGACGTTTATTTCGGTGCCGGGGGCCGTCGGTACCAAAGCATTTTCCTACTTTCAGGTCATCCTGGGCAACATCGTCGGCTACTACGTCATTGCGACGGTTTTGATGCCGCTGTATTACCGGATGAACCTGATTTCCATTTATGGGTACCTGGAAAAACGGTTCGGTTTCTGGTCCTACAAAACCGGGGCGGGATTCTTTCTGCTGGCCCGGACGGTGGGTTCCGCCATCCGGTTATATATCGCGGCCGGTGTCCTGCAAATTGCCATTTTCAACAGCTTCAACATTCCGTTTGAAGTTTCGGTGGCCATCACCATTCTACTCATCTGGTTGTACACCTTTAAGGGTGGGGTGAAAACCATTATTGTAACCGATACGCTCCAGACCACGTTTCTGGTGATGGCGGTGGTGTTGACCATCATTCTGATTTCGCGGGATTTGGGACTGGGTTTTGGCGATATGGTATCGACAATAGCCCAAAGTGATTATTCGCAGATTTTTTTCTGGGATGCCGACGATCCGAAAAATTTCTTCAAGCAATTTATTTCCGGGATCTTCATTGCCATCGTAATGACCGGTCTGGATCAGGACCTGATGCAGAAAAACCTGACCTGCAAAAATATTGGGGAAGCCCAGAAAAACATGCTCTGGTTTACGGTTACGTTTTCCATCGTCGTTTTCCTGTTCTTATCATTGGGCGCTCTGCTCTATACCTTTGCCCAGTCAAAAGGAATCCCGATTCCGGCCAAAACGGATGATTTATATCCGCTCCTGGCGCTGAATCATTTTGGTTTGGTGGTCGGTATCATGTTTTTGCTGGGCATCACGGCCGCCACCTACGCCAGTTCCGACTCGGCGCTGACGGCCTTGACGACGTCCTTCTGCATTGATTTCATGAACGTCGAGGGACGCCCCGAAACCGAACGCGCCCGCATTAAACACTGGGTGCATATTGGCTTTTCGGTGTTGTTTTTCGTGGTCATTATCCTCTTCAACCGCTTGAACAGCCAGGATGTGGTGACGGCGGTTTTTGACCTGGCGGGGTATACCTACGGCCCCCTGCTAGGGTTGTACGCATTTGGATTGTTCACCAAACGGCCCGTCCGCGATGGCTGGGTGCCGCTCATCTGTCTGGCTTCACCCTTCCTGACGCTGTACGTCAACAACCATTCGGCGGAATGGTTGGATGGCTATAAGTTTGGCTTTGAACGCCTGGTGCTGAACGGTTTGTTTACGTACCTTGGGTTATGGGCGGTATCGCGGAAAAGGACAATGGCTGACCCGGTGGCGGTTTGATCGCTGGAGGAGATAATAAAAATACTTAACGGATTTAACGCCAATTATGAAACAGTTACTCGTATTCAATACCCTTTTTCTCCTCGCCGGACTTGCCTTCGGTCAGAAAACCGTCGCGGTCAAAAGCACCTGGACCACGGCCACCACGTTTGCCGATCAGGCCGCGGCTGGCAGTGCGGGCGAAGTCTACCTGGAGAGTGCTAAAATTCACGCCCTGGCGACGAACAATGCCGATAAACTCTTTCTGACCATTCAGCTGGGCAACGATCAGGACCAGTTCAAGGCGCTGTTGTTCGGCAGCACCATCTGGCTCGATCAGAAAAGCAAGAAAAAGAACCGGAAAGGCATTCAATTCCCGCTTCCGGAGGAACTTGATCCGGCGACCGGCCGACCGTTGTCGATGGGTGCCAAAACCGGCCCGACGGATCGGAGCGTGATGATGAAACACCTCATCGATCGAAAAATCGAGATGAAACTCATCCGGCTCGTGGCCGAAGACGAAATGCTGGTGTCGGCCACCGGTGACCCCTCGGGTATTACGGGCAAGGTGGAGGAGAAAACCGGTCGGCTGGTATACCAGATTGCCATTCCGCTGACCCTGATCGGCGGCAAACCGGGAGCCGACACTTCGCTCGAAATCGGGTTTGAAACCGGGGTGCCTGAGCGACCCAAACAAAAAATGGATTCGGGCACGATGAGTCCGGGCATGGGGGGCATGTACGGTGGTGGTATGTACGGTGGCGGCATGTACGGCCGTCGGGGTATGTACGGCGGAGGGGGCGGTTTTAGCGGACCAACCATTGCGCCAACCCGGTTTGCCATGTCGATTCAGCTGGCAGCACAATAAGGTGTACCGGTCGGATCTGGCCTGCTGGGCAAGACCAGATCCGGCCCGTGCAGAGGGCGCAACGGGCTATTCAGGGCCAAAACCGGGTATGTTGGCTGGATGCACTGTATGGATTCGAAAGGGTAACTTGAATATTTTGACAATTAGTAGAATATTTTTAAGGATATCGTATATTTGAATAAATTTTACCCATTTTAGGGATTGTGAAACGGTTTATCTCCTTCGGTTTATTCGTCGCCCTGCTCTATCACATGATGGGACACCTGCTGGTGTTGCTCAGTGTACAGTGGCAGGAACAGCACGAACTGTCGGAGCGGTTGACGGTTTACTCCTCCGTAGACCATATTGTAGAATTCCAGATTCCGCTGCAAAAACACCCGAATGAAGCCATTCTGACCCAGCAAAAGAAGGAAGGGTTCAAATACCGGGGCAGCTTCTACGAAATTGTAAATCTGGACGTTTCGGGCGATACCCTGCACATCACCGGTTATGTGAATAAAACCAAATCGTTCTTTCAACGTGATTTGCTGTCCTTTGTGAAAGAACAATTCTCCACCGACGCGTCCGAAACCACCAAAAAGGCCCATAATCTGCTTAAATTACTCCTGAAGGAATATTCGCCCATCCATAAGGCCCGTACCTGGTTTTTCCTGTACGACTGGCGGGAAAAAGCAGTACAAATTCCTTCTTTTTTTGCATCCTTGTTAACCCGCAGTCTGCCGGTTTTTTCTCCTCCCCCCGAGTTGTTGTCTTGATTTTTCCGGATTGACTTCTGCGTTCCTGCGATTGGCTACGTAGATAAGTGTGTGCATTTGTTCATGGGTACAGTCTGGTATGAACCATCGACATTTCTGCCCTGGCAGCCGATGGGTATCCGGAGTAGTCAATCCTGTGTCGTTTCCACGTACTGGACGGCTGGTACACGCATTGTATGCGTCTGTTGGCCTATTCGTGACTAATTAAAGACAAAGACATTCAACTACATGAAAACGTTTTACCGGATTTCACTGGCAATCGGTTGCCTAACCATATTCCATTTTCAGACTTTTGCGCAAGGCTGTGTGGCCGTTCGGCACATGAGCTGTGCCTTGCCGGGTACGGCTTCGTCGGCCGATTTTTTCAAACAGCGGACCGGACGCTGGCAGGTCAATATGGGCTATCGGTATTTTCGCTCATTCCGGCATTTTAAAGGGGATGTTGAGCAGAAAGAACGGCTGGAGCAGAATACGGAGGTAATTAACCTTTCGCACGCGCTTGACCTCGGCATTACGTACCTCGCCACTCCTCGGCTGTCGTTTACGGTGAATCTGCCGCTGCAGTACAACGACCGCTCGTCGTTGTATGAGCACTATGGGAATGCCGTTTCGGTTAATCCTGATCAAAAGCGTTTTCACACGTATTCGAAAGGCATTGGCGATGTGCGGATTTCGGGGAGCTACTGGCTGGTCGATCCGGCTAAACAATCGCGGGTCAATCTGGCGCTGGGGGCAGGCATCAAGCTGCCGACCGGCAATCCGGGTGTAACCGACGATTTCCACAAACTGGACAATGAAAAGCGCGATTACGTAGTCCATAAACCGGTCGATCAATCCATTCAACTGGGCGATGGTGGTGTCGGGTTGAGCATCGAAGGGCAGGGCTACGCGCAACTGACCAGTGGGCTGGTTGCCTATGTTTCCGGGTATTACCTGTTCAATCCGCGTGAGACCAACAACGTGCTGCGCAATCCCGAATCGACGACCATTGACCCCGTTACGGGTTATTTCTCGGTTGCTGACCAGTTTGCGGCCCGTCTGGGACTGAGTCAGTCGCTGGCGTTTGTGCCCGGTCTGGCGGTCATGCTCGGCGGTCGTGTCGAGGGCATTCCCTCGTCGGATGTATTCGGGGGTAGCCAAGGTTTCCGGCGGCCCGGCTATATCGTTTCCGTGGAACCCGGTCTGTCCTATATGCGAGGCAAGTTCTCGGCGTCGGCCACGGTGCCCGTTGCACTCTATCGCAACCGGATCAAAAGTTACTCTGATAAGCTCGACCCGTTGGGTCTTCGTCACGGCGATGCGGCTTTTGCCGACTATTCCGTATCGGTTTCCTTAAGCCGCTGGTTTTAACCGTTTACGTTCCGATTTGTATCCATATTAACCGGTTGTCTGATACACTGTAGTTGGCAGGTTATCAGCCTGTTCGTTTTTTGTTCGACAGGCTATGCCGGTTTTCCGGCGTGATCAGACGCGGGCTTGACTTCTTTCAGTAATGAAAACTTCCAGTCAACTTATTGTAATACTGTTTATGCTGCTGGTTGGCAGCGCCCAAGCCCAAATGCCGCACGATGCCATTTACATGGGCAAAGGACAAATCTGCGTGGCCGGTATGTACGGAAAGAGCACCTGGGACGAGTACTGGGAAAATTCGCTCAAACGCTCCAATTCGAACATCGGAACGCATACAACCCAAAACGTCATGCTGATGCCTGCCATCGGGATCGGAAAAGGACTGAATGTGATCCTGAGTCTGCCATACGTCTGGACCGAAACCAGTGCAGGCAACCTGCTGGGGCAGAAAGGCTTGCAGGATTTGTCGGGCTGGCTGAAGTATCGGGTGCTGTCTACCCACGGTTTTTCGCTGCACGCGGTGGCCGGGGCATCGATTCCGATGGGCAACTACGTGCCGGATTTTCTGCCGATGTCGATCGGACTCCAGTGCCGAACCGTTTCGGGACGGCTCATTGCCAACTACAAACATCCGCAAACCGGGCTTTACCTGAATGCCCACGGTACTTACATGTGGCGGAGCAAGATCAAGGTGGATCGCGACGCTTACCAGGCCGACGACCGTGTGTATAACAGCCACGAGGTCAGCGTGCCGAATTCGTACGATATGGGACTGCGTCTGGGCATTTTGCGAAAGAAATGGCAAACCGAAGTCTGGGCCGAACGCACCTCCTGTACCCACGGCGATTACATCCGGCGGCACGATATGCCGTTTCCGACCAACAACATGCAGGCAACGACGGTAGGCTGGTACGGCAAGTTCCAACCCAACAAAATTGGGGTGAACGCCCGCGTAGGGTACGTAACCGACGGACGGAACGTAGGACAAAGCACGAGCTTTATGGTCGGAGTCCTGTATCAGTTCAAATTGTGGAATAACCAGTAAGGCGTAAAAGGACGGTTGAAGCCGTCACATCAGCATCTGTAACCAGTAAAAGCATGAAAACGTATATCAAATCAGTACAATCGGCGGCTTGGATAGTCAGTATGGCGGTCGTTCTGGTTTCCTGTGATAAAACGATTGATGAACCGCTACGGTCCGCGTATGCCCCGACTTCGGTGGACGAAAATGCGGGCACCTGGAAAACCTATATTCTGACCTCTTCATCCGAAGTAGCGGTGCCGGAACCCAGGGCGGTTTCTTCGCCCGAATACATCGCCGAACTGGCCAGTCTGAAACAGAAAGCGACCAGTCTCACGAAGGAGCAACGGGAAGCGGTCGCGTATTGGGGAACCGGTGCGGTCTACCGCTGGAACGAAATCGCCCGTGAATTGTCGGCGCGCTACAACCTTCCCCCGGCCTACAATGCCGAAGGGAAATACCCGGTGCCGGATGCGGCCAATCCACTGGCCGATCCGAAATTCCCGTTTGCCAATCCGCCCTACACCTCGCGGGCGCTGGCCTACCTGAGCGTGGCGCAGTACGATGCCCTGGTAGCCGCCTGGAATTACAAGTACAAGTTCAAACGGACGGCCCCTTCGAAAACCGACGCGACGATTCCGGCGGCCTTGCCGGTTTCCACCATTCCGACTTACCCGTCGGAAGATGCGGTGGTGGCGGCTGCTTCGGTCACGATTCTGAAAGCGATGTTTCCGGGAGAGGTTCCTTTTCTGGAAGCCAAGCTGAAAGAACACCGGGAAAGTCGTCTGTGGGCCGGTATGAACGTAGAAAGCGATCTGGCGGCCGGGGTTGATCTGGGCAATGCGGTGGCGGCTAAAGTCATGAACCGGGCCCGGACCGACGGAATGGGAGCGGCCAACAACCAGACGCTGACGGCAGGCATGATTGAAGACGCCAAAAAACGCGGCTTACGGGAAGCCTGGGTAAGTCAGGAGATACCGTTGCGTCCGCCCATGCTGCCCAATTACGGCGCCGTGTTGCCCTGGAATTTCGACAAGGCAACGGTCGTGGCCCTTCGGGCGGTACCGCCCCCGCCCCTCGACAGCCCGGATTTCAAGAAAGACCTGGATGAACTGAAGAACATTCAGAAAAACCAGACGCGCGAACAGGCCCGGATTGCCAATTACTGGGCGGATGGTGCGGGGAGCTATACGCCCCCCGGACACTGGCACCGCACGGCTGCGAACGTCAGCCACGAAGCGAAACACAGCGAAGTTCGGATGGCCCGGACGCTGGCGTTGCTGGGAACGGCCGAGATGGATGCGGCCATTGTTTGCTGGGAAACGAAGTATTATTATTATTTCCCGCGTCCGCAGCAATTTGGGGTGAAAACCTCCGTCGGTTTGCCCAACTTCCCGTCGTACACCTCCGGCCACTCCACGTTCTCGGGCGCTGCCGCTACGGTTCTGAGCTATATTTTTCCCGACAAGGCCAAAATGTTTGCCGATCAGGCTCAGGAAGCTTCCGTATCCCGGATTTATGGCTTGATTCACTATCGTTTTGATTGCGAAGTAGGGTTGAAGGCAGGGAATGAAGTCGGGCAATATGCCATAAATCGGGCCAAAGCGGACGGGTCAGGAATCTAATGAGCCGTTTAATGAAAGTGCTTAGTGACAGGTTGAGGGATTGGCGCTTGTAGGCCGTGGCTGAACGTCGCCACGCGTGGTCTCGACCCGCACCGGCAGCTGGAATCTGAATTCAACCTGGTGGATGGGCCGCCGGTTGACACTACGGGGTAGTGTCAATCAGTTGCTGAACAAGTCGTCCGTCACCAAACGCCCGACGTTTTATCCGGGGCCGGAAATCGGGCGGTCGGACGGCGGTGTTGACACTGGGTATAAAGTGGTCAACCGCAGGCCGAAAAATTTGGCCTGCTAAACAAACTCTGCTTTATGAAACTACAAACCGAGTCCATTGGAAGTATTCCCCGCCCCAGTGAGCTGATTGCGGCTATTCAGGCCGGACAGTCTGCCGAGGAACTGGGGCCGTTATACGAAAAGGCGGTGCAGGCAACGTTGCTGGAACTGGCAAACACGGGTTCACCGGTTTTAACGGACGGCGAACAGACCAAATCCAGCTTTGTTACCTATCCGCTGACGGGGGTCGACACCATCGTGCCGGGCGGGATGCAAATCACCTTTGAAGACGGTCACGTCCGGCAATTGCCCCTGTTAAAGAAAGGGCCTTTCCGGTTCGGGCAATACGCCGATCGCTATTTGACGAAAGCCCAGCAGTTGACCCGATTTCCGGTAAAACAGGCCGTCATCTCGGCTTCGGCCCTGAGCCTGCTCTATCCGGCTGAGGGCATCGACGGGTATTCACAGGCTGATTTTATGGCCGATCTGCTCGATGAATCCGAAAAAGACATTCGTCGTTGTCTGGAAAACGGGGCGCATAAAGTTCAGATTGACTTCACGGAAGGGCGTCTTTCGTTAAAACTGGACCCGTCGGGGGGGATTTTGCGGCATTTTATTGCACTGAATAATCAGGTGCTCGCCCGGTTTTCTTCCGAAGAAAAAAAGCGGATCGGCGTCCACGTCTGTCCCGGCGGTGACCACGATTCGACGCATAGTGCCGATGTTGATTACACCGCGTTCCTGCCCGAATTATTCAACCTGGATGTTCGCAATTTCTACCTCCAGCTGGCCAGCGAACCCGACCGGGTCAAGGTGTTGAAAACGATTCAACAGTACCTGAAACCCGACCAAATGGTGTTTGTGGGGGTCATCGACGTGCTCAATCCAGCCATAGAAACGCCCGAAGAGGTGCGCGACCGGGTGCTGGAAGCGGCCGAATACATTCCGCTTCATCAGTTGGGAACGACCGACGACTGCGGTTTTTCGCCTTTCTGCGACGACGTGTCCACGAGCCGGGAAACCGCCTTTGCGAAAATCAGAGCGCGGATCGAAGGCACAAAGCTGGCGGAAGAAAAGCTGTTTGGCTGAACTACGGCGCTGGTGTTCGATTTTCTCACTTTTTGATTCTACCACAATGCCTCATATACCCCTTCCCGAGCATCTGCCGGGAATCACCGGCCTGCTCGAGTACCGACTCGATACGGGCCAGCCCATCCGGGAACTCACACAGATTCTGCTGCGGGGAGAATCGACGCTGACACCCGGCGAACGCGAACTGATTGCTACGCTGGTGTCGGCGCGCAACCAGACCCGGTTTTGTACGGCGGCTCACACGAAAGCTGCCGACTTGCTATTCGGAGAAAATGAAACCGCCTGGCATGTCAAGCAGAATTTTGAAACTGCCCCCATCAGCGAGAAGATGAAAGCGTTACTGAATATTGCCGCCCTGACCCAGCGGAGTGGTAAAGCCGTAACGCCCGAAGCCATCGATCGGGCCAAAGCCGCCGGCGCTACCGACCGGGAGATTCATGATACGGTGTTAATCACCGGTTTATTCTGCCTGTACAACAAGTACGTCGATGGAATGGCCACCGTGACGCCGACCGATCCGGACTATTACCAACGGCTGGGTGAGCGGATCGTCAAAGGCTATCGTCGTCCGGAAAACGGTTTTCTGGTTCCGCCGAATACGTAGATTTTCAGGGCTTTATGTCGCCAGTCTTTGACAGAAGTACGCCCTTCCCGGTTGGGCACGCCCGCGGTTACGGTTTAAACCCACGCCATCTGAAAGCTATTTCCACACAGCACAGAGGTGTATTCACTTGCTGAAATTTATGAAGAAGCTATTTACCCTGACGGTTGCAATAAGCACCCTGCTAGGCTGCCAGTCGAAGCCGTCTTCCCACGAAGACATGATTACGCTTTTGCAAAAATTATCGAAGGAATATGCCACGGCTGAAAACGGTTTCGCGCCCGAAGCGGTACTCGCGCATGCCAATACCCAGTTGGCCACCGTTACCGGAGATCAGCAGCGGATGCTCTACAGTTATACGAAAGCGGATGCCTTCCTGAAACTGGGGGAGGAGGAAAAGGCCATTGAACTCCTGGAAGAAATTGTCCGGCACATCAATCCGGAGAATACACGGGCTTTTCAGGTAGCCAGGACTGACCTCGCCATGGCGTATCTACGGCTGGGTGAACAAACCAACTGCGTCGGACGGCATTCGGTGGAGTCCTGTGTGCTTCCCCTTCGGGGGGCGGCCTTCACCTGATTCAGACGGGTTCGAAAAAGGCCATTGAATTGTATGAATCCATTCTGGAAAAGGATCCCGATGATCTGGAATCGCGCTGGTTACTGAATCTGGCGTATATGACGCTTGGAAAATACCCCTCCCAGGTGCCCTCCCGCTGGTTCATTCCCCGAATGACGGATACCACGTACCGGATCAACGCCTTTGAAGACATTGCCCAGGGGCTTAAACTGAATCTGAGCAACATGGCGGGGGGCGTCATTGCCGAGGATTTTAACCAGGATGGGTACCTGGATATCGTCACATCGGCCTGGGGGCTGCAGGAACCCATGCATTATTTCAGAAACAACCGCGACGGTACGTATACGGATGTGACCACGCAGGCGGGACTGGACCGGATCACCGGCGGGTTGAACATGGTGCAGACGGATTACAACAACGATGGTTTGATCGACATTTTCGTGCTGCGCGGAGCCTGGATGGGGAAATTTGGCGAACAGCCTAATTCGCTCCTGAAAAACAACGGCGATGGCACCTTTACCGACGTAACCACGACCAGTGGTCTTTTATCGTTTCATCCGACTCAAACCGCCACCTGGAATGATTTCAACAACGACGGCTGGCTGGACGTGTTTATCGGCAACGAAACGGAAGGCTCACTGATGAATATCCTCAAGGTTCATCCTTGTGAACTCTACCTCAATAATCAGGATGGCACCTTTACGGAGGTGGCCACCAAAGCGGGTTGTGCCATTACCGGATACGTGAAAGGAGTAACATCGGGTGATTACGACAACGATGGCCGGCCGGATTTGTTCCTGTCGACCATGGACGGAAACCGCTATTTGCTGAAAAATCAGGGTATGATGGGCGGAATGCTTCATTTTGAGGATGTTTCCGACCAGGCCGGATTACGGCGAGAAAGTGGCAATTCGTTCCCCACCTGGTTCTGGGACTATGACAACGATGGCTGGCTGGACATTTTTGTCTGTGATTACACCTTTCGCCACGCGCTTTCTTTTTACGAAGCGGCTGAAGCTTTGAATAAATCGGTGGGCAGCAACGGGACGGTTTATTTATACCGCAACAACCACGACGGCACCTTTACCAACGTAGCTGAGTCGGCTGACCTGCGAAAAACCGTCTTTTCAATGGGCGCCAATTTCGGCGATATCGACAACGACGGCTGGCTGGATATGTACCTGGGTTCCGGTAATCCTAGTTTTAAATCGCTGGTTCCCAATAAGATGTTTAAGAATTTGGGAGGGCGGAAATTCGCCGATGTCACGGCTTCGGCCCGGGTAGGAAATGTCCAGAAAGGGCATGGGGTTTCCTTTGCAGATCTGGATAACGACGGCGACCAGGATGTCTACATCGATATGGGCGGGGCGTATGTCGGTGATGTGTACCCGAACTCCCTGTTTGTCAATCCCGGACAGAATACCAACAACTGGATTGGCTTGGTCCTCGAAGGAACGCGCACCAACCGCGCGGCTATCGGAAGCCGGGTGAAAGTGACGTTCCGGGAAAACGGGGTTCGGCGGAGTGTGTACCGCGATGTTAATTCGGGTGGCAGTTTTGGCGCTTCGCCCTTGCGCCGGGAAATCGGTATCGGGCAGGCGACGGTCATCGACGAAATCGAGGTGCAGTGGCAACGAACCGGCAAAAAGCAGGTCTTCCGTAACATCAAACCCAACCAGTTCCTCCGCCTAAAAGAAGGAAACGATCAAATCGAGCCACTAAACCTTAAAAAAACGGAATTCAAGGACGAAAACGGGCTGCTTTGCCGTACCCCACTGGCCGTCCTTACTCACCAATCACCTAAAAAACCATGAAGTCCCAAGTTTACCATCTCATTCTTTTCTTTCTTCTCAATGGCGTTGTTTTCGCCCAGCAAACCCGTTTGTCGGGCACCTTGACGGATGCCGATACCAAAGCCCCGCTGGCTGGGGCCAGTGTGCAAATCAAAGACCAGTTGAGCGGCACCGTGGCCGATGCCAGCGGCCAGTTCAGCATCACGACCAACCGGCGCGGCCCCTGGACGTTGGTCGTGACGATGGTGGGATACGAGAAACAACAGATTTCGGTGACCAATGCCGCTCAGGCGATCACCGTGTCCCTGAAAACGAGTACGCAGGTGTTGCAGGATGTGGTCGTGGCAGCTTCGCGGGTGGAGGAAAACATCCTGAAAGCGCCCGTCAGCATCGAAAAAATGGACAGTCGAACCATTCGGGAAACGCCCTCGGCGACCTTTTACGAAGGGATTAACAACCTGAAAGGTGTCGATATGGTCACCAGCGGGCTGACCTACAAGCAAATTAATACGCGCGGTTTTGCCAGCACCGGAAACAGCCGGTTTTTGCAACTGATCGACGGTATCGACAATCAGCCGGCCGGTTTTGGATTTTCGGTCGGGAACCAATACGGTTTGTCGGATCTGGACGCTGAAAGCGTCGAGCTGGTTCCGGGAGCGGCTTCGGCGCTGTACGGACCGGCGGCTTTTAACGGGGCATTGCTGATGCATTCGAAAGATCCGTTTCAGTACCAGGGTCTGAGCGCGCAGGCCAAGGTGGGCGTCAATCACGTCAATGATCCGAACACCGGCGCTGCGTTTTATCAGGATTATGCCCTGCGGTATGCAAAGGCGTTTAGTAACCGGCTGGCGTTCAAGCTGAACGTCTCGTACCTGCGCGGGCTGGACTGGTTTGCGACTGATTACACGGACGTCGATGCCACGACACCCGCCGAACAGAAAGGGCGTAACAATCCGGCCTATAACGGTCTGAATGTCTACGGCGATGAGGTGAACCGCACGATTACGGGCATTGGCAAAGTGGCCCGCACCGGGTATGAAGAACGGGATCTAACCGATTACAACGTCTACAGCCTGAAGCTGAACGGCGCGCTGCACTACCGCATCACACCGAATCTGGAAGCCATTTACTCCTACAACTACGCCAAGGGAACGGCCAATTACACGGGCAGTAACCGGTTTTCGGTCAATGGGTTTTCACTGCTGCAACACCGGGTCGAGTTGCGCGGAGCCAACTTTTTTGTGCGCTGGTACACCAATCAGGAAGATTCGCACGATTCGTTCAATACCCGATCGCTGGGCCAGCAAATCAACCGGACCTGGGTTCGTGACCTGAGCGGAAACGTCGTTCCGGTCAATCAGGCCGACGAAATGTGGTTCACGCGCTATACAACGGCGTATCAGGGGAAAGCACCGGGTGTCAGCGCAAGCAACCACGCAGCCGCCCGGGCCTTCGCCGATCAGGGTCGGTATGTACCCGGTTCGGCGGAATTTAACCGCGAAAAAGCCCGGCTGGAAGGGGTGCAGGGATTGGCCGGGGCGGGTATTCTGAGCCAGACCAAAATGCACCATACCGATGCTCAGTACAATTTCTCGTCGGCCCTGGAAAAAGCCGGTTTGTCGAAAACCGAAGTGCTGGCCGGGGGCAATTTCCGCCAGTACAGCCTGTTTACGAACGGAACGCTGTTCGACGACAAGGGAGGACGCATTCTGTACTACGAATACGGGGCGTTTTTGCAGGCCAGCCAGCGGTTACTGGCCGATAAACTGAAATTGACGGTTTCGGGCCGGTACGACAAGAACCAGAACTTTGCCGGGTATTTCACGCCCCGGGCGTCGCTCGTTTTCTCGCCAACGGAAGCCCATAATTTCCGGGCGTCGTTCCAGACCGGTTTTCGCAACCCCACGCCGAGCGATCAGTTCATCAAACTCAATGTGGGTCCGATCACCATTCTGGGCGGAGCACCGTCCAATAGTGCGGGCATGAATGTGTACGAAAATTCGATCAATTCGCCGACCGTTGGCGGGTTTGTTAACGGTTTTCTGGCCGATATGCAGAGCGGAAAATCGCCCCAGCAGGCGGTGATGGATAACAAGGATAAATTGCAGAAATCGAATGTCGCCTACATCAAACCCGAGAAGGTACAAAGTTACGAAGTGGGTTACCGGGGCCTGATCAACAACCGGCTGGCCGTCGATGCGAATTATTACTTTGGGCAATATCAGAACTTTATCCTGAATCAGGTCGTCATCCGGCCCGATAGCCCGGTTTTGGCCGCCGACGGGAAGATTAACCCCGCAGCCGCGCAGGACATTCTCAACTCCAAATACCAGGTTTTCCAGCTCTACACCAACGCGTCGGACAAGGTGTCGGCCCAGGGGGCCACGCTCGGTTTGACCTATTTTGTGCCGGGCGGTTACACGATTGGCGGCAATGGCACCTGGTCGGACTTTAACCTGAAAGGGGCCAATCCGAACAATATTCCGTCCTTTAACACGCCCCGCTATAAAACGAATGTGACGGTCGGGAATCGCAACATCGCCAAAAATATCGGTTTCAATGTGGCCTGGCACTGGCAGGATTCCTTCGACTGGGTCGGTTCGTTCAATGAGCTCCAGCCCGGTCGGATTCAGGCGTATCACCTCCTCGACGCGCAGGTTACCTACCGGATCCCAACCCTGAAAACCGCCCTCAAACTGGGGGCCAGTAACCTGACCAATCAGTACGTCGTGCAGGCGTACGGATCACCGGCGGTGGGTGGTTTGTATTACCTCTCGCTGACTTTCGACCAGAACATGCGCTAATATGGAAACGATTCAACTCCCTGCGACCCCGTCCACAACGGCCTACCGCAGCCTGGTTTTTGCGCTTTGTATGCTGGTGTACATTTTCAGCGGAACGGTTTCCACCCTGATGTCGACCTACCTGCCGGTGGTTGTCCGTGATTTGCTGGGCCAGGCTGGTCAGGCCGAACTGGATCAGGTGAGTGCGTACGTCGGGGCTACATTTCTGTACGGCTGGATGCTGGGCGGCATGAGTTTTGGGTATTTTGGCGACCGGCTAGGCCGCGTCCGTTCGCTGGTGGGGGCCGTAATGCTGTACGGTGGCGGCACACTCCTGACCGCGTTTGCTCCCAACTGGATCACTGTAGTTGTGCTGCGGTTTGCGACCGGCTTCGGGATCGGGGGTGTGCTGGTATTGACCACGGTGATTGTGGCCGAAATCTGGCCGGAGCGTAACCGTCCCGTGGCGCTGGGTATTCTGGCCGTGGCCTTTCCGGTCGGGATCATGCTGTCCGGGCTGGTCAACTATTTGCTACCCGACTGGCGGCAGGCGTTCTGGATTGGCGGCATTCCGTTGCTTCTCGGTGCCCTGATTATGGGGTTGGTGCAGGAGCCGGAAGGCTGGAAACAGGTTCACCAGCAATCGGCATCCGCGGAAATCAGTCTGTTCGATCCGCAGTACCGGCGGTCGTTAGGGCTGGGTTCCCTGGCGTTCGGCGCCATGCTGGTGGGGTTGTGGGCGGTTTTTTCGTGGGTGCCCACCTGGGTGCAGAGTCTGGTGGTGGGGGATGGGCAGAAAGAACGTGGCCTGTCGATGATGCTGATGGGTAGTGGGGGCGTGATCGGAGGCATTCTTTCCGGTTTTATCGTCAAAGCCATCGGACACCGCCGGACCATGCTGTTTGTGTTTGCAGCCTGTTTCGGGATGGCCGCCCTGGTGTTCAAAACCAATACGGTTTTTTCCACCGTGGTTTACCTCGAAATTGCGACGCTGGCGTTGCTGTTTGGCATCAGCCAGGGCACCATGTCGGCGTATTTGCCGGATCTGTTTCCCACCCGGCTGCGGGGCCGGGCCACCGGTTTTTGCTTTAACATCGGGCGACTCGTCACGGCGACGGCGGTTTTCTTCATCGGCACACTGGTGGCGGTATTGGGCGGGTACGGTTCCGCAATTTTCGCCTTTTCCGGCACGTTCGTCCTGGGTTTTATCGCCATCTGGGCCGGTCCACGGTATTCCAACAAACGCTAAGAAAATAGATAACTATGGCATATATCCACGTTCCCGAAGGTGTTCCCGGCATTCGCAGTCTGGTGATGTACCGACCCGATACCGGCCAGCATCTGTACGCGCTGGCGCAGGCCTTGCTGCGTAACGAATCCCCGCTGAGCGAAGCCGAGCGCGAGCTGATCGCAACCTTCGTTTCCGCCGAAAATGATTGCAATTTTTGCGCCGGAAGCCACGCGGCTGCCGCCCGGTTTCTGCTTGGACCGGACAAAATACTCGTTGATCAGGTGCTGGCCGACTACCGGACAGCCCCGATTTCCGACAAACTGAAAGCCCTGCTGACCATTGCGAAACGGGTTCAGCAGGACGCCCGAACGGTTTCGGACGAGCTGGTGGCCGAAGCCCGGCACCACGGCGCCACCGACCGAGATATTCACGATACGGTTTTGATTGCAGCCACGTTCTGCCTGTTCAATCGCTACGTCGATGGGCTGGCAACACTAACGCCCGATGCATCGGCCTACGAAGCAATGGGCGAACGCATGGGAACCATTGGTTACGTGATGCCCAAACCGGTTTCGGACTAAGATGCAATTCACGGTTTTTAGTCTACGGTTTGTGGTGTAAGTGTTTTGGTATTAGTGAGTTGGGCTCTGGATGAGCCTGCATCGAAAACCATGAATTGTAAATCGTAAACCGGAAGCATAAACCAGAAATAGTCAACCATTCATAATAGGTAAGCGAGTGATATTCCCTGACCGCCATGCGGTCAGGGAAATTAAGGTCCGATTCGAAACCGTTCAACCGTCTAATTTTATCCGATATGCCCCATATTCAATTGCCCGAAGGATTGCCCGGTATTCGCGGGCCGATGGCGTTCAGTCCCGAAACCGCCAGACCGTTGAATGCGTTAGCCAACGCCCTGCTTCAGACCGACGACGGCCTCAGTCGGGCCGAACGCGAGCTGATTGCAACCTTTGTTTCCTCCGAAAACGACTGTTTTTTCTGCCAGACCATCCACGGCGCCGTGGCCAGTTACTACTGGGGGGATGAGAATGGCGAGTTTATCAAGGCTGTCAAGGAAAACTACGGGCTAACGATGATTATGCCCAAACTCAAAGCCTTGCTGGCCATTGCCGGGAGTGTGCAAAAAGGCGGCAAACACGTGACGCCCGAACAGGTACAGGAAGCCCGCGAGCAGGGAGCCACTGACAAGGATATTCACGATACGGTCCTGATCGCAGCGGCTTTCTGCATGTTCAATCGCTACGTTGATGGCCTGGCGACCTGGGCACCCGAGAATCCGGATCTGTACAAATTCCGGGCCACCAAAATTGCGGAATACGGCTATACCGCCGACGATCATTACATGCCTGACTAGGGGACGGGGTACGGTTTTCCGTTTTCGGTAGCCGAGTTTACGGCGCTCCGGAGCGGGAATCCTATTCTGTCCACTACCGACTGAAACGTAAACCGAATACCCAAAATCGTAAACTTTACATGAACCGGCTGCTTCTTTTTGTGATTGGAATTCTGCTGCTGACGGCCGCGGAAATTGCCAAGGTCTATTTCATCATGCCGATGCCGGGTAGCCAGGAGGCCGATACGATCGAGCTGGCCTATTGGATTCACCAGAACATCTGGATCATCCGGGTGCTCGGCTGGTTGCTGGTGGGGTATGCGGCCTTCCGGTTGCTGACCGCGCCGAAACGACGGTGGCACAAGGCCCTGGTGGTGGGTTTAGGGCTGGTGTATGGCGCGGTTTTTTACCTGTTCAATTTCCGGTTGCTGGCCGAAAAAATGTTCTATCAGCCGCGGGAAACCGTCATGCTGGATCTGAAAGCCAGCAAAATTCCGGCCGATAAGGTGGTGCTGGGCGTGGTGGTGAACGGGCAGGCGCGGGCGTATCCCATTCAGTTCATCGGCTATCACCACCAGGTGCGGGACACGGTGGGTGGGGAGCCGCTGATGATTACATATTGCACCGTTTGCCGGACGGGCCGGGTGTTTCGTCCGCTGGTGGCGAGCAAGCCGGAAGAGTTTCGGCTGGTCGGCATGGATCATTTCAACGCCATGTTTGAGGACAAAACGACGGGGAGCTGGTGGCGGCAGGTGAGTGGCGAAGCGATTGCCGGTCCGCTGAAAGGACAATTCCTGCCCAGTCTTCCGGCCGAGCAAATGACCTTGCAGGCCTGGACGGAACGGCATCCGGAAACGCTGGTGCTGCAACCGGACTCCACCTTTAAAGAGCAGTATGCTAATATGCAGCCGTATGAACGAGGAAAAACCAAAGGCCCGCTTACCCGGCGTGATAGCCTGTCGTGGAAGCCGAAATCGTGGGTGGTTGGCGTTGAACACAACCAGGTAGCCCGGGCGTACGATTGGAATCAGTTGGTAAAACAGAAAGTTACCCACGATACCCTGGCCGGCACCCCGCTGGTGGTGATGGTAGCCGCCGATAGTGTCTCGTTTCACGTCTGGAACCGGACCGTCGACGGCAGGATCCTGCACTTCGTGCCGGTTTCGCCCGATGTGGTTCAGGATCAGGAAACCGGCTCACACTGGAACCGGCAGGGCATTTGTGCGGAAGGCGTGCTGAAAGGCAAGCGGCTGGAGGTGATTCCAGCTTCGCAGGAATACCTGCATTCGTGGGAAACCTTCCACCCGGCCACCACCCGGTTTCTGTGAAGGGTGATGATTGACCGTGGTCAATCATCACTTCCTGCCTTTAAAAAACATAATAGGTGAAATAGACCGTAAAGGATAGGAGCGATGCTTCTGTCCTTTATTTTTTGGGGTGGGGTGAAATTGGGTAGAATCGTATGGCAAAAAACACTCATTAGGGAAATTAGGTTATGTTTGTTAAAAAATAAGTCCCATCGGCAACATTTTTAAATTAAGTTTATGAGCAGATGAGGGCATGTCGAATATCCTGGACAATCTCAACTGTATAATGAAATCCAACGTCTCAAAAAAAAACGAGGCTTCTCTACCCTCTTTGCCTAAATCCCCCACGGGCATTTCTGGTTTGGATGAAATAACCGGCGGTGGCTTACCGACAGGGCGCCCAACCCTAATCTGTGGCTGCGCGGGCTGCGGCAAAACGCTGTTTTCTGTTGAGTTCATTGTTCATGGAGCCGTGGCTTTCGGTGAGCCGGGCGTTTTTGTATCTTTTGAGGAAAAAGCGCAGGAAATTGCGCAGAATGTACTCTCCCTGGGTTATGACCTGAACCAGCTTCAGGCGGATAAGCTTCTCAAAATCGACCATGTGCGCATTGAGCGGCATGAAATTGAAGAAACCGGCGAATATGACCTGGACGGGTTGTTTATTCGGCTGGGATATGCCATCGACAGCCTTGGAGCCAAACGTGTGGTGCTGGATACGATCGAAAACCTGTTTTCCGGTCTGCCCAACCAGGCCATTTTGCGATCCGAGCTTCGGCGGCTTTTCGAATGGTTGAAAGAAAAAGGCGTGACGGCCATCATTACCGGCGAAAGAGGGAAGGGGAACCTGACCCGGAACGGACTTGAAGAATACATTTCGGACTGCGTGATCCTGCTCGAAAACCGGGTTGCCAACCAGATTTCGACCCGGCTGCTGCGCATTGTTAAATACCGGGGGTCGGTGCATGGCACCAACGAATATCCCTTTTTGATCGATACCGAAGGCATTTCGGTTCTGCCGGTTACGTCCCTGACGCTCGACCACGAGGTAACATCGGACCGGATTTCTTCCGGCGTTTTGGCCATGGATAAAATGCTGGAGGGAAAAGGATTTTTCCGGGGAAGCAGTGTTCTGGTCTCCGGAACGGCCGGAACCGGCAAAACCAGCATCGCAGCCCGTTTTGTGGAAGCCGCCTGTCAACGCAAGGAGCGTTGTATTTTCTTCGCCTTTGAAGAGTCGTCGCAGCAAATTATTCGCAACATGCGTTCGATCGGGATGGACTTGCAAACGCATGTGGATGCCGGCTTGCTGAAAATTCATTCGGTTCGGCCCACCCTCAACGGGTTGGAAATGCATCTTGTAACCATTCATAAGATTGTCAATGAGTTTAATCCTCAGGTGGTTGTTCTTGATCCGGTAACGAATTTGATTACTGTCGGGGCGGTGAGTGAAGTGAAGTCGATGCTGATCCGGCTGATCGATTTTCTGCAGGGCCGGGGCATTACGGTCATGTTTACAGCGCTCTCCCTCAATACCATCATCAATGAACAAACCGACGAGGGCGTGTCCTCGCTGGTGGATGCCTGGTTGCTGCTGCGCGATATCGAATCGAACGGTGAGCGTAATCGGGGCCTGTACGTCATCAAGTCACGCGGCATGAAGCATTCGAATCAGGTTCGCGAGTTTATCATAACCGACGAGGGGCTGGATCTGGTCGATGTCTACCTGAGCCCGGATGGCGTGCTGACGGGCTCGGCGCGGGAGGCCCAGCAATTGCACGAAAAAACCGGGGTGGTCTTGCGCCAATACGCCGTGGATCGGAAAGACCGCGAAATCGAGCGGAAGCGCTTGGTGCTCGAATCGAAGATTGCCAGCCTGAAAGAAGAATTCGAATCCATCCAGGATGAATTGAATAAAACGTACGTCGAGGAGGAACTCCGGAAAGACGTGATGGAGAAAAACCGGGAGCAACTGACCCAAAACCGCCAGAAGGAGTAATTATAACGTGAGCCGCACCAATTGAATGAAAACAAAAGACGAAATCTGGGAGTTAAGACTCTACGTGGCTGGTAAGACTCCCAAGTCGGTAACTGCGCTGGCCAACCTGAAGCGTTATTGCGAAGAACACCTGAAAGATAAGTATGTGATTGAAGTAATCGATTTGCTGGTACAGCCGCAATTGGCCGAAGGAGATCAGATCCTGGCCATCCCGACGCTGGTTAAGAAGGTGCCTGAACCCATCCGGAAAATCATCGGCGATTTGTCGAACGAGGAGAAGGTGTTGGTGGGGCTGAATATCCGTCCGGCAAAAAAATAGCATGGACAAACTGACGACATCCCCGGATTTTGATGCTGATGACAACGAGCCGTTGTATGATCTACGCTTGTTTGTTGCGGGGGCGTCGGACAATTCTATTCGTGCCGTTGAAAATCTGAAATACATTTGTGAGAAACATATGCCTGGGCAATACGCCCTGGCGATTATTGATATTCATCAGCAAAAAAACCTTGCTGCGCAGGAACAACTCATTGCCCTGCCTTTATTAATCAAGAAACGGCCCCTGCCCGAACGGCGGCTCATCGGCGATATGTCGGATACCGAAAAGGTGTTGAAAGGTCTGGGTATTTCGCATGCACTGTAATGAAACCGGCAAAATCCTACGACCAGTTAGTTCGGGAAAACGAAGCCCTGCTTCTGCAACTGGAAGAAGCGACGGAAACGATTCATGCCATCCGGACGGGCCAGGTGGATGCGCTGGTGGTTGAGGGCAAAGACGGTCATCAACTCTACAGCCTCAAAACGGCCGACCAAACCTACCGGTTTTTTATTGAAACCATGAACGAGGGGGCCCTGACACTGAACGAGGACGGGCTGATTCTCTATTGCAATTCTCAGTTTGCATCGATGGTGGGGATGCCCCTCTCCAGGGTAATTGGCCTGTCGTTTGCCACGTTCATCCCGGCAGACCAGATGGAAACCTACGAAAAGCTGTTTCGGCAGGGCTGGAGCGAAGACCGTAAGTTTGAAATGGCCCTTCAGGGGTTCAATCATCAGATTCTTTGCCAGCTTTCGGTGTCGTCGCTGGAACTGGATAGTGGTATTTCGCTGAGTGTCATCATTACCGATCTGACGACCCAGAAGGAAACCCAGAAATTGCTGAAAGCCAACAACCAGCGGCTGGAGGAGATGAATGCCGCGCTGGAAATCAGTAACCACGATTTGCTGCAGTTTGCCTCGGTGGCCTCCCACGATTTGCAGGAGCCGCTTCGTAAAATCCAGATGTTTTCGGAGTTGATCAAAAAACGGCATGGCGACGACCTGCCGGCCGAAAGCGTGCGGTACCTGGAAAAGATCATTGATTCGTCGGAACGGATGCGAACGATGATTGTCGATATTCTGCGCTACTCCCGGTTGTCCTCGAATGACAACACCTTTGTCAAAACCAATTTGAACGATCTGGTCGGTGAGGTGTTGAACGATTTTGAATTGCGGATTCGGGAAAAAAACGCCCGTTTTTTGATCGATCCCCTGCCCGAACCGGAAGTGAATCGGGGCCAGTTGCGCCAGATTTTTCAGAACCTGATCAGTAATGCGCTGAAATTCAGTAAACATGACCAGCCCCCTCTGATTGAAATCAAGGGTGAGGTGCTGCCGGGAACCCACGACGACGAACCGGTTTGTGTTCTGACCATCACCGACAACGGCATCGGTTTTGAGCAGCAGTACGCCGAGAAGATATTTTCGCTTTTTCAGCGCCTGAATACCAAGGATGTTTATGAGGGGTCGGGCATTGGCCTGGCCGTCGCCAAACGCATTATTGACAAACATAACGGGCATATTCAGGCCCGGAGTCAGGAAGGCGTTGGGGCCACATTTATTATTCATTTACCTTTAAAGCAAAAACGACTGGCTTAACATGATTGCGGAGCTTACCAGAAAGAAGATATTACTGGCGGACGACGATAGGGATGATATACAGTTTTTTATAGATTTTTTAGGAAACAGGCGGGATATTAACGTACTCGCCTGTGTTAGCAATGGGGTGGAAGTATTGGCGTATCTGAATCAGGTCACGCGGCTGGAGGAGTGGCCTGATGTCATCATTCTGGACCAGAATATGCCCCGGAAAACCGGTACGGAAACCCTGGAGCTGATCCAGTCAAAAAACTGGCTGGCTCCGGCCAGTTGCGTTATCTATTCGACCCATATCGGGCCGGAACTGATTCAGGAAGGCAAGCAACTGGGGGCGAAGCTGGTGAAAGCCAAGCCGGTTTCGGAAGAAGGATATAACGAGATGATGGACGAAATTTTGGCGGTATGTTGATGCATACCGAAGCTTAAACACACTATTACAGGAAGCGTATGATTACCCGCCCTTTAAAAAAACGCTCAGCCGCTGCGGCCTATAAACAAGCTAACCTGCCCGTGGATGGGCAAACCCGCGTGGTCATTGAGCGGGTGACGCCCGAACTGGACGGCGGCCGGTTTCCGGTAAAAGCCGTTCCGGGCGATTCGATTACCGTAGAAGCCGATATTTTCCTCGATGGGCATGATAAACTGGCCGCCCGTTTGCTGTATCGACCTGCCGACGAGACGGTCTGGAGCGAAGTGCCGATGGTTTTTATCAACAACGACCGGTGGGGAGCTTCGTTTTCGATCCTAAAAGAAGGGAAATACCTCTATACCATCGAAGGCTGGGTGGATCATGTGGCCTCCTGGCGGCACGAGATCAGCCTGAAGGCCACCGCCGGTCAGCTCGTGACAAGTGAATTAAAGGCCGGGATCGTGTATCTGGAAAGCATGGTGCAGCGGGCGGAAGGCGACGACCTGGCGCAACTGCAAGGCATCGTTTCGCTGTTCAAAGCGGCATCGGAAGGTGCCGAAGATTCCTACGACGAATCCATTCAACTGATTCAGAGCGAGTCGTTTGAACGACTTATTAGTCAATACCCCGAGCGTCGGCATCCGTCACGGTACGGGCGCGAACTGGTGGTCGATGTGGATCGGCCCAAAGCCGGTTTCAGCACCTGGTACTGCCTGTTTCCGCGATCGGCGGCTCCCGAACCGGATGCGAACGGAAGGCCCGTTCACGGAACGTTCCGGGATGTGGAAAGGCTGCTGCCGCGCCTGGAGTCGATGGGGTTCGATGTGCTGTACCTGCCGCCGATTCATCCGATTGGGCAGGCGTTTCGGAAGGGGAAAAACAATAACGTGGTGGCTCAGCCCGGCGAACCGGGCGTTCCCTACGGTATTGGGTCGGAACTGGGCGGTCATCGGGCCATTCACCCGGACTTAGGGACGCTTGACGACTTTAAACACCTGATTGCCATCGCAAAAAATCACGGGATGGAAGTGGCGATGGACCTGGCGATTCAGGTTTCGCCGGATCATCCGTGGGCCAAAGAGCATCCCGAATGGTTTAAAAAACGCCCGGACGGTTCGATTCAGTACGCTGAAAATCCGCCCAAGAAATACCAGGATATTTACCCGGTTTATTTTGAAACCGACGATTGGCAGAGCCTCTGGCTGGAAATGAAGGAGACCATCCTAACCTGGGCATCGTGGGGCGTCCGGATTATTCGGGTCGATAACCCCCACACGAAACCCTTTCAGTTTTGGGAATGGCTGATTTCGGAAGTGAAGAAGGCGTATCCTGATCTGATCTTTCTGGCCGAAGCCTTCACCAAACCGCGCGTCATGCAGCAACTGGCGAAACGCGGTTTTGCGCAATCCTATACCTATTTCACCTGGCGCAACAGCAAGTACGAGTTGCAGGAATACCTGACGGAGTTGACCCAGAGCGAGATGAAATACTATTATCGCCCGAATTTCTGGCCGACTACCCACGACATCAATCCGTACATCCTGCAAGCGGGCCACGAACCGCAGTTCCTGATCCGGTTTTTGCTGGCGGCCACCCTCTCGTCGAATTACGGGATTTACGGCCCTTCGTTCGAACTGATGGAGCACGTGCCGATTCCGGGCAAGGAAGAATACCTCAACTCGGAAAAATACGAAATCCGCCACTGGGACTGGGCGCGCACCAACCGGTTGACCTACCTGATCGGCCTTGTGAACCGGATCCGGAAAGAAAATCCGGCCCTGCAATCGACCAACAACCTGACCTTTTGCCGGGTGGACGACGATGCGCTGATGGCGTATCTGAAAGTGTCGGGCAAAAACCGGCTGCTGATGGTGATCAACACGGATGCCTATAACCGCCGGGCGAATATGATTCAGGTGCCGATCTGGGAACTGGGCCTTGGCGATGAGCAGGAATATGTGGTGCATGACCTGCTGACCGGAGCGCAGTATATCTGGAAAGGCCAGTGGAATTATGTCGAACTGGATCCGTACCAGCTACCCATGCATTTATTCAAGATTGAGTAAGAGCCGGTTTTGGGTGGGCCGTTGCCTCACTAACCGGGAAACTTGGGCGTCGGTGCAGTTATGGAATAGTAATCCCCAAAGTTGCATTGACAAAGCTAATGATTCAGAAAGCGATTCAGTATCCGGCCCTGATTAAATACCTGAAAGGCTACAGTAACTATTCCTGGTTGCATTATTGTGACGGAACTAAAGTGCTGGTAGCCAAATCACTCTGTTATTTTGAGAAGAAATTGCCCGGTTTTTTTCGGGTGCACAAAACCGCGTTGGTAAATCCGCATTACATCACGGATTTTATGGCTCCTCCGGGCCATAAAATGTCGGGTTCCATTCGTCTGAAAGATGGAGAGACGCTGCCGGTTAGCCGCCGGCGCTGGAATCATCTCATTGATCCGATGAGTGTGGCGATGCTTCAGACTTCCGACGTATTCACCCCGGCCGGTCACCGGGTTGCTTCGGAACCGGCTGAACGGCCGTCTGCGGAACCGGCAAAGGCTGCCCGTACACTCTGGGTGGTTATGGCCGATGAAGTCAAGGGTGGTTTGCTGCGGCAGTTGATCCGCGAACGCTGGCCCCAGTGGCAGATCCGGGTGTTTGAAACCGGGTCGAGCCTGTTGAAAGCGTTGTCCGGCGTTGCGGAACCCGAATCGCCGGGTCTGATGGTGTTGGACGGAAGCGAGCTCCGAAGTGGTGTAACCCTGGAATCGATTAAAGGTAACCTACGCTTTCGCCGGATTCCGATCGTTATGCTGGCACCGCACGGAAACCCGGGTCAGGCCGAGCAGGGGTATGCTTCTGGTGCCAATTCAGTCGTTGTGCATTCGAACGACCTGACCCGGTTTCTACAGGTTCTGGAAAAAATATTTCGGTATTGGCTATCCGTCGCTTCCGCTCCCGTTATCGCTGCGATCACTCCATCCCTGGCGTATAATGGAAGGGGCCGGGAGTGTATCGGTTAATGATTGCCCGGCAGGATGGCGGTTTCCCACCAGTAATCTTTCAGGGTACGGAAGTAGTCGATCCATTCCGTAAAACCGACCGGTTTGACGATGTAAGAGGTGGCGCCCCGGTCGTACGATTCGGAAATGTCTTCCGAATGGCTCGAACTGCTGAAGACCACCACGGGAATATTACCAATTTCCACGCTCCGGTTCTGGATTTCCTTCAGGGTGTGCCAGGCATCTTCCCGCTCGGGAAGGTATAAATCCAGCAAGATGAAATGCGGCAGCCGTCGTCCCGTCTGAATGCATTCATCCAGGTAATGAATCGCTTCCTGTTCCGTCGATTTGATCACTGCTTCCGCCCCGGTAAAGCTCTGTTGAAGAGCGTTTTTTATAAGCAATTGATGATCCAGGTCATCTTCAATAATCAGTATTCGGGCGTTTTTTGTGCGGTTTACATCGATTCTATTCCGGGAGATACTCATGATTTTCAGGTTATCACTTTTGAACGAACATTAAAGATACACCAAAATACCAAGTTCTTTTCCTTTGAAACATCCGAAAATACAAGATAGGAATACCAGACAGCAAGAATCCGGAAAAACTGAGTGAATGGCCCGTTTTTTCCGGATAGTGACCCGATCTATCATAATTCCTGATGTCCTCTCCGGTACCTCACGGATTCGGTCCTGATTCTAACAATACCGCAACGATTGAGTTAAATCACTAAAGCTTTTGAAGGAATAGAGCCGGTTCTGGTGTTCCACACCCGGTTTCTACGAAGTAAGTAACGCTTGATTTTATACGTTCATTTAATTTACTCAGCGAATGAAGAAGATAGTTTTGACAGTAGCAATGCTGGTAGCCACCACGGTTGCCGCGCTACAGGTACAGGCCCAAAGCACCAGTTCGGAGGGCAATGCGGCCAACCCAGCCCAGAGTAAAACCGGAAATGCCAGCGAATCGACAAACGACGGCACCAAAACACGGGCCCAACCCAGCAGTACCGTTACGGGATCCCGGCCGAAGGAGAACAGCATGTCCGACAAGTCGCAGGGAAATACCCAGAGGGATCGGGAAAAACGGAGACGGGTGCATTCCGATGCCGATGGCAAAACGGATGTAGGGCAGGTTAAACCCAAAGCCGATCCGAAAACCCGGAAAAAACGGGGCAGCGGTCGGTCGTTTGGAAATACGGGTACGGATAATTGATGTGATGTCGCCCGGAAGGCTCCTTTCGCTCCCGGTCGGAGGGAGCCTTTCGGGTATTGTTTACCCTTTTTGTTACATTGCCATGAAAATCAAGGAGATTGCTGAAGCCATCGAAAACAGCCTGGAGGCTCTCAAAGGGGAGAAAGCGATTGATAAAAAGTTTAGCAGTCAGAAAACCCTGCCGGATGAAGCGAGCGCCAGGCAGGTGTTTGCCCAGGCCCGGGAGCGGCTGTTTGACGTGGATCGCTGGTCGGATATTTCGAATTTCACAGCCTCCTTTTTTCTCCACAACGTTCAGGGAAATCCGAAACCGGCTGGCCGGCCCGAACGGGGGGATTATATCAAAATCGAACTACCCGGTCCGACGCCCGTCAACTGGGTTACGGTCGTTGAGATTGTCGATGACGCGAAAAAAGTTAGTTTTACGGCGCGGCCCTGCCCGGACCCGCACGGCTCCGGTGGGCAGACGGACCATTTCCTGCAGGATTCCTCAACCAGCACCTTCCAGGTCGAGTGGCGCGGCCATACGGTGAAGGCCAGCCAGATCGGTCGCAACGAAATGGCGAATAACCAAAAACCGGAAGCGGGCGACCGGGCCCTGATCAATACCGTGGTGGCGGGTGGGGGCTGGCTTTTTTACCAGAAAATTCAGTGGAAATCACTGACGGCCTATCTGGTGAATGGATAGGGGTTGGCAATTTTAAGCGATCAGAACGGACTTTTCGCGGCTCAATTCGTATCATTATGGGTCGGCCCGGCCAATAACCCTTTTGTCTACATGCTTGATTCGAGTGTTTCTCCCCTGTCCAGTCGGTTTTCCTGGCTCGATCTGATTCGGGATACGGCGACGATCCGGTTGCTTGAGACGACCGTTCTGCCCTCTTATCTGAACGCCTGCCGCTGGTTTGCGGGCAAGGCCCGGCCCCAGGACCGGTTCCGGATTGCCTTTGTCCACGAAATTCCCTTCCGGCCGGACGACGCAGCCCCCGATACCGCATTTTTACTGATTGTGGAGGTAAGGTACGCCGAAGGCGAAGCGGAGAGTTATCTGCTGCCGGTCTCCTTTGTGGCAACTGATCGGGCAAAAACGACGGAAATTCCGGATAAAGGCGTTCTGACCGCGGCCGAATTTGACCAGAAAACCGGGTGGGTGATCGACGCCATTTACGATGACCGCTTCCGGCAGGCGATTTTTTTCAATATCGTTCATCAGCAAACCCTGAACCAGCAGGCCGGCCAGATCGTCTGCCACCGGGGGCTCGGACTGGCCGATGGCGAAGCGTCCGGGCTGATTGTCAGTCGTGTCCTGCCGGTTGATTCGAGCAATTCGGCCCTGGTGTACGGTTTTCCGGGTGAAAAAGAAACGTACTTTCTGAAGCTCTACCGCAAACTTTTTCAGGAAACCAATCCGGAAGTGGAACTGGTTAGCTTCCTGACGGAAAACAGCCATTTTTCGCACATTCCGGCTTACGCGGGCAGCCTGATCTGGCGGCAGAAAACCATCCCGGATATTACGCTGGGGATGATGCAGCGCATGGTTGATAATCAGAAAGATAGCTGGAGCCAGACGGGCGATTACCTGAATGACTTTCTCTACGCGGTGCCGCACCGCCTGTTTACCATCAGGGAGGAGGTCTTCGAGCGGGTCGAGTTGCTGGGCCGGCGGACCGCCCAACTGCATCTGGCCCTCTTCAGTCCCGAATCGGGCGATCCGGCGTTTCGACCGGAATCGTTTACCGACGAGTATCGGGAGTTTATTAGCCGCCGGTTTGAGAGCCTGCTCGAACGGCGGTATGCGATGCTTATCGACAACTATACCCGGCTGGACCCGCTGGCGCAGCGGCTGGCGTGGGTATTCATGGAAGCGAAGGAAATGATCGACGAGTTTGTGGAGGATTTCCGAAACCGCCCGCTGGAATCGCTGCGGATCCGGATTCACGGGGATTATCATTTGGGGCAGGTGCTGGCAACGGATGACGACTTCATTATGATTGATTTTGAAGGCGAACCGGAAAGCAGCATCGTCGAACGCAAGATCAAGCATTCTCCGCTAAAAGATGTGGCTGGCATGATCCGGTCGTATCATTATGCGGTTTCGGCCAAGCTTTTCGGCAGTGTCGAAACGGAAAAAATTGCCCCGGACCACCTGCAGCGCGTTTCCGAACGCTGGTTTAATCTTATTCGGGATACCTATATGAATGCGTACCTCGACACGATTGGCAGCCCGCATCCGCTTTTTAAAAACAATAACGAGCTGAACTTTCTGTTGCTGGTCTATCTGCTGGAAAAAGCCGTGTATGAACTGGGGTACGAAATCAGTTACCGGCCGGCCTGGGTTAAAATTCCGCTGAAAGGCATCATGGATGTCATTCGGGAAATCGAAAAAATCCGGATGGCTGACCCAAACCGAAATTCGGACGTACCCCGGTTGCAAATGGGTTTGTTACAGTCGAAAAAAGAGTAAGTTTGTGCAAAACCGCCTGGCAATGGAACAACCGCAACCGGATCATTGGCTTGACCCCGTCCGGCTGATCGGTTTGCCGTTTCCGAACGAATAAAACCGGCTGGATTCATTTGATTCATCCGTCAAAAAATATCTATCTTTCAAGCGCTAAATGATGTGGCTTTTCTATGGCGAAACGTACGACTAAAACACCCGCAACTCCTGAAACAAAACCGGAAACCGAACGGGACGCGCAGCTAACGCCTTCGACCGAACCGGAGGTGTACAGTCGGCTGACCGAATTTGATATTTACCTGTTTCGGGCCGGAAAACATACCCGTTTGTACGAAAAGCTGGGGGCCCATGTAGTGGAATGGAAGGGCGTTGTTGGAACGTATTTTGCCGTCTGGGCGCCTGCAGCCCGGTATGTATCCGTAATCGGGAACTTTAACGGCTGGCAAAAGGGAAGCCACCCGCTGCACGTTCGCTGGGATGGTTCGGGCATCTGGGAGGGCTTTATTCCGCACATCGGCCGGGGCGAAGTGTATAAATACGCCATCACGCACGAGAGCGGCCGGGAACTTGAAAAAGGGGACCCGTTTGCGCTCTGGTGGGAAACTCCCCCGCTAACGGCTTCGGTGGTCTGGGACACCTGGTATGAATGGAAGGATGACTACTGGATGCGAAACCGGGGTAAATTCAACGCGCTCAACAAGCCGATTTCCGTCTACGAAATTCACCTGAGTTCGTGGCGTCGTGACCCGGCTGACCCCGAGCGCAAGCTGTCGTATGGCGAAGTGGCCGACGCGCTGGTGCCGTACCTGAAAGAGATGGGCTTTACGCATGTTGAGTTTATGCCCGTCATGGAGTTTCCGTATGATCCCTCGTGGGGGTATCAGATTACCGGTTATTTTGCGCCGAGCAGCCGGTTTGGCACTCCGCAGGATTTCATGACGCTGATCGAGCGGCTGCACCAGGAAAACATCGGGGTGTATCTGGACTGGGTGCCGTCGCACTTTCCCGGCGATGCCCACGGGTTGTATGAATTCGACGGTTCGCACCTGTACGAACACCCCGATCCGCGCAAAGGCTATCATCCCGACTGGAAAAGCTATATTTTCAACTACGGCCGCAACGAAGTCCGGTCGTTTTTGCTGAGCAACGCGCTATTCTGGCTGGATCGTTTCCATGCCGATGGATTGCGGGTCGACGCCGTTGCGTCCATGCTGTACCTGGATTATTCGCGAAACCACGGCGAATGGGAACCGAACATCTTCGGCGGGCGGGAAAACCTGGAAGCCATTTCGTTGTTCAAGGAACTCAACGAAGCGGTTTATAAAGATTACCCGGAAGCCCAGACCATTGCGGAAGAATCGACGGCATTTCCGGGCGTTACCAGACCCACCTACACGGGCGGCCTGGGTTTCGGAATGAAGTGGATGATGGGCTGGATGAACGACACACTGCGGTATTTCCAGCGCGACGCCTATTACCGGCGGTGGCACCAGGACGAAGTGACGTTCAGTACGGTATACGCCTTTTCCGAGAATTTCATGCTGCCGTTTTCGCACGATGAAGTCGTGTATGGCAAAAAGTCGCTCGTGAGTAAAATGCCCGGCGACGAATGGCAGCGTTTTGCGAATTTGCGGCTGTTGTTTACCTACATGTTTACCCATCCGGGTACCAAATTACTGTTCATGGGCGGGGAGTTTGGGCAAACCTCGGAGTGGAAATTTGCCGGAAGTCTCGACTGGCATTTGCTGGAATATGCTCCGCATCAGGGCATGAAAGAATGCGTCAAGGCCTTGAATCACCTATACCGCAGCGAACCTGCCCTGTACGAACAAAGCTTTGTGGCTGAGGGCTTCGAGTGGATCGATACGATGGACCGCGAAAACAGCATTCTGGTGTATGCCCGGAAAGGCACCCGGACGAAGGAGCAAATGGTGGTTGTGCTCAACATGACGCCCATGCCCCGTACGGATTACCGGGTAGGCGTTCCGGTGGCGGGCACCTGGGTAGAAGTCTTCAACAGCGACCACCAGGATTTCTACGGCAGCGGTTTGCGGAATCCCGCCCCCCTGGTGTCTACCCCGGACGTCTGGCACGGACGACCGAACTCAATTACGCTGGCCATTCCGCCATTGGGAGCCGTGGTGCTGAAGTATCAGAATAAGCCCTAGCCGAAGGCTATGTCGGGATGGGCAAATGGGCAACTCTGTACGGCATTCATTCGTTGCAAGAGAGCCCCGGCGGTGGCATAGCCTCCCTGCTGAAACGGTAGCAACGGCAAGTGCCGAAGCCAAAAACCGCCGGAGCATCGTTCGGCCCGAATAGTGGATAAGTAAAAAATGATCCTGTCAATCCCGGAGAGAATAGTGCCTTTTCCGTTTATCCGATTAACTTTGCCTTACAAAGTAAGTTCACCCATATGAGAAAAATAATAACGCTGGTTTTTGTCCTCTTCTCTGCTGTCGCGTATTCTCAAACTCCCACCTCCAAACGTCTTAGTAGTGGCATCGATATCGGAGCCGGATTTAAAAAAGATTACCTGGTTCCTTCGTTTACGTATTACGAACTGCTGAACCTGGATGCCAACCAGACTTTTTCCATTGGATGGACCGTGCGGGTAGGTGCTTTTTATGCCAAGAATCTGGACTATATTACGGCACCAGCCCGCTTAACCCGCGAAAAAACCGGTTTTGCTGCGCTTTCGGCTCCGTTGGTAGAAGACAATCTGGATACCATGCGTTTTAGCCGGGTTTCGGCGACTTCGGCCAACCTGGGCGTTCGGGCCCAGATTCGCCTGGGACCGGTAGAACTGGGGGCGAGCGCCGATGTAATTGGGTTTGGTTTCGGAAAAAACCGTCGGGGAATCTATCATTCGTCGACGGGTATGTTCATGGGGGCCGATACGGCGGGCAAAGAAGTGAAACTCAGTTTTAGCGACCATCCCACGCAGTATGCGCAACCCAAGCGAATCAACACCCGCTTGCTGGGGGATAATGATCAAGGGGCTTTAGCCACCGAAGTGTATGTCCGGCTGCTGGTGATGCGACGATTGGGCGTGCGGGTCAGCTACCAGTGGATAACCACCGAAATGCATGCCAGTAACGAGAACATCGTGACGGAAAACCAGCGGTTTCGAAACCGCGCCAGTATGGTTTATGTAGGGCTTTCGTTCCCGTTCTTTAAATAAAGAAATAAATTAAAACAGATGCGGCAATCTATTGACTATCAATAGATTGCCGCATCTGTTTTAAGGGTGATACAGCCTTAAGCCTCCACCGTTTTCAGGCTGAAATAGGTTTCGTAGACGGCTTTCGCGGCTTCATTGTTTCGGATTTGAAACTTATCAAGGTACTGGTGCAAGCCGGTTTTAAAGAGCTCGGACGTTTCGGTAAATTCGATTTCGGACCGGAGTTTGCTCAGGGATTTTTCGGCTTCGTTCTTAAAACCGCTGGTTATCGGATTGCCCGAAATTTCGTATAACGACAACTCGGCCTGCCGGATGCAATGGGCTACCGAACGCGGGAAAAACTTGTCCAGAATCAGGAATTCCACAATGGTGGACGAGCTGATCATTTTGTACTGCTGCCGGTACATGTTGTACGCACTGACCGACTTCAAAACCGCCGTCCAGATCATGAGATCGAGCGTCGAGCCGACGGCGTCGGCGTCGGGCAGGAGTGTAAAGTACTTCACATCCAGAAACCGGGACGTTTTGTCGGCCCGTTCCAGAAACCGGCCCACCCGGCCGAAATGCCAGGCTTCGTTGCGGGTTATGGTGCAATCAATCACGCCGTAATAATGCTGACAGCCATTCTTGACATCATTCAAAAAATCCTGCAACCGATTGAGGTTTGATTGCCCCTTGGTAGTCGAATCCCGCACCCGCAGGTAAAGCTCATTGATGTTCTCCCACATTTCTTTCGAGATGCTCTCCCGGATCGTCCGGGCATTTTCGCGGGCGTTGTTCAGACAGCTTACAATGGAGTTGGGATTGCGCTTGTCGAAGGTCATGAAATTAATGACATTTTCGCGCGTTGGTTCCTGGTAATAATTGTAAAACAGGTAGTTATCAGCGGTAGCAATCAGAAGCGGTTCCCACTGTTCATCGACGTTAGGGGGTAAATCCAGCGCCAGGTTAAAATTGACACTCATAAAACGGGAATAGTTATCGGCCCGTTCGATGTAGCGGTTCATCCAATAAATAGAATTTGCAACGCGACTAAGCATAAATCCAAAATTTAATACAGGTTGTGTAGTTGTAAATATAATTTTTTACCTGGCAAAATAGCCTTTTTCGAAATTATTCTTAATCAATTTATTCTCGTGGATCAATTCCTATTTTTGTATTTCCACTAATCACCGCGTTCGTATGAAAAATTTTCTGTTGACCTTTAGCCTTCTTGTAACCGTAATGAGTTTAGCAGTAGCTGGGCCAGCGCCCAAACCGGAACCGGCCGCCGATCCGAGCCGGCTGTATGAAGTCCGGATCTATTACCCGACACCGGGCAATTACGAAGCGATTATCGACCGGTTTCGGAAGTATACCTGCCGGATTTTTGAAAAACACGGCATGACCAACGTCGGCTACTGGTTGCCGATCGACGGATCACCGGAGCGGATTATTTATATTTTGTCGTACCCAAGCCGCGAAGCCCGGGATGCTTCCTGGAAGGCTTTCGGCAGTGATCCAGAGTGGAAAGAAGTGGTCGCTAAAACCGAAGCCAACGGCAAAATCGTCGCCAAAGTCGATCAGATTTTCATGACGGAAGCGGAGATTTCACCCGCCATCAAACCATCGAAAAAACCGGGTCGGGTCTTCGAACTGCGTACCTATTCGCCGGCTCCCGGCAAACTGAATGATTTGATTGCCCGGTTTAAAAATCACACCATCAAGCTGTTTACCAAACACGGCATGACGCATATCGGCTACTGGCTGACCACGCAGCCCGACGAAACCGGCCAGTCGAAGCTGGTCTATATTCTGGCTCACCCGAGCGAAGCCGAAGGGAAGAAGCATTTTGATGAATTCCGGAATGATCCGAAATGGGTCAAAGCGAAAGCCGACTCGGAGAAAAACGGTTCGCTGACCAATAAGGTTGAGTCGGTGTATATGAAACCGACAGATTATTCACCGATTCAATAGTGGAAAAACAGCAATAAAAAGGAGGAAAGAGAGGGATTCATCGCCCGCTACTTTCCTCCTTTTTGGTTACGCCCTATTTCGTTACAGGTCCTCATCCCGCTCCTGATCCAGTCCTTCGGTTTGGGTTCGGCGGACGGAAGGGCGCAAGCCGTTGACGGGGCGTTGATTGGCGTATTTTTTATCGGTAGGAATCCGATCCTGATCGCCCGAGGAACGGGCCTTTGACGCCAGGTTGGAAACGGAGAAAAAGCCGTTCCGGAACTGGTTGTATTCTTCTTCGGTCATGGCCTGTCGGGCCGCCAGACCTTTCTCGTACCCATCGTTGAAGGAGGCAATCCGGCTGTCGGTGCGGGCCAGTTTGCGGTCTTCAATCAGTTGATCAATCTCGTTGGTAAGCTGCTGTTTGCGTTGACGCAATGCATCGATCGACGGCAGGATGGCCAGCTCGTGGTCCATGATGTTCTTCTGCGTCAGGTGCTTTGCCATGTCCTGTTGAGCCGCTGCGTATTGCTTTTCCAGTTTCGTACGCCGACGACGAAGCCGCCACAAACGCGGATCGGCCTGCAACCACCGGAACCAGAACTTCTGCAAAACCGGCAGGCCAATGCCCAGACAAACCGCCCCCGCCAAGGCAAACAAGACCCCACTCAGGACGAACGACAGCAGCGCCCACGGACTGTTGACCAACTGAAGGTTCAACTCGTCGGACTGCTGAAGTTGCTGCTCAATCTTTTGCAAAACCCGCTGATCGGCCACCGGATTCGGATTGGCCGGGTCGAGGGGTGTTGCGTTCAATTGAATATTCTTGATGCTTTTGTTGATGGCTTCTTTTAGCTTGTCGGTCCGGTAGGCATCGTAGCGGAACCAGCCCAGAATCACGAGCGTGATAATGGACAGTGTTGCCAGCCCCATTTTGAACCAGCCGTACCGTTTGGCGGCCTCGGGCGATGAATCCGACATATACGGTTCTTCCACCAGCCGGTCGTAGGCCGGTTTGAGCAGAATCGACACCATCGCCAGGCCGACGGCGAACATCCAGGCTTCGGTATTATTCCGGATGTTAAGGGCGTAGGCTACAATTTCGTGCGAAATGATGAGGTCTCCCGCCACAAAGGCAATCCCGGCGGCTACAAAAATAAATCCGGCAAACAGTGAGTAGTCGGAGGTTGTTTTTTGCCGACGCTCCTTCAATTGGTCGCGTTCGGTTTCCACCGCTTTGATCTCGGCCTCCAGCCGTTCGGTTTCCTTGCCGGCCAGTGTTGTCTGCATGACGTGCTCCTGCAACCGATCGTAGGCCGACCGGCGTTGGGCCGTCGTATCGGCTACCTCCTGATCAATCTGCCGGATTTCGTCGCGTTTACTTTGGACTCGTTCCTGCAACCATTCATCACTGACCTGGCTGGACAAATATCCTTCGTACGTCTGGCGGTCGGTACCTTCGACGCCACTGGTGTAGCCATGCTGAAAATCCTGGCTGTTGCCTGGCTGTTGGTCATTCATAGTTTGTTCAGTTTCATTGACTGAAAACTCGCCAATGAAGGCCCTCGGATAGGGTTCCGACAGGCTGCGGGCGAGGTGGAATTAGGGCGATAAAAACCGCTTGGGTACTCATGATTTGTAGATTAACCTCATCCCCTCGTGTTTGTGTTTTTGGATCCCGCTCTTTTTATGTGATTTTCACGCCCGAACCGTTGGCTTGTCGTTTTTGGAGTGCCTTCGGGCCTGGATTCCTGTGTAAAAACCGGTCAAGCCAGTATATTATTGTTTAACAAGTCATTTTTATGAAAGGTTCGATTGCGAAGCGTAGCGCGATGCCAGGAAAGCCACGAGCGGCAGACCGGAATTCTTCGTCTTTTGCTCGTGGCTTACACCTTTTAGCTGATCTCGTCGGCATTTTTCCGCACACCAATGAGTCGGAACAGAATTAGCGAAACGACCAGCAGGCCGGCGAAAATCAGGCTCAGCATGGGGTTGTAATAAATGATAGCGATGAGGCAGACGATCGATAAAACCAGCGCGACGGCCGGAGTATACGGGTAAAAAGGAGCCATAAAGGGGCGTTCCAGATGGGGTTCTTTTTTTCGAAGCTGAAACAAACTGATCATGCTGCTGATGTACATGATCACCGCACCGAGGGCCGACAGAATGATGATATCGCCGGTGGTGCCGGAAAGCAAAGCAATCAGGCCGACAATACCGCCCCCGATCAGGGCCCAGTGGGGGGTTTGAAACCGCCGGTTGACCTGCGCCAGAAAACCGGGCAGATAACCGCTGCGGGCGAGGGCAAAAACCTGACGGGAGTAGCCAAGGGTGAGGGAGTGAAATGACGCAATGAGTCCGAAAAGGCCCAGACTGGCGAAGATTTTCGACCAGGGATTGGTTCGGCCCAGCACCATCGCCAAGGTTTCAGGAAGCGGGTAATCAATTTCACTGAGCAGCCGCCAGTCGCCCGCACCTGCCGTGAGCAGCATGGTACCGAGCGCCAGCGCAACCAGGGTTCCAATGCCCAGCAGATACCCGCGTGGGATGGTTTTCTTCGGATTTTTTACTTCCTCGGCCACCATGGCCACTCCTTCGATGGCTAAATAAAACCAGATGGCAAACGGTAAGGCCGCAAAGACACCCCCCATGCCGAATGATTCGTTATGGGCCACCACATTTTTGGTTTCGTAGGCGGGTGCAACCAGCGCCATATAGATCAGTAACTCGACGACGGCCAGGGCGGTTACGATCATGGAAAAGTTGGCCGACTCCTTGATTCCCAGGATATTGATGGTAATGAACACCACGTACGTGCCAACGGCCACGGCCAGTACGGGTAAATCTGGATTCAGAAAATTGGCATACGCCCCGAGCGCAGCCGCAATGGCCGGGGGGGACATCAGAAAATCGACCAGGGTGGCAAAACCGGCAATGAAGGCGGCCGTGGAACCAAAGGCGCGTTTGGCGTAACTAAACGGGCCCCCTGCGTCGGGAATGGAAGTGGTGAGTTCGGTATAACTAAAAATGAAGGCCAGGTACATGACCGTCACCAGCAGGGTGGCCACCAGAAAACCGATTGTGCCGGCGACGGCCCAGCCGTAATTCCAGCCAAAATATTCGCCCGAAATAACCATGCCGACGGCAATGGACCATAATTGGGCAGTGTTGATAACCTTCCGCAAACCGGGTTGGGTTGTGGATTCGGTGGAGTGGACCGGGGTAGATCCCGATGACGATTCGACCATCTGATTAAGTTAAAAAGAAAACGGAAAAGTACAAGAATTAGGCCCGTAAGAAGCAAATTCGGGATTGTTGTCTAAATAAAAGCCATTTCTGGTACTAATCCAAAAATACTTGTTTCAGAACGGCCCAAAGTTTCCGCTTTAATTTCTGGTCAGCTTCGATAGCGGCCAGCGAATCGGCGAGGAGGAACGTAATGCCAAAAATCCGGACGGGTTGATACCGGTCCATCTGGATATTGAGGTGAATCGTTTTGAACGGAACGCCGAAGGAGATGAAATGGTGGAGCCGTTTGTTTTCCAGCACCGAATGAAAATCGACCAGCCCCGAACCTGCCAGGTTGAGCATATCAATTTCGTTGAGGTTCAGGTGAATCGCTTTCAGAATGTTTTCGAGAAAAATCAGTTCGCTCGGCGTTAGTTCTTCGTCGATCAGGAGCAGGACTTTGGGCTTCTCCGCAGCCGGTTTTGGGGCTGGTGTTTCCGAAATGGAAACCGGTTGGGGAACCGCTTTAGGCTGGGCAGTAACCAGGGGAACCGGTTCCGGTTCGGGCAGAGCGACCGGCGCCTGGGGTTCTGTTGGTTCGGAAAGAACGTCGGCAACGCCTTGATCACTAATCAGTTCGGGCCGCACCGCGACGGCGTCGACCGGTTGATCGCGTTTCGGCACGAGGGGGGCGGGCTCGTCGGTCCGGTATAAGGTCTCCTGCCCGAAAAGATAGTGATAAGCGTTTGTCTGCATGGTTTGAGCCTATAGTTTATACCACTGGATCGCCGGGAGCGGTTTTCGCCGGCCGTCGAATGTCTTCTGTTCCGGCCCGTAGTATTTGACCAGGTAATCCAGTACAACCGGCTCCGATTCGCCCAGATCCCAGAGTTTCTGGGTGCGCTGCATCCACCGGATTTTCTCTTTCCAGCCGTCTCTCGTAAAGCGGTTTTGTAAAATCAGCTTGCTCGAATGGCAGGCCGTACACTGCGCCACCACCAGCGTCAGCCGGTCATCGACGACCAGACCCGTTGCCGGATCGTGTTGCAGGGAGTCGCCGACGGTTCCGTTCGTCGATCGGGTGGCCGGAACCGACGGGGCCAGCGCCGAAAGAGCCAGCCAGCCGGCGAACAAAACCGTCAAGCCAACCAGACTTTTTTGCTTTTTCATAAACCCTTAACTTTTCAGAACGCCGATCAGCAGCAATGCCCATCCCGCCAGCATGAGCAATCCTCCGATGGGCGCAACGGCTCCGAATTTGGTGATACCCGTAAAGCAAATGGTGTAGAGCGATCCACTAAAAATAATAACGCCGAACAGGTACGCGTAGCCTGCCCAGCCGTAAAATTTTGCCGAAGCCGCCGACGTTGCCGGGAGCTGCAGCAGAATGCCAAGGGCGACTAGCGCCAGGGCGTGGTAAAACTGATACCGAACGGCGGTTTCGAAGGTATCCATTCGTTTGGACACCTCAAGCATCGCCCGGAGAGCGTGCGCTCCGAACGCCCCGAGGGCCACCCCCAGAAAACCCAGAATAGCCCCGGACTGGATAAAAAGTTTATGCATGATCAGCGGTTTTTCAGTTTCGTGTTCCAAATATCGCACTTCCAACCCGTACCATCGTGCTTCCTTCCTCAATTGCGATCAAATAATCGCTGCTCATCCCCATCGACAGTTCCCGAAACCGGACATTCGGGCGTTGCAGGCCGCTCAGTTGGTCGTAAAGTTGTTTGAGCCGGCGAAACTCCTGCCGGATTTGGGTTTCATCGTCGGTATTGGTCGCCATGCCCATCAGCCCCACCACCCGAACGCTGGTGAGCGACTCCAGTTCGGGGCTGTTCAGTAAGCTGTGAGCCTGCGTTTCGTCGAAGCCAAACTTGGTTTCTTCCTCCGCAATGTGAATCTGGAGCAGGCAGTCAATCACGCGTTGATGACGACTGGCCTGTTTATTGATTTCCTGCAGGAGCTTCAGGCTATCTACGGAATGAATCAGACCGACAAACGGCGCAATGTACTTTACTTTGTTGGTTTGCAGGTGACCAATCAGGTGCCATTCGATGTCGGACGGTAGCTGCGGCTGTTTTTCAACCATTTCCTGAACCTTGTTCTCGCCAAACCGCCGGCAACCGGCGTCATAAGCCTCCTGCAAGAGCGCGACGGGCTTGGTTTTGGTTACGGCAATGAGTTTGGTGCGGTCCGGAAGCTGGCTTTCGATGGTTCGGATGTTGGTGGCAATTGTCATTTAACCTTATTTTGGGGCAAAGATAAGGCATCGGCGCTGAATCCCGGTTTTGCGGAAACGATCCTGCCAAGTTTGAAAATAATACCCGAGTCTATTGAATTCCGTAGAGGAAAGTCTTACTTTACATTCCATAACACCACCAGTACTATCCATGGAGTCTTATAACCAGGACCGACGTAATAACCGTAAAAATTACCTACTAGTTGCCTTAGGGATTCTGGCTGCCCTGAATCTGCTTCTGCTTTATTTTTATTACCAGGAACGACAAACCAATAAAAATCAGCAATCGACACTCATTGACAAAACGCAGGAAATGCTGATTACCAAAGCCCGGCTGGACTCGATTTCGACCCAGCTGGATGCTAAAATTTCGGAGATCCAGTCGTTGGGTGGTCAGGTCGACTCGTTGCTGAAAGTGAAGGAACAGCTGGAAGCCGACAAGCGGAATCTCCGCAACGTGGCGGCTTTTGATGTCCGGAAATACGACGCTAAAATTAAGGAATACCTGGCGCTGCTGAACGAAAAGGACAAGGAAATTGGGCAACTGAAAGAAGAGAACAGCATTCTGACGTCCCAGAACCAGACGCTGACGGAAGAAAATACCAGTCTGAAAAATGAGCGACAGGCCTTGACGGATACGGTCAGTCGGTATTCGGAGCAAAACCGGGAACTGGCCGAAAAAGTGACCCTCGGTTCGGCCCTGAAAGCGGAGAATCTGGTGGTGAACGCCATTAACCGACGGGGCAAGGAAAGTGACGGGGGCGAATACCGGAGCCGGCGAATCGAGAAAATAAAAATTGCGTTTCGGCTGGCGACCAATCCCATCGCCCAGCAGAACGAGAAGGAAATCTACCTTCGGATTCTGGATCCGAGCGGTTCGGTCATTGCCGACAATGCCACCGGTTCCGGCCAGTTTATTGTCAATGGGCAGGAAATGGTCTATACGGCTAAGCAAACCATCCAATACGACAACTCGGGCCAGCAGGTCGTGTTTATTTACGGCCGGGGAAACATTCCCTTTAAAGAAGGAACCCACCAGATCGAACTGTTCTCGGAAGGGTTTAAGATCGGACAGGGGGATTTTACGATAAAATAAGGGAACGAACTCAAGCCGGAGAGGGGTAAAGGGAAGGCAAACAAAAATTCCTTTTATCCCTTTCTCGTTTCCGCCTTTATGCTTACCTTTGCGTCCTCATTTTGAAATCATTATCCATTTAACACAATTGTCATGCAGTTCACAAAGAACTATGAGACGGTGTTCATTTTGACTCCCGTTTTATCTGAAACTCAGATAAAGGACACTGTCGACAAGTTCCGCAAAGTGTTAACCGACAACGGCGCGGAAATTGTAAACGAAGAGAGTATGGGTCTGCGGAAACTCGCCTACCCGATCCAGCACAAAAACACGGGTTATTATTTCCTGTTTGAATTCTCGGCAGAGACGAAAGTTCCGGAAGCCCTGGACATTGAATACCGCCGGGATGAGCGTATTATTCGCTACCTGACTACCGTTCTCGACAAGCATGCCCTGGCATACAACGAACGTCGTCGGAAAGGACAACTGGGTAAAAACAAACAAACCGAAAAAGCAGGAGAGGAGGCTAAATAATCATGAGTCTGCAGAACGAACCCGTTAGCAAAAACGAAAACCGCAAGAAATATTGCCGTTTCAAAAAGTCCGGTATCAAATACATCGACTACAAGGACCCCAATTTCTTACTGAAATTGTTGAACGAACAAGGTAAAATCCTGCCCCGGCGGATTACCGGAACGAGCCTGAAATACCAGCGTAAAGTGGGTCAGGCCGTTAAGCGTGCCCGCCATCTGGCCTTGTTACCTTATGTAGGCGATTCTCTGAAATAAGTTTAGGGTTTATGGTCCTCGGTTTACAGTTTACGGTTTTCCACCCCGTGGAGCAACCGTAAACCGTGCGCCGAAAACCGTACACTGAGAACTGACAACTCATTCATACTTATGCAAATCATACTGAAAACCGACATTGCCGGACTAGGTTTTAAGAACGATACGGTTGACGTAAAACCTGGCTACGGCCGCAATTACCTGATTCCGCAAGGGTTTGCGGTGATGGCAACGGAAACAAATAAAAAAGTAGTCGCCGAAAACATTCGGCAGGCTGCCCACAAAGCCGAAAAAATCAAGAACGATGCCCTGGCCACGGCGGAAGCCCTGGGCCAGCTGTCGCTGACGATTCCGGCGAAAGCGGGCGAAAGTGGTAAGATTTTCGGACGGGTGACCAACACCCAGGTAGCCGACGCCCTGAAAGAAAAAGGCTTCGATATCGACCGGAAAAAAATCACGATCGACGACGTGAAAGTACTGGGCAGCTACAATGCCGTTATCAACCTGCACAAGGATGTTAAACAAGCGGTTAAGTTTGATGTCGTAGGCGAGTAATCTATTGATAACCAGGAATTTGGTGTCAAAAATAAATTGAAGCGGTCCGGAGTTTTTCGGGCCGCTTTTTTGTTATGGCTGTATGGACTTTCGTACTGAACTGACCCCGGAAAATCTCCCGGTTTTGATCCGTTCCAACGACCGGATCGTGACCATCGGATCGTGCTTTGCCGATGTGCTGGGCCGTCAATTAACCGACAACAAGCTCGATGTGCTGACGAACCCGTTTGGAACCGTGTTCAACCCGGTTTCCGTCGCAAAACTCGTGCAATTGGCCCTGGAAGCGGCCGAGCCGGACCCGGACTTGTTTGTCGAGCGCGACGGCTTGTGGTTTCATTACGATTTTCATTCCTCGTTTTGGGGACGCAGTCGTGAAGAATTACACCACCGCCTGAGCGATCAGCTGAAGCAAACGGGTCAGGGGCTGAAAACCGCCAACTGGCTCGTTCTGACACTGGGCACCGCCGTTGTTTACCGGCATCTGGAAACCGGCAACGTGGTGGCAAATTGCCAGAAAATGCCCGGTTTTCTGTTTGAAAAATACCTCTATGCCTACGAACACGTGCAGGGAACGCTGGCCGGTCTGGTGAAAACCCTGAAACGGGCTAATCCGGCTTTGCAGATTCTGCTGACGGTCAGCCCGGTTCGGCATACCAAAGATTCGCTGCCGCTGAATCAGGCCAGTAAGTCGATGCTGCGGACGGCCTGCCACGAATTGACGGTCTGGAATGAGTCCGTCCATTATTTCCCGGCCTATGAGATCATGATGGATGATTTGCGGGATTACCGGTTTTACGAAGCCGATCTGATTCATCCGAACGCCATCGCCGAAACCTATATTTTTGAAAAATTTGCCGGAAGCGCGTTTGATGACGAACTTCGCCGGCTGATCACCGACTGGCAGCAACTTCGGAAGGCGCTGGCCCACCGGCCTTCTCACGAAGGAACGGAGTCGCACCGGCGGTTTCTGGAAAATTTACTGAAACAACTGGAAGTGTTTTCGGGGACGATCGATGTTACCAACGAAAAGAATGAAGTAGAGCGTCGTCTGCGATCCTTCCAAACGATTGATACCAGTGCGAACCAGGCCGCCTGATTCGCTGTTTACCCATCAGAACGCGTACGTATGTCAACTTATAAACTTACGAAAGAAACCGTATTAGGGGCTCTCAGCCACGTGGAAGAACCCGATTTGAAACGTGATCTGGTGTCACTTAATATGGTGAAAGATATTGAACTGGGAATCGACCAGGTCCGGTTTACGGTGGTTTTAACCACTCCGGCCTGCCCGCTGAAAGAACTCATTCGCAAGCGCTGTGTCGATGCCATTCATACTTACATTGGGCCGGATATCGACGTGCATGTCAACCTCACGGCCGATGTCAGTTCGACCCGGTTTAATGCCCCGGTTTTGCCGGGCGTTAAAAACATCATTGCCATTTCGTCCGGGAAAGGCGGGGTTGGCAAATCGACCGTAACGGCCAATCTGGCGGTGGCGCTGTACAAGTCCGGGGCCAAGGTCGGCATTATTGACGCCGATATTTTCGGGCCGTCGATTCCGTTGATGTTCGGAGCGGAAGAACTGCAACCCGGCGTCATTCAGGTGCAGGGTAAGAACATGCTGCAGCCGATTCGTCAGTTTGGTATTAAACTGATGTCGATTGGTTTTCTGACGCCCCGCGACAATGCGATCGTTTGGCGGGGACCGATGGCGAGCCAGGCTCTGCGTCAGTTTTTTGCCGATACGAACTGGGAAGAACTGGATTATCTGCTGATCGACCTGCCGCCGGGAACCAGCGATATTCACCTGACGCTGGTGCAAACCGTACCCGTAACGGGAGCGGTCATTGTTACAACGCCCCAGAAAGTGGCGCTGGCCGATGCCACGAAAGGGCTGGCCATGTTCCGGCAGCCACAGATTAACGTTCCGGTCCTGGGCGTCATTGAAAATATGGCGTATTTTACCCCCGCCGAATTGCCCGATTCGAAATACTATATTTTTGGAAAAGGCGGAGGGCAACAACTGGCCGACAAGTATGATGTGCCGTTGTTAGGACAGATTCCGCTGGTGCAGAACATTCGGGAAGCGGGGGACGAAGGAAAACCGGTGGTGACCGAAAATGATCCGGTGACATCGGGGGCCTTCCGGTCGGCGGCCGAAGCCCTGGCGCAGCAGATTTCGGTTCGGAATGCCACACTGGAGAAAACCCGGCCCGTTGAAATTGTGCGGCAATAAGGCCAATCGATTGGATTAAAGCAGGAAAAAACGTATTTTTACCCTCAGTCATCAGACCACCTTTTTTTATACTACATTTCGAATGGGAACTGCAACAGATAACGAATTTTTAGTGGATCGCGTCGAAACAGCCCTGAACAGCATTCGTCCTTATCTGGAAGCAGACGGGGGGAACGTGAAAGTGCTGGAGGTGACGAGCGACAGAGTAGCCCGGCTGGAGCTGGTCGGGGCGTGTGGTTCGTGTCCCATGTCGGCAATGACCTTCAAAGCCGGTCTGGAAGAAGCCATTTTGAAAGCCGTCCCGGAGATTTTGCGGGTGGAAGCAACGAATCTGACACCGGCGTTTTAATAGATTGGTGCATTAGCGAAACAAAGACTTTTGCAGAGTTTAGCCGCTTTCCCGTGGGAAGAGCGGCTTTTTTGTTATTTTGCATCCCCTGGAGCCACGAACTAACGTCCGTGATTTTACGGGAATCGGTTGGTGATTTTGTCTACTTTTCGCACTATAATCCGCTCACGGACTAACGTCTGTGGGTATGAATCATGAAAATTGGTATCTTCTTCGGTGGCCCGTCGCGTGAGCGGGAAGTTTCCTTTGCCGGTGGTCGGACGGCCCTGACGCATATTGACAAAGCCTTGTTTCAACCCGTGATGGTGTTTGTGGACGGGCTGGGTAATTTTATCCTGATTCGGGAAGAATTGCTGAGCCAGCGCTCGATCCGGGCCTTTTATCCGCACCAAACCGATAGCCGCTTTAACGTGTATATTGAATCGTTAGCGAATCGATCCTCCGACGAACTGGAAGGGCAAATCAGGGCCATTGGTCAACGGATTCAGCCGCAGGAATTTCGCCAGTATTTTGATCTCGTGTTTCTGGCGATGCATGGCCCCGACTGCGAAGATGGTGGCATTCAGGGCCTGCTGGAATGGTATAAAATACCGTATACCGGCCCGGGTTTGATGGGGTCGGCGGTTGGCATCAATAAGATCCTGCAAAATGAACTGATCGCGCTCGTCAACGGTCAGCAGAAGAAAACCGCATCGGTTAGCCGACCAGCCTGGGATCAGGCTGATAAGGCGGTTTTTTTTGAATCCCTGCAAAACCGGCTGGGTTTGCCCATTGTAGTGAAAGCTCCGCATCAGGGATCGTCGATCGGAGTCGTCATTGTGCGGGAGAATGACCTGACTAAATTTACGCAGGCCGTTAACCAGTGCTTTTTTCGGCAGGAGATCGATCTGAACCACTGGAAGCTGTTTTCCGAAGAAGAAAAGACGGGCTTTGTTCAGGACATTACCGAACTGGATTCCGGCATTGGCTACCCGGTGGTCGTCGAAGAAACCGGGGAAACGATTTACCACCCGAACGACCTGCTCGAAAAAGCGAATGCCTGGGCCGCGTCCGGTTACGAATCGCTGGGTATTGCTTCGGTTAATTCCGAAGACGATGTGTTGTTCGAGGAATTCATCAGCGGCCAGGAGTTTTCCTGCGGGGTTATTCAAGATGATGACGGAACGGCTGTGGCCTTGCCCCCGACCGAAATCTACAACGTGACGAGTTTCGATTTTAAATCCAAATACCAATCCAATACAACCCGGAAGCGGATTCCGGTGGGTACTTCGCTTGAACACAACCGCGAGATTCAGGAAAATGTCCGGGAGGTATTTACCAAACTGGGCATGAATGTCTGCGCGCGCATCGACGGTTTTTTAACGCCAGACCAACCCGACGAACCGGGGCGGGTTTTGCTGCACGACCCGAATACCATTCCGGGCATGTCACCCACGTCGCTTATTTTCAAGCAGATGGCTGAAATCGGGTTGAACGTCACGCAGGCGATCACGTATTTTATTCGTCAGTCGCTCCGCGAGCGGATTCGGACCGGTAAAGATATGGTCCGCCTGCGGCAACAGCTGGCCGATCTGGACACGCGCCTGGCGGATCGGCGGAATCTGCATTTACCAACGGAGGAGTTTGTCGTCGATGTGGCCGGTGATGCGCCCGAAGCCGCCTGGCAGGAAGCGAAAGCCTGGTATGGTTCCCAGGCCGCCCAGGGACAGACGAGACCCGTTGTGTTGTTAAAAACCGCCCAGGAACGGCACGAATTGCCCATTAATTTGTTGTTCAAAGACACCGTTGCCGAAGCGCAGGAAGCGCTTGCGCAGCCGGTGCATCCGTTGATTCTGGAAACCCGCGAACGGGCCCGGGCTATCACGGAACGGTTTTCGTAAAAACAACAGACCCATGGATTTACAATTGCGCGGAAAAACCGCCCTGGTGACCGGCTCAACCGCCGGCATCGGGCTGGCTATTGCCCGAACACTGGCGCAGGAAGGCGCCGAAGTCATTCTTAACGGCCGGAACAGAGCGAGGGTCGAAGCACTGGTTCAGCAGTTGTCGGACGAATTGCCCGGTACCCGGTTTCGGGGCATTGCCGCTGATTTCAGCAAAGTCGAACAAATTGACGCCCTGCTGGCCGCCTTGCCGGAAGTCGATATTCTGATTAATAATGTCGGCATTTTTGAACCCAAGGCTTTTACGGACATTCCCGACGAAGACTGGTTCCGGTTTTTTGACGTGAACGTCATGAGTGGAGTCCGGCTTTCCCGCCACTATTTCCCGAAAATGTTGGCCAAAGGCTGGGGCCGTATCATCTTTATTTCCAGCGAATCGGCCCTGCAAATTCCGACGGAAATGATTCATTACGGGACCACCAAAACCGCCCAATTGGCGATTTCACGTGGGTTGGCCGAACTGACAACCGGGACGGAGGTGACGGTCAATACGGTTTTGCCCGGCCCGACGTTCTCCGAAGGCGTTGGCGATTTTATCGGAAACCTGGCCACCATGAACCAGGTTTCGGTGGAAGAAATGGAAAAGGATTTCTTCAAAAATGCCCGGCCAACGTCCATCATCAAACGGTTTGCGACCACGCAGGAAGTAGCCAATCTGGTGGCTTACCTGGCCAGCCCGCTGGCATCGGCTACCAACGGCGCGGCTGTTCGGGTCGATGGGGGCGTGACCAAGACCATTGTCTGAGCGGAGTCGGTTTACGGTTTTCAGTTTACGGTGGCTCCGCCGAAGGACAGGAAGTCGCCACACAATACTGAAAACCGTAAACCGAAAACCGGTTTTTACGCTCTTTCTTCCCAAACCTGGCAGAGATTCACGATCACTTCCACGGCTTTTTCCATGTCCTGAACGGAAACCCATTCCAGCCGGGAGTGAAACGCGTGTTCGCCCGCGAAAATATTGGGGCAGGGGAGTCCCATGAATGATAAGCGCGAACCGTCGGTACCGCCCCGAATGCTCCGGCGTTCGGGTGTCAGCTCGCTTCGGCGTATGGCTTCGAGTGCATTTTCGACCACCGCCGGATGCTGGTCGAGCACTTCTTTCATGTTCCGGTATTGCTCTTTTACTACGAAGGTGGCGCTGGAATTGGGATACGACGCCAAAACCGTGTTCAGTTGCTGCTGAAGGTATTGTTCCTTTTCGTGCAACCCGCTGACGCTAAAGTCGCGGATAATAAAGTCAATGAGCGCCTGATCCTGATTGCCTTCCAGGTGCCCCGGGTGAATAAAACCTTCATGCCCTTCCGTTGTTTCGGGCGAGAGGGAATCCTTGGGGAGAGTGGCCAGCAAATCAGCGGCAATTTTCAGGGCGTTTTCCAGCTTGCCTTTCGCAAAACCGGGATGCGTGCTGACGCCCTGAATCGTGATTTTTACCGCATCGGCGGAAAACGTTTCATCCTCCAGCGTGCCTCGCATTTCTCCGTCGATCGTATAGCCAAAATCAGCGCTCAGCTTTTCCAGATCTACTTTTTCCGTTCCGCGCCCAACCTCTTCGTCGGGCGTGAACAGCAGCCGGATGGTGCCATGTTTGATCACCGGTTCGTTGAGGATCAACTCCGCAGCCGCCATGATTTCGGCCACACCTGCTTTGTTATCGGCACCGAGGAGCGTCGTGCCGCTGGCGGTGATGATGTCGTTGCCAATCTGGTCGTTCAGGTCGGGATGGTCGGCCCGGCGAATGATCTGTGTCGGATCGTCGGGCAGGACAATGTCGGAACCGTCCCAGCCGTGGTGAATGAGCGGTTTGACGCCTTCGCCCGTTACATCGGGTGAAGTATCCATATGGGCACACAGGCATAAAACCGGTACGTTGGGCTTGTCGGTATTGGCCGGAATCGTGGCGTAGACATACCCGAAATCATCCAGCTCCGCGTCGGGAATGCCCATTTCGTGCAATTCTTCGACTAGCAGCCGACCCAGGTTTTTCTGTTTTTCGGTCGATGGATTCGTGGTGGAACGCGGGTCAGACTGCGTGTCAATCTGAACGTACCGCAGAAACCGTTCGGTAACGGAAGTCGTTTTCATAGGTAACTAACGGGGCGTTAAGCTTCCACTGCCGTCTTGAATTCGGACGTGAAATGAAACTTGATGTCGGGGTTGTTCTGCATATTCATTCGCAGAATCCAGTCGGACTCGGCCAGGAAAACCGGGTTGCCGTCTTTGTCGTAGGCAATGGCCAGTCCTTTCAGGCGAATGAATTCGTCGAGTTTCTTTTTATCGTCCGCCGTGAGCCAGCAGGCTTTGGAAACCGGCATCGAAACCCAGCGGCATTTAGCACCGTATTCGTGTTCGAGCCGGTATTGGATGACATCGAATTGCAGTTCACCGACCGTTCCGACAATTTTCCGGTTGCCGCTAGTCATCGTAAACAATTGCGCTACCCCCTCGTCGGTCAACTGCTGAATGCCTTTCTCCAACTGCTTGGATTTCATGGGGTCGGCATTGATCAACTCCTTGAAAATCTCGGGCGAAAAGCTCGGGATACCGGTGTACTGCAACTCTTCACCTTCGGTGAGGGTATCCCCAATCTTGAAGGAGCCGGTATCGTACAAGCCTACCACATCGCCCGGAAACCCTTCATCCACGATGCTTTTGCTGTCGGCCATGAAGCTGAACGGGCTTGAAAACCGCACATCCTTGTCGAGCCGGGTGTGGTGGTAAAATTTGCCCCGTTCGAAGGTTCCCGAACAAATACGCAGGAACGCAATCCGGTCGCGGTGACGCGGGTCGAGGTTGGCGTGGATTTTAAAGATAAAACCGGTAAATTTCGGTTCATCCGGCTGCACAATGCGTTTGTCGGTGGCGCGGGCGATGGGTTCGGGCGAAATGTCACAGAACGTGTCGAGCAACTCCTTCACCCCGAAGTTGTTGACAGCCGACCCGAAGAAAACCGGGGCAACTTTCCCTTCCAGGTACGTCTTCCGATCGAAGGGGTCGTAAACGCCTTCGATCAGTTCGGCATCTTCGCGGAGTTGTTCGGCATCGCGTTCGCCCACTTTCTGATCCAGCACCGGCGTGTTGATGTCGATTTCCAGAATATCGTCTTCCACCTTCGTTTTGTTGACGCGGAAGAAGTTCATGGTTTTGTCGTAGAGGCTGTAAACGCCCTTGAAGTCTGAACCCATGTTGACGGGCCAGGTCAGCGGGCGAACGCGGATGTTGAGCTTGGTTTCCAGCTCGTCGAGCAGGTCGAACGGATTCTGGCCCTCGCGGTCGAGTTTGTTGATAAAGATAATCACCGGCGTATCGCGCATCCGGCACACCTCCATCAGCCGCTCGGTTTGTTCCTCCACACCCTTCACACAGTCGATGACCAGAATAACGCTGTCGACGGCGGTGAGCGTTCGGTAGGTATCTTCCGCAAAATCTTTGTGACCCGGCGTATCGAGGATGTTGATTTTGAGATCCCGGTATTCAAACGTCATCACCGAGGTGGCGACTGAAATACCGCGTTGTTTTTCAATTTCCATGAAGTCCGACGTGGCCGACTTCTTGATTTTGTTGGACTTGACGGCCCCGGCGGTTTGGATGGCCCCCCCGAAAAGCAGCAATTTTTCAGTCAGTGTCGTTTTCCCGGCATCCGGGTGGCTGATGATGGCGAACGTCCGGCGACGGCTGATTTCCTGTAGCGTACTCATTATGGCGATGACCGACCCGGTTTCGGGCGGTTTTTTCTTCGTTTTTGATGGAAATACAAAGATACGAAATTTTCAGGGGCGGGTTGTGGAACATTCCGGCAACGGCGCTCGTTGAAGCATGGTCTTTTCACCAGAATTAGTAGTTTTGGGGGAAAACGGCTTTCTTAACCGAAACACATGAAGAAAATATTGTATCTGGTCAGACACGCCAAAGCCGAGGATCGGGCCAGTTTTCAGCGGGATCACGACCGGGAGCTGGTTCCGGAAGGCATTATGGCAGCCGCCCGGGTAGGCCGTCACCTGGCCGAGTTGGGCGTGAAGCCGGGCTGTCTGATTAGCAGCACCGCCAACCGGGCCAGAGATACCGGGAAAGTGATGGCCGAACAGCTGCGAATCGACCCGGATAAGATGGTGCTGGAGCCGAAGTTGTTTGATGGGGGACCAAAGGCCTACATTGCCGCGATTAACGGCCTGAACCCGGACTGTGAGTCGGCCATGTTGTTCGGGCATAATCCGGATATTTCCTATTTTGCGGAGTATCTGACCCATGCGGATGTGGGCTCGATGAGTAAAGGGGCTGTAGCCATTATCGAGTTTGAAGGGCTGACCTGGGCTGAAATCTCGGGGCGAACGGGTCGGCTGGTGGACCTGATTTTGCCCAAAAAATTAAAAGAATCATGAACCGAAACCGGCGCTTCCTGTTTGTGGGAGCTTTACTTTTTACCCTTATCGTCGTCCTGCTGGCAGTCGACATGGCCCGGCGAACGACGGCACCCTGGAATAAAAAGCGGCAACTGGAACGGGCCTTACCGACTGAGCCGGATGGAACCGCAATCGATTCGTCGGCCATGGACGTGGGGGATACGTTGTTTGTGGAGGATACCACAAGCCGGTAACTCGGTAACTTATTTATTTCCAATCGAACCAGGGCCGTATGGGTGGCATAACCTCTTTCATTAAACGCAAAATTCTGCGGATCGACCGCGACCGCTGGAATTACCAATACGACAAGGGCCTTTGGAATGGTCTGCAAGGGATCGACGAACTGGCCCGCTTTAGCGTCATTGTGGGGTATATTAAATTCCTGAAACCGGGGCAGCCCGTTATTCTGGAAATTGGCTGTGGGGAAGGTTTTTTGCAGCAACGGCTTCAAACGCAGAATTACGGCCGGTATGTTGGAATGGATATTTCGGATTCTGCCATCAAAACCGCCCACGCTCAGGCGGATGAGAAGTGCACGTATCAGGTGGGTGATATGGATCGCTACCAGCCCGAAGGGGCATTCGACCTGATCATTTTCAACGAATCCATTTATTACAGCCGTCATCCGTTTCTAACGCTCCAGCGGTATGCTACCTATTTGAAAGCCAATGGTTTACTTGTTGTGACCATCAATAATCATAAACATAGTGACGAACTTTGGGCAAGCATCAAAGACGGTTTTGAACTCTTCGACGAAGCTACCACGGTTACCACCAAAACCACCTGCGTCTGCAAAGTCCTGATACCAAGGGGAGTTAACAATTAAGAGTTAACAATTAAGAGTTAAGAATTAAGAGTTAAGAATTAAGAGTTAAGAGTTATGAGTTAAGAGTTATGAGTTAAGAGTTATGAGTTAAGAATCCTACTTTTAACTCTTAACTCTTTTGGCATGTTGTTTGATGATTTTGTGTGCAAGCAAATGGTAGCTTTTCTGAAGGTATGGAGAAAATTTTAGGAATTGGATCGCGGGTGCGGCACGAAGAATGGGGCGACGGGGTGATCATCAATATTAAATCAACCGGCTACGTTGTGACTTTTATCGATTCCGGCGTCCAAATAGTGAAATTGAGCACACCACTGGCGGTGATCGAAGGGGTGGCACCCGATACGGATCTGATTAGCCTGTTCGATATGGAGCAATCCTTATCCCGGATTTTGCAAAAATGGGTGGAAGTGACCGAAGTGGTGCCGTTGGGCGATAAGTGGAAAGGCGGAACCCTGATTTTAAAACCGGGTCGGGCCGATCTGGCATCCAAAGAAATACCGATTGAGGTCTTTTTCCACAAAATCGTCATGATGCGCGACCGGTTGCGGGTGCTGGAACAACGCATCAACGCCAGTGCCCTTGAGGAAGAAGAGAAGATCAATTTGCAGCAAAATATTACCCGGATTTATGGGAGTATGACCTCCTTTAATCTCCTGTTCAAACAACCTGAACAGTATTTTTTCGGCGAAAAAACCGGTAGTGCAGTTTCATGAACGATAACAGTAAAATGTGATTTGGGTTAGGGTTAACCGACGAGATTAGTGCCCGCTATTTTTGATGGCGGGCACTTTTGTTGCCTGGGCACGCGGATGGAAATCCGTGATGATTTGCTTGAGATAGTCGCGGTCCAGATGGGTATAAATCTCCGTCGTGGTAATGGACTCATGCCCGAGCATCTGCTGCACCGCCCGCAAATCAGCTCCGCCTTCAATCAGGTGCGTGGCAAACGAATGCCGGAACGTGTGCGGACTGATTTCCTTATGAACACCGGCCTCAAGGGCTACCTTCTTGATGGTTTTGAAAACCGACACCCGCGACAGCGTGCCGCCCCGCAGATTAAGAAAAACCGTATCTTCCGCTCCTTTCTGGATGTCGAGCTGACTCCGAACGTGCTCGAGGTAAATCGTTGTATATTTAATGGCGTCCTTGCCTATCGGAACCAGCCTCATCTTGTTGCCTTTTCCGGTGATGCGGATAAAACCAACGTCGAAATAACAGCTGGTCAACCGCAGATTCAGTAATTCGGAGACCCGTAAGCCCGAGCTGTACAGGACTTCCAGCATGGCGCGGTCGCGGGTGCCACCGGGCGTCGAGAGGTCGATGGCTTCCAGCAAGGCTTCAATTTCGGGAAAACTGAGGGTGTCGGGTAGTTTTCGGCTCAGCCGGGGTCCCTCGATCGATTGGGTGGGGTCGGTCTGGATCGCGTTTTCCAGCAACAGAAATTTATAAAAGGCTTTGAGTCCCGACAAAAACCGGGCCTGTGAGGGCGCTGCCAGACCCAGGTCCGTCAGGTAGGTCAGAAAATCAAACAGGAGATCTTCCGTCACCTGGGTCGGCGGAACCGCTGCGCCGGATAACTCGAGGAACTCGCGGAGCTTGGTGACGTCGCGCAGGTAGGCTTCGACTGAATTTTCAGCCAGCGAACGTTCCAGCTTCAGGTAATTTTTAAACGCGTTGATGTAACTTTGCCACACAGGGAACACCGATTTTGAAAGACGAATTACGGTTTAATTTGGCAATTGGCCGCTCTGCGGGCCGGCGTATTTCGTCATTTTCGTTCCTAACCCCCTAAATTTATGAAACAGATTCTTATTTTGAACGGCCCGAACCTGAACCTGCTGGGCAAGCGCGAACCGCATATTTACGGGAGCCGAACCTTTATTGATTACCTGGAAACCATCGAACAGGCGTTTCCGGACGTACAGATCCGGTATTTTCAGTCGAATCACGAGGGCGAACTGATTGATAAGATCCACGAACTGGGCTTCAGCATCGACGGGATTGTGATCAATGCCGGGGCGTATACCCACACCTCCATTGCAATTGCTGACGCGCTTTCGGCGGTGCCCGCACCGACGGTTGAAGTGCACATTTCCAACGTCCACGCCCGCGAAGCATTCCGGCACCACAGCTATTTGTCGGCCAAATGCAAGGGCGTGATTGTTGGCCTGGGGTTGCTGGGCTATAACCTGGCCGTGCAGTACCTGTTGAGTCTGGAGAAAAAAGAATAAGAGCGTTTGCGCATGATTACGTTTTACCCCGGCCCTTCGAAAGTGTATCCGCAGGTAGCCGCCTACGCTCAGGAAGCCGTTCGTTCGGGCGTGGTGAGCTGGAACCACCGCAGTCCCGGTTTTATGGACATTGTGAAAGAAACCGTACGGCTCCTGCACGAAAAACTGGCGATTCCGGCGGATTACCACCTGGCCCTGGTTTCGTCGGCCACGGAATGCTGGGAAATCATCGCCCAGTCGCTGACGGTAACCACGAGCCTGCATCCGTATGGCGGGGCCTTCGGTAAAAAATGGATGGAATACGCCCACCGGATCAAACCGATGATTTTACCGGGCGAAGCCGATGTGCTGTGCGTGGTGCAGAACGAAACCTCGAACGGCACGCAGGTTCGGATGGACACCCTGGCGAACTTTCGGCAGGAATTCAGCGGATTGATTGCCGTCGATGCGGTTTCGTCACTGGGGGGGCTGGCGTTCGACTGGTCGCTGGCCGATGTCTGGTTTGCCTCCGTTCAAAAATGCCTGGGTTTACCGGCGGGACTGGCGGTTTTGATTTATTCACCCCAGGCGCTGCGACAGGCCGAGGTGATCAACGATCGGCAGTATTACAATAGTTTGCTGTTCGTACACGAGAACTTTGCGAACTACCAGACCCCCTATACGCCGAATGGATTGGGGATTTATTTGCTGATGCGGGTCTTGCAACAGATTCCGGGCATTGCCGAGGTGGATCAGTTGATCCGGAAACGCGCCACTGACTGGTACCGGTTTTTCGAGACGGAAACGAACTGGAAGCTCCTGATTGATCAGCCGGAGCTGCGTTCGGATACGGTGATTGCGGTGCAGGGGAGTGAAGAGCAGATCCGGGCGGTGAAAACCGATGCGCAAAAAGCCGGAATCACGCTGGGCAACGGCTATGGCAACTGGAAATCCACCACCTTCCGGATTGCGAATTTCCCGGCCATAGAGGAGTGGGAAATTGAAAAACTCAAGACGTTCCTCCGGACGTATGAACTGGCGGCCCCTCCGGTTTAGTTCGGGTTGTTGAGGCAGTTAAAATGTTACCAAATCGGGACAGGAGTCCGTCGCTACGATGCTGAATTTCAAGGAAATTATTTCCGTTACGCTCATTCTGTTTTCGGTGATCGACGTCATTGGTTCACTGCCGATCATCATCGACTTACGCCGGAAAGTGGGGGCCATCCAATCCGAAAAAGCCACGCTGGTGTCGGGTTTGCTGATGATTTCCTTCTTGTACGTCGGCGAATCGATTCTGAAACTGTTCGGGGTCGATGTCTCGTCGTTTGCCGTGGCCGGGGCGCTGATTATTTTTCTGCTGGGGCTGGAAATGATTCTGGGCCGGAATATCTTTAAGGCCGACGACCATAGCACCGGAGCCGCTCACATCGTGCCGATTGCGTTTCCGCTCATTGCCGGGGCCGGAACGATGACAACCATATTGTCCCTGAAAGCCGAGTATGCGACGACCAACATTCTGGCCGGAATCCTGATCAACCTCATCCTGATTTATATCGTTCTGAAGTCGTCGGGCTGGATTGAAAACCGCCTTGGTCCCGCCGGAACCAACATCCTGCGGAAAGTTTTCGGTATTATTTTGCTCGCGATTGCCATCAAACTGTTCAAAAATAACTTCTGACCGTGGATTCCGGGGATGGAAGCGATTTGACGCGAATTGATTTTCGGAGGAGGGCTTTAATCCGTACCTTCGCAGGATATAAACCGTGTTGAACCGCTTTGGCGAAACGTATTCCGCCGGACGGTATCACACCCGCATCGAATCCCATTTACCAACGTTCATCACCAAAAAACACCGTAATCCTAGTGCAGACCCCCGATTCATTAAACGCCGTTGCCGAATTTCACCGGACCTTTCACCACCCGGTTCTGGATCAGCCCCAAATTCCGTCCGAAAACCGGTGCCAACTTCGGGTGGCGCTGTTGGCTGAGGAACTGAAAGAACTGGAAGTAGCCATTGTCGAAAAAGACATCGTAGAAGTAGCCGATGCGCTTTGCGATCTGCAGTACGTCCTGGCGGGCGCCATTCTGGAATTCGGACTGGGCGAAAAATTCAAAACGCTCTTCGACGAGGTCCAGCGGTCGAACCTGAGCAAAGCCTGCCTGACGGTCGAAGAAGCCGAAGCGACGGTAGCACATTACCAGGCCAAAGGGGTTGAATGTCATTATGTTGAGTCTGACGGAAAATACCTGGTGTATCGGACAGCGGACAAGAAGACGCTGAAAAACATTAACTATTCTCCGGCCGATCTGGTCAGCCTTTTGAAATAGCAAAAAAAGTCCGGCTGGCCGAGCGGCCAGCCGGAGCTTGCAATAACCTAAATAAATTACAGAAATAAACAGTTGCCAGGGGCGTTACTTCGATCTTGCGACGCGGTAAGGGCGTAACGGGTTTCGTTGACCGTGCATTAACCAAGCCTGTGTTCACGTTTGAGCTTGTGGATGATCCGATTGTTAGGATAATCCAGGTCAGCCGGTTTGGGGGGGCGCCCCCGGCGAAATGCGAAAAAGACCATACCCGCCAGGAACACCCCGGTAAGGGCGGTATAGCCAAAAGGCGGAGCCAGATCCCCGAGTGAATTTAGATCCAATACATACAAAGCGGTTACCTGGCTGGCCAGCTTAATAAAGAGAGCCGGAAAAAGGCCGATGGCCAGAATGCAAAGGACCAGCAGGGCTTTGGGAACCAGCATTCCATCGGACACTTCTTTTGCCTGGGCTGCAGCCGTGGAGCGGGGCCTCCCCAGAAACGCCGTTTTAAAAATTTTTGTAAACCCGAACACGCTATACAGGCTAATGAACCCCAGGCCGCTCAAAATCGTCCAGAGCAACAGGTTCAGGGAGCCGCCCGTCAGCCCAAGGTTTTGGATAAGGCCGGTATAAATCAGGAACTCGGAAACAAAGCCGTTGAACGGGGGAAAACCGCAAAGGGCCATCGAACCCAGCAGAAACGATACGGTCGTTTTGGGCATGGTTTTGATCAACCCACCCAATTGTTCCAGCGTGCGCGTATTAGTGGCTCGGTATACGGATCCCAGGCTGTAGAATAAGACGGATTTGGCAAGGGCATGGTTCGCAATGTGTAGAATTCCGCCCGTAAAACCTAGCGCGGCCAGCGTCGGATGATGGAACGCAAGGCCGAGCAAACCGGTGCCAATGCCAATGCCGATAATGCCGGTATTGGCGATGCTGCTGTAGGCTAAAACCGTTTTACCATCGGTCTGAACAAAGGCCGAGCGGATGCCGACGATACCTGAGAGCAGCGAAAGGGCCAGTATGATGAGGCTAATCGTGAAAAAATCCGTTTGAACGAAGGTCAAAACCCGCAGAATGCCGTAAAATCCCATTTGAATTAAAACACCCGACATAATTCCCGAAACGTGGGATGGGGTGGCCAAGTGGGTGCTGGGGAGCCACGAGTGGAGCGGGACAAAGCCAATACTCAGCCCAAAGCCACTGAGCAGAAGCAGGAAGACCGGCAGCAGGTCGTGGGTCGCAAAATAACCACTCAGGCCATCGAACCCGAACGAAAAACCGCTGGCCCGCAGAATCAGGAACGCCGTGGCCAGTAACGCAAATCCGATTTGCATCTGGACCAGGTAGGTAACCCCGGTTTTCAGGATTTCCTTCCGTTCGCCTTCAAACATGACCAGGCTGAAAGCGGAAACGTGCATAAGTTCCCAAACGGCCAGAAAAGCGGCTCCTCCGCGTAGAGTGACGACGAGCAGCATGGAAATGTGCAGCCACAGGAGCGCCAGGTGATGCTGCGAAAATTGCCGTTCCGAACGGGTCTGTCGGTATAATTTCAAATAACCGTGGGCATACAGCAAACCGGCCAGGAAGGTCAAACTGATGATCAGCAGAAAGAAGGCACCCAGGCTGTCAATGTTGCCCGGGAGCGGCAAGCCAACAAGTTCGAGCAGATTAAACTGCATGAGGCCACCCGAGGATAACGCCCGCAAGGCCCAGGAAGAAGCCGTGACAATGAGGACGATATGGAGGAATAAGCTGAAAAAATACTTCGTCTCACCCCGGAAAAAGAATAGGCCCGGGGTGCCAACAGCAGTACAGAGTAAAACAGCAGATTCCATGCACAATTGACGGTATCACCAATGAATTCAAAGATGATGCGATACCGTTAAAAGTGAATTAAGGCAGAGTTAAAAACCGGTTAAATCGGGCTGCGTTAGGTATTTAATTCAAAAGCAAGCGGTTTTTCGGCCTGGGCAGTCGTGCGCACCGGCACGATGACTTCGACGGTTGTTCCTTCGCCGACGGTTGATGTGACGTTGATTTGTCCGCCGTGAATGGTAATAATCCGGTGGGTGAGGGCCAGGCCAATTCCGTGTCCGATAATTCCCAACGTCGTTTCGGAACGGAAGAAGGGTTCAAACAAGTGGGGAATATCCTCCGGCGGGATACCGTAGCCGTGGTCGGTGAACGTAACATGGATCGTATGCTCACCAACGTTCAACGTTACGACGATATGGTGATCATTCGAATACTTGCACCCATTCTCGATCAGGTTCTGGAACGCCATCTGGAGCAGCGATTCTTCTCCCATCACCATGAGTTCTTCTTCATTGCCGGGTACGACTCCGTATTCGATATCGATCCGGTATTCCCGGTTTTTCTGAGCCAGCCGGCTGCGGGCCTGCCAGAGGAGTTCATCAATCCGGACCGGTTTGAACGATAGCGTGGTGGTATCGGCATTGACCCGCGCCAATTCGAGCAACCCCTCGACCAGGTTGTTCATTTTTTTGCCTTCCTCCAGCACACTTTCGAGCGCCTGTTTGTATTCGTCATTGCTCCGGGGCTGCATTAGCGTCACATCGACCTGACCGATCATCACCGTTAAGGGCGTTCGGAGTTCGTGGGATGCGTGGGAAACAAAGCTTTTCTGGAGGATAAAGGCCTGTTCCAGCCGGTCAAGCATGGCGTTGAAGGTAGCTGCCAGTTTCGCCAGTTCATCGCGGGGCCGTCCGACGCGCAACCGGGCGTAGATGTTAGTGGCTGAAATCGCATTCACCTGATCGATGATATCAGAAACCGGTTTCATGGCATCCCCGGCAAAAAGCCATCCCGCCAGAATGACAATGCCCATACTGACGAGCCAGCTCACCACCAGAATGTCACGCAGCCATTCAATTTTAGTAAAACCGTACCGATCAATGGCTGTGGCTACCACGACCAGAATTCGCTTGTGGTTGTCGACATACCGGACGCCCAGCGTCTCGATCTCTCCGGTGCGGATAAAAATTTCTTTTCCGGTACGGACCTGCTCCAGAAATTGCGAGGAAGCCTGTTCGTGCTGCGAATCCGTTGAGTGCAGGATCCGGTTATCGGGCAGGTAAATGGTTACGTGACCTTTGTACAAGGACATGAAACTCATCTCTATTTTCTGAAGAATTTCGTCCGTGATGCCACTTACCTCCACATTTTCCAGCGTTTGAGCGGTGGCAAAGGCGTTTTGGCGCAGCCGATCATAAAATTCACGCTCGCGGTATTGATCAAACAGGTAATAAATCGAAAGCGAAAACAAGAGAATGATCGAACCGACCAGCAGCGCGAAAAGTACGGTTAATCGAGCGCGAATGTTCATAATAGTGAGGACTAAAGGAGAAGAGGAAAAAGCGGCAAAGCAGGAAGAAATCATCGTTCCTCTTCTCCTTTAGTCCGCTACTCCTCTTTTAACATATAACCCATTCCAATGACCGTATGAATTAATTTAACCGGAAAATCCTTATCGACCTTCTTCCGCAGAAAATTGACATAGACGTCGATGACGTTCGTGCCGGTGTCAAAATGGATATCCCAGACTTTCTCGGCAATATCGATCCGGGACACCACCCGGCTTCGGTTGCGCATCAGGTATTCCAGTAACGCAAATTCCTTGGCGGTCAGTTCGATGCGCTTACCACCCCGGCGGGCTATTTTTTCGTTCAGGTCCAGCTCCAGATCGGCCACTTTCAGCAAATTAGCCTGCAGACCAGGATCGATCATCCGTTTGCTCAGGGCCCGCAACCGGGCGAGCAACTCCCGAAATTCGAAGGGTTTGACGAGATAATCGTCGGCCCCGGCCTCAAAACCGGCTACTTTGTTATCCAGCGATCCCATCGCCGTCAGCATCAGAAGTGGTGTCTTGATATTTTCCGATCGCAGAAATTTGGCCAGATCGTAGCCGTTCATTTTGGGTATATTAACATCGAGCACAATCACGTCATAATGGTTACTTAGTGCCATGTTTCGTCCGATATGACCATCATATGCAATATCTACCTCAAAAGATTGTTCTTCAAGGCCTTTTTTGACAAACGACGCCAGTTTGGGTTCGTCTTCAACCACAAGAATTTTCATATTTTCAAAAACAGGCTTAACCGGCTTGGGACGTGTCCGGAACGAAGTTTGATTTTTAATGCAATAAAACAAAAAAGCTACCCGAAATATATCTTCAGGTAGCTTTTTTCATCCTATCCACACCATTCAAAGCTAATTATTAAACCAGCTCTGATGTTCAACCTTCCAAGTGTAAGATATTAGCTGACTTACAGCGGAAATTTGATCGGTCAAAAGTAGACCGATCAGATTAAACACAAGTTAAAGACAGGTTAAAATCGAGTGAAAGCGCCGAAATAAAGCAAACAAAAAAGCTATCCGAGACTACCCGAATAGCTTTCCGACTATATCCACACCATTTAAAAACAGCCGCCCGTTCAGGCTTAGGCTGCCTTTTTTCGTAACCTGCACCAGGTCAGGTCTATATTTTTAATCTCTTGTTTCCAGATTAGTATGCAAATATAACAGTTGTTTACAGCATGAGCATCAAAATTTCTCCAAAAAAATCAAAGAAAACTACTTAGTTATTTTTAGAGTATGCTAAGTAACCAGTTAATAACACTGTAAAACCAGCCAGCAACGGCTAAAAAGGCGGTTTTGCACGAATTTTACAAGTTGCTCAAAACCGCATATGTTATTTTACGGTCTGAATATGCACATAAATTAAGTAACAAAAAAGCGAAATGCTTGGTCACAAGCATTTCGCTACTTATCCATAATGTTGAGTAAATCAGATTCGAGGTAAGCAGGCGCCTTAATCGACCTTTACGGACTTCTTCGCCGAATCGACACCTTCGTGGGCCTTGCTGGCCATATCGTCTACTTTCTCGTTATACTTGTCCTTGTGCTGCTCACCTTCACTCTGGAGCTTACCCGTCCACTGGTTTACCTGAGCCTTCACCTGTTCAACCTGGGCTTTCACCTGTTCTACCCCTTTACTCCATTGATCCTGTAGATCCTTGGTGCGTTTGTCGGCTTCATCCTGAATCCACTGGCGGCTTTCCTGGCCACTTTTCGGAGCTGTCAGAATACCCGCAACAACGCCGGTGATAAACCCTAACAGAAAATCTCTTGAACTTTTCATGGTGTATCTTATTTAAGTTTGCGACTTGTGAAGGTAGCAAATGAAATTAATATTTCGAATTGCGTTCAACCCCTTCAACGGCACTTTTGGTCCGCGAAGCGACCGTATCAACGGCATCATTGTACTTTGACGTCAGGTTTTCCCGGGTGTCTTCATACTGGCTTTTAATGCTGTTGAAGCCCTTGGTAATGGTATCCTGCAGATCTTTCAAAAACTTGTCTGAATCATTTGTTATTTTCTTACGGGTATCTTTCCCGCTGCGGGGAGCCAGCAATAATCCCAAGGCAGCTCCAGTCAAAATAGCAACGACGAGTCCACTGAAATTCGATTTCATACCTTTTCAAACGGTTTTAAGTGAGAAATAACCGCTCACGGCGGATAACGGTTCTATTACAGAAAAATTCGTACCACTTTCCCGCTAGTGGGTAAAAGTTTAGTTGTAACCTATTGGTAGTCAATGAGGTTTATTTAATTCGGTAGGATTACGATTCGGATGATTCGGGGATAAAATGAGGAATATTTTCTACAAACTGTAGAACTGTGTCGGGCCTATGGCTTTCGGAAAGGCGCTCGGTACAGCAGTTGGACAACACTAAGGAAACAAAGATGATTGCCTGGCCAGGGATACACATACAAAAAATCCCTGCACTCAAATCTGGTGCAGGGATTCCGTACCCACCGTAACTTGTACTTAACCTAAAATGAAACCACCTAAACCTAAACGTATCGCTCAGTAAAGTGTATCAGCGATGATATCGACATTCGCTTGACCATCAGGTCCAACGGCATTTTTAAATGATGTGTGTTGTGTAATCAAACGCCCCGCCCACGAATCAGACGTAGCAAAATAGCAACAATTGCGATGACTAACAATATGTGGATCAGGTTGTTACCTGCTAATCCGGTTCCCAGGACTCCAAAGAAACCCAGTGCCCAGATAATAATAAGGATGACTGCGACCGTGTAAAGCAAGTTTCCCATAATATAGCCGGATCAAAGCTGAAAAATTGTTAAGCAAGCAATCGCTTCTGTATCGTTTAATTGAAAATCTTATGCCAAAATAAAGCTACTCGAAAAGTGTCTTTAAAAAGTTCAATAATAGTTTAATGATTTGGATCTTTCTTTGAAAAACGAACAGAAGAAGCTACGGGAATCGATACCCTTTCCCCTAAAAGGTGTGGAAAAAAGTCTACAACTGTAGAATAATATGTAGAAAAAATCCGTCTCTTCTTCGAAATATGAAATTATTTTTTCCGCTTTCTGGCTCCCTCAAATAGTAGTTTTTTAGTAGCTAAACACGCTATTTTGCCAAAAAACCGGGTAAATCACCCATTTTTTGACCGTATGATGGTTTTAGGCACATTATTGTCTATACATCCTTATTGTATAATAAGTGTAAAAATGGAAACCGTAAAACGATCGTGGAACGAATGAGGGGCTGGCAAACCGGGACGCAATATAAGCCGGTACTATCGAACATGACCAATACAAAAAAGGTACTTATCGTTGATGACGAAGCAGATATTTGTCTTTTATTGTCAGGGTTATTAAAGCAAATGGGGTACCAGCCAACCTGTGCTAACTTTCTGGAGGAAGGTCGCGAGCGACTGGCCCAGCAGGCCTATGATGCCGTCTTTCTGGATTTGAGTTTGCCCGATGGGGTGGGGTTTGAACTCCTTTCCCACATTCGGAAAACCGAGTCCAAGGCGAAAGTTATTATGATCAGCGCATTCGACGGGATCGCCGAGCGCAAACGGGCGTCGCAGGAGGGAGCTGATTATTTTATTGGCAAGCCTTTTAACCGAAAGACCATCGAACAGGCTTTACAATATATCCAAGTTTAATTAACTTTATCCCTGAATCAGTAAATTGGGCACTGTAACTGTCCCTGTATGGAAAGAATCTTGATCGTTGACGATAATACGGATATATGCCTGCTTTTAGAACGCTTTTTGTCAAAACAAGGATATAAGACGGCTTCTGTTCAACGGGGAGATGACGCCTTGGCTCTTCTGCGAAAAGACTCCTTTGAGTTGGTAATATGTGATTTCAAACTGCCGGATATCGACGGTTTGGAAATGTTGCGCCGAATAAAAATCTTCGATCCTACGACCGCAGTCATCATTATTACCGGTTATTCAGACGTCCGGATGGCAGTGCAAACCGTTAAACACGGGGCGTATGATTACGTGACAAAACCACTCTATCCGGACGAAATATTATACACCATCAAAAGTGCCCTGGATCGGCGCAATCAGCGGGTTGAATCACGGACGGAAACCGATGGGTCAACCCTGGAGGACGAAGCCACCGAAGCCGGTCCGGTGAAAGTAACGACCCGGGCCGCCAAAACCGCCACCATTATCAATGGGGGGCGTCGCTTTATTTTTGGAAGAAGCCGGGCGGCCGAAATGCTCCAGAAACACATCGAACTCATTGCTCCCACGAATATGTCGGTGATTATTACCGGCGAAACTGGCACGGGCAAGGAATTTGTCGCCAACGCCATTCACCAGAAAAGTAAGCGCTCCGGCAAACCGTTTGTGGCCATTGATTGCGGAGCCCTGTCGAAAGAACTGGCTGGTAGTGAATTATTTGGGCATACCAAAGGGGCTTTTACCGGAGCGATCTCCGACAAAATGGGGAGCTTTGAATATGCCAATGGAGGGACCTTGTTTCTGGACGAAATTGGGAACCTTTCCTACGAAAATCAGATCAAACTGCTGCGGGTTCTGCAGGAGCGGAAAATCCGGCGAATCGGTAGCAATACCGATATTTTAGTCGATGTGCGCATTCTGTGTGCGACCAACGAAGATCTTCGGGAGGCCGTTCGCCAGGGCCGTTTTCGGGAAGATATTTTCCACCGGCTCGACGAATTTCGGATTGATCTGGTCCCGTTGCGGGAACGGAAAGCCGACATCATTCTCTTTGCCGAACACTTCCTGGAATTAGCCAACGAGCAGCTCGAAAAGAATGTGCTAGGCTTCGACGACGAAGTGAAGGATAAATTAAAGGATTATTTCTGGCACGGTAACCTTCGTGAAATTCAGAACGTTGTGAAACGTGCGGTCTTGCTTACGCAGGGTGATATGATTACGGTGGACGCATTGCCCTACGAAATTGTAGCGCCCAGCTACCTCATGGAAGACGGCGGCTCGGCGGTTTCTACAATGACGCCCGCTAACAACCTGAAGTCCGTCTCGGAGAGCGCAGAACGGGCGGCCATTATTAAGGTATTGGAAAAAACCGGCTATAATAAAACCAAGGCTGCCGAAGTATTGAACATCGACCGCAAAACGCTTTATAACAAGCTCAAAGCTTACGATATTCATCTGTAGAGAATAATTCACAATGAACGGACTAACGGCTGCTCATTGTGAATTATTCATTCTTTTTATCTAATCGTAAAGCCGAGCGAAACTTGTCCAACGGCGTTTTTCGCTTTTCCCATCAGCGCACGGGCTGCTCCATCGTTGGCAACGGGCTGTAAGCCCTGTCCGTAACGGAGTCCCAGCATAGCGGCTCCAAAGTAGATGTTTAATCCGCCCGCTACCCCGTAATCGAACGCGTTAAAGTTGTCACGATTAATACTGCGGTAGTCTGAGCCCAGGTCGCCTTCTGTGGTGACTTTCGAGTTAAGCAGATAAGATGCGTACGGGCCAGCCTGCAAGTCAACCGAATTGCCCAGTTTGAACGTTGCCAAAACCGGTAATTCAATGTAATTAAGTTTAAACGTATTCCGCCCCGTAGCACCCAATAGATTATAATTCGCCGAAACCCCTTTGGTTGAATATTGAAGTTCCGGTTGAATCGCAAAGAAACTGCTTACCGGCACCTGGGTAAAGACGCCAACATGAAAACCAATTCGTTCATTTCGATCATCGACATTGTTGAGGTATAAGGTGCTGGCATTTAATCCACCCTTGATTCCCGTTCGGGGTGTTGTCTGAGCAGTTGCCCGCAACGTTGACAGACCGCCCAGGAGAACCATAACCACGAGTAATTTGACAATCGGATTTTTCATAAAGTAAACACGTTTGGTATACCCGAAAGGATGAAAAATATATGCCAATCAGACTGAATAGCAAAGGTGTTTTGGGTATTTGTTTGATAATCAGAAGTTTGATGGTTTTTGATTTTCCGTATTGAGGACGTGGTGAGCCGGGAAAGGCTTCCATTTGTGGAAGATAATACTCAAACTGTAGAAGGAAAATCGTAAAAGTTGGGGATTTGTGAAACACCTTTCCGACAAACTTGTTCCTGTATTCGACGAAAAGTATACTTACTTTTGTCTTTCGGAACACCGGGAACCGGCCTTAAAGCGCATCAAACGAATGACAACGAAAGAAATCCATACGAGCATACTGATTGCCGACGATGATGCCGATGACCGGATGCTGATCCAGCAGGCTTTTCGGGAGTGTAACCTGAAATCGGACTTGCACTTTGTGGAAGATGGAGAGGACCTGATGGATTTTCTCTACCAGCGTGCGGGCTACACCTCGGCGACGCGGCCCAGCCTGATCATTCTGGACCTGAATATGCCCCGGAAAAACGGAATTCAGGCCCTTCGCGAAATCAAGGCAAACGAGCAATTTCGGCAAATTCCTGTCGTTGTATTGACAACCTCGACGGCAGAAGAAGACATTTTACGGACCTACGATTTGGGCGTAAGCTCCTACATATCAAAGCCGTTTGACTTTAACACGCTGCTCGATATCACCAACACCATAAAGAAATACTGGATTGACACCGTTTCCTTACCTGATGACTCAACCCGATGAATTTTCGGATAAGCCCATTCGGGTACTTTTAGTTGAGGATGATGAAGATGATTTTGTGTTGACGAAGTCCCTGATTTCGACCCGGGATAACGCCAACATACGCCTGGATTGGATTAGTGATTTTGATTCGGCGCTGAAACAGATATACCGCAATGCGTATGATGTTTACCTGGTGGACTACCGCCTGGGGGAGCGAACCGGGATCGAATTGATTCAGGAAGCCTTTGCGGCCGGTTTTCAAACGCCGATGATTTTGCTGACCGGGCAGGATGATCTGGAAGTTGATTATTCGGCCCTCAAACTGGGAGCTGCCGATTACCTGGTCAAAGGCCGGATCGATGCCCAACTGCTCGGCCGGAGCATTCGCTACGCGCTACGGCAGGCCCAGGTTATGGGGGAGCTGGCCGAAAAGGAAAACCGCTACCGGTCGCTGTTCGAGCGCTCGATTGATGCCATTTTTATTACCGATCGTAATTTCGAATTTCAGGAAATTAACCCATCACTGGAAAACCTGACCGGCTATTCGAAGGAAGAATTACGGCAACTGGCCGTCCGCGACCTCTTCGATAAGTCCGAGGTGTACGATCAGTTACTGCAGCAAATTAAAGGACCGGTTCATGTCAAGGATACAGAAGTTGTCCTGGTGAGTAAAAACCGGAAAAAGATCGATTGCCTGCTTTCGGTGGTCGCGATTCCCGACAAAGATGGAAACACGAATTGGTATCAGGCCATTGTCCGGGATGTTACTCAGCAGAAAAAAGCCCAGCGCGACCTGCTCATTGCCGAGAAATTGAGCATGACGGGCCAGATCGCCCGCAGCATCGCTCACGAGGTGCGTAACCCGCTGACGAACCTGCACCTGGCCCTGGAACAACTCAAGGAAGATTTGCCGCCGGACGATCCCGGTTTGGCGCTCTACATCAACATCATCCGCCGGAATGCCGAACGGATTGGCCAGTTGATCACCGAAATGCTCAACTCCTCCAAACCCCGCGATCTGGAGTTAAGACCCTATAACCTGAACGACGCGGTGCGCGAGACCCTGCACCTGGTTCACGACCGGTTGCAACTGAAGGGCATGAAGCTGATCACCGATTTCACGACCGAAGATAGTTCTGTTCCCCTCGACAAGGAACAGTTTAAAACCGCCCTGCTGAATATCCTGATCAACGCCGTTGAAGCCATGAAGGAGATGACGGGTGTTTTAACCGTTAAAACCCTGCCGGTGAGCGAACGGGCCATTATGGTGTGTGTGGAAGACAATGGTTCCGGGATTTCGGAAGAAAACCGCCAGCGCCTTTTCGATCCGTTTTTTACCGGAAAACAGGGCGGAATGGGTTTAGGCCTGACAACGACCCAGAACATCATTAACAGCCACCGTGGCTCCATTGAAGTGGAAAGCCAGGAAGGGGTAGGCACCACATTCCGTCTTTTGTTTCCCAAATAAGGACGGTTGGCAAGATCGTAAAAACCGGGACCTCTGAATAATCAGAGGTCTTTTTTTGGTCCATGCTGTAGACTTTTATACCCAGTGAAGTATTCTGATTTCCACAGAAGGATACAAAAATCCAAATCGGTTTTTGTATTATTCAGAGTCATGGTTTTTCAAGACTATTGATAGTCAGTTGAATACAGTTTGTCGGATGGACACGGGAGGGGTTCCGTGAAAATGGCACAATTATCTCCCTACAGGTAATGTCTCATCAACAATCGACTCACGAAAATGTACTGGAAACCAACTCATTTTCCCGCAGCGATGCGTTCGCTTTCACCCAGTGTTCGTGCCAAGGCAATTGAAATTGCCAATCGGCTACAATTGCAGGGTGAACCGGACCAGAAGACGCTTATTTCAACCAGCATTATGCAGGCAAGGCAGTGGAATCGCCAGCGCTTTCTGGAATCTCAGGATTCATCGTTGCGTTAACCCGACCGGCCAGCTAAATGCTGATGAATACAACCCGTTTTGAATTTCCTAGTTACCAACCCAAGCGAATCAAGCCATTATGATCTGGAAAAAAAACATTTACGACACGCTGGTCTCCTGTGCCGCGGCCTGTGACGAATACGCAACAGAATGCTCCCGTCAACAAGATATTGAAGACTTATATCGCTGTATTTTCCTGAGTTTGGATTGTTCGGATCTCTGTCGTCAGGTTGCGGTTTTGTACGTTCGGGGTTCCGAAAATACGCGGCTCCTGGCCAGAACCTGTATTGAAGTCTGCGAAAAATGCGCGGAAGAATGCGAGCGGACGAGTGCCGAACGCGCCTGCCAGATTGCTTCCACCTGTCGCCAGTGCATCCGGGTGTGCATGGCCATTCTGGAAATGGGCCTGCAACCGGACACGGAATCCGAAACCTCCAAAACCCTGTTTGTGGCTCTGGGCCGGCAGGAAATGATTTACAATTAACGTTTTTCACTGTCCGCAAGTGTGTAATCAAGTAAAACGGTGCTGGTTTAAAACCGGCAAGGCCATTGGCCACCGAAAAATTCTGTCAGGAACGTGTCGTCAAGAAACGTGTTGAATGCACTGACTATTTCTGGAAACTGGAACACAACCTGAACACGAACTGATCGTGAGTTTTCGGTGTGAAGCGTGATCTTTACCCCGTAATAGGACCTGAGCCGGGCGTATGGGAACATACATCTGATGAAGACCTTCGCAGGGAATCGGCACCGTGTATACATCATTTAATTGAAAAGGGCCGATTGTTTTTAGTGAAGACTAAACACGATCGGCCTTCTGGTTTAAAATCATAGCGTTATGGAAACCTCGGAACAACAGAAAGCAGGTATGGAAAAAGTGAGCAAGCTGATTGATACGATCCGGATCGGCATGCTGACTACCCTGGACGAACACGGTAATCTGGTCAGTCGACCCATGGCCGTTATGCAGATGGATGAGAACGGAGATTTGTGGTTTTTCACCAAAGAGCACTCTCCGAAAACTGACCAGATCGGTACAAATTATAAAGTCAATGTGGCTTTTGCCGATGTGTCGGATGCGTCTTATGTATCCGTCAGCGGAACGGCTGAAGAGCAGCGTGATCGGGCTAAAATCGAAGAATTATGGTCGCCGATGGCAAAACCGTGGTTTCCGGACGGCAAGGAAGATCCGGAACTGGTTATCCTGAAAGTACACATCGAAACCGCCCAATACTGGGATTCGACTTCCAGCCGAATGGTGCGGCTTTTTGAAATGGCCCGGGCTGCGCTGACGGGCGATACCTACCAGGAAGGGGAAAATAAACTGGTGGAAAACCGGTGATCTGAATGATAAATTGAATGAGGGCTGATGAACGATGAAAGCGCTGCGTAGCCCATTCATCGTTCATCAGCCCTCTTGTATCATTTCATTTTGAGCAATATGATCGAGCGTTCCCGAATTTCGAACGGTTCGCGGGCCGAAACCTCATGCGGTTTTTCCGACCCGGCTGCGGTATTGATCAGAACTTCCCAGGTATGTTTTCTCCCTATTTTGGGTAACGCAAAGGAGAGAGGTTCCCAATAGGCGTTCAACAGAATTAAAAGCCGGTCGTCGCCAATCGCATCGCCATTTTCGTCCTGTTCCTCTACTTTCGTTCCGTCAATCAGTAACCCCAGGCAGCGCGTAATTCCGTCATTCCAGTTGGCTTCTTTCATGGGCTTGCCGTCATTGCGAAGCCAGACGATTTCGTGCCCCGCGTAGAATTTGCGCCGGCGCAGGAGCGGTAATTGCTGACGGAGCGCCGTGAGCTTTCGGGTAAAATCGAACAGCGCCTGCTGGTTGGTGTCCCACTCCCAGTTGAACCAGCTGATTTCGTTATCCTGCGCATACGCATTGTTATTGCCCTGCTGGGTGCGACCGTATTCGTCGCCCATCACCAGCATGGGCGTTCCCTGGCTCAGCAGCAGGGTAGCCAGGAAGGTACGTTTTTGCTGCTCCCGGGCCTGCTGAATCGCTTCGTCGTCGGTTGGCCCTTCGACACCCATGTTCCAGCTCCGGTTATCGTTGGCTCCGTCCTGGTTGTTTTCGCCGTTGGCTTCGTTGTGTTTATCGTTGTAGCTAACCAGGTCGTTGAGCGTAAAACCGTCGTGGGCCGTAATCAGGTTGATGCTATTGCCGGGTTGCCGACCGTCGTTGTACAAGTCCGGACTGCCGAGCAATCGGGTTGCCAGCTCACCCGCCAGCCCCTCGTCGCCTTTCCAGAAGCCCCGGACGCAATCACGGTATTTTCCGTTCCATTCCGACCAGTTTACCGGAAAATTCCCCACCTGATATGACTGAATATCCCAGGGCTCGGCAATCAGCTTGACCTGCGACAAAACCGGGTCCTGCTGGATGGTTTCCAGAAACGACGACAACTGTCCGGCCGCCGTCAGGCTTTGGGCCAGCGCCGTGGCCAGATCGAACCGGAAGCCATCGACGTGCATTTCCGTCACCCAATACCGCAAACTGTCCATAACCAGTTGCAACGTGCGCGGGTGGGCCATGTTCAGGGTGTTGCCGGTGCCGGTATAATCCATGTAATACATCGGATCGTCTTCGACGAGCCAGTAATAAGCCGGATTGTCGATGCCCCGGAAGGAGAGGGTCGGCCCGTGTTGATTGCCCTCCGCCGTGTGGTTGTACACCACGTCCAACACCACTTCGAGTCCCGCTTTGTGCAACGCTTTGACCATCTCCTTGAACTCCTGAACAACGTGTCCGATGGTTCCCTTCGATGCATATTCGCTATGCGGGGCAAAATACCCGATGGAGTTATAGCCCCAGTAGCTTTCGCCCGTAAACTGGTGGATTGGCATCAGCTCGACGGTCGTAACACCCAGCGATTTCAGGTAGTCTGTCACCTCCGGCCGACCCAGGCCCGCGTAGGTACCGCGCACTTTCCCGGGCAGTTCCGGATGGAGTTTGGTAAACCCTTTGACGTGCAGTTCATAAATAACCGTGCGATTCAACGGAATATCGGGCCGTTGATCGTCCTCCCAATCGAAAGCGGAATCAATGACGACGGATTTGGGGACAAACGGAGCCGAGTCTTCATCCGGCGGTTCGATGAACCGGTTTTCATCCTGGTTATTCAGATCGAAGCTCAACTGAGCCGGGTGGCTTTCGACGGGGCCGCTGATGGCTTTGGCGTAGGGGTCAAGCAGCAGCTTTTGCGGATTGAACCAGAAGCCTTTCGACGGATCAAAAAGGCCTTCGACGCGATAGCCGTACAGTTGGCCGGGCCGGATCGAATCCAGGTAAATGTGCCAGATTTGTTCGGTACGTTCAGTGAGTGGGATTCGATGGGTTTCCTGCGTCGGATCATCCACATCGAACAGGCAAAGGGTGACGCCGGTGGCATGTTCACTAAAAAGGGCAAAATTAACACCTTCTCCGTCCCAGGTTGCGCCCAGCGGATAGGGCTTACCCGGTCTGGAACGGATCTCTTCCGAGTTTTTTACCGTATTTGTGGGTTCCATATTTATAAAGTACACATGATGCAGGCGATGAAGGACGACGTATCAGCCACCAATCCTGCTTTTCATTCTTGTCAGACACTCAACTGTCCGATCGGATTGATTGTTCTTGGATACAAAAAAAAGTCTTCGACTGGTCGAAGACTTCTCAGGTAGTAACAACGCGCTTAGACAACTTTTGCCAGCCGGCCCATAGATGCATGGGCCGACTCGATGCGCTCTTTCTGATTGAGCAAAAGCTCCCGCGTACTGGCCATCAGGTAGGTGTTTTTCAGAATTTCCTGATAATCATCCAACGCCTGGCCATCGCCCCGTTTACATTCTTCCACGACTGCTTTGTCGTCATTACCGGTGAAGGTTGTTTTGATGTTAATCCAGGCCCGGTGCAGATCGGCGGCCAGACTGGTTGTCGTCTCGGGATCACCCCCAAGCATCCGGATTTCACGGTCAATCTCGGCGGCAAACTCGCCCCGCTGCCGTGATTGCGTCAGAAACAAGCTCTTCAATTCGGTATCTTTTACATTTTCAGCGGCTTCCTGATAGCCCCATTCGCCATCGCGCGTACGCGTCAACAACGTGTTCAACCGATTCAGAATTTCGCCATTGGTTGTTCCAGCTTCCATAATGTGTCGAATAAATAAACCATGAAAAAGGTGTTGATAGGATAACCCATAGGGCCGGTCGGTGTTTTAACAAAGCGGTTTTTACGTGTTAATGGACCCAAGAGTACCGCGTTCAGCCGCTTTCCGGAGTTTTTCATTTGCGTAAATGGCAATTTCGACCCGGCGGTTTTGCTGACGCCCCGCCGTGCTGCTGTTATCGGCAATCGGCTGGCTTTCGCCGTATCCTTTTTCAATCAGCCGGTTTCCTTTCACCCCCTGCGACTGAAGCAATTTCCCAACGGTTTTGGCCCGGCGCTCCGAAAGTTTCAGGTTATGTTCGTCCGAACCGGTATTGTCCGCGTGGCCTTCAATCAGCACTTCGGTATCGTCATATTTCTTCAGTGTTTCGGCCAGTTTGGCAATGTTCTCCTGATTAGAGCTTTTCAGATTGTATTGGTCCACATCAAACAGGAAATCGGAATCGAAGGTAATTTTGATTCCTTCGCCAACCCGCTCGATCCGCGCGTTTTCGAGCCCTTTTCGTAATTCTTCGGCCTGCTTGTCCATCCGGCGCCCAATCAGCGCCCCCCCGGCTCCCCCGACGGTCGCGCCGATAATGGCACCCATGGCGGTATTACCGGATTTTCGACCGATCAAGCCGCCGGCAACAGCCCCGGCTCCGGCACCAATGACGGCACCCCGCTGCGTATTATTCGTTTTCTCTCTGATTGTTTTACATCCCGTCATTGTATCCACCATCAGCAGGCTTCCGGCGATTACAAGGGCCACCGCTCTCGTTTTCATTACGTTTAACGACTGGCTGTGCTTATTCATAGTGCATCAAAACGTTGGTTTCCAGAGGCAACTCCAAAAGACGTACCAGATCCTTTTCTGATGCATTTTTTCTGGTATAAAACTTGTTGTATATAATTGTTAATCAGTAACTTGTTGGGTTTTTAGGCTGAGCCGGAAGCGAACTTGTTCGATGTCAGTTAACGGGAAACCTCGCCTATAAAGTGAGGAATACTTTCTACAGATTGAATGCCGTAAGACCTTGTATAGGCGTTCCTTAAAACTAGCGTCCGGTTCTCAAATGTTAGTTTTTGGTTCGTTGTAAATTCCAGAAAAAATTAATATTGCTATATTTTACTAAGCGGTTACAAATAGTAAATATTTGGCCTGATTTGTGCACGTATTTAAACGTTTTTCTACTGTTTACCGTACGTGTATGTATTCTCGAGATTCAACAATTACTCTACGTTTAAGGAGGAATGTGGCGTTTCCGCGTCTTGCTGAAATGTTGAAAGAGGCCCGGCAATCCGAATTTAAAACATTGATGCAAGCGATTGATTGTGCGAATAACCGGTATGTTAAAGGAAATGATCATTGGATTGTGCGCGGGGACAATGGCGTTTATTGGGTAGTTCGGCCTCGAGTTGCCGAGTATTTGGTAAATGCCGGGTATGAACTAGCATTTGGAAGGTAGTCGATTACACAACAGCAGAAGGGGTGAAAATTGAAAAGGATCGAGACTTTTTCTATTTTCACCCCTTCTGCTTTTTATTCAGTACGCTATGAAACAAAGCCGTGCGTTAGGAATGTGTTTGGTAATAAGTTGGTTATTGGTGGGTTGTATGGCTTCCAACTGCCCGATCAAGAGTTGTCATGTTCGCATGGAACACCAGCATGGCGGGCGGGTTTACCGCGGAACGTTTTTTGGTACGATGCATAGCCCGGGCTGGTGGCTGTCAAACCGAAAAGGGGCGGGGGCGTCGGCTTCAATGGCTTCCGACCGCAAAGGAGCCGGAAAAGAAAAGGGGGAAGGCAAATCGAAAAAAGCGAAAAAGCAATTTCGCTGGGAGCGTGTGTAAGACCCCAGCGGTTTTAAGCAGGCCTATCTTGGGAGAAACCAGTTCGGTTTTACGCCTGGTAAACAAAACCCCGGCAATAGCCGGGGCATGTCCATTTAGTGTATGTACTTTCAAAATTAAAACGTTCAGCCTAAAATAATGTTTGTGAAATTTGTCTGATAATATTACTAATTAATAGGATCATATTAAAACGATACGGTTTTTTAAAGTCTATAAATCATTTGATAACTCGTACTATAGCCATTATTTAAAAATTACTCCTGATCGATAGCGCTTACTTTCTTGCGTTATGTCTTGATTTTCTGTCTGATTATTGAAGTTTTTATAAACAGTGATGCGCTCTTTTCGTTTGTAGTGAAACGGGGTCCGTTAGCGTCAAGATAGGAAACCATTCGACAAAGGAGGAAAGAGGTAAGAGGACGGTATTGATTCTTGGTTAAGGAATCGTTTGTCTATTTTCTTTATGTCTACGTATAGTCTTTGCAATTCGATTACAAAATCGCCTGCACAAAACATTTAAGCAAAGGTTCGGTTACATCCAGCAATGATTTGCCTGTGAATTAGCGATTTGAAGATGATGACTAAAAAGCAAAAAATTCTGGTTGTGGACGATGATCCGTCGTATCGGCAACTAATCACCCACCAGTTAACCAAAGCGGGGTATGAGGTTTTGATTGCCAAGGATGGGCAGGAGGCTATAAGCTGGCTTCGCAATGACCAGCAACGGCCTAATTTGATTGTGCTGGACTTATTAATGCCCCGCTATAGCGGGATTGAAGTGCTGGAAAGCCTGAGAGCGTTTCCATTTAAACTGCCGGTTATTCTGGTTTCGGGGGCAGAATGGCCGATCGCCCGGCAGGGGATGGCACTGGCAGCACCGGATGCTTACCTTACGAAGCCGTTTAAGATGCAGGATTTGCTGGAAAAAATCGGGGACCTGCTGTTGCCGGTTTCAGAATCCGATCTAACCTGACCCAACACGGAGAATTTATTCGGACAGTGGGCAACTATCGGCAGGAAACGGGCCCTGTTTCGTGCCGATAGTCCGGTTGCCAGGGAGGTTCCATGGTCAAATTACCAGTTTAGAAATTTGTCGTACGTTCATTGGGAACCGTTCTGCCCTCGCCGATAACCAAAACCGCCCCAACGGACGCTGTCCCTGGGGCGGTTTTGGGCAAAGCACGGATCCCTTAGTTGGGATACCCCGGGTTCTGGGGTTTCAGATTGGGGTTGTTCAGCGGAGCATCTCCGAAAAATACTAAAGTTGCTTAATAAACGCGGACGGTATGACAACCCCGCGGAACGCTGATTTTGCCCGCCATTTTCTCCAGCGACGGTTTATCGCCTTTGTTCACTTTCCAGAATTCGATTGCTCCGGAACGATCGCCGTAATCGATATATTCAGAAACCGCTACGGCAATAGCCGCTCCGTTTTTATCGAACTCAATACTTTGCGGAAGAACCCCTTCGAACGGGTATTCGTTGGCCAGGGTTAATTTGCCTTCTTTATCGAGCGTGTAAACCGACAGCGAGCTTTTTCCGGCGGCTGCGTTGCCGTAAGGCTGGTACGATTGCCCGGCGTTGGCCACCACCACCATCGAACCGTCGGGGCTAATCGTCAGCGATTCGCTACTTTCCCCCGCAGCTAGTTGCGAAACAATTTTGTGTTCACCCGGTGTATCTTCGGTGCTGAATTGGACCACAAACAACTCGCCTTTACCGGCACCCTGAGCGTTAGTTCCTTTCTTGATGTCGGAAATGATAAAGAACTTGCCATCGGGCGAGAACTTGCCGGTGGCGGGAAGACCGCCGACTTTAATGGGTTTGCCGTGCGGAACGATGTTTGGTTTTTTAGCCGCATCGAGTGAATATTTCATGATTCCTACTTCCTGCGAATCTTCAATGGAATAGGCAATGAAATCGCCCGCCGGGCTCCAGACCAGGTCGGTAATGCGGGCACCCGGAACCGGCGAAGGCGCCGTAATGACCCGTTTCGGCGTTCCCGTATTATCGAACTCGACCAGGCGCATTTCCTTGCCGGCTTCGCCCGAAGCCACGGCCAGCGTATTGCCCTGCGGGTTGATGGTGATCGCGGTGGGCAGGGCACCGACACTGACCACTTTCGCCGTTGGTTTGGCCGGAGCCAGATCGACTATAAACATCCGGGTGGCCGCCGGCAACCCTTTTATGCCATCTTTCAGGGTCGCTACGGTATCACCCAGCGGACCGTGTCCTTCCAGAACAAAGGCAAACCGACCATTGGGAGAAACCACCGCGGCTTTGTCATACAGGGCCGACGAATTGGAAATGGGGGCCGTAGTGATGTTCTGTCCGTTGCGGTCGAGCGGAAATTTGACAACCGTCAGAACATCACGACTGCCTTTACTTTTGTAGAGGTTACCGTCCACCAGTGTTGAGGCTGACAGGTCGGCATCCGACAGGGCAACGAGTCCTTTGGCAGTAAATTGAATAGGTTCCTGGGCAAACACGCCCGTTGTCAGGAGAGTGGCAAGCGCAAACAAACTCTGATTTTTCATACTGTCAGTAGAAAGGTTATAGCTTAGAGGTTACGCAAATATAGACGAAAGAAGCAATTTTTAAAGACCTTCCGGAGTTGGCGTAAACTTTATTTTGCGCTTACAGCCAAAGCCGAAATCCGATTCCGTGGAGGTTTTCGATCCGGATCGAAGCATCTTGCCGGAGCCGTTTTCGCAGCCGGGAGATGAAGACGTCCAGACTGCGGCCCATGAAAGAGTCGTTTTCACCCCAGAAGGCTTTTAGAATTTCGTCGCGCCGGATAAGGCCATTCCAATTTCCTCGGGTGGCTTTTTGGCTTAATACTTCATAATGCCGAGTTCCTTCTCCACCGCCGAGCGGCCTTGCTTCATCCAGGCGGGTTCGGGGGCCTCTTTCAGATAGTAGTCGAAAAACTGGTACATCCGCACACTGAGGTCCTTGGCGTTATGCCGCTGCGTCAGGTTATGGTCTTCGCCGTTGTAAACCAGTAGCCAGGCCGGTTTACGGAGTCGGCGCAGGGCCGAATAGAACTCGATACTCTGGTACCAGGGCACTGCGCCGTCCTGGTCGTTCGCCATCAGCAGGAGTGGGGTCTGGATGCGGTTGGCGTAGAACAGCGGGGAGCTTTCGATGTAGTTCATCGGTTTGTCCCAGAGTGTACCACCGATCCGGCTTTGCGTTTTTTCGTACTGGAACATGCGGCTCATACCCGTTCCCCACCGGATTCCGCCGTAGGCGCTGGTCATGTTGGCGACGGGTGCCCCCGCCATAGCGGCTTTGAACAGGTTCGTCCGGGTGACCAGGTAGGCCGTCTGATAACCGCCCCAGCTCTGGCCCTGCAAGCCGATGCGGTCGCGATCCACAAACCCTTTTTCGAGCAGACTCAACACGCCCGGCACAATCGCATCGTAGGCGTTCTGTCCGGGCATCCCGGTTGTATACACAATGTCGGGCACGAAAACCAGATAGCCATTCGAAACGCAGTACGACATATTGATCGTCGAACGGCTGGGCGCGGGGGCTTTGTAATCGTTCAGGGTTTCGGCGTTGCGTTCGTAGTAATACACCAGCATCGGGTACTTCTTTTTCGGATCAAAGTCGTCGGGTTTGTAGAGCAGCCCCTCCAGCCGAACACCATTGTTGCCGACCCAGTTGACCAGTTCAACACTCCCCCAGCGGATGCTGTCCTGCTGCGGGTTGAGCTGCGTCAGTTGCAGCGGTTTCGCGAAAGCCGTATCAGTGAGATACAGATTATTGGACTCTCGGAAATTGCCTTTCAAAAACGTCATCGTCGGTCCTTTTTTCGCCTTTGACAAACCGGCAAACCGGTAATTGCCTTTGGTCAGGAGCACCGGTTCGGCGGCCGGGTCGCTTATCGGTTTCCGGAGAATGCCGGTCGATTTATCGGATTCCCAGAAACCCGTCAGCCACAAATCGCCACTCAGCGCCACGTGTTTTTCGTCGGGCTCCAGATCGACGCGCCGGAGCCGGATGCGGTTTTTTCGCCCGTAACCCGCCGTCAGGTTCACCGGTTTTTCCTGACCGGTCGGGTCGATGCGCCAGAGGTCGAACCGGTCGTAAATCAGCACGTACCGATCGTCTTTGGTCCAGCCTGCGGCCCCATAGCTGCCCGGCAGGTCGGGGGTATCGTGTTCTTCGTCGAAAAACCGGGCCGGAATGCCCCGGGTCAGATCAAGGCGTTTGCTGTCGGCAATCGACCAGGCCCGCCAGAGCGAATCGCGCTCGTCGTACCACCAGGCGTATTTCCCGCCCGGCGACAACTGGGCGTACGAGACCCGGGCGTCGTTGGCAATCTGTTTTTTCTGCCCGGTTTTGGCGTTGATCAGGTAGAGATCCGTCTGGCCGGGGTCCCACATGCTATTGATCTGGTAGGGCAGGTTGCTCAGTCCCAGCCAGTAAGGCTGGTCAATTTTCGGATCAATCTGCACATTCGGCATGTCCCGGTTGGCCAGTTGGGTGATATGTCCGGTAGCCAGATCGCAAACCGCCAGAAAACCGCGTTCTTTTTCCTGTCTCAATTGCCGGAGCTGCATGGGCTGGATGGTCGGATCGTTCCAGCTCCAGATGTCCACTTTCACGCGTTCTTCGTCCAGTTGTGTCGAATCCTTGATGGGTTTGGGGGGCAGGAGGGAGGAGGCAAAATAGAGTCGTTTTCCGTCGTCGGAGAAATTCGGCGTCCGGTATTCATTGACGTTCCAGCCTTTCGGGTAAGCGTTCGTGAGCGTGTCGGCCAGCACGACGGTCTGCCCGCTCAGGCCCGCAAAAACCGCCGGTGTTTTCGACTTCCGGGATTTCGGGGCAACCACCGGAGCAAGCCGCTTGTAGAACAGCGCATAGGCCCGGACGTCGGCATCGGCGCTGTCGGCGGTGGCCATCCAGGCGAGTTGCGATCCGGTTTTATCGACGGCCAATCCCTTGTAGATCGTACGTTTCGAACTGGTGTCAATCAGGATTTCATTCTGCTTTTTGGTGTCAAACACAAAAACCCCAGCCTTTTTCAGCGTGTCGTTGACGGCGTCTTTCGTGTAAAAGATGGTGTTGCCGTTTTCCGAAATGGTCACGTAGGTGACGTACCGGAACGATTGCGTCGCACCGGTTTCCAGGTTAAGCAGAATCAGGTCGTCGCCTTTGGGCTTTTTGGTGGAAACCGACGCGCGGGTTCGGCTGGCCGGTTTCGCGTTGGAAGAATCTTTTTTGAGACCCTTTACCTCCTGATGTTCCTGCAAAATGGCGGCCCAGTTACCGCTTTCTTTGGGCAGGGTGTACGATTTGACGTTGGCAAAGCCGATGCGGTTGCCGGTTTCGAGATTAAACACCAGCAGGCTGTCTTTGGGCAACTGGTCGGCTTTGAGTTTTTTCTTTTTGGCGTCCCGCAGCTGTTTGTACGGCGCTTTCAGCCGCATCACCAGGAACCGGCTGTCGGGGGTAAACTGGGCCAGATACCCCCGCGGAAAGGCATACCGGCGGCCCCCGGGAGTCCGCTGATTCTGCGAGAAACCGGTTTCTGTTCGATCGGCAGAAAGGCTGGGATTGCCCGTACGGGCTTCCAGTTGGGGTTGGTCGCCGGTCGGTTGTTTAGCGGATGGGCTCAATCGGGATGCCGACTGGCCCGTGGGGATGTGGACCAGTTCCAGCACGCCGTCGCCCTCCTGCGGGTCGATCTGGTAGCAAAGCCATTGGCCGTTGTGGGAATGCTTCTCGAACCGGACCGACTGCCAGCGGTCATAGTCGGCATGGGTCAGCGGCCGTTTCGGAGACTGGGCCAGCAGAAGCGTTTGAAAATGAAGGACAAAATAAGTGAGCAGAAAAGCGCAGCAACGCATAGCTGGATTGGGTTATAAAGCTACTAATTTACGAAAATTGCGTTGTGGATGCGTCCAATAATCCGTAAAATGCAAAAACCCAATCGCCCGCTATGAAACTTCGTTTGCTTTGGATTCTCGGGTTCTGTCCGTTGGCGGTTTTTAGCCAGATCAACGAACCCCTCAAAAAGGAACTGGACAGTATGTACGTGCTGGATCAGAAATACCGGGCGTATCTGTCGGAATATCCCAACAATAAAAAGCTGGCCGACAGCCTGATGGCGGTTTTTCAGGTTAAAGAAAACCTGGGCGGGGCGCTCTGGCGGCAGCAAAACCGCATCGACAGCCTGAACCTGGTTCGGGTGAAGGAAATCATCCAGCGGCACGGCTATCCCGGGAGTTCGCTGGTGGGCAAACCGACAAACACCGCAGCCTGGTACATCATTCAGCATTCGCCGGAAATCGCGACGTATTTTCCGGTGATCGAGAAAGCCGGACAGGCGGGCGAACTGCCCGAGTCGCTGGTGGCCATGATGCAGGATCGTTTACGGATGCAGCAGCGAAAACCGCAGCTTTACGGCACCCAGGCTGCGTGTTACCCGCTGAAGTTGGATCCGAAAAAACAGGAATGTTTCGTCTGGCCGATTGAAAACCCGGCCACCGTGAACGAGCGCCGGAAGAAAGTCGGTTTTACGCAAACCGTCGAAGAAAACGCCCGACGATTGCAAGTAGAGTATAAGGTATTAACCCTGCAGGAAGTCAGCGAGCGGTTTCAGCTTGGAAATCGGTAACGGAAGATACAGCACGTTTCTTTCCTGAAAATTTTACAAAACATTTTAAAATAAAAGAACGTTCGTTTATTTTTGATCCCATTATGAGATTACGCGACGAAACAAAGGAACTGGCCATCCGCGAAAAAGCGATGGAGATGATCGTGCAGGAAGGGTTCGACGGACTGAGCATGCAAAAACTGGCGAAGGCTGCGGGGGTCTCACCGGCGACCATCTACATCTATTTCAAAGACCGTGAGGACCTGATTCGGCAGATTTATTATGAAGAAATGCAGACAATGAGCGCCAAAACGCTGAAAGGCTTCGATCCGGGCATGCCGTTTAAAGAAGGATTGCGGGTGCAGTGGATGAACCGGGCAAACTACTGCCTGCAATACCCGCTGCGGATGCATTTTCTGGAACAGATGCGGCACTCGCCCTTTCACGAAAAATTCCGGACCGAACGTCAGAATCCGTTTTGGGAGACCATGAATTCATTTGTGAAAAATGCTATCGACCGAAAGGAACTGGTTCCGTTGCCGGTGGAGGTGTACTGGTCCATCGCGTTTGCGCCCTTGTATCAATTGATCAAGTTTCACCGATCGGAACGCCTGGCACCGGATTGGGGCAGTTTTGTTCTGGATGAGAAAATACTGGACCAGGCATTAACGCTGGTACTGAAAGCGCTGAAACCTTAAAAAATTTTGCTACAAATAATAATGAACATTCGTTTATTAATAGCTAAATCATCCGAATCGGTATATTTCGGTTTGAATGCCGGGCTTCCCAGGCGCCTGCGCTCTTCGCGGTATCGTCCGGCCAGGGCGGTTTTGAGTTGGTGCTTCGTGATCTGCAAAAAGCCTTCAAAACCGTCTATCCAGCTCGTTTGTGTCTGGGTATTTGGGTGGAAAGACCGGAACGGGCACAAGCCATTTACCCGTGTTTGCGCGCTGCGAGCATGACGGTCGAGCCTGAGCCCTGGATGATTCGCCATGCGTTCGGCTACTGGCGTGGCGGACCGGGGAACGGGATAGCCAGAGGGAGCGCCTTTTCGGAAAATTAAATCGGTTTTTAATGAAATCCATTCAACGGGTTTCACCGAGCTTCCCTAATTTACACGATTAAATTCATTGAACATGCAAAACGCGGAACCGAAAATCGTTTTTACCGGCTACGAAAAAGCCATCATCGGCCTGCTGGCGTTCATCCAGTTTACGGTAATTCTGGACTTTATGGTGCTGTCGCCCCTGGGAGCCCAACTCCTGACGGAACTGAATATTACCACCGCGCAGTTTGGGTGGGTGGTGTCGGCGTATGCGTTTAGCGCCGGATCGGCCGGTTTGCTGACCGCCGGTTTTGCCGACCGTTACGACCGAAAAAAGCTGTTGCTGTTCTTTTACAGCGGTTTTGTAATCGGCACGCTGCTCTGCGGCATTGCGCCGGATTATGAGTTTTTGCTGATGGCCCGCATCATCACCGGTCTTTTCGGCGGGGTGATTGGCTCCATCGGCTTTGCAATTGTTACCGATTTATTTGCCTGGCAGGTACGTGGTCGGGTGATGGGCGTGATTCAAACGGCCTTCGCGGCCAGTCAGGTGCTGGGTATTCCGGTGGGGTTGTACCTGGCCAATGCGCTGGGCTGGCACGCTCCGTTCCTGCTCATTGTGGCCGTCAGCGTGCTGGTCGGCATGGCGATCGTGCTGTACATGAAACCGGTCAACGCCCATTTGAACCTGAAGTCCGACCGGAATCCGTTCCAGCATTTACTCCATACGGTTTCGCGCCCGAGCTACCTGCGCGGTTTTGCCAGTACCACGCTGCTGGCTACGGGCGGCTTTATGCTGATGCCGTTCGGGAGCGCCTTTGCCATTCACAATCTGGGAATTACGCAGGAGGAACTGCCTTTGGTCTATATGGTGACGGGAGTTTCATCGATCATTATCGGACCGTTTGCCGGTAAGCTGAGTGACCGGATTGGCAAGTATCCGTTGTTTCTATACGCATCGTTATGGGGGATGCTCATTACCATTCTCTATTGCAATCTCGGTAGTACCCCGCTTTGGCAGATCATGGTCATCAATGTGCTGCTGTTTGCCGGTATTTCGGCCCGGATGGTGTCGTCAGGGGCGCTGGTTTCGGGGATTCCCGACCCGCAGGACCGGGGGGCGTACATGGGCATCAACTCGTCGGTTTCCCAGATTTCCGGCGGTATTGCCTCGATGATTGCGGGGCTGATTGTGGTGCAGGCCGCCGACGGCTCGTTGCAGCGGTACAGCCTGCTGGGCTACATTGTGGCCGCAACGATGGCCGTCACCATCGTCATGATGTACATCATCAACTGGGATGTTTCCCGAAAACAGGCCGCCGAAGCCGCCCGGAACGCATCGCCAGCCAGCCAACCACCGGTTTCCGCTAATCAGGATTTACAATCCTGATTTAACCCGCCACGGATTTTTAATCCGAAGCAGCTTCAGGTTGTAGACTGCGGATTGCAAATCCGCGGCAGTTGGGGTCGGGATGGAAACATCCTGACCAGCGTGGGAACAGTTCGACTCCTGAACCGCTCGTTTTATCGGACAGCGGGTTTACATTGCGGCTTCATTCTTACAAACCATGCAAACGGGGAATTTTTTCTCGGATATTCCGGCCCAACTGCCCGAAGAGTTGGTGAACGAACTGGTCGGCCGGGATGGCATCCGGGTTGAGCGGATAGTGTCGAAAGGGCACGCTTCGCCGGATGATTTTTGGTACGATCAGGCGGAAAACGAATGGGTGATGGTGCTGAAAGGCGAAGCCCGGCTTCGGATCGAAGGGCGGGCAGAACCCCTGGATTTGAAAACCGGCGATTACATTAACCTGCCCGCTCACTGCAAACACCGGGTCGAGTGGACAAAAGAAGGCGAAGAAACCATCTGGCTGGCGGTCTTCTATTAACTGCTCCAACTGGTTCTAGTAGGATGAAATCGCGCCCCCGGCTTTCGAAGGTAGGAGTTCGTGTAAGCCCGGAATGGTCGTCTGGCAGCAGCCGCAGGATAGTTTCGCGGTTCAATGGCGCGGCAATTGGTAACAAAATGACCGGTATTGCGCTTAGGGACGGTATCAACAAACTGTTACCATGGAAGCGAATACGGTTAAAAAAATAGCCCGCATGGCCTTAGGAGCCAATTTGATTTTTGCCGGCCTGAGCCACCTGACGTTTGCCCGCAAGGAATTTCAGGCGCAGGTTCCGGACTGGGTCCCACTACCGAAAGACGATACGGTTATTTATTCGGGTATTGCCGAACTGGCGCTGGGCAGCAGCCTGGTGCTGACGGATGCAGCGCACGAAAAAACCGTGGGAAAAGCAGCGGCCGGTTTTTTTACGGCGGTTTTTCCCGGGAACCTTTCCCAGTACATCCATCACCGTACTGGGTTCGGGCTGGATACCGACCGGAAGCGGTTTTTGCGGCTGTTTTTTCAGCCCGTTCTGGTATACTGGGCGTTGAAAAGCACCCATAACGTCTGAATTGAAAAACCGAGTCGTTCGGCGGTTTTGTCAATTAAAAAAACGTGGGTCTTCCTTTTACGGCATCCCATCGCCGGAGATCGTTAGCCGTTCCTGGTCGGCAATGGCTAAAAATTCCGGTTCCGCTTTGCCCATTATAAACCGCTGGCAACGGCTTCGTAAAACCGGTCGAGGAGCAGCGCCCGGAGATTGATGGTGGGTTTGCCGTAGGTTTTGGAGTCGTCGGGATACACGCGGTTGGTCAGGCAGATATAGACCATATGGTACTGGGGATCGACCCAGACGTAGGTGCCCGTATAGCCCGAATGACCGTACGCCAGTGCCGAGGCATAGCGCCGGGTGGCATCACCGGGGAGTTTCGTCCGGTCAAAACCATAGCCGCGTCCGCTGCCTTCCGATTGCTTCGCGGTAAAAAGCTGAAGCGTAGCCGGTTCGATGTATTTGCGACCGCCGTAGGTACCTTTGTTGAGGTACATCTGGTACAGAATGGCGAGGTCGTTGGCGTTGGCAAACAGCCCGGCATGGCCTTCGACGCCCCCGGCCATCGCGGCTCCGGGATCGTTGACGAAGCCCTGCACCCGCATGGTGCGGAACCAGTTGTCGTTGTCGGTGGTCGGCACAATCCGCGAGCGCGGAAACCGGTTTCGGGGTAAAAAACCGGTCGATTGCAGGCCCATTGGCCAATAGAACTCGTTCAGAACGTATTCGTCGAGTCGCTGGTGCGAAACCGTCTCGACGACTTCCTTGAGCATGTACATGCTCACATCGCTGTAGACGTATTTGCCCCGGGTTTTCACCGGCGAACGGAGCGTTACCGGCCACATCACGTCTTCAAAATAGTTGGCCCGCAGAAAAAAACGGTCGGCCACTTTGGTCGGAAAGGCCGCCGACGAATCGGTACTCAGGTCCAGGGGTTTGAGTTGTTCGTAAAACTTGATGTACGGTGTATAACCGCCTTCGTGGAGCAGTGCTTCCCGGATGGTAATAGTCGCTTTGTCCGGGATGGCCCGGGTGCGCGCGACGTAGGTGCTGATCGGGTCGCTGAGCTTCAGGCGGTTCTGGTCCAGCAGCCGCATGATGGATGGCGTGGTGGCGCTCACCTTGGTGACCGAAGCCATGTCGAAAATGTCATCCGGTTTGGTTTTCTCCGGTTCCGAATAGGTATGATGGCCGTAGGCTTTGTGGAAAATCACCTGTCCGTCTTTGGCGAGTAAAATTACCGCTCCGGGCGTCACGTGGTCGGCGATGGCGACATTGACCAGTGAATCAATTGCGGTCAACCGGCGACTGCTGATCGCCTGGGCTTCCGGAATGGTATAGCCCAGCCGGATTTTCGGGGTGGGAAAACCGCTTCCCTGCTTAAAGCGGGTGCTGAAGGTGGCCGGTAAGCGGTTGGACGTGGCGATGCCACCGAAGAGCAGTTGGGCGGCTGCCGATGCGCCTTCCGGCGTGTTGGCGGGGTACCAGATAATGGGCGAACGCACGGATTCCAACGATGCCAGATTTTTTCCGCTGCCCGCCAGAATGATCACCACCCGGTTAATGGCCTGCTGATCGGTGATGAAACGGAGTACGTTCGGGGAAATCGGCGTAGCATCGGTCAGCGTGATCAGAATCAGGTTGTGCAGTTTTAGCCGGTCGTGGAGGGCCAGCAGCGCGGAATCCGTTGGGGTATGGTGGAGCGCAAAGGGGGTGATCGGTGCATACCGGCTGGCCAGGCTGTCGAAAACCGCCTGCTGGCCGAAGGCGAAATGAACACTGGCCGTTTTCAGGTTCTGGAGGTCAGCTACCGGAATCAGGGCCGATGGGTTGTTGAGCAGCGTGATCTGTTTTTCGGCGTCCCGAATGGCGGTTAACGAATGAAGATTGCCGGGCGAGGGTTGGGCCATGGCGCGGACGGTTTCCAGCAGCAGCACTAAATTCAGGAAAAGAACTCTCATGCGATTCGACAAGGGCGGTAGTACAACGGGCTGGCAAGATAAGGATTAATATTCCTGCGGGACGGAATAAATATCCGATCTTTCAGCGGTAAATTCAGTATTTTGGTCGCTTACAGAATTGAGCGCATTCTAACCTTCTATTTTCATCAAACCAACCCTGATTATCATGAAAAAACTAGCTTTTGCCGCCCTATTACTAAGCGGAGCCTATTCCAGCATGGCCCAGAGCTTTACGCTGAAACCTGTCTGGGAATCAGACACCACGCTGCGGACGCCCGAGTGTGTGCTGGTCGATTCCAAAAACAAGGTGTTATACGTAGCCTGTATCAACGGCGGCCCGTCGATGGACAACAAAAACAGCTTTCTGGCCAAAGTGGGCCTGGATGGAAAGGTGATCAAGTTGAAATTTACCGAAAATCTCAACTCCACGAAGGGAATGGGGATTCTGGGGAATAAGCTGTATGTCACCGAAATGACCCAGGTGGCCGAAGTGGACCTTTCGTCGGGTAAAATCCTGAACCGCTATCCGATCGAAGGAGCTAAGTTTCTGAATGACATTGCCATCGATACCCAAAAGGGCGTGATTTACATTACCGATTCGGGCAATAGCAAGGTGTGGTCGATCACCAACGGAAAACCGGCGCTGGTGCTGGACGGTGCCCCGCTGAAGGGCTGCAACGGTCTTTACGTCGAAAACGGGCAGGTGCTGATCGGCAACGGCGACGGTTCGCTGCTGAGCCTGAACCCGGCGACCAGGCAACTCACGACACTGGCAAAGGGTATGGGCGGTATCGACGGCATCGTGGCCTTGGGTAAAAAAGAATACATCGTGACCGAATGGGGTGGTAAAATCTGGCATGTGAAGGCGGATGGCAGCACCGAGCTGAAGCTGGATACCTCGGGTGAAAAAATCAACTCGGCGGATATCGGCTACCACGCTGCTACGAAAATGCTGTTTGTTCCGACCTTCTTCCACAATACGGTGAAGGCTTATTCGCTGAAGTAAAAGGCTAATTCGCTAATCCGGATTTCAAATCCGGATTCCCCTTTCTGCGGATTTTAAATCCGCAGAAAGGGGTTTGAACCGAGTCGACCGGGCGATCGGTAGCCGACTCGTCTCTAATCAGGCCCGACCGGTGCGATTCTTACGATTTTTTTGACCCGCCCTCGTAACCTTTTCCTAAAAACCGCGTCTAATCGAAACAGAAAACGGATGATGAACGTTTTCTTCATTGACAACCAAGGTTATAGGACGTGCGTCATTCCGGAATATTCGTTGCAATTACTCTCATCAGTTTCCTCAGTATCACCGCTTCGACGGCGGTTTTGGCCCAGCGGAACGCCCGGAGCGGATCGCAGAAACCGCCCACCCGGACCATTCCGGTGCCGAAACCGGCGGCCGTTAATTTTTGCGGAGAACCGGTTCCGGTGGAAACTGGAGCCGTGGCCCATAACCTGTCCGTGGCGTTGATGCGCAATATCTCCTCGCAAAATCACCTGCTTAATTTCCGGCGTCGGGCCATCGCGCAGTATTTTCCCATTATCGAACCGATTCTGCGCAAATACCGCATTCCCGAGGATTTCAAGTACCTCGCCATCGTCGAAAGTGGTTTGCAGGCCGATGCAGTTTCGCACAAGGGTGCGCTGGGCTACTGGCAACTGATGCCCGAAACCGCCGGCGAACTCGGCCTGAAAATGAACGACAAAGTAGACGAGCGCAAGGACCTCCTCAAATCGACCGACGCGGCCTGTCGCTACCTGCGGATTCTGCACCGGAATCTGGGGTCATGGACGATGGTGGCGGCTGCCTACAACGGCGGCATTGGCCGCATGCAATCGCACATGAAGAAACAGCGGGAGACGAATTATTATTTCCTGAGCATGAATCAGGAAACGAGCGATTACCTCTACAAGATCGTGGCTGTCAAGGAGTTTTTTCAGTTTCCGGGGCAGTACCTGACCAGCAACCTGATGGCATCGGCGGGCAATTCGTACGAACGGGAGCGGGCGGAAGCCATCGCCAGGGGCATCATCCCGGCCGAAGAGCCGGAACCGGTTGGCTTTGCCATCGAACCCAAGGAAAGCATGGCGTTAAGGATTGAAAGCGCTTCGGTGGATAGCCTGCTGGGCGCGCTGTCGCGGCCGAAAGCGGAACCGTCGGTGTTGTACAAAGGGGATGTGCAGGCCGAACTGCTCAAACCGGGTAAGTTGGCCGTTGGGCAAACCTGGCAATTCCGGCTGACAGAAGCCGTCCAGATCGGCGATCAGAAGTTGGGGAAAGACGATATACTCTACGCCGTGGTGGACGATATCGACCAGCGACTGGGCCAGATTTTTTTGCGGTCCACCAGACTGGTTTCGGCGACCGGCCCGCAGCCGTACAAGGTGACGCTGATTTCAATGAACCCCCAAACCGGTCTGGCCGGTGCACCGGTGCCCAAAGCCGATCAACTCAAACCGGGCGGCCGCACCTGGCTCGTGGGCTGGAAAGTGTTGTAACTTACTGCCAGCCCGCTGGTTCCGAAACTGGCCATTGAAAACCGTACGTCGCCCGGCAATCGCCCTGCGGAACAATAAGCGAACTGATAAAACCGTAAATCGCCTGACCGTAGGTGGCATCCCCCTGCTCCCGAAACCGCTTGCGCGCGATGGCCGATGCCCCAAAATAACCCAATGCGTGCTCTTCCGGGTCGCTGGCGTTCGTAATGTTCCCGGTAACGGAGGCCGGTAATGGGTCGAAAATCGTGCCGGTGCGGGATTGCTGTTCCTTAAAAAGCTTCCAGAACTGATAGGCCGCCGGGGTCAGGCTGTACTGCTGCACTTCAACCAGCGTGGGGCCGGGATTGTAGATCGGCGAACGCATCACCAGCCGTTGGGGAAGACGGTTTCCATTTACTCCGTTGTCTGACAAAATATTGATGTCCTGGCTAAAAAACTGCAACCAGCAGCGATCATAACAGCGGCCCGGACACCCCAGACAACAGGGAATGCCGGTCGAGATCCGGGTCGTGTACGTATAGGCCGTCCACCGATAAAAATTGGTCTGGGCCGCCGGGTCGGTGATGTCGGCGTAAAAATAGTACTGGTACGGCAGCGTCACGCTTTCGGTGGGTGTAAACCGGGCGTACACGCGGTCAATGCCCGGATTGGCGGGCATTTTTTCCGGGGCCGATACGTAGATCTTTCCGTCGGCCAACCGGATCGTTAGCGTATACGAGCGGCCCGGTTGACCGACGAAGGATGAATCGGTTGTCTGGTAATGGCCCGGATTGGAAGCCGTATGGGCCAGGGAGGCCGAATGTCCGGCATCGTCGGCCAGGGTGACGGTGGCGTTGGTAATCTTCTGATCCTGGGGTGTTTCCTGATCGAAGGTAAAGCTGCCCGAATATGACAGGCGGACCGTATACGGCGGTTTTTCGTTCGTAATCAACCCATCGACCACCAATTGCGGTTTTTCGTTCCGAATGGGCAGGTTAACCTGGTCGATGCAGGAGACCAGCCCGGCCAGGATCAATAGCGTTAAAAGTACCGGCTTCATCAGAAGTGAAAATTATAGGTGATCGACGGAATCAGCGTTCCGAATACGGCTAACCGGTAGGCATCGGTGCGCGCGTTCGAACGGTTGAAATAGACCGAATACGGGTTTTTACGGGCATACACATTGTAAATTCCGATGGTCCAGATGCTGTAGCGATTCTGGCGGTTGCTCAGGCGCGTGTCCTTCGAGAAAGCAATGTCCAGCCGGTGGTAATCCTGAATCCGGTCGGCGTTGCGTCGGGAGTAGTTGAGGGTGGGCTGGTTGGCAAACACGTACTGACCGTCGGGATAAGTCGCCGGAACGCCGGTGCTGTAGACAAAATTGGTCGTGAATATCCAGTTGTACCGCATCGCCAGCCGGGTTTGAAGGTTCAGGTTGTGCGGTTTGTCGAAATTCGACGGAAACCACTTGCCCCGGTTCACCTGCAACTCACTGAAAGCGGTTTGCACCGCGACCAGCGAACGGGCGTACGAATAATTGAACTGCCCGGTCAGCTTGCCGCGGTTGCGGGCCACGCTCAGTTCAACACCGTAGGCTTGGCCGTGGGCCTTCAATAAATCCGTTTCCAGTCGTTCGTTCAGCAGGAGCGTGGCACCGTTGCGGTATTCAACGAGGTTGTCGATGGTTTTATAATACCCTTCCAGTGCGACCTCGATCGCATTGTCATTCAGATTTTTAAACAGCCCGACGGCCAGTTGGTCAGCGACCTGCGCGGGCACAAAGGAATCGCTGGCTTTCCAGAAATCCGAAGGCGTAATGGCCGTGGTATTCGAAATCAGGTGGATGTACTGGCGGTTTCGGCTGTAATTAAACTTCACCGAAAAATCGTCGGCCAGTTGCACGCGGACACCGAGCCGGGGTTCAAAACCGCCGTACGTCTGAATGGGTTTGCCATCGCCGTACACCGTCGAATCGACCACGCTTTCGGGCGTTCGGGGCACCTGGCCGGCGTAGCGGTACACGGTTTGCGGTCCCAACTGGCTAAAGGACGAATACCGCAACCCTGCCTGCACCGTAATGGCTGGCGTCAGGGTCCATTCGGTATGGACGTAGACCCCCAGTTCGCGGGCGTTTTCGGGTTCCAGCCGTTTCGGATTGATGCTCGAATTACCACCGGCAGGCTGCTGGTCGCCTTTCTGAATCCGGTACAGAATCCCGTTGGCACCGACCTGTAATTTGTGTTTTTCGAACAGGGTATAAAACAGGTCGGTTTTGGCCTCGCGGTGCTGGATGTACGACGTTAGCCGAAAGGTGTAGCCTTCGGTGTCGCCGTCGACGTGGTATTGATACCCACTGTACAAGGCGTTGACATTCAGTTGTAAATTCCGGCGTAACAAACTGCTCCAGCGTCCCGAAACGACATTGGATTGCCAGCCATACGTGGTATCGCCCGGAAATTTGAACCGGTCGTCACTGCGGTAGGCCGAGAGCGAAAACGTATTGAGGGCATTTGGTGAATACGTAAGTTTCAGATTCCCATCGTAGAAAAACGCCCGGCTTTGTTTGGCCGCGCTGCGCTCAGGAAACGACTTTAAAACCCAATTCGGATACGCCACCCGACCAGCCGCCAGCAACGTCAATCCTTTGGCAATCGGGCCATCGACCACCAGCCGCCCGCTGATGGGACTGAGGCCGCCCGCCAGCCGCCAGCGTTCGCTGTTCCCGGCTTTGGTGTTGACGAGCAGCAGCGATGAAATCCGGCCACCATACTGGGACGAAAAACTGCCTTTGTACAAATTGACATCCTGCACGACATCCGAGCTGACGTTGGTGTAAAAACCGAGCAGGTGGGAGGTGTTGTACATCGGAGCGCCGTCGAGCAGCACCAGATTCTGGTCGGTGCGGCCCCCGCGTACGTTAAAACCGCCCGCGCCTTCACCCGCCGTCGACACCCCGGCCTGCAAGGTGAGCGCCTTCAGAATATCCGGTTCGCCCAGCACCACCGGCATTTTTTTCAGTTGCCGGACGTCGAGCTGAATCTGGCTCATTCGCACATCCTTGACATTCTGATCGGCGCGTCGGTCGCGGACTTCCACTTCGTCGAGTTCGAAGGTTTGGGAAATGAGTTTGAAAACCGCCGTTCGGTTGGCGTTCACCACAATAAACGGGCGCTCGGATTTGAAACCGACGGCGGTGAGACTGATGTGGTAGGAACCGGGTCGGAGCGAAAACGAAAACCGGCCCTGGTCGTCGGTGGTGGTTCCGGCCCCGGATTCGGTGACGAACAGGCTGGCCCCAGCCACCGGCAGGTTCGTGTCGGCCCGCATCACGGTTCCGCTCAGGGTAACGCGTTGGGCGATAAGGGCCTGGGAGACAAAAAGAAACAAAACGAAACTGAAAAGGTAACGTTTAGGCATGCATCAGGATCAGGCTTGTATTCGTATGGACAACAAAAACCGGAAATAGGTTGGAATCGTCCAAGTTACAATTTTATGAGTACAATTCGGGGGCTATTGGGCTGCGGCTAATCCTTTTTTATAAACTTCTATCGCCCGGTTTCGGGCCATCGGGTGGTCAACCATCGGCTGCGGGTAGGAAAGCGACTGGAACTCCGGCACCCACCGCCGGATGTAGTCGCTTTGCGGGTCGAATTTCTGCGCCTGCAAGGTCGGATTGAACACCCGGAAGTAGGGCGCGGCATCGGTGCCCGAACCGGCGGCCCACTGCCAGCCGCCGTTGTTGGCGGCCAGGTCGTAATCCCGGAGTTTGCGGGCAAAATACGCTTCGCCCCAGCGCCAGTCGATGAGCAGGTGTTTGCAGAGAAAACTGGCCGTAATCATCCGGACGCGGTTGTGCATCCAGCCCGTCTCGTTAAGCTGGCGCATGCCCGCATCGACAATGGGATACCCGGTTTGGCCCTCGCACCAGCGCTGGAATTCGCCTTCGTGGTTGCGCCACCGGATATGGTCGTAGGCGGGCCGAAACGCTCTTTTTTCGACGTGCGGAAAGTGGTCGAGTACCTGAAAATAGAAATCCCGCCAGATCAGTTCGTTCAGAAAGGTTGCGCTTTGCTGGTGAGCCTGCCGGGCCAGTTCGCGGATGCTGATGGTGCCGAATCGCAGGTGAATGCCGAGTTCGCTCGTACCCGGCTGCGCCGGAAAATCACGGCTTTCTTTGTAATGGGCCAACAGGCGGTCGGCTACGGTTTTTGCCGGGAACGACGCCTTCGACGGCTGAAAACCCAGCGCTTCGAGCGTTGGAATGGGTTGCGGGTTGATGGTCAGGAAGTTTCGAACATAAGCTTCGGTGGGGTAGGACTGCAGATAAACGTGGTTCAGTTTGTCCAGCCAACGACGGCTGTACGGGGTAAAAACCGTATACGGCGATCCGTTGCCGGTCAGAATCTCGTCGCGGTCGAAGAGGGTCTGGTCTTTGTAGGCGTGGAATGCAACGCCGTTTTCGCGGAGCAAATCCGCCACGGCCTGGTCGCGTTCCTTGGCGTAGACTTCATAGTCGTAGTTCGTGTAAACCGCGCGAATGGGCAACTCGTTCAGGAGCTTTCGGTACACCTCCAGCGGTTTTCCAGCCCTGACGATCAGCGACGTTCCCAGCTTTGTAAACGCTTCCTGAAGAGCCTGAATTGTTTGGTAAATAAAGTTAACCCGCCGGTCGTTCCGATCGTCGAGCGTTTCCAAAATGGTTTGATCGAAAATAAAAACCGGCAAAACCGGCTGACCGCTGCGGAGGGCGTGGTATAAACCCGCATTGTCGTGCAGGCGCAAATCCCGGCGGTACCAGAACAGGACGACGGGTTCGGTGGGTGGAAGGGTCATACGATGGTTTTGGGTACGCAACCCTGCGTTCACCGCAAATGTTTACCATCCCCGCCGACTTTAGTCCGTGATTTTAGTCAGCCGTGTCTATATTTGAAAGATAATACGGTTTTTCGGCGAAAGCAGGAGAAATCGTACCTACTCAGGAATCAGGCACGGACTACCGTCCGTGGATACGTACATATGCTTGCTCTCCCGGTTTTTTTACTTCTTGCGGTCAGTTTTGTGGTGATCGGGGTCTACCTCGAACGGAAAGTCTCGGCCTTTATTCAGGACCGGCTGGGACCGATGGAGGTCGGGAAATACGGTTTGCTGCAATTGATTGCGGACTTGCTGAAACTGCTGCAAAAGGAAGATATTGTCCCGAAAGCCGCCGACCGGAAACTGTTTTTACTGGCCCCGATGGTCATTTTTGCCTCGGTTTTTGCGGGGTATGCCGTCATGCCGCTGACGCCCGACCTACAGGGGTCCTCCACCGAAGTGGGGGTCTTTTACCTGATGGCCATTGTGTCGGTCGATGTGATCGGGATCATGATGGCGGGCTGGGGTTCCAATAACAAATATTCGCTGTTGGGAGCGATGCGTTCGGTGGCGCAGATTGTTTCCTACGAAATTCCGCTGGGTCTGACCATTCTCTGCGCCGTCATGATCGGCCAGACGCTGAACTTGCAGGAGATGAGTTTTCAGCAGGGCATTTATACGGCAGAAACCAATTACCTGTTCGGGGTCAAGGCGCTGGGCATCGATGTCACGAACTGGGGCGGTATTTTTACCTGGAACATTTTTCGCAATCCGTTTCTGCTGATTGCCTACGTCATCTTCTTTATCACGACCCTGGCCGAAAGCAACCGCGCACCCTTCGACCTGCCCGAGGGGGAATCCGAACTGGTGGGCGGTTACAATACCGAATACAGCGGCATGCGGTTTGCGCTGCTGATGCTGTCGGAATACGCCATGATGCTGCTGGTGTCGTTTCTGGGCGCAATATTGTTTCTGGGAAGCTGGAACACTCCGCTGCCCAACATTGGCCCCCTGCGGCTGGCCGACTGGACGAGCGGTTTGCCGGGTACGGTCTGGGGCAATATAACCGGTGTTTTCTGGCTGTTTTCCAAAGCGATGCTGGCGGTTTTGGTGCAAATGTGGGTGCGGTGGACGTTTCCGCGCGTGCGCGTCGATCAGATGATGTTTCTCTGCTGGAAAGTTTTGACGCCGGCCAGCCTGATTCTGCTGTTAATTTCCGGTGTCTGGCGGTTGTTGATGGTGTAATGGCACTTTATTTGTCCTGAAACAGTTGTACAGGTAAAGTACCTAAATTTACCACATGTCATTTACGAAATTACCGCTCATCGAGCCGATCTTGAAGGCTCTGAGCGCCGAAGGCTATACCAACCCCACACCCATTCAGGAACAAGCCATTCCCATTTTACTCGGCCGCCAGGATTTGCTGGGGTGCGCCCAGACCGGCACTGGGAAAACCGCAGCATTTGCCATTCCAATCCTGCAGATTCTGAGCGAGCAACAACGGCCGGAACGAGGCCCCAAGCCGATCAAAGCCCTGATCCTGACGCCTACGCGCGAGCTTGCTATTCAAATCGGGGAAAGCTTCGCGGCCTACGGACGGTTTCTGACCCTGCGCCATACGGTTATTTTTGGTGGCGTTTCGCAACACGCTCAGGTGCAGGCCCTGAAAGCCGGGGTCGATATTCTGGTTGCCACGCCGGGGCGGCTGCTCGATCTGATGAACCAGCGGTTGATCGACCTGCGGACCATCGAACTGTTCGTGCTCGACGAAGCCGACCGGATGCTGGATATGGGTTTCATTCACGATGTCAAGAAGGTGATTGCCAAACTGCCGTCGCAGCGCCAGTCGTTGTTTTTCTCGGCAACCATGCCGTCGGATGTCGCCAAACTGGCCGATTCGATTCTGAGAAAACCGGCCAAAGTAGAAGTGACGCCGGTTTCGTCCACCGCCGAAACGGTCCGGCAGTCGGTCTATTTTGTGGATAAAGCCAACAAGAAACGGTTGTTGATCCACCTGCTGAACGATCCGACGATTGGCTCGGCGCTGGTGTTTGCCCGGACGAAACATGGGGCGGATAAAGTAGCCAAGGATCTGGCGAAGGCGGGTATTCAGGCCGAAGCCATTCACGGGAATAAATCACAGAACGCCCGCCAACGCGCGCTGACCAATTTCAAAAGCCGCCAGACCCGCGTGCTGGTGGCAACGGACATTGCCGCCCGGGGCATCGATGTCGAGGAGCTTTCGCACGTTATCAACTACGAATTGCCCAATGTTCCGGAAACCTACGTTCACCGGATTGGCCGGACGGGTCGGGCCGGGAATAACGGCGTAGCCTTTTCGTTTTGCGATGCGGAAGAGAAAGAATACCTGCGTGATATTAACAAGTTGATTTCCAAAAATATACCGGTTGTTGATAACCATCCTTATCCTCTGGGAACGGCGCCTGCCCTGGTGGAGACGGAGCTGGTCAACCGGCCGCAGGCCGGAACGGCCGAAAACCGGAGTGAAAATGCCCGACGCGGTTTTCGGAATGGCAACCGGAGCCGGTTTAGCCGGCGTTAAAGCTGAACGACATTGGTCTTTTTCCGGGACACCAGCTCGGGGGGAAGGTGGGTCAGGATTTCCTGTTTGAATACATCGATCAGTTTCCGTTTCAGAAAACTGCGGTGCATGACCAGACTCACTTCCCGCACGGGTTGCGGAGCGTCAAAAGGCCGGATGCGGGCTTTTCGGGTTTCGTCCATGTCGACGGTTGCCAGGTAGGGAAGCAGCGTAAAACCGTCCTGCTTATCAATGAGTTTGATCAGGGTTTCGAGGGAGCCGGTTTCGTAGCGAAGCGGCTGGCTGCCGGTTTGTCGTTTATCCGTACCGCAGAGGCTCACCACCTGATTCCGAAAGCAATGCCCTTCGGTCAGCAGCCACAAGCCGTCCGATTTTAAGTCGCCGGCGGAAACGGTTGCCTTTTGGAAAAGCGGGTGCGAATTGGCGGCATACAGCACGAACGGTTCGTAGAACAGCGGAACTTCCAGCAGGCCGTTTTCGTCCAGTGGGGTGACCACAATCCCGACATCGATCAGGCCGTTTTTCAGTCGTTCGAGCACTTGTTCGGTCATCATTTCCTGAATCTGGACTGTCACGGCCGGATAGCGGCCGATAAACTGACCGATAAAATACGGCAGCAGGTACGGGGCCAGCGTCGGAATGATGCCTAACCGGAGTTCACCGCTGAAATCTTCCCGCGATTCTTTCACGATTTCCGGAATACGGCGGGCGGCCCGCAAAACTTCCCGCGCCTGATCCAGAATAATCTGCCCGGTTTCGGTCGGCACAACGGGTTGTTTCGACCGGTCGAACAGCAACATGCCCAGCTCATCCTCCAGCTTCTGAATCTGCATACTAAGCGTCGGCTGGGTTACGTGGCAATGATCGGCGGCCGTGGCAAAATGGCGGTGGGTATCAACGGCAACAATGTATTCTAACTGGGAAAGCGTCACGGACGAACTGGTTAAAAACGGCGTAATGGGAACGGATTGAGCGGGTTTGCGAATTGGATTCACGCGTTAAAAAGGGCTGACAGATAACCTTAAAAATAAGTCGTTTTCGCCATTCAACCGGTGAAGCCATACGAACCTCCCGCCTTTTAATAACCCGGAAACTCATACAAGTGTTCTATCGCTCATCAATAATTTCGATCTATAAATAAAAAATATTGATTGAGTTGATGCGGTTTCGGTTGTAATTTTGATCTGCCAACTCATTATTCACGTATGGAAATATCCGGTATGGATGTCCCTGTTGTAAAAGAATCTCCGGTTGCCCGGAAGCCCGTCGGCAAAACCGGCGTTCTGCTCGTAAACCTCGGAACACCCGATAGTCCGTCGGTGCCCGATGTGCGGAAATACCTCCGGGAATTTCTGATGGATGGCCGGGTGATCGATATTCCATACGCCCAGCGGTATATGCTGGTCAATGGAATTATTGCCCCGTTTCGGGCCCCCAAATCGGCGAAAGTATACCGGGAGGTGTGGACCGAAAATGGCTCACCCTTAAAGTATTACGGAGAGATTGCCGAGCGCGAACTGCAAAAGCAGCTGGGAAGTGAGTTTGTGGTCAAACTGGCCATGCGGTACCAGAACCCGAGCATTGACGCCGGTTTGTCGGCATTTCAGCAACTCGGTCTGACCGAAATTATCGTGATTCCTTTTTTCCCGCAATACGCATCGGCCACCACGGGATCGATCTACGAGAAGGTGATGGCAATTGTCGGCAAATGGCAGGTTATTCCGAAGATCGAGTTTACGAACAGTTTTCTGGATCATCCGAAATTCATTGAGGGATTCGCCCAGCGCGCGCGGCCCTACATGGACAGGGAATCGTTCGACCACTTCCTGTTTAGCTACCACGGTTTGCCGGAACGACAGATTCGGAAAGGGGATACAACCGGCCAGGTTTGTAAGCTGGGCGATTGTTGTTCGTCGCTGCATGCCCAGAATCAATATTGTTACCGGGCGCAGTGTTTTGAAACAACCCGGTTGCTGGTAAAGGCGCTGGGCATTCCGGAAGGGAAATACACCACCAGTTTTCAGTCCCGACTTGGCAAGGATCCCTGGATTAAACCGTATACGGACGATGTAATTCCGGAACTGGCCCAAAAAGGGGTGACGAGTGTGCTCGCCTTTTCGCCGGCTTTTGTTGCCGACTGCCTGGAGACGACGGTCGAGGTGGGCGTTGAATACAGGGAATTATTTGAAAAACACGGTGGGAAACGGTGGCAACTGGTTGACAGCCTGAATGATAGTCCAATATGGATCGAGTTGCTGGTTGATCTGGTGCAGAAGGCCAGGCAATCCTAGCCCAAAACCGTAAGCCCGCCAATTGGCGGGCTTACGGTTTTGAAGGGAGTGTCATTTACTGTCGGCAAAAGCCATTTCGATGGAAATGCCCCGCGTCAGCGTTTGATCGGTACGCCATACCGCCCAGTCAGCTTTTTGGGGGCTGCCGTTGTTCGGGCGGAGCATTGGAATCGAGTTGAAACGACAGCCGGATCGTTGTAAAGCCGGCGGGAGTCTTCCTCGAAAGGCCGGGGGGTCTTCAGCTTTGAAAGTGATGATGGCGGTAGTTTCCTGTAAATGACGCGTTCTGCTGATTGCATTGGGCAACGGAATCAATGGCCCGGACAACGGTTCATTCCGCCGAGGTCGGATCTATGAGGGTGGATACCTTGCTGATCACATTAGCCGGAAAGCCACCCAGCCGGGCGTGTTCCCGAATCATTTCCTCATCGGGCGCATTGTAAACGCAGTAGATTTTATCGGTCGTTACATAGCTTTGAACCCATTGAATCTGAGGCCCCAACGTATTAAGGACACCGCAGGAGGTTTGCGAAATGGTTTTCAACTGATCGGTCGTCAGTTGACCTGCACCGGGAATTTTTCGTTCAATAACATACTTTGGCATGGTAATTTGTTGTTTGTTTGGTTTCCTACTCGTTAGGCTTTTCGGTTACGCCCCGTTTTGGCGGTTTCTGGTCTCCGCTTTCCTTTCAGGGCAACAGCACAAGGCTACGAATCTGGTGAGCTTGCTGTCGGTACCTGATAAAAATTCGATTTAGTACCTCGGTTGGAAAAGTAGCTTATCGACTTGCGACTGCGCGACCGAACGACTGGCCCCGGAAGGACTCTTTTACGGCCATAAATCATCGTCGATTTCTTCCCACGTAATGTCGAAATCATCGTTGTCAAAAAAATCAAGGCGGCTGAAGCCGGCAAATACGAGCGTACACAGTACGGTAAGCAGCGAAAGGAGGACCGTTTTCATAGGGGGTGGTCATTCAAAGTATTCAGTTGATGCCGGCCGGCGGTTTTAGCGTCAGGGCCGGACGGGGGTTGGCAGGACCCGAATATCGCCCAGGGACTTATGGCGCCGTTCCGGAAAAGGCACGTTCCGGATTGGTTCCGACTCGTCAGCCTGGTGAATGGTTATGCGGGGGCAATCGGGGGCCGCAGCAAGCGAGGAAAGTACTGCTCTCAGGGTGGACGCTGTAGCAAGCTGACTGACAACGACCAGGGCAATTCCGGTGAGAGACGCGATGGTTAATAAGATCCGTTTCAAAGCAAAAAGGATGTTCAGAAGGTGTATTTGTGTTTATGGGCACAAAGGTCTGACCCTTTTTACTGGAAAAAATCACCGAAATCCGTGATTTTTGGTCCCTGAAATCCGTGATTTTTGAAGCCGTCGACAGGAAAAGGAGCGGGAAGGGCCTAAAAAAAGCAGACCCGCCGTTCGACGAGTCTGCTGTTAAGGGATCAACCGAGTTGGTTACCGGCTGGCGACTTCTTTGCCTTTCGGGGTAAATTTCACCACCGCGTTCTTGACCGGCGTCACCGTCTTCAGATAGGTGAAAATGGCCCCCAGATCCTGCTCGCTCATGCCGGAGTACATGATCCAGGGCATAATCGTGTTGAATTCGGCAAATTCAGCCGTGGAGGGATGTTTATAGCCCTGTTGTTCAGCCGCTTTAAACCGGGCAATGAAGCCCTGTTTCGTCCAGCTACCGATCCCGGTCGTCGCATCCGGCGTAATGTTCATCGACTTCACGGTTCCGGTAGGCATGGGGAAGGCCCGGCCACCCGCAAAGCTCATTCCGGGCAACGGCTGCCCCTTGTCGTCGACCGGTGTGTGGCATTCTCCGCAACTGGCAAAGGTCGTCAGGTATTTGCCGTACGCCACCGAATCGGCCGGGTCGGGGCGCGTGCTTCCGGCCACTTTGGTTGGAATCGTGTTGATGATGAGGTTCATCGGGAAGTCAGACTCCGGTTGCGGAATGTCTTTGTTCTCAATCGGTTTGAGGGTCCGGACGTAGGCGATAATAGCCTTGATATCCTCGGGATCTACCTGGCCGAAGTTACCATAGGGCATCACCGGAAACAGGGCCCGCCCGTCTTTGGAAACGCCCGCGGTGATAGCCCGGTAAATTTCGCCGTCGGTCCAGTCGCTCAGGTGAGCCGGCGTAATGTTCTTGGCGTAGTAATTGCCGGGAAAGCCCATTTCGCGGGTAAAGGCTTCACCCCCTTTCCCTTCGGTGCCCGGAACCACCGGTCCGCTCGAGATGCTCCAGTCGCGTTCGGAATGACAGTCAACACAAACGGCTACGTGATTGGCCAGGTACTTACCCCGGGCAATCTGGGCCGAATCGGATTTAATCGTCATTTCCGGCGCGGGGCCGACGTTGGGCAAAGCGGTTTTGATGTAGGCAACGCTTCCCGCAATGGCAATGATAATGACTCCGAGCAAGACGCCCAGAATGCGTAGGAATTTTTTCATGCTATTAAATAAAGTAAGGGTAGGTAATTTTCGTCAGCAAACATACCTAAACCTTTCCATATGAGAATAATAGTGGCTTAATTATTTGAACAGCACAAAAAAAACCGGTAAAGCCTGAATTGCTCTACCGGTTAGTTGATGAAGTGAGTAATTTGGTTACTGAAGCGTGCGAATATGATTGTAAAGTGATATGATTATAAAATGGTAATCAATCCTTTCACCACCGACGCCAGCCGGATGGCATCGAAAACCCGGGCTTCGGTAGCGCCGTGTTTCAGTACGCTTTCCTCGTGTGAGCGCACGCATAGTTCGCAGCCGTTGACCGCTGAAACCGCCAGGCTCACCAGTTCGAAAAACTCCTTGCCCAAAACCGGGTTCATCATGATGCTCATGCGAATGCCGGGTTGGGTTTGCTGGTAATAGTCTTTGCCGGTGAAATGCCGGAACCGGTAGAATACGTTGTTCGTGCTCAGCAAGGACGTACAGGCCAGTGTTTCGGCAATTTCGGCATCCGTGGCACTTTCCTGACGCGCCAGGGCCGAGAAGCTATCGATCAGCGGCTGGTATTTTTCATTGACGGCAACCGACAACGCCAACAGCCGGGCTTCTTTCTTGGTCAGATGCTGGCTGTTATTCAGGACATTGCCAAGATTTATTTTCAAGTCGCGCAAATACCGGTGGTCAACCTGCCCGAGCGTTTCGAGAGTCGGGTAAGCGGCCGTGGTATCCAATCCCAGATTGGTCAGCAGCGACAGAACGGTTTCGTTTTGGATGGAAGTGGTCATCGTTTGAAAGAGTGAAAGAGTGAAAGGCGAAAGAGTGAATGCTTCGCGTACTGATTACCTTTTGGCGAAGCTATTCGCTCTTTCGCCTTTCACTCTTTCGCAATTAAAATTAAGCACTCAGCGTCTCTTCGCCTTTCACCCAGTTGCAGGGGCAAAGTTCGTCGGTTTGCAGGGCGTCCAGGACGCGGATTACTTCGTTCACGTTCCGGCCTACGGACAGGTCGTTAACCGATACCCAGCGAATAATGCCCTGGGGATCAACGATGTAGGTGACCCGGTAAGCAATTTTTTCGTTGGCTTCCAGGATGCCCAGTTCTTCCGCCAGTGATTTCGACGTATCGGCCAGCATCGGGAATTTCAGCCCACGCAGATCGTCGTGGTTCTTCCGCCACGCCAGGTGAACGAATTCGCTGTCCGTTGAAGCACCGATGACGATGGTGTCGCGGTCGGCGAAATCTTCGTACTTGTTATTGAACTCGGCGATTTCCGTCGGGCAAACGAACGTGAAGTCTTTCGGCCACCAGAACATCACCAGCCATTTGCCAGCGGCTTTGTGGTCGTCCGACGAAATTTCGTAAAACTCGTTGCCTTTCTCCAGGGAAACGACCGCCAGTTTCTTGAAATCCGGGAATTGTGAGCCAACGGAAACAATATGATTTTTCATAGTTTTATATAGTTGTGCAGGTTGTAAAAAATAAATTCTGTACAAAAATGGGAAGAAAATCGATGCCAATCACATTGTATTTATTGATTAAGGATAGATAATAATGATGATTATTATCACCCAAAGGCTTGCTTAATTGCATTTTCGTCTCCGAGGGCCTGGTTGTTCAGAAATAAGACAAATGAAAATAATATTATTTCTATTGGAAGGTGGTAAATAGGAGAATAAAAAGAATGGGTAGTAATCCGCCGGTCCGGCGGATTACTACCCATTCGGGTACGAAAAGCAATGACTAGTAGCAGCGCACTTCCATCAGGGCCGCCGGAGCCGGTCCGTTCATGGACTTGAGGTGAAGGGTGAGGTTCTGCGTCTCAATCGGCTGGTCAAACTGAATCGTATTGCGGGTCTGATGATTGCCGGTTTGCTGGAAAATACGCTCCTTGCGGTCATTACAGAGGATATAATCGCGGACGCAGAAGGGCACTTCCGTTTCCGGGTGCGTCATGATCACGTTTTCGAGCGGATGGTCGTAATCACCGTCGAAGAACAGCTCCACCCGGCTGATGCGTTGGGCCGCCGGCCAGCTCAACGTAACGGTCGGACTGGAATCGGTCGGGTCGGCCACGTACGCGTTCGGCTGGTTGGTTGGACGCTGGAGGCCGTTCCGCAAATTGTCGACGCCAAATAAGGAGATACCGGGTTCGATTTTCAGGGCAACGTTCTGACCTTTGGGCCGACGTTCGGCGGTCCAGAACTCAAAAGCCTCAACCCCAATATCTTCCGTCGGCTCCTGTTTGCCGTAGTTGGAAACCGCAGCATTGATTTTATTGAAAACCGACAGAATGCCGCTGACGCGCAGGGCGCTGTATTGCAAGCGGATGTACTCATTTTTCAGGAACATCACAAACACGTAGCAGGGCTCATCCACCACCGCATCGAACGGCAGTTCAATGGCCTGTTTGCCTTTTTTGACCGGGATTTGCAGCGTTCCGAGCGTTACATCCGGGGTGTGGTTGTCCGGTTTGCTGCTCCGGCGCAGTTCCACCGTCAGCGTGGTGTCCTGCTCGGCACTCACCCAGGCCGTCAGACGCGGAACCGCCCCGGCGGGCAGGGGCAGCATCTGGGCGGCCGACGATGTCAGCGGTAATAAGGGGCCGTCGGCGGGTAACTCGGTCAATGTCAGCTCACTCGAGGCCGTCAATTGGGCGGTTTGGATTAAATCCGCTTCGTCGTGCAACCGCAATCCGGGGATGTGCTGACCGGTTTTCAACAGTTCCCGTTGTAACTCCTGCATCCGAACCGGCTCGGTCAGGTCGCGGGGGAGCAGACCGTTGCGGCTGCAAAGCGCGGCCGCCATCCCCACCGCCTGCCCACCGTGGGCGCTGGTACCCATGACGCGCGAGGAGCCAAACGCTACGTGTGAAGCACTGATGATGCGTCCGGCGAGGAACAGGTTCCGGATGTTCCGGCTGTAAAAGGAGCGGTACGGAATCTGGTACAGCCCTTTGCTGTGCCACTGATTACAACCCGGTTTTTCGGAAAAAACGCCATCCGCCGGGTGCAGGTCGATCGACCAGCCGCCGAAGGCCACGGCATCCGGGTGGGTCCGCTGTTCGACCACGTCCTGCTGTTTCAGGATGTAATCGCCCTCGAACCGGCGGCTTTCGCGTTTGCCGGGAATCTGCCCGACCCATTCGAGGGTCATCGTTTCGGCTTCGGGAAACTGCCCGGAGTTTTTGATGTAATTCCAGACGCCGTAGACCACTTTCCAGAGTTCCCATTTGATGGTTTCGGTATCATGCACCGTATCCAGCCGACCGCCGTATTCGATCCACCACAACTGGCAGCCGTACTCTTTGGCATTAAACCGCCGGTAGCGCGGAATTTTGGTAATGTCCTGCAGGGCGTAGGAGGGGGGCACAAACCGCACCGGTTTGCCGGTATCTTTCGTGTAGAAATACATCGAATGACCCAGCAATTCGCCGTATTCGGCAGTGGGCGCAAATTTCTCTCCGAATTCCTCCATCGATTCGGCGCCCATCCGGAAAGCCGCCCCGGCCTGGAACGCCACAAGACCATCGCCGGAGGCATCGCAGAACAGCGGAGCGACCAGTTCGTAGGCGGTGCTGTTCTGGCTGCAAAACGCTTTCAGGCCGCTGATGGTTTCCGGATCGGATTTCTCCACCTCATACACCGCCGTATTGAGCAGCAGAGTGATATTGGGTTCGGCAATGACTTTTTCGAGGATAATGGTGTCGAAAATCAGCGGGTTTCCTTCCGGATTGCGGTACAGGTTTTCGATCAATAACTCGTTGATAAAACCGCCTTCCCGCGCCCAGCGGTTGTTGTTGCCCATGTGCGAGGTGGCCCCCAGTACCCACAGCCGGACCTCGCTGGACGAATTGCCACCCAATACGGGCCGATCCTGCACCAGCACCACGCGAATGCCCGCCCGGGCGGCCGTGATGGCACAACAGGTGCCGGAAAGTCCTCCGCCCACTACAATCAAATCAGCCTCGTGCCGGACGGTTTTAGGCGTTCGCCTATCGGTTGCTTGTTCGCGTATCATTCGTTAAATCAATCGTTTGTGCGAGAATGGAAAAGCCGGTTGGCTTGATGATTTCAAAAGTTAGCGTTTTGTCGAAACCCGCAATGGGCAGGGTGATGTCGGCACTCTGACCCGGCTGTAAATCGGGAATCCGAACGGTAGCAAACCCGGTTTTTAACTGATATTGCCGGATGGCATAGGCCGGAAAGTCAGTGCGGGCCGTGATCCGGAGTTTGAGCTGGTGAACGCCTTCCGGGCCGGGTATCCAGGCGGTTTTTTCAACCGTCAGCGGTGCCATACCGTTTCGGTGAGCCTCGTACAGAGGTCGTTTCGAGCGATCGGGCCGAACCAGGCCCCAGGGGCGGGTGCCGTCGGGATTGGTGCCGTCGTGCCGGCTCAGGTAATCGTTGTACGACCACCACGACGCGCCGATCACGTACGGTAATGGCCGGATGTCGCTCAGAAACTTCTCCAGATGGGTTACCTGCCCCGCTTCACCGTCTTTGCCGTCCGCGCGGGTGCCGTACTCACTGATAAAAATCGGTTTGTCGGGATACAGTGAATGAATGTGTTTCAGAATCGGGGCGTGGTTGCCGTAGGTGTTCGTCGAAATGAAATCACAGTACTGGCTGGCTTCATCTTCCGGTTTTTTGGGCAGAATATTCAGCCGCATGGTCGCGAACGTATACAGCCGGGTGGGGTCCAGTTCGCGGGCGTAGGCAATCATGTCTTTGGTCCAGCGTTGCCCGGCGGGCTGTTCGGAAAGGTACTCATTCCCCACGCTGTAGGCAATCACGCAGGGATGGTTCCAGTCGCGCTCGACCATCTCGCGGAACTGTTGCCGGAATTTGGTGCGGATGGTGTCGTTGTCCATCAATCGGGGCGTAATCTGCCAGTTTCCGGCTTCGGTGATGATGAGCATGCCGTTGCGGTCGGCCCAGTCGTAGACGGTTTCAGCGGGGGTATAGTGCGTCAGCCGGTGCAATTCCATGCCCGCTTCTTTCATCAGCCGCAGGTCTTTTTCGACCAGCCAGTCCGGTTCCAGCGATCCCAGGGCCGGATAATCGACCACCCGGTTTCCTCCCGCTACTTTGATGGGCTGCCCGTTGAGCAGCAATTGCGTCCCTTTTACTTCCACTTTCCGGATGCCAAAATGCGTGCGGACGGTATCCGTAGCGGCCACCACCTGAAGGTGGTACAACGTCGGCTGATCGACGCTCCAGAGTTTGACGTCGGCGGCTTTCAAACTGGTTTCGGCTTCCAGAACCGCGATCTGACTGGAGGAGACACTGCCCGGTTGCTGTTTCCAGTTGACGGCCACGGTTTTACCATTTTGCTCTACCCGAAAAGCCAGTTTCGGCGTAACAGCCTGACCGGTCGTATTCCGAATCCGGGCTTTGACCTTCAGCGTGGCCGTCCCTTTGGCCAGATCCGGTGTGGCTTCAATCTTGACATTTTCAACGTACACCTCGGGTTCCACCGTCAGGTAAACCGGACGAATCAGGCCGCCGTAATTGAGCCAGCCGGGAAACGGATCATTGGGTTCGTTGTAGTCCTTCGATCCGGGAATGGTGCCCCGGCGCCACGTATTGTTGTTGACCGAAACCGCAATGGTATTGGTTCCGGCTTTTAGATAATCGGTTACATCGAAATGAAAAGGGGTATAACCACCTTCGTGAGTGCCAACTTTTTGGCCATTCAGCCAGACGACGGTTTCGTAGTAGGCTGCATCGAAGTGCAGCAGCACCCGTTTGCCGGTCGTGGGTTGCCACGGGAACGTCCGGCGGTACCAGGCGGTGCCGGTGTAGAACTGGTAACGCGGATCGACCGAAAAACAGTGCGGCACCGTGACCTTGTTCCAGCGGTTGAGGGGCGCATCGTCGCGGAACCAGCGGCCGGTTTCGCCCACTTCGTTCGGGTCCATGGCAAATACCCACTCGCCGTGCAGCGGAATGGCTTTCGGATCGCGAATGGCGTATTGACCCCACGAAACCGTTGCCAGTTGCAGCAGAAAGAAAAGGGTAAAGAGATTCGGTTTGTAGTTCATGGAAAAAGGAAGAGATACGGTTTTCCGACCATTAAGGATTGGAGGGGGCGGTTTTGGCGGCTTGCGGCACGCTGGCTGGAATCTGGACGCGTCGGGATGCCTGCCAGGGAATCAGCGATGCCACCAGAACCACGCCCGAAATAACCGCCGTGATGCCTGCACCCTGCGTCGTCAGGAAACTCAGAACCAGCAGCATGACTGCCGTGAAAGCCAGCGATACGGCAATAATTCGTAGCCCAAAGCGGTTTTGTTTCTTGACTTCAATGGCTTCTTCCAGGCTCAGATTTTCAACGGCATCGGCTCTTTTTTGGGCTTTAGCGGCTTGATAAGCCAATTCTTCGGGCGCTACCTCGTTGCGCGAACGTCGGGCCGCCCAGAGTTCGTAGGCCAGCAGCAACAGCAGCGGCAAACCAACCCCGATAATGGTTTCGGCCCCGCGCGTTAGTTTGAAATCCAGCAGCCAGGGCGAAATGGCTTTGAAAAACAGGTTGACCAGCAAACCAATGCTCGTAATCCAGAGGGTTGCCCGGCCGGTCAAACGTTTGGAAAACAACGCCCAGAGGGGAGGTGCCAGCAGCGGACCGCCCGAAATGGACGAAATACTCAGCACCACCTCGACAATTCCGCCAGCCGCCGGAACCAGCAGCGCGATAATGATCATACCGATTCCGAAGAACCACGAAGAGCCCCGGGCCACCCGCATCAGTTGTTTATCGGATGCCGTCGGGTTGATGAGTCCTTTGTAAATATCGTTGGTAAAAACCGCCGAAACGACGTTCAGGGCCGTGTTGGCGCTGGCCGAGGTGGAGAAATACATACCGGTCAGCATCAGCCCCAGGAGGCCCGGCGGCAGCACCAGCTTGCAGATCATCAGATAGGCATTTTCGGTATCCAGGCCCGTCAGCGACGGGTTGATGGCCTTATAAATCATCGGAGGCAACATCCAGATTACCGGACTGATGAGGTAGAGGGCGGCAAACAGAAAGGCCACTTTTCGGGCCGACTTCGGACTGTCGACGCTGGTATAGCGTTGTACGAACGTCCAGTTACCACCGATGTAGCAGATGTGGTAAATGACAAAAGCCGCGACGAAGCCGAAGGTGTATTCACCGTTGAGGAGGTTGAAAAAGTCGTCGGGAACCGCACGGGTAAAACCGTCGAAACCACCCACGCGGTCCAGCGATAGCGGCAGGAGAATAAAAACCGCAGCCGATAACACCACAAACTGCAAAATATCGGTCACCATCACGGCCCAGAGACCACCGACGGCGGTGTAGGCAATCATGAAAATACCCAGGCCGATCGTACAGGGTACCAGCGGCAGGTTCAGCGACGAGCTGACCAGTTTGGCCACCGGATACAGCACCGACCCTTTGATAAACAGCGAAACCAGCGTGAAAATGAAAATATAGGCTTTCTGAACCGTGGTTCCCAAGCGCTCCCGGATGAACTCGGCAGCCGTCAGCGCCCCGGTGGCTTTCCAGCGCGGGGCCAGGTATAAACCGGTGATCAGCGCACCGATGCACATGGTCCACTGGATGGTGATGGCAACCCAGCCGTGTTTGTAAGCGATGGAGCCCCAGGCCACGAACGTTCCGGCGGAGAAAAAACTCATGAACAGCGACAGGCCGCCGATGAACCACGGCACGGCTTCTCCGCCCGCGAAAAACGACTTCAGGTTGCGTCCGGTTCGGGCAAACAGCATCCCGATTCCGAGCACGAAGGCCGAAAAAACGAGGATGACAAGGAAATCTATGGTTGTATTCATACTGATTTTTGGTTGGCGACCCGCAACAGCGGAACGAGTTACTTATTCTCAACCGTCAAAATCTCCAGCCCAAACGGTGGCAGCTTTTTGGTTGTGACTTTCTGGCTAGCCGTGGTGATCTGAAAGTCGGAAGCGTGCGCGCTGTTGTTCAGCAGAATGACAAATACCTTGTCTTTTTTCTCGGACTGAGCCAGAATGTAATCGATCGATGGGTTATCGATTTTGACCCGGTTTTCGTCAATCAGCAACGTAGCCTTTTCGCCATTAACGGTTCCGGCGGCAAACCCGTAAGTCTGGTGCGGTCCGACTTTGGGCGTCACAAATCCGCGTGGGAAAACCACCTTGCCGTTCGAACGCAATTCCGCTTCGGCCAGCAGGTAATCCGTCAGCCAGCCAACCTGCCACCAGGCGTGGTGCGGATACGGCCCGGCGCCCCGGTTCATGGCCTGCCAGTAGTACGATGCGACGCTGGTTTTCGGGTCCACAAACGCATCCCGGCCAATGGCTCCGGCGCGGGCCATGTCGGCGAAAATCGGCTCTTTCGTTAGCCCGTACATCCGGATAAACATCCCGGAATGGCTGGCCAGCTGAATCGGACCGTGCCGACCCGCTGAGCCAAAAATACCGCCGTGTTCGAAACTCAGACCGGATTGGTTGATCTCCCAGTCTTCGCGCGGGGTGCCGTTGACGGTTTTGGGTTTCCGGCTGGCGATGGGGTGGGTGTAAATCGACGTGGTGTAAATTTTGGCGCAGGTGATGGCGGCCTGTTTATACCGTTCGTCCTTCGTCAGGTCGTATAAATCCAGAAACGCCTGGGCTGCCTGGCCGGTGGCAAAATCAGGGGCGTAGCGCGCATCGCCACAAACGCCCAGAAAGCTTCCGGTTTCGACGGCATTTTTGATCAGCCAGTCGGCTCCTTTGCGGGCGGCCGCGAGGTATTTCGGGTCTTTCAGGATACGGTTTGCGACAATCATGCCGTAGAACGTTGGGCGAACATCCTGAATGTCTTTGAAGATTTCGTTCTCCGTCTGCTTGTCGTAGGCCACCGCCCAGCTACCATCCGGTTTTTGCCATGTTAGCAGCCGCTCAGCCCCAAACCGTAACCGTTCTTTCAGTTCCTGATCATTGGGTTTGAACAACAGCATGTTCCCGATGTCGAGCAGCGTGTAATACGTCAGGGCAATCGGTTCGACCACCGCGCCCCATTCCTCGACGAACTTCTTCGATTTGGCTAAATAATACTGTCCTTCGACGGCTCCCTTGAAAAAGTTATCCGCGGTTTCCTGTTGAACGAGTTTGAAGTTTTCGGCGTAGGGCAACACATTGTTGGTCAGCAGCGGATCGCCGGTGGCGGTTGCCAGCATCCACATCGCGCCGTAGTCCGAGTTTTTCATGGCGTCCCGGTTAGAACCAACCACTCCACCCAGGTACGATTGCGCGCCGATCTTCTTGCCCTCAAACTCTTCCACGTTCCAGAGTGACGTTTTCGGGTCGGTCAGGTAGTGGTGCATTTTCTGGATGCGGTCGGTCAGCGATTGCTTGCTTTTCCGCAGGGCCAGCGATTCCTTGAACCGGTAAATGTCGTAGACCGCGTGGTTGAGCGCCTTGAACCAGTCGCCGTCGGTCAGGCTGTAGCGGAAGGTGTAGCTCACGGTTTCGCCAGGTTTCAGGGCCGATTTGGGTTCACCCAGCACCGGGAAATACAGCGTGGGCGACAGCTGGGCCTTGCGGTTCATGTGCGACAGACCAATGTTCCAGTCAAGCTGCGTGATTTTGTCGTTCGCCCAGGGGTCGCGGGCCAGGCCCGGTTCGGGAATAATCGAAAGGGTCAGTCCGTTTTTGGTACTGATCATGGGCGACAGCGTACTGGCGCAGCGTTCGCGGTACACGACCGGCAGCGTCGGAATGCCGTGGCCGTAAGCGTAGGCCAGCACGAAGTTGGGTTGCAGTTTGTTGCCCTGGAAATAGCCTGGCACCGTTGCCCAGCTCAGGCTCTGCTCGGGAATATCGACCAGCGTGGGGCTGGCTAATGAAAAGTAACCGGTTTTCTTAGCCGTCAGTGTTTGTTTTACCAATACATCCTGCGGAAATTTCGGGTCTATGCTCCACTCGGTGCTGACCGTGGCCGCGTCGGTTTCCTGCCGAAACGTGAGGCTGTTTTTACCGGCCTGTTTGGCTTCTTTCGGGAAAAAATGGATGGCTTGTCCGGCCGTATTCAGGGCCACCGGACTGGTGGTTTCGGCCCATTGCTCCTCCTGATAGTGGTAGATTTTTTCCGGGAAATCGACACCGGTAATCGTTTTAAACGTTTGCTCCGGCTTGTTCGACGGTTTTTCGGCCGCATACAGCAAGGTGTTTTCGCCGGAGGGTTGCGCCAGCGTCTGCCATTGCCGGCCTTTCTGGGCGGCTACTTTCTGTAACCGCCAGCCGCCCGCCGTTGACTCCCAGACCAACTGAATCCGATCGTTCGACAAACTGACGGTTTTGGGTTTCTGGGCCAAACCGGCGATACTGAGAAATCCGAGTACTAAACTAAGGCAGTATTTCATGATAACTAATTAATCGTTTGGACTCTCCTGTTTATGGCCCGGTCAACAGAACGGATGCCATTACGAGATTAAAAACCAGTAACGTTAAACTTATTTTACCTCAAGAACGGCTTCTTTTTTAAACGCTCCCAGTCCGTAGGAAAACCGCAGGGTTGCTTTCTTTCCGGCCGAAACCGGGTTGGCCGACAGATCGACAACCTGCTGGAAATAGGTTCCGTTTGTCCCTTGCTCTTCCAGCGAAATACGGCTTTGCTGGCCCTTTGCATTGGTTAGAATCACCGACCCCTGTTCGACTTTCTGCGGGTCGAGGTTGAGTGGGGCCGTTAGTCGGATCCCAATTGTCTGACCCGGTTTGGCTTCCTGAATCCGATTCGTGAACGTGGCATCGAAAATCTCAACGTTGGTTACATCGGCGGCCAGATACGCCAGACCGGCCAGCCAGGCGGTATTGAACGTCACCCAACCTTCCGTGTGGCCGGGGTCGCCGGAGTACGGATCATACGGGTAAACGCCCTCTTTCGGCGAACCGTCGAGCACCCCACGCACGGTCTGGAGCAAAGCCGCTCCGCCTTCCAGTTCCTTGAACCAGCCCAGATCGGCGCCTTCAAAATCGGTGAGGGCGTCGTAGCTGAAATGCCGTCCGGTCGGATTACGGCCATAGACATTATCCAGTTGCGCCGTGGCCAGTTCGCGCAGGCGTTGTTGCGTAGGCGCATCGTTCAGCACCGAAACCGCGGCCAGGGCCGGAGCCGGAAAACCGGCGATGTTACCGGGTTCGTTGAAACTACCATTGGGGTTGTAGGTGGGGTCGGACGTGGCTTTGATGTCGGCGATGACCCACTTGTTCTCCGCATATTTGCGGAAGTCCCACATATTGTCGGAGCGGCTGATGGCGACTTTCGCCCAGTCCTGCACTTTTTCGAGTAAGCCTTTCGGGGCTTTGCCGGGATAGTTTTTCAGGAAAAACCGGAAGGCGTCCATCGTGACGAACTCATTCATCCGCTGTCCCTTGGTCGAGGTTGGATCCTGCCAGTCGAGGTTCTTGATCAGCCACTCGGTCTGGGCGAAGGCGGCTTTGAAATAGGCATCGGCATCTTTGCGGCCTTCCCGTTTCGCCACTTCGTACATCATTAGGTTCGGTACGATGGAGTGGCCCGGCGGAAATTGTCCTTTGCCGCTCCCGATCTGGGTATAGGTCTGAAACAAGTTGGCCGAATGCTCGATATCGTACCAGTGCCAGCGGTCTTTGTTGTCGTTGCCCCAGATTTTGAACAGGTAATCGCGGGCTTCGGTATAGACTTTCTGGGGAATGTAAGGACTCAGGTCGGGGTAGGCATACAGAAAATACGCCAGTTGTTCTTTCAATAAGGTATGATTCACCTGTCCGCGCAGGTAGACATCGACCGCCCAGTAAATCAGGCGGACAATTTCGGGGGTATGTTCCGGCAGTTTCTCGCGAACACCGGTATAAATGCCTTCCACTGGCATCCGTTCGACCGTGAAGGCATCGGGATTCGCGGAATACAGCGCGAGCAGGGTAGGGAGTTCAAACGAAAACTGGTGGCTGTCGCGCCAGGCTACACCCAGCGAGGGGCAATCGGCGCTTTTGTCGGTGGGCGAATAGCTTTCCGAATTACCGTACCAGCAGCGGTCGTCAATCATGAACGCCAGCGCGGGTGGGTAAGACGATCGCTCGATCACGTAGGGCGCAATTTCAAACGGGAACGACCGGCCTTTTTTCTCCCCAGCGACCAAAATCGTATACGGTCCGGGTTGGGCCGGTTGGAAAGCCGTAAAATCGCCGATATGTCCTTTCACCGTGCCGGAAAACTGTTTTTGACCGGCGGCATCGAGCACCTGGAAAACCGTACCATCGGCTGCTAACGGAGCCGTAAACCGTTTCGGGGCCCGCAGGTTGTATCCGATCTGATTCACAAAAACCGGCTGCGGATCGTGGGCGTATACTTCAATTTCCGGAAAACCGGTGGTCTGTTTGGCCGAATACGCCACCCGGATTTTCGTTGTTGTAACCGGTTCGAACGAAATCAGGGCCTTATCGGGTTGGGGCGCATCAAATACGTCCTTCCAGTTTCCGTTGGTTTCAACCTGGATGCGGACCTTTTCTTTGCCGCGAAATCCGCGCAGGAGAACCCGGTCGATGGGGTAGGGCTGGCCCAGATTCACGTCAAAATAATTGACCGGTGCCGCTACGGAGGTATACCAGACCGTCGCGTCGTTGCCATCGACCAGGTACTGGAATGGATTATCCGCGATGATCGGATAGCCCGAAACCGCCTTGCCTTTGGCCAGGTTGACGGTTTGGGCATCCACGGCACTAACTGCCAGCGTTGAAAACAGGGCCGTTAGTCGCATGAAAACCGGTAAATTGGGGAACGTTGAGGGCATAAAGCTACGGGTTGGGTATCGTTGGTTGCTGTTGCGGATCGTCGGGCAACCCCGTTCAAATCCGCAACAGCAATCAACCGGAAAGCTAAACGATTATGAACAGTCTTACGGTTTGGCCGGAGCCGGTTCGTCCTTGATGATTGCCATGAATTCCGGCAAATGGTCCTGATAGACTCCGCGCGGTGACGTATTGTATTTCTTCGCCATGTATGCGGCAAAACCGACCACTTCGCCCATCATGCCGCAGGTCCGCATCACCCGCGTGCTCCCAAAGGCGACGTGCGTGGTGCTGATATTCCGGCCCGCCATGAACAGGTTCGTGATGTTTTTGGAATAAAGACAACGGTACGGAATCGTGTACGGCGCAACTTTGATGTGCTTGGTTCCAGCGAAAAACTCCTGTCCTTCAAAATACTTGCTGTTTTTGGGATCGGGGAAGTGCAGGTCGATGGTCCAGGTAGCCGTTACGGTGCCGTCCGGGTGCTGTTTGCCGTCCTGAATGTCCATCTGGGTCAGGATGTGGTCACCCATCAGCCGCCGGGATTCGCGTTTGCCACCGATGTAGGCCACCCAAGCCAGTTCGCGCTTGGCATATTTCGCCTTCTTGTTGTTTTTCAGGTACGACCAGTTACCGTAGATCGCCCGCAGGTTATGATCGCGGATTTTCTCGGCGTCGGTAATCGTGTTGAGGTTGCCAAAACCGGTTTCCCACTGCCAGTCGGCTTTGTGGTCGTCGATGTGGTATTCATCCGAGAACTGGATGGCCCAGGGCGTTTCGGGAAAGGACGAAACCGTGTCGCGCTCCAGCGAGGCCCAGAGGTTTGAGGTGCCCAGCGTAAAATCGTCGGCCTTTTCAGCCGCCAGCGACTCGCCGGTTTCGGCTTTGCTTTCCCGGCCAAACCGGTAGTCGGCCCCGACCAGGTGTCCCAGCGTACCGTCGCCGGTGCAATCGGAGAAGTACGTGCCCGTAAACCGGACTTCCTGGTTCGTGGCAATGTCCCGGCCAACGACGGCAACCACCGCATTGCCTTTTTTCTCGGCTTTATACACGTGCGTATTCAGGTACAGCGTAATGTTTTTCTCGGCTTTAACGATCGACGTTTTCCGCGCATCGCCGTATTCTTTCGCGTCGGGGTTCCCGTTGCCCGGGTCGCCATTGTCCATTTCACGCACAATCCGGCCCAGTTTCGGGTAATGGTTTTTGTCAACATCACCCATCAAATGCACCCGGATTTCGGAACTGTTGTTGCCACCCAGCACCGGGCGGTCCTGAATCAGGGCCACTTTCAAGCCCATGCGGGAAGCCGAAATGGCCGCGCAGGTGCCGGCGATTCCTCCTCCGACCACCACCAGGTCGAAATGCCCGGCTTCGGTTGTTTTGCCGGCCAGGTTCAATACTTTATTGCGAAAGGCCGAAAGGTCTTCCGTCTTATCGGGGGGCGTAAATTTGGGCGCGTTCGTAAACAGGATGGCGTCGCAGCGTCCGTTGAAACCGGTCAGGTCGTGAAGCGCCAGTTTGACCTGGTCCGTTTTGACGTCGATTTCGCCACCAGGATACCACTTCCAGGCATCGGAACCGCTTTCGCCAAAGACGGTGTTAACCGGTTTTCCATCCAGAACGACCTGGAATTTGCCCGGCCCTTTCGGAAATGGAGCCCAGTCTTTGGTGCGTACCCACACCTGGTATTTGCCTTTTTTGGGAAACTTGACGGTAGTGCTGGCGTCTTTCACCGGGCGACCCATTCCGTGGGCCATCAGGTAGGACGAGCCGATCACTACGAATGACTGCTGGTCGATGACCCAGCCGCCTTTGTCATCAAACGACTCGGTTTCCACGAAAACGTGGTCCTGAGCCATCAACTGCCACGAAAGGAGCAGACTTAAAAGTGTTTTGATTGCGGTTTTCATAGAAAAACAGGTTGGGTAGTTAGGATAGGGGTTTAGAAATAGGTGTCTTTTTAGGTCGATACATGATTAATCCTGTCCAGGCTGGCTGGTCCTGGTTTTATAAACTTTCATTCGGGCCTGAACCGCCGGATTTTTCGGTTTTAAAGTCGTCAAAACCCGGTAAATTTCGGCAGTGTACTCGGAATTCGAATGACTCAGGTGACCGGCCAGCGTTTGTAACGCCTTTTCGGGCAACTTCGGCTGGCTCGCCAGCAGGTTCAACAGCAGGTTGAACTGTTCCGGATTCGCATTCACCAATGCCCGGGCGGTTTGCTCGGCCAGCGGAGCCCGCAGCGGAACCGTCGTCAGCTTTTTCAGAATTGCGATTTGCAATGGATAGGCCGCCTTCGTGTACGTTTCCCACAACCACGTTTGCCGGTCGGCACCCGCAAAGAATTGAGGGCTCAGCTTTTGCAGCGCATACCGGGCGGTGAAAAGGTTTTTGGCCCGCATGATCTGCATCAGATCAGGACTGAACGCTGCCGTCGCATTGCCGGCTTTATCGATCACCCGTTCCATCGCCCAATACTGGTAAAAATGGTTGCTGCTGCCCAGAAACTCGTGCAGCAGCGTATCGCTCCGGTAGGTTTCCGTGATCTTCTGCATTTCGTCAACCACCGAACCGTGGGCAATGTGCCAGAGCGTATAACAGGTGTATACCGCACCGTCGATGACCTCGTTCTTCACGGTTTTCAGCGTCGCTCCGGCTTTGGCATCCACCGAATCGGCCAGGTTTTCCGTGCCCTTCCCGACCAGATCTTCCATCGCGACGTCTTTCAGCAGGGAGTTGGTATTGCTCAGAATGGCTTGCAATTTCTCGTAGTCTTCCGGTTTGAACTCCTCGTGGTCCATCTTGGTCAGAACCTCATGGGGCGGAAAGTCGTAGCGGAGGTAATTGCCGAGCAAATCCCAGTAAAAATTAATATACACCGGTTTGCACTCGCCCGTCAGACAGACCGGCGTAAAGACGTTGCGAAAAAAATACTGCGGTCGGTTGGCTTCGTTCAGCGCCAGTTTCAGTACGTAGGAGGTCGTGTCGTTTTCGGTGATGGTAAATTCCCGGATTGTCTTGGGCGACGGGAACGGTGCGGTAGGGTGCAAGCGAGAAGCTCCCGGCATACCCGGTTTCGAAGCTATGCCATAGCTTCCCAAACCAACCATTAACCAGGCAATCATCCCTAAAATACCGCTTGTGTTCCGCATACGTGGCAAGCCGGACGGATCCGGTTAATTCGTTTTGAGTGGAATATGAACGTTAAAAGACTGGCTCGGGTCAACATCGGAAGCCAGAAACAGGACCTGCGGTTTTCCGTCTTTCAACCACAGTTGGGGCCGTTCCAAGTGGGCTACTTTCTCCACCCGGCCGTCGGCCCATTTAATTTCCAGTTTCGACACCAGCGGATGCTTCGCCAGTTGCCAGTCGAGTCCGTCGGCCGATTGAAACAGGGCGAGTGACTGACCCGCCCTAGTAAAGGCGCCGTGCATGTCTTTCACAATGGCCCAATACCGGCCCGACTGATACCAGATGAACGGATCTTCGGCCGGGAAATCGCTGCCTTTGGCCTCGAAAACCGTACCGGGCTGTTTCCGGAACGGCCCCAGCGGACTGTCGGAAATCGCCACTTTATGCACCACCGGTCCACCAAAGGGCGCCGGTTTTTTCTTGCCAACCGCTTTGTACACCATCAGAAAGCCGCCATCCGGTTTTCGGGTAATGGACGGGTTGTTAACCACCAGGGCGTCGTCGGCCGTCGAATCCGGACTGACATCGATCAGGGGCGAATCAAACCGTTTCCAGGGGCCATCCGGGCTGTCGGCCACGGCCACACCAATCCGCTGGTTGTTGCGGTGGACAAAGTTCAGTCCTTTCGGGGTAACTTTCCCATCGCCGGTATTGCCCATGTAATACAGGTAATACTTCCCGTCAAATTCGTGAACCGTCGGATTGTGCGTACACAGGCCGTCCCAGTATTCCCGGCCGCGCGGAGGCAGGGTAACATCTTTAAACGTATACGGCCCCAGCGGATTATCGGCCACGGCATGGGCCACCTCCGAGTGGGTCACCCACGCGCTAAAGCCCAGTTCGCGCTTAAACCGGGAGTAGAACAAATGGTAGGTGCCTTTTGAGTCAGCCACCATCGTTCCACACCAGGTATAATACAGACTATCTTTCAATACGGCCCGCGTCGGAACCGGCTGGATCAGTTGCGTAAAGTCCAGGTCGGCCGAAACCGGTGTGTTGGTTTCCGGCTTCTGCCCGACGGCGCAGGAGAAAATTCCCGCAGCCGCCAGGCAGAAGATCGTGAACGTATTGATTCGTTTGATCATTTCCAGTCTGGATTCTGCTCCAGTTTCGGGTTCGCGTTCAATTCGTCCTGCGGAATCGGGAAGTACTTGTTTTTCGCCTGAACGTTCCGGACCGGATACACATCGTTCACCGCTTTCGGGATGACTGTCAGGAATTTACCGGTTCGCGTCAGGTCATACCAGCGGTCGCCTTCGGCAAAGAATTCCCAGGCCCGTTCCTGAATCACCGCATCGATGAACGCATCTTTCGACAGACCGGTTTTCAGATCCGGCAAACCGGCCCGTTTGCGAACCGTGTTGATATACCCGTAGGCCGCTGCGGTCGCGCCGTTCAGACGGGCTTCGGCTTCGGCGGCAATCAGGTACATATCCGCCAGCCGCAGGATCGGGATGTTGGGAATAGAACCGATGGTCGACACCGGATCCTGGTATTTTTTGACCAGTACGCCTTTCGTTGTAATGGGCGTGATATCCTTCTGGGCGACCCTTTTGCCGCTTTTATCGATGTAGGTGGTATCCAGCAGGGTGCGCCGTTTGTCGGTTGGGTCGAACGAGTTGAAAAACGACTGGTAGGCAAACATCGAACCAAAAGACGTCCGGGCGTATTCGGCCCCGGCGCTACCGCTCGGACCATACAAACCGACCAACTGGTGGCTCCGGCCCGGCGAGATCGGATCAACTTCATAAGCCCACATGTTTTCGATCCGGGCTTCGTCTTCCTTGTCGTACCGGTAGACATCTTTCACTTCGGGCATCAGTTTGTACTTGCCGGAATTGATGACTTCGTTGGCTTTTTCCAGTGCCTTCGCCCAGTCTTCGTTGTAGAGAGCGGCTTTGGCATACAACGCCGTGGCTACTTCTTTGGCCGGGCGCCCCTTTTCGACGGCCGGGTAGGAGAGCAGGCCGGAGGCTGCCGCCAGTTCCAGGTCCGCGTAAATTTGCTTGAAGACGTCGGCTTTCGGGCTTTTGGCCGTCAGGGCTTCGGCTTCCGAGTAGCTCGGCGTAATCTTGATGGGCACATCCCCGAAGTTTTTCACCAGCATCCAGTGGTAAAAGGCGCGCAGAAAATAGGCTTCCCCCAGGATTTGCTTCTTCCGGGTTTCGTCCATCGACGCTTCCGGCACTTTGGCAATCACCCAGTTGGCTTTTTCGATGCCGTCGTAGCTGGCCGCCCAGACCTGCTGGGGCGATTCCATCAGCCGCCCGTTACTTTTCTGGTTGGTGTAGTTCACATCATACGTGAAGAGGGTCAGCGTACTGCGCCCCACCACCGAACGAGGGTACGTCTGGTCGTCACTCATGTCGGCCAAAAGGGTCAGGGCGGGGCCGCTGCCCAGGTCGCCCATCGGGCCGTAGGCGGCAATCAGCCCCTTTTCGGCATCAGCGGCTGTTTTGTAAAACGCTTCGGTATAAATGGACGAGTAAATGGTTTCGTCCAGTTCGCAGGAGGTCAGCAAAAACGCTGCGAGTATGGGAATGAATATCTTTTTCATGATTGCTTGAGTGATTGAGTGGATGAGCGATTGAGTGAAGGAGCTAAAAAACCGCTCAATTACTCAATCCCAATTCGCTCAATTATAATGTGATTTGAATACCGCCCAGGAATGATTTCGCTTGTGGGTACACGAGGTTGTCAACACCGATCACCGTGTTCGAACCCGCAAAGGTATTCACCTCAGGATCAAATCCGCTGTATTTGGTGAAGGTGAGCAGGTTGTTACCGCTGACATAGACCCGGATGCCCTGAACACCCTTGATGCGGGGTACATTGTAACCGATGGTAAGGTTTTTCAGGCGCATGTAGGAACCGTCTTCCACCACGTAGTTGGTAATTGGCAACCGGCCGGCCACGAAGGCACTGGCGTACTGGTTGCTCGGATTCGTCGGCGACCAGCGATTGACAACCCCTTTCAGCATGTTCCGCTGACCCGCCGGATTCTCGAAGGACAACCGGCTGGCGTTGTAAATGTCGTTGCCCTGTGAGCCCGAGAAAAACGCACTCAAATCAAAGCCTTTGAATGAAAGGTTGGTCGAAAAACCGTAAATGAAATTCGGGTTCGGATTTCCCGTAATGACCTGATCCGCTGCCGTAATCTGGCCGTCGCCGGTGACGTCTTTTACCTTATGACCACCGATCCGGCCGTCGTAACCGGGTAAGATGGTTTCGCCGGTCTGGTTGATGCCGTCAAAAACATAATTTTTAAACAGCCCTAGGGGCTCGCCGACTTTCAGAATGGTATAGGTCGTTACAAACCGTTCGTTGGTTACACCCCCATCGAGACCCAGCACTTTATTGCGGTTGAAGGTCACGTTGGCCGACGCGTCCCATTTGAAAGCGCCATCCAGAATGCGTCCATTGGCGGCCAGTTCAATCCCTTTGTTTTCCAGTGATGCAAAGTTACCCGTGATCGTGCTGTAACCGGAGCTCAGGGGCAGTGCTTTTACGTACAAAAGGTCTTTCGTGTTTTTGTGGTACACATCGGCGATAAAACTAACCCGGTTGTTTAGCAAACTTAAATCAAAACCGATGTTGGTCTGGGCCGAACGCTCCCACCGCAAATCCGGGTTCGCAATACCGGAGGGGTTGATTCCCGTTACGAAGGTATGGTTGAGGTTGTAATTACTGCCCGAAGCCGAAACCGTTGCCAGCGACTGGTAGGGATTGATGCCACCGGCATTCCCGGTAATCCCGTAGCTGGCCCGCAGTTTCAGGTCCGAAATCCAGGTGACTGATTTCAGGAACGGTTCCTCGATCAACCGCCAGGCGGCTGATACCGCCGGGAACACCCCGTACTTGTGATTGGCGCCGAACTTGCTCGATCCATCAACCCGAACCGTGAAATCAACAAACAGTTTGTCTTTAAAACCGTAGTTGACACGGCCCATGTACGAATCCAGCCGTTGGCGGTTCCGGTTGCTGCTGACGGTGCGGGTGAGACCCAGTTGCAGGGCTTCGTTCTGCGTGGCGTCGTTCGGGAAACCGGTGGCATTGATGCTGTTGTCGTTATACATTTCGGCCTGGGTGGCAAAAACCGCCGTTCCTTTCAGGGTGTGGTCTTTGCCCAAAGCCGTATTGTACGTCAGAATGCTTTCGTGCAGCAGAGCCAGGTAATTGATGTTGTCTTTGCGGGCGGAGCCGGAGTTGTCGTTCAGGTCAGCCCGGTTGATGATGGAACGGGGGTTGTAATTATTGTACAGTTCGGCCCGTTGATCGACGTTGAAAGAAGCCCGGTAGGTCAGTCCTTTGGCAATATTGGCTTCGCCGTACACATTGGCCAGGGTCCGTTTGATGCTCCGTTCGTTTAACTGAGCGGCAAAACCCAGCGGGTTGGAAACTTCCCGGTATTGGGTGGCCTGTTCGCCAAACGGGAACACCGTGCCGTCCGGGCGATATGGTTTCAGGTTAGGCGGTGCACCGAGTGCCGCGCCCAGAATCGAGCCGGTGACAACCCCCGCATCACCGATGGTCTGGCTACCGGTCGTAATCCCGTCATTGATCGAATAGCTGCCCAGAATACTGGTCCCAACCTTAAACCGCTGGCCAATCTTGTGGTCGAGGTTCAGGCGCAGGGAGTAGCGTTTGAAACCGGAGCTAATGATGATCCCGTCCTGATCGAAATAGTTCATCGACAGGGCCAGTTGCGTTTTTTCGTTCCCGCCGTTGATCGAAAGCTGGTGGTTCTGAATGGGAGCCTGCCGGAAAATCTCGTTCTGCCAGTTAATTCCCTCGCCCAACGAAGCCGGATCGGGGTAGAAGTTGTTTTTGAAAACTTCATTTTCCAGCTGCGCAAACTCGGCTGCGTTCATCACCGGCAGGGTTTTGTTTACTTTCTGAACACCGTAATAGCTGTCGAAGGTCACCCGTGTCGCTCCGCTTTTACCGCGTTTGGTCGTAATCAGCACGACCCCGTTGGCCGCGCGAGAACCGTAAATGGCCGATGCCGAAGCATCTTTCAGGATTTCAACCGATTCGATATCATTCGGGTTGATGGTCGATAGCGGGCTGACGTCCGTAATACCGCCCCCGTTGGAAATCTGAATGCCATCCACGACGTACAGCGGTTCGGAGTTGCCGTTGATGGAGTTGGTTCCGCGTACCCGAACACTGACGTTACCGCCCGGTGCACCGGTATTCTGGTTAACCTGCACCCCCGCAACCCGGGCCTGTAAGCCCTGCGCCACGTTGACAACCGGCGTTTGTGTGAGTTCGGCGGATTTGATGGAGGCAATGGAACCGGTGGTTTCAACTTTTCGCTGGGTGCCATAGCCCACGACGACGACTTCACTGAGTGATCGTTCATCCGACTGAAGCGAAACATCGATCGTGCTCCGGTTGCCGACCGCTATTTCCTGCGAAACGTAGCCGATATACGAAAAGGTGAGCGTGGCATTGCTGTTGGGTACGACCAGGCTGTACTGGCCGTTGACATCAGTTGTAGTACCTTGCTGGGTACCCTTGATAATAACATTGACACCGGGTAGCGCTTCCGTACCGGATGAGACCCGCCCTCGGACAGTCAGGCCGTTGTTATTTTGCGCAAACGAAGTGAGAGAAGCGGAGAGCAGGAGGAGCCATAACAGTCCCTTTACTGCCCGAATGGGTTTAGAGAATACCATACATAAATCCGGACATTGTCCTTGATGTTAAAGGTTGGCAATAAAAAATGTACAATTTTGTGGGAATTGTTAAACAGACACTGCAAAAGTTGATCTATCCGGGAAAATTGGCCTGCTAAGTGGCAAAAAGCCAGTTAAATCATTCTTTTTTGCATATCTTACCTGATATTACGGTGAAATAATAATTTTGCAAAGAAAAAATTGTCTTATATTTTTGGGAATGTTCCCAATTTTTTGGGAACATTCCCAAAATGTGCATCATTCGATGGGAAAATAAGCGATTTTCAAGGAGTATACAGTCATTAATATTATAATAGTTATATTTTAATGAGGAATCATCAGGCGACTATCATCGACATTGCCAAAACACTGAATCTGTCAAAATCCACCGTGTCGCGGGCCCTGACCGGGCATCCGAATGTAAAGGCAAAAACCCGTGAACGGGTGCTCGAAATGGCGGATCAGCTCGATTACCAGCGCAACCAACTGGCCATTTCGCTGCTGACTAACCGGACGCAGACCATTGGGATTATGGTGCCGGAATTCCTCAGTCCGTTTTTTCCCCGGGTCATTATCGGGGCGCAGGATGTGCTGGCCCAGGCGGGTTATAACGTGATCATTTGCCACTCCAACGAGTCGTATGCGACCGAAATCGTCAACGCCCGCTTGCTGTTAGCCAGCCGCGTGGATGGCATTCTGGTGTCGCACACGAAGGACACGAGGAATTTCGAGCATTTCAAAATCTTCGAGCGGAAAGGAATTCCGGTGGTTTTTTTCAACCGGATTGTGGATGAGCTGGATGTTTCGAAAGTGGCCGTGGACGATTACGAAGGTGCCTACCGCGCGGTCGAGCACCTGATCAACACCGGCAAACGGCGGATTGCCCACCTGTCGGGCCCCGATTCGCTGCTGAACAGCCGCGATCGGCTGAACGGTTACCGGGACGCCTTGACGGATAACCAGATTCCGATCGACCCGGCCCTGATTATTTCGTATGATCTGACGCTCGACAAGGCGAATATCTACGTCAACCACCTGCTGAATCTGCCCCAGCCACCCGACGCGCTGTTCGCCATCAACGACCCGACCGCCATCGAGGCCCTGAAAGTTATCAAAAACCGGGGACTGCGAATTCCGGACGACATTGCGATTGTTGGGTTCAGCGACGACCCGGTTTCAGCCCTGATCGAACCCGGCCTGACCACGGTGGCCCAGCCCGTCGATGACATTGGCCGCCAGGCTGCGCGGCTGCTTCTCAACCAACTGGCGGCCGAAGAAGACCGCCCCGCATCCGAACTGGTGGTGTTGCCCACCCGGCTGATCATCCGCGGGTCGACGAGTTCGGCCCCACTTCCGGGAAACCCATACTAACCCGCCTGCCTGCTGCGCTTCCAGCCGACGGCTTTCCCATCCATTCGCAACGGGGCCTTCTTCCGGTTCAGCGCCCGGAGCGGGGCCGCTGTGCCCTGTTCAGAACGGCCTTCTCCCCATTCGTTGCCGGGCTCAGGCTGGGCCGTCACGTCCGGTATGAGCGATTTATTTTGCCGATAGGTTGGTCAATGTATCGGCATTTTTTAACTTATCGCCTTGGGTTTGTATTTGGTAAGTATTGCAAATTGGCAGTATTTTATTGGTATTATTTGATGTATTTCCATTGCTAATACGGTTTTTGGCGTTTTGTCAAAATTATATCCCGTTTCTTTTTCTAAATTAGAAAGTTCATAATTCCGTAATACTTGCGCAATAAGTGCCCGGTAGATTTGCGGTTTCGTAAAGTGATATGTCAATTCTGTATCCATTTTCCACCATTCCGATTCTCGGATTATTCCTGATTTTCTGTATGAAAAAAAAGTTACGCCCATCAATGAATGAACGAAGGTTCAGTTGTCGTCGCGCTATTCTGACGCTGGCTATTCTTCTGTTTGGCTTGCCCCTGCTTGCTCAGACTATTTCCGGCAAAGTGGTATCGTCCGAAGGGAGCCAGTCGCTGCCCGGCGTTTCCATTGTGGTCAAAGGCACCACTAGTGGCACCACCACCCGCAATGACGGGACCTATACGATAAGCGTCCCCGATCCGTCGGCGGTTTTGATTTTTTCCTTCATCGGTTTCGATGCCCAGGAGGTAACGGTTGGTAACCGAACGTCGATCGATGTAACGCTGAACGTTTCGACACAGGCCTTGAACGAGGTAGTCGTAACGGCCCTGGGGATTTCGAAACAACAACGCAATCTGGGCTACGTGACGCAGAAAATTGATAATTCGGCGCTCTCGCAGGCCCGGGAAACGAACCTGGTTAGCCAATTGGCCGGGAAAATTGCCGGGGTGACCGTGGTGAACAGCCCGTCCGGGATCGGAGGGTCGTCGCGGGTGACCATTCGGGGCGAAAAGTCGTTGAATATCAACGCCAATCAACCGCTGTTCGTGATTGATGGCTTACCGATTAATAACAACTTTGTGGGGTCGTCGGGACGTAGTAACCAGGAGGCCGACTACGGGAACGGGGCCGGTTTCATCAACCCCGACGATGTGGAAACCATGACGGTTTTGAAAGGGGCCAGTGCGACGGCCCTGTACGGGTCGCGGGCGGCCAATGGCGTGGTGGTCATCACGACCAAAAGCGGCAAAGGCACCAAAGGAATTGGCGTTAGTGTCAATTCGAATGCCATGTTTGAAACCGTGTTGCGGCTACCGGACTACCAGAACGTATATGGGCAGGGGTTGAACGGGGAGTTTTCGTTTAAAGATGGTTCCGGGGGCGGTTTGCGCGACGGTACCGACGAAAGCTGGGGCCCCAAAATGGACGGACGTTTGATTATCCAGCACGATTCACCCACCGATAAAGGCTACCGGGCGGGGGATACGAAAGTGCCGGGTGGTCCTGGCGTGGCGACACCGACGCCGTTCATTGCGCATCCCGACAACATCCGTGATTTCTTCGAAACCGGGGTGGCACTGACCAACAACGTCGCCGTTACGGGGAGCAATGACAAGGGGGATTTCCGGTTGTCGTTCACCAACCTGTCCCAAAAAGGCATGGTTCCCAATACGGACCTGACGCGTAACACCTTCAATGTCAACGCCGGATACAAACTAACGGACCGGTTTACGGCCCGCACGAACGTGAGCTACATTCGGAACCATAGCGATAACCGTCCGAACCTGAGCTACGGAACCGAAAACATCATGTATCTGCTCAACTGCTGGTGGGGGCGTCAAATCGACATGGCGTCGATGCGAAATTACTGGCAACCGGGGCTGGAAAATATTCAACAGTTCAACTTTAATTACAATTACCACGATAACCCGTACTTCAACCTGTACGAAAACACCAACGGTCAGGATCTGAACCGCGTCATCGGGAGCGTCACCCTGGCGTATCAACTGACGGACTGGCTGTCGGTGCAGGGCCGGACGCAGGTCGATTACCAGGACGAACTGCGGGTGCGGCAACGGGCCTTCAGTACGCAGCGCTATCCGTACGGTTCCTACCGCCGGGAAGCCGTGAAAACACTGGAACGCAACACGGATCTGCTGTTTTTAGTGGATAAACGCCTGAACGATAACTTCACGCTCAGCGGGACGGCGGGTGGAAACCAGCGGCTGAATACGTACGACTACCTCGATAATTTTGCCCCCCAGCTGACGGTGCCGGGCGTTTACAGCCTGAACAACAGCCGGGTACCGCTCGAGTATGCCCAGAATACATCCGAGCGCCGGATCAATAGCCTGTTTGCGTCGGGCCAGCTGACGTACCAGGACAAACTGACGCTGGAAGTGACGGGGCGCAACGACTGGTCGAGCACGCTGACGCTGCCGGCCGGCCTGGTGGGAGCCGCCGATAATTCCTATTTCTACTGGTCGGGAACGCTGAGTGCCGTGGTGAGCGACTGGGTCAAGCTGCCGTCGTGGGTGTCGTTTGCCAAACTGCGGGCCGGTTACGCCCAGGTCGGGAACGACACCGAGCCGTACCAGTTCTCGCAACCGTTTAACCCCGGTACGCCCTGGGGCACGACGCCGACGTTCGGCGAATCAACCCGGATTCCGAACCTGAGTCTGAAACCGGAAATCAGCAGTTCGCAGGAATACGGGATCGATATCCGGTTTCTGAAAAACCGGGTCGGGCTGGACTTCACGTACTATAATACCATTAGTAGAAACCAGATCATCTTCCTGCCGCTATCGGGAACGACCGGCTATAGCCAGATCGTCCAGAACGCCGGACGCATTCAGAACAGCGGGATTGAAGTTATGCTGAACCTGACGCCGGTGCGGCTGGACAATGTTGGTTTCCGCTGGGATATGAACGTCAACTTCTCCCGCAACCGCAGCAAAGTGCTGGAGCTGGCCGACGGCGTTTCGACCTACGAACTGGCGAACCGGTATTTCTCGGTACAGGCCCGCGTCAACGAGCGGATGGGCGATATGTACGGCTACGCCTACGAGCGCGTAAGCAGTGATCCGAAAAGCGCCTACTACGACCCAACGGGCCAGAATGTGGGCAAACTGGTGATCTCGGCGGAAGGGCGGCCCGTTGCCACCAGCACGCTGCAAAAACTGGGGAATTACAATCCCGACTGGCTGGCCGGTATCAACAACTCGTTTACGTACAAAGGCATCAACCTGAGTTTCCTGTTCGACATCCGGAAAGGGGGCGAAGTCTATTCGCATACGTATGTCGTTGGGCGTGAGGGCGGTCAGTTGATCGAAACACTGCAAGGCCGGGAAAGCGGTTACTACGACAACTCCGTCGATAAGGAGTTCAGGAACGCGCCGGAAGGAACGTATTACGTGGTGCCGGGTGTCGTCAAAGCCGGGGAAGGCCAGTTTACGGCCAACCAGCGCCGGATTTCGGCCCGCGAATGGCATACGGCCTTCACACTGGGCCGGCAGGTCCTGGAAGACGCTATTTTCGATGCGTCATTTACCAAACTGCGCGAAGTGAAATTGGGCTACTCAATTCCGAATACTCTGATGGGCCGGAAGTTGCCGTTCCGCAACGTGACGGTTTCGCTGGTGGGGCGCAACCTGTTCCTCTGGACCAAGGTGCCGCATATCGATCCCGAAACCTCGTCGGTTTCCGGCGGAACCATTATTCCGGGTTCCGAATCGGTCGCCATCCCGTCGGCCCGGAATTACGGTATCAACCTGTCGTTTAATCTGTAACTGTTTAGCGGTTACGGTTTAGGATTAAGGCATTAACTATCAGTCCTAAGCCATAAACTAACAAGCCTTATGAAAAGAACCTACATCAAGTTGTTTGCGTGTCTGGCGTTGCTCGTCGCTGCCGGAACGTCCTGCGACAATAATTTCGAAGACGTCAACACCAACCCGAACGTGCCGAACACCGTTACGCCGGATTTGCTGCTGCCGAACATTATCCGCTCCACCGTGAACGAAAACATGGGAATGGCCTGGGGCATTGGGAACATCGTGATGCAGTATACGGCCAAGATTCAGTTCGTAAACGAGGATCGGTACCTCTGGGGCGAACAGAACGGTATCTGGGGAACCGGTTATTCGGCCCTGCGTGAAATCCAGAACATGCATACCATCGCGTCAAACGCGAGCCCGGTGCAGAAAAACTACCAGGCCATTGCGCTCATCATGAAATCCTGGGTGGCTTCTTTGATTACGGATGCCTACGGAGATGCGCCGTATTCGGAAGCGACCAAGGGAAAAGACAAGATGTTTTTCCCAAAATACGATCCGCAGGAAACCATTTACAACGGAATTCTGAAAGATCTGGCGGAGGCCAATGCGTTGCTGGCACCCGAAAACGGCGCGGTAAACGGCGATATTCTGTTCGGGGGTGATGTGACGAAGTGGAAGAAAATGGCCAATTCGCTCCGGCTCCGGTATTTGATGCGGATTTCGAACAAACGCGACGTGAAGGCCGATCTGCAGGCCATTGTCGGCAACCCGACGGCCACCCCGGTTTTTACCTCCAACGCCGACAACGCGGCGTTGCGGTATCTGCCCACGGTTCCGAACCAGTTTCCACTCTATACGTCGCGGGTCGGTTCGTTCGATGAGTTCCGGTTGAGTAAGACGCTGGGCGATAAACTGGCCCAACTGAACGACCCGCGACTGGCCATTTTTGCCCGCCCGACGGTCGCATCGGTTTCGGCCGGAAAACCGGCCTACGTGGGTGTGCCCAACGGCCTGGACGATGTGGGTGCCTTGACCTACAACGGTGGTGCTCAGAATGTTTCGCGCGTGGGCGGTAATTACTACATCGACGGTTTCGGAACGCCCACGGATGGGAACCTGAACATTGCCAGAGGCATCATCATGACCTACGCCGAACTGCAGTTTATCCTGGCGGAAGCGGCTCAGAAGAAACTGATCACCGGTGAGGCCAAAGGCTATTACGAGAAAGGCATTACGGCTTCCTTCAACTTCTACGCGCTGGATGTGCCGGCGGGGTACCTGGCGCAGCCGGATGTGGCGTTTACGGACGCAAAAGCCCTCGAATTGATTGGAACTCAGAAGTGGATTTCGTTATTTTACAGCGGTCTGGAAGGCTGGTTTGACTGGCGTCGGACGGGTGTTCCCGACATCAAACCCGGCCCGTCGAACCTGAACAGCAACAAAGTTCCCGTGCGGTTTTTGTATCCGAGTTCGGAGCTGAACCTGAACAAACCGTCGGTGGAGGAAGCCATCCAGCGCCAGGGCGCGAATACCATCAACACCCCTGTATGGTGGGATAAATAAAAGAGCGAAAGAGTGAAAGAGAGAAAATAGCTTTGCGAGGGATCGAAAAATGGCGAAGCTAATTTCGCTCTTTCACTCTTTCATTCATTCACTCATTGCTATCTATGATACCTCGACAGGCAATTGCGGAGATTACGGAACTGTTTGAAAAACACGGTTCGGACGATTATTATGGCGAGCCGGTTTCGCAACTGGAACACATGCTGCAATCGGCGATGCTGGCCGAACGGGCCGGGGCCGACGACGAAACCGTCATCGCGGCTTTTCTGCACGACATCGGGCACCTGCTGCCGTCGGAAGCGGCCGAAGATCACATGGACGAGTACGGGCGGGTGGACCACGAGAAGCTGGGAGCCGACTGGCTGCGTGAACGCGGTTTTTCGGAAAAAGTAGCCCAGCTGATTGAACACCACGTCAACGCCAAACGCTACCTGACGTACAAGAATCCGGCCTACTTCAACAAACTGTCGGAAGCCAGTCTGAAAACGCTGGCGTTTCAGGGCGGTCCCATGACGGCGGCCGAAGCGCAGGAATTCGAACAGAACCCGTTTTTTCGGGGCATTCTGCAGGTGCGGGGCTGGGACGAACTGGCGAAGGAAACCGACCTGGAAATGCCGCCGGTCGACCAGTATCTTGCCCTTTGTAAACGCTACCTGGAACGTCGCTAAAACCGGTTCGGGCTTCCGAAAACCGGCCGGTTTTATAACCAAAAAAGCCCCGATGGATCTGTTCCATCGGGGCTTTGTATAGCAGCGGTTTTGATCAGGCCGCGATGCGCAGCGGTGGTTGACCAGATTCCAGCAGTGGCTCAATCACGCGGTTCAACCGTTCCCGCAGGAAACCTTCCTGGAGGTACGAGGGCAGTTTGGCAATCAACCGCTTGTAGCCCTCAATCCCCAATGCCTTGGCGATATAGGCTTCATGCACGGCATTGATGTGCGATACAATATTGACCAGACTTTCGTGGAACAGCCGAACGTCGATTTCCGACTCAACAAACCGCTCAATCTCACGGTTGGAAGAGGAAATCCGCAGGCGGCTCAGGGCGTCGAAATAGGTCGTATAACCGATTTGTTTGCCCAACTGCTTGTATTGTTCCTGGCCGAATTTCTGCAAAACCTTCCCCGTTTTGGTACTGCGCAACGCCGTCTTGGGGTTGTTCTGAATGGCCTGCCGCAACGCCTTGATGCGCTGGTCGCGCGAGGTTTTCAGAAACTGCGCAATCTCGATCTGGGCCGCCGACTCGCGGGAGGGCAGGGTCAGATCCGGTTTGGCAATATCGAGTTTCGCCATGGGCAACCGCATGGTCCGGTAGTTGTTCAGCGGACCGGAGGCATAAAAGCCCACCGATGCCGGGTAATAGCCCCGAACGACCATGTTACCGATGCGTCGGCGAATGATTTCTTCGTTACTGACGGGTTCGCCCATGGCATGGAGGAACGCCCGGACACTGAACAGAACGCTATAATATGCCTGCGGAAACGTCCAGTGCAGCGAACTTTGCAGGTACTGGTTGTCATTGACAACCGGCGTAATGCGAAGCGCGTATTCGGCGCTCCAGCTATTCAGCAGCAGCTTTTCGAGCGCCTTCTGTTGTTCGTCCGAAACCTGAGGGGCAAAGTCCTGAAAGAGCGGAAACCGGCTCAGATCGAACAGGTCGTCCTGCCGTTGAATGTGAAAATCGATCGCGAAAAAGTGGTTCAGGAAAACCTGCGCCGGGATGGATTTTCGCCAGTTTTCGTCCTGCGGCTGGGCAGGAGCAAAAGGGACCAGTTTTCCTTCCTTGTTCATCGTATTTTCTGTGTTCATGTTCATGTAAATAGAACAAAAAAACACCGTTCGATGTTCCGGATCTAAGAATTATTTATAGGAATTAATGAATTGTAAATCAATGGATTGTAAATTATTTTTCAATCTTTAAAGGCCGAAAAAGAGAATATGGTCCAGGGGCGGTTTTTTGGCGTAAAACCGGGTTGTTTTCCGGCGAAGAACGGCCCGCATACGCCACCCGGTAGCGGTCGAAAACGACCCGTGAAATGGCTAAAATCTGCTTCCGGGAGCGGGGGCAATTTTCGCGCTTAGGCACGGATCAGGGGCGAAACCAGCGGGCTTTGTACACCTTCATGGTCGGGAAGCTGAGCGCGTGGCTCGGATGCTGAAACCGCACGTGGTAGGTCCACCAGCTTTCTTCGGGAACCGTGTAAATGAACTGGCCACGGCGGTCGCGTCCGACGCTTTTGGTATGGGGCGCATCCGTAAAACCGGGTATTTTGGTGAACGTGTGGGTCTTTAAATCAAATTGCCAGGCACCGGTTTCTTCGGTCAGGAAGAGGTGACGACCGTCCGGCGTTGGCTGGAGGTCGTGGCCGCTATGGCCGGGAATGGTCCATTCCTGCACGAGTTTGAGGGCTTTCGTGCCGACCAGCTTGTATTCCCGTAAAACCGTCAATCCCAGCGCAAACAGGCTTTTTCGCTGCTGATCCCAGACGAGGCCGTGGGCCGAGAACAGGCTGTCGCTGTAGAGCGGTTTTTCGGGATGTTTTTGGTCGAACAGCATGATCCGGTTGCCGTTGGGAGCCGTAGAAGCCGCTGCCGCAATCAGATCACCCGGCAAGAGTTCGATGGAATGCGCGTTTGGGACGCTGGCGTAGAAAACCACTTTTTTGTCTTTCCGGTTCAGCACGGCAATGGCTCCGCTGGACGACGAAACGAGCAATTGCTCGCCCTGCCGGATGGCCTTGCAGTCGTCCATCGAGTTGAATTTGCGGGTGCGGTATTCCGTCGGCAAATCCATTGCTTCGTGGGCGTCCCAGCTCCAGACAACCGCCGGAATGCTGTCCTGGCCCTGCTGGTAATCGACCAGCAACACTTTGCTGTCTCCGCACACCATCAGCAGTTTTTCGGAGGTCGATTGCGCAAAACCGCCTACCGAAACCGCCAGCAGGCTGATCAAACTAATAACTCGGTTCATAAACAGGAAGGGATAGGAAATCATTTGAAAAAAGGTTTAGGTTGGAATCAGACGCGCTCCAGGGGGTGCGTTTTTTGTTTCACTTTTCGGAATTTATCGCGCTGGCCGAGATATAAGCCCACCAGCACCAGCGCCGTTCCCAGAAACGTATGCACCGTCAGGGGTTCGTCGAGGAGGATGGATGAGTAGGCAAATCCGAAAATCGGGCATAAAAACAACCACAAAGAGGCTTGTACGGCATCCTGTCGAACCAGGTAAAACCAGAGTTGCAGTCCGATGACCGACACCGGAACGATCAGCCAGAAAACCCCGCCCCAAAACCGGAGATCGAAATGCGAGTGTTCGAAATCGGCGAAAGCCAGAGTGAAAGGCAGCAGGAGCAGACCGCCGATAAACACCTGCCAGCCGTTGATAACCAGACTGGGCAATCGCCAGGAAAACCGGGTGTAATACACCGTAGCCGCCGAGATCGACACCATGCCCCCGAGCAGAATCAGCAAGCCCGGTACGGTAGCGAAACTGGACTGAAGCAGGGGATAGGTCGCCAGCACAACGCCCCCCATTCCGATGAGAATTCCCAAAATCTCGTACCAATTCGCCGGGCGACGGAGCCATAAGGCCGATAGGATCGTGATAAACAGTGGGCTGGTGGCCGTCGAAAGACTACCGATTCCGGCGGAAACATGCCGAAGGGCCAGCACAAAAGCCCCCAGATAAATCGTCGTGTTCAACAGGGCAAAAATCGTCAGGCGTTTGAATTCGGTGCGGGTCGGTAGCGGGCCGCGCTGAATGCCATGGGCAATGAACAGAATCAGCGGACCGGCGATCATAAACCGGATTTGCGCCAAAAGAAGCGGGTCCGCAGAAAGAACGCCAAATTTAGTGGCTGCCGATGCCGATGCCCAGAGGGCCGCAAACAGCAGGCCGGAAAGGAAAAATTTCATGCGGCAAAGGTACGGCGAAGCCCACAGGAAAGCACTTCAAAGCCGCAATTTTCCGTTTCACCGGACTGGCCATTGGGGATGTGGGCTGAACGCACCAATTTTAAAACCGTAAACAACAAATCATAAACTCCTCATGAAAACACTCGTTATTGGTGGGACGGGCACCGTCGGAAGCCAGGTCGTTCAGGAATTAGTTCGCCAACAGCAAGCGGTCCGGGTGCTGGTTACCAGCGCCGAAAAAGCCGCTCTGCTGCCGGATGGGGTGGAAGCCGCCGTGGGCAATATGGATGAACCCGCGACCTTGCCGAAAGCCTTTGAAGGCATCGACCAGGTTTTTCTGCTAAACCGCCTGAGCCAGACCGAAGTGGCGCAGGGATCTTTTGCCGTGGCTGCGGCCAAACGGGCGGGTGTCCGGAAAATCGTTTACCAAAGCATCCATAATGCCTACGAAGGGTTTCATATTCCGCACTTTCGCACGAAAATATCGCTCGAAAAAACCATCCTCTGGTCGGGCCTGAATTACGTCTTTATTTGCCCTAATAATTTCTACCAGAACGATTTCTGGTTCAGGGAGGGCGTGATCAACTACGGTTTATATACCCAACCGATTGGCGGAATCGGGCTAAACCGGGTTGATGTGCGCGACATTGCCGAAGCAACGGTGAAGGTACTGATGACCACAGAGTTCGACGGTCAGCGCATCCCGCTGGTCGGTCCGGATGTCCTGACGGGGCCTTCCGTCGCGCGGGCCTTGAGCCAGCAACTCGGTTACGATGTTCAGTACGCGGGCGATGATCTGGCTGCCTGGGCCGCTCAGGCAAAACTGGGGCTGCCGGACTGGCTGGTCGATGACTCGGTGGCAATGTATACGTTTTTCCAGAAACAGGGCCTGAAAGCGACGACCCCGGAGTTGGACTTGCTGACCCGCGTGTTAGGCCGTGCGCCCCGCTCGTATGCCGATTTTGTCAACGATTACGCAGCGGTTTTCCGCCGGGAAGCCGAACTGGTTGAACCGTAAAGCCGTAAAAACCGTCTTCCGAAAACCGTGTCGCCGACGGTTTCCGGAAGACGGTTTTTTACAGGGTCGTTTGGGTAGCGGCCGGGTCCCGGGTGGCCCCCGATCTGCGGCACCATGCTGCTGGCCGTGAACGCCGACAACTCCGTGCCGACGGTACAGGTCGGGCGAACGTTGCCCGGTTGTCGGTTTTTGCGGTAACTAGTTCGAATCTGTCGGCCAACCGAACGGTACGATTAAAACCCAATTTTCCCTTTCCGGCCCCGACCGTCGTTGCCATCGACGTATTCCTTCAGTTCCGCCAGTTCTTTTTCAAAACCGCTGCTCAGGATCGGGAACCGGCACCAGGTTTTGGGGTCCACGTTTTCATCATCGACGTGGAAAGAAGGCGCATACCGTTCGCGTTTCCACTGGTTGCGGCTCCAGAGCCGGAAAAACCGGTCGACGGAAACGTAAAGCTGCTGGCGGTTGTATTGGCCGTCGAACACGACTTCCACCTGCTGCATGACTTCCTTCGGTGACAGTTTATCCCGGATACCGAACTTCTCGATGGCGTTCAGGACCTCGTAGGGCATCAGGTCTTCTTCGTCGGTCTGCTTTTGGTCGAGCGGGCGCAGTTCGGCGGTGGGTTGCAGGCTGTTGACTTTCTGCAAGCCTTCCACCGTAATTTTGCCGCCCACGCCCACGGTTTCGAGCCAGCGCAGCCAGCCGCGCAAATAGTATTTGTCGATGCCGGCGATGGGAGAGATGCTGCCCGCCGTGTCGCCGTCCATCGTAGCATACCCGACGGAGGCTTCCGAGCGGTTGGAGGTCGAGAGCAGCAGGGCGTTCTGAATATTGGCCAGCAGCCACGCACTCGGAGCCCGCACCCGTGCCTGAATATTCTGGAGGGCCACATCGTCGGTTTTCCAGCTCAGCGGTCGGCCCAACTGTTCTTCAATCAGCCGGGTGTAGGTTTCGACCAGTCCGTTGATGTTGATGTTATAAAACGTTGCGCCGATGGATTTAGCCAGCGATTCGGCCGACTCGTAGGTGTCTTTCGAACTGTTTTCGGTGCCCTGATAAATCGTCGTCAGCAGGGCACCGCAGATTTCCTCGACGGTTTTCAGCTTCTGGATGCTTTTGATGTAGCTCAGTTTCTTTTTAAAACCGTCCAGCCCAATGCTTTCGTCGGCCATCCGAATCATCAGCGAAATCAGCGCAGCAATGGCGGAAGAATCGGCGCCACCGCTCAACGATAGCACAAAACCGTGCGATCGGCTTTTTCGCAGGTAATCGAACAGGGCCAGCGCCACCGCCCGGGCGAATTCCTCCTCCTTCAAATGGTTGCCGTGTTCCCAGTATTCCAGTTCGGCTTTTTGTACCACCGGTTTGACGGGAGGAAAGTCGAACGGCGCGGCCACGCGCAGGTTCGGAAACAGGTAGGCCAGATTTACCTTGTTCTGGACCTGGCTGAGCCGCGTGTCGTCCACGTCAATGACGGCGGTGACGATCAGGTGGTCGGCGTAGCTGAAACGAGGCCCCGACACCAGCAACTGGCCGTTGGAGGCAATCATGGCGTCGCCGTCGAAAATGGCCCGGCCCGATTCATTGCCCAGCAAATTGCAGTAAATGTAGCTGACACCGAACGCCCGCGAACCGTCGATCACAAACCGTTCGCGGACGTGCGATTTGAAAAACGCAAAGTGGCTGGCGCTTGGGTTCAGGATAATATCGACGCCCCGCTCATGCAGACTGCGACCCGGGCGGTTGGCAATCCAGGCGTCCTCGCAGATCTCGAAACCGATCTTTACGCCCGATACATCGAACAGCAGATCGCCCACCGGATAGGTGAACTCACCAATCTGAATTTCGTCGCGGACCCCGGCCGTCCAGGGCTGGAACCAGCGGGTTTCGTAGTGGATTCCGTTGTTGGCCAGCACCTGTTTGCAGACAAAGCCCAGAATCCGTTTGTTGGCAATCAGACAGGCGGTGTCGTAGGCCCGGTTATTGGCCAGCCGCAGGGGCAGGCTGACGGCTACAATGATGTCGGCGGTATGGGGCACAATCTCCAGCAGACTCTGTTTGGCCTGCTCCATCACTTCGTGCGAGAAGAACATGTCTTCGCAACCGTAACCGGTTATACAAAGCTCAGGCAAACATAAGATGCTGACTTCCTGTTTTTTAGCTTCCTCAATGGCGTCGATAATCGTCCGGCGGTTGTGTTCCCAGGCCATCGGAATCTGGTTGACAACACCGGCAGCAACTTTAATGAGCTTCATGTATCTGATTTTTCGGCTTTTTGCAAGAATAACAAATATGAAGCAGAAATGGGTTTTAAAAAACCGAACAGAACCTGCATTACGCAAAATCAGGATTAAATCGAGGCTATTGCCGCCGTAATTGGAGAATGAGATCGGTTTTTAGCTGATGCAGTTGCTGCTCCAGCCCGACCGGATACGCATGCGGATTGGTAAAGCGTTTTATGCCGGGATGGAGCTGAGCCAGTTGGTGCTGCACCCGGTTTCGCACGGCGTGAATAGAAGGTTGCCCGGCAACCAGCTGCCCCTTCCGGAAGATGGGCTCGAGCAGGTCAACATACGGGGTCGTTTCCGAAAAATGCCGCTGCCGCGTAAAGTCGTAGGGGTCGATCATGGTGGTGGCTCCGGCGGGCGGGGTTTCTTCGTTGTAAATCATATCGGAAATAAAACCGTGTTCATCATAAAACCGACGAACCTGCTGGAGGCCCGGTGTCGAGATTTTGATGGCCTGTTCCGAGAGTTTTAACTTGTATTCCCACGCTCCCGACGGGTTGCGGATGGCGGCCAGTTTATACACTCCGCCCAGTGCGGGCTGATCGTAGGCCGTCACCAGTTTGGTACCGATTCCCCAGATGGTAATTTTGGCGCCCTGGTGTTTGAGACTCGTCACGAGGTATTCATCCAGGTCGTTGCTGCCGACGATGGACGTTTCCGGAAAACCGGCTTCATCCAGCAATCGGCGGGCTTCGATGCTCAGGTAGGCCAGATCCCCCGAATCCAGGCGGATGGCGCTGAGCTGATACCCTTTGCTGCGCAGGACCTTTCCGGCTTCAATGGCGTTTTTCACGCCCTGGATGGTGTCGTAGGTATCGACCAGCAAGGTGACATTGTTAGGAAGAACATCGGCATACACCCGAAACGATTCCAGTTCGTCGGCAAACGACATGACCCAACTGTGGGCGTGCGTCCCGCGAACCGGGATGCCGTAGAGTTTGCCCGCCAGTACGTTGGAGGTGGCGTCGCAGCCGCCGATATAAGCCGCCCGACTGGCCGTTAGCCCGCCGTCGATGCCCTGCGCCCGGCGGAGGCCAAATTCCAGCAGGGTGTCGCTCCCGGCTGCCAGGCGCATCCGGGCGGCTTTGGTCGCGATCAGCGACTGAAAATTGACCAGCGTGAGCAGGGGCGTTTCGAGCAACTGGCATTGCAGAATCGGCCCGCGAACCCGCACGAGCGGTTCGTTGGGGAACACGACCGTTCCTTCCGGCACGGCGTCGATATCGCCCGAAAACCGTAGGTTTTTGAGGTAATCCAGAAAACCGGGTTCGAACAGCGGGCGGCCGTCGGTACCGGTAAGCGTACGGAGGTAGTGGAGGTCGTCGTCGGCAAAGGAAAAAGCCGTCAGGTAATCGATCACCGCCGACAAACCGCAGGCCACGGTAAAACCGCCCTGAAACGGATGTTTTCGGAAGTATAAATTAAAAACGGATTCTTTCCCGGCCGTACCGGATTTCCAGTACCCATAGGCCATGGTGATCTGATACAGATCCGTCAGCAGACTCAGCGAGGTGTTATAGAAGGATTCCGGCATTTTCGGTGTCGTTTGGGGGTTGTTCCATTAACCATCAGAAAGAGTTTCCGTTTAACCCTTTTTAACGCCCATTCACATCTTTTTTATTGAAGGCTGCAACTTCCTGAGCGTTCTTTGCATCTGACCCCTGTGGCCCATCGCAGAAAAACACCGAGTGCTTACCAGTCATCCTTACAAAACAACCATCTATGTAAGATCAGGTTCTATGTAATGCATACTACTTAACTTTGCCACGTACTCTTTGGGAGCCGAACAGTAAACAACAACTTTTGAACAGTAAGCCAGTAAACAACAACCTACTAAGAACTCATGAAAACGTTTATCACTGCCGTGTGTGCGTGGCTGTTTATGACATCCGCAATGGCCCAGAACCCGGTCAAAGGGAAGGTTCGCGGGCTGGTGATCGATCAGAACCAGAAACCTTCGGAATTTGTCACCATTCTGCTGCTCAAAGCCAAAGACTCCACGCTGGTGAAAGGCGTCGTGACCAACGACAAAGGCCAGTTTGAGCTTGAGAACGTGGCCGAAGGCGGTTACCGGGTTGCTACCTCGCTGGTCGGTTTCAAGAAAGTATATTCCGAACCGTTCACGATTGATGCGGCTAATGCCGAGGTGCAGGTTAAAACGCTGACGATGCAGGAAGAGGCCAAAAGCCTGAACGAGGTGAAGGTGGTCGCGAAAAAACCGTTCATCGAACAGGAGATCGACCGCACGGTGGTTAATGTCGAAAACAGCATCGTCGCCAGCGGTAGCACCGCGCTCGAAGTTCTGGAAAAGGCCCCGGGCGTCACCATCGATCGTCAGAATGACAACATTCAGTTAAAAGGCAAAGGGGGCGTTATCGTCATGATCGATGGCAAACAAACCTACCTCTCGGGCCAGGAAGTGGCCAACCTGCTGAAAAACACGCCGAGCGACAACATCGAGAAAATCGAGATCATCACGAATCCTTCGTCCAAATACGATGCCGCCGGGAACGTCGGCATTATCAACATCCGGATGAAGAAAAACAAGAACTTCGGCACCAACGGAACCGCCATTGCCGGGGTCGGGTATGGCCGGTTCGAGAAGGCCAACACCAGCCTGAACCTCAACCACCGGGTGAACAAAATCAACGCCTTCGGGAACTACAGCTACTTTCATAACCGCCGGTTTCAGGAAAACAGCCTGGATCGGATCATTCCCTATGAAGGCAGGATTACCTACTTCGACCAGTCGTCGTACCGCCCGAACCGCTTCGACGGGCATTCGTTCCGCACGGGTGTCGATTATTTTGTCAACAAGAAAAGCACGATCGGGGTGCTGGCGACCGGTTTTGTCAACGACTGGCGGCAGGACAACGGGATCAACAACTCGGTGATGCGGAATGAACTGGGACAGATTACGCTGAAACCAACTACCGACGTCTCGGTTAAAAACAACTGGTTCAACCTGACCGGAAACCTGAACTACAAGTACGATTTCAACGGCAAAGGCCGTGAACTGACGACCGACCTCGACTACTCGCGCTTCAACGGCGATTCGTACAATAACCTGAGCACCACGTACCGCAACGCCAGCGACAGCATCGTTCAGCCGACGGCAAAGGTACGCAACGACATGCCTTCGACCATCGACATCTGGGCCTTCAAAGCGGACTATGTGCATCCCACCCAAAAAGGCAAATGGGAAGCTGGCGTGAAAACCAGTGTCGTGAAATCAGAAAATAACCTAACCTATGAGGATTTTGTAGATGGCCGCTGGGTGTTCAATCCGAACCAGAGCAACGAGTTCAGGTACTCCGAAAACATCAATGCGGCTTATCTCAACTACGGCGGGCAATTGAACAAGAAAACCAGCATTCAGGCCGGGTTGCGGCTGGAGAATACGCATTCGAGGGGGAATTCGGTGACGCTGAATAAAATCGTGGACCGGAACTACACCAACCTGTTCCCAACGCTGTTTATCTCGCGAAAAATTGATACGAATAATGTCCTGAATCTCTCGTTCAGCCGCCGGATTGACCGCCCCAACTACCAGAACCTGAATCCGTTCCGGTTTTACCTGGACCCGTATACCTACCAGCAGGGCAATCCATACCTGAAACCGCAGTTTACCAATTCGTTCCAGTTGACGCACGTTTACAAGGGTAAATTCTCGACAACGCTGGGCTACAGCCGCACCATTGACGTGATTGTGCAGGAAGTACCGGGTCAGATTCCGGAGGAAAATATTACGTACGTAACCACTGACAACCTGGCTACGCAGGACAATGTGAGCCTGACGATGAGCTTCCCGGTGACGGTGACCAAGTGGTGGAATATGCAGAACAATATCAACGCGTATTATAATAAATACGATTCGCCATACTTAGGAGCGCAGTACAACGTTGACTTTGTAGCGTACAACGTATATACGTCGCAGAACTTTGTGTTGCCCAAAAACTTCACGGCTGAAATCGCCGGCTGGTACAACTCGAAAAGCCTGTACGGTTTTTACCGGTCCGTTCCGCAGGGCGCGTTTAGCCTGGGCGTTCAGAAAACGCTCATGAACCGGAAAGCAACGCTGAAACTGAATGTGAACGACCCGTTCTGGCTGAATCGCTTTGAAGGCCGGGCTGTATACCAGGATATTAATTTCCGGGTCCGGGCACGCTGGGAAAGTCGCATCGCCCGACTGACGTTTACGTATCGTTTCGGGAATCAAAATGTGAAGGCGGCCCGGCAACGGAGCACGAGCACGGAAGCCGAACGCAACCGCGCAGGCGGGGGAAATAATTAAATAAAAGTTAAATAAAGCAAACGGCAGATGGTTAGACACCCTTCTGCCGTTACTTTGATAGATAATTAGTTTAGGTTAAGAAAGCAGAAAGCCATTCCCACGTTGAGGAGTGGCTTTTTCGTTGTTAAAAATACGGTAACATTCACCAAATTCAAAATATCATTCGGTAGTTGTTTGTTTCTTCAATTGATAAAATTTCAGCAACCGGGCGTGTTGAATTAAAAAGTCATAAAAAAAGACCACTTTTGGTGGTCTTTTTTGTGATTATTGGAATGATATTTACTATTTAACTAATTGACTCTCTTAGTCCAGAGCGGCCACTCCCGGCAAGGTTTTGCCTTCCATGTACTCCAGCAAAGCACCACCACCCGTCGAAACGTAGCTGACCCGATCGCCATACCCGGCATTGTTGACCGCCGAAGCCGAGTCGCCCCCGCCGATCAGGGAGAAAGCGTCGTTCTCTTCCGTCGCTTTTACGACTGCATCCGCAATCGCGTTGGTACCGATGGCAAAATTCGGGAATTCGAACACGCCCATTGGCCCGTTCCAGAGAATGGTTCTGGATTGGGCAACCACTTCGGAAAATTGCTTGACGGTTTCGGGACCAATGTCGAGTCCTTCCCAGCTGTCCGGGATTTCGCCGGTGGGCACCACCTGCCGGTTGGCCTCGTTGGCAAAATCATCCGCAATCACGTTATCGACCGGAAGGTACACCTGAACACCTTTCGTTTTGGCCTTTTCGAGCAGTTCGAGCGCCAGCGCCTGCTTGTCAGCTTCGAGCAGCGACTTCCCGATGTTACCCCCTTTGGCTTTGGCGAACGTATACGCCATGCCACCCCCAATGATCAGGTTATCAACTTTATCCAGCAACTTCTCGATGATCAGGATCTTGTCCGAAATTTTGGCCCCGCCCATGATGGCAGTAAACGGCCGGTCGGCGTTTTCCAGCACGCGTTGTGCATTGTCCAGTTCGGCCTGCATGACATAGCCACAAACTTTATCGGTGAAAAACTGCGCGATCACCGCCGTGGAGGCATGGGCACGGTGGGCCGTTCCGAACGCATCGTTTACCCAGACATCGCCCAGCTTCGAGAGTTTTTCGGCAAAACCGACGTCTCCTTTTTCTTCTTCCTTGTAAAAACGCAGGTTTTCCAGCAGCAATACCTCCCCCGGTTTCAGCGCGTCGGCCTGCGCCTGGGCCGATTCGCCGATGCAGTCGTCGGCAAACTTCACCGCCACACCCAGCATGATCGACAAGGGACCCACCAGGTGTTTCAGCGAATATTTGTCTTCCGGTCCTCCTTTGGGACGACCCAGGTGCGACATCAACACGCAGGAACCGCCGTCTTTCAGAATTTTGTTGATCGTTGGCAAGGTGGCTTTCATACGGGTGTCATCCGTAATCTCGAATTTATTGTTCAGCGGAACATTGAAATCCACCCGGATCAGGGCGCGTTTACCGGAAAAATTGTAAGCGTCTAAGGTTTTCATACGACAGGTTTCCTGTTGAATATCAAAATGCGCCCGAACTTAGGAGTTTTTACTCAAACGGAGCAATTACACGCTCAGCTTATTGGATTTGTGCTAAATTAAAGTGTATTGTTGCAATTATTGCCTATTCGGGGACCTTTTGCTCAACGAACCTTATTGTTTATTCCCCACCAGTTTTAGGTGAATGTCAATGGCTGGCAGGATATATTTCTCATCCGGCAGCGTTGGATCGGCGCTATACAGCATCCCCCATTGGGTCCGGTCGATCTGGAGCGTTGCTTCCACCGTCAGCTGGTTATGGCTGACCTGCATTTTGGCCGGGAAACGAACCGGATTGCTTTTGCCTAAGATCGTCAGATTACCTGTCACCCGCACGTTGGAACCGGCCAGGCCCTCACTGCCCGAGTAGGGCTCAACGCTGGTAATGGCATACGTAATCGTGGGATGAAGGGCCATATCGAAGAAATCGGCACTTTGCAAATGGTGTACCAGTACGGGTTTGAGCGAATCGGGCAGGCTGGTACTCAGAATGGACGAAACCGGCAGTGAGAACGAGCCGCCCACCACGGTCCCGTTTTCGATCACCAGCTGATCGCTTTTCACCGTAATGACCCCTTCTTCGGAATAACCGGTTCGCAGACGGCCCTTCCAGAGGGCTACTGATTTTTCTTCATCCAGTTGATAAGCGTCCTGGGACGGCTGCAAATGGTCGGTGGCACAATTCCACAGCAGCGTTGCCAGCGCAATAAATAGGGTTACTTTTTTCATGGCGTGTTCGAAAAATAGACTTTGTTGTTTGGGAAAATGGGCAAAGCGGTTGATCAGGGGGCCGGTGGAATGGCCGCCGGGACGGCGTTGGCCACCGGTTTCAGTGATTTCAGGTAGGCAAAAACCGCCCGCATATCGTTCTCGCTCATGTTCGTGTAATTGGGCCAGGGCATCGGCGGCAGCAGCGGGCGGCTGTTGTCGAGTCCTTTGAATTTACCCTGCCGCATGGCTTTGTTGAACTGCTCGAACGACCAGTTGCCAATACCGGTTTGATCGGGCGTCAGGTTAGCGGCAAACGATACACCCCAGGGACCAATGAACGCCGTATTTTGCCCGTTGAACAACACCCACTGGCCATTTTTGACCAGATTCCTGTCGTACGTGCCGAGCGGTATGGCGCTGTTATGGCCGGAAAGAAAACGATCCATATCGGGCGCGGGTCCCTGGGGCGTCATTTTTTTCGGGGCGTGGCAGTCCGCACATCCCGCAATCATCACCAGGTATTCCCCCCGTTTGATTTCATCACCCTGCGCCGACTGATGGGGCGTTGTCGGATGTTTCACCGGTTTGGGGGCGGACTGCGGTTTGGAAAAGGCACAAGCGAGCCAGATGGCTGCCGGAGCGGCCAGATAAACTAATTTTGACATGACTATTTTTTGTTTTTAGTGAAAAGAAATTCGGGCGATACGGCCGTAAGCCAATCGTTGTTGGACGGGTAAAAAGAAACAGCAGGGGCCGGTCAGGGCCGTTAGTAGTGTGTTCGAATCAGTTGTCGCCCGGGCACCCGGTAATAATGGCCCTGGTTATTGAAGACCATCGTGGGAATATCGTTGGTGAACTCCTTGAATTCCCGGATAAAATGGGCCTGATCAGCGTACCCGAACGTGTGCGAACTATCCACCCAGTTGGGTAACGATGCGGTTTTCTGAAACGACTCGTACGCATTGCGGAACCGGATGATGCGCTGGTACATTTTGGGCGTTGTACCGTAATGGTCCTTAAAACGGCGTTCCAACTGCCGTTTGCTGACGTACAAATGCTCGCTCAGGGCCTTGATCGACAGGCTCCCTTTCGACTGCCGAATCAGTTGGGTGGCTTCAATAACGTAATTTCGACTGCCCTTCAGGTTGCGAAGCTGCGCCATCAGAAACGTTTCTGAGGCTTTGATCACGTCCTGAATATCCGGCCGGCCGTAAACATCTTCTACCAACCGGTTGATCGCCCGGCCAAAGAAGGTTTCCAGATCGGTGAAATTATTGAACAGCGATGCGATCGGCACGTTGAACAGCTGCGGCAGGCTTTCCGGTTTTAACTGAATGCCAAATTTACGGGTCGTTCCGACCGACTTCCACTGCACGGCATCCTGATAAAGTCCCGCAAAGAACGCCTGCGGGAGTTCCTGCCAGCGGTCATTGAAGAGGGCATGAGCGCGGTTGTCGTCGAGGTGAATGATCAGTTCCAGCGTGCCAAAAGGCAGACAGCGTTGCACCGGAGACTCTTCTCTTCCCCTGGTTTTGAAACAATGCAGCCAGTAACATTCGACAAACGGCTGCAGTGCCGGTGAAGGGCGAAATTCCTGATAACTCGTGTTCATTAGTTGTGGAGTGGTATTCTGGTTGTATTATGCCGTAAAAGTAATTGTTCGGAGGGGGCCGGTCTTGAAAAAAAGCGACATTTTTGTAACCGGTCAAACCCGTTCCGGCGCGGCTGTCCGTTCGCCCGGCGGTTTTCCGGTAATTCGTTTTCGGCCATTCGCCGAAAACCGCCCAATTCGTCGGTCGGAGCGTCCGCAAAAGTTGGGCTGGCTCCATCGCCGTTGCGACCCGCCTTGTGGCTGGTCGTGGGTTCAATACCGGTCTTCGCTGCCGCCCCCGCCAAAATCGCCCCCACCAAACCGCATCCCGTCTTTCGGACCCAACTGACCCGTAGTAGCCTGAATGGTAGACAAGGTTTCGGCCTGCAGGAGAAGTTCTTTGGGGGAATCTTCATCGGGCCGGTCGGTAAAACCGTTGCGGGAAACGCGCAGAAACTGGATCAGTAAAATCGCCCCCAGAAGGAGGAATAAGCCGTGGATGATCAGGTAAAATTCCAGGGGAAATAAAGGATGATAATACCGCCAGGTGGCCAGCGCCAGGCCCCAGCCCAGTGCGCCCATAATGAGCAGGGGGCGTTCTTTCTGACGGATCCCGAGGTAGACCAAGGCGACCGGGACGCTGAAGGTCAGCACCCAGAAAAACCCGGCCCACGGAATTTCGGGAGCTTCGGCCGGCCGGTAATCCATGAGCCAGTAAGTAAGCTGGCGGTTGGTGAAATAGTTGCAACTGATTACTAATAAGCTCAGGGACAGCCATTCGAGCAGGATGAAGTTATCCCGCCAGTAGAGCAGGTTGTCCCGGTTTTCGTACAAGCGGGCGGTTCCATAGAGTCCGGCAGAAACCGCCATCAGCACAAACGCCAGCACCTGTTTTCCGAATGAAACATCCAGCAACCCATCGAACAAAATCGTGGTGAGGGTGGCAAATGCGGCCATCGTCAGCAGGAGATCGCTGTAATACCAGACGCCAGCCAGGATGAGCGGCAGGATGAATAAACCGTATTGCCAGGTGGGACGTCCATCAGGCAGGAGTCCCGTGAACCCGGTGACGAGCAACGCCACGGTGGCGATCACGAGGGCGTTGTCGATTCCGGAGCGGTAATAGTGCCGGGTAGTGATCAGATAATGCGTAAGCAGGCCGACGAGCAGGCCGAACCCGATGTTAAAAACATCGAAGAAAGCCGCATAATCCAGCACGTTATTGAGCAGGGAAACGAACAGGAAATAACTTCCGCTGACGGCAACAATGGAAAATACAAACAGCCCGACCTCGATAAAACCGTTGGAATCCCGAAAACCGACCGGAAATTTCGCCCGAATTCCGGTCATCTGGGCTTCATCGAGCAGCCCCTGCCGTTGCCAGCGGGCGGCATACTCCTGAATTCGTTTGTTTTGCACCCAGGTTTCGTTATACGCTTTCATAAGAATAGGAGTGGATAGAGGGGCTGCGAAACCGCCCGGTTATGGCTCACTTCGCCTGAAAGTTTTCGTTCTTTCGGCTGTTGGATAGATAAACGGTGATGCCAATTCCGGTTATAATCCAGTACAGATACGTGGCTTCGTCGCGCAAATGAAAATAATGAAATACCAGAAAGGTAATGCCAATGTAGCCGTAAAAAGTGCTCATCAGCAGAAACAGAAAGGAATGTTCCCGCCGGGCGTACGCGTCGAAACCGGCGCAGGCAACCGCCAGGGCCGCGGCAAACGGGAGGTGTAAATCATGGAAATTGAACAAACCGGCCACCAGCGCCACCAGCAACAGGTTCCCGGCAAAACTCAGCGTGGTCATGGTGAAATGCCGCTTGATCCGCCGGTGGTCGAGCACCAGCGCCCCGATCATCAGTCCGATGCTGAGCGCCACCGCCGAGAGCAAAACCGTCATGTCTTTCAGGTTGCCTTTGAAGTAAAACTCCAGCGGTCGCACCGTCACGCCAATCCACGAAATCAGGGCTGTAAGCCCCATCGCCAGAACGCCCCGGTGATCGAAGAGATAGGCCAGGCTCAGAAACAGGATGGCCGGCAAAAACGTTACCAGCCCGTAGCGGGTGCCGAAAACCGTATACTGATATTGCAGATAGCCTTCGAGGGTCAGGAAAAGCAGACAGCCGAGCAGCAGGGCGTAGTCGCCGAACGGGGAGCGGCTGTGGCTGCGTCCCGTTGAAAACGGCCCTTTGAAGCGAATCGCAAAGGCGAAACTGGCGGCACAAATAACCGCGAGGGCCAGCAGGAGGAAGGTGTGACCAATCTGGTCGATGTATTTATAAATTAGCCAGCCCGTTCCGGTGGTGAACAGCAGAATGCCAACATACAGCAAAACCCGTAATTCCCAGTGAATGGAAAAGGGCTTCTGGTTCTCAACGTCCTGAATAACAGATCGTTGTTTTTGGTCGATCAACTGCTGATCCGCAAGTATCTGCAAAACCCGTTCCGGGGACATATTAACAAAAAATGGTGTTATTGATATAACGGCAAAGATGAACAAATGGATTGAAAAATATGGCAACGAGACCCCAGCAGATTGAACTGCCACCGAAATATTACCTTGATTATTTTCAATACCTGATCGGTTTTGTCCAACGGATGTATGGCCATTTGCTGAATGAGGCCGAAAAAGAATTTATCCGGCGATTCCAGGGCCTGACCGAAGATGCCCAGTGTATGTATGTGCGGTTCAGCAACCGGCGGGGTACGTTCTTTCGGGTTCAGAAACTGCAATACAAGGAAATCGACGACCTGCCGGCGGCTGTCGGCGAATTGCTCCTCAACGGTTTTATCGAACGACTCAATTTCCACCACGAGTTGCTGGGCAACGAGGTGCTGAACACATTTACGAAACCGGAATTGCTGGACCTGCTGCCGCTGGAACCGGAAGAAATCAAACCGCTGAGCAAGGTAAAGAAAGAAAATATTGTGCGCTACGCCCTGCACGAGCTGGATTTTGCCCGGATTGTGGAGAGCCTGACGCGGCACGAAACCGTCATCAAACCAAATTTCGACGCGGAGGTGATGATGCTGAAATACCTGTTTTTCGGCAATCGCTCGGCTGACATGACCGAGTTTGTCATTCGGGACCTGGGCATGGTCACGTTTGAACGGTACGACGAATCGAAACTGACGGCCCGGTTTGCCAGCCGGAAAGAAGTAGAGGATAAATTGCTGATATCACTGACGAACGAGGAGTTTCGCGAGTTGCGGGACTCGGTAACACCGCCGGAGGATGTTTTCAACTGGTTCATGAACTGGGACGAAATCAAACCCGACCTGAGCGAAATTGCCCTGCCGGGGTATGCCAAACTGGTGACGCACGTTGGCGGTTATCTGGAGCGGCAGAAAATGCCCGAGCAGGCCATGCAGGTCTACACCCTGACCGACCGGGTTCCGGCCCGCGAACGACGGGCGCGGTTGCTGTTTCGGTCGGGCCTGACGGAAGAGGCTCTGGCGCTTTGCGACGAAATGGCGTTGAATCCGCAGAATGCCGATGAGCGGTATTTTGCGACCGATTTTCGGGAGAAGATTCTGAGCGCCGGGGAGAAGAAACGCAGCCGGAAGGCCACCACCCGGTTTTTGTCGGATGCGGAAAGTGTCGGCGTTCCGGCCATTTACCGGCACCATGTCGAAGCGGGTGTTATGAATCATTTTCTGGAAACGGGCTGGGAAGCGGCTTTTACCGAGAATTACCCCTGGCGCGGCTTGTTCGGGCTGGTGTTCTGGGACATCATTTACGATGCTAACGTACAGGCCATTCACCACCCGTTGCAGCGGGCACCGTCGGATTTTTACGGGGCCGATTTTTACGTCAGGCGGGAAGAGCAGTTGAAAAAACGGCTGGCCGATCTAGCTACCCGCGAAGACTGGAAGCGGCAGATCGAAACGGTGTATTTCGAAAAATACGGGATTACGAACGTGCTGGTTGACTGGAATGAGGAACTATTGAACCTGAATCGACAGATGGTTGAACTCCTGGAACCGAAGCAATTGGGCCTGATTTTGCTCGAAATGTCCCGGAATCTGCGCGAAAACACACGCGGTTTTCCCGATCTCCTCATCTGGAACGAGCGGGGCGAGTACGAATTTGTCGAAGTAAAATCGCCCACCGATCACCTGGGTGCCCAGCAACTCCACTGGCTGGAATTCTTTCAACTCATCGACGTCCACGCGCGCGTCCTGCGCGTCATCTGGACGGCTTAGGGAGGGAAGAGTTAAGAGTGAAGAATTATGAGTTAAGAGTGATGAGTTATGAGTTAAGAGTTGGCTGACGCGTTCTGTTTAATGCTTCAGCCAACTCATAATTCATAACTCATCACTCTTAACTCATAATTCACACCTTCCTTCCGGTGCGGAGGAAAACCGGGAACCGGACTTGCCGTTCGCCGTTTGCCCAACGGGATTTCAATTGATCCGCAATCCACAAAACCGGGTCGTGGCCGTGCTGGCGGATGTATTTCTGGACGCTTGACCAGGTTCGGAGGTAATTCAGAAAGCGCTCCAGGTCCCAGTTTCGGTAGATGGTAAATTCGCGCTGTTCGACCTCGCTGAACGGAAAGGGGATACGGGCGTACCGGTCTTCGACGTGCCGGCGGTTTTCATCCCAGTAGGGACCGACGATGTGTTCGTAAAAATGATTGAAAATGGGATCGACAGCGGCATCAATTTGCACCCCGCCATAGCCCCACTCCGCCACCAGGGCCCCCGGTTTTCCCACGCGCCGGACTTCCCGATGAAACGCATCGGCATCGAACCAGTGTAGGGCCTGGGCAACCGTGATTAAATCAAACGAGTGATCCGCAAAAACCGTCTGTTCGGCCGGGCAAACCGTGTACTGGATGTTGGGTTTTCGGACAGCCTGCTCCAGTTGCTGGGCGCTGATGTCGGTGGCCTCGACGATTTCGAAATACCGGGCTAACTCGCTGGCAACCTGCCCGTTTCCGGTGGCGCAGTCCCAGGCTTTTTGACGGTTTTCGATACGGGTCAGCAGGAATTCGTACAGTTCGCTGGGGTAGTCGATGCGGTATTGCGCATACAGATCAGCATGTCCCGAGAAACGATCGATGGTCGCCATATGGGTGTAAACTAGCGCTAAAAATGAACGAGAAAGCTGGGTACGAAAACGATTGATGGACGGCGTGCCCGGTATTTATCCGTTTCTTATCCATTTGTGGCACAATTCATTTACGGTCCGTTAAACCTTTCCGAAAATTAATTGTCATAGGGATACAAGATAAGGAAAAAGCCGGGCGAGTGTTGGCGTATATGATCGTTGCCGTTTAACTTTGTCAGCCCAAGTCCGTTGGTAATCAAAACTCATAGCTTTTAATTTTTGTTACATGAAAAAAACATTCGGAATGCTCATTGCAGGGGTATTGGCCGCACTCTCCTTTGACAGTAACGCCCAAACCGCCATCCCGGACGATATCAAAGCGTTATTGCAAAAAAATGCCTGTCTGGCCTGTCACAATCCGGACACGCGCCTGGTAGGTCCTCCTTACAAAGAGGTTGCGAAGAAAAAATATACCGATGCGCAGATTGTTGAGTTGATTTATGATCCCAAACCGGAACACTGGCCGGGTTACCCGCCGATGGCGCCGTTGAAAAGCGTTCCGAAGGATGAAGCGCTGAAAATGGCGAAGTGGATCAACTCCCTGGACGGTGGGGCAAAAGCGCCGGCGAAAAAACCGGCAGCCAAGAAGAAAGCTTAATCTTTTGACGTTTCTGACCCAAAAACCCGCTGATAGCGGGTTTTTGGGTTTAAGTTCTGGCTGTTACTAGTTCCTGCCAGATTTCTACTATCCGACGGGTTCTTTGGCTGGCCGTAGCCGTTTCGAGATGAACAGAAATTCCTTCATCCCGATTGGGGTGATCTAATAAGGTTTGTAGTTCTTCTATTAAATACAAACGCACTGAATCCTGACTATTTTTAATCTCGTCAATAATTTCTTCCCGGTTATCAAATAGGTATATTATATCTTCAAAATCGCTATTTCCCCGTAAATCCTGTCCATGACGATAGGATTTGAATGCTTCCAGTTTAGATGCCAAAAAATACGGTGCTGTAAAAAGGAAAATAGTATGGTCTGTGTCAAGTGTATATTCTACGGCCTGATCAACACCATCTGAATACCATCTATTGGTGAAGCCTAAGCTCGAAGATTCTGTAGGCATCACATCGACTGTAATCCCCTGGTAGATATATCTGCAAATTACTCCAGATAGGATATCGTTCGTAAAACCAAGTTGTATTAACTTCTCATCTAATCTTGGTGGAATCGGTGTAGCTGACTAAAGCAACAACTACATCAATGTCCTGAGTAGGTCTTGGTTCTGCTGCCGCGGGATCAGTTGCATAAAGTTGAACCGTTGAACCACCTACAAAGACAAACTTTTCGTTTAGCTTAGTCAAAGCGTCAGCAACGAGACGCATATGGGTCAAATTGACGTCTTGGGTCATCAATTGGGTAATAGTCGTTTTTTTAACTCCTCGACAGCAATGGTTACTTCACGGGATTTTCCAATTCGTATCGCATCGGTTAGAGCTAATAATTCATACAGTAATTCATCATTTTTAATAGCGATGTCTACTGTATGGTATAATGGTTCAATAGCCTGTCCTCTAACTGGACCATGGGCATTTGGCCATACATAATTTTCTTTTGATGAAATAATCGAAGAGAGCGGTTTTGCTGAATGTGCAGTAGGAATTCCTCGGACTAAGGAACCTGGCTGTTGTGGAAAGACATATTTTAAGCCGTATTGCAAAAAGTCCATTAAAGCCAAAGGCTTTACTTTTTTAGTTGGTGCATCGTATAAGCCCGCATAATCCGATCGGGCTAATGATTCCGTTACTTCGGCGGGGCTGATTCCTAATTTATTTGCTATTTCCTTTTTTAAAAGAGGCTTAAAAAATGAGGTAAATCGGAACCGGGAAAGATCAAATTTATTATTTTCTGTATTATCAAAAGATTGTTTATCCCGCGATAAAAAGTCTTTTATTTCTTTTTCATGAGCGGCCACTTTAAGCAGAATCAATATGTCCTGCGGCCGCATACCATTATGCTTTTTCATAATTTGCGATTTGCAAATCGCAAATTATGAAAAAGCCCCGGGAAATAATAGAGAGAAGCTGGATACTTAAAACCCTTCGTCGACCGGTGGCTCGCTGAAAATCCGTTGCCGGACGGCTTCGTATAAAACTACGCCGGTGGCCACCGACACATTCAGGGATTCGACCTGCCCGACCAGCGGAATCCGGGCGTGGTGGTCGGCCAGCCGCAGCAATTCCTCCGAAATACCGTCATCTTCCGAACCCATGACAATGGCCGTGGGCCCTGACATGTCGACGTCGTACAGGTAATTGTTGGTTTTTTCGGTACAGGCGACCACTTTGATGCCGGAATCTTTCAGGTATTTCAGGGTCTCTTCCAGGTGTACTTCGCGGCAAACCGGCAAATGGCTCAGGGCTCCCGAGGAGGTTTTCATGGCGTCGGCGTTGATGAGGGCCGTGCCCCGGGCCGGAATGACAATACCCTGCACCCCCGCGCACTCGGCGGTGCGGGCAATGGCGCCGAAATTGCGCACGTCCGTAATGCGGTCCAGCACCAGCAGGAGCGGCACATGCCCCTGTTCATACACGCCGGCAATCACATTGGACAGTTTGGCGTAATGAATCGCCGACACGAAACAAATGGCGCCCTGGTGGTTTTTGCGCGTAATTCGGTCCAGCTTTTCGGCCGGAACCCGCTGGATGGTCACGCGCCGTTCGAACGCCAGCTGCTGAATTTCGGGAAAACTGCCTTCTTTGATCAGATAAAGACGATCGATGTCTTTGCCCGAACGCAGAATTTCGGTAACGGACTGAATGCCAAACACCATCTCCTCGCTGGAGTATTGTTTGGGCTTGTTATGCTGATACGGATTTACTCGCGAATTGCGCCGGTTCTCCATGCTTCGACAACGGGATACCAGACTGGTTGATATTCGACATAGCGTACCAGTTCGTAGTGATCCTCGACAAATTGATTTGGTTTTCGATTAAATGTAAAGTTGATTTCCGACACGTTGGCCCGCTGGTTATACACCCACACTTCCCGGTCGCGGCTGCGTTGCACGCGGTCGGGCGGGCCCAGTACGATGTAAATCATGCCCTTGTCGGTTTTCCAGCCTTCCTTATAGGTTGTAAACAACCGGTTCGCTTCCTCAACGCGTCCGTAATACGCCCGAATTGCCCCGCGCGCTACCTCCTGATCCCCGCTCATCATCGTGAGCCAATACCGGTCGAGGGCTTTCTTTACATCCGTCGCCGAGTTCAGGCTGTTGGTTTCCGTGTTGGTGCTGACGTACAAAACCGGCTTGATCAGTTTTTCGGGACGGGTCAATTTCGGAAAACGCCGGTCGGCCACCACCAGCCCGATGCCGTAGGCGTCGGCGGTATCTTCCAGAAAATAATACAAGCCTTCGGTCGGCAGCGTGAATGGCTGGTTGGTCGTCACGCTCATCGTCGAATCGATGTCGAGCGATTTCGAAGTCGGTCGGGGCGTCGTATTCATGGGCGATTGCGCCGGGTCGAAGTCGTGCCGGTAACGGTACAGCAGCAGCGATTTTGAAACCGTGGCGTTCACATCCCGAATGACAATCGTATCGCCCGCATTGATGAAATGGTGCTGTTGCGGCAGATTTGTTCTGGGATCAAAAATGGCAAACCGGTCCCCGAGCTTCACGGTTTTGAAGCGAACCGGAAGGTCGTTCAACACTTTTCGGCCCGTGCTGATTTCGGTGATTTCGTTCAGCATCACCCCGTTGATGGCGTTGGCCGGTTTTCTGACATCGAAGAAAACCGTCAGCACATCTCCCGACTCGGGCGACTGATCCCGAATCACGGATTCGGCCGTGAGCGGCACGTTGCCGTAGCCCAGCCGTTCCCGGCTGTTATAATCCGGGTAAATGACGTAGTTATACATGAACTGGGAGGTGAAATCTTCGAGGTTCGCGTGTTCGCGGCCTTTCCGAACCATCACGTTCATGTACACCCGAATGGTGGATGAGTCTTTTCCGATAAAACGACCTTTCGTTGAAACGACCCGCCAACTGCTGGAGGATTGGGAAGGCGTCGGCGTTGCCGCCGATGGCTCCGGCGTGGTCCGGCTGACCGGGCGTTGGGCTGACCGTTCCGCCGGGCGCTCAGTGGGTCGTTCGCTGGGGGTTCGCTCGACTTTCTGGGCGGTTTCCGGGGCTTTAGTGCGTTTGCCGGACGCGCAGGCACCCAGCAAGGCGGCAGAAAGCAGGATAATTACTAGTCTCATACTGATATTTCGCTATTCTTCCATAGAACGAACAAAACCGCCAATCCCGTTAAGTCCAGGGCCTTATTTCTTGGCCAGATAGAAAAAGTCCAGGCTGCCGGCGGGGGCGGTGGTCACCTGGTAATCCGTATACTGGATTTCGGCCGCCAGACTATCTGCTTCCAATAACTTGTTTCGGTTCAGGCGGTTCAATAAATCGTACGGGATCTGCAGCATCCAGCGCGGCAGCCGGTGCTGCAGATCGAACACGTCGTAACGCGTGATTTTCTCGACGGCCTTTTTGTTCTGCTCGTAATACGCCATCACTTTGCCGTTGCCGTGAATGCCCTTCGTCTCCACCGTGGGAAAATACCGCAGCAGCAGGTTTTTCAATTCCTCCGCCGTATATTCCCGGACGTGCCACGGATTGCGGGTGAGGGAAAACAGGCGGTTTACGGTCGTCAGGAGCAGGGTTCCCCCCGGTTTCAGCACCCGGAAAGCTTCTTTCACGAACAGGTCGTCGTTCTCGATATGTTCGATCACCTGAAACGTCACGATGTAATCGAATGTATTGTCGGCCAGGCCGGTCAGGGGCGGAATACTGGCCTGAATGAACGTTGATTGGGGGTATTCCTGCCGAAGCGACTGAATCAGCGCGTCATTTTTATCGATACCGGTATAATGGTCTGCCGCCTGGGTGAGCAGTTGCAGCCCGCGCCCCCAGCCGCAGCCGATTTCCAGTACCTTGCCGCTGACGATCTGAGCCGCTTCCCCATACGGAAACAACAGGCGTTGGTGTACGGGATTGTCGGAAGCGATTTCGGCGGAGGTTATTTCGGTGGTTTTATACATAAAATCATTCAACTAGGACTCCACTCCTCTAAATAATGGCCAGGATAAAAGGCTCGTGCGTACGCGTCGTATTGGAAGCCTGTTGACCACTGGAATCGTAGTCCAAAGATACGGTATTTGCCAGAGCTTTAAAATTCTTTCCGTCAACGGCTTATTCCTTGCCGGCTTTATTGGCGTGTTTGATCGCTTTCCCAATCTCGTCCCACTGCTCCGGCGTGACGGCATCCAGGTGATTGAATTCACCCGCCGAAAGCACTTCCCCACCATCGATGGTGATGCACTCACCGGTCATGTAGGCCGAATAATCGGAGAGGAGGTAGGCCGCCAGATTGGCCAGCTCCTGGTGTTCGCCCACCCGTTTGAGCGGAATCCGCTGGGTGAGGTCCATCGTTTTCATGATGGGTTCCGGGAAAAGCCGGTCCCAGGCCCCTTTGGTCGGAAACGGTCCGGGCGCAATGGCGTTCAGGCGAATCCCGTATTTGGCCCATTCTGCCGCCAGGGATTTCACCAGAATCAGCGCCCCGCCCTTCGCCACCGCCGACGGAACGACGTAACCCGAACCCGTGGTGGCGTAGGTCGTTGAAATGTTCAGCACCGTGCCCGGTATCCGGTTTTCGATCCAGTATTTACCCACGGCCAGGGTGAAATAATAGGTTCCGCGCAACACAATGTCCACCACCACATCGAAGGCTTTGTACGACAGCCGTTCGGTCGGACTGATAAAATTACCGGCTGAATTGTTGAGCAGGCCGTCGATCCGGCCAAACCGTTCGAGGGTCTGGGCAATGACGGTTTCGATTTCCTGCGGATTCCGGACGTCGCAGGCCAGCGGCAGGACCTGCCCGCCGGTTTCGTCCATCAGCTCGGCGGCCGTGGCTTCCAGCACCGGCAGTTTCCGGCTACAAATGACCACCTGGGCACCCAGCTGTAAGAAATACCGCACCATCGATTTCCCCAGCCCGGTTCCTCCACCCGTTACAATCAGTACCTTATCTTTCAGGGAATCTTCCCGGAGCATTCCTTCTGTCTTTATCATAATCGGTTGATTTTCGGTTATTTAATTGATACAGTCCGGTACACATAGTTTTAAGTAATCGCGCAAAACCAGAAAGCATAGACCATAAACTATAAACTAACAGTATTTTCGTCCGTAAACCAAAACCGTATGCATCCCGAAACACTCGCCCTCTACCAAAGCCGCATGGCGGACGCCAACGCCGGGGCCGTTGTGCCCCCCCTGTCACTCAGCACCACGTTTGAACGGGCCGCCGATGGATCGTTTCCGCACGGACACATCTACGGCCGAACCAGCAATCCGAACCGCGATTTGCTGGAAACCACCCTGGCCGCCCTTGAAGGCGGTTTTGCCGGCCTGGCGTTCAGTTCCGGGCAGGCCGCTACCATGACCTTGCTGCTAGGGCTCCGGCCCGGCGACCACGTCATCATTCCCGACAATGCGTACCACGGTACACCGGCCTTACTGGAAGAGCTATTCCATCCCTGGGGCTTGACCTATACCCGGGCCGATTTCACCAATCTGGCGGACATTCAGGCTTCCATTCACGAAAATACGCGGCTCATCTGGATTGAAACGCCCTCGAATCCGTTGCTGAAAATTGCTGATATTCAGGCTATTGCTGATCTGGCCCACCAGGCCGGGGCGTGGTGTGCCTGCGACAATACCTGGGCCACACCCATTCTGCAACGCCCGCTCGAACTGGGTTGCGATGTGGTTATGCACTCGACCACCAAATACATCGGCGGCCATAGTGATGTGCTGAGCGGGGCGCTGGTTTTCAGGGAAGACGGCGAGTTATATCAACGGGTTCGGCGGTTTCAGTTGCTAGGCGGGGCGATTGCGGCTCCCTTCGATTGCTGGCTGCTGTTGCGTGGGATCAAAACACTCACCACCCGGGTTCGTGCGCAGTCCGCCACTGCTTTTCAACTCGCGGAGTTCCTGGACCGGCATCCGGCGGTTGAGGCTGTGCATTATCCGGGACTGGAAAGTCACCCCGGTTATGAGATTGCGCAAAACCAGATGGCGATGTTTGGGGCGATGCTGTCTGTTCAGATCAAAGATGGCGCCGAAGCCGCGATGGCCGTGGCCGGGCACGTCAGGCTGTTCACCCGGGCAACGAGCCTGGGCGGAGTAGAGAGCCTGATCGAACACCGGGCGTCGGTCGAAGGACCGAACACGGCGACTCCGCAAAACTTGTTGCGGATTTCCGTAGGACTCGAACATGCCGATGATTTAATTGCCGATCTGGAACAGGCCTTAGTATACGCAAAACCACTTTAAATCGATACCATCCGGTTTTGTAAGGGCGTCAGTGCTCAACCCCCGGTGTTCGGGGCACTTTCCGTAGCTGTTTCGGGCGCAGGCACCTGGTAATCCGGTTTCTGCGCCCCGGCTCGACCACAGGCGTTAACTTACCAGGCTCGTTAGTTGATTGCATTTGCAGTGGACAATCCGTTGAATAACCGATCAAATCCGCTCTGGTAATCATTTTTTTTTGTCTGATATTCTACAGTTCAGGGCAGGTAGTAGTGATAAAGAATTCTTAGGGAAGCTCACCCGGAAAGCGGGAGTTCGGGCGAGTATTCGGAAAGAAAGTTGAAAATTAGGGTTTTTAGCAAAAGAAGGGCTTGATATTTTTACCCCTGGTATTAGTAGAACTTACTATTGCTGATGTTTTGGTCTCGAATAAAGGCTGGACAATTGTGAATAATTTTGTCCGATAATGGCCATATAATAAATAAAGAAAAATATCTAGTTGTTTTTCCTGAGTAATTACGCATGTTTTAATATTTTCGCCTATTAACCCTTACTTATATATAAATATAATAATATGACTTCTGGCGGTTTTCTTGAAGGGCAGGACGTTTTTGCGTTCGCGTTCGAGCCCCCGAACGCGTTGCGGGCGGGTTCAAAAATTCTACGATTCAAGGGTCGCGGGCCGTTCGTTCAGAAGGCTGCGGTTTCCGTGTACGAAAGTGCATGAAGAGTCGACTCGGCCTTCATGCCCCTGTTTTTCCTGAAAAAAAGCTGTATCCCTATTGACGTATAAGGCGTATCGTTAGCAGTATTGTGCCTTAATAAACCGGCCAGATTTGTCTCCGGCCGGTGTTCGAAAATGCGGGTCCGGGCGCACTTTTCGGGCTTTCGGATGTCTGGGATGGTTTTGGGTCATTTTTCGGAAACAGCACAAGCAATAAGCGGTTTTTTGGGAAAAACGCTGGATTGGCCCGGCAGATTGCCAGGGAGTAGGAACGCGTATTTAAAGATTTCAGATTTATGGACCCAACCATTTTTGCTACCGTTTTGCATCCAGTAGCAGGTTATCTCCAGCTTCGGTTAACGCAGCCTTCCATCTGTGCGGTTTTGGAAATATTAAATTTATACGTCCAGGACGGTTATGAAGTATTATCGGCTTTTCTGATCGATTCGTCAGGTTGCCTGCGACTCCCGGTAGAAGCGTTTGACGGCCAGCCGATCTGGAGGCCCCTGCAACAGCTTAAGCTCGAATGGCAACATGTTTTGGGCGTTAAGATGTAAGGAAAGAAATAACGGCACTGTGAATTGTCAGACAAATGTTTTTTGTCACTACTGACCCGAAGGATCGATAAAAAATATACATGACGGCATTTGTTGGTTAGAATTTCTTAAGTAACTTTCCCGGCAGAATCAGTAACTAATGTCGTTTAAATACTCAGATTAGGTGCTTTTTACGCAGCTCCTTACTTGAAGGTTTATACTTAATTTTCTGGTTTTCAGTTTTTTGTTTTATCCCTGCTTTTGAAAAAACGCGTTTATTGAACCCAAACTTATACTTTTAATGACCTCTACTTTAATCCAGGAAAAGCGGGAGCAGCGAGTAAGTGCTATTATTGCCAAGCGTCAGTTTATTGCAAAAAAACTGAATAATATCAGACAGGTAATCAATTCGTTGAAGGCGGCAATTCAGGTAATGGATGAAAGGCGCACGGAGATTTATAAGGCAACGGATAATGAAACCATTCGCTATAGACTGTCCACAATTGATTTGCAGGGGCTTCGGGAGAGTATTGAGGAGGAAGAGAAAAATGTAACCCGGTATTATTCCCGGTTCGCCCGGAAAACGCTCAACATTGGAGCCGTTGGCCTGGCCCGGCAGGGAAAAAGCCAGCTTCTGCGCAGTCTTTCCGGTTTAGACGATAGTGCCATTCCGGCGGGGCCGTTCGGGCACTGCACGGGGACCCGGAGTACCATTCTTCACAGCCCGATGGTCGAACCGCACGGGGAAATTCAGTTTTATACAAAGCAGGAGTTTGTGAAGGAGGTCATCGCTCCGTATTACACCGAATTGCTGGAAGCGGTGCCGCAACCGGCCACGCTCGAGGAGTTCGAACACCAGCCTTTGCCACCGCTTCCGGTAGAAAAACAGCAAAGCCTGAGTGCCAAAATTAAATACGCTCAACTGGAATTATACAAAAACCACCTGGCGGATTATAAACCGTTACTGTCCAGAGTATCCCCCCGGTATGTGCCGATCGATAACGTGCGGGAGTATGTGGCGCAGGAGGATACGACCGGAAAACGGATCTTTTACAACTACCTGGCGGTGCGGGAAGCACGGGTGGTCTGTACGTTTCCCCACGATAATGTCGGCGATCTGGCGTTCGTGGATATTCCGGGTCTGGGCGATACCGGTATTGTGGCCGAAAACTGGCTGGTCAATACGCTAAACAATGATGTCGATATCATTCTGTTTGTCAAAAAACCGTCGGGTTTGGGGGAGGTCTGGAAACCGCAGGAAGTGGACCTGTACGATACCTTGCGGAGTATGCTACCCGAACTGGACCTGGAACTCTGGTCGTTTCTGGTGATGAACCGGGTGCGCTCGTCATCGCCGAATGAAGACAATGTCCGGAACTGCGAACGACTAATCCGCGAAAAATCGGAGCAAATGAAGTTTGCCGGTGAAGTCATTGCTGACTGCTCGGATGGCGAGGAGGTCAATGCAATTCTTCTGCAGGAGGTGCTGGATTACCTGACGCAGCATATCGAAAAAATTGACCAGCTGTATATCAATTCGTTGTATAACCGCCTGCGGGGTCTCCACGGACAGATCAGGGCGGAGGCCCAGAAGGCAAAAGATGCGCTTGGGGTCGTTTCGGAGTCCACGCCCTTTAGCTTCAACAGCTTCAACCGCCTGTTTAAGGATGTGGTCAAGAAGGTATACAGCGGATTTGAGCAACTCACGAAAGACCTGCGGGACAAGCGCGAAATTCCCGATGCGGGTTTTCAGGAATATGTCGTGAAGGCGCAGGAAAACGCCTATACGGACTCCGGTATTCCGACTCTGGAAGAAATTGAGGATACCCGAAACTTGCTTGGAGGCTATAAATCGGCCTGTGAATATTACCTCAATTACAACCGGACGCACCTCACCCATCATTTCGAGAGCCTGGAAGAAGGGCTGGGCAAGTCGGTTGAATCGGTTAAAATCCAGCTCGCCGAGGTCCTGAAAAATGAATTGCAGGGGCGGCTGGGCAACCTGAGTTCGGCGACCGGAACGGCCTTTTTTAAGGATGTGATCAAGCTCCTGGGGGAACAGTACCCGGCTTTGCATCCGGCTTTTGAAATGCTGATTGACTTTCAGCTTTCGTACCAGAGCTTTTTCTATTACCGACTTCGGCGGCACCTGGATTATCTGTCGCCGGATACCGGCATGGTGGAGTTAAGTGTCAAACCGTCGGCGAAAGAAATTTACGACTTGCTGACGGCGATGCACAAAATCGTGCTGGAGAACCTGAAGGGCGAACTGGTGCATTGGCCGATCGAGATTAATCACGCCATTTTTGCCACGATCGAGCAGTTTGTAGACAAGGTATTGCGGTCTGAGAATGCCATTGATGAGTGGCAGTCCTTTTACATTGAAAATCGTGCCAAAGTGTGGCCGGAAACGTTCCAGGAGCTGTCTGTTAATAATGGTTTACGGTGGCAGTGGATCGAGATAACGGAACGGTTGGGTACGATAAACAAATCCATTTTAACATTCGAAAATTAACGATTATGAATGCAGAATTTAACATTACGGTTCTGGGCTCGGCACGGGCTGGAAAGACTAGTTTACTTTCTTCAATTTATAGTCAGTTGTCGCAGGTTATTGGAGAGGGCAGTAGCCTCGAAATTAAGCCGGTAGGAGAGGCCGACCTGCTGCTGAGTCGACAGGTTTCGCAGTTGCGAACCGCGTTTGACAGTCTTACTCAAATGCCACTGAATAACGCAGATGTGGTGTCACCTACCACCATTTCGGAAGAAAAAGTCGTGCCCAAACCCCGGTATGAATTTAATTTTGGCATCGAAAGCAAGAAGGCTAAAAGTGCCTTTAAAAAGAGCAGCATCGTTGATGTTGGCGATTTGTTGAGCCTACGGCAAAGTGGTAAACGGAACCGGGGTCAGCTGGATAACAGTGGGCATTCCGATATCGGCTACCGTTTTAATCTGGGGCAGAAAAATAAAAAGCCGAAAATGCAGCTGGTTCTTCGGGATTATCCCGGAGAGCAGATTCTGGATAACGCCCAGGAAGTTATCCATCGGATTCGCGAATGTGCCGTTACGCTGATCACCATTGATACCCCTGCCTTGATGGTGGAAGGCAATACGTCCTTTCCGTGGTCTTTCCATAAAGAGCGGAACCAGCTGGAAAAAAAGAAAAATGGAACCGCCAATATTCACAGCCTTTTTCAGGAAGCCTACAAGGAGTTAAAGGATAAAAAACTGGTTATTCTGGCACCGGTTAAATGCGAAAAATGGATGAAAGATCCGGAATCGGCGAGTCTGTTATTGGACCGGATAAAAGCCGGTTATGACAACCTGCTTCAGTTACTGGCGAGCGAAAACCTGAAGGATAATGTCGCCGTTGTGGTGACGCCGGTTGAAACCTTAGGCAGCATCGTTTATGCTTACATGGACAAGCAGGACGTGTATTCGCCCCAGTTCATGAAACGCAGTGTTTCCTCGAAATACGATCCCCGTTATGGCGATCAGCCCCTGCGGTATATGCTGCGTTTTGTGTTAAAACGGTTTCTGGAAAAGCCGGGTTTCTGGTTCGACTGGTTTGGCGATGATAAACCGTTCCTGAACGCCATTCATGATTTTGCGAAAGACTGCAAATCTGACCCGTCACTGGGGATTCAGACGAGCGGTTTTTCCGTCATTCAGGGCAGTCAGTTATTATAAAAAGGTTATGCCGCCAGCTGGCGGCATAACCCGGCCCTATGGGGCGAATGGCAGATGAGCGGGGTACTTTCGATGTCTGTTAATTCACGCCTTCCTGCTCGCGTTTAAACAGGCCGACCAGCGTATCGACGGCATAATCGACTTCTTCGGCGGTATTGTATTTGCTGAAGGAAAACCGGATGGCCCCCCGTTCCGGGTCGTTGCCGGGCAGGGCCGACAAAACGTGCGAACCAATGTTGGAACCGCTGGTGCAGGCACTGCCTCCGGAGGCCGAAATACCGGCAATGTCGAGGTTGAACAACAGCATATCGCTGAGGTCGGATGCGGGCAGGCTGATGTTCAGCACCGTATACAGGCTGGCCGTCAGGTCGTCGGAGAGGCCGTTGAACGAAACGCCATCCAGTCGTTCGCGCAACTGCGTGATCATCCGGTTTTTCAGCCCTTCGATGTGGTGGCGGTGACTCTCCATCTCCGCGTAGGCAATCTCCAGGGCTTTGGCCAGGCCGATAATTCCGTACACATTCTCGGTTCCACCCCGCATGTTGCGTTCCTGCGAACCGCCGTGAACAAACGGCTGAATGGGTCCGCGCCCGGATTTCGTGTGGGCGTTGACGTACAGAAAGCCGACGCCTTTAGGCCCGTGGAACTTATGAGCGGCTCCGACGATGAAATCGACCGGAAGCTGTTGTAAATCATGGCGATAGTGCCCCATCGTCTGCACCGTATCGGAATGGAAAACCGCCTTGTATTCCCGGCACAGATTTCCGACCGTTTCCAGGTCGAGGAGGTTGCCAATTTCGTTGTTGCCGTGCATGAGTGACACCAGCGTAGCCGGGTTATTCCGTAACAAATCTTCCAGATGCGCCAGATCCAGGCGGCCTTTTTCATCGACTTCCACCAGACTTAGTTTGATAAGCCCCTGTTTGGCAAGGTGTTCCAGCGTGTGCAATACGGCATGGTGTTCGAGCGGGGAGGTGATGGCGTGCGTCAGTCCGTAGGTTTCGATGGAACTACGGATGGCGGTATTGTCGGCTTCGGTGCCGCCGGATGTAAAAAAGATCTCGGCGGGCGACGTTTTCAGCAAGGTGGCAACGGTTTTGCGGGCCCGCTCGATGGCCGTCCGAACTTTCCGGCCGTGCGAATGGATGGAAGAAGGATTGCCGAAGTCGTCGGTCATCAGGGGAAGCATGGCCTCCAGCACTTCCGGATCGAGCCGGGTGGTGGCCGCATTGTCAAAGTAAGCGCGCATGTGATGTCGTGTAAGAGCCGCAAAGGTACAAAATTAGCAGGAACGCCACCTTGGCAGCGGCTCCATGTTACCAGCAGGTAAGTGGTAAACAGACAAACTCCGGAAGCAAGTTCTCCTGAATGATCAGAAGTTGCCTCCGGAGTTTGGTTCAAAACGGCACGCCCGGTTTTTCAAGAGTGAACGCTTAGCGTTTATCGGCGATGACTTCCTTGATATCCGAAATAATTTTATTGGCCAGATAATCGGCGGTCGACAGCGTGTCGGATTCGGAATAAATCCGGATGATCGGTTCGGTGTTCGATTTGCGCAGGTGAACCCACTCCTTTTCGAATTCGATCTTGACACCGTCGATGGTATTGATGGGGTTTTTGGCGTATTTGGCTTTAATCCGGTCCAAAACCGCATCGACATTGATGTCGGGCGTCAACTCAATTTTGTTTTTGGAAATGTAATAATTCGGATAGGTCCGGCGCAGGATCGAAGCCGATTTGCCAAACCTGGCCAGGTGTGTCAGGAAGAGGGCAATACCAACGAGGGCATCCCGGCCCAGGTGCAGATCCGGGTAAATAATGCCGCCGTTGCCTTCGCCCCCGATGGCCGCATCGACTTCCTTCATCATCTCCACCACATTAACCTCACCCACCGCCGAAGCCGAGTGTTGGCCGCCATATTTCTGCGTCACATCGCGCAGGGCCACGGTAGATGACAGGTTCGAAACCGTATTGCCCGGTTTCAGGCTTTTATCCCGGTTTTTCAGAACGTAATCGGCCACGGCCACGAGCGTGTATTCTTCGCCAAACGGCGAACCGTCTTCGCAGATGAGCGCCAGCCGGTCCACATCCGGATCGACGACGATGCCGAGATCGTATTCGTTCTTTTCGATTTCGTGAATAATGTCGCGCAGGTTCTCGGGCAGCGGCTCGGGGTTGTGGGCGAAATTCCCGGTAGGTTCACAATGCAGCCGCTGAATCGTTTCGACGCCCAGCGCTTCGAGTAACATCGGCACCACAATGCCGCCGGTCGAGTTGACGGCATCGACCACCAGTCTGAATTTGCGGGCTGCTACGGCTTCCTTATCGACCAGCGGCAGCGCCAGAATGGCGTCAATGTGTCGCTGAAGCCAGGTGTCGTCTGTTCGATAACTCCCCAGTTTCCGGACCTCGGCAAAATCGATGGCTTCCGATTCGGCAATTTGCAGAATGTCAGAACCGTCTTTCTCGGAAATGAACTCCCCTTTTTCGTTCAGCAGTTTAAGGGCGTTCCACTGAATGGGGTTGTGGCTGGCCGTCAGGATAATACCCCCGGCGGCCTTTTCGCCCGTTACCGCCATCTCGACGGTAGGCGTGGTGGATAGTCCCAGATCGACAACGTTGAGGCCGAGGCCCTGTAGCGTCGCGGCCACCAGTTTTGAAACCATCTCGCCCGACAACCGGCCATCCCGTCCGATGACGACTGTCCGGTTATTGGGCTGCTGTTGCCGAAGCCATTGCCCGTAAGCAGCTGCAAATTTCACTACATCTAAGGGCGTCAGCCCTTCGCCACTTCGCCCTCCAATTGTTCCGCGTATGCCGGAAATCGACTTGATTAATGCCACGTTTTACGTAATGATTAAAGACTGAACGGTTGAATGGTTGTAATGGCTAGAATGGTTTGTCAGGTTAACGGGGAGCAGCTTTAACCATCGACCATTGAATTTTCCAGGCATTCGACCATCCAGCGAAAGCAAATATAGCTTCTTTTTTCTATCCCCGGGTTATTCCGTACCGCTTATCGAAATTGATGCCTGCATTGTTGAGCGTGCGGCCCCACGGAAGATGCCCGCCAGCGGGGGCAGCCGATCGTGGTAAAACGAAGCCGCCAGTGACACGTGGTGGTTGATGACCACCGAGCCCTCCGTTGGGTCGAAACCCCGCCAGCCGGCACCGGGCAAATACACCTCCGCCCAGGCATGCAGTTCGTGCTCCTGCTGGGGGTTGCCGTACAGATACCCACTGACAAACCGGGCGGCCAGCCCAATGCTCCGGCAGGCGGCAATGTACAGAACCGCATAATCCCGGCACGAACCTTTCCGCGAGATCAGGGTTACTTCCGGTGAGGTGGCCGGTCCGACAGCGCGGTTTTCGTACACAAAATTATTGCGGATCGTCGTGCAGAGGTGCGACAGGAACGGCACGGTTTTCCATTTGGCCTCCGCGGCCATCTGCCGGGCGTATTGTTCGATCAGGGTCGTGACCGCCGAGCGTTCGAGATACGGTTCCAGCAATTTCCGGTCCGCTTCGGAGTAGTTGAAGGGGATTCGCTGGGTTTCAAAGGGAAATAAGACAAAATCATAGGCATTGTACAAGTCCGATTCCACTTCCATCTCGGCCCGGACGACCAGCGAATCCGTCTGGTTATTGATATAAATCACCTGCTGCACATTGCCTTCAACATCGACGTTCATCACCAGGTTGCCTGGCACCGGATCGATGAAAAGCTGGTAGTCGAGTAACCGTTGATGCGGGTAAATTCTGGGATACAAATACAGGGTATGCGGTTCCAGTGAAACCGCTGCCGAATACGCATACCGGAGTTCATGCCTGACCCGAAGTTTCATTACCGCGCGGAGAGTTTAGTACGCTAGTTGTCGTTTTTAAACGATTTTATCGAAAATGGGATCCATCCAGCCCGTTGGTAGTTTCCGAACGGAATTATTTAGTAACGCACTCCATTGATTCGAGACTCCTTCCATGTCTTCTTTCAGCAGCCGGTGTTCAATGAGGTGAAAACTATTTTTGGCGTAGACGATCACATCGAGCGGGTAATCGACGTCGTTGGCACTGACCCGGGTGGCGTCAAATGCCAGAAAGCCCATTTTCAGTGCTTCCTGCAGGGACGATTCGTACGTCAGGCTCCGGTACAGCAGCGGTTTTCCGTAACCCGAATTGCCGATAATTTTAAAGGGTGACCCCTGATCGACTTCCACCCAATTGCCTTCCGGATACAGCAGAAACAGCTTATGCTCTTCGTCATCTTCCAGTTGCCCGCCCACAATGGCGTTGAGGTTAAAGTGCAATGCGGACGCTTCGAGAGTCGCTTTGTCTTCCTTGGCTACCCGCCGGACCTGCTCCCCAAACGCGTTGACGGCTTTGTATAACTTATTGAACGAACGGTCTTTCTCCCCGATGACTTCCCGGAAATAGGTAATGGCTTTGTCGCGCACGGAGCGCAAACCGGAGGTCATAATGAACAGCGAATGATTTTCCAGTTCATGTACCGAAATCTTGCGATTGGTCGAAACTTCGGAGCCGGAAGTAAGTCGGGTGTCGGCAATGGCAACTAGGCCGGCGGCTACTTTGATACCTAAACAATACGTCATTGAGTCAGTCAACTACAAGCTATGGCGAATGGCAAATATACACGTTTCCGAAATTTGACTTCCGATTTGCACCAGTTTTTACAAAAACTCCTGATTCTGGCCGGAGGGCGCGTCCGGAAACGACCGACGTTCTGTCGGGCTACATGAAGCGATATTCTAAAAAGGTTTGTTACTTGCAGCTCCATAGAAACCCGGTTTTGAGGAGGTCAGCCGGGATGACAACCGCCAACGAAATCCGTATGAAAAAAGAATCGCTTGCCGATGCTCCCAAGTACCAATTCTGGAAACAGCAGGCCGAAACGAACGGCCTGATCATTCATAAAGTCGATGAATATTACATCCGCCGACGCCACAATGGAGAAGTGTTGTTTGCCATGCTGGAGGTCGATGCGGATACGCCGGAGGGCGACAAAATTCCGCCCGCGCTCTTTCTGAAAGGCCATGCCGTTTCGGTGCTGGTGTGCCTGATCGACCAGGAAACGAAAGAAAAATACGCGGTGCTGGTGCGACAACGGCGCATCTGCGACGGTTCCCATACCTACGAACACCCGGCCGGCATGGTCGATGCCGCCGATGATCCGGCGGACGTGGCCGCCCGGGAGGTGGGCGAAGAAATTGGGCTGGAGGTCCGGCCGGAAGAATTAACCCGCCTGATGGCGGGACTTTGTTACCCGAGCACCGGTACCAGCGACGAAGCGATGCATTATTACTACCTTGAGCGGGTGATGTCCCGGGCGCAGATCATGGAGTTTCACCACAGGGACATGGGGGTGGCCTCGGAATTCGAGCGAATCACCACCGCCGTCATGACGTTGCCGGAAGCGCACAAACTCATTACGAACATCAATGGGCTGCTGATTCATTTTTTATACCTGAAAGCGGTCGGTGATTTTGAAACCATGAAGTTGCTGTGAATGAGGGGAAACCGGATAGGGTGGGATGGAAAAGGCCCGGGAAGGGCAAAGAAAAGTGAAAAAAGAAAAATTGGGTTTGTGAAAAAGAATGAACAATCACTATATTTGCAACCCGAAACGGGCATTACGCTCGCCAATGGACCCGTAGTTCAATGGATAGAATTTCAGATTCCGGTTCTGAAGATAGGGGTTCGAATCCCTTCGGGTTCACGAAAAGCCTTCTACAGCAATGTAGAGGGCTTTTTTACTTTTTGGGGTCAAGGTTGGGGTCAAATCCCGGTAAATTCTTCCATGCGTTATTGACCACCCAGATCTTGTCCTCCCCTCGAATGGTGCGGTAGATCATCGTGGTGGCGATTGATCCGTGGCCCATTAAATCGGCCAATTCCGTAATATCGACTTTCAGGTCGAGCATCAACATGGAGAAGGTGTGACGGCCAGAGTGAGACGAAAGTTTTTCCCAGAGTTCGTATTCTTCATCGAACCGCTGATTTTTTTGGTAAACGACCTTGACGAATTTTCGGGTCAGGCCTGTACATTTGGCAAAATCCTTAATGACCTCATTATACTTCTGGCTACTAATGAGGGGTAGCTTACCGCCCGCCGTACTTATTGTATTGAGGGTAGTCCTAAAAAAGTAATGATACTGAACAATTAGCCACAGCCGGGGTAAGTTTGGGTCGCCAAATTAAGATTACCGGTTATATTTCTTCAACACACCTGTGCCGACTACGGCTCGATAAACTTAGTGAACAATGGCCATACTTATTTATTACGGCAAAGCCCGACGCAAATGCAAACAATGTGGTCGCCAATTTGTCTCTGTTTGCCAACGAGCGCCTTTGTCAATGGACCAAAAAGTCGAATCGAATTACTGTTAGCGGAACGGATTTCGCTGGGGGGCATCTGCCGTGTCATGGAAATCAAGGCTCATCAATTATATGCTTATATGGATGAATTGTATGCGGAAATACCGACTGATTTAGCCTGTCGCATTAGTCAACCAACTGTGATCGAGTTGTATGGTCGGGATTGTGAGCCGGAAGAACTGTGGAACTTCGTTCTCTACAAGGCCAATAAGCAGTGGGTGTGGGTTGCTCTGGATCGGGCAACTCGTCAAGTACTCGCTCTTTCTATTGGTGATCGGAGCGCGCTGGGGCCTTAGGTTTGTGACGTGCATTACCGAAGCGTTATTACCAAAAGACTACGTTTTACACCGAAGACTGGGATGCCTATAAGCAGATTATTCCAGTTGAACAGTACCGATTTAGTAAACAGAAAAAGCATACAAATCATATCGAACGGTTTTTCTGTACGCTTCGGCAGTGGGGGTCGCGTTTGAGTTTGTCTTTTTCTAAAAAGCTCGATCGACACATTAACTCCATTTGCTTTGTGGTGATGCATTACAATCTATCATTACAAGTTTAGGACTACCAACTTTTTTAGTAGGAAAAAGGGTAACAAAATGATAAAGTACATTCCTTTCAAAGAAAATCATTTAGGCGGACCTTTGTAAGGTTCTCTGTTCTACTTTTCATTCTGGGTGAGTCGGCTCTTAGGTTAGTCAACTCACCTTTTTTATACGGAGCTTAATGTTATATGTATTATGAGAAATTATTTGGTAGTTTATCATAAGGGCGGCATTACATCACTTTTCTATACTCACACCGAAAAAGCGGCCAGGAGATATTTGTGCATCTTGATCAAGGCTGGAAGAGCTACGCGGCAGGATACAATGAGTATTGTGTGGGTGCCCGATGATTTGGTTATTTATTACCGGCGAAAAAATAATACAGTAGAGCGGGTAATGGGCTATTCGATTTTTGATCGGATTAAAAACGCTTTCCAATCAATAGATAAATTTGGGAAGACTAGTCAATACAGAGTTTCTTCTTAGCGACTTGTGAAAGGTATGACTTTAATTACAGACGTTATTAGTTTAGTCCTTACCCTGGACACTATCTCAAAAACTGTGTAAACGAAGAATCGGGGTTTGTAGTCCCGATTTTTTATTTTTAACCAAACCCAGTTTATGAGACCAGAGGATTTGTTGACTGATGAATTTTTGAAGCAGTTCAAGAGCCGCGACGCACTTAATGACTTTCTTGGCCAGTTGCAGAAGCGTGGCATCGAAAAGATGCTGGAAGGGGAGTTGGATGGGCATTTAGGCTACGATCGGTACGCGCAGACAGCCCACAGCAATTCGCGGAACGGCTATGGAAAGAAGAAGATCAGAACCCGTTACGGCGAGTCGGAAATCAGTGTGCCGCGTGATCGGGATGCCAGCTTTAATCCGCTGATTGTTCCCAAGCGGGAGAACATGGTTGATGGCATCGAAGAGGTAATTGTCTCCTTGTATGCCAAAGGCATGAGCGTTTCTGACATCGAAGACCAGATTAAGGACGTTTACAATTTTGAGGTATCGGCTTCTACCATCAGTCGGATCACTTCCCGGATAGCTGAAGACATTGTCAGTTGGCAGAACCGGCCATTAGAGCCCGTTTATCTCATTGTCTGGATGGACGGCATCATTTTCAAAGTGCGGGAAAACAGCAAGGTGATCAACAAGACGGTTTATATCGCCGTTGGTCTTAAACGGGATGGTTATAAGGAAATTCTGGGCATGTGGCTTGGAAAAAGCGAGTCTGCGGCCTACTGGTTGAGCGTGTTGACAGACATGAAGGCCCGCGGATTGCAAGACATCCTGATCACGGCTACCGACAACCTCAACGGCTTCACTCAAACGATCCGGTCGGTGTTCCCTGAATCGGCCACGCAGATCTGTGTTGTCCATCAAATACGTAACAGTTGCCGATATGTGGTCTGGAAGGACAAAAAGGAGTTTAGCCGTGATATGAAGGACATTTACGCAGCTCCGACCCGACAGGCTGCCCTGGCCGCGTTGGAAAATCTCGAATTGAAGTGGGCCGGCAAGTATTCGTATGCCATTAAAAGCTGGCGGCAAAATTGGGATGAACTAACCGTGTTTTTCGACTTTCCATTGGAGATCCGGCAGATCATTTACACGACGAATCTAATCGAAAACCTGAATGGAAAAATCAGAAAATACACCAAAAACAAACTGTCCTTTCCCAATGATGAAGCCGTATTAAAGTCTGTTTATCTGGCTCTACGAGAAGCCTCCAAGAAGTGGACGATGCCCATCCGCAACTGGGGTATGATTCTAAATCAGTTTTTAACTATTTTTGAAGATAGGGTTAGGCTTTAAGCCTCGCCAACCCCGATTGAAAAGTTTACACGGTTAATGCGATAGTCCCTTATCTTTGAGGAGCGTATTCAATTCCACCGCTTCGAGTAAAATCCTGCTGACACAGTTCAGCGAGCACTCCCAATCGGTCCCGTCCGAAGCAATTGCTTCGGACGTTTTTGCCTATTCCTCATCTTTCCCTTACTGGTTACCCCTTACATTTCCGCCAAACCTTTGTCGGTTTATTCGATCAACTATTTCATTATAACTGGCCTCTCTAAGTTACCAACTAGCTCCCCTTATTCACATAATACAAGGTAACCGTATTTTTATAGGGCTAAACAAAGAAATTTATTCCAAAAATTCTTTGCAAGAAGCCATTCAATTGTCTTATAATCGCTTGTGCATATAAATAGTATTTATCTATACTTATATTTCTATATTCTTCTCCCCTACGCCGTAACCATTTGTAAGTGTCCCTAAAATTCGGACAGTTTAGAATTAGAGAAAAATGCTAATTTTAAACTGATTCCTATGAAAAAGACGCGATTCACCGAATCTCAAATTGTCAAAATCCTCAAACAGCAGGAAAATG
>NZ_JBHSMA010000006.1:0-303841 GCF_042655385.1 Larkinella bovis | reverse complement strand
CCGGAGTCAGATCCGCAGGTTGGAAACCATTGCCCGTCAGATCAGCATACTGGGGTTCAGCCGGAGTTAGATCCGCAGGTTGGAAACCATTGCCCGTCAGATCAGCATACTGGGGTTCAGCCGGAGTCAGATCCGCAGGTTGGAAACCATTGCCCGTCAGATCAGCATACTGGGGTTCAGCCGGAGTCAGATCCGCAGGTTGGAAACCATTGCCCGTCAGATCAGCATACTGGGGTTCAGCCGGAGTCAGATCCGCAGGTTGGAAACCGTTACCTGTCAGATCAGCCGGAGTCAGATCCGCAGGTTGGAAACCATTGCCCGTCAGATCAGCATACTGGGGTTCAGCCGGAGTTAGATCCGCAGGTTGGAAACCATTGCCCGTCAGATCAGCATACTGGGGTTCAGCCGGAGTCAGATCCGCAGGTTGGAAACCGTTACCTGTCAGATCAGCCGGAGTCAGATCCGCAGGTTGGAAACCGTTACCTGTCAGATCAGCCGGAGTCAGATCCGCAGGTTGGAAACCGTTACCTGTCAGATCAGCCGGAGTCAGATCCGCAGGTTGGAAACCATTGCCCGTCAGATCAGCATACTGAGTAGTTGCCTGCTCAAGACTAGATTGTGGGCCAATAATGGTTTCAGGGGTAAGCTCTCCTCGCATTAAATCCACATTGTGTTCCCCCCGATCACCCACTTGATCAAACCATCTTGAATCTTGCATTTCCCTTGCGGCCCCTTCCCAATCTTCTTGCCTAATAGCATTTATGGTATTTTCAAATTCAAGAAATTTTGCCTCACCCAAGTTATAAATCATATCAACAATAACCGTCTGCTGAGCTGAGGGATAGCTATCAAACGCTGGAAATATTTGTCTTGCATCAGTAATCGATTGGTCCAAAGCTTGGTTGAATAAATGATTAATTTGATCTTGAGTTAGATCTTGGTTACCAGCCTTTACATCACTGTAGTTTAATCCTAAGTTTTCGATTTGCTCCTTTGCCCCAGCAGCATCCAAGTTGAATCCGATTCCAATAGTAGGATGGCCATTAGTGTCTTGATATACATGTTCCCTTGTTCCTTCGTGGTGACTAACCCATCCTGATACAATATTCCTATCCATGTTATGTGTCTTAAGTGGTTTTTGGGAAACAATTTGCAATCGTTTGTGCAAGCTTGGACTCTTTAACCATGCACGAACTCAGCTACTAATTTAACTCTACCTTGAAAATAACCCGTCGATTTTCGTCTTCCGATAAAGTGTGATCGAACTTCGTCAATCCATAACCTGATACTGCCACACGTTCAGAAAGATCTGAACCCCAGTCTTTCGTCAGTGTTCGTTTGCCTTCCAACGCCCGGGAAGCTGACAAACCAATGTTATCTGTGTAGTAATACTGGTTTTTCATTCCCTCGCACCCCTCATACCTTTCACCATGAAAGGGCTTTGAGTCGGTATAACCTTCTATTACCAAAATAGAAATGAGCTTTTTTTCTAATAATGCACGGAAATAATCCCTCGCTGGTTTTAGTCGTTGCTGCATTAACGTATTGAAGCAGGGACTTGATGGGGCGAAAGCACCGTCTTTGAATTTAATAAGTAGGTGTACAGTATCCAATTCAATAGCTTTGTCCAGCATCGTGCCTTGAGTCACATCGTTATAAAATTGAGCTAACACCTTGACTGTTTCCTGCCGTCTAAGTTTGGCCTGCATCATCGATTCGTCCATAATTTGTGACTTGTTTATCAGGGAATCTATTGTTTTTTGCCCTTGGCTCCTCTGATTCACGGAATTGAACAAAACGGCAATCACAAAGAAGATCAAAATGGCAATAATCGAGGCCATAGCATCGCCGATGGACACCCACTCAGACTCCTTTTCTTTCATCTGCTTAAACGAGAGTAAGTTTGGACTTGGAACAGATCAACTTGTGGGTAGTTCGGAATCCGTTCAGTACTCACTATTATGTTTCTGCTCACCATTGGTTTTTTCTTTACTGTTGTAGACGACTCTGTCAGCATTTGCCTGAATGGCATCTACTATCTTTATATATATATCCTGCTGATTATCAATTAGGCTACTCAGTTTAGTGCCCAGAAATCCGCGGCCATCAAGCGACGAGGGCAATTCATTATATAGTGTCGAAGTGCTGTTCGTCAACCGTTCTACGGTATTCTTGATCTGCCCCAATTCCTGCCCAATTTCAGCCAGGTGCTGGGGTGAGAATGCTGCGACCAACCTGTTCAGTTTTTCGTGACTATCAAGCAGTGATTGCAATTGTCCGCTTAGCGCGCCATTCTCTTTGAAGGCATTCGTGATTGCTGCGCTACTGGTCGTTAGGCGTTCAACAGTGTCCTTAATATGACTCAGCTCCTGCCCAATTTCAGTTAGACGTTGTTGTGGGAATGCTGCAACTAACCAATTCAGTTTTTCCTGACTGTCGACCAAAGCTTTCAACTGGTTGTTCAATATGCCGTTCTCTTTAAAAACGCCAGTTAGCTCAATATTAGCTCGGGACGAATCGCCGGCAACTTGTTTAGCACTATCGGCGACTCGCTCGATGACCTCGTTTATTTCGCTGAATTTTTCGTTGATAGCTCCCAATGTCGCTTTCGTCCCACTTAGCACTTGGTCAATCCCGCCGAGGTGCCTATCCAGTTTTTCAATAACAGATTTAGTATCTTCGATGCTACCGGCAATGGTGTCCTTCATCTCCCCGGTCGACGTTGCCAAAGCATCACTAATTAACTTAAGGGTTCCGTTCACCGATTCTGAAAAGGCAGCAAATGATGTACTTATCTGCTCATTAAAGCGGTCTATACTGCTTCCCATCTTACCGGCATTTTCAGTCATTATAGCTGAAGACTCTTTCAAGGCCTTCTCAATCTCTGTTTTGAAAGTGAAAACCGATTCATTAAGGCTCTTTGCGACTCCACCAAAGTCGTTCGTCGCGGTAGTCAGCGTCTTCGATACATCATCTACCAACTCCTTCATGTTCACGACGATAGGCCCAAGATCTTTTACACTCTGACCAAAGGGAACCAATGTTTCTGAAACAGATAATAGATACTTTTTGGATTCATCTTGTATATGTAAAGATTTTTCTCTGTGAGCAATAGCCTCATTCCGGAAATTTTCCTGAAAACGCGACTGGTACTCGTGAAAAATGGTGTTGATTTGATTTCCCTTGCTCACTCCTTTTTCCAGCTCATCCAACCCTAAAATAATTTTGTCATTTTGTGAAGCCAATTGCTCAAAATGACGACTGAAAAGATCAGTCTGGCGATACATGCTTTCCTTAATGAGTTCCGCTTGATATTTTGCTGCTTCAATGTAGCCCTGATTCCCCTGATCTGTCGCAGTTGCCAGTCGATTCAAAACATTAATAATTTCGTCATTTTTCAACACCACTTCGTCATGCCATTTCTTTTCGGTTTCAGAGTTCGACTTTTCCTTCGACCGCCAATGGTGCGAAAGAACAGAGAGATTCTCCCGCATGAGCCGACTCAAGATATTTTCCAAAGAATACAGAAAAACCAACCTGAAAAATAAATTTAAAATAATTCCCCAAATGCTGGTTTTGAATTTTGTACCCAGAGCCTCCAGTACTTTATTTAAATCTTTGGCAATACCTTCTGCGTCCTTTTTCTGAGGAGAATCTAAATAGCTATCTTGAGATATTTCATTTTGCGAGGTGGGTTCAAGAGAAGTAGTGGGTTTAGAGGGCTGAAGTTGGGACTGCTCAGTAGTTGAATTCTTGATTGCAAAAGATAACTCCCCTAATGAGGTTCCTAAGCTAATGAAGGTTCCCAGTAGTCCCACAATCAGAAAGATCCCTGGCAGCGACTGTAGAAATGAATCCTGCCATGAAGTAGTGATTAAATCCTTGATCGAACCGTCGGCAACAGCGTCAGTTAGTTCATCATCTTGGAGTTTTTTCAATTGAGCCTGCCAACGAGTTTCTGAATGGTAGTAACAATACCAACCAATCCCAAAGAGAAGTAATAGCAATATCAGCAAACCCCACTCTACTAAGGTGTTTGGAAAGAAGATGTCCGTATAACTAAGTTTCTGTTCCATATGAGATTTTGCTTCAAAGGTTATCCAACATTGATTGTGCCACTTGCCCCCATATCCCGCATTAAAGACTCTGCGGCCAGACCAAACTGGCGCATTTTAGACCGCTCGTGTTCCGCAGGTGGTATGTTGCTATCCTGCCATTCAACGAACATACTCCCCACCCAAATCGCTTCTTCCCGCATGGAAGTAGAGATATGAGGATCGTTTTCATGCTGAAAAACAAAGTGAATACCATTCAGTATATTCTTCATCTCGGTAGTGGATGCTTCCTTGGCCTTACGGTCGCTAATGTCTATTTTCAAAGTTTCGATAGATTTGCGGAGAGCTTCCACTTCATTACGTTCCTCGTCAGTAATAGCCTCGGGTTCAGTTTTTTCCAGCCGTTCGATACGGTCAGCCTTGGTAGTTAGCTCGATTTTGGCACTTTCTAATTGTTTGTTTAGACCTTTCAATTCCTTGAGGAGTGCCTTACCCTGATGCTGCCAGATGCCTGCCAAGGCCTCGGTGCCGATGATGAGTAGGTCTTTTCCATCGTATTGTTGTTGAATCTGCTTATCAAGATCTAACAAATCCGGGTCGGAGATCGAATTGGTCAGGAATTTTTGAATCAGTTCTAAAAAGACAAGGTCGATTTCGTCTGGGGATCGGATTTCCTCTCGCTGACTGACCAAGTCTTGCAGAAACTTGGCTGAGACATAGTGACGAGTGTAATTCTGGAAAATTTCGAGGGAGTTTTCGCCCTGATTTTCATATTGAATTCCAATTAGTTTCTGAATTGTATCCCGGAAGATTGCTTTAACCTGTTCTTCTTTTTGTTTATTGATACGGTTAATTCTATCTCGTTCTCTCAACTCGGCAATTTCAGCAGCAGTTTCTTGGTCAACCTCGGATCTGGTCCGGTTGTAACCCTCTTCAAATTTGTTCCTGGCCCAGCCAAAAAACTCTCCCACTTTCTCAATGGCTTTACCAACCTTATCTCCGACATAGTCAGCGACAGCCTTGGTCGCTTTCACAACCTTGCTGCCTACAGTTGAAACGGCATCAGCAAAGGCTCTGTAGGCCTTACTGACTGTTGACTTGATACTCTCCCAAGCATTACTCCAAAATCCCATTGTTTTCAGATTAAAAAGTTATAATTATATAATGATGTCTTACTAGTTCTTGTGGTTCTTATTTCCGCCGTACACTTTACGGATTGCGGCTGCTTTTGAGCTGTTCACCACAGTTTCGGTCGTTTTAGAATTGCCAACTCCAACAGTCCGATTACTTTGCTTGATAAAATCTACAGCCTCCACCAGATGCTGTAGATGGAGAACGGGCTTTTCTCTATTAAGGATGACCGATTTTGGAAAGGCAAGTTCTACACTGGTAGCAAGATCAGATCCCGAGAGACCTTCGCTTTCACTTACTAAGCGGTCGATCACTTCCGTTCTTGGTTCATTAAGAGGAATCGTGACCAGAAGAATGTACTCCCAGAGCCGACGCAGAGTGGTCATATCAGGGAATGAAAATGGTATGTGGTACGCAATGCGTCGCACGAAAGCACGGTCAATATTGCTCTCAAAATTGGTAGCGAAGACGCAAACACCCTCGAATCGCTCAAGCTCCTTTAGCATCGTTGAGCGCGACATATTAATTTCTGCATCGATTCCCTGAGTAACTGTACTTAATCGTTTCCCCAGTACCGTATCGGCCTCATCGAAAAAAATGAGGGCGTTCTCCTTCGTAGCGATTCGGAATGCTTCGTTGATGTTCTTACTTGTCTGGGACATGAATTTGCTTTCCAGGTCAGCCAAGTTGATGTCCATAAATGGTTTTCCCAGATTAGCGGCCAAAGCTTCGGCCGTGCGTGTTTTACCAGTTCCGGGGGGGCCGAAAAAATTTAGGATAGTAGCTTTCCCGTAAGGCTTAATTTTGCTAAATCCCCAAGTTTCGTACAGGGTTTTATTATGGACCATTTTGATTTTAGCCTCCTCAATACTCCTCGTAGTGGCTTCATTCAGAATAACATCAGATAGGCCAAATCGCGGTTCGACGGGCTTGAAGGATGACACCTCGGCCGAGTCGCTGGCTTTAGGCTCATTCATGTTCAGAAACACGATAGACTTAGTCAGTTCTCCAATCGAAATGGTGATTTTGTCCGATGGATTATATAACCGCATGAGCGACTTGCTCATATTGGTCAGTTCTTTCAGACGCTTCTTGTCAGCCTCCTGCAACAACAGCTTCCGGCAAACCAAGCACTCCTGAATTCTTGACCCCAATATATATATGTTATAGTCCTTGAGTTCGCGCAGTGCCGGGAGCAGTTTAAACAGGTGAATTTCACCTGCATCGATCACCTGTTCGTGCCGACATTGCTGCTGTTTCTCGATAATCAATTTTTCTAGATCCGTCATTGAGTTTTGTTTTTAGCCGATAAGAAATAGGAAAGCAGGTCTTAATCTATCGAGGTAAAATCGTGCCCCCCATCCAAATGACTGCTATGAGGAAGAGCCTGATCCGTGTAGACCTCCAGTCCGGGGCTGTCGTTGAAGGGTGGGCTAGTTTCAAAGCCATTTCGAGTCATGAACTCATGCCAATCGGCAGCGGTACGCCAGCCACTTTGTACATTTAGGCAATCGTTATTCAGGTAAATATCATCCGCAACGGGAAGCGGGGGTAAGTCCGTATTCTGTGTAGTAGTTTCCAGCGGGTTGCCGTCTGCGGGATATGCCTCGGTGTAATCCACATACGCGCCCGGGGTTAAGTCGGTCGGCGTATAATCAGAAGGAGAGGGATATCCTGGGTCACCAGGCTGATCTGTTACTAAGTAGATATCATTTGCAGTCAGATGCAGAGAATAATCGATGTAGGGTGAAATATTGTACTCTGGAATGATCCCCACTGGCGGTGTTTCTGTATGATCAACAAGGGCATCTGGAGACGGAATAGTTGGTGCATGGTGGTCCGTCGTTTGAGACTCAGGATGTTCATGTTGCATATCCATTAAGTGCATCAAATGGATCGTCGTTATAGCAGTTTCCAGACTGTTAAGCGGTGAATCTACGTGGTAGGGTACCACACCAGGTGAATAGTAAGTGTCAGTGTATTCGTTGTAACTCCCACTACGGCTGCAGGATGACTCATTGTATTCATCTCGCATCAGACTGATTTCTTCCGTCGCCCGGTGACTAAGTTGGTTAAAAAGAACCGACTTCTGCATCTTAGTAGAAGCGTCAGTCCAGTGTTGCTGTTTGATAGCATCAATTACCGTATCTAACTTTTTAAAGTCTCTTTCTCCAAGGTCAAACACCATGTCAATAATGGCAACCTGCTTGTTTGCCGGGTAAGCATCCAAATCGGGGAAAATAGAGCGAGCAGTAACAATAGAATGGTCGATATCCTGGTTGAATAATTCTTCGATCTGGGTCTCTGTCAGTGACTCCTTCCCGTCCAGCACACTCTCAAAGTTGGTCCCCACCCCTTCGAGCCGTTCCCGCGCTCCGGCCTCATCCAGATCAAAGCCAATACCGACAGTCGAATGACCATCAAGATCCGTATACGCTTGACTTTCTACTACTTCGTGCGAACGAATCCAGTTCGCGATAACGGTTTTGTCCATTATTCTTTCCTTTTACAGTAGTGTTGTTTAACAGGTGACGGTTATTGATTCTCATACTTTGGCTTCGACCAAGATACTGCCCATGTTATCCAAGATAGCCCAACTATCTCGATTAGTATAGCGGGCGAAAGCACGATTCGCGTGGAACGAAACAACCTCCTGAAAAACGCAATCGATGATTGTATTGCCTTCAAGATCAATAAAACCCCATTTGCCATCGACCCGTACAGCAGCAAGACCATCAGAAAAAGATTTCACCTGTTCGTAGATTGCTGGTACGATGAATGTATTAGCTAAATCAACGAACCCCCAATAATCTCCATGTTTGACAGCAGCAAGTCCCTGACTGAAAGGCATTATCGCCTGGTACATGCAAGGGATTAGAGGAGCTAGCGAGGGAGACAGAAACCCTTTTCCTGTGCTACTCATTGCCGGAATTGGCATCGAATTCGGCAGTGGAATATCAGGTGATTCTGAGATTTCAACATCGGCTGATTTGGAGAGATGAAAAGTATTCGATTCTTTTTTCAGCAGATACGACTGATTGGTTTGCGATTTTTCACCAACAAGATTGGCTCGATTAATCGAGAGCAGATAGAATGAATCTGACAACTCATAGAATGAGTAGGCTTGCCAAGGAGACCCTTGAAATTTGTTTATCTCAGTAGTCGCGAGCGGGGTAAATTCCCAGTTTTTTAGGCGATCATCCCGAAGCTCAATCAGAAGCTTATTTGGGAGATGATAAACGTAAGAGTTTGTTTCCTTGGAGAGCAAACAGAAATTATGATTCAAGTTTAAAATATCATCAAACTCAGTGTTTAATAAAATTTCACCCTCAACGCTGATTAATCCCCATTTTTTATTTTTAACTATGACTCGGTCGTATTCCGCTACCCGGACTATTTCAAATTCTGGTGCAATCACTTCTGTGCCGTCAATAGCAAGCAACCCCCATTTTCCATTGCGTTTGAAGCTTGCAAATCCTCCTCTTGGTGAGTATAGATCGTCATACTTAAGAGTAACAGTTAAACTGGCATTTAAACCTACCAATCCCCACTTACCATCTTTACAAACAGCAGCCTGATTTTCCGACATATAATCAGCATCTTCATAATTAAACGGAATGATTAGGTAACCTTCCGTATTTAGAAATCCGTACAATCCATCCTTGTTTTTAGTCAGTAAAGTGCCGGATGTGAATACAGGCGGGTGCCCACTATTTCTAAAGACCAAGTATGGCGTTTGCAAAGTATTATCCACACCCCGAAACGACCATTTATTGCCAACTACCTCAACGACTGTTTTTGACCGAAGAGGACTGAAGTTTCCCATATATCGGGCATTTTTATCTGAAAGTATTTGGCTTTCTTTCAGTTTATTGAGCAAAATAGCTTGTTGCTGCTTGATACGGGTTTGTCGCTCAGTAATAATCTTCTCAAAGTTGTTCCAAAGTCCAATCTGCTTTAATTCATTTTCCTTGTCTTTCAGATACTTGGAGGTTTGAGATTGATAAATATTTGCAGGAACGTTCTGAAAGTACTCATCTAACAAAGTTTGAGCGTTAAGACCAACGAAGGTCTCAGTATAGATCTCGATCACATCGAGCCAACCGAAGTTATTAGACGTTTTTATATAATCTGCCTTTATCGCTGCAATTCTGTTGTATGAAATCTCCCAGAGGGTAGTAATTCGCGGACTGAAGTCGATTGAGGATGTAGTTTCATCCAACTGGGTCTGGCCTTCCAGCATACCGGCGTATAAGGCGTTTATTAACAGGGCAGACCCGGAGAATTCGGCATAGAGAATAATACATGGGCAGTTTAATTCCCGGTAGTAAAATGTTAAGACATCGGATTCACTGGCGAAAGGTTCTAATGTTGTGATAATCGAAAGAAGGTCATGCTCGTATTGAAAATTGTAGTGTCGCAACCGACGAGCCACGCTACCCAATGGCGCAATACGGGGAGCCTCTTTTTGGAATGGATTAAACTCTTGTCGAGTATTTGTACTGATTATGATAAATGGAGCTGGCTTGTTGGGCAGATGAGTCTGTATCCAACTCCCGGGCGTATAGTATGATTCGTTGGCCCGTTCCAATCGGCTTTGGTGCGCCCTTAATGCATATTCGTTTTCCTGGTGTTGGCGCTGATGCAGGGCACGTTGGTTGGCGTCCTGCCAGCGTGCTTGATTCTGGTATTCCTGCTGAAGCTTGAACATTTTAACCTGGTTATCATGGTTAAGTTGAGCTCCGGCAATAGCAGCATCCATGGATGCTTTCCGTATCTGAGTCTGTAGGAGTAAATTCTGGGTACTGAGTACAGCGGAACCAGCTTGAGCCAAAATACCAATGGTGGCGGGGTTAACTATCATGTGTGGTTAAGAGTTTGGAGAAGCGAACTGTCCCAGAGAGGCAATTTGGAACAGTTCGCTTTACTTATGACTATTTACGTTTGCTGAAACTGGCGTAATGCTTAGAGGCTTCTTCCTTTGCTTTTTCGATTGCAGCTCTGGCATCGTTCCCGAAAGTGAAGCCGTTTGCGATATAAAGTAGCGTTGCCTCCCCAAAAATTAAGGTTCGCTTGTACTTGTAAAAAGACAGCGCAGCCCAGTCGATCATCCAGCCTATTGGACCAAGTGCTGAGGTAATGGTTTCAAGTGCCGCTACAGCAACAAATTCTGCCCCGAGCACACTTGCACATACCTTTATAATATCGAGCGACATCTTTCCTTTGTCAAAATTGACAGGCTCTTTTCCTCCCATGATCTTTACTAAGGCATACGTCAAACTGGCATACAAAGCTGGTGCAACTAATAGGCTATCGAAGGGAATAATCCCGCCACCAACAGCACCAATAGCGAAGGCTTGAATAACTCGTCTGGCAACCTTTCTACGGACTTCTACTATTTTATTGTTAATACTATGTGAGAGGTTGGCAGCGCGTTTAGCGGGGTCATAAACGTTGATAATCTGGCCTAAGGTGCCCGCATCAGCATACAGCCGCTCTTCGAGTTGCGGAAGTTTCTGGCGCACCATTTCGTCTTTTTCATAGTCCTTTAGTTGAGCACTACCAAAGACGATATCCTCGTCGCGCTTGACGTATTTTCGCATTTTTTCCTTAACGCGCCGAATGACCGTTTCCCGGTCGTGCTTAGTCATGTGCTGCAATCGATCAAACTTATTGACGAAAACAACCCGAGGAGCGTCTGGCATGTGACTGCTGACCAAGTCAAAGAGTTCGATTTCTAAGTCGAACGGCTCTTCTTCTACCACAAATATGTGGCCGTGTGCCTTCCTCGCTTCTTCCAGTGCAGTTTCCGCATTGACCTTTTTACCCAGAATTCCTGGCACATCGACAATCATCCACGGCTCTTTGCGGTAAGGAGTCGCCTTATCGGTTAGGTCGTGTTCAACACCTACCTGGTGTATATCTTCCCCGATTATCGAGTTAGCGAGGGCGGATTTACCCACTGAAGTCCGCCCGAATAGCGCAATCCATATTAAACCTGTTTTTAGGCGTTCGATCAACTCAATAATTTCATCTACTTCCTGCTGAATGGACGCTTTTTCTGTGGTACTCAATTTGTTGCCAACGTTCGCCAGCATGTCATTTAGGCCCTTCTGCAATTCTTCCTGTAGAAGAGCCATTTCATCTTTCATCTGATTATACTCCATTTGGGCTACATGAATTGGTGAATAAGTGATTTAAGTTCATCAATCTCGGGACGTTGCATCTTTCCGAATTTTACAGGTGCAGAACTGCCAAAAGCTATTCGGGAGGCAGGAATCCATGGTGCAAGCTGATTAATGATGGCTTCCCGTTCAGTTTTGATCTGCTTGCTATTCAGTATATTCCGTTTTTCATCCTGCCTATTTACAAACAACAAAAAGACTTGGTCTTTCAAATACTGATTGTGTATTTTGGCCAAGAAGTCGAGCTCAGGCTGATACAGTTGGCCACTGGTTACATAGACGATGATTCGGCTCTTCCGTAAATACCTGATGACTGCGCTTTCGTAATCAATCTCGTCCAATAAGCCAGGGGTATCAGTCAACGTATACCCATCTTCATAATCAATCCAATCTGACACTGATGTCAGACCGTTCTCGGCCCCTGAAATGAAAAAATTGTAACCAAGCAAGGCATTTCCTGTGCTTGACTTCCCGCTACCAGTCCTCCCAATCAAGCAGATGTTTCGAGTGTGTTGCGAAAATTTTACATGACGAAATGGAGCCATAATATTGCTTCTCTCCTTCTTAGATTCTTATGAGCAAATTTTCCAAAACCAGAATCCGTGAAGAAGACATCGTTAAGTGTAAAGTTTGGTACTTTTTTTATTTTTAGTTTAATTTTTTTAATTGAACTGAAAATAAATTATTAATTGTCTGTAAATTAGAATAACGTTTTTTAATAAAACTAACGTCAGTTAAAATATTTTAATTTTTTTTTATCTGATTAAGATAGAAAATATTTTAGAGTGTAAATATGAACGTCGGGGAGAAAATCCGGATTTTGAGGAAGGCGCAAGGTTTGTCGCAAACGGTATTAGCGCTTAAGGCACAAGTAAGCTTACCCTATTTAAACCAAATCGAAAAAGGTAAAGCTGATTCTGTCAGTGATGACATTTTAAAACAAATTGGTTCAGTCCTGGATACTTCCGTTGACGAACTAAAAAGTGGAGACATAGGACTTAAAATCGGGTTTAGTCCAACCGTGTGGTCTATACCCCTCGTAAGTATGCTTTTAAATAAGCCTACTATTCCAATCAAACTTGCCTACTCTCATGAGGTTAGTCACTCAAAAGAGAGCAGTCGGCGATTGAATTTTATTGATCTAGAGTCTGATGAGAAGGATACAATAGTATCTGTGACAGGTAAAGAACTCTTCAAGGAGAACGATCCAGAAACGGCCTTTGAGTTAATTACACATAAGGACTTACAACTTGGTATTAATTCAATGCTATTCGACTTAGTCTTTATTCCAACTATCGCCAGATCAACGCAGGGGGCTATTCCTATAGCTACTGTTTGTGATACAATCAAAGGCGGTTTATACGCAATTGTGTTCGCGAACAATCCTTGGGAGCAGGGGTGGGTAGTTGAGCCAGGACAAGATCTTGAAGATAAACGCAAAAAGGCTAAAACTGACTTTCTACATCACCATCGCTCCGAAAGAACACAGTGGGCTCATTTTGTGAAGAACAGTATTTTCTACTACCAAAAAGACAGTATTTCGGAATATATTATCAATGAAGTTATTGCCAAATACAAACTTCAGGGAAATCAGCGTGTCGAGATAAAGAGTGACAAAATAGAGGACAATGTTTTTATTATGTCTAATATTATGAAAACGATTTCCGGAGCGAATAGAGGGAGTACTAGTAACGTCGCTCAATATCTTAATGTGCTTGGCGATGCATTCACTATGCTAACGATACCATCAGCTTTCATCCTAAAACAGGTCGTCAAAACCTTTAATGAAAAGATTACCAGGAATAACTATACTGTGTATGTAGGCTGGGAGCCTTTTGTCTCCAAAATAAAACAACAATATGAGGAGGATCATCCGAATACATTTTGTCTCATATTTAATGTCAATCGGTTTCTGTATTCGGATGAATCGCTAGTTCAACTCAATTATGAATGTTTCATCAAGAACGATAAATTAGACACATTTAAAAAAAACGCCGACATCCGATTATTTTTTACTGAACTGGATAAGGCAGTGCAACGCGTAAACCAGCTCGCTCAATCTGAGTCAATTAGCCCAGAAATCAACGCGATCTCGGATTTATTAGAAATGCCAGCCGAAAAGATTCAAGCGCTAATTCGTAAAATTAACTTTTCCCTTAAATTTTATCCAGATTGGGTGTTATAGTGACGTCCCCCGGAAAAGTGTTCCAGTGTAAAGTAGAGAAAATCGGGCAATTGTAGTATCTTAATCAACCAGACAATTACTATGAAGAAAACGAAATTCACCGAAGCGCAACGTGTCTTAGCCCCCTAAATGGTTGGACAAAATTGTAAAAACAGTTTAGTCCATTAATTTAGGAAATCATGAGTAAATCACGGCGAACGTTCACCCCAGAAGACCGGTATTCCATCGTTCAGGAATCGCTTCGAGACGGGCATTCCGAAATCTGTCGGAAGTATAACGGCACGGGCCGCCCCGCTTTCTCCTTCCCTGTTGAGGAAGTGGCGACAGAAATACCTGACGAAAGGAAAAGAAGGACTGAAAGATTCGTATCCACGGGTGAATCCCAACTCCGAGCATTAGAGGAAGAGAACGACCGGCTCAAACGGATCGTTGCCAGGCAAGCTTTGGAACTTGAACGGGGCGGCCCGAGCCGTCAAGCGTGAACTGCTAAAAAAAACTCCTATCGGACCTCGGAAAAGCTGACAATTATGAACCAGTTTGAACAGCAGATCAATCGCTCTCAGCCGCTTCGGCGGACCGATTTGTCAGTGGTTGGATTTGCCTCGTAGCGTTTCGTATTACCAACCTCAAAGCGGTAAGCCTGGCGTTAAACCCAGCCAGATGACTATGAGACGGGACGGCACTTGGGTGTCCAATGAAGAGGTGGTTGCACATATTCGGCAGCTACTTGACACCGAGTTCAACGCCTTTGGTTACGAGTATGTGACTCACGAGCTAAAAAAGCAGTATCTAATCAACAAGAAGAAACGGGGCCGCCCGGCGGTGTACCGGCTGATGCGAGACTATAACTTGCTACTAGGACAAGTAATCCGGCCAACCAGTAAGCGAGAATTTGTTCAATTCCGGCGAATAGAAGCCACTAAACCGTTAGAATATTTGTGTTGGGACATCAAATACATTTGGCGGGGCCGCCCGGCGGTGCATGGTGAACGACGCAACTACTATTTGCTAACGGTCATTGATGTTTACAGCCGAAAAATAGTTGACTGGCTCTTTCAAGGAAGTATCCGCCAGATTGATCTGATAAATCTACTCCGGCGCGTAAATTCAACTCATGAATTGAAAGGAGTTATTATACGTAATGATAATGGAAGTCAATTTGTAGCCCATTCCGTACGCAATTTCCTAAAAACTGCGGAAGCCAAACAAGAATTCACTCATGTAGCAACTCCAGAGGAGAACTCCTACATTGAAGCCTTCCACAGCATATTGGAAAGAGAGGTTGTAGAGCGTCACGAATTTGGTAGCTATTACGACGCGAAAGAAACCTTACACCGTTTTTTTGCTCATTACAATTGCAAGCGATTGCATCGATCAATTGGCTTTGTTACTCCACAACAGAAATGGGAGGAAGCCATGCAATACGACACAACCATTTTGGAAAATCTGTCCAACTAATAAGGGGCTAAGACAAACGGGGTGGCCCGAGCCATCGTCTTTGCTCTCAAGCAATCGGAGACCGGAGTGGCCGTAGCCGAAGTATGTCGCAAAATGGGTATTAGCGAGGCTGGACTTGCTACCTTTGACTGGAGGGTGTTTTTAGGCAGATTTAAGGATTTACTTAAATTTGACTATTATGAAACGACGCGTATTTGACCCCGCTTTCAAAGAAATGGCTGTGGAATTATCCTTTGCTAAGGGATCGGTTAAAGAAGCTGCCAAGGAATTGGGAATTGACCCAAGCCGAATTACTAAATGGCGCCAACAAAAGGTTCAACCGGAGATAGCGGGTAAAGTACCTACTAGACTAACGGAGGAACAAAAGCAAATTCGACAGCTTCAGAAAGAGTTGAAAGAAGCCTTGCTGGAACGTGATATTTTAAAAAAGGTCGTCAGCATCTTCTCCAAGGGCGACCGCGCGGCGGACCGTGGGAAACCTTTCAGTTTATAAAACTGCATGCTCACCAGTTTCCCGTTGAGAATCGGACCGCCGCGCGGATGTGTAAAGTGTTGAATGTTAGTACAAGTGGGTACTATTACTGGCTTAAACATCCGGTTAGTGTCAGACACAAAAAAGCAACCGAGCTCTTGAGTCATATTCGGCAAATTTACAAAACCAGTGAATGTCGGTATGGCAGCCCAAGAATTGCTGATAAATTGAAAGACCGGGGTGTTCAGGCTTCCCGTAATCGAGTCGCACGCCTAATGAATAAAGCCAAAATTAAGAGCATCATTTCCAAAAAGTATCGCGTTCAAACTACCGATTCAAAGCATAGTTATGCCGTGGCTGATAATTTATTGAACCGAGACTTTTCCGCTAAGCGGTTAGGCCAGAAATGGGTTTCGGACATCACTTACATCCGGACTGATGAAGGATGGCTGTACTTAACCGTTATCCTAGATTTGGCCGACCGAAAAGTAGTGGGATGGTCCCTGTCGGATACGCTAAAGGCCAGCCAAACAAGTGTACCCGCCTGGCAAATGGCGCTGAAAAATAGGCCGATACATGGGCAACTGCTTTTTCACTCAGACCGGGGTATCCAGTACGCCTGCCCTGAGTTTAAAAACCAATTGAAGGGCCTACCGGTAATGCAAAGTATGACGGGGCCGCCCGGCGGCCGCCAGGGGAATTGCTGGGATAATGCAGTGGCTTAGAGCTTTTTCAAGACGCTCAAAACGGAGTTAATTTATCACACTCGATTTGAAACTCGACAACAAGCCAAGGTGGCTGTATTTGAGTACATCGAGGGGTGGTATAACCGAAGAAGAAAGCATTCGGTTCTAGGTTATTTAACTCCTCGTCAATATGAAACCTATTTCAACGAAAGGCAATGGCTGCTTAATCTTCCTCCAGTAAACTATTGCAAGTCCAGTGTAGGGTTTCGAGCCATCACAGAAGTCAACGCAAAGCTTGTCACTGGGTAAGCCTGACGGAGCTGCCCGTGCCATCATTCACCTGCTTATCAGTAAAGAACGGCGTGATCCACACTACAGAAGCCGATGAACCGGGGTTATGCGTCATGACTTTTCAAAGCCTTATGAGCTTTCGGAAGGTGGCCGGTGTCTGTCCAACTCGTCTTTTGAAAAATTTTACAAAATGGGATGGGTCAGTGAAACCAAGCCGCTCGGCTACTTCCGTCACGTTCCGATCCGTATGCAAGAGAAATCGCTTGCCTTCCAGGATAAGGTGCTCGCTGATGAGGTCACTGGCGGATTTCCCGTGAACCCGCCGACAAATCGTGTTTAAATGCTGGGGCGTGACGCCCAGTAGGCTCGCATAGTGAAATACCCGGTGTTCCAGCGGACCTGGTTGTCGAAGGAGCTCCATAAACCGCCGAAAAATCAGGTCTCCGGTTTTGGGGACGCTTACCTCCTGATCATTAAACTCCAGTAGACGGGCCAACAGTAGCTGCAGCAAGGCCCGCAGAACGACCAGTTGATTCTGGGAACCATTTTGATACGCTTTTTCCAGCGCCAGTAGCTGATCGGAGACAGTGGCGGGATCGGGAATGAGAATCTCCCGTTTCTGTTCAAGTTGTTGCACGAGCAGATAGAGTTCCGTACTGTGTCTGGGATCAACAAAATCGGCCCGAAACATGATCACAAACCCTTTGGGAATGGCCGTGAGCTGCCAGCAGTGCACTTGCCCGGGCGACAGAAAAAAGGCCAGGGGCGGTGAAATTGGTAGCAACTTGGTATCGACCCAGTGAAATCCCGCGCCTTCCAGCAGGATAATCAATTCAAAATAACCATCGTGCTTGTGGGGCTGGGTTCGTTTGATGACTTCCTTGAAACGGGACAGTTTAAATACCTGCTCGCTTTCCAGCTTATTCTTTAATCCGAAGCCGGTGGTTTCTGCTTTGGTCATAACTGTATAAAAATGATTGTATAGCCTGTCTTGTTTCAAAAGTACCAAAATAGATAAAATCCGACCATAACGGTCTGAATCGGATAAAATACTTTTGCGGCCTACCCACTTGTGTGGCTAACCCTTTCTAATGACGCTTCGACTCGTTTTTTTGCTCTTACTCTCCTGGCTTTTTCAGACTGCTTTTGCCCAAACAGAACTCCGGGGATTTCTGGTCGACGAATCAACGACCCAACCCATTCCTTTTGCCAGTGTGGCGCTCTACCGCCCGGCGGATTCCCTCGCCGTCACGGGTAGTATGACGGATTCGCTGGGCGTCTTTCGCCTTACGCAGGTACCGGCGGGATCCTACCAGCTCAAAACATTTTTTATCGGCTATAAACCGTATACCGCAACGGTCACCCTGCGCCGGGGCCAGATGCTGGACCTGGGAACACTGCTGCTGGAGCCCACGAAGAACCTGTTAAACGAATTAAACGAAGTGATCGTCACGGGGCAACGAGCCGACATGGCGGTTAAAGCCGACCGGCAGACCTACCGGGCAGCCCAGTTCGGTTCGGCGGTCGGGGGAACCGCGAACGATCTGCTGCGTAACCTGCCCGGCATCAGCGTCAACGCCGAAGGAGAGGTAACCCAGCGCGGTGCGAACGGTTTTCTGGTGCTGTTGAACGGCAAGCCCGTTCAGGCTAATCTGGGTACTTTACTGAGCCAACTGCCCGCCAATACGGTCGAGTCGATTGACGTCATTACCACGCCCTCGGCCCGCTACGACCCCGACGGCAAGGCTGGCATCATCGCCATTACCACCAAATCCGGGGCCGATCTGGGTTGGTCGGTGCTGGTCAATGCCCAGGGGGGCCTGCCCAGTCTATATGATTTTGACAACGCCCGTTCTCCGATTCGCTACAGTGCGGACGCTTCGCTCGGATACCGCACCGCCCGCTGGGACTGGAACTTCAGCACGGCCTACCTGCGCAGCGACCTGGCCGGTCGGCGGGAAGGCGACGTCTATACGATCCGGGGGGACCGTATGACCCGTTTTCCCAGCGTCGGCGAACGCAGCTTCGACCGCTATACCTTGACCAACCGGCTGGCGGTAAGCTTTACGCCCGACAAAGCCAACATCTGGTCGGCTGGCCTGTACTACGGGCGTCGCACGGAATACCGGATTGCGGATCTGGTGTACAATAACCGGACGACCGACCGGCAAACCGGGTCCCTGATCGGTCAGATTGATTACTTCAACGCCAACCTGGTCCGCAAGCGGGGGCAGTTCTTTACGGCCAACCTGGATCATACGCATACCTTCGCCAACAAAGCGACCCTGAGCACGGGCGTGCTTTATGAGTACGATTATCTGGACGGTTTTACCCGTAACCTGAATGTGGGACTAACCGATAGCCGAGACACCCTGCAATACACCTTCACCACCACGGATCGACCGATTGCTAACCTGCGGGCGATGGTCGATGCTTCCTGGCCTCTGGCCGGTGGTCGACTTGAAGCCGGTTATCAATACCGCCTGCAAGACGATCAGGGCGACTATCGGTACATCAATCAGGATGGCCGGGGCGCTCCGCGACTGGTCGTTGCTGACTTTACCGGTCAGGCCCTGATTAATAATCAGATCCACAGTCTATATAGTCAGTTTAGCCGTAAGGCCAATACCTGGGAATACACGGCAGGCCTACGGTTCGAATCGGCCCGTCGAGAGGTTGATATCCTCCCCCAGGGACGACGCTATCCGTTGACGTTAAACAACTTGTTTCCCTCCCTGAACCTGGTTTACCGGCCTCAGGATGCCTGGCAATTTCGGTTGAGCTACAGTCGCCGTGTGCAACGGACGAGCAATCTGGCGCTCAATCCTCTGCCGGAACGCGAACACTCGGAAACGCTCGAACAAGGCGACCCGGCTTTGCGGCCCGAGTTTGTCGATCTGAGCGAGCTGAGTGCCACGCGAACACGTGGCGGTACTACCTGGCAGGCCACGCTCTATCACCAAAATGTTCAGAACATCGTCAACCGGGTCAATAACGTGTATGCCGATACGATCCTGAATCGGATCTATACCAATGCGGGCCGGGCTCAACGGCTGGGGCTGGAACTAAGCTCGAACCTGACCATCACAAAAAGCTGGAAACTGTACGTGGGAGGAACCGTGTATCGATCCACGATCAATGGGCAGTTGTTTCAGCAATCCGTGGTGTTCCGCAACCAGGCCTGGACGTATTCCATCAACGCCAATACCAGTCTGCAACCCTGGCCAAGCTGGGTCTTTCAGGCTAATTTAAATTACCTCTCCCAACGAATTACCGCACAGGGGGAGGACTCCCGCTTTTTTGTGCCTAATCTCTCCGTCAAGAAAAGTTTTGCTCAAAACCGGCTCTCGGTTATGGTGCAATGGCAGCAGATCGGTCTGGGCTGGTTGCCGAGCAATGAGCAACGGATTACCACCCGGGGCAGAGATTTTTACACGACTACCAACTATATCCAGGAGCGGGATGTGGTACTGCTGACGGTGAGTTATTCGCTCCGCCAACGTAGCAAGACCCCGAAACTGCCGGCGAGCGAATTCGGGGAGAAAGAATTTTAAACGGAACGCTCCACGGGAATAGGGGTTAAAAGATCAGTACGGCCGACAATTCAACAATACCGCCCAGCAACCGATCCCGCTTAAACAAAAGACCAGGCTTGGTTTCAGCCAAGCCTTTCTTCACGGCTTTCCGTTGTCGGTTTCAAGCGCCACAACAAAAACAGAGCCATAATCATAATTCCTGAAGAAATCTTGAAAAGAATGCTAATATCGATGTTCATGTCGCGAATGACACCCCCTGCGTAGAGACTAAGCCCCCCAATGAGACAGGAGATAAAATTCAGAATTCCATAACCGGTCGCCAGGTATTTCTTATCGATGATAAGCGTCAGAATGGGCATCATGTTCGCATCGAGAAACACCCTGAAAAAAGCAAACAGGATAAATCCGGCCAAAGCGGGATACAAGATCGAACTGCTGCTTGCAAAGAAAATCGCCGGGCTGGCAATCAGATAGCCGAGTATCGGGACGTAAATCCGCCTTTTGGAATCTCGTTTGCCCCATCGGTCGGCCAGAAAACCGCCGGTAATCACGCCAATGAGGGAAGCTGTGTAAAGGTATCCCGTGGAATAAAGCCCGGCCATACTTTGCGAAAGGCTAAACTGTTCTTTAAAGTAGGTAGGAAGCCAGCCCCCAACCAGCCAAACGACAATACCGGCGATCCCCCAGATCGTCAGTGCTTTGAAATATTCCTTATTTTTCAACAAGTAACGAACGGCTTCAGAAAAAGAGACGTTGGGTTCGGAAGGTTGGGCTTCCGTGGCGACACGGAGATCCTGTTTGGGCGCTTCCCTTAGAATTCCCCAAAGGACAAAGGCATATACCACCCCGATTACCCCAAAGGTGTTGAAAGCAAAATTCCAGCTATAGCTTTCGGCGAGCCACCCGCCTACAAAGCCCAAACTGCTTCCAATCATGATGCCGGCCAAATGGATACTATTCGCCAGGGAGCGACTTGCCCCCGGATGATAATCCATAATCATAGCCAGTCCAGCCGGAATATAACAGGCTTCACTAATGCCCATGAGTGCACGGGTTACCAATAATCCTTCGTAGGTCGTCACGTACGAAGTTGCCCAGGTCACGGCCGACCAGACCAGAAGGCTCCCGATAATCACCCAGGTTCTTTTGAATCGATCGGCCAGAAAACCGCCCAGCGGGCTTAAAAAACCGTAAATCCAGAGGAATAGCGAGGAGAGCAGGCCAAACTGGGCGTCTGTCATCGGAATAGATTCGACAATGGTAAAACGCATTGTCGTGATCATCATCCTGTCGAGGTAATTGAGACAGCCGACGATGCTGAGTAATCCTACCACAAGCCAGGCATAAGATTTGGAAGTTGTCCGTACCGCATTATTTAAAAAAATCATTTGGGGAGGTTAAGGGGTTAGCAATAATCAGGGAAGTTGATCGATACCGGTGCGGATTCGGGCCATATCGGCCTCTAATTTTTGTTTGAAAAACGTCAGATCATTGCTGTGGATCACCATATTAAGCCCCTCCTTCGCCCATTTGATTTGGACGGAAGGGTCTTGCCAGAACTGGGCACCGACATGCTTTCCAACCGCTCTCGTTTTACGGATAATGGTTCTGACAGCCGCTTCGAAGTCGGGATGATCGTATTGCTCGGGTAGTCCTAAACTGACGGAAAGGTCATGAGGTCCGATGAAGACGCCATCGAGTCCGGGCGTTGCCAGCAGCGCATCGAGATTCGCTATGGCGGGCGTACTTTCGATATTGGCGATCAGCATAGTGCCATGATTATACGACCGCAGGTAGGCATCCAGCTGGGCCGATAGCGGTTCGCTTCCCGATAGGATAGCCTCAAGCTTTTTTCCTTTCAGAGGGCGGTATTTGACCGCTCCGGCCAACATTCTCAGTTGTTCGGCGGTTTCGATGTAGGGGGCCACAATCGCTTTCGCACCTGCATCCAGGGCCTGGACGGCCAGAAATGGATCGGGGTGGGAAATGCGGACCACCGGTGTAATCCCCATCGCGTTGAGCTGCTGACAGGTGTGTGCCAGCGAAGACCGATCGGCGGGAATGTGTTCGGTATCCAGAAAGATAAAATCAAGCTTCGCTCCGGACAGGGCGTTTAGCCAGAGCGGTGAATTGGCAATGAGGCAAGTGCCGTAGACCACCTGTCCTTGCTCGAGTTTTTGGATAAGCGTATCAGCTGCCATGTCTACCCTGGTTTTTCGTTTTACACGTCGAAAAGCTAATTGGTACTGGTGTCCTCACCAAGCGGTTTTTTCAAGCTTGACAGCCTGAATCGGGCTATCTTTTTGGGTTAGCCAGCCGGTGAGGGATTGATAGATTACCAGGAAGTCCAGCCGCCATCGACGGGAAGATTGTGTCCGGTAATATAGGATGACGCGTTTGACGCCAGAAAAACGATCGGGCCCCAAATATCCTTGTCGTCCGCGAATCGGCCCAGGGGGGTCAGGCGTTTATAATTGACAATAAACTCCTCTTTTCCAGTCATTTGCTCCACCCCCGGCCCATACCCGCCGGGACTGATGCAGTTGGCCCGGATATTGTCTTTACCATAATAGTTGGCGAGCCATTTGGTAAACCCTACCATACCCCATTTGTCGTAGGTATAGTTGACAGGGCTGGTCATTCCGGTGTTCCCGTATACCGGAAAATTGGGGCCTACCGTGCCTTGAATGGAGCCGATATTGATGATATTACCCTGCTGACGGGCTTTCATGTGAGCCACTACTGCCTTCGTGATCAGCATGAGCCCGGTCGAGTTGATCTTCTGGGCGGCCTCCCAGCCCGCAACCTCCATTTGATCGAGATTTTTGAAACCCTCCCTCGAAACCGCATTGTTTACCAGGACATCAATTTTCCCAAAACGTTCGATTACGGCCGACACAAATTGGTGTATCTGATCTTCATTGGCGAGGTCCAATTCCCAGCCACTGGCGGCCAGGCCGTTACCGACCAGTTCCCCGGCGAATTCTTCACAGCGTTTTACATTTCGGGAGGCAATTACGACATGAGCGCCTGCTTCGGCCAATGCTCTGGAAATCGGAGCGCCGAAAAAACCGGTTCCCCCTGTGACGATGATTATGTTGCCTGATAAATCGAATAATTCGTTCATTTTTAACTTTTTAGATCTTGCCTGTCCATCGGGTTTACACTACCGATTCCATAGTCCAGGCGTAATTACTTCTTTCGGTACATCCTTGCAGAGCTCCCGGAGCTCGTTTTTCAGGGAGTCGGGCAGCGTCGGCCCGTGTAGGAGTTCAAGATTTGACAGGATCTGTTTTTGATTTTCCGCGCCTATCACCAGACTATGAACTTCCGGAAGATCCCGTATAAAACCGAAAGCGAGTTCGGAAACCGAAAACTCATAGCGCCGGGCAAGGCCCTCAAGCTGGGTTAGAAAAGGAATGGCCTGCGTTAACACACCCGAAAGCTCCGATGGGTTGCGAAAAAACAACCCCTGTAGAAATACACTTCTGACAAAAATGAGCTTTCCTTTGGTGCTCAAATCGGCCAGGGTGCCGTCCTGAATAATCCCCTGATCGAACACATTAAGCGGGAGTTGAACGGCTTCGAAAACCGGGTCGTCTATCAACGAATGAGCCTCCGCTGAATAATAAAGCGAAATTCCACCGTGTTGAATGTAGCCTTTCTCCTTTAGTCGGTTGATTAAAACGGGCACAATCCGGAAGACCTCTTCCATCGGTTCAGCAGCTCCCTTGTGGTAGAGCACAAGCCCGATCTGAGTACGCTTTAAATCCGTTAAAGACGCTTTGATACTTGCTTCGGTTAGCTCCCAGGCTTTTTCCAGCGATTGTCGGGGGCTCCAGTCGTACTTAAACTTTGAAATGATCAGGTCGTCGCAAGCGGGTAATTTATTGAAATAGGCCCCCAGAATTTGCTCTGCTTTTCCATAGGTACGGGCGCTGTCAAAGGTATTGATACCGGCCGTTCTGGCCAGGTCCAGTAACGAAAACGATTCCATTTCGCTTGGAGCGCCACCAGTATTGGCAATGCCATAGTTCATGCCCAACTGAATCGTGCCCAACGCTAATTTGGAAACCTGGTATTGGTGAAAAGGGGTGTACTGCATGAGAATCGGGTCAGGAATTTAGTTTAATGATGGAGGGCGTCCGAATACCCGGTTTAACTTCTCCGCTGACATAGAGCCAGCCATTTTGATAGGGGATCACCGGTAATGTGACCCGCGAAGGGTAGGTATGCTGTTCTCCCCAATATTCCCACGAATCGCTGTCCGGGTAATAAAACAGAACACTCCTGGTGAGGCCGGGATGGTTTTGGGGAGTTCGGAACTGGGCCGTAACGGCGTCTACTCCACCCCAAATCACGAATCGGCTGTTGCTTACTAAAGGCAGCGTACCCGCTGCGGAGACTCCGCGTGGTATCGGGACCAGCGTTTTCCAACTGGCGCTCCAACCCCGTCGGGTCTTCGTTAGGGTGAGTGAATAATTGTCCAACAGCGTGTGCTGGTATTTTTGGCCCGCCGAAGTGACGCAACTGGTAGTTCCGCCCATCAGAAACAGCTGGTCATTCCATACACCGCAGACGGGTAATGTACGCTCCGGACCTGGCCACGGTTTAAGGGGTTGCCACCCTTTTTCCGCAGCTTGCAGATCGAGTAAAAGTGCGGTTTTGGTGGGGGCTCCTGCCAAATTCCGGGCTCCCCCTAAAATGAGTAGCGCATTTCCCAGAACCGCCCCCGTCATATAAGCCAGGGGATGCGGTAAGCTGGGTAAGGGGTCTTTTTTCAGACGGCCATTACTCCATTCATAGCAGCCTACGGATGACAGCAACTCCTTCTCAGAGCAGCCGCCGACTGCGATAAGTTTATTCTGATAACTCACCGAAACGCCATAGCCGGAGGCATCCGCTAATTTTTCGTCCAGATGAATCCAGTTTCCATCCGGAGGAAGAACGTAAATGCTGTCATACCATTTTTTCTGCCCACCTTCCCAGGGGTATTTGTCGGGGAAATTTGCGCCACCCATGGCCACAACGGCTCCGTTTGATACGCCAGCATACATACCGGCAAAACCGAGTTGGTCGGGCAGCGGAGAAAGCGCAGACCAGTTGATGGGTTCAGCGTGGGTCATCGTTCGTGTTTTGATCAGAATGGGTAATAAAAGCGCCAACCCGGTTTTCCAGGGAGCGCACATGATGAGGTAGGTGAAAAATCGGCCATCACCCCTTCCATTGTACGGTAGCAAGGAGAACCGCCCCCGGGCCAGGTTCCCCGTAGCCGCCGGTGATCAGTAATTCCTTCCTGTCAGGGCCCTCGGTTACAAAAGTGAGGTTACTCGTTAGCGGCAGCCCGGTATCGAACGTATCGACCACAAGTCCCTCCGGTGACAGAATATGAATAGCCTGCATGCCGTAATGGGCCACCCAGATTCGTCCTTCAGAATCAACCGCAAGCCCGTCGGGCAGATTTTTGCCGGGATCGCCGGACTGGTGAGCAGGAAGCGGAATGGCTTTGATGAGTTCCGCCTGGCCCGGTTTTGCCAGATCGAAAACCAGAATCCGGTTGCCATAGCTTTCCGCTACGAACAACCTATCTTCCGCAGCATTCAGAGCCAGGCCGTTGGCATAGTCGATGCCATCCGCGATCAGCTTTTCTTCTCCCCCCGCACCGACGAAAAACACTTTCCCGTCATACCGGACAGAATCGGTAAAGAACAGATTCCCTTTCGAATCCAACAGTAAGTCGTTGGGGGTTGAAAAAGCGATTCCGTCGCATTTCTGACTGACAACCACCCCTTTGAAGCTTCCGTCAGCATGATAAGCGGTGATCTGCCCCCGGGTGCTTTCGCAAATCCAATGTTCTCCATTTTTTGCGATAACCTGTCCGTTCGGGCACGTGCAGTTGGCCCAGACCGTACTGCCCTGTCCGGACTGCCACCGAATCACTTGCCGGCCAGCCAGGGTCGTGAAAAAGAAATTGCCTGCTGCGTCGACGGCCGGGCCTTCGGAATAGAAGTCCAGATCGAGTAGTTTATGAATCGAAACGTTCATACGACCCGAAAGGCTTCGTTGGTGGGTTCTTCAAAAGGGAACAGGGGTGTCCTTCTGGCGTTGAACTTAAACCGGGTCATGTCAGCGCTCGTGTCACCCGGGGTATCGACTTTCACCAGCTGTTTGCAGGCGTCCCTGTAAGCCGCGATCGGGGCATTAACGCCTTTCGCCACAATGAAATCAAACGTCTCGGGTTGCAGGTCATAGGCTAGAAGTTGCTGCATGCTGAAAGGCACCGTCCGGAGACTGGTGAGCATGACGGTTTGTCCATTCACGGTTTTGACAATAGCCGATTCGCCCATGTCATAGTTTACAAAACCGCCATGCCGGGGTGATAACTCTTTAAATTTCCCCTCAATCATCCGGTAACTTTTGGGGCGGATAGGGTAGCTGTTTTCTCCGACCCGTAAACTCAAAGGAACTTCCGAAGACTTCTGTAACGTCTGTACGGCGGCAGGATCATAAAGGCAGATAAATGTTTTTGACAGACCGGCGGCATCTAACGCTTCCAGCAGGTACGTACTGCTTCCGGTACTGCCCCCGCCCACGTTGTCACCCATATCCAGCAGCAGGATCGGTTTTTCCATTTCAGCGAAGTCGGGGATCAGTTCCTGAATGTGTACCTTTTTGCCATTGAAATGCGACAGATGCTCGGACACATACGCCAGCAACTGACGTTCAGCCTGATGGACATCCGCATCGGATTCGGCGATCAGGATGAAAGCGGAGCCCATTTCCCTGACGTCGGCGTAGGGAAACCCCAGCAAAAGGCTGATGGAATAAAGCCGGGAAGCTGACCGGATCGAATCCGCTGCCTGAAGAAGATCCAGGCAGGGTGATTCCGACGTATGCTGTTGTTCGATGCTGATAGCCAGGGGCAGTTGCAGCAGTCGATGGCTGAACTTTTTATGGTTAGCCAGGATGTCGATCATCATCCGGCCGGCTGCGCGACCGGCCCGGGCCTGGTCAATGTGCGGGTTTGTCTGATAAGGAAACAGGCCATTCGTCACGCTTACCATCAGCGGGCTTACGTTGGCATGCGGGTCAAGCGTTCCGGTAATGGGAACATCGATCCCTACTTTTTGCCTCAGCAGGTGTAACCAGTGGCCATCCATATCCGGGTGGCTTTCGGCCACACCGGCTCCATGCGGAACAACCACGACCCCGTCAAATGGGCCGGTTTCATCCAAAAGTTCAAATAACCGGTCCAAAATAGCCTGGAATGCCCCGGCCGTGATCAGCCCACCCGGAATGGCCGCCGTGTAGAATACCGGCACAAGTTCGAAATCGCCAGTCCCTTCGAACACCTCAATAATTCCGCTGATTTCGTGGTGTGCCCCCCGGTATTCGCTGGTGATGGCGTCTTTTTCCAGCCAAAAGCTCGATTTAAAGTGTTCCAGTGTGGTTGGCTGCCTGGAGAAGGTATTGGTTTCATGGTAAATTCCCAGCAGCGCAATTCGCTTTTTCGTACGTGGCATGTCAGGCAAGCGTTTTCAGAATGAGTCCTGCGGTGGATCTTTTAGTTACCGATGTAAACAATGGCGTCTACTTCAAACTTCAACGCATCACCGAGGCATCCGATAATTGTCGTTCTGGCGGGATAGGGCTCGTTAAAATAGTCGCGATAGATGGCATTGAACTCTGTCAGATATTCCGGCTTACCCACATAATTTCGGACCTGAATGGCATCGTCAAGCGTAGCTCCGGCCGCTTCAACGATGCGTTTCAGGTTGTCGAAAGAACGTCGACATTCCCCCTCAAAGGAATCAACCACGATGGTTCCGTTGTCGTCTACAGACGCCTGACCGGAAACGTACAGATGACCCCCGGAAATAACACCGGGTGAGAAAGGTAAGTGACTGGTAGGAATACCATCTCCTTTAATAATTCGTTTCTTGCTCATAATACACCAAATGTTAGGTAGGCTTCTTCCGCTTTCATGCCATTTTTGATGGCATCTCTTGTGCGGTTTTCGGCGCTTACTTTCTGTTTTGCTAATTCAAGTACCTCGTTTTCGACGTGTTGGGGAATGACCACGATCCCGTCTTCATCGGCCATGACAATATCCCCGGGGTTGAATGTCACCCCATCGATCACCACCGGAACGTCCAGATCAATGACGCGTTGTCGATTTTGACTGTCATAGGGGTTTTTAGCGGTGGCAAACACGGGGAATTGCATTGCCGCCATTTTAGCGATGTCGCGGACGGCGCCATGTACGATGACCCCCGCACAGCCCCGGTTACGCGACGCAGTAGCCAGGAGTTCGCCAAATATTCCCGAGCGGTTGCTTCCCTGGGCGGCAGCGATCAGGACGTCCCCAGGTTGGCAGGAATCCACCGCTTTCAATTCCAGCTCATACGGATGAACGTCCTTGTGGAACATATCGGCCCAAAGCGTGGTTTTGCACCGCCCGACCAGTTTGCCAATGCCGGTACAAGGGGTAAATGGAATTCTTGTCGCCTGGTTGGGATAGCCCAGAGCATCAAGCACATCGGAAAGTACCGCCGTGTAGAGTTCATTTTTTATGAAATCAAGATCCATGTTCCTATTTCTATTGGGTTAGTCTATTTCAGCTACGACGTTGAACGTATCAATCTGTTCCATCATCCGGATAATTTCATCATCGCTCCACGGCATTTCAGGGGCCAGCAAAGGCGGTTTTGGGGGACCAATGTGAATGTCGTATTTCAAGGCCATGCCCCGGTCAAGAAAGGTCCATATATACGGCAGAATGGTTTCAATAAAGCCCTGGAAGGTGAGCATAAACTGATGCGCTTCGGCAACCTTTCCTTCCAGGAAGCCCGCGCGGATATTCCTACAGGTTGGCCCGAACATGTTATAGAAAGTACCGATTGCGCCCGCTGTACCGCAAAGGGCGGCCTGACAAAGCAATTCATCGGCACCGCTAAACAGTTGCCACCGGTCGCCAGCCTTGTTGGCAATGGAACCGATTTCCAGGAGTTTGTCAGTCGTGAGCTTCATGCCCTTTACCTGGGGGAGCTGGAGAAGCTTTTGGATGACGTCGTTACTGGCGGCACCGCCTATTTGGTACGGAAAAAAAGGAAGATCGGTGGCTTCGGCGATTCGGGTGTAGTGCGTAATGGCCATCGCGCTGTTGCCGCCACCATAATAGATCGGCCCGACGGAGGATATACCGTCGGCTCCCTGCTCGGCGGCATGTCTGGCCAGCCGGATGGATTCTTCGGTATTCATCGCCCCCACCTGGACCATCACAGGAATTCTTCCGTTTGAGCATTGAAGCGTCCGGGCGGTAACCTCCTTTCTTTCCTCTTCGCTGAACAGAAAGCCCTGTCCGGTAGAACCCAGCAGGTACAACCCATCCATTCCTTGATTTATCATTAGCTCGACGAGTTTTTCCAGTTCCGGAACGTTAAGCTTTCCCCTGGCGTCGACCGGCGTAAAGAGTGCGGGCCATACGCCTTTGAATTTTTGAATACTCATTTGATTTGCTTTACTCTAGGTTATAAATTAGTTTATGCAAGCATGAACCGAAGTTTTTCCATCGCTTCGTCAGTAGAAACCGGATTCACGTCGGGCAGCCCAAACCGGGCATCAACCGTGGAAAGGTCTTTAAAACCGCTGCCGGTAATCAAACAGACGTAATTGCGTTCCGGATTTATTTCCCCTTGGCGCATCGCCTGCGCCAGACCCGCGAGGGCCACGGCTCCGGCCGGTTCTGAAAAAATCCCTTCTTTCATAGCCAGTTCCCGATGCCACTTAAACACGGCTTCGTCTTCAACGACATAGCCCGTGCCACCGAGTTGTTGACAGGCGTCGATCACTTCGTTGCCGTCGAAAATATTGGCTACCTGAAGACCGCTAATGGCAGTCGTAGACCGCGAAACTGCGCGAGCGGCCGTGCCCGTTCGAAGCGAAGTGGCCATGGTATCGTTCCCCTGCGGCTGCACGCAGTGTACTTTGCCTTTTTTGCTCCGGGCCAGCATGCCCCTGGCGACAGCCAGCGTAAGGCCACCGCCACCAGCGGGAACGAATACGTCTATCTTCTCTTCCAGCGTGTTCACAATTTCGTGGGCGATCGACTCAACGCCAGCCATGCCGGTTGGGCAATATTTGTAGGCACTGATCGGGAGCGGAAGACCCCGCCGTTCGGTGAGGGTGCGCAGGGATTCGGCCACTTGCCTGGTGACCTGCTCGGATTTGCCAAAATCGTGGATCATGACCAGTTCAGCCCCGTATACCTGCATCTGCTTTAATTTGGCCCGTGGAGCTCCGTCGACCACCAGAATGATACACTGCAAACCGGCAGCCGCACTGTACGCGGCCAGTGCCGCACCCGTATTTCCGCTTGAGGTTGCGATGCAGGTTTTAAGCCCGTTCTCCTTCATGTCGTTAATGATCCGGGAAGCGAAACGGTCTTTATAAGAGCCACTGGGGTTCAGGTTTTCCAGCTTGAAAAACAGGTTAGGAATGCCTAACGACGGGCCGATGGACCTTGAGCGAACCAGTGGGGTATTGCCCTCGCCCAAACTCAGTTTCTGAGAAAAGGCTGACTCGACAGGCTCTTTCTGCGGGGACGAATGTATGCTCAAAACTCGTTGGGGTATTGTGATTTTTTGATCGAATACGAATTGAAATTGGGTTGAAAACCGCCATCAACCGTAATGGTGGTGCCCGTCAGGTAGGAGGCATCAGCGGAACAGAGCCAGACAATCGTCCGGGCAATTTCCCCGGCTTGTCCGCTTCTTCCTAAGGGTATGTTATCCGTCATTTGGTCGACGAGTTGCTGGCTGATGTTCTCGCCCCGGGAATCCACATAATCGCTGCTGAGGCTGGTGTCGATAGCGCCCGGCGCAACGCCGACCACGCGAATGCCGGTTCGTCCGTACGTGATGGCCAGTTCTTTGGTCAGACTATTCAAAGCTCCTTTTGCGGCAATATAGGCGGGGGCCAGACCCGAAGGGCGTTCGGCCATCACGCTCGAAATATTAACAATTACCCCTCCGCTTTTCTGTTCTTCCATGGCCGCTGCCACCGCCTTGGCCAGAAAAACGGGGGCGGTAAGACAGATTTTAAGCGTCTTTTCCCAAAGCTCCAGCGAGGTAGTTCGGAGCGAACCCGTCACGCGCCACGCGGCATTATTGATCAACGCGTCAACACGACCGTATTTTTGCAGAGCGAAACGCACGAGATTGTTCCAGGAACTTTCTATTTCCAAATCCACGGCCAGGCTACTGGCGTCCATCCCGTTCGCTAGTAATTCGGCTTCCAGTTCAGAAAGCTTTTCGTCAGCGATATCGGCCAGTACGACCGCATAGCCGTTCACTCCGAAGCAATGTGCTGTGGCTCGTCCAATTCCGCCGGTTGCTCCGGTGATAATGACAGTTTTTTTCAACGTACGTGTTCGTTTAGCGAAATACTGAGGTGAAATCTACCTCCGGTTCTTTGGTTGCGTTTCCCTCCTCGTCAATCGTAACCTTACCAGGCTGGGTGATGGGTAAAATGCCCCCAAGCGCGTCGCCTTCTCCGACTTTCACCGTATTGCGCATCAGAAATACCAGCCCGCTTTCATCGGCAAAAAGGTCCGTTGTTGTTCCGGTAACGGGATTCGCCAGACGGCCCCATTTAGCTCCCTTTTCGATCTGTTGCCCCACGCGGGCGTCGGCCAGATAAATTCCATCGGCAGGCGAAGGCATCTTGCCTTGTAAAAAACCGCTGTCCTGACGGGCATCTTCGATCCAGAAGACTTTTTCCGGCGCCGGTTTGATCCATTCTCCCGCGATCATGCCCAGCTGGCGAAGCAGGTTCAACGTGCCGGCTACATAAGCGTCGACCACATAGGAGCGAAAGCCCGTTCCTCCCCCATACTCCAGATAAATGGCTGGAATGCCGGCATCCCGGGCTACCGAAAGCGTACGGCCGTCCGGGCGGGGATCGGTTCCCCAGACCAGTGGCAGACCATACGATAAAGCCATTCGTCGCTGTTGGTTCAATACGTCCGGATTGGTGTGTAATCCATAGCCCGCCAGCGGAAAGATGTCATACAGGACACCCCCCGTATGCATATCGATCAGGTAATCGGCGGTTTTGATCAGTTCGCTGACCAGGTAAGCCGATTGCTCAGAACAGGTGCCGGTTCTATTGCCCGGGCAGATTCTGGCCAAGTCCAGCCCATCGGTTCCGTAGCGGCTCGCACTCTGATAAGCCGTTTCGTTTCCATTCGGAACGAACGTAATTCTTCCCCTTACTATCTGCCCTTTCAACTGTTGATACAGCCGATGATTGACGATCATCGGCTCATATTCGTCACCGTGTACGCCCGACAAAAGAAGGATATGGGGGCCGTCACGACCACTGTCGAGTACCATTTTTACGATTGTATCCGTATGCTGGCTCATTCTGTTTTCCTACTGATGGTCCGTTATCTCGAACCGGTTGGCGCATCGTCCGAAAATTGCAGGGAGTAGAGATCGGTATCCTTTAAGACGAACTTCAATCGGACAACCTTACCCCGCAGTCCGGCAAGGCTACTGCGGTTTTTCCAACGTACTTTTTTGGCGATCGAATCGCCGAAAAGACTTTCGGATTCGCTGAGGGAGAAACCGGGAATTGCTTTGCCGGTTTCATCCTGAATTTCCGCCAAGACGCTGCCAGCCGCAGAAGTGGAGAAATTCAGCCACAGATGGTCTCCGGAAAACGTGAAGGGTTTGGTTACGATTTCTCCCCCCTTATAACTGGCCTTCAGCGACACAAATCCATCCAGTCGTAAGGTGTACCGTCGTAGCGAACTGGCCCGGCCTTTCCAATAGTTTTCGACGGTGTAAAGGGATAATTCATTGGGAGCCCCGGGCAAGTCTGATTTGGTTTCGACCACATGCCAGGCCGTGCAATTATCCCCGTAGGTCCAGCTTCCGTTTCGCTCGATACCCGGTTTTAGAAATGCCTCGTTCCAGCGCTTGAACGTCACCCCATCGCGGCTCGACATCAGTAAGGTCTCGGTAAGTACGGTCCCGTACCTGGACGTCAAATCCGCGACTCCGCCCTTAACCGTTTTCCCGGCGCGTTTTTCCCTTTCTTCCAGTTCGGGCAGCGCTCTCATCGATTCCGACCAGCCCCGATCCACATAGCGCATCGGCAGACCAATGAAGATATGGGGAGCACGGTGGTAAGGCTTGATCTGGTTGGTGTACAGGTGCTCGTCGGGAGAGTCTTCATACGTAAGATCCTGACGTTCACTCCAGTCGAACAGGTTGGGCGACGTGGCCGTGCGGATTCCCCGCACTCCGCTTTTCGAATATTGCCGCCAGTAGGCCCTATACTGTTTCGCGTTGACATCCCAAAAAGCCGTGTTTTGCGAATCGAAATGGCCATTTTTGAGCATCAGCCCTTTCTCATGCAGCGTCCAGTGCACACCGTCGGGGGATTTAAAGACGGCTAAACCGTAATCAGGATTCTCCAGCGCGACGACCGCTTTGTATTTCGCATCCGGGCCAGCCTGCGGATTGTCATCTTTGAAAACCGCCGGATGGCCTGCGTCAATCTTTAATCCTCCCGTTAAACCGCTGACCAAAACAATATTGTTTTCTTTTGACCCTTTGAAATTGTGGATTCCCAGTTTGGGCTTGTGCCAGGTAATGCCGTCATTACTTTCCGCATAGGCACAATACAACGGGTGGGAAAGGGAAGTGTCGGCGCTGGCATTATGTTGCCAGGCTTTGTAGTACATCCGATACGTATCCCCGTCTTTGAACACCGAGTGATACCCGCTGCCACTGCCTTCCCAGGGCGCGTCATAGGTCATGACGCGCTCCCGGGGTATAGGATGGTGCATCCGCAGTTCGGCCTCTCCGCTGATCTTATCGATCAGATACGTATCAACAAACAGTTCCAGGCGCGAGCCCAACTCGATTGGTGCTTTTTTGGGAGGATTTTTTTGGCCGAATACGGGCAAAAATGAGCTGATCAGTAAAAAATAAAGGGTCGGAATAGTGCGGATTATTTTGTTCATCGCTAATGCCTAAAGGTGCCGGAGAGTCAAACAAGCTGAAACCGTTCTGTTATTGAAACTTGAAAGAGTACAGATCGGCATCCTTCATTACAAATCTCAGCTTCACTTTCTTTCCCTGCAGAGCCGATACGTCCGTACCATTTTTTTTCCAGTGAACAGCGCGGTTGACCGCATCGCCAAATGTTTCGGAACTTTCGTCCAGACTGTAACCCGGAATGGGTTTGCCCTTCTCATCGAGAATTTCGACTTTAATATCGCCCGCTGCCGCCGATGAAAAGTTAAGAATCAGCTCGTTCCCTTTGAACGTCAACGTTTTCGTAATCAACTCTCCTCCGGCTCTGGGCGCATTAACCGAGGCAAAACCGTCGAGTCGAAGCGTATACCTTCTGAGGTGGCTTGCCTGGCCTTTCCAATAGTTTTCCGTAGAGTAGAGCGACAACTCATTGGGGGCACCCGCGCGGTCCGATTTGGTTTCGACTACATGCCATGCCATGTATTGGTCGCCGTAGGTCCAGGTTCCGTTACTTTCCATTCCCGGTCGCATGAAGGCTTCATTCCAGCGGTTGAAGGTAACGCCGTCCCGGCTGGACATGATAAGGGTTTCCGTCAGAGCGGTACCGTAGCGGATGTGTTGGGCCGCCCGCTTTTCCCGCTCTTCCAGTTCCGGTAATTTCCGCATCGATTCCGACCAGCCGCGCTCCACATACCGCGCGGGAAAACCAATGAAGATATGCGGAGCCCGGTGATAGGCTTTGATCTGGTTGGTATACAGCTCTTCCTGAGGGGAATCTACATAGACCACATTATGCTCATCCTTCCAATCGATGAAGTTGGAAGAGGTTGCGGTTCTTATTTCCCGTGTTCCTTTATACCGGTCTTTATCACCCGTCGCTTGCGAGAAATAGCGCCAGTAGGCCCGGTACTCTTTTCGTACCGGATCCCAGAATGCTAAATTTTGCGAGTCAAAAGCGCCGTTTGTAATGATGGGCTGGTCTGAAATCAAGGTCCAGTTGATGCCATCCGGCGACTTGAAAGCGACCAGACCCCGCTTTGTTTTGCCTGAAATCAGTACCGCTTTGTAACGGGCGTCCGGGCTGACGTTTGGATTCTCGTCCTTGAAAACCGCCGGGTGCCCGGCATCCAGACTGAAGCCCTGCAGAGGACCCGATGTAAAAACGATATTATTGTTTTTTGACCCGTTAAACTCATGAAGCCCCAGATTGGGTTTGGTCCAGTGAATACCGTCCTTGCTTTCTGCATAGGCGCAATACAGCGGATGATACGTGCTTTTGTCCGAACTTGCCTCATGTTGCCAGGCCTTGTAGTACATCTTGTAGGTATCGCCATCCTTAAAGACACTATGGTAGCCGCTACCACTTCCCTCCCAGAGTTCGTCATGCACGATAGCAATTTCTTTGGGGATGGGCTGATGGAGTTTACGGGTGGCCTGTCCAGCCAGTTTTTCGATCAGGAAATCGTCGATAAAGAGTTCCAGTCTCGATCCAACATCAATGACATTGTTTTTTGGGGCTACTTTTTGAGCGCTGAGTGGTAAAAATGCGCTTAAAAACAAAAAGCAACAGATGGCAGTGGTGAACGGTATTTTTTTCATCAACGGATACATTTTAGAGGATTAAGGGTTGAGGAATTAAGAAGCCCTTTTAGGGGCAGCCTACGGATTAGGCCACCCCGGGTTTTGGGTTAGTTTAGGGTTGAGTTGAATTTGAACAGGTGGTATTGGCGCCAGATACTTATAGTCCGGAAATTCCTTTGCCAGTGTTGGCTTGACGATAATTCTTCCTTTTTCTCCTTCTGAAAGTTTAAGGGATTTGCCGTCAATTACCATATAGAACACACCGGGAAGAGGAGTGGCGGGCGCTGCTTTAACGAACGAGATGTCGGGCTTTTTATCATCATTCAGGTCGTACAGAACATTCATGGCGGGAACGTAAATCCCGTCGGTTTCTTTTTCCAGGTTACGAGCGGCTTTCCAACGCATCAGATCGTCCCATCTGAATCGTTCCAGGATCAGTTCGATTGCCCGGTCCCGTCGGATCTCCATAATGGGAATCGAGGTAACGTCCGGATAGAAATTTGCCTTCATGTACGGGTCGAGCGTGCTGGGCATACGCGTATTGCTGATCCCAGCCCTTTTTCTGAGCAAGGCAATGGTGGCATTCCAGTCGGCCTCCGTGAAGGTTCCGAGTTCTGCCCTGGCCTCGGCATAGTTCAGCAGGATCTCGCTGTACCGCATGAGCGGGATGTCGTTCGTGTTGCGGTCTACCCCGTCAAAGAATGGGTCCGGATTGGAGTATTTGATGGGATGATATAAGGTAGAGGATACGCTGCCGTAAGGGGGCGGATTGCTCCCGTTGGTGCGAACGTAGGAGGGGGTACGTATGGTTTGGGAAAGCCGTAAATCCCGGTTCTTCACCTCCCGGCTGAAAAAGATCGTATCATAGCCGGGAGTATCTGTAAACCGACTGCCGTCCAGCTTCAAATACGTGTTGACAAATCGTTTATTGAGCGAGGTCATGTATCGTCCGCCTATGTCCGAATAATGGTTGGTACTGCCGTTCCAGACCTGCAGGTTCTCATCGTGTGCATTGGCCAGCATGACTTCGGCACTGACGGCATTCTCGCTGATAAACAGTGCCTGGTAGTCTTTTGTCAATTGCGCCGTTGAATAAACATTGTATTGGCCGCTGGCCATGACTTCCTGTGCGGCATCCGCTGCGTGCTGAAGCCATTTATTGGCGTCGGGCAACTTCAACTCGTCGTGGTATTTTCGGAATGTCCCTTCGAACAGACATATCCTGGACTTTAATCCCAAAGCCACCCATTTGGTGACAATCGTTGCGCTATTGTCCTTTTTATCAGAGATATTTTTGATTGCAAAGTCCAGATCGGCCAAAACCGAGTCCATAACCATCGTACGCGGATCTCTCGCTTTGTAAAGGCCATTATCCAACGAACCTAAAGGCCCACTGTACCAGGGGACATCCCCGAAACGCTTGACTTTGTCGAAATAAAATTTGGCCCTGAACCAACGGGCAATGCCGGCATAATGGTTCTGAACGCTGGCCGGCGCGTCCGAATTTTTATAGTTCTCTAAAAAATAATTGATTCTCCGAAGTTCGTCCCAGTACCAGAATACTTCGTCAAACGGGGTAAAAGCGTTCGGTGAATAATATTTTTCGACGAACTGGCCGTTCGCTGTCAGGTCGCTCCGGGCATCGGTCACATATTGGAACTCGCCAATACCGGAAGGCGCGGGTATCCCAAAAATATGAGCTGCGGGAGGGAACGTTCCGGGTAACTCATACAGCGAGTTGATGTACATTTTAAGATTCTGCTCGGTCTTAAAGGCCTGTTCGGGGGTAAGGGCATCGAGCGGACTTACGTTCAGGAGGTCTTTGCAGGAGCTGGCCAGCAGTGCCAGAGCCGCTAAAATCGATAGGGTATACTTTCTCATTGTCTTCCGAATTTTGAAGAAATCAAACCGTCTTATGTCAGTTAAAAAGTTACATTGATCCCCAGGTTATACGATTTGAGCATCGGGTAATACGTCCCTATGCCACCGTCCATCTGTTCGGGGTCGATGTCTCTTGTGATTTTGAATACCGGAGAATAAGTCCAGAGGTTGAGACCGGTGAAGTTGACCCGCAGATCACTCAGCCCGATTTTCTTCGCAAACGCTCTGGGCGAGTAAGACAACGTGATCTCTTTAAGCCGAATGTAGGCCGTGTTTTGCAGGTACCGGGTCTGCGGCTGAAGCTGCCTGTTTCCGTAGGCCATATTGCCTTTCCATCTTGGCCAGTAGGCGTTCGGATCCGGATTGTCGATAGTATAGGAATTTTCTAAAAAGTGAGTCGGGATTTCGGCAGCCCAGTATCCGTAGGGGCCCCAAAACGGATTTTGGTGATGCGTAGGGTACCAATCCCGCTTGCCTACCCCCTGAAAGAAAGCCGAGAGTGAAAAGTTGCCATATTCGCCACTTAACCGGGTGCCGAACTTGTAGCGGCTCGCCATATTTCCGATGATTGAAAGGTCGCCGGGATTGCTGATGGTTCGATCACCCCAGTCAATTTTACCATCGCCATTCAGGTCTTTGAATTTAACGTCACCCGGTCTGGCGGGCATACCGCCAATATTAGGAAGGATAAAACTCTGGTTAGCATGGCTGTTGATATCTTCCTGACTCGCAAACAACCCAAGCGTCGTTAATCCCCAGATATCGCCGATTTTCATTCCCTGATAGTAGCCGGCGGTCCTCATGTCAGGGTCAATGACCAGCGTGCCTTTGGGATTATTAAATTTCGTGATTTGCGAAATATCATCCGCGAGCGTAAACTGAACACTGTAGTTAAAGGGTTTGGCGGCACCAATCTTATCGCGCCACGTTACGGATAGTTCAAACCCTTTTGTTTCGAGGTCGGCATAGTTTCCTTGCGGAATGGCTGCTCCGAATACATCGGGTAGCAAAGGACCGGCCGTAATCATGTTTGAGGTAGTTCTTTTGTACCAATCAAACACAACGCCCAGGCGGTTTTGCAGCAGATCCATATCCAGCCCAAGATCGAGCGTGGTGGAAGTTTCCCAGGTAAAATTATCCGCCATTACAGCCGGGTTTCTGGTTGCCACCGGTCGGGCTCCCTCCAATATTTTTGTCGTCCGGCTCCCCGTAATCTGGGGTAAAAACATGTAAGGGTTTATCTGGCTGTTCCCCAGAGAACCGTAGGAAACGCGTGGTTTAAGATTGTCCAGCCATTGTCTGGTGCCGGAAAGGAAGTTCTCCTCGGTCATTCTCCATCCTAAGGAGAAGGACGGGAAAAAGCCGAATTGCTGGTTGGTCGGAAATTTAGACGAGCCATCGTACCGGCTGTTGATTTCGACCAGGTATTTGTCCTTGTACGTATAATTGACGCGCGAAAAAATGCCCAGGTTGGCCCAGTCGCTGCCTCCTCCTGCAATTGCAAATGCGTCTCCGGTAGCCAGGTTGAAGGCATCAAGCTCGGGAATAATGAGGTTGGACCGGTTTACGTTCAGGTAGCGGGTTTTACTGATTTCTATGTTCGTTCCGCCCAGGATTTTCAGGTCATGATGGCCAAATTGCTGGGTGTAGTTTCCATAGAGGTTGTAGTTGAAATAGTTCAGGGTGTTTTTATTATTGCTCAATGTCGAATTACCGACGCTGACGATAACGCCCGGAACGTTGCTGTAGGGAACGGGAATCTGCTTTTGATTGGCATCGATGATGCGGTTTCTGAACGTGAAGTTACCCTGCAGCTTTAGTTTGTTTTTGATGATTGACGCATCGAAAGCCGCATTGGCCAGTATCTGCCCCTGCTGCGACTTGGCTTCGCTGTAGCCTTCCAGTAAACCCACCGTTTTGGAGCCAATCAAGGTGTAGCTACCGTCGGGGTTATACGGCACGCCCATGGGAGTTGCCCCACTTCTGATATACATATTACTGAAGACGCCATCTCCTCCGAAAGGATCGGTATACGTATTCCCGGAGTATTGAAAGTTGGTGCTTATATCGAGCCAGTTTAAGGGTTTAACCGACCCCTTCATGCGAAGATCGTAGGTTCTAAACTTGTCCGATCGGATGTTATAAAGGCCATCTTGGCTAAAATACCGGCCTGACACGTAATACGAGGCTTTTTCGTTCCCGCCCGAAGCCGTCAGGGAATGCTCCATCGATGGAATATTGTCTTTGTAGATCAGCTTCGCCCAGTCGGTGTTACCGTAATACATATACGAACCGGTAGCCGGGTCAATTCCCACATCAGGACGCCCGTGATTAGGGTTCTCCGAACGGTATTTTAATTCATTGAGGTATTCCTGGGTAAAATTGATTCCGACATCCCCGACTGTGGTCGGGTTGCGGGTTCCACCGTAGAGCTCCGTGAAGCTCTCCATATACATTTTAGACCATAAATAACTGTTTTGCAGTACGTCACGTTTCGCCGTTCTGGATTGGGCTGAAAAAGTGGCGGAGTATCGTAGCTGGGACTTGGTGCCCGGGTTTTTGGTGGTGATCAGGATGACCCCGAAGGCCCCCCGCGACCCATAGATAGCGGCAGAAGCAGCGTCTTTTAAAACGGAAACGCTTTGTATATCTTGTGGATTCAGCGTGCTGGGATCGCCCTCTGCGCCATCAATCAATATCAAAGCCGATCCCCCGGCCCCGATGGAAGTCACCCCCCTAATATTATAGGAAGGGTTTGAGTTGGGCCGACCGCTATTAAAGGTAATATTCAGACCCGGAATCTGGCCCTGTAGTGCTCTTGATACATTCGGAACCGACATGTTCTGGATTTGCTTTCCATCCAGTTGATCAACCGCGCCGGTTAGATTGACTTTTTTGATGGTTCCGTACCCCACCGCCACCACCTCATTGAGGATCGTCGCATCTTCGTTGAGTTCAATGTTAATTTCCGTTTGCGAGCCCACCGTGATTTCCTGGGTTTTGTACCCAACGAAGCTGAAAGTCAGGATCTGTTTGGGCGCGACGCTAATTTCATAGTTGCCTTGCGCATCCGTAACGGTTCCCCGTTGCGTGTTCTTCACCAGGACGGTAACGCCAGGAATGGCGGATTGGTCAAACGTGGAAATGACTTTTCCACGAACCTTTCGGTCCTGAGCGATGGCAGAAAGAATGCTGAAGGCCAATAAAACGGTGAATAGAAGCGGTTTGATTCGGAGCGTAAATCTATACTTCATTTTTAGGCGGTTATTGGGTGAAAGATTAGAGTGAGCATAAACAGCGCGGCATCTATAATTGTATTTGTTGGACAAATATAATTATAATATTTAATAACCAATAAATTAGTAATATTATTTAAATAAAGGGGCAGAAACCTGCTATTTCCTCCAAAACCTGTTAATTTTGAAGCAGATAGATATAGATCCACTATGAGTACCAACAACAGTTTAGCCCTTCTTCCCTTGGGGCAGGTGTCAATGACTGACCGAGTCGAAAATATTCTTAGGGAATACCTGGCAGAAAATAAATTTAAGCCGGGCGATCCACTTCCGAACGAAGTGGAAATGGCGAGTCAGCTGAATGTGAGTAGAAACGTGGTTCGTGAAGCACTGAGTAGACTTAGGATGCTGGGGATGATTGAAACAAGGCCTCGGCGCGGAATGATTATGGCGCAACCCGATTTGCTGGCAGGCCTGGAAAAGGTCTTAAACCCGTCCATATTAAGCGTAGATAACCTTAAGGATATCTTTGAAATGCGTCTGATTCTGGAAATGGGTATTGCAGAATTTCTCTTTGCCAGAAAAACCCAAAAGGACATGGATGAGCTTGAGATGATCGTTTCTAAACAAAAGGATAGATACATTGTGAGTCAGGAAGACGAAGTTGCCTTTCATAGTAAGCTGTACGAAATGACTGGTAATGAAACCTTTACCCGCTTTCAGACCTTATTGATGCCGGTATTCGACCACGTCTTTTCGGAGTATTACGATAAAGGCATAAAAATGGATATCGCCAAACCCATCACGCACCATGACCTTGTGGAAATATTGAAAAATGGGACTGCTGACGAGTTCCGGACAGCCATGTATACCCATTTGCTTCCTTATTACATGTCTGGTCAAATAAAGCCCCGCGTGACCGACTCTGCCCCATAGAATACGAGGCTCAAAATCCCCTAAAAAGGTGGCTTAGGACCGCCCAAGGCGCTATTTTGTTTTTAAGCGCCTTGGGCGGTTTCTGATTTATCAATAGATGAAACCATATTCGTTTAATTAGCCTGCTGCGACCAGCACCATTGGGCGACGGACCACTATTTTAACAGACCCCCCAACTTTATAGCGAGCGATACAGGTGTATTAAAAATCGAATCCGAATTGGCAGGTAGGAGAAGCCAGGTTGTTGACTTTTAGGTGTTGAGCCGGTTAAAAGGCTCTCTACTCCCCCATGTTCTAAAGCCTTGATGCCATGAATCGCAAAATTCTGATTGTCACCGGTGATGGTGGCGAAAGTTACGAAACCCTCTACGCTGTTCACCGCTTTCAGGAAGAAGGCGACATGGCGGTAATTGCCGCCCCCAGCAAACGCCGGCTGAACCTGGTGATGCACGATTTTGAACCCGGTTGGGACACCTATAAGGAGCAACCCGGCTATTGTCTGGCTTCAGACCTGACGATAGCGGAGGTAGTCGCAGACGATTATGATGCCATTCTGCTGCTGGGCGGCCGCGCTCCCGAATACCTGCGCAACCATGCCACGTTGTTGGACCTGGTGCGCGAGTTTGACCGGCAGGGCAAATGGCTCTTCGCCATCTGCCACGGAATCCAGATTCTGGTCACCGCCGGGTTGGCCAACAACCGGACGCTGACCGCTTATGAACACGTGCGTACCGAAATTGAGATGGGAGGTGGCACGTATTCGACGCAACAGGCCGTTCGCGACCGAAACATCGTAACCGCCCAGACCTGGCAATCCCACCCCGATTTCTATCGCGAAGTCTTTGCCTGTCTCAAAAAAGCGGAACTCGTGGAAGAATAACGGCAGAAGCTGTAGCCCGGTTGCCGGGGTATTCTTAGTTCCTGGTTTGTAATGTAAGGATCTTAAGCCTGCGTCGGTTGGTTAGGCCTTCGGCTTTTCCTTGTTTTGATCGGAGGTGCTATCTTTCGTCGATGAAACTTCGCATACGCCCTGACGACCTACAACGTTCCCCTTACCGTGACCTGGTACAAACGCTGACCCGGCGGTGGGTTCATGCCCAATTACCGGCTTTGGGGCTGACGGAAAGCGACTATACCGTCACAATCAGAACCCTGCTCCTGACGACCCAGGATGAAAACCGTACCCGGCTTATTGTGGATACGGTTCTCGCCCAGGCGATTGCGCTCCATAAAACGTCGGTTTGGGTGGAGCAGGAACTGAAGTTTGAGGGCATGATCGAGGGGGTTGACCGGGCTGATTTTCTGTTACTTGACCTTCAACAAGCCGCCGTTCTGGATGATGCCGTGCTCGATAGTTATAACGAACGGATCAACCGGTTTACCAACCAGGGGCTGTAGTGATCGCCTGTCGAACGGATACCTGGTACCAAAAAGTTGACTGATTTTGACTCAGCAAACCTTTTTTCTTTCCCAAACCTCTCAATCATTCAAGAGAGGTTTGGGAAAGAAAAATCATGATAAAGGCGGTTTTTGTACTTTTTAGCGAAGTCCAAAGTGGGCAACCTGAAGGGTAGTTTGTACGCTATAACCCCAGTTGAAAGGATTGAATAGTTATCTCCATGCCAGGGGTAAAACCGGGTATGGGCCGAAGCGACTGTTGAAAACACAGTTCGGTAAGCCGCTTATTGCTGACTCTCGTTGTGGCTATAAACTCAGACATCTCCTTTACATTATCGACACGGGAAGTAATCAACAATCCTTTCTTTAACAAGGCCGGTACCACCCGGTAGCTGACCGTGGTCTGATCTTCGGCCCCAAGCTGCATGGTCATTTGGGGTGGTTGAAAGAGCAGGTTCAGCAACATTCCGTACCCATTATAGTGCGGTTTTGCGTACAGAATATGCAAGAGCGAGTCTGAGTCCGTCAGCCGAAGCTTTTCCCCCAGTTGTAGCTGAATGGTGTGCTGCCGGATCAATCTTACGGTTTTTGGCTGCTCGTCTTTTTTCAGAAAAAGCCGCCCATCCGACTGGTAAAGAGGCCGGTATCGCTGGAGGATTGCCAGTAAGGTTTGGGTTTCATCTGCCAGTGGATATTTGCCATCAAGGGCCTCATAACGGTAAATTATCCAATCCGGGGCCGAAGGCGACAAGTATTTCTCCCGGTTTTTCCGATCCAGGTAGGCATTATAAGACTGATACGACTGAAGCGTTGGACGCGGGTTATAGTTCAATCCATTAAAGTAGACCTCCGCAATATCGTTCGGTATTACATCAATGGTTTGATTCTTTATTTCCTGCCGGATTGAAGCGGGGATCGTCGGCTTCGGAACCGGGTAGTGGGCGGTGCCCGCCGTTTTCAGATAATGAGAAAAGAAGTGCAGTTTCTGCGCAAAGACGGTCCCATAATTGACCGGTACTTTACCAAATATAGGTACATAAAAAAGGAGATAGAGGCCACAATTCAAGAGCAACAACAGGGCGAATGTTTTTTGTATCCACTCCTGTTGAACACAAACCACTACCAGGACAAGGAGGAGACTTGACTGCTTGACGTAAGCCGTAATATGACCATCATCCGCCCTTGTAAAGGCATATTTAAGGACAATAAAAGAGAGACCCAGGACCCAAAACAAGGTAAACAGGTTTCCCTTTAGATCCTTCCTTTTATACGGGAATACATAACATTGCCTCATATACCACCCTACCGCCAGCAGTTGTAAAAGAAAGGAGCCGTACGAGAGGGCAACGAGTCGTAGTCGGTTTTCGGGGAATATGGCCTGGGATTCATTATAACCATCGATTATATAAAAGCTGGAGACAACGTACTGGCGTAAATCCGTATGGAGCCAGTAGGCCCCCAGACCCAGCAACCCGCCTAAAAAACCAAGCATCGCTATCAATTCCGCCCAGGTTAGCTGGCGGTTTGCATACAGGAAGGCAAGCAGGGAAATCATAAAACCGATGGCCAGAACGCCAAAATTGACCTTCATGAAAAAATTGATCGCACACACAAACGAAACGTAACAAAGTAACAAGCGGTTAGGGGCAGGTTGACGAATTGATTTAAGGCCCCAGTAAATGACAATAAAAAACCAGGTAAAATGAATCCATTCTCCCCACATGCTATTTATTACCGCCCAGATCAAAAAGTAAACAGGCGTATGCCACACTTTGAGGGGATTCGGCAAAAAACTATAGAACAGACAGGCGACGTTGATCAGAAAAAAAATATCCACCAGAAGAAGCTCGGTCGGCGTCGTTACAATGCTATAGCGTTGTAACCACCGACCCAGCGGGCCGTACGTAAAAAGGATATCCTGGCCCCAAACAAGGTGTTTTTCCTGAAGGAGCTCCAGAGCTATTCGCCAGGAATTATCGATTCCTGGGGTTGGAATCTGGACAAATTCAAGGTACGGAAACGTCAACAGTAAAAGCAGGGCTACAAAGCTGTATTTAACCAGGGATCGCTCGATGGGATAAGTAATCAACCGGCTTGGGGAATTCTGCCGGGGACGATGATAAAAAACCATACTGAAAAGCATTAAGAATGGAGAAATGGACAGAGTTTTTCATTGAAAAAGTTGATTTAAAGGGTATAGGCAGGCACCAGAATTCCTGAACACAGGTAGTTCCTTACAAAGTACGTTCCAATTTGTACACCCGGTGGCAAGGAGTAGCCGAAGGGCCTCTGAACTCGGTAATGGATAGATAGAGATCCTCCGACCCGTCGGGCGATGAGCTAACGAAACGAACCTCATTTTTTGTGCCATCAAATTCCAGTACCCGCGTCCACGTTTTCCCGCTATCTCTGGTACACATAATCAGGCTTCTGGCGTCTGCCGAAAGACAACTGTAGGATGCCGCCCAAACTTCCACACCCGATGAAGATTGCCGGGTAACCATATTCATGACCGGACTTCGGCGATATGGGTCGGGCAAAACCTGCTTCTGAAACCGCTGGCCGTCGGTTGTTCTGACGATAAAATTTGTCCCGCCCAGGTAATCACTTCCAAAGAGAAGACTTTCCTTCGTTTCGGCCATCGACGTATACCCGCCAGTCTGGTGATGATACTGGGTCAATAGCCGCCAGCCGGTTTGGGAGTTACCTGGTTTTGCTTTAAAATCCGCCAGGCCCGAATTCATCCATAACTGCTTTTTGTTATCCCCGTCGGTTAACAGCAGGGATTGTAAAAACGGCGAGTATTTTACTAAATGAATATGCTTGTTGACGCCCTGCCGAATTAAAAAGTCGGACACTTCCCAGCTATTTCCCCCGTCGGACGAGTAGTATAAAAAAGCCAGATTCTGCCAGGTTTGCCCCAGCCAGATCGAGCCGTATTCGCCAATGACCAGGGTATCGTCGGGCAGTTGGGTCATGCCATTATTGAACAGGAAATAGCTGATCGACGAGGAGAAGTGCAGAACCGCCCGGAACGAAACGCCGTGGTCATCACTTTTATAAACGACCCCGTTAGCGCAGACAAAAATGGCCTGCTGTCTGCTGATAAAAAGGGAACAAATCGGGTCCTGAAATTCATAGATCAGCCGCGCCGACTGGCTATGATCGGTGCTGCCATAGAGCCCATTCGGGTGAGAAAACCGGCTTCCCAGCCAATGGCTGTCCGGGGTTTGAAGGCAAAACTTCCAGTCAATGGTCACTGCCCGAAAAACCAAACCGTTTTCCGCTAAAAATGAACTCGTAATCCGATCCCCGGTGGGACTTGCCTCCTCGCTTGTAATCGACAAACCGGCATGTCCGGTAAACTGAATATACCGCCTGCGGAATTGATAGATAAGAAGACGATGGTTGATTTCCCACCAGATAAACGATACCAGTTCTCTGGCCTTGCCCACCCGGCGGATATCCAGCCAAAACCGCCACATTTGCTTTATTACATCCGGTCCGGGCGTTCGGAAATGGGCGAAATATTTCGAAGAAATATCCATAAGACAGTTATTTTAAATAGCTATCAATCAACATTATATATTTTTATCGTATTCTTTTTCCGCCGGTTCTGTTGACTCCCATCTCGGCTCCTACTGAAGGTATAAATTGGCTAGACATGAATGGCCGCCGGGCTGATGTCTGGACTGAACGTCTTATTCCATACCAGAAAATTCTGCTAAATCCTTGAATGTCCACGCGTTCGGGCCTACGTATGAAGCGGCAAGCGCCCCGGTTTATAGGGGCAAAGTTGCTTTTTCGCCGGCTATTTCACCGTCAGATTTGAGACAAAAAACATCAGATTTGGGACAAGCCGGATGAATAAGGGAAAATAGCGGGGCAACTTCAGCCTTTTTTCCCGAGGCTTGCTATAAACTCCGACGGAGTCTGGTGATGGAGTTCTTTGACCAGCGAATCGGTGACTGGTGTGCTGGGTATTCAGCCGGAGGAATTTACCATCCCGTATGCCTTAAGCCGGCTGTATCCGGAAGACATTTCCTATTTTATCAATTTTGGGAATAAAGTTACCGAATTCTTCCGGCGATTACCGCCGGGGAAAGTGCTCAGCTACAAAGTGAGCTATGACTACTAGCTGCGAAGAACCGACCAGAAATACATTCGCATTCTGCATCAGGTCGTCACGATTCAAACCGACGAACAGGGTAGTGTGCTCCGGACGCTGGGTATTTGACATTACCCAATTCAAACCTTTCGGGGCGCCGGTCTTATCGTTCATTGGCATGGAGGGTGAACCCTCATATTTGAACGTGGATGTCAAAAAGGTATTTGCTCCCAGCCGGGAAGCGCTCACGTTGCGGGAAAAACAAGTATTAGCCGCCATGATGGCCGGTAATCAAAGCAAGGAAATCGCTTCCCTGCTGAACATCAGCAAACAAACCGTAGACAACACCGGAAAAATATGTTAGCCAAAATGAAGGTCCGTAGCACGACTGAATTGGTTACGCTTGCCGTGAAGGAAGGATGGCTGTAGGCAAGCCCCCTGACCGGCCAGGATCCTTACACTCCGTAAAGGGCAGGAGTTCTTCCCCCTGCCCTTTAACCGATGCGGTGGCCGGATTCTTTCTTTGGTGGTAAATCAACTGGAGATCCTTTTCCGGTGCCCCAGAAAGGGCTGCTCAAAATACGGTATCTACTCGATGAGCCCGACAAGCCGGTAGCGTTTTCACCATCCGAAACACACGGTTGCGGCCCTATTACTCCAAACCAGTGGGGGCGTAGGCCTGGCCAAGGGCCGCTTTTACCCGGTTTTGTAACTCCTGATCCAAAAGCCGGGCATATTCTGTCCACTCGTTTTCCAGCGTTTTGAACTTATTGCCTTTGTCCATTTCTTTCTGATCAAACTGGGCTTCGGCGTCCTTGTGGTAAGTGGTGGCTAAATCCAGGGCGTAGGAATACAGGTGTTGGATTTCTTCAAACGATAATTCATGTAACTTTTTCATCGTAATCAGCTTTGCGTTTACGATGAAACCCGTAGAACTTACAACGGTTTAATTTTTCTCAACAACCGGCCGATAACGACGCTAATCCGGCCGTTTTCAAATCGGACCAGCATCCCACCCGTCCGGCCACGGATGCATTTCCCATCCGGCCGCCGGATGGCCGCGCAACGGGCTCCTTTCAATGCCGGATCCGTCTGCCGGTCACCTAGATACACGTATTCCATTCTGGCAAGGTAGTGGCTCTTTACCAACAATCGCTCGGGTCGACGCTGATGTATGGGCTGGGTACCAACCGGGGGTTAGGACCTTTGCCAGGAAATCAGCCATCCCTATCCTAAAACTTCAGATTCTGGACCCGGACGGCATTCAGAATCGCCAGCAGCGCCACGCCCACATCGGCAAAAACCGCTTCCCACATCGTGGCCACCCCGCCCGCGCCCAGCAGCAGCACAATGGCTTTCACCACCAGCGACAAGGTGATGTTCTGCCAGACGATCTGCCGGGTGGCTTTCCCGATTTTGATGGCCGTGGCAATCTTCGACGGCTGATCGGTCTGAATCACCACATCGGCGGTTTCAATCGTCGCGTCGGAACCCAGCCCGCCCATCGCGATGCCCACATCGGCCAGCGCCACCACTGGTGCGTCGTTGACGCCGTCGCCCACAAACGCCAGTTTCTGTTGGGGGGTAAGCGCCCGTTTCAGCCGCTCCACTTCCCGGACTTTATCTTCCGGTAACAAATCCCCGTGGGCTTCGTCGACCCCGACCTGCTGCGCCACCGCCTGAACAACGGCCAATTTATCGCCTGACAGCATGACGGTTTTCAAACCCATCTGCCGGAGTCGCCGGACGGTTTCGGCAGCGTCCGGTTTTTCCTGATCGGCAATCGTGAACGAACCCGCAAACCGCCCGTCTACGGCCACCAGCACCACCGTAAACGGAATCGTGCTCAGACTTTCGTCGACCGTCACGTTGAATTTCTGCAGTAATTTCGCATTGCCGGCCAGCACGGTTTTGCCAGCAACCGTTCCTTTCAGGCCGTGGCCGGGGATTTCTTCCACGTTCTCAGCGGGTACCAAAGACTCACCGATACCGGCATACGCCAGAATGGCCGTCGCAACCGGGTGCGTGGATTTGCTTTCCAGCGCGGCCGTCAACCGGGTTAATTCCTCTACGGGCAACGTTTGAGCATTGACCTCCTGAACCTTAAAAACGCCCTGCGTCAACGTACCGGTTTTGTCCATGACCACGGTCTTCACCTGCGTAATCAGGTCCAGAAAAACCGATCCTTTGAACAGAATACCCTGCCGCGAACCGGCCCCGATGCCGCCAAAATAGCCCAGCGGAATCGAAATCACCAGGGCGCAGGGACAACCGATCACCAGAAACACCAGCCCGCGATAGAGCCAGTCCTGGAAGCGGTAATCGGCGACGAAAAAGTACGGCAAAACCGTAATCAGAACGGCCAGTGCGCAGATGATCGGCGTGTAGATTCTGGCAAACCGGGCAATGAATTCCTGCGTCTGGGCTTTTCGGCCCGTCGCTTCCTGCACCAGTTTCAGGATTCGCGACAGTTTGGAATCCTGGTAGCGCGTTGTCACGTCCATTTCCACCAGTGTTTGCCGGTTGATCATCCCTGCCAGCACCTCTTCCCCTTTCGAAATCGTGCGCGGAACGCTTTCGCCGGTCAGAGCCGCCGTATTGAACGAGCCGGTTTCGGAGCGCAGTTTGCCATCCAGGCCCACTTTTTCACCCGGTTTTATCTGAATGACGTCGCCAATCTGGACCAGAGCGGCCTTGGTGGAGACGGTTTTTCCGTCGCGCAGCACCGTGACGGTATCGGGCCGGACGTCGAGCAGGGCTTTGATGGAACGACGCGCCCGCAAAACGGCCGCATCCTGAAACAATTCTCCGACGGTGTAAAACAGCATGACGGCCACGCCTTCGGGGTATTCCCGGATCGCAAACGCGCCGATGGTAGCCACACCCATCAGGAAAAATTCGGTAAAAATGTTGCCTTTCAGGATGTTCCTAACCGCCCGGCGCAACACCGGCCAGCCCACGGGTAGGTACGCTGCCAGGTACCAGAGCACCCGCCAGGGATTGCGGAATCCTTCCGTTGCGACCGTGTCGAGCAAAATACCGCCCAATAAAAGTACAAGACTCAGAATGACAGGACCGTATTCCTTCAGCTTGTCTACAATCGAAACCGTAGCCTCAGTCCCGGCGGTCCCGGCGGTCGATCCCTCGTCGGCCAGATCCAGCGCATCGTGGTCGTGATCATGCCCGTCGTGGGAGTGATGGTGATGGGTTGCCATATCGTTACAGTTCGATGAAGAAGTTGAGAATCCCGAGGGCGATCAGAATGCCGCCGGTGATCTGTTTTTCGCGGTGTTCGAGCCAGTGCCAGTGGACCTGCGCCAGCCCCCGGAACGACAAGGCCGTCAGCCCGACCATGCAGCCAATCGTCACCACCGTGTAGGCAATGCTGAGCGTCGCAACCGCCGGCCAGCCCAGCGTTCCGGCGGTGAAGAAAAACGTTTCAATTTCCAGGCAGGGCGACAGCAGCATGGCCAGCGCCAGCGTGCCGATGATCGCGCTTTTCGACCGGCCCGCCAGCCCCTTCGGAACGTGTTCGTGGGCGCTATGTGGGTTATGCACCGCGAAATACACCAAGCCCATGAAAATCAGGATCAGCGAGGCAATCCAGCGGGTCTGATCCTCCAGTCGTTCGGACAATTCCACCCCAATGGCACCGATCAATACGCCCAGAATCACCGTACTGAGTGTATGGAAAAAACCGCTCAGCGCGGCAACGCCCAATGTTTCGCGCAACGACCAGCTTTCACTCCGCCCGATCAGGGCCACCGGAAGCCAGTGATTCGGAATAGCCGCGTGAACAGCCCCTAGTAAAACACTACCAATCAACAGATTAAACAACATAGTCTCTTTCGTTAATGAACATGACCACCCGATTCTTCCGAATTATTCAGGACCGAATGCAGGTCATACGCACCGGCCACCACCACCTGCGCATCTTTTTTGACCGATGCGGGCAAAGTTACGGCCTGGTACCCGTTTTCGGCTACCCCAGCCTGCACCAAAACCGGCCGGAACTGGTGGTGAACCGTGCCTTCGTGTTCTTCTTTTCCTTCGTACACAAACACCTGCGAACCCGTTCCCGAGCGAATAACGGCGGCTTCGGGCAGGGCCGGTTGCGGGGCCGAATGCGTTTCAATCAGGGCTTTCAGGAACGTACCGGGCCGCAGTCCGGGGTCCGGTTTTTCCAGCGCGGCAAAGACTTTCACCGTCCGATCCGGGCCGGTTTCGCGGTTAATATACCGAACCCGCGCCATCCGTTCCCGGCTGGCCGGACTACCGGTTTCGCCAATCACGGAAAGCCGTACCCGTTGTCCAACCTGCACCCTGGCAATATCGCCTTCAAAAACCGTCAGCTCGGCGTACAGGCCGGAGGTATTGACCAACTCAAACAACACATCGTTCGCGTTGACAAACCGGCCCCGATTTACGTTCACTTCCGTTACCGTGCCCGTAATCGGCGAACGGACGGCCACGGTCCGCGTTATTTTTCCGGAGGCCAGTTCCTTGAGCGATACGCCCAACAAGGCCAGTTGCTGCCGCAGACCCTCGGCCCGGGAGCGCAGAAGCTTCACCTGAGCCGTAGCCTGCTGAAACGTCTTGAGTGCGCCGACGTTCTCGCGACTCAGTTCGCGCTGGCGTTCGTACTCCTGCTCCTGAAACTCCAGCTGGCTGACGGTTTCGAGGTATTCCTGTTGTAACCGGATAAATTCCGGATTTTCGAGCACCGCCAGCAGTTGCCCCTGCCGAACGGCCTGCCCCGGTAACAAAGGCGTCGAGGTCAGAATACCGCCGTAGGGCGTGGCCACCGACACCTGTTGCTGGGGCGGCACACTGATAACACCATTCACGCGAACGAGGTTGCTCAGCGTCCGTTCTTCCAGCCCACCGAGCCGGATTCCGACGGTTTTAAACTGCTCGTCGGTTAGCTCAACTACGCCTTCTTCGTGTTCTTCATGCTCGTCAGCGTGATTCTCCCCTTTTTCCGGCTGCGCATGGGCAGGCGTTTCTGTATCTGTTTTTTGCGTACAGGCCGAAAAGCTGAAAATAGCTATCAGCAGGAGAAACCCATTAATTGTTAGCCTATTTTTCATGGTTCGGTGCTTCCCAGGATATATTCAAGATGGATAATGGATTGATTCAAGGCGTTCAGAGCGGCCAGATAACCGGTCTGAATGCCGCTCGCGGTCCGCAGATTCTGGAATAACTCGATGTAACCGATTTCTCCGGCGCGGTATGATCGATCGGCCTGTTGCCGAATGAGCGCGGCCTGCGGTAAGGCCGATTCTTCGTAATAGGTCAGCGTCTCCCGGTTTTTGCGGTAAGTTTGCAGCAGTTCGGCCAATGCGCCTTCCAGGCTGCGCTGGCGGGCGGTCAGTTCCGCTTCCGTCCGTTGCTGCCCCAGTTCGGCGGCCCGCACCCGCGCCCGAAGCGGTTTGGCCACAATCGGAATTGAAATCCCGACTTGTCCGTACGTAAACCGATCGACGCCGGTGTAAAACCGGTCGGTGCCGTTGATGGTCTGGATGCCGCGCAACGACTGATTGACCACATTGAACGAGTAATCGGGTTTCAGCCGCGAGCGTTCCACCTCGGTTTCGCGCCGGGCAATTTCGATCTGCTGCCGCAACAGCGCCAGTTCGGGATTCTGCGTCAGAGCCGCCGGATCGGGCAATCGAATTGCTCGGGCAATCAGAATAGAATCTGAAATCTGGGGCAATTGGCTGGCTCCGAGCAGCGTTTGCAGCCGCCGGAGCTGAATTTGCTGGTCGGCGCGGTTTTGAATGAGCGTCATTCGAATTTGACGTGCTTCCACTTCGGCGGCCGTTTGTTCGAGTAAGGAACCTTCGCCGGTGCGTCGCCGGATACCAGCCGCCCGCACCACGGCGTTGAGCAGGCTATCCTGCCGGATCAGTTCACGGTGGAGTGTTTGCAAATAAGTCAGGCTGTAATAGGCGGTTTTGACCTGAAGAGCCAGTTCCTGCCGCGTCACCCGGTTTTCGGCTTCGGCCCCGGCGATGCGGGCGTCGGCCAGCGATTTTTGACTGCGAATCAGGGCCGGAGCGGGCAGCCGTTGCCCGATTTGCAGCGACTGATCGACGTACCGGCTGTTGTATTGTCCGGCGGTTACCAGAATATCGGTTTTGTCAACCGCCGTCGCCGTGCCGCGCAGGGCCTGCTGATAATCCAGATTCAGGGCCGAAACCCGCACCTGCGGATTATTCAGAAACGTCTGTTTCAGCGCCTGTTCCAGCGAAAGCGGAGCGGTTTGCGCCTTGGTTTCCGGCGTCAGCATCCCAAAACCGAGTACCAATAAACCGATGATGGGCCAGCTGCCAGCCACTACGGTTTTCGGTCTAGGCATCAAGGAAGGGTCGCGTTGGCCAAAGCGTTTTTCGATCAGGAAATACAAAACCGGCAAAACCAGCAGTGTCAGCAAGGTGGCCGTGATCAAGCCGCCAATGACGACGGTGGCCAGTGGTTTCTGCACTTCGGCTCCAGCGGTGTTCGACAGCGCCATCGGTAAAAAACCAAGGGAGGCCACGGTGGCCGTCATCAGAACCGGCCGGAGTCGGATGCGCGTGCCCTCGAAAATGGCTTCTTTCAAATCCGTAATCCCGTTCCGGCGCTGGTCATTGAATTCGGCGAGCAGCACAATGCCGTTCAAAACCGCTACGCCAAACAGCGCAATGAAACCGACAGCCGCCGAAATACTGAACGGCATCCCGCGTACCCACAACGCCAGCACCCCGCCAATGGCCGCCAGCGGAATGGCCGAAAAGATGAGCAACGCCTGCCGCATCGACTGAAACGTCAGGAACAGCAGCAGAAAAATCAGCCCGAGCGCGACCGGAACCGTCACCTGCAACCGTTTTTGGGCGTCGATCAGGTTCTCAAACTGACCGCCGTAGGTCACGTAATAACCTGTCGGAAATTTCACCTGCGACCGGATTTTCTGCTGCAATTCCGTGACCACGCTCTCTACGTCGCGTCCCGGCATGGAGGTGCCGCGCACATTGAAGCCAATCGTCAGCCGGCGCTTTGCATCCTCGCGCTGGATCTGGTTGGGGCCGGGAATGAGTTCGACGGCGGCTACTTCGGAGAGCGGAACGGGTGGCCCGTCGGGGCTGGCAATGGTCAGCGCCTGTACATCGTTGATGCTGCGCCGGTTTTCGCCCGCCAGCCGGACCACCAGATCAAACCGCCGTTCGCCCTCGTACACCAGCCCCGCGCTTTCACCCGCAAAGGCCGCGCTGATTGTGCGGTTCACGTCTTCGACCGACAAACCGTAGCGGGCGAGCGCTTCCCGATCCAGCCGAACGACGATCTGGGGCAGGCCCTCGACCTGCTCTACGTACAAATCCGTCGCCCCGGGGGTACCGGTCACCAAACCGCTGACCTGCCGGGCGAGCCGGGTCAGTTCATCAAGATCTTCACCGAAAATCTTGACGGCGACGTCCTGTTTCGCGCCCGAAATCAACTCGTTAAAACGCATCTGAATGGGTTGTTGAAAACCAAAGACAACGCCCGGAATCACTTTCAGGGCTTCGGCCATTTTGTTGGCCAGTTCTTCCCGGCTCGAGGCCGAGGTCCATTCCGAACGTGGTTTCAGAATCACCATCATATCGGCGGCTTCGATCGGCATGGGATCGGTCGGAATCTCCCCCGCGCCAATTTTGCTGATGACTTCTTTCACCTCCGGAAATTTTTGCAGCAGCACCCGCTCGGCCTGCGTGGTTTTGGCCACCGTCTGACTCAGCGACGACCCGGTCAGCACCCGGGTTTCAACCGCAAAATCGCCTTCATCCAGTGTTGGGATGAATTCACCGCCGAGGGTCGAAAACAGCCAGCCCGCGCCTACCAGCAATACCAGCGACAGACTCAAAACCAGGGCTTTGTGGCGCATGACACCCTGGACAACAGGCTCGTAGAGCCGTAGGAAAAAGTCCATCATCCGATCCGAAATAGTGCGCCGGACGTCGGTTTGCTTCTTCAGCACCAGCGCCGACATCATCGGCACGTAAGTCAGCGACAGAATGAAAGCCCCGATAATGGCAAAACCGACCACCTGCGCCATCGGAACGAACATCTTGCCTTCGATGCCCGCCAGCGCCAGAATCGGCAGGTAGACGATCAGGATAATGATTTCACCGAAAGCCGCTGAGGTCCGGATCCGGCTGGCCGATTCGAACACTTCCCGGTCCATTTCGGATTGTGAAAGCGTGGAAGAGCGAAAGAGCGAAAGAGCGGGGGCCGCCGGGGGAGGAGAAATCGGTTCATGGATCTCCGTCCGATTCGCTCTTTCCCTCTTTCGCACTTTCACGCTTTGCAAATGATGCAGCGTGGCTTCGACAATAATCACGGCCCCGTCCACAATCAGACCGAAATCGATGGCACCCAGACTCATCAGGTTGCCCGATACGCCGAAAACCCGCATCAAACCAACGGCAAACAGCATGGACAGCGGAATCACCGACGCGACGATCAACCCGGCCCGCCAGTTGCCCAGAAACAGCACAAGCACGAAAATGACGATCAGCGCCCCTTCGATGAGGTTCCGGGTGACGGTATTAATCGCCCGCCCCACCAGTTCGCTGCGGTCCAGAAACGCGTGAATATCCACCCCTTCGGGCAGGGTTCGGCGGATCTGCTCCATGCGGTTTTTGACCCGCCCGATCACTTCATTGGCATTTTCGCCTTTCAGCATCAGCACCAGCGCACCTACGGCCTCGCCCTCGCCGTTGCGGGTCAGGGCGCCGTAGCGGGTGGCCGAGCCGAATTGCACCGTGGCCACGTCGCGAATCAGCACAGGGACGCCGGTTTTGGTCCTGCGAACCACAATCCGGGCAATATCCGCCAGACTACCCACCAGGCCCTCGGAACGGATGAAATAGGCATTCGGTTTTTTATCGATGTACGCTCCCCCGGTATTCTGATTGTTGCGGGCCAGGGCCGTAAACAGATCCTGGATACTGAGCCCGTAGGAGCGAAGCCGGTCGGGGTCGATGGCAATTTCGTACTGTTTCAGCAAACCGCCGAAGCTGCTGACGTCGGCCACGCCGGGCGTGCCGAGCAACTGCCGCCGAACCACCCAATCCTGGAGCGTGCGTAGCTCGGTGGTCGAGTACTTGTCGGTAAAACCGGGTTTGGCGTAAATCACGTATTGGTAGATTTCGCCCAAACCGGTCGTCACCGGCGCCATTTCGGGTTCCCCCGTACCCGCCGGAATCTGCGCCCGGGCCGCTGAAAGCCGTTCGCTGATTTGCTGGCGGGCCCAGTACAAATCGGTCGATTCCTGAAAAACGATGGTGACGACCGACAGCCCAAAGCGCGAAAACGAGCGAATTTCCTCGATCTCGGGGATGGTCGCCATCGTCTGTTCGATCGGAAATGTAATGAGCCGCTCGACCTCCGGCGCTGCCAGTGCGGGCGAGCGGGTGATGACCTGGACCTGATTGTTGGTAATATCCGGAACGGCGTCGATGGGCAGATGAATGAGCGAATAACCGCCCCAAATCACCAGTCCCAGCGTCATCAGGCCGATGATAAGTTTATGTTGAATGGAAAAACGGATGATGGAATCCAGCATACCGGTTCGGAAATTAAGATCAGAAAAGCGATTGAGGGCCGTGTGAGCGGGATGCAACCCGGTTGCAGAGAACCGATTGGGCGCACGTATCCTGTCTTAGCCGAGTTGGGGCGGTTGCCAGTAGGAAATGGAAGGAGAAGGCAGCGACGGTACGACGAGTTCGTACGCGGGGGAGGTAAACGAAAAAACCGCAAAAGCGAATTGAAACGCCTGACCGGGTTCCAGCACCGTCCCGCAGCAGGCGCAGCCGCAGAAGGGAGAACACAAATCCGTTCCGGCATGGGTGCCGTCGTGCTGGTGGTCGTCGCTGGCGAGCGAAGCCGTCGTCTGCGAGTCAAGGCGCAGCTGCAGGCAGCCGTCGGCGCAGGGCCAGGCAGACAACACCAGCAGGTGGAGGCTCATAATCAGGCAAACCAACGACTTCATACCACAAAACTATTGCAAAAAACCGTGCAACAGGTAGGCAAAAACCGGTTGCGAAGAAAATCTTTTTGTACTATCCATACAATCTATACGAACTCTCTGGGAATTGACTAAATCCAAGAACTTAATATAAGCGGTTTTGATTTAGCAGGTGAACAGTAATGCTCTTTGTACTGACTAATAGCATTATTTTTGCCCGATAAGGAACTGGGGCGCAACTTGAATACAACCTGAAAATTGTTTTTTTTTAAGAATGAATTCTATCATTTCACACCTCCCGCACCCCCGGCTTTCCACACGTAGCATTCGCCGGGGCGCCGTGGGAGTTTTGTTTTTTCTGCAAGGATTATCCTTTGCGAGCTGGGCGTCGCGAATTCCGAGTATCCAGCAAACCCTGCATCTGTCGGATGCCGAACTGGGGGGCGTGTTGCTGGCGCTCCCGGCTGGCCTGATGCTCTCGCTGCCCCTGGCGGGCTGGCTGACGGCCAAAATTGGAAGCCGCAAAGTAGCCACACTGGCCGTTGGGTTGTACGCGCTCACGCTCCTGAGCATTGGCCTGGCGCAGAGCATTCCGGCTTTGATGGGTTGTCTGTTTGTGTTCGGGCTGGTTGGTAACATGGCTAATATTTCCATCAACACCCAGGCCGTGGGGGTGGAGGCTCTCTACCAGCGGCCGGTGATGGCGTCGTTTCACGGTTTGTGGAGTTTGGCCGGTTTTGCCGGGGCCATGCTGGGTGCGTTCATGATTGGCGCGGGCATCGTGCCGTATCAGCATTTTGCCGCCGTGCTGTTCTTCGCCCTGGCGGCTCTGGCGGTGGCATCTCGGTACATTTTACCGGAAGACGCCAACACCAATGCGGATCAGCCTATTTTTGCGAAACCGGATAAATCGCTGCTGATTCTGGGAATAATCGCCTTCTGCGCCATGATTTGTGAAGGTGCCATGTTCGACTGGAGCGGGATTTACTTCAAGAAAGTGGTGCAGGCCGACAAAGCGATGGTCGGCGCGGGCTACACGGCGTTCATGAGCACCATGGCGCTGGGACGTTTCATTGCCGACTGGTTTACGACCCGGTACGGCCTGAAGCGGACGCTGCAACTGAGCGGTGTTCTGATCGCATCCGGTTTATTGACTTCCGTGGCGTTACCGTATCTCGGAACCGCCATCCTCGGCTTCTTTCTGGTCGGTTTCGGTGTTTCGTCGGTGGTGCCGCTGGTCTACAGCGCTGCCGGTAAATCAACGGTTTTGTCGCCGGGCGTGGCCCTGGCGGCCGTTTCAACCATCGGTTTCCTGGGCTTCCTGATCGGCCCTCCCCTGATCGGTTTCGTGGCCGGAGCCACCAGTCTCCGCATTTCCTTCACCATCATTGCCGGCATGGGCCTGTGCGTCGCTCTGATGGCGGGGAAAGTGAAAGGGGAGTAAAGAGAAAAGACAAGAGACAAAAGAGATTGTTTGGAAGCGCTCTTTGTCTCTTGTCTCTTGTCTCACCTCTTTTGTCTACTTCACGAGTTGCAGCAACTTCTCGGGTTCGTCGGTAGTGATGAAATCCACTTTGCGTTCCAGCATCCAGTTCATGGTCTCCGGATCGTTGACCGTCCAGACGTTGACGGTTAATTTCTTCTGGTGGGCCTCGGCAATCCAGTTTTCATTCTTTTTCATGACGCTGTGGTGATAGTCGAGCCCGTATAAACCGTCGGCAGCCAGTTGTTCGGGTGATTTATCCCCGTTCAGATATGCCACCCTGGCCGACGGATCCAGCTCTTTTACTTTCTTGCAGACGTCGTAGTCGAAACTGATGTAATCCACCCGTTTGCGGCCCTTCTGGGCTTTTACGGCCTGCACACACTTGGTGGCCAGCGCCAGCGAATGGGCCTTACTGACTTTCGATGCCTTGATTTCCAGAATCAGGCGGGTTTTCTTCTGCTTTACTCCGGCTTTCAGGTAGCTGTCCAGGGTCGGGAGTGACTCCCCATTGCTGAGTTTGAGGGCCTTGATATCGGCAGCCGGGGCGGTTTCGAGGTTAACGCCCTGGTAGGTATGATCATGGTTGACCAGCAGAGTCGAATCGGCAGTCATGTGAACATCGAACTCACTGCCGTAGCACCCGAGTTTGATAGCTTCCTGCAAGGATGCCAGTGAATTTTGCGGAGCGCCGGTATTTTTCCAGGCTCCCCGGTGGGCGATTACTTTGGTTTGAGCCATACTCGAAACGGCGGAACTGGTGAGCAACAAGGCGGCAAAGACGGCACTTAAAAAAACGGTTTTCATAGGGTTTATACAAATTGACTCCGCAAATGTACTAAGAACCCTTTAATGCACCGGGTATTCGCTAAAAATCGAAAGCGGTTACCAAACCGGCTTATCAGGATTCGAAATTAAGTCTTATCTTTAGTAACTATTTCATCCCTAGCCCCTTATCATATGTACGCACGTGTTATTCAGGTTCCGTTAAAACCCGATGCCATCGATCAGGCTACCCAGTATTTCCGGGAAAGCGTTGGGCCGGCACTGAAAGAACTGAACGGTTTTAAAAACAGCCGTTTTCTGACCGATCCGGCCACCAACAAGTGCCTGATGGTGACGCTCTGGGAATCGGAGCAGGCCCGGAAAGACGCCGAAAGCAATGGTTTTTTACAGGACGTGTTGAGCCAGATGAAGGGTTATTTTGCCGGACCGCCCACGATCGACTACTACGAAGTAGGTGTCCAGGTGATTTAAACTGAAAAGCTGTTCAGCGGAGTTTTATAATTTCTCCGCTGAACAGCTTTTACTCATTTTGCCAGTTCCTGCACCAGTACATCCAGCAATTTGTCCGACTTTAGATCGAGCGTGTACTCCCAGAACATGGCCCCCGCCAGCCCTTTGGATTTGACATAATCGATTTTATGCACCATCGACTCCTTGTCGGCGTAGGAAATGAAGGTGCGGCTTTCCGGATTCCACAGGTAGGGCGCTTTGGCCTTGTCGTCCCAATACCGGGTGTAGCCGTTTTTATTGATGTAATTCGCCACCAGATCATAGTAATTCGGACTGATGTGTTTCCCCGCCGATGGCTGGAATAAGCCGTTGTTAACCGGGTTGACCGCCGTCCAGCCCCGTCCGTAAAACGGCAGGCCCAACACGATTTTGCGGGCGGGTACTCCGGCTTTGATGTGGCCGTTGACGGCATCGTCGGAACTGTTGCGGGAACGGTCGCTGAGCGCCGACTGGTACAAGGGGCTGTGGTGACCGGTTTTCTTGTCATTACCGTGGTACAGATCGTACGTCATGATGTTGACGTAATCGAGGTATTTCTGGGCATTCCCCAGTTCGGTATGATTTACAAAGGCCGTATCGCCCCCGGTGGCAGCCGTTAGCAGGTAATGCCGGGCTGCGGGCCGCCGGTCTTTCTTACCCTGCGTGTCCAGTTGCTGGCGCAACTCCTTCAGCAAAAGCGTAAAATTCTGTTTGTCGACGGGCCGGAAGATGTTATTCTCACCAATCTGGTCCGGGTATTCCCAGTCAATATCAACCCCGTCGAGCCGGTGTTTTTTCATAAACGAAACCGCACTCCGGGCAAATTTTTTCCGGGAGGCATCCGTCAGCGCAGCGTCCGAAAAATACCGGCAACCGCCCCAGCCGCCGATGGAAATCAGGATTTGCAGGTCTTTGTTTACGGCTTTCAGCGTATTCAGGGTCGCCAGATTGACGGAGTCACGCGCCTTGATCGGGGCCAGTTCGCCATTTTCGGCGGGCACGGCAAAGGCGTAATTGATGTGCGTCAGTTTCTGGGCTTCAATATCGTTTTTGGTCCAGCCTCCCCCGCCAACGTACCCGATCAGCACGTATTTTTTCTTAGCCGACTGGCCGAAAACCGGCCCCGGCCAGAAAGCAAGCTGACAGAAAATAGTAAGGAAAAGTAACGCAAAAATACCGTACGGTTTTTTCATGGTTGGTTGTATTCGTTTGTTGAAAAGCCGTAAAATTAGCAGCCACGGGCATACGAACAACCCCCGTAAAACCAATTCGGACTTATTTCCAAAGCGCCACCACGCCACCGGTTGTGCCCCGCAACGGGTCCGTTTGGGGCAGCGGGACGGCGGCAATGTTTTTATCGGCCTGCGGACGATCCCCCGGTTTTCCGCGCAGTACATCACAATCACGCCCGTCCGGATAGGCCCCGACCACGCCGAAATCTGCCGTGGCTTCCAGCTTTTTATGCCCTACACCCGCCGGAATAACAATGATGTCACCGGCCTGGACCCGCACTTTTTCGCCGGTCTCTCCACCCAGGTGCAGCAGGGCCGAACCGCTATAGACGCCCAATACTTCGTGCGAAGTACTGTGGTAATGGTGGTAGGAATAAACGCCGTTGCGCCAGGAATTGGTCCAGTTGTTGGCCGAAAACCGCCGTTCCAGCCAGGATGCGCCCGCCGAACCGGTTTCGGAAAAAGCGTTGCGGTACAGTAGCAACGGGTAGGTACTGTTAGGAATGGCACCATCGTCCTTAAAATGAAAAGGTTCCGGCTGCGGTTCTGGCGTTGTCATAGCTAAAAATCAGTTCACTTCATGGCGGTTTTGAAACGGGCAACAAAATCCCGGCCCATTCCCGGGAAAACGGTTTTCGCCGGTTTCGGTCAATCATCACCCGGTTTTATAAACCAGGAGCCAATAAATGGGTTTACTAACAAATTACGCAACGGACTATGAAAAACATGCTCATTCTGCTGGGGCTCCTGTTGACGGGAGTGTCAGCCCCGGCGCAGAATAAAACAACCCCGGCCAAACCGTCGGCGGTTGTTTCGACGATTGAAGGCATTACCGGCAAACAGTTCCAGCCCGATACTGTCTACGCGGCTTTGTCGGAGGAGGATCAGACGATACTGGCCAAAGAACCCGTTGCCAACTGGGGCCTTCCCCAGACCGCCGACCAGATGACGTATTATAACCTGGTGGTCGGAACGCGGTCGTACCAGCTGGTTATTGTCAAACAGCCCAAAGCGGTTTTCCCGACGGCCACGTTACTGCGCTTTACCGATCCCAAGTCGAAACCGGAGCCCATTGCCCGTGGTGTTCTCAAACCCAAAGGCGAGGAAAAACCGGCCAAATCCGACTGATTTCAATCACCTAACAAAAATAAGAAGGGACAGCGCAACGCCTGTCCCTTCTTATTTTTACCCAAAAAGAAAGCCAGATGAATAGCTATCATCTGGCTTCTCAGTTCACTCGGTTCTAAGTATAGTTCACGTTTCCGTTCAATTTTCCCAGGTCGAGCGAATTACATCTATAAAACTCCGGACCGCGTAAATTGTTTTCCAGGTTGAAAAATTGTCGGTATAATTTTTCAGTTTTTTAACCTGTTCCATTTCCATTCACCAAGTAGATCATTGCCGAGAACTGCTACCATTGCGTTTCCAACCCCAACGTTCTTCATGGAATTAATTGTTGATTCCGCCAGGAGCGGCTGCGGTCGTTATTCCGCGACCGCCGGAGAAGCCATTAGTTTTTGGTAATTAACCGATAGCAGTTTGTACGACGCCGACCGCATGGCGATCACCGTGATGATCAGGCCGACCAGCCCGGTAACGGTAAACAGCAGCGCCAGCCCCCGGGCGCTGCCGGTTCCGAACCACGAACCAATCAGGTCGACGCCCGCGCCGGTTGTCATGAACGGAATGAAAACCAGTTCGGCAATCGGACCGATAAAAAAGGCGGTGATCGGTGAAGCGGCCTGTTCGACGCTCTGGGCAAAGCCGAAAACCCGGCCCTGCCGTTCGGGCGGAACCAGTTTCTGGATAATGGTCTGTTCGGCGGCTTCCACCACCGGAATCAGGCACAGGTAAATAAACATGCCTACCGAAAGCAGCACAATCGACGCCTGAATGGTAAAGAAAACCGAGACGACCCACATGATGATATTGGACAGAAAAAGAGTGCGTAGGGGTCTGACCCCCAGCCCTTTTCGGGCTACGACAATACCACCGACGATGAACCCGAGGCTCAAAAAACCCCACAGAACCCCCCACACCTGCACCGATACGAGCGACAACCCGTAGGCATCCATCAGCGACATGTAGACCCCGCCCAGAAAGTTATTGAAAGTGTTGAAAAAAATAAGTGCCAGCAAACCGGGCATCTGCCGCACGGCTTTCAAAGTGCCCCGAATATCGACCCGCCCGGTGGTTTCGGTCTGGGCATGAACGATTTCCGGTTCCGGAATGGGCACCATCCAGACGTGCAGGATTACCAGACCGGTGAGCGTCAGCGCCAGGGTGAGCATCCACGAAATGCCCAGAAAGCCGATGATAAAACCGCTGAACAGCGATGCGATCAGAAACGAAACCCCGTTGGCCGTTCCGACCATGCCGTTGGCTTTATCGCGTTCCGGTTCGGGAATAAGCATGGTCACCAGCGTAGAAATCGTGATGGTGCGGATGTTCCCCGCAATGGCGCCCAGCAACCCGAGCAGGAGAAAAATCCAGAGTTGAGGACTTGAAGGATCCGAAAAGACGGTTTCGGGCGTGCTGCTGTACAGAATCAGGGCGAAAAAGTACAGCCCGAACGACACCAGACTCGACAGCAGCATGGACGTTTTTTTTCGGTAATGATCGACAATCGATCCCAGAAAAAAACCGGAAAAGGCGACGGTGGCCAGGTAAATTCCGGCCATAACGGAGGTGACAACCACCGACTTGGTTTCCAGATACGCCCAGAACGTCAGGGCAAACCAGACGGCATTATTGGTCAGCGAAGCCGCCAGCGTATTGGCCAGAAGGGCATAAAAGCGATGGGTCATGCACGGGTGTATTTGTTGTTGGAGTAAACGCAACTGTGGCTGCTATGAAGGATACATTGCAGCCACAGAAATAGTTTGGTTAGTAGCGCTTTAGGACGCTGTATGGAATGCTTTGGTCGCCAGATTCTCGGGAAAATCCTGTCCGGCGATGCGCTGTTTTTTGATGTAGAGGCCATAGGCAACAGCAGCAAGGACGAGGAATGCCAGCATGGGCAGCCAATCCGTTGTGTTTTTACTGTTATGGTAGATGCAGTACGTAGCTCCCACCAGGTCCATTGACAGACCCGCATAGGCCCATTCCTTCAACCGTGGAAATCCAGGAATCAGAATGGCGATGACGCCGAGCGCCTTGGCCCATCCAATGAACGGAATCAGATACGCTGGTAAACCCAGCGTTTTAAAAAGATCCAGCGAACCTTGATCCACCAGAATATTAGGAATCGCCGAACCAAACATGGCAAAAGAAAACAGACCGGTAAAAACCCAGTAAAGAATTTTTGTTTTTTTCATGATCGCTTTGTTATTGAATAAACTGAACAGTACAAAGTTACCTTCCACCTCCGACTTCGAACGTGTCTAAAAACGGCAATGGTAGGGGGTGATTACGACAATTTTGGGCGGCTGTTTTCCGGCGCGAAAAAACCGCAAAAACCGCCGGTAAACGGAGTGCCTTTTGCGGGAAATTACCGGCTGATCAAAACCGCATACAGGTTTCCGGTTCGGTACCGGGAAGGCCGTTCCCCCAGTTTCTCAATGCTATTGTAGCCCGCCATCGTAAACAACCGCGTCAGCGCAGCCCAGCTAACGGGGTACGGGACCCAGGTCGGAACCGGTTGATCCGTATCATATTCGACGATCAAAAACCGGCTGTCCGGTTTCAGGGATTTGCCGAGTTGCCTGAGAAAACCGGGTTTGTCCGCTACGTAATGCAGGGCGTTGGCCAGCAATATACCGTCCAGCGCCGGGAGGGCCAGATCATCCCGGACAAAATCCTTTTGCAGTGGGTAAATTTCAACCCCGTTGGGCCGGGTTTCCGGTTGTAACGGATTGCGCTGGTCAACGGCGTAAATACGACTGCCCATCGGTAAATAATGAGCCAGTGCAAACGTAAACAAGCCGGAACCGCACCCCAAATCCGCCCAGACCGATGCGGTCGGTGTGACGATCCGATCGCTGTTGATTAACTGAATGGCTTCGGTAAGTTGCATAAACGGGTCAACACGTTGTCAGACGCCGGAACCGCTGGTCGGGATTGATAAATGAATGCCCACCAGCGGTTCCGGATTTGCAAGTCGTAAACTAATCGTTTGGCCAACAGCGTCCCGGCCTGCGGATCAATTTCCGGGAACCGGATATGCCCCTAGCGGACTAACTACCCTTTCGGGCAGCGGTTTATGATCCGGAAGAATCAGATCCATTTTAATGAATTGACCAATGATTTAAGAACGGCCCTGTTCAGCGAATCCAGAAGTTGGCGAAGATCGGCGCGGGTCATTTGACCGTAAACAGCTTCAGGCAAACCGGCGACGGAACGTTCAGCTGCGTGCCGGTCGGCGTCAGTTTACCGGTTTTGCCGTCGAGTTTATACACGACAATGTTATCGGTATCCTGGTTGGCCGCAAACACATACTCCCCTTTCGGGTCGACCAGGAAGTTGCGGGGCGTTTTGCCTTCGGTCGGTTGCTGGCCAATCAGCGACACCTTGCCATCGTTGGCAATCGACAGGATGGCCAGTGCATCATACCCCCGGTTGGAGTGGAACAGAAACTTCCCTTTCGGATCGGTGTGAATGTCGGCGCTGGTGTTCTTGCCGGTGAAATCGGCCGGCAGCGTTTTTACGTTGTCCTGCAGCAGCGTCAGCGCCCCGGTTTTGCTGTTCAGCGCGAAAGTCGCCACCGTTGAGGTCAGTTCTTCCACCAGGTACAGGTATTTGCCGTTCGGATGAATGGCAATGTGACGCGGCCCCGAACCCGGCGAAACGCTGGCGTAGGGCGTAGCGGCCGGTTTTACCTTGCCGGATGCCTTATCGAATTCGTAAATATACACCTTGTCAGTACCGAGGTCACAGACGTACACAAACCGGTTGTTGGGCGAAACCGTGGCCGAGTGAATATGCGCTTTTTCCTGCCGTTGCGGATGGGTGCCTTTTCCCTCGTACTTCAGCGTATCCGTGGCCAGTCCGAGCGTGCCGTCGTTCCGGATGGGCAAAACCGTGAACGTTCCTCCGCCGTAGTTCGAGACAAACGCCAGCTTGCCGGTTTGGTCGATGGCGATATGGCAGGGGCCGCGTCCGTGCGACGACTGCTGGTTCATCATCGTCAGCCTGCCGGTTTTGGGTTCGATGGTATAGGAACTAACCCCGCCCGAATTGGCCGCGCCTTCGTTGACCGAATAGAGGTAGTTGCCGGTCGGGTGAATGGCCAGAAACGAGGGGCTTTTGGCGTTGGAAACCGTCTGGATTTGTTTCAGCGAGCCGTTGGCGCGGTCGAATTCCAGGACGTAAACCCCTTCGCTGCCGCGGGTCGAGTAGGTGCCGACATACAGAATTTCTTTGGGCGATTGGGCGTGGACCATAAAACAAACGAGCAACGCGGTTAAGGTGAATAGTTTTTTCATAGTCAAGGGAGCTAAATCGGCACAAAGCTAACAAAAAGGACAAGCCGGAAACGGCCTGTCCTCCTTCTTCTTTCTTGCGGGCAAAACTCTACTGCTTGCCGAATTCGGCGTTCGCGCGAAGGGTCACTTCGTCGCTCACCACGGCGGTACTCATGCCGGGGCCAATGTTGAAGTCCGAACGCTTCAGTTCGCCGGTAATTTTAAAACCGGCAATGTCTTTTTTGTTCATCGGGTGCTGGACCGGACCGGTCAGGACGACATCCAGCGTCACGGGTTTGGTCACGCCGTGCATGGTCAGATCGCCCGTCACTTTGTACTTTTTCCCTTCCACTTTTTTGAACGAGGTACTTTTAAACGTCAGCGTCGGGTATTTGGCCGCGTCGAAGAATTTTTCACTTTTCAAATCGGCATCACGCCGTTCGTTGTCGGTATCGATGCTGTTGACATCGGCGGTCAGTTCCACGACGGCATCCGTGAAATCGGGTTTGGCAGATGTAATTTTGGCATCGAATGTCTTGAAATTACCATCAACTTCCGACACCATCAGGTGCGTCACCGTAAAACCGACTTTGGCGTGGGCTTTATCAACCGTCCAGGTTTGGGCAAAAGCCGCAGCCGAACTCAGCAGCAGGGCTGTAAAAAGGGTAATTTTTTTCATAGAATGTCAGGATTTGATCAAAAAATATAGCGATTTCAAGCGACTAGTATACGTAAAATTTCTTGTATAAACATCCAAACAGGTACTTTCTTCTTGATTTTAAGCCCCAAACCGCCCCCGCCGGGCAGGCTGCCCGGCTACGTTCAACAACCGACCCGGTTTTCGGACCGGTTGTTGGTTTTTTGCCCTAAAAGCATAACTTTTGCCTGCCCGAACAAAAACCGGCCTCTTTCATCAACCTAAACGAACGATTTCGAATGCGATTCAAGCTTTTGCTAGTATTTTTAGTCTCCACTGGGGCCTTATACGCCCAGCAACAACCCTTCAGCGCGGCCCAACTATTTAAAAACGAGAAAACCAACGTCTGGCACACCCTGCCGACCGTTTCGGGCTGGGCCGACGATTCTCACTATCTGCTGCTTAAAGACAAAAAAACGTATTCCATTGACGCCAAAACCGGGCAGGAGGGCGAGGATACGCGTAAAAGTGATTGGAAAGTCTCTCCGCCCCTGTCAGCCCTGGCGGGGGCTAATAGCCAGAACCCGACGGTTTCGCCGGATGGTAAATGGCTGGCGTTTACCCGCGACAGCAAGGATTTATACCTCAAAAACCTGGGCAATAATGAGGAAAAACGCCTGACCAGCGACGGTTCCGAGACGGTTTATAATGGGTATGCCGCCTGGGTATACTGGGAGGAAGTACTGGGCCGGAACACGCAGCACAAAGCTTTCTGGTGGTCGCCCGACAGCAAATACCTGGCCTTCATGCGCTTCGACGAAGCGAAGGTGCCGGTTTTTGCCATTGCGGGGGCAACCGGCCAGCACGGGTATCTGGAACGGCAGCGGTATCCGAAACCGGGTGACCCGAATCCGCTCGTACAAATGGGCCTCGTCGAGGTCGCCAGTGGCAAGATTGTCTGGGCGGATTTCGACGCCAACGCCGATCATTATTTCGGGACGCCCTTCTGGACACCCGATTCGAAAGCACTCTGGATGCAGCTGAAAAACCGGGCGCAGGACAACCTGAAACTGCTGGCGGTCGATCCGGCAACGGGCCGCAAAACCGAGTTGGTGAGTGAAAGTCAGAAAACCTGGGTCGACTGGCTGACGACGGTGCATTTTCTGCCGGACGGCAAGCATTTTATCCGCCAGAGCGACGAGTCGGGCTGGATGCATCTGTACCTCCACACGATGGACGGCAGACTGAAAAACCCGATCACCAGCGGGAATTACACCGTCACGGGCCTCTCGCTGATCGACGCCAAAAACGGTTGGGTGTATTTCACGGCCCGCAAGGAAAATTCGGCCCGGATCGATTTGTACAAGGTCAAGCTCGACGGCAAGGGGTTGCAACGGCTAACGTTCGGCGACTATACCCACCAGGTGCAGGTTTCACCCGGCGGCAGCTACTTTATTACGACCTATTCGAATCTCCAGACTCCGCCGAAAATGGCCTTGCTCGATAAAACTGGCAAGATGATTCGCGAACTGGGCGACGCCAAAGGTCCTGATTTTGACAAATTTACCGTTGCCCGTACCGAACTGGTGCGCGTGCCGACGCCCGACGGTTTTCAGCTGCCGGTGATGATCAAATACCCGACAAATTTCGATCCGAACAAAAAATATCCGGTTTTGATCAGCATCTACGGCGGCCCCAACGCCGGCCGGGTTTACGACCGCTGGAACTTCTCCCCGCAGGAGCAGTGGTATGCGCAGGATGGCCTGCTACAGGTGGGCATCGATCACCGTGCATCGGGACATTTCGGAAAAACCGGCCAGAACTTTATGCACCGCAATCTGGGCAAATGGGAAATGGAGGACTACAGCACGGCGGTCAACTGGCTGATCGAAAAAGGTCTGGTTGATCCCCGGAAAGTGGCGATTACGGGCGGAAGCTACGGCGGTTATGTGACGGCGCTGGCGTTGACGCGGGGCGCGGATGTGTTTACGCACGGTATTGCCAACTTCGGCGTTATGGACTGGCACCTCTACGACAGCGAATACACCGAACGCTTCATGGACACGCCCGCCGAAAACCCCGATGGCTACAGGGAAAGCTCCGTGCTGACCTACGCCGACCGGCTGAAAGGCACACTCCGGATCGTTCACGGCACGATGGACGATAATGTGCACATGCAGAATTCGATTCAACTCGTTGACAAGCTGGAAGACCTGAACAAGCACTTCGAATTCATGGTGTATCCGGGTGCCCGACACGGTTTTGGGACCAAAGGCAAACACGCGCAGGCCGAAACCGCCCGGTTTATTTACCGGTATTTACTGGAAAAACCGTTCCCGGCAGAAATCTGGCAGTAACTGAAACCGGCAATTGTAGAAAACCGCCCCCGGCTTGAGCCGGGGGCGGTTTTGTTTGGGAGTTAATCCGCCAGAACGCCCCGCCATTTTTCGTAGGCATCGCGGTAGGCTTCCTGGGCGCGCATGTCAGGTTCGATGGTTCGCGTCACTTTCAAACCGGTGAACGCTTCCTGGCGGTTTTTGTAAATACCGGCGCCCAAACCGGCCCCACGGGCGGCTCCCTGCGCGCCATCGGTATTAAAAAGCTGAATTTCAGCCCCCGTCAGATTGGCTAAGGTGTCGCGGAAAAGCGGACTGAGGAACATATTGGCTTCGCCGGCCCGGATGGTTTTCAGACCGACGCCGACCTGTTCCATCACCTGAATGCCGTAGTAAAACGCAAAAACGATGCCTTCCTGGGCCGCCCGAATCCAGTGGGGCAACCCGTGGCGGGTCAATTGCAACCCGTGGAACGAAGCGCCCGGGTCGCGGTTTTCGAGCACCCGCTCGGCCCCGTTGCCAAAGGGCAGACAAACCAGTCCGTCGGCCCCGACGGGCGCGTGACTCGCCAGTTCGTTCATATCGGCGTAACTCACCGTGCCGCGCAGCAGGTGATTCCGCAGCCAGCTGTTCAGAATACCGGTGCCGTTGATGCAGAGCAACACGCCGTACCGGGGCGCTTCGGGCGTATGGCTGACGTGTAAAAACGTGTTCACGCGGGATTGCGGATCGTATTTCGCCTGATCGCTAACGCCATAAACCACACCCGACGTACCGGCGGTGGCCGCAATTTCGTTGGGTTCCAGCACGTTCAGCGAAAAGGCATTGTTGGGCTGATCGCCCGCCCGGTAGGTAATCGGGGTTCCGGCAGCCAGCCCCAGTTCGCGGGCGGCCGGGGCGGTCAGTTCGCCCTGAACGGAAAAAGTCGGTTTTAGATCGGCGACCAGCGACGAGTCGAAACCGAAATAATCGAGCAGAAAATCGGCGGGTTGTTCCCGCTGGAAATCCCACAGAATGCCTTCTGACAAACCGGAGGGCGTGGTAATGATTTCGCCCGTCATGCGGGTCGCCAGGTAATCGCCCGGCAGCATGAATTTATGAATTTTGCCGTAAACTGCCGGTTCGTTTTCCTTCACCCAGGCCAGTTTGGCGGCCGTGAAGTTGCCCGGCGAGTTGAGCAGGTGCTGCAAACTTTTCGTGCGGCCCACGGCTTCGAAGGCTCTTTCTCCGTACGGCACCGCCCGGCTGTCGCACCAGATGATCGACGGACGCAGGACGTGCTGGTCTTTATCCACCACCACCAACCCGTGCATCTGGTACGAAATCCCGATGGCTTTCACGTCGCCCGGTTGTACCCCGGCTTTCGACAGCACGGTTTTGGACGCCAGACAGGCATTTTTCCACCAGGCATCGGGGTTCTGTTCCGCAAAGCCCGGATGGGGGGCATCAATCGGCATTTCCGATTCGGGAAAAAACGCCGACGCGACAACGGCCCCGGTTTCTACTTCCAGCAAACACGCTTTGACGGACGAACTACCGACATCAAATCCAAGAAGATACATGGCAACGGAGGAATCAGGTATAAAATGAACTGCAAAGTACGCAGTAGCGCGAAGTTAGCCAAACGGCTCAGGAGCAAGCTCGTCGGCAGGGGTCGAAATAAGGTCATGCCCGAAACGGGAGAAACAACCCAAAGCGGATTTCTCCAGAATACCGGCTACTTCTCCAGTGATCTGCTGAAACCGTTTGGGACCAGTCGCCAGGGGAAATAACCCCAGCTACCTCGCTGCCCGGTGCCAGCCAGCCCGACTGGATGTATCGAAAATAGGCTGAAATCATGTAACTTACCGATCAAAATCACGGAATTCCGTGACAGGAAAATCACCGAAATCGGTGATTTTTACGACAAAAGCAGCCTCTACCTTTGTGTCGGTTTTGACGATAAGCCCAGTCTTATCCCCAGGACCGACGGTGGCACCTCCTGGTTGCCCCGTGTGAACCTATATTTTCACCTTACTTCTTTTAAACAACAAATGATGAATCCCAACAAAGCCCTATGGGAAAAAGGCGACTTCACCCGCCTGGCCGAAACAATGCGCGAAAGCGGAGCCGCCCTGGTCGACAAACTGAAGGTCACGAAAGGACTGAAAGTCCTGGATCTGGGCTGTGGCGATGGCACCACGGCGATTCCTTCCGCCAAATTAGGCGCTCAGGTTCTAGGCGTCGATATCGCCCGCAATCTGGTGGCAGCCGGCAACAAACGCGCCCAGAGCGAAGGGCTGACCAACTGCACCTTTCAGGAGGGCGACGCCACCGATTTGAGCGAATTGGAGGATCAATCTTTTGACCTGGTTGTCAGCATATTCGGCGCCATGTTTGCCCCCAAACCGTTCGACGTGGCCCGGGAAATGGTGCGGGTCACCCGGCCGGGAGGCCGCATCGTGATGGGCAACTGGATTCCGGGCGATCCTACGCTGGTGGCCCAGATTCTGCGCATCAGCTCGGCCTACACGCCCCCACCGCCGGAAGGCTTCATCAGCCCCATGTTGTGGGGGGTGGAAAGTCAGGTCGTGGAACGCTTCGGGCAGGCCGGTATTCCGGAAGAGAAAATAGCGTTTAAAAAGGATACGTATACCTTCAAGGCTCCCTTTCCACCCGCCGAATTCCTGGAGCGATTCCGGAACTACTATGGCCCCACCATGAACGCCTTCGAAGCCGCCGAAAAGAACGGGAAGGCCGATGACCTGAAGCGTGAACTGGAAGCACTGTTTACCAGCCAGAATCAAAGCACGGATCCCCAGTCAACCTCCATCCCGGCGACTTTCTTGCGGGTCACGGTTCAGCGTTGAGGGAAATCGATCCCTTCGCCCTCCGTCCCGTGAAGTCACCGTACCGGCCAGGCCCAGCTAGTTAGCTGGGCTTTTGCTTTTCCGGTTTTCAGCGGACTTATTCGTTCAGGAGTTCATTCAATGCGTATTCGGTCAGCATCTCGTGGTTGCCTTCGAAAATGGTTAAGGTCAGGTTACCGGACCGCTTTTTCAAACAGATCGGCCGGTCGGCAATCGTTCCAAGCTTCCCCAGGGGCTGTCGCCATTCGAGCAGGTGCAGCTTTTCCTGATCCGACACATACCGGGATCGGTCCGAAACCGCCAGATCCTTCAGCAGCTTATTGTAAAAATTGATGGAATGCGTAATCGGCACACTGCCCTGTAGGCCGTCATAAATACCCGCATAAATCGAAAGCTGGGCGGTTTTTAAGCGTTTCACGGGCGTTTTCATGTACTGGGGCGACCTTCGACGGGCACTCTCCCGGTTCAAGCCCTCCCCGGAATCCGTGCAGGCGATGACGTCCGCAGCATATTTGTTCCTGAGAATGGTACTTTCCCGGTGCCAGGCTTCCAGGTCCGCAATAGACGCCCAAGCGGAAAATTTCCGAACCGGGTGCTTCGATTTCATGAACGTACTCAGGGTGGCATAACCGCCCCCGCTGACGCCAATTACGTAGATCTTGCTGGTATCAACCTGGGCGTGCTGGCGCGCAAACGCAATGGCATCGTCGATATCCGACAGGGCTAGTTCGCTGCAACAGGCACTCGGTGACTTATTGGCCCCGCGAAAATCCGGATGGATGTAATTCAGATCGCGTTGCTGACAAAGAGCCGCGAGATCATCCTTTTGTGCATAATCCCCGCTCCAGGTGTGCAGCGAAATGATCAGGGGTTGCGGGCGCCCCGATCGGGTCTTGGAGAAATACGCTTTCTGAACCTGTCCATCCGCCGTAGACGGAATGCCGACCACTTCAAAATCGGCTGGCCAGGTGGCAGTCCGGGTGTCGTCGAACCGGATGTAGGGTTCTGGATTTCCCGGTTTTTGGGCGAACGAAGTGTGGCAATACCCTAGCAGGAGGAAACTCGTGACGACTCGGCAGAAAACCTTCATACGAAAACAAAATGAATGGAAAACGTTGCGATCGGGTCAGCCTTGCCCGGGCAGGAAACCGGTTTTTAACCCGTATGCAAGAAACACCAGCGCGGGTAAAATCCCAAGTTCTTACGGCCTCCAAAAGCCAATCTGCAGAAATACGATTTTGCATTGGGTAGCGCACGCCCGGCCATGGCTTTTACCGTTACCGAGCGGGAGTTGAAGCAAACGATCCGTATTCCCTTAACCGGGCCGTTCGGAGCGCCTTAATCCGATCAACCCATGACCTTTCTCTCTACCTCCGACAACGGTTTCTGTGTATTCCGGCGCCAGCGGTTTTTGCTGCTTTTGCTGGTGCTGACGATTGGGCTTGTCCAGGCCCAGCCACCAACGGACAAAGCGTCCTTCCCCGGCCAGTTGCCGCTGGACAAACGCCAGGGCAATGCCGTCCCGGCATTGCGGTCGGGCGACATCATCGCGTTTGCGGGGGGAGCCAACATAGCCGCCATGCGCAAAGACGGTATTCTGGAAACGCTGCTGTATGCAGCCCACCCCACGACTCAACTCCGCATCTGGAACCTGGGTTGGGAAGGCGACACGGTGTACGAACAATTCCGCGATGTTGGTTTTGGCAGCTGGAGCAAAAACCTCGACAGCCTGGGTGCTAACGTTGTATTTGCGCAATTTGGGCAAATGGAATCGCTGGAGGGTGAAAAGTCGATTCCCCAATTTATCGACGCCTACCGGCAACTGCTCGACAGCATCCGGAAACCGGATCGGCAGATTGTGCTGCTTTCGCCCGTTCCGTTCGAACCCGATCAACTAAATCGCACTCCGCTGGGAAAATCGGAAAATCCAATGAGTCGCGCGCCGGTCGAGAAATACGCCGAGGCCATCAAAACGCTGGCCGAAACCGAAGGGTATGGTTATATCGATCTGTATCACCCAATACGCACATCCTCTTCCGTTGGCTCATTGACCAATGACGGTTTGCATCTGAACCAGGTCGGACAGCAAGTAATGGCCAGCCTAATCCTGAAAACCCTGAATTTACCTGAACATTTTTCCCAGCAACTAACTACGCTTCAGCGGGAAGTGCTGAATAAAAACGTCCTGTGGTTTAACTACTGGCGGCCCAGCAACTGGGCGTTTCTGAACGGCGACCGGACAACGCAGCCGTTCAGCCACGACTGGCAGGACAAAACCCGCCGGATTTTTCCCGAAGAAATGAAAGCCTTCGAACCCCTGATCCGGGGCGCTGAACAACGAATTATGAATGAACAGCGCAAGCTGGCGCCGGTTCGATAAAACCGCTGCGTTGCGCAAGAATTATTTCCTACTCCCTGAATTTTGTGTCTGATGAGTCCTGTTCATAAAACCGTTATTTTCCCGTTAGCCATCTTCCTTTTTGTCGGCCAAATCAATTGGGGTCGGGCTCAGACCATTAACCCAATGTCGGTTTCTCCGGCGGAAAGCGATAATTCGGTGGCCGCCGAACTCAAATCCTTCCAGCTTGCCGATGGCTATAAAATCGAGCTGTTTGCGTCCGAAGAACTCGGCATTGCCGATCCCTGCGCCATGCGGTGGGACGAAAAGGGCCGCTTGTGGGTGCTGACCATTCCCTCCTATCCGCAACTGGAACCCGGCAAAAAACCGTTTGACAAGCTGATCATCCTCGAAGACCGTAACCGCGATGGGAAGGCCGACACGTCGTACGTTTTTGCGGACAATCTGATGATGCCCCTCGGTTTTGAACTTGGTCACGGCGGGGTTTATCTGGGTGAGCAAACCGAACTGGTGTTCCTGAAAGATACCGACGGCGATGGCAAAGCCGACACGCGGGAGGTGCTGATGTCGGGTTTTGGGACGCACGATTCCCACCAGACCATCAATTCGTTTCTCTGGAGCCCGGGCGGTGAGCTGTTTTTTTCACAGGGCCACAGCATTTACAGCCGGGTCGAAACCGCCTGGGGCGTCCAGAAAGCCGACCGGGCGGCCATCTGGCGGTATCGGCCGCTGCGCCGTCAGCTCGACAATTTTCTGGACGGTTCGACGGCCAGTGTCAATCCGTGGGGCATGAACTTCGGCGAGTGGGGCGAAATGTTCCACAAAGCCAACGACCCCGAATTGTTTTATACGGTTCCGGGCCTGGTCAAAACCGCCCACCGCGCCCTGCTCCCGCCCATCGGTAAGCTGGTGATCAAAGGCTCTATCATCGAAATGATCCGCACCAAACACCTGCCCGACGATCTAAAAGGCGATTTCATTCTGGCCGGTTATTACAACAACAAGATCGAGCGCATGCGGATAACGGATGATTCGTCGGGGTATGTGGCCCGGCAACTCGATCCCATCCTGAGTTCGGGCAGCCGCAGTTTTCGGCCCATCGACATTAAAGTCGGTCCCGACGGGGCGCTTTATGTGCTGGACTGGTACAACCCGATTATCGGCCACTACCAGGCTTCCATGCGCCACCCGGACCGGGATAAAATGCACGGACGCATCTGGCGCATCACGGCCACCGGTCGCCCGTTGGTTCAACCGCCGAAACTGGCCGGACAACCCGCTGCGGCTTTGCTGGATTACCTGAAATCTGACGAGCACTGGATACGGTATCAGGTGAAGCGGCTGCTGGCCGAAAAACCGCTCACGGAAGTTCGACCGGCTTTAGCCGAATGGGTTGAAAAACTAAACCGGAACGAGCCGAATTACGAGCATCATCTGATGGAAGCGCTCGGCGTTTTTGAAAGCCACGAACTGGTCCATGAAGCCCTGCTTCGGCAGTTGGCAACCGGAAAAGAACCGGGCGCGCGGGCCTATGCCGCCCACGTTGCCGGGCGCTGGGGCGACCGACTGCCGAATCCGCTGGCCGTGCTGGAACCGTTGATTCAGGACGAAAACGCGCGGGTTCGGCTGGAAGCTCTGGTAGCCGTCAGCAACGTACCCAAACCGGAAGCGATGGCGCTGGCAACGCAGGTATTAGACCATCCGATGGACAAGTTTCTGCGGTATGCGCTCAACAAAACCGCTTATGCGTTGCAGGAAGCCTGGGAACCGGCTTTGCAAACCGGTAAACTCATCTTTAAAAAACCGGCTCATCTGGCGTGGCTCGTAAGCGTTTTACCGCCGACGTGGTATGCTGCCGAACAATACCGGAAGCTGGCTGATATTGCCAATCTGGAACCGGATGTCCGGCGCAGTCTGCTGCTCAGTCTGGCCACCATTGGTAAAACACCCGATATCGAGTTTGTGCTGAGCCAGCCTTCGGCTCAGGCCGATGCGCGGCTGCTCGAAAGCCTGAGCAAACTGGACGCGCGAACCGTAACGCCCTTAGCCGCCAGTTACCTCCGGAAAAGCCTCTTGTCAAAAACCGCCGAGGTCACGATAGCTGCCATTCAGCTCGTCAAAACGTGGAAAATTCAATCCGTCGCGCCCACCATTCACACGCTGACGATGAACAGCCAGCAAAATTCGCGCGTCCGGGCCGAGGGGTTGAAAGCACTGGTTGAACTGAAAGGTCGCCCGGTTTTGCCTTTGCTGCAAAAGCTGGTTACTACGTCCGAAACCCCCACCCTGATCCGACTGGCCGCCTTACAGGGCATGAGCGAACTGGATGTGACGCAAGCCGCCGTTGCGACCGTGAATGCAATGCAGCGCACCGACCTGACCACCAACACCATGCGGGATGTCCTCACGCCACTCATCGATCAGCGGGGCGGAATTAAAGCGCTGGCGGCTCAACTGGGCAAAACCACGCTTTCAAAACCACAGGCCCGGCTGGCCCTGGAAGCCCTGGCGATCAAAGGCATCGACGCGCCCGAACTCAGCAACCGGCTGAATAAAATGGCCGAAGAACGAACGGTTCTTTCGCGGCCATACAGTCCGGAATACGTCGAAAAACTAGCCAAAGCCGTTCTGGAACGGGGCGACGCCAAACGCGGGGAGCTGATCTACCGCGCGAATCCAAGCTGTGCAGCCTGCCACGCGCTCAACGGAAAGGGCGGCACCATCGGCCCGAACCTGTCGGCGGTGGGCCGGGGGCTCTCGTCGCGGGAGCTGATTACGGAGGTGCTGTGGCCGAACCAGAACATCAAGGAGGGCTACAACCGGGTGCAGGTCGAAACAAAAAAAGGCGAACTGATTCAGGGCATCAAGGTATTCGAAACGCCGGAAGTGGTGCATATCAAAACCACGGATTCGCCCAAAACCCGGATCATTCCAAAGAAAGAGCTGGCGAAACAAACTGAAACCGGGTCACTGATGCCCACGGGGTTGCTGGATGCCTATTCGGAGGACGATGTACGGGATTTGATCCGGTTTTTGAGCGAACTCGGGAGTCAGTAGCCCGGCTTTCCAGCACGGTAACTCGCACAACATCAGGGCGGATTCAGCCGGCTTTTTGACCCGGCTTTTCCGTACCTTTGTTTTACGGTTCTCTGTTTTGCCTAAAAACGTCCGTCACCGTGCACTACCTGAAAAATCACTGGATCCGTTTGGCAGGCATTCTCTTCCTGACGCTGCTGAGCATCAGTTCGAGTGGGTATTTGCGCCCGCCAATCACGCCGTTGAAGCTGACCAAAATAGGTATTGCCCTGACCTTTATGACCGTCATTTGGGAAAGCAATCGTCTCTTGATTGGTTATTTTCTAAAACGGTATCCGAAACGCCAGCAGGTTGTCAAACGAATCGGGTGGACGGTTCTCAGCGGTTTACTGATAACCATCTGCCTTTTAGTGTTTGTGAGCGGTTTTGCGTCGTTGCTGTTCACGGGCCAGCTTTCGGTTCCGATCCGACAGCATCCTGTCCAGTGCCGCCACCTTAACATTTTGCATTTTAGGCATTTACGAAGCATTTCGCATTTCAACCCTTCTCCGTCAATCGGAAAAGGAAAAAGAGCAATTACAGATTGCCAACCTGCAAAGCCAACTGGAAGCGCTCAAGCAGCAGGTTAATCCGCATTTCCTGTTCAACAGCCTCAATTCGCTGGGGGCGTTGATCGAGGAAAATCCGAAACAGGCCGGCCAGTTTCTGGAAGAACTCAGTAGCGTCTACCGGTATTTGCTGCGTTCCAACGAACAGGACCTGATTCCCCTGACGACGGAACTGGATTTTATCCGTTCCTATTTCCACCTGCTGAAAACCCGGCATGGCGACGGGCTGGAACTCCAGCTGCGGGTCGATGACCAGTACCACACCCACCAGCTTCCTCCGCTGACGCTGCAACTGCTGGTCGAAAATGCCGTGAAACACAATATCGTGCTCCCCGACCAGCCGCTGATCATTGAAATTATCACGACTTCCGACGGCCAGGTGCAGGTCACGAATAATCTCCAGCGGAAAGCCTCGCGTGTGCTGTCCAACGGGGTTGGCATTTCCAATATTCTGCGGAAATACCAGATGCTGAGCCAGCCCAGCCCAACAGTTCGGGAAGTCGACGGTCATTTTTTAGTCACCTTACCGCTGATTCGGCAACCCTCCTGACTTTTTTTACGCTCATTCGCCCCGGCGGCTGAGCGATTATTTCCGGATGACCTGCCTATTTTTCACTCGTTATTTCCGTCCATCCATCCGGTTTTACCGACCATCCATCACCCCGGGCTTGTATCCTGCCAATTTGTCCTGTTCCTTGCAAATCAGAGAAGAGTTGTGGGGTAGGATTGATTTTTGCAGGGTCCTAAAACATTGGCATTAACTTTTTTATTATCAGTAAATAGTTAGTTGCCAACCTCCTAAACCCTTGATTGTATGTAACATTGCTACTCGTACCGCATCCATTTGGATGAAGCCTACGAAAAAAATGGATGCCTTTTCATTTTCATTTGTAATTTTATGACGACGATGCCCGAAATTATGTCAGATACGCAACTCCAAGGGTATACCGACGAACAGAAGTACCAAGTCTTCAACAAGGAGTTCATGCCCCACATCGACTCCATGTACAACTTTGCCTTCCGCCTGACGATGGACGAAGATGACGCGAACGATCTGGTGCAGGATACCTATTTAAAAGCATTCCGCTTTATCTCTTCCTTCGAACAGGGAACTAACGCGAAAGCGTGGTTGTTCCGCATTCTGAAGAACAGCTTCATTAATGACTATCGCAAGAAAAGCAAAGAGCCTGCGAAAGTTGATTACCAGGATGTTGAGACCACCTACAACTCCGATGAAGCATCAGAAACCGAACACACCACGGATCTGAGGTTCGAAACGGTGCAGGATATGATTGGTGACGAGGTGGCCTCCGCGCTCAACTCGCTGCCGGTCGATTTCCGGACGGTTATTATCCTCTGTGATATCGAAGGATTTACATACGAGGAAATGGCCAAGATCCTGGATATTCCGATTGGAACGGTCCGCTCACGGTTGCACCGCGCCCGGAATCTGTTGAAAGATAAGCTGAAAGAGTACGCAGCGTCAATGGGTTACAACAAAAATGATGAGTAATTGAAACTTTTTGGGATTGATCGTTGGTTATCAGGGCAAGACACAAATCATAGTATAATATTTTCTGGAATAAATTAAATTTTTCCAATGTCAGGCACATTGCATTCATCGACTACGGTTGGTATGGAGGGTAGGCAGAAGACTGCCCCTACGAAAGAATCCTGCGAACACCAGGCCAAATGCCTGAAGCGAATTCAGGCGATTCTGGACGGGGGAGCCACCGATGAAGAAAAAGAGTATTTTAAGCAGCATATCGAAATCTGCCAACCCTGCATCGATATGTATAACCTGGAAAAGTGCATCAAAGAAGCACTGCAGGGAAAAGTTGAAAAGAAGTGTTGCCCGGATAAAATTGCAGCCGCTATTCAGGCAGAAATCAATAAATAAGTAACATTGGAAGGCAAACTGATTATTTTTTCGGCCCCCTCCGGTTCAGGCAAAACCACCATCGTCAGACATCTGCTGGCTGCTAATTCAAATCTCGGTTTTTCCATCTCCGCCTGCACCCGCGACCGCCGGGGCCGCTCCGAACAAAACGGTAAAGATTACTACTTTTTGACTCCCGAAGATTTTAAGGAAAAAATTGATAACGACGAGTTCGTCGAATGGGAAGAGGTGTATGTCGGTGCCTTTTACGGAACGTTAAAGACTGAGATTCAGCGCGTCTGGGACAGTGGCAAACATGTGTTGTTCGACGTGGACGTGCAGGGCGGTTTAAAACTGAAAAAGTACTACGGCGACAAAGCCCTGGCGATTTTTGTAAAAGTACCGGACGAGGCAACCCTGCGGGAGCGCCTGCTAGGACGTGGCACGGAAACCGAAGACAGTTTGTCGAAACGACTCTTTAAGGTCCATTTTGAAATGAGCTTTCAGGACCAGTTTGATGTCATTCTGGTTAACGACGATCTCGACGAAGCGCTCAAAAAAGCGCAGAAACTGACGGATGACTTCCTGCAACACGGTCTTATTCCGGACAAAGCAACCGTCATCTAAGGGATACCGGCGCGTATGAAAATCGGCTTATTTTTCGGTTCCTTCAATCCGGTTCATATTGGCCACCTGATCATTGCCAACACCATGGCCACCACCACCGATCTGGAGCAGGTCTGGTTTGTGGTTTCGCCCCAGAATCCATTCAAGAAAAACAAAAGCCTGTTGCACGAATTCGATCGCATCGATTTGGTGGAACGCGCCATTGCCGACAATGCGAAGCTGAAAACGACAGACATCGAATTTTCGATGCCGCGCCCCAGCTACACGATCGACACCCTAATCCGGCTCCAGGAAAAATACCCGCAGCACCAGTTCAAACTCATCATCGGCGGTGACAATCTGGCCCAGTTTCCGAACTGGAAGAACTACGAAAAAATTCTGGAGTTCTACGGCCTTTATGTATATCCCCGACCCAATAGCGCGCCCAGCCCACTGGAGCAGCACCCCAACGTAAAATTTATTCAGGCTCCTTTATTGGACATTTCCGCGACATTCATCCGGGATTCGATTAAACAAAACCGGTCGATTCGCTACCTGGTGCCGGACGTGGTCGAAGAGATTATCGAGCGGAAGAAATTTTACATCTGATCTTTTCCCGGCATCAACAGAAGAAAACCACGGATCATTTTCCCGACGGGGAGTTACGCCCAGCCCGGAGACCAGCTACTGCAACGAAAAGAATTACGGCCGTCCCCGCTGAAACGTAATTTCCGTTACCAAACCGATGGCGCTCAGGCGCAGCGCAATGGAACGGCTGCCGGTTTTCACTTTTGGGTCCTGGCAGTGCGGGCCGCTTTCGAGGAAATAAATGTAAAATTTCTGGTTCCGGTCGTCGAGTTGTTCGCTGTCCGGCCGACCGAGTATTTTACCCACCTCATTCGCTGATTTCCCTTTTAGTTCCGACCGAATGGCTTTAAAATCATCAACCAGCGTCGTCCGAACGCCCTGGCAACCGCCCCGGTCCGCGCGCCATTTCACCAGATCCAGCGTTCCCAGCCGATCCGGCGGAGCGGAACAACTTTGCAGGAAAAATAAACCGTAAAAAAGGCTCGCAGACAGAAATAAACAACGGATTTTTCGCCAAATCGATCCCGCTGGCTGTCCATTTTTCATTCGGGGCCTCCCCTGCGGTTCATGCAGAAAATTACTGTTCATTATACAACGTTTGCAGCAGCACCTGACCGACGGCTTTGAGCGTGCTGCGGTCGATGTTTTCCATGCCGTCGCCGGTGGTATGCCAGCCGTCGAAGAAGCTCCCCGAGCTTACGTTCAGGTGAATAATGTCGATCATCGGAATTTTCGCGACCCGGTTGACCGGCAGGTGGTCGTCCGTGATGGCCGGTCCTGACTGGCCCGTATCGACAAAATACTGGTTGTAGCCCATGCGACTGGCGGTTTCCCAAATCGTGTTGACCACCGTGGGCGCATACTGCATCGAATTCCCTTCTTTCAGGAACGTGGCCCCTTTGGCACCGACCATATCCAGCAAAACACCGTAATAAGCCGTATAACCCGGTTTGTGTTTATTGGCCGCCCAATACTGCGATCCCAGACAAAAACCGCCATATTCGTCCCGGGCCAGTTCCGAATTTCCCCAGTCCTCGGCGTCGAAGAAAATAAAGTCGATGCCAACCTCCGGTTTGGTACCGGCGTTTTGAATGGTCCGGGCCATTTCGAGCAGAACCCCCACCCCACTGGCACCGTCGTTGGCACCCAGCACCGGTTTGGTTTTGGCCGTGGCCGTGCTATCCTGATCGGCAAACGGGCGTGAATCCCAGTGCGACGCCAGCAAAATCCGCTTGCTCGCCTGCGGATTAATGCTGCCGATGATGTTCCGGGCATTCAGCTTCAGGTTATCGTAGGTTGTTGCCGTAAAATCCTGTACGGTTACCTCACAACCGAATGCTTTCAGGGCCGCCACCAGGTAATCCCCGCAACGGCGGTGCGCATCGGTATTGGGCACCCGCGGGCCAAACGAAACCTGCCTGGCAACGTAAGCGTAGGCCGAATCGGCGTTAAACGACGGCGCCGTAACGGTTTTGACCTCGGTGGCCTGATTTTCCTGCTGGTCCTGTTTTTTACTTTTGCAGGCGCTAACGGTGATGACCGCAGCCAGCCAAAAAAGAATGAGTTTCCGATTCAGGTGCATGTTCTGACTAATAGATTACTCCTCGTAAGCCCAGTCGATCCGGTGCTTCATATCTTTGATGACCAGACCCTGTGCCTTGAAATAGGAACGGACCTGATCCACTTTATCGTATTGCTTCTGTTCTTTATACTCGCGGTATAAGGTCAGCATGCCGTCCAAAACCGCCTGGCTTTCAGACTTCTCTTCGCGCAGCCCCAGCACCTGTTCCATAAACTGCAGGAAGGAATCCTTCAGCAGGTTAAAAACGTCTTCGCCCAATGCCGCCGGCTGAAGCTGGTTCAGGTACAGCATATTCACGTACTTCAGCAAGGTAAACAACTGGGCAATGCCAACCGCCGTGTTCAAATCATCGTTCAGAGCGCCGTAAAAATCGTCAACGGCCTTCCGGATTTCCTGTTGTTTTTTCTCCTCCGCCGGGACATCCTCAAGGGCAGTATAATGCAGGGTCCGAACAATCCGCAAACCGTTCACGAGTCGTTTGTATCCTTTTTGCGCGGCCTTGAGAGCTTCGTTCGAAAAGTCGAGCGTACTCCGGTAATGCGATTGTAACATGAAAAACCGCACCGTCATGGGGCTATACGCCTGCTCGAGCAAATGGTGCGTCCCCGTCACCAGTTCGGAAGGCAGGAACGAATTGCCCAGCGATTTCGACATTTTCTGCCCGTTGACCGTTAGCATGTTCGAGTGCATCCAGTAGCGGGCCGGTTCTTCGCCGTAAATGCTTTTACCCTGCGCCACTTCGCATTCGTGGTGAGGGAACTTTAGGTCCATTCCCCCGCCGTGAATGTCGAACTGCTTACCTAAATACTTGGTACTCATACACGTACATTCCAAATGCCAGCCCGGAAAACCGTTGCTCCAGGGCGATGGCCAGCGCATCAGGTGGTCGGGGGCGGCTTTTTTCCAGAGCGCGAAATCCAGCGGATTCCGCTTTTCCGACTGCCCATCCAGATCGCGGGTTTCGTTCAGCAAATCTTCCAGCACGCGGCCCGATAACTTGCCGTAGTTACCGCCTTCCTGGTTGTACTGGGCAATGTCGAAATAAACCGACCCGTTCGATTCGTACGCCAGTCCCTTGTCGATCAAGGTACGAACGGCTTCAATCTGCTCGACCATGTGGCCGGTTGCCGTGGGTTCGATGCTGGGCGACCACATGTTGAACATCGTCGTCACCGAATGAAAATCATTGGTGTAGCGCTGCACAATTTCCATGGGTTCAACTTTCTCCAGCTTCGCCATCCGCCCGATTTTGTCCTCCCCTTCGTCGCCATCGCCGACCAAATGCCCAACATCCGTGATGTTCCGCACGTACCGAACTTTATAACCGATGTGCGTTAAATAGCGGAACAGCGTATCGAACGTCAGGAACGTCCGGACATTCCCTAAATGCACAAAATTATAAACCGTTGGCCCACAGACGTATAATCCAACATACGGCGAAACAATCGGCTCGAACAGTTCTTTCCGGCGGGTAAGCGTATTGTATAACTTCAGCGGCTGTGTCGGTGTTGTCATTCTTCAATCGGTCGATCCAACAATGCGGTTATTTGCAGCCACAAATCTACATAATGTTCGGCGGAAGTCAGCGAAATTATAATCAGCGGCAAATGCGGTACTTTTCCTATCTTCGCAACCCCCGGGCGACGCAACGGTTTGTCCGGCTGATTCATTGTTCACTTAGTATCCCTACGGCATGCAGCTGATCGAGGTTGGTGATAATCCTGCTTATCAGAAAGAATTTTTACAATTACCGGTTCGATTATACCGCAACAATCCGTGCTGGATTCGCCCGCTCGACAACGACATCGAAGACGTGTTCGATCCGGTCAAAAACAAATACTTCCAGCACGGCGAGTGCATTCGCTGGCTCTTGCTGGACGATCAGAAGCAGGTTATTGGCCGGATCGCGGCTTTTATCAACCGCGAAACCGCCAACCGCAACAACGACCAGCCCACGGGCGGACTCGGTTTTTTCGAATGCATCAACAATCAAACGGCGGCTTTTGCCCTTTTTGATGCGGCCAAAGACTGGCTCCAGCGCAAAGGGATGGAAGCGATGGACGGCCCGATCAATTTTGGCGAACGCGACCGCTGGTGGGGCTTGCTGGTCGACGGTTTTGACAAGGAACCCACCTACGGCATGCCCTACACCCAGCCGTATTACGTGCCCTTGTTCGAGCAATACGGTTTTCTGGATTACTTCCAACAACTGACGTTTCTGTTACCCATGCGGGAAGACCGGGTTCGGCAACTCATTCACCCGTCCATCTTTGAACGGTCGGTTCGGACGCTGAACGACCCCACCTACGATTTCCGGCACGTCACCAAACCCGAACTGGAGAAATACGCGGATGATTTTCGGTATATCTACAACAAAGCCTGGGCGCGGCACCTGAGCGTCGGCGAAATGTCGGAGGAACAATCCCGGGCGCTCATGCTGCGGATGAAACCGATTCTGGAAGAAGAACTCATCTGGTTTGGCTACCACAAAGGCGAACCGATTGCCTTCTTTATCACCCTCCCCGAATTGAATCAGATTTTTAAACACGTTAATGGGAAACTCAATCTCATCGGGAAATTGAAAGTGTTGTACCACAAGGTCATGAAAACCAATAAAAAAGCCTTTGGGGTCATTTTTGGTATCATTCCTGAATACCAGGGTCGGGGCATCGAATCGGCCATTGCGCTGGCATTTACGCGGGTTGCCTGGCGACCGGGCTACCAGTACGAGGAACTGGAGTTGAACTGGGTGGGCGATTTTAATCCGAGAATGATTCGGTTTGCCAAAATGCTGGGGGGCGTCGCCCATAAGAAGCACATCACGTACCGGTACCTTTTCGACCGGACGCGGGCGTTCAAGCGACACCCGGTTATTTGAAAAATCCAAAATTTTGCAGACTTTTGAGCCGTTAATGGCTTCACTTTTCTTTCGAATTCATTTCATCACCCTGTATTTATCCAATCAGCATGAGTTTGTTATCCGTTGGTTCCGTTGCGTTCGATGCACTGGAAACCCCTTTCGGCAAAACCGATAAAATCATTGGCGGAGCCGCTACCTATATCACGCTATCGGCTTCGTATTTCACGAATAAAAATAACCTGGTTGCGGTGGTTGGCGACGACTTCCCACAGGAAATGATCGACATTCTGAAAGGGCGTGCCATCGATACGACGGGGTTGCAAATCCGCCCCGGCGAAAAAACGTTTTTCTGGTCGGGGAAATACCATAACGACATGAACACGCGCGACACGGTGGACGTGCAGCTCAATGTCATGGGCGATTTCGACCCGATTCTTCCGACCGTCTACAATGACTGTGAATTCCTGATGCTGGGCAATATCTCCCCTTCGGTTCAGAAAAAAGTGATCGAGCGGCTGCCGAAACGCCCGAAACTGATCATGCTCGATACCATGAACTTCTGGATGGACACGGCCTGGGATGATCTGATGGATGTCATCAAGCTGGTGGATGTGCTGACGGTGAACGACGAAGAAGCGCGGCAATTGTCCGGTCAGTATTCGCTGGTGAAAGCGGCTGCCGCCATTCAGGCGATGGGTCCCCAAACCGTCATCATCAAGAAAGGCGAGCACGGCGCCCTGCTTTTCCACGGCGGCAGCATCTTTTTTGCACCGGCACTCCCGCTCGAAGAAGTCTTTGACCCCACCGGCGCGGGCGATACGTTCGCGGGCGGTTTTATCGGCTACCTGGCCAGCACCGGCGATGTGTCGTTCAACAACATGAAGCGGGGCATTATTTACGGTTCAGCAATGGCCTCGTTCTGCGTGGAGAAATTCGGGGCCGAACGGCTTTTCAACCTGACGATCGACGAAATCAACGAGCGCGTCGCGCAATTCGTGAAACTGGCAGCGTTCGAGATTGTATAGCCTTGAACGGGGATTACGCCGATTCAGGGATTAATAGCCCCTGTAATCCTTCCATCAGCGTAATCCCCGTTCAAAAACCGTTTCACTTCCCTCCCACAACCACTTCGATCAACGAGCCGTCGGGTAGATAGCGATGGGCCATTTCCTGCACCTGCCCGGCCGTCACGGCCCGGATTCGCTCGATGTAGGAATGGATGAAATCCGTGGGCAAGCCGTCGAACAGCATGGTTTTGTAGCGATCGGCGATTTCAAACGGGGTGTTAAGCGAGCCGACGTACGACCCCGCCATGTAGTTTTTTACCGTCTTCAATTCATCGGCCGGAACCAGTTCGTTCTGCAGCCGCCGGATTTCCTTGCCAATTTCGTCCAGTGTTTCCTGCGTATTTTCCCGCTTGACATCGGTGCCGATCAGCAGATACCCCTGACTTGGAAACATGGACAGATTCGACCAGATGCCGTACGTAAATCCTTTTTCTTCCCGAATGTTTTTCATCAACCGGGACCCGAAATAACCGCCCAGCACCTCATTGAACACGAGCATCGGGAAATAGTCCGGATGTTTGCGGTTGAACAGGAGCCGCCCCAGCCGGATCGACGATTGCAGGCTGTCTTCTTTTTCTACCAACACCGGGGTTGGATCGGTCGCTATGGTTTTTTCCGCTCCGTGGGCCGAAACCGCCACCTCAACGTTCTGCTGGCCAAAAAACTTATTAAGTAAAGCAATTTCCAGCTCGGTAACGTGGCCGGCCGCCACCACCCGGAACGGCCGCTGCCGGATGTGCTGATGGTAAAACTGTTCCACCATTTCCCGCTGAATGGCTTCCACGGTTTCCGGTTTCTGATTCGATCCGTACGGGTGATTCTTCCCGAACACTTTTTCCCGGATCAGTCGCCCGGCAACGAAATTGTTTTTCTCCAGATTGACGCGCAGGTGCTGGACCGTCATGTTTTTCTGGTGGTTCAGTTCTTTTTGCGGAATCACCGAATCCAGCACCATCTCCTGAATCATCGGCAAGAGGGCGGGCAAGTGTTTCGTCAGGCCGTAGACCATCAGGCTGGCCCGGTTGGTTCCGCTATGCTGCTCCAGAAAAGCCCCGTAGCGATCGAAGTATTCACTGATCTGCGCCGAGGTATGCGATCGGGTTCCCTCCGTCAGCATTTTCAGCGTCAACGCCGACACGCCCGGCATCGGTTCGTACCAGGCACCGGCATCGAAAACGATTTCCAGCCGGATAACGGGTTGCTGGCCGGCATTGACCCAATAAACAGGCTGGCCATTATCCAGGGTTTGCGTGGCTATAGCCGGAATTCTTACTTCTTCAATAAGCTTGTATTCAGGGGCTTCTGTTCGGTCTATCAGGTCCATTGGGCGGTCAGGCGGTAAAAAAGAATGGCACGCCCGAAGGGTGCCATTATCACTATACTAGTTATCGGAGTCTATTCGCGGTCGTCGCTCTCGTCATCTTCGGCCGAACGGGCCTTTTTATCCAGATCAATCACCAGCGAAATCCGGAACGTTTGCGCCAGCGGACTGCCCTGCGTGGTCGGAATCAGATACGCAAAGTCAATACCGTATTTCTCCTGCAGTCGGATTCCCAAACCGGTCGTAAAGAATTTCCGGTCGCCTTTCACGCGGGGTTCGTGGTAATACCCGATCCGCGCAGCGAACTGTTCGTTATACCAGTATTCGATCCCGGTGGCAATGTTGATTTCTTTTACTTCTTCCGAAAAACCGTCCGGTGCATCGGAGAACGAGCCAAAAATAGAGCTGAGCGTGGCCCGGTTCGGGTTTTTCCCCTGCGCAATTACCGGAACCCCGTTATTGTACTGAACAACGCCCCCGTTGGTTTTATACACCGGCGGAGTTGGTACCATCAGTTTGTTCAGATCGAGCGCAAAATTGAATTTGTTGAATTTATCGGTATACAGCGTCAGGGCCGTTCCCAGTTTCAGGTTGGTCGGAATGGGCGACCGTTCCGGCGTTCCGTAGGTTACTTTACCGCCAATGTTGGAAATAATCCCACCGAAGGCCCATTTGAAGCCCTTGCCGGTGATATCGTCACGTACTTCGTTCTGGTAGAACGCGCTGATGTCGAAAGCCGCCGTCGAAGCCGGTTTCAAGGACATGCCGTTCACGGAGTAATTGCCGGAGAGGTTCGAGTTGATGTACCGCAGGTTGACCCCCATCGAGAAGTTCTGAAACAACCGGCGCGAATAGGAGGCCGTGGCGGCATACTCCCGGGAATTGAACGAACCGGCGGGTTGCCCCAGAATGGTCGTAAAGTCAATCGTCCCCATGTCGAAATACAGGAGCGACAAACCGATCACGTCGTTTTTGCTGACCTTTTTATACCCGGATAAGTAGGTAAAAAACATATCGTCAACCCCTATACTCCGCAGCCAGGGCGTATACGATAACGCCAGTCCCTGGTCTTTCTGGGCAAATACCAGCTTGGCCGGATTCCAGAAAACCGCATTGGCGTCAGCACTCAGGGCAACGCCCGCGTCACCCAGCGCGGCACTCCGGGCATCCGGCGTAAAGTTCAGGAAGGGCACCGCCGTTTGCGGAATCCGAAACGCAACGGTGTCCTGTCCCGTCAACGCTCCGCCCGGACTCTGGGCGTTTGACAAAAGAGGAAGTGACAGGCAACCAAGTAAACAAATTGACGATAACGTACGTGTCATAAAAGAGGTTTATTAACTCCTAATCAGCGCGTTCGCCGGGGAATTACCGAGAGAACGCCAAAGGTACAATGTTTAAAAGAGAATATAAAAGGTCGTTTGGAATATATTTATATAACTATCTAACATAGAGTAACTTGCCCGACTGCATTACCACAGATCCGTCCGATTTTGACCGCAGTATAAGCCGGTATATATACATTCCGTGCGAGACGGCCGCTCCGCTGGCCATGGTTCCGTTCCAGCTCAGGCCGGTCAGCAGCGTTTCGCAACGGAGACACGGATAAACTCGTTCGTTCAAAATTCGGCCGCTCAAATCAGCTATCATTAGTGTGGCTTCCAACTCGTCGCCCGGGCGATTGTGCTGAACCCGGAAGTTGGCTTGTTCCTGAAATGGGTTGGGTGTTATCTCAACCGACTGAATAACCAGGGCCGGTTGCTCGGAAACTACAAAATTCAACGTCGTTTCCGCCGGATTATTGTAAACATCCCACGCTTTTAGCTTTACGGTATACGCCCCCGGTTTCAAATTCTCCCACATAAACTGCACCGTTCCGCTACGGTAGGTATTGAGATCCGGCGTGAAATACTCGTTCACGACCACCGCCGGATCGCTGTTTAACTGGACGGTTAGTTCGTGTCCAATACCATTCCGGGCAATATTGATGCCATTTTCGTCTTTTAATTTGGCAATCAGGGTCGTAACGGGTCCCAAAACCGTTCCACCGTTCACAAACGTGGTATCATTGATGAACAGCCGAATCGTCGGGGGGGTGGTATCCGCGACCGGATTCGGCACGCTAGTACCGATTAATAAATTGTTATAACTTCCGGCGGCTTCCACCAGACTATCCGCCCGAACGGCATAAAGATAGATTTTTCCCGCCCCAATCCGATAGTCCAGATCCTTGGGCATCACAAACTGGCACACAAATTTCCCGTTCTGCACCTGGGCTTTTCCGGTATACAACGGATTCCGGTATTCCGTATAACGCATCGGCGGGCTGTACTCCGTTCCGTTGGTTGCCAAGGTGTCCGCCTTATCGAAGATTGTTATTTTTACTTGTCCATTAAATGGATGCAGCAACAATCCCTGCTGCTGAATTTCACCTTCCAGCCGGACGGTTTCCAGCGCCCGGAGCGTATCCGGTTTGTCGCCGGCGGTTTTTCCATTGATACGGGTCAACATCGCTTTGGCCGACGGGAACGCCAGCTGCATCGACGGATCGCCCAGCAAGGTAAAGTTGCGGTTCAGGCTGCCACTCAGGCTATTGTTTTTCGTCAGCCGGATCAGATCGCCCAGCCGGGGCGCCGATTCGGCGGTCTGTTCGGCCAGCGCCTGGTAAAACGCGTTATTCAGCAAATAGTTGGTACTGGCATAAACCGGGCGCGCCGTGGTCAGCAACGCAATACCGCCCCCTTTCGGATTGAGGAGCGCAATTTCGGCCCCGGACGTCAGCCCCGGATCATCGTAGCGCCCAAACTGGCAGGTCGCCGTGACAAAAACCGGCAACCGCTGGTTGGTCCAGCCCAGAATATCCTGCAAGGTGACAATCTGCTCTTCCGCCCAGCCCGACTCGCCACCGTGACCGGTATAATTGACAATCAGACGTCCGTCGTTCAACGCCTTCGTAATAGCCTGATTAACAACCGGCGCTTTCTGACCGCTGGCGCTCGGCTCCTGCACAAAACTGTCCAGGTAGAGTTTTTCGGCCCGAAACGGTGGGCGTAATCCCGAAATAAGCTGGGCCAGTTTATCGGCATCGGTCTGGTGAATGTTCGGAAAATCCCGGTCGCCATCGTCGGCGACAAACGCTATTTTGGTCTGCCAGTCGCCGGGCAGGGTGCCCGTTGTCGAATACCGGATCAGTTTATCGACCATCGTGCGGGCTTCGGCCACCGACTTCACCGGCAAGCGGCCGACGCCGATATCCAGCGTATGATCGCCCGAAAAATCCTCCACCCATTCGCCCTCAGCGGTTTCCAGAAAACCAAAATAATCGTCGGAACTGTAACTCAATACCGGATGCAGCGATTCCCGGCTTTCGTAGGTGGGCAGCGTGGCGGCCAGTTGGGCGGGTGTCAGCAACTTGCCATAGTTTTTATAATCGAAGGTCGCATCACCCAGCAGCAGCAGGTATTTCAGTTTCCCGGGTGTCTGGGTATTCAAAAACCGGGACAGGTCCCGTATAGCCGTCGGATCGGGCTGTCCGGAGGCAAATTCATTATACACTTCCTGCGAACTGGCGACCAAAACCGCTAGTCCATCGGTTTTCCGGCGAAACTCCGCCAGCCGCTCGGCTTCGGATCGCCAGGGCGCGGAGGTCACAATCAGTAAGTCGGGCGTGGCACTCGCGTGTAGATTCTGATTCCCAATGGCGGTAACGGTTTCGGGCGTCAGGGCCTGTTCCGGCGAAAAAACGACGTATTCACGCAGACGGTTTCCTTCGGCTGCCACGCTTCCTTCCTGCCGGTCATTAACCGTGACCGCCATCTGTACGGGCGTCGGGCGGTTGGTTACGTCCCACACCTGCATCGAAGCGGTGGCCTGCTGAATAACGTACCGAACCGTCGCGTACCGGGCAGCGTCCAGCGAACGGAACAGCAAGGGTTCGCCGTACTGCCGGAGCGTCCGGCGGGTTTGAAGCGCCAGCGCCTGCAGGTAACCCTGTCCGGTTTTATCGTACGTCAGCGACAGCCGAACGGGGCTTTCAACGGAAGCCGGTTTTACGGTAAACGTCTGGCTGTTCAGTCGGCCCTTCCGGTCGTAGGTGTAGTCCGTTACGCTTTCAATCGGTTGCGTTCCGATGGTTTGTGTTCCCCACTTCAACTGAAACTGGGTGTTCACCAGCGCCCGGCCGACCACCTCGGACGTCACAAAGGCCGTCGAACCGGCCACCACCCCCGGCAGATTGAACGAAATCACTTTTTCCGTACCGGCACCGAGGTATTCCAGCCACTCCCGGCCCGACCGAATCGGATTGATCATTTCGCCGGCCGGTTTGTAATAGGCGTAATCGTCAAATTCGGTGATGACCGTGCCCGACGCCGGAACCGGCGGCTGGGGAGCAATGCGCTTGCCGGTTTTTTGCCCAATGGTCAGAAAATAATAGGTGGTATCGGTATACGGATTAATCCGGTTGGTCAATCGGCGGGTGGTCGAATCGTACGAAACCGGGTGCGGACTTTCGGCGAAGAAATAAACCGCATCGCCCGCATCGAAGCGGCCATCGGTTTCGCCGGTTACCCAAATCGCATTCTCGGTCAGGTCACGTGGGCGGTTTTTCTGGTTGGCCTGTGGCAGTGGAGCGCCCCCGTTGCCAAACAGCCGGATTGTCCGGGGATCGAGGGTGGCCGCATTGAGGCCCGCCTTAGTGAAAAAAGCCGCATCCAGCTTGTAAATACCGGTTTTTGTCAGTCCGATTTTCACCCACCTGCCTTCCGCCAACACCGACGGTTGCGCCCGTACGGTCAGGCCCCATCCGATTAGCATCAGGCAGATGACCCATCCGAATTTATTCCTCTTTTTCCACCCAAACATGCGCCCAGATCGACACTTTCAAGCCTGTAGTTTTCTCTGTACAAACGACGCGGGTCCGTCGTTTCATGCCCCGGATGTATTCTTTCTGCAAAAACCGGAACGTTTCGCCTTCCGGCATTTCAATCAGTAGCCGTTTCCCGGCCGGTTGTTCGTCCAGCTGGCGTAATGCACGGGTCAGGGCCGGGTGTGCGCCCGTCGATGCCGCCGGATTTTTCAGGTAATCTTTCAGCGGAGCCAATACCGACGCGGGAAAAACCGCTTCGTACAAGACGGGCTGCATGACGGTCCGGAAGGCTTTTTTCCAGGCCGGGCCATGTGGTCGCCCAAACCAGCGACTTTGCTGGTACACCAGCAGGTGAGCCACTTCGTGCAGATAAGTAATCAGAAAGGCGCACGGATTCAGGTCGTTGTTGACAGTAATGGTAAAGCCTTTGCCCGGTTCGGCCCGAAAATCCCCCAGTTTGGTATGCCGGGGGCGCGAAATCAGAAACGTAAAAGAATGGGTTTTCCACAAATCATAGCAATACGCAACAGCCGGTTCCGGCAGGTGTTTTTCAAACATTTGACGTACATCCATTCTCTGAGTCAGCAAACAAAAAAAGCCCTATCATAAAGATAGGGCTTTTTCGTCAGTTTCAGCGTATCTGATTACTTCGTGGTATCAGCAGCTGCGCTGTCGGCCGGAGCAGCGGTAGTGCTGTCGGTAACCGTTGCGCTATCCGCTGACATTACCGAAGTACTGTCAGTCGTGGTAGTTTCTTCTGTTTTCGGTTTGCTTTGGCAGGCAGCGAACGTCAGCATGCTGCCGACAAACAAAAGAGCGAATACTTTTTTCATTTTGTTCCGGGGCGTTTAAGGTTTGAGTGACAAATTTAACACAAAAACAAATAATACAATACTATCCTACCTTTCAACTAAGAAATTATAGGGCAGACTTCTAAATTTCACATTCGGGATGGGATTTATTCGGTACTTCGGTTCGGCCGGGGCCAGAATCGTTCATACATGCCGGTGCTGCGGAAGGTCAGCAGTTTGTGACCGAAATAATTCGCCAGAAAACTAAAACCCATACCCACCACGTGGGAGGTTTTTTCGCGCCAGAACAACGACGCGGTGGGGAAATGCGGATTGGCAACCCATTGGAGCGTCGCCACCGCCACGCCCACTTGTACGCCCCAGGCCACCAGCGCAATGGCCAGAAACTTTACCATTTCGCGGCCGGTATTGCCGGTTGCTTTGGCCGAAAAGGCATAGTTTTTTGTTGGCATGAAACTCACCACGGTTGCGGTGAGGTAACCCAGTAAGACGCTGGTATCGAAATTGAAGAATTTTCGGTAAATAATTTGTGAAATAAAGTTCACCGTAGCCCCCAAAAGTGCCGTTAAAAAGAATGTAAAGAAGCTTTTTACCTCCTTTTCGCTTTTTACTTCTTTCGTTTTCGGTTCGCTGCTATTCACACTGATCACCTGACGCAGGGAGTTTGGTTATCTGAAAAATCAAAGGTAAATAACTGCGTCTTTTATCCCCTTATTCACCAGTGGTTTATGAGCCTACGGCCTAAAGGACTACATCAAGCCCTGAAACAAACCGGGTACCAGGCCCAGAACAATCGTTAAAACCGTGGCCGCAATCAGCACAAACCGGTAAAACGGTGCCACCTGAATCCGGGTTGCCGAGCCTTCCCGGAAATACATGGCAATCACCACCCGGAAGTAATAGTAAATCCCTACCGCTGACATCAAAACTGCCAGAATCAGAATCCAGACCATGCCTTTATCGACAGCCGCCGAGAAAACCATGAATTTGCCCCAAAAACCGGCTGTCAGCGGAATACCGGCCAGTGATAACATTGAGACGGCCAGAATGAAGGCAAGTAACGGATTCTGACGCGATAATCCGTTAAAGGCCGTGTAGCTATCGTCCGGGCGGCCATCCACGGAGCGCTGTTTGGCCACCACCAGCAGAATACCGAAGGCCGCAATGGTGGCCACGGAATAAGCCAGCGAATAGAAAACCAGCGCCTGTTTCGACTGCTGGCCCAGCGCGGCCAGACCAATGAGCAGATAGCCCGCGTGCGAGATGCTGGAGTAGGCCATCATGCGTTTAAAACTGTTCTGGTAAGCCGCTGTCAGGTTACCAATCAAGAGCGTCAGCACCGTAATGACCGCCAGGATGATCCACCAGAAACCGATGATCGCGCTAAACGAAACCGACAGCAACTGGAGCAGGGCCGCAAAACCGGCGGTTTTCACCACCGTCGACATGAACGCCGTAAACAGCGTGGGTGCCCCTTCGTATACATCGGGCGTCCAGAAATGAAAAGGAGCCGCCGAAACCTTGAACAACATACCCACCAGCACCAGCAAGACCCCCATATAAAGCAACAGGGAAGGACGCCCCTGCGCCAGACTAATATATCCCTGAATATCGGTTAGCGTAAAAGAACCGGTTGCTCCGTAGAGCAGGGCCATTCCAAAAAGCATAATGCCGGTGGCAAACGACCCCATCAGCAGGTACTTCAGGGCGGCTTCGTTGGAACGCAGATTCCGCTTGTCACTGCCCGTCAGGATGTACATGGAAACCGACAGAATTTCGACCCCGACAAACAACATGATCAGGTTTTCGTACGCAATCATCATGATCGCGCCGACAATCGAGAAGAGCAGAATACCGTAGTATTCAGCCGGTTGTGCATCTTCATCATCCAGAAAATCACCCGAGAGTGCCACAACCATGAAGGCCGAAATCAGGACGATGCCCGTGAAAAGAATGGCGGTATTACTCATCAGCAACATATCGCCAAAATAGAGGTACGATTTGTTCCACTCCGTAAAACCGGCTCCCAGCGCAATGAGGATAGACAGCAAGGTTGCCGGTAATAGAACCGCCCGGGATTTCAGAAAGCCCAGATACAGGAGGACGATTCCAAAGACAGACAGGAGGATAATCGAAAGCATATAGTTTCTCGTTTGAGGAATCAGGTTTAAGGGGTACCGTTTCGTCTCTTTTCGGTTCTCTTAAACCTCAAACTGGTTTATTTTATAAACTGCAACAGATTTGTAACGGCCGGTTCGGTCAGTTTTAGAAACGAATTAGGCACCAGACCAATCCAGAAAACCATCACGCAAAGCGGAATGAACACCCAGCTTTCGCTGCCCGAAACGTCGTTGAAACCGGTCGTAAAATCGCTGGTTTTTCCAAACATGGTCTTCTGAAACATCCGAAGCATATAAACCGCCCCAAAAATGATGGTCAGCCCAGCCACGGCGCCCAGAATGTTGTGGTGCTCGAACACACCCGCCAGCAGCAGAAATTCCCCGACAAACCCGTTGGTCAGCGGCAGGGCCACACTCCCCAGCAGCAAAATCATGAAATAAACCGTCAATTTCGGCGTGTAGCGCGTAATACCGCCCAATTGGTCGAGCAGCCGCGTGTTGGTGCGGGCCAGAATAATGTCCGCGACGAAGAACAGACCGACGACGTTGATCCCGTGGGCCAGCATTTGCACCAGCGCACCCTGAATCCCGTACGACGTTTGCGAGAAAACCCCCGCGGCCATCAATCCCACGTGCGAGAAGGACGAGTAGGCGATGAGCCGCTTGATGTCCCGCTGCCGGATGGCAATGATGGCTCCGTAGACAATTCCGATGACCGACAGCACGATCGCCGTGGTGCCCCACTGATCAACGCCCTGCGGAACAACGGGCAGCAACAGGCGAATAACGCCGTAAACCCCCATTTTCAGCATGATGCCGGCCAGCAGCATGGTGGCCGGGGTGGGCGATTCCACGTAGGTGTCAGGTTGCCAGGTATGGAAAGGGAAAACCGGCATTTTGATGGCAAAAGCCACGAAAAAAGCCCAGAAAATCCAGGTCTGTTCGGTTGAACTAAGGTTCAGGTTATAGAGATCGACAATGGCCGCCGAATGCAGGCCCGTTGCGGGGGACGTTTTGAAATACAGATACACCAGCGCCACCAGCATGAACAAACTGCCGAAGATGGTGTACAGGAAAAACTTGAACGTCACCGCAATCCGGTTATCGCCCCCCCACGAAGCCGCCAGGAAGTAAATGGGAATCAGGGCTGCTTCGAAAAACAGGTAGAACAAAAACGCGTCCCGTGCGGTGAAAACGCCCATCAAAGCCGCCTGCATGAACAGAATCAGGGAATAAAAAACCGCCGGACGGTCGTAGGTCCGCTGGAAGGTCGACAGAATGATCAGGGGCGTCAGCAAACCGGTCAGCACCACCAGCAGCAGGCTAACGCCGTCGATCCCGGCACTGAAACGAATACCGCCCCCTGCCAGCCACGGATAATCAAAACTGAACTGCGAGGTCGCGTCGGGAACAAAGTTAAAGAAGGCAAAGCCCGACAGACCCAGTTCGACCAGCGCCCCGATAAAAGCAATTTGTTTCGCCTGTTTTCCTCCAATAGCCAGCACCAGCAAAGCCGCCAGAATCGGGAAGAGCAGAATAGAAAGTGTAAGCATCTACAAACTTAGAATAAGTGATTGATGATCAATCCGCCCATTAACTAAAACCGGATAAAAAACCGCAACCACAAAATTGCGGCAATACTGACAACCATCGCGAAGACGTAGAACCCGATGGAACCTGTCTGCAATTTGCGTAACTGTCCCGACGTTTCCTTCACGCCCCAGGCCGTTACATTCACAATGCCGTCGATGATGAATTCACCGAAACTGTAGAACGCATCCGACAGACCCCGGATCGGTTTCACAATAATCGCATCGTACAGTTCGTCGATATAGTACTTGTTGTACAGCACTTTCGCAACCACCGGCCGTTCGACGGTATCCGCTTCGGGCAAACTCACGCGCTGGATGTAAAGGACGTAAGCGACCACCAGCGACAGAATCGCAACTCCCGATGAAATACCCATCAGCATGTATTCTTCGCTATGGGTCAGCAGGGTTTCGCCAAACGCAGCCGGGTTTACTTTCCGGGATAAATCAAAAATCGGGCTTAGGAACTCCGCCAGATGGGCATTGCCGCCCAGCGCTTCCGGAACGTTGAAAAAACCGCCAATGACCGACAAAACCGCCAGCACCAGCAACGGAATCGTCATGGTCGCGGGCGATTCGTGCAGGTGTTCGCGGGTGTGTTCGCTCCCCCGGAACCGTCCGAAGAAGGTCAGGAACAGCAGGCGGAACATGTAGAACGACGTCATGGCCGAGCCAATGACCCCCAGCACCCAGAGCAGTTTGTTATGCTCGTAGACGTGCATCAGAATCTCATCTTTCGAGAAGAAACCGGCAAAGGGCGGAATCCCGGAAATGGCAATGGTGGCAATCAGGAATGTCCAGTACGTAACTGGCAGGTACTTGCGCAAACCGCCCATTTTCCGGATATCCTGCTCGTCGGCCATGGCGTGAATCACGCTCCCGGCCCCGAGGAACAGCAGGGCTTTGAAGAACGCGTGCGTCATGACGTGGAACATCCCGGAGGTATACCCCATCACGCTCAAGCCCAGGAACATATACCCCAGCTGGCTCACTGTTGAATAGGCCAGCACTTTCTTGATGTCGTTCTGGACCAGACCAATCGAAGCCGCCAGCAGGGCCGTGGCGATGGCAATACCGCCCATAATTTCCAGCGTAACCGGAGAAAGCGTGTACAGGACATTCGAGCGAACGACCATGTAAATGCCGGCGGTCACCATCGTGGCCGCGTGGATCAGGGCCGAAACCGGTGTTGGCCCGGCCATGGCGTCGGGCAGCCAGGTATACAGCGGAATCTGGGCGGATTTTCCCATCGCGCCCACAAACAGCAGCAGCGTAATGGCCACTACCGTAGGATCACCGATCGGAAAACCGGCGGCCTGTTCGAACACATCATGGTATTCGACAGAACCGAACGCGCCCATGATCATGAAAATCCCGAGCAGAAAACCGAGGTCTCCGATGCGGTTCATGACGAAGGCTTTCCGGGCCGCGTTGTTGTAATTCGTATTCTTATTCCAGAAACCGATCAGCAGGTACGAACACAGTCCCACGCCTTCCCAGCCGATGAACATGACGACGTAGTTGGAGCCCATCACCAGCAGGAGCATGAAAAACAAAAACAGGTTCAGGAAAGCCATGAACTTTCCGTACCCGTCGTCGTGCTTCATGTAGCCGATGGAATAAATATGGATCAGCGAGCCGACGCCGGTCACGATCAGCAGCATAATCAGCGAAAGCTGATCGATCTGGAACGCAAAGGGAATGTTGAAAGGCCCGACGGTAATCCAGTCGAACAAAACCGTCCGAACGGGCCCCGTAAAATTATTGAATAAGAGCAGGACGCAGGCAAAAGCGGCTAAAGGGCCTGCGGTGGCCAGCATTCCGACCAGACCGGTGGGTACCTTCCGAAACCCAATTCCGTTGATAATGAATCCGATTAAAGGCAACAGCGGAATCAGGAGTATCAGTAAATCCGTCTGCATGTTTGAGCTATAGCGTTGTTATGAATTATGAGTTATGAATTATGAGTTATGAATGGGCTGACGCATGTAATTCATAATTCATCATCGTGGTAGTTACCACTTCAGTTTATTGAGCAATCCGACGTCAATCGAACGGGTATTGCGGTAAATCATCACAATGATCGCCAGCCCGACGGCGACTTCGGCAGCGGCAACGGCCATGATGAAAAAGACAAAAACCTGGCCTGCCGGGTCGGACCGGTAGGACGAGAAAGCAATCAACATCAAATTGACGGAATTGAGCATCAACTCAATGGACATGAAAATGATGATGGCGTTGCGCCGGGTCAGAACGCCGATGATACCGATAACGAAGAGCGCCGTGCTGATGATGAGGTAATATTTCAAGTCGATCAGTTGGATGACTTCGGGAACTTGAAGCGGCACTTGGGTTGGCTGCATACGGTTCTGGGATTCGATGAGTACTGAATTACGGCTTTCGGCAGGAATGCCGGAAAAGACCCGACAAAGTTAAGTATTATTCCCGCTTACTCAAATGGTTTCCTAATTTGGCATCCATCCAGGTTCCGGGCAACGGTCTTTGGACTTCACCGCTTGTTGAACATCCGCAGTTTGATCTCCGTCAGCTTCCGTTTGGTGTCGAGCGGAAAGTCGCTTTTCAGAATCCAGTCGTAAAACGACGGCTCTTTTTGCAGTACATCGACCACCAGGGTGCCTTTGTGTTTCCCAAAATTGACCACTTCCTTGCCGTCTTTGTTGTACACCATATGCCCCCGCAAATCGACGTTATTGTTCAGCATGAGTTTGTTAAGCGTCTCAATATCGTTTCCGATGATGACTTCGTTGCCTTTTTCATCGGCCGCGATAGCCCCATCGTACCGCACCACCATCGACTCCAGTACTTCGAAGGTCGCCAGCGTATCGGCTTCGGCGCTATGGGCGTTAACCAGTTCTTTGCCGCAGTAGAATTTATAGGCGGCTTTCAGCGTTCGGGGTTCCATGACGTGAAAAATCCGCTGCACGTCGATGAGTCGGCGGTTTTTAAGATCAAAATCGACATTGGCCCGCAGAAATTCCTCGACCAGCAGGGGAATATCGAAGCGGTTGCAGTTGTACCCGCCCAAGTCGCACCCGTCCAGAAACTGGGCCAAGGTGCGGGCTACGGTTTTAAACGTAGGTTCGTTCTGAATGTCTTCGTCGTAAATACCGTGAATCAGACTCGTTTCGATCGGAATCGGAATCGTCGGGTTAATGCGCTGGGTTTTAACAATCACTTCGCCGTTGGGCAGTGCTTTGGCAATACTGATTTCCACGATCCGGTCCTTCATGGGTTCGATGCCCGTGGTTTCCAGATCGAAGAAAGCTATCGGTTTTTTCAGAATAAGCGTATGCGTCATAGCCGGTTTACGTACATCGTACGGGAATACGGCGACAAAAGTACGCAGGAGTAGGGGTTATGCCTTCCTGTGCAGACCGAATTAATTCAGCGCCAACCGCCCGGCTTACTGATTTTCCCAGCCAAAAGACCGTTCGACGGCTTTTTGCCAGCCGTGATACAGCCGCTGCTGATCGGTTTCCGGCATCACCGGCTCGAAGGTTCGGTCGATGCCCCAGTTCTGCCGGAGGTCGTCAAAATTACTCCAGTAGCCAACGGCCAGCCCGGCGGCATAAGCGGCTCCCAACGCCGTGGTTTCGGTCATTTTGGGCCGGATGACCGGCACGCCCAGCATGTCGGCCTGAAACTGCATCAGCAACTCGTTGATGGTCATCCCGCCATCGACCCGCAACGAACTCAGTTGAATAGCCGCGTCTTTTTCCATGGCCTTTACGACATCGAGCGTCTGGTAGGCCGTTGCTTCCAGAACCGCCCGCGCCAGGTGGCCTTTGTTGACAAACCGCGTCAAACCGGCAATAACGCCCCGCGCATCGGCTTTCCAGTACGGCGCGTATAAACCCGAAAACGCCGGAACGAAGTAGGCCCCGCCATTATCGGCGACCGTCCGGGCGAGCGAATCGATCTCGGCGCTGGTGGAAATAATGCCCAGGTTATCGCGCAACCACTGCACCAGCGCTCCAGCAATGGCGACACTGCCTTCCAGGGCGTACTGAACGGGCTGGTTACCAAACCGGTAGGCCACCGTCGTGAGCAAACCGCAGGTCGAATGGCGGAGTTCGGCGCCGGTATTCATCAGTAAAAAGCAGCCGGTACCGTACGTATTTTTGGCTTGCCCAGGTTCAAAACAGGTCTGGCCGACGAGGGCCGCCTGCTGATCGCCCAGAATACCGGCAATGGCAACGCCCGGCAATACTTCCGAACTAACGGTGCCGTACACTTCACTGCTCGAACGGATTTGCGGCAGCATGGCCCGCGGAATATCAAAAGCCTGCAGCAGGTCGTCGTCCCAGTCGAGGGTTGCCAGGTTCATCAACTGCGTCCGGCTGGCGTTGGTCACATCGGTAATGTGCTGCCCGTTGTAGGTGCCGCCCGTCAGGTGCCAGATCAGAAACGTGTCCATGTTGCCAAACAAGGCCAGTCCACGCTCGGCATCCTCGCGTACGCCCGGCACGTTATCCAAGATCCACTTGATTTTCAGACTGCTGAAATAGGTAGCGAGTGGCAAACCGGTTTGGGCCCGGAAACGATCCTGACCGCCGGCTTCGGCAAACTGGGCCACCAGATCGCCGGTGCGGGTGTCCTGCCAGACGAGGGCATTATAATACGGTTTGCCGGTTTTGCGGTTCCAGACCACAGTCGTTTCGCGCTGGTTGGTGATGCCGACCGCAGCAATGTCGCTGGCCTGGATCTGCGCCTTGATGCGCGCCAGGGCAATAACTTCCTGCGTATTGCGCCAGATTTCTTCCGGATCATGTTCCACCCAGCCGGGTTGCGGATAAATCTGGGAATGCTCTTTCTGACCAACGGAAACACTATTTCCCTGACGGTCGAAAATGATGCAACGCGAACTGGTTGTACCTTGATCAATAGCGGCAATGTAGGAGGGCATAGGGAACTTACCTTTTAAAATTCCCTGCAAAGGTCAAAATTTTCTGTATAAAAGGCAGAGACTCCCCGTTAATTCCGCGAAAAATACTGGACCAGCATGATCGTCACGGAGGTAAACAGCGTACTGGCGAGGATTTTGACCATCGCCGGCAAAAACAGCATAATGTTGTTGGCTTCGATCAGGAAGAGGGCAAAGTGATGAATGAACGTCAGAATCAGGACGTAATAAAAGAAGTTCCGCGAACCCATTTCGTGAATGGAGAAAACAAGCCGGTTTTCGAACCCGCGCTGGGCCGCCTGCAATCGCACCACCACCGGCCGGATGTAGGCCATCAAAACCGTTGCGGCTGCGTGCATTCCGAGGGTATTGTAGAAGGTATCCACCACAATACCGACCCCAAAAGCCGTCAGTAAAGTAGCCGACAGGCCCATTTCAACCGGTAATAGCAAAATGCAGGCTACGTAAATGAAGCAAAACGCAACGTCGAACAACACCAGATTCCGCACGATCAGAATCTGCAACGCCAAGTACAGGAAAAACAGGAAGGTGATGTTCAGTATTTCACGTAACGTCATGGGCTGGACTGGGGCTTTTCGGGCGGTTTTGGTGATTGACTCGGTTTCCGGCCCGGCTTATTTTCGTTCCGGTTCGGTGGCTTTTTCCAGCTTATCCTGTTCGCCCTGCAATTTATTCTCGACCACGTAAACGAAAGACAGGCTACTGAAATCGGTGCCAACGGATAGCGTTATGTCGTGAAACGTCTGATCCGGCATTTCGCGCACACCGATTACCCGGCCCACCAGAATCCCCGACGGAAAGATGGAATTAAATTCCGAGGTAACGACCGAGTCGCCCCGGTACATTTTCGTATTCCGCGAAATGTACAGCATCTTCATCCGGTTCGGGTTGATGCCATCCCATTTGACAGGACCGATATCATTTGCTTTCAGCAGCCGGGACGAAACCATAAAATCCGAGTGCAGAATGGACGTTACGATGGACATGTTTTCGGAACACTGCTTTACCTTCCCGACCACACCCGTTGGCGAAATCACCCCCATCCCGGGCTTGATACCGTCGGCGGTGCCTTTATCGAGCGTGATGTAATTGTTGGGATGCTGCGTCGTATTGTTAATCACCCGCGCAACCGTATACTGAAACCGGGTCGCAAAAATGGAGTCGGTTTTATAACTGGTTGGTGCCTGCGGTTTTAGCTGCTGGAGCTGCGTCAGCAGCGTGTGCAGCTGGCGGTTTTCTTCGGCCAGATCGGTGTTGACCTGCCGCAGCTGCGCGTATTCTTTCGCTTTGTTCGACCAATCCAGAATTTTGGCCGCGTAATAATTCGACGTATTGAAAAACCGGACGCTCCAGTAGTTGTTGGTATTGATAATAAAATAAAAGCTCAGCACCTCCAGCAGAACAAACAAAATGAAGTTCCGGCTTTTGATGATGAACTGAAATAACTCAAGCATACAGGAGTTAAAAGTTAAAAGTTAAAAATTAAAAGTAAGCTGCCGCATTCGCTCTTAATTTTTAACTTTTAACCGCACGGGCGGCCCCGTTTTAATTTTTAACTGATCAGAACGGATTTGTACATGTCGAGATTTTTGATCACCTCGCCGGTGCCTTTGACGACGGCTTTCAGCGGATCGTCGGCGACGTGGATCGGGAGCTTGGTTTTGGCACCAATCCGCTTGTCCAGACCGTGCAGCAACGCCCCGCCACCCGTCAGGTGAATACCGTTCGTATAAATATCGGCCGAAAGCTCCGGCGGTGAAATTTCGAGCGCCTTCATTACGGCTTCTTCAATCTTGGAAATCGATTTGTCGAGCGCGTAGGCGATTTCGCTGTACGTCACCTTGATTTCTTTCGGAATCCCGGTCATCAAATCCCGGCCCCGGATTTCGTAGTCGGCCGGCGGATTATCGAGTTCCGGCAGGGCCGAACCGACTTCCATCTTGATTTGTTCCGCCGAACGCTCCCCGATCAGCAGGTTGTGTTCCCGGCGCATGTAATCGACAATGTCGCGGGTAAACACGTCCCCGGCAATCCGGATCGACTGCTCACAGACGATGCCCGACAGGGCAATGACAGCAATTTCGGTGGTTCCTCCCCCGATATCGACAATCATCGTGCCATTGGGTTGCGTAATGTCGATTCCGATCCCGATGGCAGCCGCAATCGGTTCGTGCACCATGTATACTTCTTTGGCCCCGGCGTGTTCGGCCGAGTCCTTGACGGCCCGTTTTTCCACCTCCGTAATCCCCGATGGAATACAGATCACCATCCGGTGCGAAGGCGAAAACAGGCGGCTACCCGTATCTATCATCTTGATCAACCCGCGAATCATCAGTTCGGCAGCCGTAAAGTCGGCAATTACACCGTCTTTCAGCGGGCGGATTGTCTTGATATTTTCGTTCGTTTTTTCGTGCATTTGCATCGCCTTGTGACCGATCGCCAGGACTTTTCCGTTGATTTTGTCCATGGCGATGATCGAGGGCTCATCCACCACAATCCGATCCTTGTGAATAATCAGCGTATTGGCGGTACCGAGGTCAATCGCAATATCGCTGGAGAGAAAGTTAAATAGTGCCATTCGTTATTTTCGTGCAAGCACGGTAGCATCTGTTTTTTGAGGTGCAAAAATATAGATAATTTGAGATAACTTCCGCCACGTAAGTGCGTTTTTGTTACTTTTTATAGATGCAACTTCGTTAATAAATGACTTGAAGGCCACCGGGTCGCTCATCGGAATCAGCCGGTTTTCCGGAAGTGAGCGACCTGTCGCCCCGTACAGGCTACATTCGCATAAAACTTGTTAACTTTGCAGGCTATGGGAATCCGATCAGTTTTGAGCAAGCCGCTCGCGCAGTTTGTCGTTCAGCGGCAACAGGAATGGATGCACCGGCCCGGCGAAACCCAGCAACGGTGGTTCCGGGCGCTGCTCGACAGGGCAAAAGATACGGCTTTTGGCCGTGATCACCGGTTCAAAGACATTCATTCGTACCCTGAATTCCGACAGGCGGTTCCCGTCCGCGACTACGAAGAGTTAAAACCGTATATCGAGCGAATCCGGGAAGGTGAGCAGAATGTGCTCTGGCCCGGAAAACCGGTTTATTTCGCCAAAACCTCCGGGACTACGTCGGGGACGAAATACATTCCAATCACGCAGGAATCGATTCCCAACCACATCAATTCGGCCCGCGATGCGCTGCTGAACTACATTCACGAAACCGGCAAGGCGGGTTTTCTGGACAAGAAGCTGATTTTTCTGTCGGGTAGCCCGGAGCTGGTGGTCAAGAACGGCATTAACATCGGGCGGCTTTCGGGCATTTCGAATCACCACGTTCCGGCCTACCTCCGCACCAACCAGTTGCCGTCGTATGAGACAAACGTCATCGAGGACTGGGAAACCAAGCTCGATAAAATCATCGACGAAACGCTGACGCAGCCGATGTCGCTGATCTCGGGCATTCCGCCCTGGGTGCAGATGTATTTCGACCGGATTCAGGCCCGCACCGGCCGGAAAATCAAGGACGTTTTCCCGGATTTTTCGCTGTTCGTCTACGGCGGGGTCAACTTTGAACCGTACCGGGCCAAATTATACGAATCCATCGGCAAGAAAATCGACAGCATCGAAACCTACCCGGCTTCGGAGGGCTTCATTGCCTACCAGGATACGCAGACGGAAGAAGGCCTGCTGATGATGCTCAACAGCGGTATTTTCTTCGAATTCATTCCGGCCGACGATTATTTCTCCAAAAACCCCCGCCGACTGACCATCGAGCAGGTCGAGCTGGGCAAAAATTACGCGGTGGTTGTCAACAACAACGCCGGTTTGTGGAGTTATTCGCTGGGCGACACCGTCAAATTTGTCTCGAATGACCCGTACCGGCTCGTCGTCACGGGACGGGTCAAGCATTTTATCTCGGCTTTTGGCGAACACGTGATTGGCGAGGAAGTTGAAAAGGCGCTGCACTACGCGATGGACCTGCATCCGGAAACCGAAGTCGTCGAGTTCACCGTCGCGCCCATGGTAGCACCGGCCGAAGGCCTGCCCTACCACGAGTGGTTCATTGAATTCGCGACGCCCCCCCACGACCCGGATGCCTTCGCCCGCGACATCGATCAGCGTCTGACGAAATTAAACGTCTATTATGACGACCTGATTTCGGGGAGTATTTTGCGCCCCCTGAAGCTGACGGTTTTGCCCCGCGACACCTTCCGCAACTACATGAAAGCGCAGGGCAAGCTGGGCGGCCAGAACAAAGTGCCGCGCCTGGCGAATGATCGGGTGATTGGCGAAGGATTATTGCAAACCATGCAAACGGTGTAAGCGGTGTTCAAACTATATTCATCGACCACCTAACCAGAATAACCGCTGACAACCAGGCACTGGCAGGCCCGAATTGCCCTATCTTTGCTCTTTACAAAGTGAATTAAATGACTAACCCCAAAAAACGCCATATCGCCATTCTCGGCTCGACGGGCTCCATCGGAACGCAGGCTATCGACGTGGTCCGGGCGCATCCCGATGCGTTTGAAGTCGAGGTGCTGGTGGCGAACACCAACGCCGAACTGCTCATCGAACAAGCCGCGCTGGTGCGGCCGAACGTGGTGGTCATTTGCGATGAAAACCGCTACGATACGGTTTTTTCGGCCCTCGATCCCCTCGGTATCAAAGTTTACGCCGGGGCGAAAGCCGTGGCCTCGGTCGTGCAGATGGACCGCATCGACATCGTGCTGACGGCCATGGTCGGTTATGCCGGTTTGCTGCCGACCATCAAGGCCATCGAAGCGGGCAAACACATCGCCCTGGCCAACAAGGAAACGCTCGTCGTGGCCGGTGAACTGATCACGAAACTGGCGCAGGAAAAAGGCGTCAGCATTTTGCCGGTCGATTCGGAACACTCGGCCATCTTCCAGTGCCTGGCGGGCGAATTTCACAATCCGATCGAAAAAATCATTCTGACAGCCTCGGGCGGTCCGTTCCGGGGCAAGTCGCGGGATTTTCTGAAAACCGTCACGAAAGACCAAGCCCTGAAACACCCAAACTGGTCGATGGGCGCCAAAATCACCATTGACTCGGCGACGCTGATGAACAAGGGTCTGGAGGTGATCGAGGCCAAATGGCTGTTCGGACTGGAACCGGCACAAATCGAGGTGATCGTCCACCCGCAAAGCATCATTCATTCGATGGTGCAGTTTCGGGACGGCAGCATCAAGGCGCAGATGGGTTTGCCCGACATGCGGCTGCCGATTCAGTACGCGCTGGCCTATCCAAACCGGTTATCCGCCGATTTTCCGCGTTTCGACTTCGCAAAGTATCCGTCGCTCACATTCGAACAGGCTGATCTTGAAACATTTCGTAACTTGCAACTCGCTTTCGATGCGCTGGAGCGGGGCGGCAACGCTCCGTGTATCATCAATGCGGCCAACGAAGTAGCGGTCGACGCCTTTTTGCACGACGAAATCGGGTTTCTGGAAATCTCCGACATCATCGCGGAAGGCATGCAGAAAGTGGCGTTTGTGGCCCGGCCAACGTACGAGGACTACGTCCGGACCGATGAAGAAACCCGGCGCATTGCCACCGCCCGAATTAAAAGTTTCGTTTAATTGTTTCCCGGTAAACCCGCAATAAATTCGTGGGACCCCGGAAGTTTTTGCAGGAGTCGTCGTTATGGACATACGGACGTTAGAATCGGGTTCGGCGGTTTAAAACGGTTTTCGGGACGGCACCCCGGTTTTTGTTGAAGAAACAACAACGCAACAAATTATAATCAGTTAAAAAAAGCGCCGGTGCATCGGTGCAACCAGTTTAGACGAATGGAAATAGCAATCATGGCAGGGCAGCTCATTTTGGGCCTGTCAATTTTAGTGGGTTTGCACGAGTTGGGTCACTTGCTGGCGGCCAAGGCCTTCGGGATGCGGGTCGAACAGTATTTCATCGGGTTTCCGCCCAAAATTTGGAGCATCAAGCGGGGCGAAACCGAATACGGTTTGGGAGCCATTCCGCTCGGCGGTTTTGTCAAAATCTCCGGAATGATCGACGAATCGCTCGATACCAAATCCATACAGCAGGAGCCCCAACCCTGGGAGTTTCGCTCGAAACCGGCCTGGCAGCGTCTGATTGTCATGCTGGGCGGAATCATTATTAACGTCATTACCGGTATTGTCATTTTTGTGGCCCTGACCTATAAAAACGGCGAAACCTACCTTTCCGCCAAAGATGCCAAATACGGCATTGTGGCCTACGATCTGGCGAAGCAGATTGGCCTGAAAACCGGCGATAAAATTGTCAAAATCAACGGCAAACCGTTCGACGATTTCAGTGACATCCGTAGTTCGGACGTTTTCCTGGGCTCCGATAGTTTTTATACGGTCGAACGGACGGGTGCCGATGGAAAAACCGAGGAACTTACCATCGACATTCCGAACGATTTCATTGATAAACTCTCCGACAAAAAGAACGCCGGTCAGTTTCTCGAACCCATACAACCCTTCCGGGTGGGAGAGGTCGTACCGGGCATGCCCGCCGAGAAAGCGGGGCTGAAAAAAGGCGATCGGATTACCGCCGTCAACGGCCGGCCGACGCAGTTTTACCACGAGTTTCAGGAAGTAGTCAAAGCCAACGTCAACAAGCCCATCACGCTGACGGTACAACGGCCCAGCGTCCCGCAGCCGGTCGCACTGAAAACCACGGTGACGGACAAGGGCCAGATCGGTTTTGGTGCCGAAACGCTGCTGAAGAAAACCCATATCGACTATACGTTCGGGCAGGCCCTGACGAAAGGAACGGAACAGGCGTTCAGCGTCGTGTATGACAACATCAAGGGATTTCGTAAAATCTTCCAGGGTGACGTTTCAGCCTCGAAAGCCCTGAGTGGCCCGATTGGCATTGCGCAGAACTTATTCGGTGGCGTCTGGATGTGGGAACGGTTCTGGTTTGTGACGGGGCTGCTGTCCATGGCACTTGCCTTTTTTAACATTCTGCCGATTCCGGCACTGGATGGTGGTCACTCGACCCTGTTGCTGTACGAAATTGTATCGGGCCGCAAACCGTCGGACCGGTTTCTGGAAGGAGCACAACGTGTTGGAATGGTGATCCTGCTCGGATTGATGGCGTTTGCAATCTTCAATGATGTCTTCAAAGCGGTTTTTTAAGAAATTGTTAGGGTTATATCGCGGAGATAAGCGGAGTTTAAAGGAGTTAAGCGGAGGGGTTCTCGGTTTAACTCGGCCTTTCTCGGCTCACCTCCGCGGTATAACGTTTTTTCTCCTCCTTGTCCTCAGCCTTACCGCCAGCCGTCCGGCGCATCCGGTTCATACCAGTGTAACCCAGATGCAGTACAATGTGGCAGAAAAAACGTTTGAAGTGAGTTTGCGGATTTTCACGGATGATCTGGAAGAAGCCCTGACGAAGGAAAACAATAACCAGCGGGTTCATCTGAGCGACAAAGACACCAACGGCCCGCTGATAGAACGGTACCTCCGCAAGCATTTCGGTTTGACGACCCCCGGCCGGCAGCGAAAGCCGTTTAAGTATCTCGGCAAGGAAGCGGAAGTCGACGCTACCTGGATTTACGTGGAAATCCCTTACAGTGAACCCGTTCAGGGAAGTTCCCTGCAGCAATCGGTGCTGCTGGACCTCTTCGATGATCAGATCAATTTAGTCAATGTGTCATACCTTTCCGAAAAGAAAACCGTTTTATTCCGAAAAAACACTACGCAGCAGGTGCTGTCCTGGTAGACTACCCACGCATTGATTCCCCGCACGTTTTGAGTTTCATTTCCTTTTTTGTTACTTGTAATCGATACGGACCATGCAGCCTTTTTTTCCGTTGTCAACCGTTTGGCACACCCCTTGCTCGTTTATAAATCTTTGTTTTTCAGTACCCATTTAAGCCTGTATATTTCGATAAGACTGTCAGTTTGACAGGCACTTCACTATGAGTGTAACCAATAAATACGATACCCAACTATGGCTGGCGGAGTCGGATCTGGACAATCTGGAAATTGTTCCGCTGGGATCAGCGGATGATGCCGACGACGACTACATTGTGCCGAACGATCTGTCGATCCTGCCCGTGCGAAATACCGTACTGTTTCCCGGTATGGTCATTCCCGTAACGGTGGGGCGGCAGAAGTCCATCAAATTAGTAAAGAAAGCCTACAAAGGAAACCGCATCATCGGGGTGGTGGCCCAGTCAAATCAGCAGAAAGACGAGCCGACCGCCGATGATCTCTACCGCCTGGGAACGGTTGCGTACATTATCAAGATGATTACGCTGCCCGACGGCAATATCACCATCATCATTCAGGGCAAAAAACGGTTTGAAATTGTCAACTTCCTCCAGGAAGAACCGTACCTGACCGCCAACGTCCGCCAGATTGACGATCACTTCCCGAATCCGAACCGGAAAGAATCCAAGGCCCTGATTCAGTCGCTGAAAGAATCGGCGTATAAAATTCTGCGTCTGAATCCGGAAATTCCGCAGGAAGCCCGGATTGCCCTGGACAATATAGAAAATCCGATGTTCCTGATGCACTTCCTGTCATCGAATATCGAAGGCGAAGTGTCGGATAAACAGAAATTACTGGAAACCACCGAAGGCGCTCAGCAGGGAACCTTGCTGCTCGAATTCATGCTCCGCCAGATCCAGTTGCTGGAACTGAAACGCGAAATCCAGACCAAAGCCAGCTCGGACATCGATCAGCAACAGCGTGACTATTTTCTGCGTCAGCAGATCAAGGTGTTGCAGGACGAACTTGGCATGGACAGCCCCGACCGGGATCTGGAAGAAATCCGGCTGCGGGCCGCCCGCAAAAAATGGCCGCCCAATGTGCAGGCGCATTTCGAGAAGGAACTCAATAAACTCCAGCGGATCAACCCGATGGCACCGGAATATCCGGTGACGATGAACTACATCGAGTTGATGGTCGATCTGCCCTGGAACGAATTTTCCAAGGATAATTTCGACCTCAAGCGGGCGCAGAAAGTGCTCGACAGTGACCACTTCGGCCTGGAGAAAGTGAAAGAACGGATGATCGAATACCTGGCCGTTCTGAAACTGAAAAACGACCGCGCTTTCGAAGGCATGAAGGCCCCGATTCTGTGCCTCTACGGCCCTCCGGGCGTGGGGAAAACCTCGCTTGGTCGCTCGGTGGCCAAAGCCCTGGGCCGGAAATACATCCGGATGGCGTTGGGCGGGGTACACGACGAGGCCGAAATTCGCGGCCACCGCAAAACCTACATCGGCGCCATGCCCGGCAAAATCATTCAGAATATCAAAAAATCGGACTCGTCAAACCCGGTTTTTATTTTGGACGAAATCGATAAAGTCAGTTCCGATTTTCGCGGAGATCCGTCGTCGGCACTGCTCGAAGTACTCGACCCGGAACAGAACTCGACTTTCATCGACAACTACCTTGAGGTTGAATACGATTTGTCGAAAGTCCTGTTCATTGCTACCGCCAACTCGCTCGACACCATTCACCCCGCCCTGCGCGACCGGATGGAAATCATCGAATTGTCGGGGTATACGGTCGAAGAAAAAATTCAGATCGCCAAAAAGTACCTGATTCCGAAACAACGGAAAGAACACGGTTTGAAACCCAAGGATCTGATGGTGGACGACAAAGCCATCCAGCGGATTGTGGAAGGCTATACCCGCGAATCGGGCGTTCGGACCCTGGAACAGAAAATCGGGGCGCTGGTGCGGAAAATCGCCAAATCCATTGCGCTGGAAGAAGACTATCCGAAAACCATCAAACCGGCCGATGTGCTGAAACTGCTGGGGGCTGAGATCTTCGACCGGGATCTGTATTCCGACGATGATATCGCAGGCATCGTAACGGGTCTGGCCTGGACGCAGGTTGGGGGCGAGATTCTGTTTATCGAATCGAGCCTGAGCCGCGGAAAAGGCGGGTTGACGCTTTCCGGCCAATTGGGCGATGTCATGAAGGAATCCGCCGTCACGGCCTTGTCGTACCTGAAAGCCCATTCCGACCAGTTGGGCATCGATTACAACATCTTTAATTACTACGATCTGCACGTGCACGTACCGGCCGGTGCGGTCCCGAAAGACGGGCCGTCGGCGGGGATTACGATGCTGACGTCGATGGCGTCGATTTTCACCCAGCGCAAAGTACGGCCTTACCTGGCGATGACGGGCGAGATCACGCTGCGTGGCAAAGTACTGCCAGTCGGTGGTATTAAAGAGAAAATTCTGGCGGCCAACCGGGCGGGTGTCAAGGAAATTCTGCTCTGCTCGAAAAACCGGAAAGACGTAGAAGAAATCAACCGCGAATACATCAAGGACCTGACCATCCACTATGTCGATACCGTCGATCAGGTACTGGAAACTGCATTGCTTCCGCAGCAGGTTTCCAAACCGATGAAATTTGTGTTCCCGAAAGACAAAGAAAAGGACCCGCAGCCCAGCGCCGAGCAAGTGACGGTTCTGTAAACCGGGCCGATTCTACCCCATACAAAAGCCGCCGGTTTTCGAAAACCGGCGGCTTTTTTGTTGGTCTTTTCAGGCAGGAACGGTCACCACCAGCGGTGACCGTTCCTGGTGACAAAACTTAGTCAACGTCCCAGAACAAACGCGTCGTGAAGACGTCAACCGTACCTTGTGCGGTGACGTTGGCGCTGTTCGAACCGGCTTCCGTGTTGGGGTAAAACAGCCGCACCGGGCGTTTGTTATCCGGCACCTGAATGCTCTGGGGCGTCACCGGCAGATTGGTCCGGCGGTATTCCGTCCAGGCCTCAAAACCGCTGAAGTTGGTCAACGCAATCCATTTCTGGGTGGCAATGGCCGTCAGCTTATTGGTCGAAGCATCCCAGTCGTAGTTGTCGATTTTACTGCCAATATAAGCCGCAGCCCCGGCGGTATTGGCCCCGAACGTGCGGAATGACTGCGCAATACCGGCTTCAAAATACGCTTTGGCCGTATTCGGCAAGCTAACATCGCTGTACCGTTGTTTGGCTTCAGCGAGCAGAAACTGGATTTCGGCCGCCGTCATGATGATATATGGGCGGTTGTATTCGCCTTTCACGATCAGGCTGGGGCCCAGCGAGGTGGTATTGGCCGGGAGGTAGCCCGAGCTAACCCCAAACGGCGTTCCCGTATAATTCGCCGAAACTTCTTTCAGCGTACTGGTGCCCGGCGTTGTGCTGCTTTCTCCGCTGTTGGCGTAGGCAATCCGCTTCATCCGGAGCGTGTCGCCCGCGGTTTTCAGGCTATTGATCAGGAATTGGGTCAGACGTGGGTAGTTGTTCAACGCCCGTTTGGCACCGTTCGCATCGTAGCCCCAGCGGTCATAGACCGGGTTCAATTTACCGGCCGTAGCCAGGTAGAAGAAGGCCCCCCCGGCGCCCACATCTTCCCCCGTGATGAAACCGGATCCTTCGGTTACAATCTTGTTGATTTCCGTTTTGATGTACGCATCCCGGCCCGCGACTTTCGACTGACGAATCAGAATCCGCATCTTCAACGAGTTGGCGAACTGCGCCCATTTGGTAATATTGCCCCGGAAAACAATGTCAGAACCGGTAAAAGCACTGGCGAACGGATTGGCTTTGATCTCTCCGATGGCTTCGTCCAGCATCATAATCAGCGATTCGTAGATGGTTTTCTGGTCATCGAATTTGGGGGCTAAAACCGTACCGCCTTTCAGCGCTTCGGTGTAGGGAATATTTCCATACATATCCACCAGTTGCTGAAACATTAGGGCTTTCATCACCTTCGCCGGCCCTTTCAGGTACTTCTGGTTGTTGGCATCGGCGTTGTCGATCACATACTGATAATCCTGCAGGTTATCGTAGTAGCTGTCCCAGTAGTTGAAATCCCCGTTGGTAAACTGGTAGGCAAAGGTGGTGGTTGAAATAATGTAACCATTCCCCTGCGTCCAGTGGCCCGACCAGTATTCTCCGGTTTCGTTGATACCGAGCATGTTGGTTGTCGTGGTGTTCAGGGCATTGGTAAACACAAAGCTCGGTGAGGCCGTTGGCAGCGTGTTCGGGTTGGTATTGATGTCCAGAAAAGATTCTTTACAGGCACTCCCTACCAGGGCCACAAAGGCGAATATGAATAATGATTTGAATTTCATGTCAAAACAGTTTCGGTCCTATTAGAAAGTAATGTTAAGGTTAACCCCATACTGCCGAACGGGCGGAGTCTGGCCAGTCGAGTTGATCCCGATCCCAATGGCGGAATTCATCGTCGGCGTTGCCGTACTACCCGGCGACTGGTTGCCCTGGTAGCTGAATTCCGGGTCGGTGTAGTAGTTGAGCTTATCAACGATCGTGAACAGGTTCCGTCCGTAGACCGCGATGCTGGCGCCCGAAATGAATTTCGTTTTTGTCAGCAGGCCCTGCGGCAACCGGTACGACAGGTTTACATCCCGCAGTTTGATGAACCAGGCCGGGGCCACGAAGTTTTCGGAGATCAGCCGGTAGTTGTCTACCCACAGGGCGTATTCCGGTTCGCGCACCTGAACCGAGGTGTTCGGAACGACGGTTTTGCCGTCGGTGTCCAGATAAGCCGAGTTCGGGAAGATCTGCGGAGCCCGGTTTTCGGTCCATTTACCCGTTCCGGTGAAGGTCATCTGGCGGCCCAGGTCACTGAACATATAGTTGCCACCCCGGTATTCAAAGTTGAACGTAAAGGCCAAATCGCCGTATTCGACTTTAGAGCCCAGACCGGCAATGTGCCGTGGCAATACGCCCCCACGCGGAGACAGCGTCGTCTCACGCAGCGGATAGCCCGTCGTGGCGTTTACCAGCACCCGGCCCGATCCATCCGGTGCGTACTGATAGCCATCGGTTTTCAGAATCGGGAAACGTGAACCCTTGATTACGTTCGTGTTGGCATAGGCGTAACCGCCGTACTGGAACTCCGTAATGCCCGGATACAGGTCAATTACTTTGTTGTCGTTGTAGGAGTAGCGAACGCTGGCATCCCAGGAGAACTTGCCACCGCGGGCAATCAGGTATTTCAACTCGGCCTCATAGCCCCAGTTCTTGGTTTCTCCCACGTTGATCAGCAGGTTGTTAAAACCGGTCGAGTTCGGGATTTTAACCGTAATAACCTGGCCTTTCGAGGTTTGGGTATACGCCGATACATCGAGGTTGATGCGGTTGTTCAGCAACTGGAACTCGCCCCCGATTTCGTACGAATACACCGTCTCGGGTTTCAGGTTGGCATCCGGCAGGACGTTCCCCACCGTCAGACCGACCGTGTTGCCGTAGGGAAAGTTGGCACCGTTACCGTACACCAGATCCAGACCGTACAGCGGAATATTGTCGTTGGCGTTTTTGTTGGCATTCAACCGGATTTTCGCGTAGTTCAGGAACGAGCTCCGAATGGTCGGGAAGGCATCGGTCGGAATGAAGGACAAAGCCGCCCCGTAGTACGGATACGACCAGGTGTTGGCCGGGCGATCCGGTTTATAAAACCGGGAAGTGGCATCGAAGCGGAAGGTGCCGTTCAGAATCAACCAGTTTTTATAGTTGGTTGTCAAGTCGGCATAGTAGCCAAACCGGCGCTCCTGCGTGCTGATTTCGCCCCCCTGTAATTCACCCTGGCGGTTGGCCACGTTATACACATCGGGCACGACGATGGAGGTAGAACCCACGGCCATGCTCTTGGTGGTGCGCTGGTACACGCTGTTTCCCAGAATCAACTTATTCGAGAGCGGACCAAAGTCTTTCGTCAACTGAAGCTGAAATTCGTTGTTGATTACGTTTTCCGTACCGGAATAATCCAGGACCGAACCAAGAATATCCGTAATGGCCCGGTAGATGCCCGTTCCGTCGCCCTCCCGGAAGAAGGGAGCTGGAATAAACGATTTGGTTTTCGCCCAGTCTGAATACAGAAACTTACCGGTGGTATTTTTGCCCGTCCGCGAGTTGTTCATTACCCCCAGGCGGTTGGTCAGCGTCATCCAGGGGAGCGGCCGGAAATTCAGGTTCAGGTTCCCGTTCAGGTTGGCATCCTTGTATTTCATCCGGTTGTTGTCGGCATTGAAATACGGGTTGTTGTAGTAGTCGTTATAGTACCCGTTCGGATTCGCAAACTTGTTGGTCTGCCAGTCGCGCAAATCCGCCAGCGGCATGTTGGCGGGCTGGTTCAGGACGTCGTTGTAAAAATCCGAGGACGTCCGGTCGTAAGCGGCCTGGGTATAGGCGGCATTGAAGCTGGCCGTCACCTTGCCGTATTCTTTCGTGGCCGACAGCCGGGCACCGGTTCGCTCGCTTTTATCGCGGGGGACAATGCCGTTAATCTTCTGGTTTTCCAGCGACATGTAGAATGAACTGTTTTCGTCCCCCCCCTGGAAACTGATCTGGTTATTCATCGAAACCCCCGTGTTGAAAGCTTTCCGACGGGCATTTTCAATCGCGGCATACGGCAGCATCAACTGACCGCCATCTTCCGTCGTCCGGCCCTGCATCCGGGTTGAACCGTCGAACTGATCGCCATACTGCTGGTTTTCGTAGGAGCGCCAGTTGTCTTTCATCCGTTCCAGGTAGTCGGTTTTGTAGCCAGCCGCTCCGAACGAGGTTGAATAGTGGGAGCCCGAACCGAATTTATCCTGAAGCTGGGGCAGGAAACTGATCTGCTCGAAGTTCGTACTGTTCGAGTAGGCAATCTTCAGTTTGCCCTGCGCGCCTTTTTTGGTAGTAATAATAATGGCCCCGTTGATACCGGCCGATCCGTACAGGGTAGCGGCCTGACCACCTTTCAGAATGGAGACGCTTTCGATATCGTTCGGGTTAATCATCGCCAGCACCGTAGACGTCGTTTGCATCCCGTCCAAGACCACGAGGGCTTCGTTGTTACCCGTCAACGAGCGGAACCCGCGCAGGACGACCTTCACCGCCGGATCGACGCTGTTGTTAACGTTGTAGACCGCCAGACCCGTAACTTTTCCCGAAAGCGCCTGGGCGAGTTGGGGGGACCGGCCTACCGTAACGTCGTCGGTGTTTACCTTCGAGTAGGCATAACCGATTTCCCGCTGGTTTTTCCGAATACCCTGGGCGGTTACCACGATTTCCTGCAACTGCGACGCGTCGGCTTTCATGGAAATATCCACTTTGGCCTGGCTGCCGACGGTGACACTCTGGTTAGCAAAACCGATAAAGCTAAATTGCAAAACCGTTCCTTTCGGGACCGTGATCTGATAAACCCCGTCGGAGCTACTAGTGGTCCCTTTGGAGGTCCCTTTCACCACCACATTGACCCCCGGAAGCGGAGAGCCATCTTCGGCGGCTGTTATCCGGCCCGATACGGTAAGGTCCTGCGCCAGCAACGGCAGACAGAACACCAATGACAGTAGCCAGCTACTGAATAGAAATTTTTTCATGATAGAATAATCATTAATTAGTTTGATTAATACACGAATTGATTCATCGCTCATCCCTGAGCGTGCGTTCATTATTAATTTCTTATCACCCTGTATTCAACCCGGAGAGAAGGCTACAGTGTGATTTACTAGTGGATAGGATAGGATGGATAGGATAATACAGCATCCCGACGAAACGCTTAGGCGAATCATCGGCGTAATTTTCCTTGTGTGGAAATGGTACTACATACGACAGCCAGGGACCCGGAAATTCCAGGAACTATTCGGGTTGGCCGGAGCAAGACGGCGGGCCAAAGCCAGTAAAGAAAGGCGGAGCACCCGGTCCTTCAGGCGACGTCATCTGTGCCGGAAGATTATTGATCCGAAAATGCTCTTACTTGGGGAGGAGACGCTGATGCTGTACCGATGGGGCACAATACAGTAAGGAGTAAATGTTTCTTCATTGTTTAGCGTAGGTTAAAAAAGTTTGTGAATATACTGAAATACTATATTCATAAAAAAGCAAAACACTACTATTTTATTTGTTAATATGTAAAATTCACAGTACATAATACCCAAAAAAACCTAAAAACAAGAATTTATTGCACAATAACAGTACACTTGGTTGATCAGGGCGGTTTGGGGCGGAAAAAACCGCCCCGGTAAAAAACAAAAAAGCTTCTTCCCGAACGGATCGGAAAGAAGCTTCTCAGTATTAGCTGGTTATAGACCGTGCTTACGGTTTATCCCACCAGACGCGGGTATACGGAGTATCCGGGCCCTGGCTGGCAATGACAGCATTGTAGTTCGTCGTGTTCAGGGTTCCTTCGGTCGAAACCGGATACGCTAGACGACGCGGAATGGCGGTACCACCGTTTAGCGGAGCGGCTGCCGGTTTCAGCACCGGGAAACCGGTCCGGCGCCAGGAGTTCCAGGCGGAAGTTCCCTGGAAGAACAGCGCAATCCAGCGTTGGGTAGCAATCAACTCAATCGCTTTTGCATCGCTATACGCAACATCCGGTTGAGCAATGTAGGCCGTATAAGCCGCATCCGTGTAAGCCGCACCCATCCACTGTTGCAACGAAGCTTTGATCGCCGACTCGTACAGGGCTTTCGCATCGCCGGTGGTCCAGCCCAGTTTAGCGGCTTCGGCCTGTGCGAATAATACTTCTGCGTAGGTTACAATATTAACCGGTGCGTTCTGGGCAGACAGCGTTGAAGCCGCCAGTGAGAAGTTTTGCGACGGGCCAGTCGCCGGGAAAACCGCATAGGGAACACCGGCATACTCACCCCGCTGGTTGGTGGCCGCGATATAAGGCAAGCGCGGATCACTAACTTTCTTCAGGTAGTTCACAAACACATCACTGACCGCGAAATCCTTCCGGTTGCTGGTGATATAATTGTTATACAACGGGTTTTCGTTGTTAGCATCGGCCAGGAAAGAATACCGGACATTGTCGGCATTCGACGCCAAGACGCCATCGGCCAGAGCCGCAGCAAACTCGGTTTTCCCTTTCGCCGGATCTACCTTCGACAATTGCAGAGCTGCCAACAGACGTTGCGTAGCGGCAAATTTTTTCCAGCGGGCCGCATTCCCACTCAGCAGAATGTCCCCTTTTACCGTCGTACCGGCATCGAACTGGGCCGCAGCTTCTTTATATTCTTTAAACAGATCGTTGTAAATATCCTGCTGTTTATCGAAAGCCGGAGAGAAGTTCTGACTCCCTTTCAGGGCCTGCGAATACGGAATATCCCCCCAACGGTCGGTCATCCACTGGAAGATATACGCTTTCAGAATCCGGGCAATCGCAATCTGGTTGTTGTTCGACCCGGAAACCGCTACCGCATTTTTGGTAGCGTCATTGCTGTTCTGATCGATGATCGCCTGAAGGTTCACCAGCGGACCGGTATACAAGCCGTTATAACTGAAGTTAATCGTCTTATAGCGCGAATCCTCAATGTAGGTGACATCACCGAATTGCTGGACGTACAAAGCCGGAACAATATTAAAACCGCCCGGACCTACCTGGCTGTTCATCGCGCCTACGGTCCGGATAGCGCCCGTAAACATACTGGCGGTGTTGGACTGTGACGGGCTATTCGGACTGACGTTCATCTCCTCGAAATCGCTGCAAGCCACCGACGTCAGCATCAGCCCGGCAAAAAGAATGGACTTATATAGTTTCATGAGTGTCTGTTTTTGAAATGTTTTTTAGAGACCAAGACGCAAATTCACCCCAAACGAACGCACCGGTGGCAACTGACCACCTTCATACCAAAGCGTCTCGGATTCTGAAATGTCGATACCTCCACCGATGGCGCTGTAGATCAGCAGCGGGTTCCGTGCGATGAGCGAAATGTTGGCCGACTTGATAAATTTGCCCAGTACGCTTTTCGGCAAATTATACCCCAGCGATACTTCCCGCAGCTTGATATACGACTTGTTATAAATCCAGTATTCATTCAGGGCAAACAACCAGTTTTCATACAGGTTTTGGGCATCGACCCGCGTTGCGTTCGGTTTGCCATCTTCCGTCACCCCGTCGAGCAGAATACCACCACCCGTTGCCGGATCATCCCGCTTCGGTTTACCCAGTTCATTCAGACCAGCGGTTTCTGCACCCAGGCCGGAATAGTTGTTGAACATTTTGGTCGTCGAGAAGAATTTACCACCGGCAATGAAGTCGGCATTCACCCGTAACGACAGGCCTTTATACGTAAAGGTGTTCAACCAGCCCCCTTTGAATTTCGGCAGTACCGAACCCAGCGGTACGTTTTCTTCTTTGATGTACAAACCGGCATTGGGCCCACTTGCGTACACGAGCCGGTTGCCATTGGCATCTTTCTTGATACCCTGACCAACCAGCAAGCCCCAGTCTTCTCCTTCGCGGGCATTCAGGGTCAGCGTCCGCCACTGTGCTCCGTCAATCTGGTAGTTTTTCAGACCGTCCTGCAGTTTAACCACTTTCGAGCTGTTGCGGTCGAGGTTGATGTCGAATTCCCAGGTAAAACCGGACGCCGAACGAACCGGCACGACGTTGATGTGCAGTTCCAGCCCTTTGGTTTGAATCAGACCGGCGTTGATAACGGCATTACTATAGCCACTGGTGGGCGTAACCGGAATCGGAATGATCTGGTTTTTGTTGTCATTCTGATACGCCGTGAATTCCAGCCCTAAGCGGTTGTTCAGGAATTTCAGGTCAATCCCACCTTCGTACGATGACGACAAACCGGGTTGCAGATTGGCATTGGGCAGTGTTCCCGGCAAATACAAGGTCGCATCGCTTCCGTAAGGCGTACCGGAACTGTAGGTCAGCCCCGTCTGATACGGGCCGACGTCGGTACCCACCTGCGCATAACCGGCCCGGATTTTACCATAAGACAGAATGTTGTTCTGCGGAATCAGCTCGGAGAAGACCAAACCGGCCGACACAGAGGGATACAGGTACGAGTTGTTGGCTTTCGGCAGTGTAGAGGCCCAGTCATTCCGGATCGACGCTTCCACGAAGACAAAATCCTTGTAACCTACGCTCACGTTTCCGAAAAGGCTGTTCACCTGCCGTTCGTACAGATAGTTGTTAGACAGCGGACGGTTGATCGAAGCCGCAATGTTGTAGAAGTTCGGGGCCGAAAGACCACCTACCGTTGCCTGGAACGTAGCCTCAGTGCGGTTATAACGGATGTTCCCCCCGGCGTTGGCCACCAGTGACAGGTCACCCAGCTCCTGGTTATAGCTTACCAAGGCTTCGTAGTTATTTTCGCGGGCGTTGGCGCCCAGTACTGCGTAAGCACCCAGACCACCGGCGTTCAGGGTTCCCTGCGCTACGCGTGATTCCTGGTTAAAATAGTTCTGATCCCGACGAATGGTCGCTGAGGCTTTCAGGAAAGGCGTGAATTCGTACGTCAGACCAATATCCCCGAACAGCCTGTCACTCCGGTTGGTGTTGGTGTTTTCGTACACCTGCGTATACGGGCTATCCCAGTATTTCGGACGGGCGTCGGTTGGGCTTCCGATGTTCCAGCTCCGGTACGTTCCGTCCGGGTTTTTGTAATTGCGCAGGTCATCCATGCTCAGCTGACGCTGGAACCACTGGTTAAACATCCCGGCCGTTTGGTTATATCCATTCAGCGTAGCGTTCGAAATACCGATCGGGCTGTTGGTTGGCGTTGTTCCGCCCGATGATCCGTAGCGGTCGGCCGGCAGGTTGTTCGTTTTAAAGGCCGTATAATTAACGTTCAGGTTCGCCGACAATTTGTTCCCAAACTTGATCGTGTTTTTAGAACTAACGAAATCCCGAGTCTGGGATGAGTTCGGCACAATACCGTTATTAATAATATGCGTATACGAAATCCGGCTCTGGAATGCATCGGTTCCGCGAGAGAAAGCAATGTTCGTGTTGTTGCTGATAGGCTTTTCGAAGAAATCACGCACGTTATTCGGGTTGGCCGAATACGGCGTTAACTGACCGAAGCCTGGTCCCTGCTGCCACGAAGCGGCCGAGCGGTGCGGTTGGTTATCCAATCGGGGTCCCCAGCTTTCATCAGCCGAATAATCCAGAATGCGCTGACCGTCAAACGACGCCCAGGAGGTCGGGTGCAGTTTAGGATCATATTTAAAGGTCATCCATTCCTGCGAGTAGCCCCCGCCGTACTCATTCTGGTAATCAGGCAACATACCCACCATATCCAGCGTGGTGCTGTGGTTGATGTCCAGCTTGGTTTCACCCGATTTGGCGCGCTTGGTCGTAATGACGATAACCCCGGCGGAAGCCCGGTTACCGTACAGAGCGGTCGCCGAAGGCCCTTTCAGAACCGACAGGTTTTCGACATCGTCCATGTTGACCTGGCTCACATCCGTCGGGGTTCCATCTACGACGTAGAGCGGATCGCCACCGGTCAGCGAGTTGACCCCCCGAATCCGGATGCTCGGGCTACCGAATTTCGCAGCCGACTGACCCAGGATCTGCACCCCGGCAATTTTACCGGCCAGTGCGTTGGCCACGTTCTGATCGCGAGCGATGTTCAGTTTTTCCTGCTTGAGTTCCTGAACAGAATAGTTCAGGGCTTTCTTTTCCCGCGAAATACCGAGTGCCGTTACCACAATTTCCTGCAGCGTTGACGCATCCGGTTGCAGCACGAGGTCGATGACCGAACGATTGCCAATAGAAACGTCGGTGGTTTTAAAACCGATGAAGGAGAATGTTAGAGTTCCGGCATTATCGGGGACACTCAGGGTGTATTCGCCGTTCGTGTTGGTAGTAGCTCCGCGGGAGGTTCCTTTTACCACAATGTTAACGCCGGGAAGTGGAGAGCTATCCTCGGCCGAAGTCACTTTGCCCGTTATAGTACGCGACTGAGCAAAGGAGAAACTTACTGCGCCGAATAGGCACAATAAGCCAATCAGTAAACGTTTTAACATGTTTTTAGCTTAGGTTAATGAACTATGTAATCCATTTAAAAACGAAGTTACTACAAAATTTTCTTTTGTCAATAATCAATAAAACAGTAGTCTACTCCACAACATTTGCCAAAAGACCATACAATAGGCATAAAAGCATAGGCAAAAATAGTTAAGATACTGATTAACAGAATATTAACCTCAAATCAGGAGGGTTTACAAAATGATAAAATTCTGCGTATAAAAATCGAATTAAAAGGGTTAGCAACTTAGCTAAATTATATTTGTAGGATGATCGAGCTTTCTTTCCCCGCGAAATTCCGTTGGCAGATGGAGCACCAACTGGGTGCCAGTTATCCGGCCTTTATTGACGCGTTGCAACAACCGCTGCCCGTCAGCATTCGGGTTAATCCGCAGAAAAATGGGTTGCCAACCACGGCCCTTGAACCGGTTTTGTGGTGTGATACCGGTTTTTATTTGCCCGAACGCCCGGTTTTCACCCTTGATCCACGGTTTCAGGCCGGTGCCTATTACGTACAGGAAGCCTCGTCGATGCTGCTGGCTGAAGCCTTGCGGCAAACGGCCCGGCTGGAACGCCCGCTGCGGGTGCTGGATTTGTGTGCGGCACCGGGCGGCAAAAGCACCCTGATCGCGTCGCTGCTGACTTCGGAGAGCTTGCTGGTCTGTAATGAAGTGATTCGCAGCCGTGTGCCGGTTTTGAAAGAAAATCTGGAGAAATGGGGCTTGCCGAACGTCGTCGTCAGCAACCACGACCCGGAGGATTTCCGGGCGCTGCACGGTTTTTTCGATCTGGTGCTGGTCGATGCGCCCTGCTCCGGCGAGGGCCTGTTCCGGAAAGATCCGGAAGCTGTACTCGAATGGTCGGAGGAAAACGTCCGGATTTGTGCCGCCCGGCAGCAACGCATTCTGACGGCGGCCGCTCCGCTCCTGTGCGATGATGGCCTGCTGCTCTACAGCACCTGTACGTATAATGACGACGAAAACCGGCAGAACGCCCAATGGCTCGGCGAACATGGTTTTGAATACCTGCCACTCAATCTGCCGGAAGCCTGGGGCGTGGTCGATAAAACCGTAGGCTACCAGTGTTACCCGCACCGCGTCAAAGGCGAAGGTTTTTTTCTGAGCGTTTTCAAAAAGAAACAACGGTCGAGCCCGGAGATGGCGGTGCCGCGCGCCTTCCGGTCGCTGAAACCGGTGCGGAACTGGCAGATCAAGACGCTGCAACCGTTCCTGCAACAGCCCGACGACTTTTCGTTTTACGTCAAACCCAACGGCGACGTTTTTGCCATCCCGGAAGCCCTTTCGGCCGACCTGCGCGTGGTGGATGCGGCTCTGCAGAATAAAGGTTTTGGGCTGGAGATGGGCACGTTCAAGGGCGACGATTTCATTCCGTCGCACGCCCTGGCGTTAAGCACGGCGGTTTCCCGTCAGCTTCCCGGGATTGAATTGACGAAAGAAGATGCCATGCGGTTTTTCAAAAAAGAAAATCTGGTGCTGAACGAATCGGTAAAAGGCTGGTTGCTGGCCCGTTACGATGGCCTGAACCTGGGCTGGCTGAAAGGGGTTGGCAACCGGGTGAACAACTACCTGCCGAAAGAATGGCGCATCCGCATGGATATCAAAGAGTATTGACACCGGATAAACGGATTGGCATTCCAGCAAAAAAGTAGTTACTTTGCCCCCTTCTGAATCGACACGATCATCGAAAAAGCAACTCAATTCATGGCTTACGGATTATTGAAAGGCAAGCGAGGAATCATCACCGGAGCATTGGATGAAAAATCCATTGCCTGGAAAGTAGCACTGAAAGCAAAGGAAGAAGGCGCGACATTCACGCTTTCCAACGCCCCGATTGCAATGCGGATGGGGGCTATCAAGCAACTGGCGGAGCAGTGCGAAGCCGAAATCATTCCGGCGGATGCCACCTCGCTGGAAGATATTGAACATCTCTACACCAAATCAATGGACGTTTTGGGTGGCAAAATCGACTTCGTGCTGCACTCGATTGGCATGAGCCCGAACATTCGTAAAAACCGCCCCTACGGCGACCTGAATTACGAATGGTACCAGAAGAGTCTGGACGTGTCGGCGCTGTCGTTTCATAAAATGATGCAAACCGCCGAGAAACTGGACGCCATCAACGAATGGGGTTCGTTTGTCGCCCTGAGCTATATCGCAGCCCAGCGGACGTTCCCGTTCTATACCGACATGGCCGACGCCAAAGCGGTGCTGGAGTCGATCGCGCGGGGGTACGGATACCGGTACGGAAAACTCAAAAATGTGCGGGTCAATACCGTGTCGCAATCGCCGACGATTACCACGGCGGGTTCCGGCGTGGGCGGTTTTGATGTCTTCCACGAATACGCTCACCTGATGTCTCCGCTGGGAAATGCCAACGCCGAAGATTGCGCCAACTACGTGGTCACGCTCTTCAGCGACCTGACCCGCATGGTGACGATGCAGAACCTCTACCACGACGGCGGTTTTTCCAGCGTCGGTATTTCCGAAGAAATTGCCACGAAGCTGACCGAACTGCATCAGTCCTGACTTGGCTCTCACCGATTAAAGGATTAGCTGCCGCCGTGTTTCCTTTTATAACCGGGCTAATCCTTTAATCGGTGGAATCCCGGTTCTGAACCCTCAGAGTTCCAGAACCTTAATCTTACTTTTCCCGTCCATTCCCTTTTCCACCTGAATCTGCACGCTGATCCGCTCCTTGATCTCGTGCCGGTGGGAAATAATGCCGATCATTTTCTGGCTGTCGTGTTGCAGTTTTTCCAGCATCGCAATGGCCGTATCGAGGGCGTCGGGGTCGAGTGTTCCGAACCCTTCGTCGATGAACAGGCTGTCGATCTGCACGTTCCGGGATGCCAGATCGGATAACCCCAGCGCCAGCGCCAGACTGAGCGTAAACGTTTCGCCCCCCGACAAACTGGAAACCGTGCGTTCCGTGCTGCCCTGGTATAGATCCACCACGTATAGTTCATCCTGGCCATCGCGCGGTTTCAGCAACAGATACCGGTCTGACAACTCTTTCAAGCGCCGGTTCGCCAGGCCGATCAGCTGAACCAGCGTCAGGCCCTGCGCAAACTTGCTGTAATCGTCCCCTTTGGCGCTGCCGATCAGCCGATCCAGTTCGCGCCAGGGCCGGGCTTCGGCTTCGAGTTTTTCCAGTTCTTTCGTCAGTTGCTGGAAATTCCGGCGTTTCTCCTTATCTTCTTCCAGTTGCCGTTTGTAGTACCCGATATTTTCCCGCTCGCGGGCTTCTTCTTTCTGGGCTTCCCGCAGCTTTGTCGTCACCTCCTCCAGCGACCACTCGGTTTGGCAAGCAGCGACGGCCTGCTGGCGTTTCTGCGTTTCGTCGGCCTGTCGGCGGAGGATTTCGTTGGCTTCTTTTTCCAGGGCGGTTTTTAACTCCTGTAAGTACCGAACTTTCGAAGTTTCGAGCAAACCGGCGCGGGCGTCGGCCAGAGTTGCAAAACCGCGTTCGATCAAAACCGGCTGTAATTCGGCGGTCAGTGTTTGGTAGTTTCTATCCGAATCTGCATAGCTGGAGGTCGCTTTTTCGAGCAAACTCTGTTGCGTACTCATCCTGGCCTGAACCGTATTAAACTGATGGGCGAGCTGTTCGCAAGCCGCCCGGACATCGTCGCCCGGAAACAACTGTTCTTTTTGCGCTTTCAGAACATCGGCCTGTACCTTACTTTCCTGCACGGTTTTCAGATCGTCCGACAGCCGGCGCAGAACCGTCTCGTGCTCCCAGAGCATCCGGATCTCGTTGAGTTCTTCCCGCTGCTTCTGAATGAGTTGCTGGGCATCGGTAATCTCCTCCGGCGACAGTTCGGGGTCCAGCGCGAGCGTCGAGAGCCGGTTGGAAATCATCGTTTTCTTTTCCGAATACGCTCTCCGAAGCTGGTTCCGCTGCTCCGAATACGTTTCCAGTTCCGACTGAATTTTCAACAGCCTGCCGTGCAGGGCTTCGTACGCTTTTTTCTTTTTCTCCCAATCGTCCGTTACGAGTCGTAACTCCACTTCCAGCGTGCCGACCTGATTGATGTAATGCTGGGCGTAGGGATGGTCGAGAGAACCGCATAACGGGCAGGGCTCACCGTCTTTTAGCGCCTTCCGGAGTTCTTCCAGATCCGCTTCTTCGGCCAGCCGCCGTTTTTTGTGTTGCAGCTGGTCCATTCTCTGCTGAAGCTCCGCGATCCCGGCGACCAGGTCATTCAGCGGTTTTTGCTGCTGGTTCAAAAAAGCCGTATGGTCGTTAATTTTGCCGTTCAGGGCCGTGCCATCGAGCAGGCGTTCCTGCTGCTGAACCAGCAAGGTGCGCAGTTCGGCCAGGCTGCTATCCTGGTCCAGCAGCCGGTTTAGTTCGTACTGAATGGACGCTGGGGTTAGCGCCGGGTAATCCTGTTCGATCTGCACCAGTTGCAGGTTCACTTCGTGCAGCCGTTGGTTCACCCGCTCCGTCATGCCATCGACATCCCGTACATCGAGGGCCTTGAACCACGTCAGTTTGGTGGTTTCCAGCTCTTTTTTGATGGAGGTGTACGCCGGTTTGGCCTTATCCCGCTCCGCATTGTATTGGCTGATCAACGCCAGCACGGTTTCCCGAAAGTCGTTCAAATCTTTCCCGAACGTTTTTTCGGTCAATGCCGGATGCTGCGTCAACATCTGGGCTTTCCCGATCAAAACCGCCTGTTGCCGGGCCAGCTGGGCCAGCATCTCGCGGGCGGTTTGCTGTTCGGCTTTGGCGGTTTTTTGGCTGTTTTCAACATGGGCGATGTCGGCGAAGGTTCCGGCCAGATCGGCCACCAGTTCGTGCTGCTGTAGCCGCAGCGCATCCGGCACAAACGCCCGTTGTCGGGCTTCCAACGACGCCTGCCGTTTGGCCAGTTCCGTCAATTGCCGGTCGGCTTCGTCCCGCTGGCGCCGGTAGTTTTCTTCGTTCGTATAAAACAGAATCTCTTTCGCGAGTTCGTCCAGGCGGCTGCTGATGGCTTTCCGGCGACTTTTAAGTTCGTCGACCTGTTCGTCGCTCAAGAGTTTGATGAGGTCGGAGCCCTTCCGCTTATCCGCAATTTTCAGTTCGTAATCCCGGTTTACCTGGTGCGCCCGCTGCCCGAGCTGCCGGTAAATTTCGGTGCCCGTAATCCGTTCGAGCATCTTGCTCCGTTCGGCCGCCCGGGCTTTCAGGAACTGGTCAAATGCCCCCTGCGCCAGCACAATCGACCGGATAAACTGGTCGTAGGTCAGGCCAATGAGTTCTTCGTTCTTCTTTGGAAATTCGCTTAAGCCTTTGATCGGTAACAACTGGCCTTCGGTTTGCCCCTCGGGGAGAAAAGCAATTTCCATTTCGTAGTTGTTCCAGTTGCCGTTGCGGTTTTTCTTGATCGACCAGCGCGAGCGGTAGGCTTTGCCGCCCACTTCGTACTCAATCTCGGCATAAGCCGCCGTACCCGGTTCCAAAGCCGCCTGCTGGTTTACCAGAAGACCTTCGTCGATGATGCTGGTATTGGAAATGGCTCCCGAAATCCGGGGCACGCGGTTGAACAGCGCCAGCGTAATCACATCCAGCAGGGTCGATTTACCGGCACCGGTCGGGCCGGAAATAACAAATAAACCGGTGCTGCTCAACAAGCCTTCGTTGAACGGGATCGGCGGGTGTTCTCCGTAAAAGGAATTGATGTTACGAAAGCGTATTTGTCGGATTTTCATGCAGTTGTACGGGATGGAGCGCCTGTTCCGTCACCAATCGATACAATTCTTTATAAGCTTCTACCAGCTTCGTCCGCTCCTCCCCTTCCACCTGCGAAGCATCCAGCCGCCGACCGAACACATCGAGGTACGAAAGGTCTTGCAGGTTGGTATCGGCCACGTACAGCGCATCCAGCCCTTTGAGTTTATTGCGGAACGTCAGCCGGGTTTTGGCGATCTGAAAAGGCGCGTTGGTGTAGTCGCGTTGCAGTTTTTCAAATTGCTGCCGCACCACCAGGCTCTCCTGTTCTTCTTCTACCAGAATCTCTACCAGCGTGGTCAGATCGTCGGTTTCCTCCAGCTTTTCCAGCAACTCCTGTACCGTTTCGAGGGGGCCGGCGACCTGCCGCAAGGACCGGAAGCGCGGTACCGGAACGGATTCGACGGTTGTGATCTTCCCGTTTTCGACCGTCAGTTCCAGCACCTGATGCCGGTTGTTGCGCTCACCAAAACTCAGCGGCAGCGGAGAACCGCAATACCGCACGGTTTCGACCGCGCCGATGATCTGCGGAACGTGAATATGCCCCAGCGCCACGTAATCAAAACCGGGCGGAAAATGCTCGGACGAAAAAGCCGCCTGACCGCCCACGGCATGAATCTCGCGTTCGCTTTCGGGCGAAACCGTCGCCCCATTGACGTATAAATGCCCCATCGCCAAAACCGGCACATTCCGGTATTGCGTCTGGCAATGGTCGATGATGCGTTCGTAATGATTGCGAATACCCATCCGCACGGCTTCGATGCGCTCCTCGTACGTCTGCCCGGAAATCGACTGCCGCAAATCGCTGTCGCGCAGGTACGGAACGGCGGCCACCAACAGATCGCCCGCGCCGGTAGACAGCCGGATGATTTCGTCGGTGCAATCGCCGGTTGTGCAGCCGACCACGTGCATGTTCAGGTGCCGGAGCAGTTCGCGGGGCGCATTGAGTTTGCTGGGAGAATCGTGGTTGCCGCCGGTGATGATGATCTTTCGTTCCAGCGGAAGCATCCGGGTCAGAAACTGGTAATACAGCTGCATCGACCCGTCGTTGGGGTTGGTCGTATCAAAGACATCCCCCGAAATCAGCAGGACATCGATTTCGCGGCTTTCCACCGTTTCGGCCAGCCAGTCCAGAAACCGGACGTGGTCGTCGCGCAGATCGTGTTTGTAAAGTCGTTTGCCGAGGTGCCAGTCTGCGGTATGCAGAATTTTCATAATTGCCAGTGCTTCTCAACCGGAAGTTAACGAAAAATACCGGAAGCTGGCAAGTTCTTTTGCGGGGAAAATACGGGCTCAGGCGTGATGCAGTGCGGGCATCGACCCGGCTTTTTCGAGTTCGGTGCTATAATACAGGAGGTTCCAGTGCCCGTCGTGATCTTCGACCAGGGCGCTCAAGGATTCCACCCAGTCGCCGGAATTCATGTAAACGAACGCGCCAACTGGCCGGATCGCCGGGTGGTGAATGTGGCCGCAAATCACGCCGTCGCAGTTGCGGGCGTTAGCCAGTTCGGTCAGTTTTTCTTCAAAATCCGAAATATACCTGACTGCCTGCTTCACCCGGTGTTTGATTTTCTGCGACAGTGAGTAATACGGCAGGCCCCGCCAGGCGCGGTAGGTGTTGTAAAACCTGTTGAACCAGAGCAGAAACCTGTAGCCCATGTCGCCCAGATGGGCCAGCCATTTCATCCGGGTATTGATCGTATCGAAGACGTCGCCGTGGGTGATATAAAACCGCTTGTCGCCCGACGTTAACACATAGTCTTTCCGGATGGAAAAGAATTTACCCAGCCGGAGCGGCATGATCTGATCCAGAAAATCATCGTGGTTGCCGCGCAGGTAAATGACCCGCGTATTGTGCTTGTCCATGGCCTTCAACACCGCTCGCCAGAACGCCGTATGTTTCTTTTTCCATTCGCTCCCCCGGCGCAGTTGCCAGCCGTCGATGATATCACCGTTCAGAATTAATTTCTGACAACTGTAGTACTTTAAGAAGTCGGTTACTTCCTTTGCTTTCGAACCGCTCGTTCCCAAATGCACATCCGAAATGACGATCGTTCGGAAATGAGTGTTGTGTTTCATGTCCGAAAATACCGTTTACCTGTGAAGCGGTTATTGTCGCAATTTTACCGGAATGCAAACTTTTTCGGGCGCTTGGGCGGTTTGTTAACAATACCCTAATGTAATTCTTGACTATGGAGAATCCGGTACTCATTTTCGGAGCAGGCAGTTTAGGCGTCACGGCCCTGGATATTTTTCAGCGGAACGGCGTCGTCGTCTACGGTTTGCTGGATGACGATAAAAAATTACACGGCAAGGAGTTCGGCGATGTGTCGGTGCTGGGCGAAACCGACGACGACGGTTTTCTGAAACTGATCGGTCAGAAGTGTGAAGCGTTCGTGGCCGTGGATGATACGCGGGTCCGGAAAAAGCTCGTCAAGCTGCTCAACGACCGGCGGCACGTGCAGCCCGTCAACGCCATTCACGATACCGCTACGGTTTCGGCTTTAGCCAGCATTGGCCACGGTAACCTGATTGCTGCCCGGGTGGTGGTGAATCCGTTTGCCGAAATCGGGCAGCATTGCATCATCCAGTCGGGCGCGGTGATTGACGCTCAGGCCAAACTCGGCGACTACGTACACATCGGAACGGGAGGTTTCATCAATCCCGGTGTGACCATCGAAGAAGGAGCGTTCATCGGCACGGGCGTCACGGTTGTAGCCGGCGTCACGATTGGGAAGAACGCCCGGATCGGAGCGGGTTCCGTCGTGATCGAAAACGTCGAAGCCGGCACGACGGTTTTTGGGAATCCGGCAAAGAAAGTAGGGTAACGTTATTACACAGGGTTGATCAGGGATTTCTCTGATCAACCCTGTGTAATAACGAAATCTCACTCCACATACAGCTCCTCGTTCGCCAGGAAATCCTGGTAGGTCAGTTCCAGGCCGTCTTTCAGCGAAGTCGTGTGTTTCCAGCCCAGGGCGTGCAGTCGCGACACGTCCATGAGTTTGCGGGGGGTGCCATCGGGTTTATCGGTATTCCAGTGAACTTCGCCTTCGTAGCCCACCACCTGCTGCACCTGATCGACCAGTTCGCGGATGGTTTCGTCTACGCCGGTACCGATGTTCACAAACAGTTCGTCGTCGTAGTGTTCCATCAGGAAGAAACAGGCGTCGGCCAGGTCGTCGGCGTGCAGGAATTCCCGGCGCGGTGAACCCGTCCCCCAGACTTCGACCGCTGGCTGGTTGTTGACTTTCGCTTCGTGGAATTTCCGGATCAAAGCGGGCAACACGTGCGAATTCTGCAAATCGTAATTGTCGTTCGGGCCGTAGAGGTTGGTCGGCATGGCCGAAATAAAGTTGCAGCCGTATTGCCGCCGGTACGATTCGCAGAGCTTGATGCCGGTAATTTTGGCGATGGCGTAGGGCTCGTTGGTCTGTTCCAGAAAACCGCTCAGCAAATATTCTTCCTTCAGCGGCTGCGGAGCCAGTTTGGGGTAAATACAGGACGAACCCAGAAACAGCAGCTTTTTAACGCCCGTCCGGTACGACTGGTGGATGATGTTGGCTTCGATCAGCAGGTTGTCGTACAGAAAATCGGCCCGGTACGTATTGTTGGCCACAATACCGCCCACTTTAGCGGCTGCCAGAAACACATACTCCGGTTTTTCGGTGGCAAAAAAATCCTCCACGGCGGCCTGATTCCGCAGATCCAGTTCGGAAGAGGTCCGAACCAGTAGGTTTTCAAATCCTTCCGCCTGTAGTTTTCGAACAATCGCCGAACCGACCATGCCGCGGTGGCCCGCTACGTATATCTTCGCGTTTTTTTCCACAATTCGTTATTTTTGAACGAAGTTATGCACGGTTTTTGAGAAAATAAAACCCGATAAAAAGCGTTAAAGGAAAGGATTATTCCGTTCAGGCTGTTTAAGCTGATTTGATTGTTTCATGAAACGAATTGCGTTAACAGGGTTATTACTGGGAAGCGGTCTGCTGGGAATGGCGCAAACAACCACCTCGCCGGTCCAGAACTCGTTTACAACCGCCCAGGCGCCGGTTACCGAAAAATCGGCGAAAGACGACAAATCCGGGCCGTCGCTGGTCCCATCCGGTGTCGAAACGCTGGTGAGCGAAACGCTGCCGGATCTGGGCCTGAAAGTGAAGCAATTCAAGAAAGAACAGAAAGACAAAGCCGAACGCAAGAAAAAACAACGACTCGCCAAGACGGAATACGAAGGCCTGCCGATTGTGGAACAGTACACCAAGTTTGGCAGCGGGGACCGGACGATCATCGAGAAGTTCACGGTTTTGCGGCAATACCGGCAACCCAATCCGTACGTCCGCGAAACCTACTGGTTCGACCCCAAAGCCGGGCGTGTTTCGTCGGCGCTGATCAAAGACAAGGACAAGGTAATGATCCTGCACGGGCCGTATAAACGCTACCAGAACGGTATTTTGCTCGAAGAAGGTTTTTATTACGTCGGGGCCAAAGATGGTCGCTGGGAGAAATACGACGCCAATTTCATGCTGCTCGACAAGCAGAAATGGGACCGCGGTTTCCCGGCCGAAGCCGAAATCACCTACTACGATTCGGCGCATACGAAAGTGAAAGAAGTCGTGCCGAAAGAATACGGGAAAATTCACGGGCAATATATGGCCTTTTACGAAGGCGGCCAGCTGGCCGCCGAAGGCAAGTACGACCAGGGCGTAAAAGTCGGCCGCTGGACCGAATATTACCAGTTTCGGCGGCAACGCAAAAAAATCACGCAGTATGGCCGCGACCGCTGGACGGACGATTTTGAACCGTACGTCATCAGCGAGTGGGACGACAAAGGCAAAATCACCTACGAACGCCCGAAAGAAAAAGTAGTTGCCGAGGACGACGATCAATAACTTACCCCGCCCGACCCGGTTTTCGATCAAAAATCGCCGGAATAAAACGGGCTGAAGACGTAATAACTGCTGTCGCGCCGGGCGCGTTTCGGCGCAGTCTGGATGTAGAGTACGTACCGGGCCTCGCGTTTTCCGGCCCGCAGCCAGGCCGTATACGGTCGTTCCCGGGTATAGAGCCGATCGATCTCGCGGACGTGGACGGTTTCCACCTCTTTCACCGCCACCGGAAGGCCATTGATGTAAACGTCGATGTCGTTGATAAACTCGTCCTGCACCTTCAGATGCTGGTTCTTCAGTCGCTTGACGAACACATTTTTATACCCGAAAAAAGTCGCTTCCAGCACTTTATTCATCGTAAACGTATTGGAAGCGCCCAGCGGATGGTCGGAAAGGATGGCGGCTTCCAGCAGGTTGACCAACTCCTGCCGACCGGGTAAGAAGGCAATCGGCTGATCGCTGATCTGAAGCAGAACACGGTACGGTTTCGGATCGTACTCGTCGGCCCCCTCAAACTGGTGCAGCACAAACAGCTCTTCAATGTAATCGACCTTCAGGTTCGCCAGCAAATCTGCCGATGCTTCTTTGCCGTTCAGGTAAACCAGCGTCTGCTCGCGGTAGGGTTCGGTCAGCGTCAGCACCCCGTCTTTCAACCCCAGAATAAACGGTTCGCCGTATTGCAGCACGGATTCGGCTTTTCGCTTGCTTTTCGTTTGATGGTACGTCAGCAGCCGGCCCCAATGCACACTCGATTCAAGGTTGTCGACCATCACGCGCGTAGGGTTCGACAGCGGAATCGAAGGAGGTGCAACGACGGCCCGCTCCTCCTGCCGCCAGTTCTGACAAGCCATCACCAGCCCGACCGTGACGATCCAGAGCAGGAAATACCGCCACCAGCCCGCACCGGACGGAGTACTGTTCATCATCTGAATCCGGCTCTTCAAACCGGCATATTCAAAATGATTCGTGAACGAATAATGGTATTGGCGAGGCTTCATACGGTTAAAAAGGAACGATCCTGTCCCGACTTACGGGTTCAGAAAAAGCTGCACGTACCGTTTCTGCCGACCCGGGCCGGCGGTTTCGTCCCGAACGTCTTTCACAATAACGGTATGCAAATGCTCCGGCTGCACGCCATCTATTTCACTGGCATTCACCTCCTTGCCGTTGATCAAGAGCGTAACATTGTCCGGGTGGTAAAGCTGAACCCGGTTTTCGGCATTGATGAAAACGCCCATGCCTTCATTCCGGCGGCCCCGGTTTTCGAGTAGCCACTGGCCGGTGATTGTCCGGCTGCCGCCCGGGCCGGCTTTCTGATTTTTCAGGATGAAATACGCCATCCGGTTTTCGGCCACCCGCCCGGCAACGGCTTTTTCATCTAAAGCCGCTCCCCTTTCCGCATGGCGTACCGGCCCCGTTTTTCCGTCCCAATCACCGTAATTTCGGCCAGATCCTTCACCGAGTCCCCGGCAGCCACCGGTTCGGAAGCCAGCGCCAGCGCTGGGGCGGTTTTGCCGCCGGTTTTTGAATCGACGCTCGGAACGGTGCGTTTTCGGACCGTCGTGGGCCGGACTACGGCCGGTTTCGGCGCCGGTTCTTGTGTTTTCCAGATCAGGGGCGCGTTTTTGTGTTTTTCCACGGCGGCCATCGTCGTTACGAGAGCCGTCACCGCGAGAAGAAAGGTATACACCGGCCACGACCGGTGGTATTTCGTTACCTGATTCATCATCCGAATGCGGTTTTTCAGAAACCGGGAACCAAACCGGTTGACGAACCGAAACTGTTCGGGTTGTTGCGAAAAGGAAGGTCTGGGCTTCATACGCGTCGGAGAAAAGCGGTTATTGGGCCAGCAACTGGCGTTTTGTTGTGACAACGACCAGGACTTCGGTCTTGAAAAGCGGTTTGATCATTCCGATTTGATCCCGGTCAAAAACCGCAACCGCCAGCTTCTCGGTTGGGGCCAACTGGCGGAACTGGGCGTACGTTCCCGGCAGGCCATCGATCAAAAACGTTACGTCTTGCTGCTGGCTCACGGTCAGCGGCTGTTGCTCCCAGAGTCGACGCCCGAGTGCAAGAACAGGCGGCTTGACCGAGAAAATAGCATCGACAATTTTGCCATCGAGGGTCGTGGCTCCGTATTTCCCGGCCGGTCCAAAGCGCCGGATCGCTTCCTGCGCCGTCAGGGAACTGCGCTTAAAATCAGGGCGTGTTCCGAAACCGAAGGGCTGCCCGGGGCGCATTTTCAACAGCCGTCCGTTCAAGACGACAACCGGTTTTTCGCGTTCCCAAAGTGCGTACAGGGTATCGGGCAAGAGCATGGGCTGTTGGGTGGTTTCCACCACAAACGGTTGCGACGGATGGGCCTGATGAGCCGACAGCACGAAGGGTGGAAGTTGCCGGCTTGTTTTGGTGATCACGTTGTTGCCCCTTTTCACTTCCACCGAAATATAGTCGATCAAACCCGCCCGATTCCGATCCGCCCGATACTGCATCGTCATGCCTTTATCGGCAAAAGCGGCCTGCATTACTTCCAGATCCTGCGCTGTCGTCACCGAAGTGATCAGGCCAAAAACGCCAAACGGACCATCTACGACGTACTTGGACACGGTTTTGGGCACGTTGAAGGCGGTGCAGAAAAACAGCACCATCCCCCCGAAAAGCAGGTACAACCCGCCAACGCCCCGCGACCGCGACCGGTTCATCATCCGAATCCGGTTTTTCAACTGGTGCTGATTGAACGGGTTGGTAGCCGGCCGCACCGGCATCTGGCCGGACAGGCTCGCTTTCAGCAAATAATACTGGTACGCTTTTTTCTCGACCCCCTCCTCCAGCACTTCCCGGTCCACCAGGTATTCCAGATTTTCCTGCACCAGCTGCTGGTGCCACCACGCAAACGGGTTGAACCAGAAAACGATGCGCAGCACTTCTGCCGACAACATATCCAGACTGTGCCACTGGCGGCTATGCACCCGTTCGTGGTGCAGAATCTGCTCGAGTTCGTCCGGTTCGTACAAAACCGGGTTCAGCACAACCCAGCGAAAAAACGAAAATGGCGAACCGATTTTCGCATTGGTAACCAAGCAAATACCCTTGTCCCACGAGCGTTCCGACCGCATAATCAGCCGGGTCAGCGACGCGAGTTGAAGCCCTAACCGTCCCGCCAGAAAAATGCCCCCCGCCAGGTAGACCCACAACGCCAGCTTCGGCCAGTCGAACGGCGTTTCGACCGGTTCCGTGGTGATGAACTCATCGGGTACCCGGTTTTGCGGTTGCTGCCCCCCTGGAGCCACCTGCGCCGGTTTCAGCCGCGACCAGTCCAGAACGCTCCAGTCCGACACCCGCAGGTTCGGCACGGTTTGCTGAACCAGGTTCCGGACGGGCGCGGGCCGGAAATCGGGCAGCTCGACCAGCGGCAGCAGGAGCGCCAGCGCCACGTTCAACACCAGCAGATACCGGTTCAGGCCAAACCAGGTGGCCCGGCGGAGCAACAGCCGGTAGCAGAGCGTCAACACCGCCAGGATCAGGCCCGCTTGCAGGAGATAAATCAACAGGCTCATGGCTACTGCCCCTTCTCGATCATCGTAATGATTTCTTTCAGCTCATCCACCGAAATCTTATCCTTTTTGGCAAAATAACTCACCAGATTCTTGTAGGAATCATCGAAATAATCGGACACGACTTTCTTCAGCACGAAGCGGTTCTGGTAATCTTCCTTGCTGATGATCGGGTAGTATTCGTGCGTGTTGCCATACGCCTGATGGCCCACATACCCTTTTTCTTCGAGGTTGCGAATGATGGTTGAAACGGTATTGTAATGCAGCGGAGGATCGGTAAAGTAGGGCAGCATGTCTTTGACAAACGACTGCTCGACTTTCCATAACACCTGCATAATTTCTTCTTCTTTAGCCGTTAACTTTTCCATTGTGCTTGTTTTAGGTTATTTCGAAAGCAAATTAGTGTCCCGATGACGAATATAAAATGGTTTGGGTAGTTTGCAAACTATTTTCATAGTTTTTTATCATACTCAATCACCCCGGCGTTTCGTTTGAAACTTATCAGGACGGTCGTAGCTTTGTACAAAACCGTTTCTATTCCATGAAGAAATTAACGATAGGGTTACTGGCGGGTCTGGCGCTGTGGCTGGCTGGCTGCGATGAGAAGGCGGTTTACAAGGGAATTGACGACATCAAAGACGGCACCTGGTACATCAACAATGCGCCGGAATTCACGTTTGAGATTGCGGATACGACCCTGGCCTACAATATTTATTACAACATCCGCAACAGCGTTTCCTATCCGTACTATAACCTGTACATCCGTCGTTATCTGCTGGACGGCGACGGGAAAATGCTGGAATCGAAACAGGATGAACTGACGCTCCTCGACCCGAAAACCGGAAAACCGTACGGCGACGGCCTGGGCGATTTGTTCGATCACCGGATTAGTATGATCAAGAAATACCGGTTTCCGCGCAGCGGCAAATACACCATCCGCCTGCGCCAATACATGCGCCAGAACCCCCTGCCGGAGATTTACAGCGTGGGGGTGTCGGTGGAAAAAGATTTGTAGTATGGACATTTATTTGCCTTTATTCCCCCTGAACCTGGTTGTTTACCCCAACGAAGACCTCAACCTGCACATTTTCGAAGAACGGTACCGGCAACTGATCAACGAATGCCTGGAAACCGGCCAGACCTTCGGCATTCCGGCTTTTATCAACAACAAACTGCGCGGCTACGGCACGGAAATGAGCGTTACCACCCTGCATAAACGCTACGACGACGGCCGGATGGACATCAAATCGAAAGGGCACCGGATTTTTAAAATTGCCCACTTCGAAAACCCGGCGCCGGGCAAGCTCTATGCAGGTGGCAACGTGGAACTTGTGGAAACCGAGCCCGAAACCGGCAACCACCTGAACGAGCTGATCGTGAAACTAACCCGGCTTTACCGGCTGCTCCAGATCAAATCCGACCTTGACGAAGAAACGCCCCTGCTGTCGTTCCGGGTGGCGCACAAGATTGGCCTGTCGGTGGAAGAAGAATACGAGTTATTGACCTTTCCGCGCGAAAATGAACGCCAGCGGTTTCTGATCCGACATCTGGACCGGGTGTTGCCCGTGGTGGCCGAAATGGAACGGACCAAAGACCGCATCAAGATGAATGGGCATTTCAAAAACCTGGACCCATTGAAGTTTTGAGGGTCCGGGGCCGGATTAATCCACCAAATCTTTCACCTTCTTCGGCAATTTGTCCGTTAGCTCTTTTACGTTTAATGGCCTGGTTTTCTGCCGTTCGGCTTCACCAAGCAGATAACCGTACGGTTTGAGCGGCTCAATGGCGTCAAAAACCACCTTGAGAATGGCCGTCATCGGCAGCGCCAGAATCAGCCCGGTAACGCCCCATAACTGGCCCCACAGCAACAGGACGATGATGGCCGCCAGAGGGTTGATACTGACTTTCGAGCCGACAATGTACGGTGTAATGAAATTCCCTTCCAGAATCTGGACAAACGAAAATACCCCGATCACGCCCAGTGCGACCAGCGGATTGTCGTTGGTCAGCAGCGTAAACAGGGCCGGCAGCAAGGATCCGATCAAAATCCCGATGTACGGAATCAGGATCATGAACGCGCCCAGAAACCCGAAAAAGACGGCGTAATCGATGCCAAGAATCAGCAGCCCCACCGTGTTCAGGATACCGACAATAAGGATCACCGATACCAGCCCGACCAGGTAATCTTTCACAACATTATAAATCCGGGAAAAGATAACGTCGATTTTCGCCCGCTTCGTGCTCCGGAATACTTTATAGAAAAACGCCCGGAAAAAGTCGCGGTACAGCATCAAAAAGAAAATGTACAGCGGAACAATCGAGATCGTGGACAGGGTGTTGGTTGTAGCCAGCAGCGTGGAAGTCAGGAAGGACCCGCTCTCCCGAATCAGGTTGTTGAAGTATGTACGGGCCTCTTCGGCGATTCTGGTCCGTTCGATATGAAACCGGTCTTCGCCGAACGTTTGCAGCCGGTCCAGAATCTGATTTCCGCGTTCGATCAGCCGGGGCGCTTCGGCGGTAAAGCTGGCAATTTGCAGCGAAACCAGGTAGAAAAGCAGGTACAGAAAACCGATCACAATCACCAGACACACCAGAATGGCTGGTACGCGCGGCACCCGCCAGCGTTCGAGCCGGTGGTTGATCGGGTACAGAATCATGGCAAACAGTACGGAAAAAACCAGCGGTACCAGCAGTTCCTGCATGGCCGACAACCAGTAAACCAGAATGGTCGTGATGATCAGCACGCAGGCCAGCCGGACGTACGATGGTAAATTGACCTCAGGAACTTTGTTTTCCATATTTTTGACGACGGTATTCGGTTTACAGTATTCAGTTTACGGTTTTCGGTATACGGTTCACGCCGGGGCCTCGCGACGGTAGCTGACGTATTCCGGTTAGCGTATTGTGATTCACGAATCCGTCAGAAACAGAATTCCGTACCCCGAATACCTAAACCGTATACTGTCAATGAACTCCTTTCTTCTCTTCCTGTTCTCGCTGAAAGTAACGCTTTGCTCCTGCCACGCGGAAAACAAACGCAGCGGTTTTCGCAGCGGCCGTTCGCAGTACGCGGTTTCGCGGGTTGGTCGACTGGCTGCGGTCGTCAACGAAAGTTCGGGTCTGGTCTATCGGCCCAATCGCCGGACGTTCTGGACGCATAATGATAGCGGAGGCCGCCCCACGCTCTACGAGGTTTCCGGCGACGGATCGCTGGTTGATTCGCTGGCCCTGCCGATGCTCAAAAACCAGGATTGGGAAGCCCTGACGAGCCAGGACACGACCGTTCTGTTCATCGGCGATATCGGCAACAACGCCAACGCCCGGCGGCAGCTCAGCATTTACCGAATCAATCTCCACCATCCTAACGATTTTCAGCCCATAACGTTTCAGTATGCCCGCCAGCAAACGTTTCCCGCATCGAAAGATACACGTAATTTCGACAGTGAAGCCCTGTTTTTTGCCAACGACAGCCTGTTTCTGGTTTCTAAAAACCGTTCGAAGCCCCGGCGGCTGGTCAGCCTGTACGGTTTTCCCGCCCAAACCGGAAACCATACGCTGGAGCCCGTTGACAGTGTTTTCCTGAAAAGCATGGTGACCGATGCCACCCTCAGCCCCGACGGCCGGACGCTGGCGGTTTTGACTTACGGCAAGATTTTTCTCTTCGAACAAAAATCCAGTCGGATCAGTTTTCAGAATCCAACCCACTGCCTGCGAATTCCGCGCGGCCAGACAGAGGGCCTTACGTTCGTGAACAACACGGACCTGATAATGACCAACGAAAGCGGAAAGATGTATTTCATCAAAAAACGAACGAAGCATTCTGAATGAAAATCTATTCCCTGAAAACCTACGCTCCGGCTGCGGCTCCCCCTTTGGATGCGGAGCCGAAACCGGATTTTATCGCGTATTTGTATCGAAAGTTAGTTTTCGGTTAGCAAGAGGGGCAGAGCGTGTCGGATGTCATGCCACTAGACGCCGGTTACGGTTTCTGTCTGTCATGATTTAAAGGATTGTTTGACTGATTTAAAGATGTTAAATAAACTATGTTGTCCTGCAAAATAAACAGACAACCCTGGCATCCGTTTTGCTCGCGCAACTATCAGACAATTAAAGAAATAACTAAGCCGAAAGCACCAGAAAACCGCCTTTGACGGACTGGATTTTGTCTCAAAGCAAACCCTCCGTTCAGGATCGCAATCCTATTCACCACCGCTCCTTCAGTACCAACATTATGGGAGCTTAACTTTACTCAGGTTATGCTAATTCGAGGTTACTACTGTACCGAAAAAAAATGTCAGGTTTGGCTAAAGCATACGCCCCAGCCGGATTTAACGATTATTCCCGCTCACGTTCGCTCCCAATTGGGAGCCTTGGAAAAAATTGGCTCCGCCGAATTGATTGACGATTCCAATTTTGCCCGGACGATCGAAAAACAAGGGTACTGCCTGACAAAAAACACCGTCATTTTCGAAGCCGAGCGAAAGGCATTGGCCAGTGCTTACGCTTCATAGACTACGCCCTCGTAGCGTTGATTATAACCGAAAGGTCGTTTCACTTTATTCTTCTTTCTGAAAGCCGGGAATGTATGCAAAACCGTATGCTTCCCGGCTTTTTCAGGCATCAGCAATCGGCTACCAGCTCGCTTTAAACTCTAACCCATTTCCCCGAAACACAAAACCGGTTTTTCATTCCTCGATGGCTGGTTACTAATTGTTCGTATTTTTTATATTTGTACAACACACTCTTGTCTGTCTTTTTGAAGCCCTTATGAATCCTGTCGTAAACGGTCGGTTATCATGAAAAACAGCTTCTACTTTTTTCTGGCGCTTGTCGGATTGTTGAGCAGCCAGTGTACGCGCCACGAGATCGCAGCTCCCAATCCACGCACTCCTCGCATTGATTACGATCAGGTCAGTACGCAGCTCATGCAGGATCTGGCAACGAAAATCACCGGTACGTGGATCCTCCAGAAAGTGCTGGTTAAACACAATCCCAGGATTTACAACCGTACCTTCGTCAAGCTCACCCGCGACAGTACGTTTATCAATCTGGCCCGGTTGACCATCCGGCCGGCGGCTGTTCCCCGCAGTTCGCCCCGGGACCTGCGACGGGGAGAATACGACGGAGCGATTGAATACGGTGGCAAAACCTACCCGGTTCAGTTTGATATCCGGGCGCACCATACCTGGCTGGTCAATAAACAAGGGCCGCAGGGACTCTTTTTGTTTCAATACCGGTTTCCCGACGGTTCCTCGCATACCGTCGAGCCGGAAGAAGCCTTTCTGGCAGACCTGGGGTTGATCAACGACAATTTCTCGCTGGAGGTCGGCAACGAACAGTCTAAAATGGTCTGGCGGGGTCTGAACCGGGGCGTTGAACAAATTGACCTGGTGCGGCAGTAACCGCTTCGTTTTCGGCCGGCTGCCGGCCTTCTTTTCAGGCTCTCCGAATAGCAGGTCTACTACCGTCTTTTTGTATTAAGTTTTTGTTAACAATGCCGTTACGTTCGTAAAATTGCTGACATAGCACTTACCTTCGGGTCTGAATACACCAACAAACCTACGAATGAGTGCCGCCAAAACCGCTCAGCAACTTCACCGTGTGCTGGTTGTCGACGACGATCCGGACATTGTCGAGATGCTGCAATACAATCTGGAAAAAGAAGGCTACGACGTTCGCACCGCGCCCGATGGCCGCAAAGCCCTCGACATGGCCCGCACTTTTATCCCCGAACTGGTCCTGCTCGATATCATGATGCCCCAGCTCGACGGGATCGAAACCGGTCGCCAGCTCCGCACCATGCCCGACCTGCGCCAGACGTTTATTCTGTACCTGACGGCCCGCTCCGAAGAGTATTCGGAAGTGGCGGCCTTCGAAATCGGTGCCGACGACTACATTACCAAGCCCATCAAACCACGGGCGCTGATGAGCCGCATCAACGCCCTGTTCCGGCGCGAAGCCCAGAAAGCGGATCCGGGCGAAAAAATTGAGATTGGGGGCCTGGTGATCAACCGCCTGAACTACACCGTGACCACCGCCGACAAAACCGTGGTGCTGCCCAAAAAGGAGTTCGAACTGCTGTTTTTCCTGGCGTTGTCGCCCAACAAAGTGTTCGGTCGTGAAGAATTGTTGCAGAAAATCTGGGGTGTCGATATTTACGTGCTCGAACGGACGGTCGATGTCCACATCCGGAAACTGCGCGAGAAAATCGGCGAGAATTACATCAAAACCCTGAAGGGCGTCGGGTATATGTTCAATTCCGAAGGATAAGGGGTTATCTTTACTTCATGTCGTTCAGCCCCCGTGTTATTGCCTTTCTGCTGGCCGGTCTGATTTCGGCCCTGACCGTCGCGTTCCTGACCTTCGTGGAAGGCGTTACCACCAGTATGCTGTTTGTGGTGGCCATTTCGTCCCTGGTCGTTTCGTTCTTTCTGATTCTGTACGCCATCGAAATTCTGGTGTTTCGGGAAGTGAACAAACTTTACAAAACCATTCACAAACTGCGGATGCGGGATTTTTCGCTATCGCGCAGCACCATTGTCAAGAGCAACAACCCGTTCCGGAAGCTCAACGACGAGATTTTTGTCTACGTCGCCCGCAAGCAAAAGGAAATCGAGGAACTCCGGCGACTCGAACAATTCCGGCGCGAGTTTCTGGCCGACATTTCCCACGAACTGAAAACCCCGGTTTTTGCCGCGCAGGGGTTCATTCACACGCTGATCGACGGGGCCATCGACGACGAAAACGTGCGGGACAAGTTTCTGTCTAAAGCCGCCAAAAGCCTCGACGGTCTGGATGCCCTGGTGAAAGATCTGGTGGCCCTCTCGCAACTCGAAACCGGCGAAATCAAGATGAATTTCGAGCCGGTGGATCTCTACCAGATCACGCTGGAAGTGTTTGAACAACTGGAAAATACCGCCAAAGCCCGCAAAACGACGTTAAAAATCAAATCGGATCCGCCCGGTGCGGTGCTGGTGAAAGCCGATCCGCAGCGCATCACGCAGGTCCTGACCAACCTGATCGAAAACGCCATTAAATACGGCAACGAAGGCGGCAAGGTCAACGTCAGTTTTGAAGAAGAAAAGAAACAGTACGTGGTTCAGGTCCGCGACAATGGTCCCGGTATTCCGCCCGAGCACCTCAACCGCATCTTTGAGCGGTTTTACCGCGTTGATAAAAGCCGTTCGAAAGAACGGGGCGGCACGGGTTTGGGGCTGGCCATTGTGAAGCACATCCTGAACGCCCACAAGTCGAAAATCACGGTCATGAGCAAACCCGACAAGGGCACAACCTTCAGTTTCAAGCTCGAAAAAGCCGATTGATTCGCTATGTAGAATTTGCAATCCTGCATAACTCAGATGCGGATTTCAAATCCGCGACAGGTAGCGTCAGGACTGCAAATCCTGACGAGCAACACGAACAATGGCCCATACCGGTTTGGATTCCAGCACGTTGGCATACACCGCGCAGTCGGTCGAATGCGCGCCGGGCAGGAAACCGATGCTCATCAGAAACTCGTTGACGATTTCACCACCCGTAAACCGGAACGTCTTTTTGAAGACTTTCACCCATTCTTCTTTGGTTTTGGGGTGATGATGTTCCAGCCATTTCTCAAACGAACCGTACTCTTTTTGCAGCAGCAGAATGGTTCTGGCGTTTTCAATGGCAGCATTTATCTTCAGTCGATTGCGAATGATGCCCGCATCAGCCAGCAGCCGGTCGCGGTCGGCATCGGTATAAGCCGCTACGGTGGGGATATCAAAATTATCGTAGGCTTTCCGGAAACCGGCTTCCTTTTTCAGGATTGTTTCCCAGCTCAAACCGGCCTGGTTGATTTCCAGCACCAACCGGCAAAACAGCTCGTTATCGTCGTGGATCGGAAAACCGTACTGGTGATCGTGGTAAGCCTGGTGGAGCGCCTTTCGGTCGGCGGTCATGGTGTCAATAGCGCGGCAATAGGACATTTTTTCCGGAAGTTGTGATGGCAAAAATAAGCAGGATACGGGGGATTGATGTCGTTAAAACAATGGGTTTTTCTTGATTCATACCCCATCCCAACTCCCGTTTTGCCGCCGGGAATCTTTTTGGTTTGGATAGCATTCTGTTGTTCAGGACCTTTGTAGCATGAAACTGAATTTTGAAGATCTGATTCTGTTCGAGAACGACGATTATATTCTGATTAACAAACCGCCGAACATTGCCTCGCTCGACGAACGGAACGCCGATAAGTCGCTGAGTATCCTGCGGATGGCCAAAGCCTACCACCCGGATGCGCAGCTTGGACACCGGCTCGACAAAGGCACCTCCGGCATTCTGGCGATTGCCAAAAACCCGGCGGCCTACCGACACCTGGCGATGCAGTTCGAACACCGCGACGTGACGAAACGCTACCATGCCGTCGTGGACGGTGTGCATGATTTTGATGGCGTGTCGGTTTACCTGCCCATTTCGCCCATCAAAGATGGCACCGCCGTTAAAATTGACCGCCAGAAAGGCAAAGATGCCGAAACGATTTTTAACACCCTGAAAGTATTCCGGCTGCATACGCTCGTGGAATGTATTCCGATTACGGGCCGGATGCACCAGATTCGGGTGCACCTGATGTGCCTGAAAGCCCCCATTGCCAACGATCCGACCTACGGCGGCAAACCGGTTTTCCTATCCGAACTGAAGCGGAAATTCAACCTGAAAAAAGACACGGAAGAACAGTCGCTGATTCAGCGCGTGGCCCTGCACGCTCGTTCGCTCACCTTTGACCTGCTCAATGGCGAACGGACGGTTTTTGAAGCGCCCTATCCGAAAGATTTCGACGTACTGGTGAAGCAGTTGGAGAAAAATAGTTAGTTTTCCGACTCAAAACCCGTTACCACAAAACCGTACCGAAAACCGGTCGAACCGAAAAACCATGTTTGTTCATACCGTTTATTTCTGGCTCAACAACCCCGGCAGCGACGAGGATCGCCAGGCCCTGCGCGCCGGTCTCGAAACCCTCAAAGGCATTTCGCATTTTGAAGCCCTGTACATTGGAAAACCCGCCGAAACGCGCCGTCCGGTGATCGATCACACTTACGACTGGTCACTGACGTATATTTTCCGGGACCAGGCCGCCCATGACGCCTATCAGGAAGACCCCATTCACCTGAAGTTCGTGGAAGATTGCGCGCGCTACTGGCAGCGGGTGGTCGTATACGATGCCGTCGAATAAAAACCGTTTTCGAAAAACGACAAAACCCGGTTTTGAGCCGGGTTTTGTCGTTTTTCAGGAAGCTTTGCCTTTCTCCGGACGTCCGTTCGAAGCCGCCGGGGCTGCGTTTGGCCCACCCCCTGCTGCCGGTTTTTTCTTTTTCCGTTTCTTCTTCCGATCGCTCCGGTCGCTGAATTTCTTATCCAGTTTTTCCAGATCACTGTTGAGCGAGGTAGCTCCTTTGGCACCTTCCTTCTTTTCCGCCACCGGTTCCAGCAGATCGAACGATTCGGGAATGATGCTCTGTTTGTTCAGTTCCTGAATCTGGAGCACACGCTCGATCGACAACGGGTACCAGGTGCTTTCCGTATTATAGCCAAACCACATGATTCGGCGGAAAATATCGGTTTTCTGGAGCGATGCCCGGCCCTTCTGCGTTTCGAGCGGTTTTTCCACCTGCGGAATGTCCTTGAGCGCATCCATGTAAGTTTCCAGCTCGTAGTTCAGGCAGCACTTCAAGCGGCCGCACTGACCCGATAACTTACTGGGATTCAGCGACAGATTCTGGTACCGGGCCGCCGAGGTTGTGATGTTTTTGAAATCCGTCAGCCAGGTCGAGCAGCAGAGTTCGCGCCCGCAGGAGCCAATTCCGCCGAGCCGCCCGGCTTCCTGCCGCAGGCTGATCTGCCGCATTTCGACCCGGATTTTGAACTCTGCGGCCAGCATCTTGATCAACTCCCGGAAATCGACGCGCTCGTCGGACGAATAGTAGAACGTAGCCTTGGTGTTATCCGACTGGTATTCCACATCAGACAACTTCATGTTCAGTTTCAGCTCTTTCACCACTTCACGGGTGCGGTACATGGTCGTCAGGTCGCGGGCAATCGCCTGCTCGTGTTTTTCCATGTCTTTCGGCGTAGCAATCCGGTGAATCACTTTCAGATCGTCGGAAAACGGAATGTTTTTCTTCAGCATCTGCAACCGCACCAATTCGCCCTGCAGCGAGACGCAGCCGATATGGTAGCCAGTCTGCATTTCGCAGACGACAAAATCGCCGGTGGTCAGGTCCAGCTGGTGCGGATTCCGGTAGTATTCTTTGCGCCCTCCCTTGAATTTCACTTCCACGGCTGCGTCGTACCGGCGGGTGGAGGGCGTCTCCATGTTACTCAGCCAGTCGAACACATTCATTTTATTGCAGCCCCCGGTGCCACAGGCACCATTGTTTTTACATCCTTTCACGACTCCAGCCGCGTTTTTTGTGCCGCAACCGCCGGTCGTGCATGATTTGCATCCCATTACTCGATCTATCGTTAAGACGGGGCCGCCCGTACGGTTAGGAGTCAGGAATCAAGAGTACCACGTAAAACCGCATCGGTCAGCGCTTCCTTTACACGGGCGGCCCCGTCTTGATTCTCAACCCAATCTGACCCGGAATCGCATTTCATATAGATCCCGAACCCAGACAAATCTGCAATCCTTTCCCTGCTTCAGCAACGGAATTGCGGTTAAAATTGCCAAAAAGAACCCGCCTACTCCGCTCCGCAAGAACCTTCAATGATTGATTACGAATCGTTTACTGAACACGTTCCAGAGTAAATGTAGTCTAATTTAGTACAACGAAAATAATAAATTACAGGACATTTTTAGTGACTGGTTGTCCAAAGCCGGAAAATATAAAACAAAGGGCCGAAGTTTTCACCCCGGCCCACTGGATTCTTCCTGTTAAAATCGGCAAGCTGCTTACTTTTTGGCTTCAAATGTCGTCACGCTGACCCGAATGACGCGGTCGGGCCTTTCCTGCACTTCCATCTGAAAGGTTATCTTTTCTGCTTTGCCTTCCAGCGTGATCGTCGCGTGTAGTTGCTGGCCGGCATCCTCACTAAAGACCGCCTTCATAACCGTCCTGCCCTCCTTGTACGGAACGCTCCAGGCGCAGGTGTTGGACTCAATCTTGCCCGTCATGACCCGATCCGCGTTGCCCGGCCAGATTTTGATCTCGGTTTTGCCAATTTCGATGGTACTTTGCTCATCCACCGACCGTTGCACCGCCCCGGTATTGTCCAGGTATTCGGTTTTGGAAGTGGTAATCTTTACCTCCTGGTCGCATTGGCCGAAACTTGCCAGCGCACTGACCAGCAGCGGCAGAAATACTGCTAACGTTTTCATAAGTACTTGTTGGTTAAAGGTGAAGGGCCAAAGGTACAGTCTGTCAAGGCTATTATGCAAAACATAGTACCTTTTATTACAAGCCTATTTGACAGGAGGTTTTAGAACCGGATAAATGGCCGGGTTCAGGAAGGCGGTTTTCAATTTTTGACTTTCCCGCCCAGACTGGTTATCTTTCCGGGAAAATCAGAGTTGATCCCCTTCAGTTATCCTTAAATTTCCTTCCACATGAGTACTTCCCGTCGAGACATTTTAAAAATGACCGGCATGGCTTTAGCCAGCAGCGTTTTGCCTTCCATCACCATTTTGCACCCCAACCGCGCCTTTGCGGGTCCGAACAGCGACACGCTTAAAGTAGGTTTGATCGGATGCGGAGGACGCGGTTCGGGTGCCGCCATGCAAGCCCTGAAAGCCGATCAGAACGTGATCTTGCACGCGGTTGGGGATATTTTCAGCGATAAAATGGAAGATTCTCTGACGAACCTGCGGAAAATTCACGGCGACCGCGTTAAGGTGGATGACGGCCATAAATTTCTGGGCTTCGACGCCTACAAAAAAGTGCTGGAGTCGGGCGTTGACGTGGTGATCCTGGCTACGCCCCCGCATTTTCGGCCGGAACACCTGATGGCCGCCGTTCAGGCAGGCAAGCACGTTTTCTGCGAAAAACCGATGGCGGTCGATGCCCCCGGCGTTCGCAAAGTGCTGGAAGCGGCTAAAATCGCCAAGGAGAAAAAGACGTCGCTGATGTCGGGTTTCTGCTGGCGGTTTCACGAACCGAAACGGGCCACGTTTGAGAAAATTCAGGACGGTGCCGTCGGCGACGTCATCACCGCTTACAATACCTACAACACGGGTACGGTTTGGTCACACGCCCGTAAACCGGGCTGGACGGATGCCGAGTACGTATTCCGGAACTGGTATTACTACACCTGGCTGTCGGGCGACCACCTGGTGGAACAAGCTATCCACAGCGTCGATATGATGTCGTGGGCGTTCGGCGACAAACTGCCGCTTTCGGCCGCCGGAACCGGGGGCCGTCAGGTGCGGGTCGATCCAATTTACGGCAATATTTACGATCACTTTGCCATTACCTACGAATACGAAGACGGTGCGAAAGGGTTCCACTTCAGCCGCCAGCAGGTCAACTGCGAGGGTAGCTACATGTGCGAAGTCCTGGGCACGAAAGGCCGGGCCGTGGCGAACGTATCGCGGAACGTACACGAAATTACGGGCCGGAAAAAATGGAAGTACAACGGCGTTTCCAACGATATGTACCAGACCGAGCACGACGAACTGTTTGCGGCCATCCGGAAAGGCGATGTGATCAATCAGGGTGAAGCCATGGCCAACAGCACGCTGCTCGGTATCATGGGCCGGATGGCGGCCTATACCGGCCGGCGGATTACGTGGGATGAAGCCATGAATTCGACCGAAAAATTAGGTCCCGATACGTATAGCTTTGACATGACTCCGCCCGTTGTGGAAGTTGCCCGACCCGGTATTACCACCTTTTCCTAACCCCCATGCACCGTAGAGAATTTCTGAAAAACGGCTCGCTGGCCGCCGTAGGCGGTTTTGCAGCGATTGAATCGACGCCAACTCTTTTAAAACCTTTCGTTAATCCGACGGCTCCCGCCGGAGCTGCCCAGCCGATGGTAAAAAAAAGCCTGAAGTGGGGAATGGTGAAGGAAGATCTGTCGATTCTCGATAAATTCAAACTCCTGAAAGACCTGGGATACGATGGCGTGGAACTGGATACGCCCAACGACCTCGACATGAAAGAGGTCCTGAACGCCCGCGACAAAACCGGTCTGGAATTACCCGGTACGGTCAATTCGTTTCACTGGAAATCCCCGCTCTCCGACCCCGACCCGAAAGTTCGGGAAGCCTGCGTGGAAGCGATGAAAAAATCGTTGCAGGACACGAAGCAGTACGGCGGCACAACGGTTTTGCTCGTTCCGGGCGTCGTAAAAGCCAACGTCAGCTACGAGGACGCCTACAAACGCTGCCGGGAAGAAATCCGGAAACTGTTGCCGGTAGCCGAAAAAACCGGGGTCAAAATTGCGTTTGAAAACGTCTGGAACAGCTTTCTGATCAGTCCGCTGGAAGCCGCCCGGTTTGTCGACGAGTTTAAACACCCGATGGTCGGCTGGTATTTCGACGTGGGCAACATCCTGCGCTACGGCTGGCCCGCCCACTGGATCGAAACCCTCGGCAAGCGGATTCTGAAACTGGATCTCAAGGAGTTCAGCCTGAAAAAACAGCAGGAAGAAGGTCTCTGGAAGGGCTTCGATGTTGAGTTTATGGAAGGCGACTGCAACTGGCCGGAAGTAAACAAGGCTCTCCAGAAAATCGGTTATTCGGGCTGGGCCTCCGCCGAAGTCAACGGGGGCGACCGCACCCGGCTGCTCACCATCCGGGAGAAAATGGATGCGATCTTTAAAGCGTAACGCTTCTTTCTGTAGGGTTGAAACGGATACCGCCAGGGGTCGGGGCCTTCCGACCTTCTTCGGGCGGGCCCTCCTTCAACATCCGGAATAGATTTTAATGCAAAACGGGGTTATTGATGCATTCAATGGCCCCGTTTTTATAAGGGGCCGAAAAAACGTGTTCAAAAACCGGGAACCGTAAACTCTGAAACATCTCGTTGCCGGTCATGTCGTTGGCCGGGAGAAAAGTGACCGGTGATAAAGAGTGATTTTGCTGATCGAAAATCGCTAATCAGGATTTCCAAATTCCGATCCTAGCTGCTACGGATTTGCAATCCGAGCGAAATGAGTTTACTTACCAACAGAATTTATAATCCGTTAGCACCCATGACCAAACCGATTTATAACCTGCTCCTTCTTGCTGCGCTCCTGGTCCTGTGCTTCCAGTCGTTGCGGGCGCAGGACGAAACCAGTTCCAGCGTCGTTTTGCAACTGGACCCCGGCCCTGATAACCCGCGCAACAGCGAAGGCGATTTTGTAACCCTGAAAGACGGACGGATTTTGTTCGTGTACAGTCGTTACACCGGCGGCTCCACCAGCGACCACGCGCCAGCCTATCTGGCGGGGCGGTTTTCGAGCGACGGCGGCAAAACCTGGACGCCACAGGATCAACGGATTGTGGAAAGAGAAGGCGACATGAATGTGATGTCGGTCTCGCTGCTGCGGTTGAAAAATGGCAACATTGCGCTGTTTTACCTGAAAAAGAACTCCGAGCAGGATTGTATTCCGCAACTTCGGATTTCGGGCGACGAAGCCAAAACCTGGAGCGCGCCCATTCCCTGCATCACCGACAAACAGGGTTATTTTGTCCTGAACAATAGCCGGGTGATCCAGCTCAAAAACGGGCGGTTGCTCATGGCCGTGGCCCTGCACCGCTCGCTGAACGGCAAGTGGCAGAACAAAGCCACGCTCTACAGTTACTATTCCGACGACAGCGGAGCTACCTGGAAACCGGGCGAAGCCGTGCCCAACACCACCGACATCATTACGCAGGAACCGGGTGTTATTGAGCTGAAGAACGGTACGATCATGATGTTCATTCGGGCCAGCGGGGGCGTTCAGCAATTGTCGTATTCCAAGGATAAAGGCCATTCGTGGAGCCACATCGAACCGAGTACGCTGAAATCTCCGCTGTCACCCGCGTCCATTGCCCGGATTCCCTCAACCGGCGATCTGCTCGTGGTCTGGAACAACAACGACGGCAGCAATCCAGCCCTGAAAGACAAACGCACCCCGCTGACCGTCGGCATTTCCAAAGATGAGGGCAAAACCTGGCAGCACGTCCGCAACATCGAAACCGACCCCGATGGCTGGTATTGTTACATTGCGATTCATTTTGTGGGGAAAAAGGAGGTATTATTGGAATACTGCGCCGGTAGTCAGCAGAAGAAAACCCACTTGTCCGTGGCCCGGATCAACCGGCTGAGCCTGGCGTCGCTGTACCATTAACCCGATTTGGCCATGAAAAACTACTCGATTTCGCGCCGGAAATTCATCCGGGCAGCTGGCGTCGGAACCGCCCTGCCGTCGGTCTGGACCCCGGTTTGGTCCGAAGCCGCCCGGCACCCGAAAACCGTCTCGGATCTTGAATCCGTCAAAACGTTGCTGACCCGCAAAGAGCCGGGTATCTGGGTGTTTACGGGCGACAGTATCACCCATGGTGCCAAGCACACGCACGGTTTTCGGAGTTATCCCGAAGTATTTGCGGAACGGCTTCGCTGGGAATTGAAGCGGGTGCGCGATCTGGTGATCAACACGGGCATCAGCGGCAACACCACCACCAACATTCTGGATGATTTCGACTGGCGGGTAGCACAATTCAAACCAGCCGTCGTCTCGCTCATGATCGGCACCAACGATTGCGCCCGGAAGGGTTTGACAACGGCGGTTTTTGAGCAGAATCTGAACACGATTGTTGGGAAAATCCGCGATCTGGGCGCGGTTCCAATTCTGCATACACCTAACCCGATCATTCTGGCCAAAGCCCCGGAACGCAAAACCTTGCCGGAGTATATACCGGTGATTCGCCGGGTGACGGACGCGCAGCAGGTTATTCTGGTGGATAATTACGCGCATTGGGAAACCGCCACCGGCGTCGATGTAAACCGGGAATGGCTGAACGATCCACTGCATCCGGGCGGGCGCGGGCATCAGGAAATCGCCCGGTTACTGTTCCAAACCTTGTCCATTTTTGACGCGAAGGAACCCACCTGCGGAGGCCCGTATTACGAAGGAGATCATTGAAAGGATTGTGGCTGAACAACGAACCGGGCGTTTGCCGGGCCCATAGGGGCTGCTGACAGCGGGCGTCCACGGTGAAGAGTAACCCTATTTCTTCTCCCGAATCACCTTGAATTCCGAGCCGGTTTTCCAGCCGGGAAAGGAGGATTCGTTGCTCAGTCGGTAGCCGACGTTGAAGAGCAATTGCATGTCTTCGATGATTCCCGACAAGTCCCAGGACGACGAATATTCGTCGGAGGGCGCGTGGTAGCGGTTCAGGTTGTGGTCTTCGAGTTGCGCTTTGCCCCAGGCTTCACCGTTTTTGACCGAATTGACCCCGGTTTTTAAATACAGCGCCGGAACGCCCACCTTCGCAAAATTGAAGTGATCGGACCGAAAATAACTGCCCGCCGACGGGTTGAAATCACCCCGGATGGTCCGGCCCTGCTTCGTCGCTTCCGTGGCCGCGTAGTCTTCCAGGTCGGATTGCCCTTTGCCCACCAGCACCACATCCTTCGTCCGGCCGATGGGAATAAACGCATCCATGTTGAGGTTGGCGACGGTTTTGTTCAGCGGAAAAACCGGGTGCGTCGCGTAATATTCCGACCCCAGCAACCCCTGTTCCTCGGCCGTTACGGCCAGAAACAAAATGGAGCGCGCCGGTTTTTTCTTCCGTCTGGCGAACGTTTCAGCCAGTTCGAGCAAAGCCGCCGTTCCCGATGCGTTGTCCGATGCGCCATTGTAAATCGAATCGCCTTTGATGGCTTCGCCCTTGCCCAGGTGGTCCCAGTGCGACGTATAAACGATATATTCGTTTTTGCGACTTGTGCCGGGGAGCAATGCCAGGACGTTCTTTGAGGTCGATTTCGTAATCTCGTTGTCGATCACCAGCGAGGTCGTTACGCCCAGTTTGACGGGTTTAAAACCGCGTACGCCCGCTTCCCGGAACAGTTCTGGCGACACGCCCGCCAGTTTGAACAGACTTTTGGCCGCATCCAGCGTTAGCCAGCCTTCCACAATGGCTTTTGATTTGTTGCCATCGGCGGTTTCCAGATACAGTTTCGACTTGGAGAAACTACTCCGCACCACCGACCAGCCGTAGCTGGCGGCTTTCGACTCGTGGACAATCAACACCCCGGCGGCTCCTTGGCGGGCGGCTTCCTCGTACTTATACGTCCAGCGACCGTAATAGGTCATGGTGTTTCCTTTGAATAGGGTGCTATCGATCTGCCCCGGATCGTTCACCATCACGACCACTATTTTGCCTTTCACATCCAGCCCGGCATAATCGTTCCAGTGGTATTCGGGTGCCACAATGCCGTAGCCCACAAACACCAGTTCCGCGTCGGTGACTTTCACCTGCTTCTGAACGTGTGGCGTGGTGGCGACGAAATCATCCAGGTTTTTGAGCGAAACCGTCCCGGTTTTGCCTTTCAGCACCAGTGGTCCGGCCGGTTTGGACGCAATTGTCACCATCGGGACCTCCTGAAAATAGCTTTTGCCGTTGCCCGGTTGCAGGCCCGCTTTCTGAAAGGCGGTTTTCAGGTACTGCACGGTTTTCTCCTCCCCCGCCGTTCCCGGTTTTCGGCCTTCAAAGGCATCCGAAGCCAGCACCTGAATGTGTCGGGTAAACGCCTTGCCGTCAATTTTGACGCTGTCGGCGGTGGCAAACACCTGGTTTGCGGTTAACAACAGAATAAAAATAAGAAGTCGGTGCATACAGTATCCACGGACCGTCGGGCGGCCCATCGTCCGGGTTGAAGTCAGGAAAATTACCTCCTCCAAGTTACTATACACCAACCAAAGTAGAAAGAGGATCCGTAAACGGCCCCTCGCTTAAAAACACTATATTCCTCTCTGATCTTTTCTCTTTTGTCTGACCATCGACGATCTAGAACTCATTTTCGCCCGGTGTTTCATCCCGATCTCGGTCCTGATCGCGGTCTTTTTCACGCACGACCTGCTTGCTGAGCCGGTAGCTGAAACCGATGAAGCCAATGCGGCTTTCGCGTTTGTTGCGGCTGGTCGAGACGAAGTTGGGGCCGAAACTTTCGTTCCGGAACTGCATTGTGTTGAAGATATCGCTGACCCGCAAACTCACCGTTCCGCGCCCTTTCAGTACGGATTGTTTTACCCCGATATCAACGTTGGTGATGGCTTTGATGGTACCCTGGGCCACAATGAACGGCGAACGGTAATTGAACGCCACCTGAATATCGGTGCCCTTCCGGGGGTTCATGTTGGAGGTGACGCGGGCCGTCCAGCTCCGGTTGGTACGGGTCAGAATGCCCGGCACGTCGGCGCTGGCCTGAATGTTTCGCTGAAAAAACGAAAAGTTACCGTTGGCTTTCCACCAGCGCGTAATCTCCTGACTCAAAACCAGTTCCAGCCCGTAGTTCTGGGAGCGGTTCAGGTTCAGCGACGTTTGTTCGGTAATGCCATCGGGGCGCAAAACCCGGTAACTGGTGATTTCGTTGTTGGTCTGGCGGTAAAACAGCGTAGACGTCAGCGTGGTGTTTTTGCCATACAGCAAATGGCTGATCTCGAACGAATTGATCAGTTCCGGGTTCAGGTTCGGGTTCCCAAACCGGATATTCAATGGATCCGACAAATCGATAAACGGATTCAGCGACCAGGTCGAGGGCCGGTTGATGCGCCGGCTGTAATTGATCTGCATTTTCTGCGATTCGCTCGCGTTGTAATTCAGGAAAACGCTGGGAAACAGATACAGATAGTCGCGCCGGTTTTGCACATTGGTCGTTCGCTGGTCGGTTTCAATAGCCGTATATTCCGTCCGCAGGCCCACCTGATAACTGAATTTCTTAATCTCGTTGCTAAAATTGGCATAGGCGGCACTCGTCCGTTCGTCGTAGATAAAATTATTGCTGATGGCCGGATTAATGGTCCAGCCGCCATCCAGCAGGTTCTCGAAGGTGTAGTCCGACCCCAGCCGCCGGTACGTGTGTTTCAAACCGGCTTCCAATTTCTTTTTGTTCTTCATTGGCTCGACAAAATCCAGTTGCAAAACCGCCACCCGGTTATCCCGGCTGTTGTCGGCGCGTTGCTGGCCGATCAGAAAATTGGGCGTCACCAGGTTTTCGGGCAAGGTCGTCGTGTTGCTGAAATTTTGGTATTCGGTGCTACGGTTGTTCGACAGAGTGGCGTCGAAACTCAGCTCGCGGCCCTGTTTGTCGAACGTCCGGCGGTAACCAAAGGCGTAATCCAGGCCCCGCTCCGGTTCGGTTTCCAGCGTATTCCGGGTGGTTTGCCCGAGCGATGTCCGGCTGTCGTCCTGGGTATTAAACACTTCCACCTCCGTGTCGCGGCTGTATTCAGGCCGGTACATCACCGAAGCCGTGATGTTGTCGCGGGGTGACAGTGTGTAATCGAACCCAGCCCGCAGGTTGTTGTTCACCCGCCGACGAATGGCGTCGTTGCGCTGCGACAGGTAACTGACCGAATCCTCGAACAGGTTCTGCCGGTCCGAAATCCGGTACTGAAACCGCCGGTCCGCCCGGAAATTATAGCTACTGAACAGATTCAGTTTTTTAAACCGCGAATTCAGGTTGATTGATGCGTTGTATTTGTCGCGTGTTCCGACGTTCATCTGCACATTGCCGTTAAAACCGGCTCCCCGTTCTTTTTTCAGGATAATGTTGATGATTCCGGCAGCCCCATCGGCATCGAAACGCGAGGAGGGATTGGTAATCATTTCGATCCGCTCAATGTTGCTGGCCGGAATCTGGTCCAGAATCGCCTGCCGATCCAGCCCCGTCAACCCCGACGGTTTACCATCGACGAGCACAATGACGTTGCTGCTGCCGCGCAAACTCAGCGTTCCGTCCACATCCACCGTCACCGACGGCACATTCTGCAAAATATCGATGGCCGAACCGCCCTGGGCAATCGGCAACTGATCGACATTGACAATCTTGCGGTCGAGCGAATATTCATACGCCTGCCGCTGGCCCTGCACCGTTACCTCCTGAAGCTGCCGGGCGGTTTCGGTGAGCGCAATATTCCCCAGATCCACCACCGGTTTGTCGTCGCTGATCACGATGCGCGGAATGCGTTTGGCGGCAAAACCGAGGCTCTGGATGAGCAGGTAATAGGCATCCGGAGCCAGATTCGTGATCTGGAAAAAGCCTTTTTCGTCGGTCAGGGCACCGGTGACTGAACTCGAATCCCGCGACCGAAACAAGCCAATGCTGGCGAATTCTACGGGCTGGTTTTTCCCGCCCTGGGGTGTAATCAGTTTCCCGCTGATCCGGCCGTTCCCCACGGTAACGGAAGCCGCGCTGGCCGGACGGCGCCCGGGTGTCCCGGCGTTTTGGACGGGTGTTCCACTGGCGGGGAGCGTCGGCTGCGCAACCGGTTGCGGTTGTACCGAACGGACGGTATCAGGACGGTCGGCAACGTTGTACTGCGTCGTATCCGGTCGGGTTGGCGCAACGGGTCGGGTCGTATCCGGCTCCAGTCCGATCCCCTCCATCATAGCACTGGACACCGCCGGAGGCTGCTGCGCCTTGACCGTATTCGATACCCACCAACCGACCCAGACCAGAAAAAAAGCAACCAAAAAGGTTTTCATGATGCGGAATAAAGAAATTGTATTGATCTAATACCGAACCCTTCCAATGGCGATTTTCAGAAAAACCGCGTTTCGATCCCACCAGCCGGATTTTGTGCCTTTTCTTCAAAAAACCGGCACACAACCGCAAAAATTGGTAAAAAAGAGCCGATTATTCGTCGTATCTGAGTACTTGAGGCCCTAAAACAAAAAAGCCTGTCAGTTTGGAACCGACAGGCTTCAAGTTGTATAACTGGTGGTTACACCAAATTGTTTTCGACTAAATATTCAGCGATTTGAACGGCGTTGGTCGCGGCTCCCTTGCGCAGGTTGTCAGCCACGATCCAGAGGTTCAGCGCATTCGGCTGGCTTTCGTCGCGCCGAATCCGGCCCACGAATACCTCGTCTTTTCCGTGCGCCGTCAGCGGCATCGGATACAGGTAGTTTTTCGGATCGTCCTGCACGATTACACCTTCGGCTTCTGACAGGATTTTCGTCACTTCCGCTACGTCATAGTCCTGTTCGAACTCCACGTTCACGGCTTCGGAGTGCCCGCCAATGGTCGGAATCCGAACCGTCGTAGCGGTAACCTGAATGGTGTCGTCGCCCATGATTTTCTTGGTTTCGTTCACCATTTTCATTTCCTCCTTGGTGTAGCCATTGTCGAGGAAAACATCGATGTGCGGCAACACGTTGAGGTCGATCGGGTGCGGATACACTTTTTCCGTCGACTGATCGCCCGAACGTTCGGCAAACAGCTGATCCACGGCGGCTTTCCCGGTTCCGGTCACCGACTGGTAGGTTGAAACCACCACGCGTTTGATACCGTATTTTTTATGCAGCGGATTCAGGACCACCACCATCTGGATCGTCGAGCAGTTGGGGTTGGCAATGATTTTGTCTTCCTTCGTCAGCGTGTGGGCGTTGATTTCCGGCACGACCAGTTTTTTGGTCGGGTCCATCCGCCAGGCCGACGAGTTATCGACCACCGTAATGCCGGCTTCGGCGAACTTCGGAGCCAGTTTCAGGGAGGTGCTGCCCCCGGCCGAGAAAATCGCAATAGCCGGTTTGGCCGCGATGGCATCCTCGAAGCTCACGACCGTAACCTGTTTACCCTTAAACGTTACCTGTTTACCTACCGAGCGTTCTGACGCGACAGGAATCAGTTCCGTTACCGGGAAGTTACGCTCTTCGAGCACTTTCAGGATTTCACCACCGACCAGGCCGGTAGCGCCTACTACTGCAATTTTCATTTGTACCGAATGATTAAGTGAAACTATGGCTTAAAAATTGGGTGCAAAAGTACGGAGAAATGCCGAGAGATTAGGGAGAGTATTCTAAAAAATATCCGGATAATTCGCTCATTGTCAAAACCGCGCACTCAGCCCCAGGCCTGCATGGGTATAATTTGGCGCTCATCAAGATTTGTAATCTTGATGTTCTCTGTCGCGGATTTCAAATCCGCAGCAGATGAGTTCAGGATTGCAAATCCTGAACAGCGTCGAAATCCCGAACAGCCTATCACCAGAAGTTGCTGTACAAAACCGCCAAAACGGTCAGAATGATCGCCGAACCGGCAATGAACGATGGGGTTACCTTGAACATCCGCTGGTCGATTTCCAGTCCTTTTTCGTTGTGGTGACTGGCCGGGTCGGTGAGCGTCACGAGCACCATGATGGCCACGTCGATGCAGAACACCCACATTGTCCGGTGCAGAAACGGAATATCAGCCGCCTGAACGCCAAACGAACCCATGACTTCCGCCCAGAATTTCAGCAGGGTAGACAGCGGAATTGTCACAATGGCTACCGTCAGAGCCGCCCGCGTGGTGGTGCGTTTCCAGAAAAAACCAAGCAGGAAAATCGCGAACACGCCCGGCGTAATGAAGTTGGTGTACTCCTGAATGTATTGATAAACCTGATCGAACGAGCGCAACATCGGCGCAATCACGATGGCAATGGCGAAAGCCACCACCACCGCGTAGCGTCCCACCCGCACCAGCTTCTGCTCCGACGCGTCCTTGTCGAAGAATTTCTTGTAAATATCGAGCGTAAAAATTGTCGAGATGCTGTTGCACTTGCCCGCCAGCGAGGCCACTACAGCCGCCGTCAGGGCCGCAAATGCCAGCCCTTTCATCCCCTGCGGCAACAGATTCATCAAAACCGGGTAGGCATTATCCGGGCGTACAGCACCGTTGCTGGTCATTTCCTGCTGAAAAACCCCGTTCTGGTACAGCACATAAGCCGCAATCCCCGGAATGACGACAATCAGCGGAATCATCAGTTTCAGAAAGGCCGCGAAGAGAATCCCGCTCCGGGCGGTTTTCAGGTCTGCACCCAGCGCGCGCTGCACAATGTACTGATTACAACCCCAGTACGAGAAATTATTCACCCACATACCGCCCGTCACCAGCGCCATACCGGGCAACACGCTATAGTGCGGATGACCTTCGGGAAAATACATGTGGAAGTGTGAATCGGCCTCCGAGCGGAGCGACACCAGGCTGTTCCAGACCCCATCGATGCCCAGCTTCTCGCCCACCAGTTGCAGCGCCAGGTACGTAACCACCAAACCGCCCGTCACCAGCACAACCACTTGAATAACATCGGTATACCCAATCACTTTCATCCCACCCAGTGTGATAACAATCGCAAACAGGGCCAGCCCGATGGTGCAGGTCGTAAACGAAATGCCGGCCAGCGACTCGATGGCAATGGCCCCCAGGTACAGAATCGAGGTCAGGTTCACCAGCACGTACACCACCAGCCAGAAAATCGCTAGAATCGTGCTGACGGTATCGCTGTACCGCTGCGCCAGAAACTGGGGCATGGTATAAATGCGGTTTTTGAGATAAATCGGAATGAAGTAAACCGCCACCACGATGAGCGTCGCGGCCGCAATCCACTCGTAGGACGAAATCGCCAGCCCCATCGCAAAACCGGAGCCCGCCATGCCGATGAAGTGTTCGGCGGAAATATTCGAGGCAATCAGCGACGCGCCAATGGCCCACCACGTCAGCGATCCTTCGGCCAGAAAAAAGTCTTTGGTATTGGTTTCCGCCGATTTCCGCCGGCGGTAAATCCAGTAACCGTAACCGGATACAACGATAAAATACAGCAGGAACACCGCATAATCGGCGGGTTGGAGGTGATTCATTCCTCGGTGGGTTTATGTCAAAAGAACGGCAAAATAGAACTATTTCGACTTGTTTTCAACTGTCCGGACCGGATCGGCCTCAATATTGGCCAACAAAAACCGCAGCCAGAAGCGGTTGCGGTTTTACAAGGCTCAAAATCGGATCGGCGGTTTACGGCGAAGGCGCTTCCGTCGCCGTTTGCAGGCGTTGCGGGCCGGGCGCGGGCGGATAAATCACCTCGCACGGATAGCCAAACAGGCAGTTGTCCTTGATGATTTTGGCAACGCCTTCGGGCACCATCGCTTCCCAGCCATCCTCACCGGCTTTGACCATTTGCAAGACCCGGTCGGTCGAAATGTGCAGATTTTCTTCGTTGTAGTTGACAATATCCGCGATTTTATCGTTGGCGATGAGGTATTGGTACAACGGTTGCAGGTTGGGAGCCAATTGAAAATCCTGGCATTTGTAGATCACTCCGTTGGGCCGGAGCGTCGGATACACAAACAACTTCACTTTCCGGCTAAAAAGGGTGGCAAACGACTCCAGAATACCGCCGGGAAGATTCTTGTAATGTTGTTCTTCGAATATATACTCCAGGTTCGGAATGCCCAGAATCAGCCCGATTTTCAGCCGCGTCAGCCGCGACAGGTAGGCCACCAGCCGGTAATACTCCAAAAAGCTCGAGATCATCACGGTTTGCCCCAATGAGCAAAGAATATCGACGCGGTCCAGAAAATCCTTCTCGTCGATGCCGTGGTCGACATTGGCCGCCAGGTTGTGCAGCGTCAGTTCGGCCACCGTCACCACCCGGTCGGGGTCGATGTCCGGTTCTTCCAGAAATTGCTTGCGTCCGTTGCTGGCCATATCGACGTGAACGTTCGTCACCGGCCGTAACCGCCCCCGCAGCAGCAGAATATGGCGTTTATAGAGCGCTTCCGACGGCTGCAACACATTCCCGTCCGGGCCGAACAAAGCCGCGTTGGTAAACCCGTTCCGCACCAGATACAGACTCATCAGCCGGTTATCGACGCTGGCAAAATCCGGCCCGTTGAACCGGATCATATCAATCTCGATCCGCTCCGGCGACAGGTCGTCCATCAGCGACAACAGCAGCGTTTCCGGCGATTTGTAATAGTAATAGCACCCATAAATGAGATTCACTCCGATCACGCCCAGCGCCTGCTGCTGGAGCACATTCTCGTTGTCGAGCATCCGGACGTGGATCACCACTTCGTTATACGGTGCCTGGGGTTCCAGTTGAAACCGCAACCCGATCCAGCCGTGTGATTCGTTGGTTTTCTGGTAATTCAGCGCGACGACCGTATTGGCAAAAGCAAAAAACGTGGTCGTTTCACCACGTTGATCGGCCAGTCGTTTTTCCATCAGGCTGTATTCCTTGTTCAGCATCTTTGTCAGCCGTGATTCGACGACGTAGCGACCGCTTTCTTCGGGGCCGTAGATGGCATCACTAAAGGTCATGTCATACGCCGACATGGTTTTGGCAATGGTACCCGATGCACCCCCGGCTTTAAAAAACATCGCTGCGGTTTCCTGTCCGGCTCCGATTTCGGCAAACGAGCCGTAAATCCGCCGGTCCAGGTTAATCCGCAACGCTTTTTGTTTGGTACCAATGGTTTTATCGTACATAGGTTGGCGAGTATATGGGCGGGACGTAACCGTCCGGATTACTTATTGGTTTAAATTTACAAGAATCATTTCGAAAACCGCGTATCGAATGTCCACTTCTGAAACACCGCTTAGCCACATTTTCGTTTACGGAACACTGCTCAGTGCATCAAAAAAGCCAATGGCGCAGTATGTACGGCAACATAGTCAGCTCGTTGGACCCGGTTTTTCGCCCGGTCGATTATACGATCTTGGCACGTATCCCGGTGCGGTTTTCGACCCCGATGCGGAAACATGGGTTCACGGGGAAGTCTATTCGTTCCGGGAAACCGGCGCACCCGCCTTCCTGCGAACGCTCGACGACTACGAGGGCGCTGAATACGACCGGATCCTCGTATCCGTAAAAACCGCCAACGGCACCGTCGATTGCTGGACGTACCGGTTTATCCAGCCCGCGCAGTCGTTACCGCTCATCGCTTCCGGACGGTATTTTGGGTAAAAGCAAAAAACCGCCTTTGCTGACGGTTTTTTGCTTTTCAGGAATAATACTCCGCTCCGAATCGTCAGCGATTCAGCGTTTTCAGATCATCGAACATATTGCTGCCCCCGGCCCGGCGCTCCACCGACGAACCCAGCACGGGCAGTTGCGGCCCCTGATCCGTACCAATACGGGCGGTTCCGGCACCCGTAATCTGGGCCAGCGCCGTTGCCAGATAGACTTCCTCCACATCGCCCAGTGGTTTGACCGCCAGCGGTTCGGTTTTCGCAATGGTGGGTGTAAAACCGGTCGAATAATCCGACTGATTCAGTGCATTAAACGATTTGAACACAATGGGTTGCATCCCCCACCTGATTTTTCCCGAATCGTCCGAAATCGTGATGGACCCGACGTTCTTGCCGTAGGTTGTCTCGCCGATGGTAATCACCGGCATAAACGGTTTCAGCCCGTTAATGATCAACTCACTGGCCGAAGCCGTCCCGCCCGTCGTCAGGACAAAAACGCGCGACAGATTGGCCCCGATGTTTTGCACCTTGTACTGAAACCGGGTGATCAGGTTATCGGTCTGGCCTTCGCTGGCGATTTCGGCCATCACATTCTTGTTGTACTCCATCCGGTAGTACGTCTTGGTGTTATCAACACCCTTGCCAATCATACTCGCCAGTTTCACCGACGACGACACGTAACCGCCCGGATTGTAACGCAGATCGAGCACCAGTTCGTTGACGCCCAGCGCCTTGAACTTGCTGAAAATCTGCTCCAGTTTCTGGTCGTAAACCGGCGTTGTGCTGCCGTTCGGGCCAGGAATAAACTGATTATACACCAGGTAGCCAATGCGTTTGGTACCAACGACATAGACCGAATCGAGCAAAACCGGGTTTTGCTGGAACACCTCCGCCGTGACGGTTTTCACGGTTTGAGTATCCACAATTTTACCCGATTCGATTCGGCCCAGGCCGTAACGGAAAGTCGTCGGATCGGTCGCCAGCGAGGCATAGTTGCTGGTGGTCAGTTTCTGCCCGTTGATGGTCGTTATGATATCCCCCCGTTTCAGACCGGCTTTATCCGCCGGAGAACCGGGCAGCACATACAATACCGTACTAATCACGTCCGTCGAGCCGGATGCGCGCAGGTAATATTTAACTTCCAGACCGGTCGTTTTTTCTTCCCCGCTCAGCGACGACTTCAGTTCGGCAGCACTCTCCTGAATCCACGAAAACCGGTCGCGCTCCGGGTTGGCTTTGTTGGTATAATCGTACAGAAGGGAGTAAAAAAAGGCATTGGGCTCCAGCGTCGTGTCGGGACTAGCCGGCATTTTGTCATTCCAGTAATAAACCGCCCGCATATTCTCCAGAATCCAATTGTTAACCGATTGATCGGCTTTTGCAGGCGTCCCTTTCACCGGCGAATCGGGCGTTACGGCCGGATCTTTCGTACAGCCGCTTAGCCATAAACCAGCCCCCACTACCACCATCCAGGCCAAGGACTGCACATTCCAGGAAATTTTCATTAGGTCAGCTTTTGTCAATGAATCACTTTCACCGTTTTAACGCAGGATCGATTGCTATATTTTAAACGCATTACGGAGTGGATTATTCCACGAGTCTACCGGATTAATCCTCTTTTAATCGCAAGCCTGCATGGGCTTAACCGCATCCGTATGCCCTCCTTTCTTAAGAAAAAAAACGCCCTCCGGCGGGACAAACCGTGGTTTGTCCCGCCGGAGGGCGCACTGACCGATCGGGTCACTTTCCTTTCTTAGCGGCATCCTTGCCCCAGCTTACCTTAAATTTCCCGTCCGTGATGACGATTTCTTCTTTTCCTTCGGTCCGTTTCGTGTTATCGTGATCGTGCGGTCCCGATTTGGTCAGCATACCGCCACCGGCCGCCGTGATGGCTTTGTCTTCCAGATTCTGGCGAATCCCAAAACCGGAGATCGTCGCCAGCGCCCGTTTTTTATACAGCACTTCTTTCATCGTGGCTTCGAACGTGCCCTCGATGCTGTTGTCGGTGACGCTCGTAATGGTCACGGTTCCTTTCCACGATTCGCCGTCGCGGAACGCGTGGCCCAGCCCTTTCGATTCTTCCGTGTAATCGACCAGCGCCCAAATGACGTTGCCATTCGATTCTTTGTATTTCTTTTCCATTTCGCGGTCGTTTTCCGCAATAACCGGATACGTACCCGGTTTCAGTTGGTCGACATAGACAAACCGGATCCAGGTCTGTACGTCCGGGTTTACGTTCATTCCGGCAATGGCCAGGTACTTCACCCCGGTAAAGGGGATATTTAGTCGCTGGGCTTTGGCCTGCCACTCTTTCCCGTTAATTTTGGCAGAAACCACATTGTCCGATTCCTGTCCGTACGTCAGTACGCTCCAGCCGAAGGCCAGGAGAAGGGCGAAAATCTTTTTCATAAGTATGTGTATTAGTTGCAGTTACTATAAATCCAAACAAACATACAGGAAAGGAAAGCAAGTAGCCCTACCATTCACGAAATGCTGGATACAAAAATAGGCCACCCGCATCGGCCTGGTTTCCGAATCCCGACTGTATTGCCATTTTATCTCGATAAAACCGCTCTTTTCCCGTATGAAACTGCTTTGTTTTCTTCTGTTCCCTTCGCTACTGTTCGCGCAATGGCAACCCCAGACCAGCGGTACCGACGCCAATTTCCGGGCCGTCAGCGCGGTCAGTCAGAAGGTCGTTTGGGTGGGCGGCAGCAAAGGCACGTTTGTCCGCACGACGAACGGGGGCAAAACCTGGACCGCCGGAACCGTGCCGGGTGCCGAAGCCTGTGACTTTCGCGATGTGCAGGCATTTAGCGCAACGGAAGCCATTCTGATGGCCGCCGGACCCGCCGAGAAGGGACAGGCCCGGATTTACCGAACCAGCAACGGGGGCAAAACCTGGCAACTGGTTTTCCAAACGAACCAAACCGGGGTCTTTTTCGACGGGATCGACTTCTGGAACCGCTGGGAAGGCATGGTCTTCGGTGATCCGGTCGGCGGCACCTGGTATATACTGACCACCAGCAATGGCGGCAAAAGCTGGAAGCGCCTTCCGACAGACCGGTTACCGCTATTGCCCACGGGCGAAGCCGCCTTTGCCGCCAGCGGAACCAGCCTGATTACGCGGGGGTACAAATGGCGAACCCATAACTACCAGCGGGCCTGGATTGCCTCGGGCGGCACCGGCGTCGGACGGATTTATTCGACACCCTCCCGGGAGGGCAACTGGCAGGTTACCGAAACCACCATTCCGGCCGGACCCACCGCCGGAATCTTCGGCTTGTGGTTCGATGCGCGGGGCGAAAACGGTATGGCCGTTGGGGGTGATTACAAAAATGAAAAGGGAGACTGGGCAAATGTGTCCGTCACAACCGACGGAGGCAAAACCTGGACGGCCGGAACGCCCACCAATCCGCCGGGTTTGAAAGAAGGCATCGGGCGATTGACGGGCCAAACGCTCATCGCCGTTGGACCATCCGGAACCGGCTATACCACGGATTTCGGCAAAACCTGGACCCCAATCGACAACTCGGCTTTTCACTCCATTTCCTGCGCCAGCGGCAAATGCTGGGCGGTCGGTGCCCAAGGGGCTATTGCCGTTATCGAGAGCGTCCCGTAATATTCTTCAAAAAATTTAGCCCTGCTACCCCGATTTTCTCCTATTTTGTCTTTATTTCTTTAATAGTATGCTTGCATAATACCTATTAAAAAGTGTAGCTTTACATTCCCGACCCTTACGATCAGGAATGTTACTACCATGAAAAAAGAAAAAACCGTCGATTATCACATTAAACTGGGTTGGCATGCCATTTCGCGGATGTACAATGCTTATGCAGTCCGATACGACATGACGATGGCGATCGGTTTTGTACTGCTGAACATTGATCTGGAGCAAGGAACACCGGCCACGAAAATTGGTCCGCTTTTGGGAATGGAACCCCGCAGCCTGGTCCGGATGCTGAAAAGCCTGGAAGAACGCGGCTGGATCCGGCGGGTAGTCGACGAAAACGACAAACGGTTTGTCCGAATTCTGCTGACCGATGCGGGCAAAGAGAAACGTGAGATTGCCCGCGAGGGTGTGATTCAGTTCAATAACGTAATCCGGGAAAATATTCCGCTGGAGAAACTGGTGATTTTCTTCGACGTGATGAAGGACATTACCCGGCTGGTGGAAGACGAAAACGCCAAAATCAAAGCTACCGGAATCGACGAAATCATTCTAAACCGGGATTACGCCGAATAGTGGATTAACGGTGAGTGGCGGAGCAACGCAATTTGTATCCGATTATTTAACGGCAGGATCTCAGGTCAAGACTGTTCAGAATAGTTATAAGAACACCATGCAAACAACCCTTTCAAAACCACAATCTGAAGGCCGGACTCCGGCTACGAAAAACCGCAGCATCCGCCGGGTGGCCGTTCTGGGCTCCGGCATTATGGGTTCGCGGATTGCGGCCCATTTTGCCAACATCGGCGTCGACGTTTTGCTGCTCGACATCGTTCCGAACGCCCTGACGCCCGCCGAAGAAGCCAAAGGCCTGACGCTCGAAAAACCGGCCGTTCGCAATCGAATTGTGAACGATGCGTTTCAGAACCTACTGAAAGCCAGCCCGGCGGCTCTATACAGCCCAACGTTCGCCAGTCGGATTACACTCGGTAACTTCGACGATAACCTGAAGGATATTGGTCAATACGACTGGGTGATCGAAGTGGTGGTGGAACGCCTGGACATCAAAAAGTCACTCTACGAGCGCGTCGAACAATACCGCAAACCAGGTACGCTGATTACCTCGAATACCTCGGGAATTCCGATGCACCTGCTGACGGAAGGCCGGAGCGAGGATTTCCGGCGGCATTTCTGCGGAACCCACTTTTTCAACCCGCCCCGCTACCTGCGACTGCTCGAAATCATTCCCGGCCCGGATACCGACCCCGCCATCATTGATTTTCTGATGAAATACGGCGATTTGTACCTGGGAAAAACGACGGTTTTGTGCAAAGACACGCCCGCGTTCATTGCCAACCGGCTGGGTATTTACGCCATGATTCAGACCATCCGCGTGGCTGAAGAAATGGGATTGACCGTGGAGGAAGTCGATAAACTCACCGGACCGGTGGTGGGTCGCCCGAAATCGGGAACCTTCCGGCTGTCGGATGTGGTCGGGCTGGATACGACGGTCAATGTGGCTACCAACTTGTTGAACGTACTGACCAACGACGAGTCGAAAGACGGTTTTCAGTTGCCCTCGGTGATGCAGAAGCTAATGGAGAACAAGTGGCTGGGCGACAAAACCGGGCAGGGTTTTTACAAGAAGATCAAGGACGAAAAAGGCCAGTCGGTGATTCTGGCGCTGGATCTGAAAACGTTCGAGTATAAACCATCGCAGAAGGTCAGGTTTGCCACGCTGGAAAGTACTAAAAGCATCAATAATCTAAAGAAGCGGTTTTCGGTCCTGCTGGCGGGCCAGGACCAGGCCGGAGAGTTTTACCGCAAAACCTTCGCCGACCAGTTTCGCTACGCCAGTTACCGCATTCCCGAAGTAGCCGATGAGCTCTACCGCATCGATGCCGCCATTACCGCCGGTTTCGGCTGGCAACTGGGTCTGTTCGAAACCTGGGACGCTATCGGCGTTCGGAAAGGCATTGAACTGATTGAGTCGCTGGGGCAAAAACCGGCGCCCTGGGTGTACGAAATGCTGGAAGCCGGTTTTGAGAGCTTTTATAAAGTAGAGGGTGGGGTTCGAAAGTATTACGATATTCCGACCAAGCGCTACCAGGCCATTCCGGGCACCGAACAGTTTATCCTGCTGGAAAACCTCCGGGGAGACGGTCCCTCGAACAAGGTCGTTTGGGAAAATGCCGGTTCGGTGCTGTACGATCTGGGCGACGGAATTCTGAACCTGGAATTCCGCAGCAAGATGAACACGATGGGCGCCGAAGTGATCGAAGGTATCAACAAGGCCATCAGCATCGGGGAAAAAGAGTTTCGCGGTCTGGTAATCGGCAACGAATCGACGGAAGCGTTCTCGGCGGGTGCCAATCTGGCGACGCTGTTCATGTTTGCCATCGAGCAGGAATTTGACGAGATCAACCTGATGATTGCGCAGTTCCAGCAGACCATGATGCGGGCGCGGTATTCGGCGATTCCGGTGGTGGGCGCTCCGCACTCGCTGGCACTTGGTGGCGGCTGCGAACTCAACCTGCACTGCGACCGCGTGGTGGCGCATTCGGAATTGTACATGGGTTTGGTGGAAGTCGGCGTTGGACTGATTCCGGCGGGGGGTGGCACGAAAGAAATGGCCGCCCGTGCCAGTGACCTGTACCAGACCGGCGACCCCGAACTGAACATTCTGCAAAGCATTTTCATGAACATTGCCACGGCGAAGGTGTCGACTTCGGCGCAGGAAGCCCGCGAGATGAATTATTTGCTGCCCACGGCGCAGATTGTGCTAAACCGCAGTCGCCTGTTGGCCGAAGCCAAGCAGGTGGCCATCGAACTGGCTGAAAATGGTTACACGCAACCGAAACCGCGCAAGGATATCAAGGTGCAGGGAAAAACCGGGATTGCATTGTTCAAAGCCGGAATTACGGCCATGCGCATGGGCCGCTACATTTCGGACCACGACCAGAAAATTGCCGAAAAGCTGGCCTATGTCATCTGCGGGGGCGACCTGAGCACCCCGCAAACCGTCTCGGAGCAATACCTGATCGATCTGGAACGCGAAGCCTTTCTGTCACTGACTGGGGAAAGAAAAACGCTGGAACGGATGCAGGGATTGTTGCAGGGAGGCAAACCGCCGAGAAATTGATTTCATAGATGCGAGATGTGGGACAAGAGAAGAAAGACTTTTGTTATAATCTCACATACAGCTGGAAATACACAATTTTAGAAGTTTGAAAGTATGGCAAATGTCGGTAGACTTTGTGACACGTATTTAGGTAGTCACTGCCCAATTTCCCAATGACGAAAAATCTGGTTTGTTTTCTCAGATCAAACGAGCAGCTGTTTCAATCCCTTCCAATATTGCAGAGGGTTCTGGACGCGGAAGCAATAAGGAGTTTGCTCGATTTCTGTCTATTTCGCTTTCATCTTCTTACGAACTTGAAACGCAATTGATTGTAGCCAATCATCTGAAGTTTTTAACAGAAGTAATAGCAAAAGAAACAATAGAGAGATTGCACGAAATACAACGAATGCTATTTGTGCTGCATAAAAAGCTTGGAAGTCAAGTTGCAGATAATCAGTAGGTAGTCCCTTGTCTAATCTCTTTAATCTACTAAAAACATGGACGCATACATCGTAGCTGGATATAGAACCGCCGTCGGGAAGGCTCCCCGCGGAGGACTCCGACTGACCCGCCCGGACGACATGGCGGCAGAAGTCATTAAACATTTGCTGGCGCAGGTGCCGAATTTCGACCCCGCCCGTGTCGACGACCTCATCGTGGGGAACGCCGTGCCGGAAGCCGAACAGGGTATGCAGATCGCCCGGTATGTGGCGCTGTTGTCGTTGCCGCAGAGTGTGCCGGGCATGACCATCAACCGGTATTGCGGATCGGGACTGGAAGCCATCGCTATTGCGTCGGCTAAAATCCACGCCGGGCTGGCCGACTGCATCATTGCGGGTGGCACCGAGTCGATGTCGCTGGTGCCGGTGATGGGCTGGAAAACCGCCCTGAACTTTGAAATCGCGCAGAAACACCCGGATTACTACATCGGTATGGGCCTGACCGCCGAACAGGTGGCCGAGCAGTTCAAGATCAGCCGGGAAGCCCAGGATCAGTTTGCTTACGAGTCGCACCAGAAAGCCCTGGCGGCCCAGGCAGCCGGGAAGTTCGACGGTGAAATTGTGCCGATTTCCGTAAAGGAAACCTATTTCGATGCGGATTCGGGCAAGAAAAAAAACCGGGAATGGGCCGTTACCAAAGACGAAGGCCCACGCGCCGATACAAGTGTGGAAGCATTGACGAAACTGAAACCGGTTTTTGCCGCGGGCGGTTCGGTCACGGCCGGTAACTCCTCACAGACGTCCGACGGGGCGGCTTTTGTGATCGTCATGTCCGAAAAGCTGGTGAACGAACTGGGACTGACACCGAAAGCGCGGATGCTGTCCTACGCGGCCGCCGGGGTCGAACCCCGCATCATGGGCATCGGGCCGGTCAATGCGATTCCGCTCGCCCTGAAAAAAGCCGGTCTGAAACAGGATGATATTGATCAGATTGAGCTGAACGAAGCCTTTGCGGCCCAGTCGCTGGCGGTGATTCAGGAACTGGGGCTTGATCGGAACAAAATCAATCCGAATGGTGGAGCGATTGCGCTGGGCCACGCGCTGGGCTCAACGGGTGCCCGCTTATCGGTGCAGTTGATGAACGAAATGGAACGCCAGAACCAGAAATACGGCATGGTGTCGGCCTGCGTCGGTGGCGGGCAGGGCGTCGCCGGGATTTTCGAACGGCTTTAAGACACGAAGGGAGCTAACAACTCCCTTTATTTTTTCCGGATAATAAGACGCGCGCCAACCACCGCCGTCAGGTCGGGCAGGTTGTTCCATTGTTTCACTTGTTCCGGCTTTACTTTATACCGCAGCCCAATCCGGTACATGTTTTCACCCGCCTGCACAATGTGAATCAGTTCCTCGCCCGAATCAACCGGTGCGGCTGCCGGTTTTACCACAGGCCCTCCGGCGGAGGGCGTAGCTGCGGGTTTGACCGCCGGGGGCCGGGGGGCCGGTTTTATCACGGGCGGTTTACTCAAAGCCGGTTTGGCCGCCAGTGGAACCAGCCCTTTGCGGGTTGGGGATACCGACTGATCGATCAGCAAGGGCTGACCCGGGCGCAACGGTTTCAACGCCGACACATTATTCCAGAGGTACAACTGCTGAACCGTTACGTTATACTTACGGGCCACCGTTGCGTAGGTATCGGTTTTTTCGGCAATATGCATGATCAACGGGCCACTCACTTCCTCCGGCTCGTCGTCCATTTTCGTCCCAGCGGTTTTCTCTACTGGCACCGACGGGACAATCATTTTGGCGGCACCCGAGCGGAACGCGGGCATTTCTGATTTGTTTAGCGCAGCAATCAGGCTGTCCAGCGTAGCCAGCGTCCGCCCGTTCGGGACGGCGGATGATATTTTTTCCGCCGTTGCCAGTCGCTCTTTGGGGTTTCTGATGGAATCGGTTAGAGAAACCGGCGGATTTTTAGCCTCCGAATCCGGTTTGTTGACTGCCAGAACCGGTTTGGCCTGCGTCGTTCCCGGTGGTTGATCGGGCTGCCTGGGCGACCGGTAATATTCCACCGGTAAACTGGCTGGACGCTCCTTCTGAAGCCACAAAATCCGGGCGACGGCGGGTTGCTGCTCCGGATTTACAGCGTTGTAGGCAATCAGTTTTTGCAGTTTAATACCGTATTGCTGGGCAATAGCCCATAATGACTGCCCCCGCCGGACAATGTGAAACGGCACCCTGGCCCGTTTGCTTTTTTTCTCCAGGTAATAAATTTCGCCGGCCACAATCGGCTGATCGCTACGGAGGTCGTTATACGTTTCAAACTTCTTCACTTTCAATCTCCCACGGTAGGCCAGCGTAATCCGGTTATCGAACAATTGCGCCTGAATGCCTTTTTTCCCGTTGATCCGGTAAAACTGTCCCCCGCGAACGTCCGACGGGGCGGCACTTTTTTGCAAAACCGGAAAACCGGCATCCTGCATCGCCAGTTGGCTTTCCACGGAAGACCCGGTTTTTCGTTTTAGCTCGATGTACCGGTCCAGCGTGGTCGGAATATAAACCGTGTAATCCTCCGTTTCCGGTACACGGGGCGATTTCAACCAGGTATTATGCGGACTGACACTGCTTTCATCGACGCGACAGTTCCCGGCGATTTGCGATAGACTCATTCCCCTGGTTTCTTCGTACGGAAACAACACCTGCTGCGGTTGGGGTTTATAAACCGATAGCGCCCGTTCCAGCACCACCTTGGCAGCCAGCAACCGGATCAGAAATTCATCGCTGGTATCGTTCAAGGCGTAAAGCGCCCCATCAACCGGTTTTTTGTCGGCTAATTGGGTCGTATCCGCCCGCAAACTCCGTTCATAGTGGTGTATAACCGCCACCCAGTTCGGTTTTCGCTGATAAAGCCGATTCAACCGATTGACGGCCGCCAGCGTGGAGCGGACGGGGTGGAGCCGTTCATCAACAAAAGCGTCCATCCGGAGTTCAGCGGGTGTCGATTTTCCCAAGCCCCAAAAAGCAAGCGTGGGCTTGCCGGAAACCGGGGCGGGGTCGTGCAGCGCCAGAAACAGAAAATCGTCGGGTAAGCCCTGTTGCGCCAGAAAAGGCCGAATGATGGGGAAGTAAAGCGTCATCCGCTCCAGCCGGCTGGTCACCAGCGCCCGGTTGACGTACAGCAATTCGGCCTCCTGCTGAACCAGATGCTGCGTGGCGTCGGTCAGGTGAATCATGACCCCCGCAAATTCCAGTTGGTGACCGATCCGGGGCACACCCTGCGCATAAACCGGGCCGGACGAAAGCAGCAACCACAAGCTCAACATTACCAGCCGTTGAACGAATGACCGGGCGGGTCTGGGCTGGGCCATTTCGTACGTAAACTTATTTTCCTGGGTCATAACGACAAATCACGACGCAATCATAGCGAAAGGTACAATTTAATGATATATGTACAACCAAAATAAGTATAAATTTAAACGCTTTTGGTATCAGGAGCCCAAAAGACTGCCTTGCCTGAAGGCTCGTGTCCGATTGTGCTCTTTCGGAGTGGCTTTTCAGACAAAGCTGTCGACAAATTTTGACCGTATGCTTGCATACTATCCCCTTTCTTCCTACGTTTGTATTCCTGAAGTAGGTTTGCCCTGCAGGCGGCCTTGTACAACCCTATTGACCTATAACCATGACTACCACAGAACATAAAGCATCGCTTAAAGGCGGAGAGTTTCTGATCAAGGAAACCGATGCCGCGCAGGTGTTCATTCCGGAAGAGTTTTCGGAAGAACAACAGATGATTGCCGCTACGTGTCGTGAGTTTCTGGAGCGCGAAATCTGGCCCCGGCTGGATGAACTCGACCAGGCAAAATCGCCCGAACTGATTGCGTCGCTGATGGACAAAGCTGGCGAACTGGGATTGCTCGGCACCTCGGTACCGGAAGAATACGGCGGTTTTGGGATGAATTTTAACACGTCGATGCTGGTGACGGAGGTTACCGGTGCCGGTCATTCCTTTTCCGTGGCGCTGTCGGCTCATACCGGGATCGGAACGCTCCCGATTGTGTATTACGGCAACGAGGAACAAAAAGCGAAATACCTGCCCAAACTGGCGTCCGGCGACTGGAAAGCCGCTTACTGCCTGACCGAACCGGATTCGGGTTCGGATGCCAATTCGGGTAAAACGAAAGCTAAACTGTCGGCCGACGGCAAACACTACGTCATCAACGGGCAGAAAATGTGGATTACGAACGGCGGTTTTGCCGATCTGTTCATTGTTTTTGCCAAAATTGACGACGGTTCCGGGCAGGTCGATAAAAACCTGAGCGCGTTTCTGATCGAGAAAAGTTTTGGCGGCATTACGATGAACGAGCCGGAGCACAAAATGGGCATCAAAGGCTCCGACACCCGCCAGATTTTTTTCAATGATTGTCAGGTGCCCGTCGAAAACCTGCTCTCAACGCGGGGCAACGGTTTTAAAATTGCCGTCAACATCCTCAATATTGGCCGCATTAAACTGGGGATTGCCGCCGTGGGCGGTGCCAAAGAGGTGATTAACAACGCCGTGCGGTACGCCAACGAACGGAAACAGTTTGGAACGCTGATTTCGAGTTTTGGCGCGATCAAACACAAACTGGCCGAAATGGCCATCAAGGTGTATGCCTGCGAAACCGCCTGTTACCGCGCCGGACAGAACATCGACGACCTCATCGAAAGCCTGAAAGCCAATGGCATGACCGACGCCGACGCCAAGCTGAAAGCCCTCGAGCAGTTCGCCATCGAATGCGCCATGATGAAAGTTCACGGTTCTGAAACGCTGGATTATGTGGTCGATGAAGGCGTTCAGGTATACGGTGGGATGGGGTATTCCGCCGACGCCCCGATGGACCGCGCCTACCGCGACGCCCGCATCAACCGGATTTTTGAAGGCACCAACGAAATCAACCGGATGCTGACGATCGACATGATTCTGAAGCGGACGATGAAGGGTGAACTCGACCTGATGGGGCCGGCCATGGCCGTGGCGAAAGAAATCATGTCCATCCCGGATTTCAGCGCCGACGAAGACGACGTGCTGTTCGCGGCTGAGAAAAAGGTGTTGCGCAACCTGAAAAAAGCCATTTTGATGGTAGCCGGTGCCGCCGTGCAGAAATTCATGATGAAACTGTCGGACGAGCAGGAAATTCTGATGAATCTGGCCGATATGGTGATTGAGGTTTACGTGGCCGAGTCGGTACTGCTGCGGGTGGAAAAGCTCATCGGCACCCAAGGTGAATCCGGCGTTGCCCTACAAAAAGACCTGGCGCTGGCGTATCTGCACGAAGCCGTGGAGAAGATCAACAACGCCGGCCGGGCGGCCATCACTTCGTTTGCCGAAAGCGACGAGTTGCGGGTCATGCTAATGGGCCTGAAACGGTTTACAAAAATCGAACCGCTGAATCTGAAAGAAACCCGCCGTCGAATCGCCGATGCGATGATTGCGGAGAACAAATATAGTTTCTGAGACACCGCGGCAAGGCGGTTTTTCAAAACCGCCTGCCCAACGAGTAACTTCTAAACTAAAAACCATACTTGTATAAGCCGGCTGCGGATTCGCGGTCGGCTTTATTGTTTCTCGGCAACTATTTCGGCGGACGAATAGCCCAATTATGAACTTTTTTCGTATTGTGTTCAGGCTTAGTTTGTTGAATAGGTTCTGTGTGGGCTAAAAACCGGCTAACCGGATGGACCAGGACTCCTGTCGACGCTCAAAAACAGGCGCGAATTCCCTCATTTCTAAACCCCTTTTTCATGGAAGAAAAACCGTTGAATCCCGAAAATTCCAGCCGCCGGGATTTTCTGAAAACATCGTCACTGGCCGCCACCTCGTTTCTGATTGTTCCCCGGCATGTGCTGGGCAAGGGTTACGTTGCGCCCAGCGACAAGCTCAACATCGCCGGGATTGGCGTGGGCGGGAAAGGCAAAAGCGACCTGGCTTCGTTCGCCAAAAGCCCTAATGTCAACATTGTTGCCCTCTGCGATGTCGATGATCGCCAGGCGGTTGAATCCCGAAACCGCTTTCCGAAGGCAACGTATTACAAAGATTTCCGGGAGATGCTGTCGAAAGAGCGCAAGAACATCGACGCCTGTTCCATTTCAACACCCGACAATACCCACGCCGTGGCTACGCTGGCGGCCATGCAACTTGGCAAGCACGTATACACCCAAAAACCGCTGACGCACGACATTTACGAAGCCCGAATTCTGGGCCAGGCTGCCCGAAAATACAAGGTCATCACCCAGATGGGCAACCAGGGTGGTTCGGGGAATGGTGTTCGGCGGATGAAAGAAATCTACGATTCGGGCATCATTGGCGATGTTCATAAAGTGCTGGCGTGGACCAATCGCCCGGTCTGGCCGCAGGCCATTCCAACGGACCGGACGTTTGATATTCCGAAAGAGCTGGATTTTGATCTCTGGTTGGGCCCGGCCAAAAAAGTGCCCTACAATGAAGCCTATCTGCCCTGGAACTGGCGCGGCTGGTGGCCCTACGGTACCGGCGCGCTCGGCGATATGGCCTGCCATATTCTGGACCCGGTTTTCCGGATTCTGCCGGTCGAATATCCGAATTCGGTGGAATGCAGCGTGGCCGGCACCTGGACCTTTACGCTCCGCGAGCAGGATCACAATCCGGACTGGACGCCGTTTTCGTCGTCAATTCACCTGAATTATCCCCGGAAAGATGGAAAGAGTGACATCAAACTAAGCTGGTACGACGGCGGTATTCTGCCCGAACTCCCGGAAGAATTGCAGCCGGGCGAAGCTTTCGGGAATTCGGATGGCGGGGTTCTGTTTATCGGATCGAAAGGAAAATTGATGGCCGATTGCTACGGTGCCAACCCGCGTCTGTTGCCGCTGAAAGCCAACGAAAGTCTGAACGTACCCGAAACGATTGCCCGCGTGCCGAACGAAGACCATTATTTGCAGTGGGTGGATGCCTGCATCGCCGGTTATGGCAAAGGAAAGACCAGCTCGCCTTTCGAATACGCGGCCCCTTTTACGGAAAGCATTCTGATCGGAAACCTGGCCCTGCGAAGCTGGATGCTCCGCGACAACCCCACCGCGAAGAAAACCGCCGACAAATACAACGGTCGGAAAAAACTGCTGTGGGATGCGGCTAATATGAAGATAACCAATTACGACCTCGCGAATCAGTTTGTCAAACGGGAATACCGCGATGGCTGGACGCTAACGGTGTAAACAAACTGGCGGCATCATCCATACTGAACGGGTGATGCCGCTCTTTTTATCACTCCAGGACCGACGTTCCGTTCGTGATTCGGACCGGATAGCATTTCAGTTCGATACCGAACCGGTTTTGATATGCTTCCTGCATCCGGCTCACGAATGAATCGGCGGCTTCGCGCTTCACCAGATTGAGGGTACAACCCCCAAAACCGCCCCCCATCATCCGGCTGCCCAAAACCGCATCGTCTGCCCGGGTCTGATCGACCAGAAAATCCAGTTCTTCGCAGCTCACTTCGTATTCGTGTTGCAACCCGTCGTGGGTTTCGTACATTTTCCGGCCAAAAGCCACCAGATTGTTGGTCAGCAAATCCTGACAAGCCTCCCGAACCCGCTGGATTTCTTCGGTTACATACCGGCAACGCTGGTACACTTTTCCCGGCATCTCGTCGCGGTGAGCGTCCACCAGCGCCGTCGTCGCATCACGCAGCAGGTGAATCGAAGCGTCATACTGTTGGAGAATCGCAACCCCGGTTTCGCATTCCTGCCGCCGGGTGTTGTATTCGCTGTCGCCGAGGGAATGCTTAACGCCCGAGTCGCACAGAATTAAGGCGTAATCCGTCGTCTGAAACGGAAAATATTCGTGGTGGAGCGATTTACAATCCAGTTGGATTACAGACTGCGCGCGTCCGAACATCGACGCAAACTGGTCCATAATGCCGCAATTAACGCCGACAAACAGGTTTTCGGCCCGCTGGCTCAGTTTCACCATATCGAGCGTCGCCAGCCCCAGGTCATATAACTGGTTCAGGGCGAACGCCAGCCCGCACTCCAGGGCGGCCGACGACGACAAACCCGCTCCCACCGGAATGTTTCCGCCAAAAACCAGGTCAAAACCGCCGGGCTGAAAACCGGCTTTCTGCAGCTGATCGACGACGCCCATCAGGTAGTCCGGCCAGCCCAGAGGTGAGGGCGTCAACGCATCGAGCGGGAACGAAAACGTTTGATTGAGATTCTCGGCCACGATCCGGCCCGTTTGATCGTCGCGCCGGGCAATGACAAACAGGATTTCCTTGTCGATGCTGGCGGGCAATACCAGACCGCCGTTGTAATCGGTATGTTCGCCCAGCAGGTTGATACGCCCCGGCCCGCGCACCAGCAAGTCGGGTTCACGGTTAAATTCCCGGCGAAAAACCGCCAAAAGCTTCTGAATATACGCGTGTTGAGTTACCATAGTCATTGTTAGAAAAACCGTCTGCCGACAGAGACGCCAATTTTGCCCAAAGTTGGGGGCTTTTCAGCGTTTATAAAAGGGCGCGTGGTAAATCCGAGCGTTAAACACCCGTTTCGATTTACGCAATGCGCGAAAAACTGGGTACCGATGTATCCTTCCGGGCGGTTCCGCGTCTAACCACTAAAACCGAAACCTGTTTTCATGTTGTCCAAAACGTTCGGAAGCGCCGTTCACGGTGTCAGCGCGACCATTATTACGATTGAAGTGACAGTAGCTCAGGGGCTGCATTTTCACCTGGTTGGTTTGCCCGACAGCGCCATCAAAGAAAGCGAACAACGCGTCGAATCCTCCCTGAAATATTTTGGTTACCGGATGCCCCGGCAAAAAATCGTGGTCAACCTGGCACCGGCCGACATCCGCAAAGAAGGTTCTTCGTATGATTTACCAATCGGCCTTTGTGTGTTACAGGCCTCGGAACAGATTAGCCCCGAACGGAAACTGGAAGAGTACGTGATCATGGGCGAGCTGTCGCTCGACGGACGGTTACGGCCCATCAAAGGCGTATTACCGATTGCCATCGAAGCCCGTAAGCGCGGTTACAAAGGCTTTGTACTGCCCGCCCAGAACGCGCCGGAAGCCGCCATTGTCAATAACCTGGAGGTAATCGGCGTCGAAACCATGATGGATGCCGTAGAATTCTTTGAGGGAAAGAAAGCCATCGAACCGCTGGTGACCGATACGCGGGAGCTGTTTGCCAACACGCAGAATGCCTACGATGCCGATTTTGCCCACGTTCAGGGGCAGGAGAACATCAAACGGGCGATGGAAATTGCCGCGGCTGGTGGTCATAACGTGATCATGATTGGGCCACCGGGTGCCGGTAAAACCATGCTGGCCAAGCGATTGCCGACCATTTTGCCGCCCCTGACCTTACACGAAGCGCTGGAAACTACCAAGATTCATTCCGTCGCCGGCAAACTGGGCAGCCGGGCAACGCTGATTGCCACGCGCCCGTTCCGGTCTCCGCACCACACCATCAGCGATGCGGCTTTGGTGGGCGGGGGGAGTTTTCCGCAGCCCGGCGAAATCTCCCTGTCGCATAACGGCGTTCTGTTTCTGGACGAATTACCGGAATTCAAACGGACGGCGCTGGAGGTGATGCGGCAACCGCTGGAAGAACGGAAAGTGAGCATCTCGCGGGCCAAATGGGCGGTCGAATTTCCGGCCAATTTTATGCTGATCGCCAGCATGAATCCGTGCCCCTGCGGGTATTATAACCATCCCGAAAAAGAGTGCGTCTGCGGACCGGGCGTGGTGCAACGGTATCTGAACAAAATCAGCGGCCCCTTGCTCGATCGCATCGACCTGCACGTCGAAGTAACCCCGGTTTCGTTCGATCAGATGACGGCCAATCGTCCCTCGGAAAGCAGCGCGTCCATCCGCGAACGGGTTATCCGGGCGCGGGAAATCCAGACCGGGCGGTTTGCAAACCAGCCGGGGATTTATTCCAACGCCATGATGCCGTCGCAGATGGTAAAAGACGTTTGTAGCATCCATGAGGATGGGTTGGCGTTACTCAAAACCGCTATGGACCGTTTGGGATTATCGGCCCGCGCCTACGACCGGATTCTGAAAGTATCGCGCACGATTGCCGATTTGGCCGCCAGCGAACGCATCGAAACCGAACACCTGGCCGAAGCGATTCAATACCGGAGTCTGGACCGGGAAAACTGGGCGGGCTAGACTTTACCCCTCCGTCCGGAAATACGCCACATCAGCCTTCACAGCGGCCAGCAGGTCTTTTGTCCGGTCGGGCCGGGCATCGGTGATGAAAATCTGGCCGAAGGTGTGATGCTCCATCAACGTGATCAGTTTGTCGATCCGGCGGTCGTCGAGCTTATCAAAAATATCGTCCAGCAACAGCAGCGGTTTAACCCCCTTTTCGGCTTGTAACTGCTCGAACTGCGCCAGTTTGAGGGCAATGACGAACGTTTTCTGCTGGCCCTGTGAACCGAATTTCTTCAGCGCCACGCCATTGGCTTCGAACACGAAATCGTCTTTGTGAACGCCCTTGTTGGTGCGCTGCAACTGAATATCCCGCTGTCGGTTCCGGCGAAAATCTTTCGGAAACTCTTCATTTCCCACTTCCGATTCGTAAATAATATCAACAGCTTCGCGGGCTTCGCTCAGGTAGGCATAATGTTTCTGCACAATCGGCAAAAACTCCGCGATGAACCGCTTCCGGCGCGCGTAAATCTTCTGGGCCAGTTGCAGGAGCGGTTCGTTGTAGGTTTCGAGCAGTTCCTCGTCCAGGTAATTCCGTTCGGCAAAGAGTTTTAAAGTGCCGTTCCGCTGTTTCAGGATCTGCTGGTAAAACAGGTAATCGCGGAGGTAGTCGGCATCGAGTTGCGACAGAACGCCGTCGAAAAAATGCCGGCGTTCTTCGCTGTGCTCCCGCACCAGATCGGTGTCGTTGGGGGCCAGCATCACCACCGGAAACCGCCCGATGTGTTCGCTGATGCGCTCGTACGGTTTTTTGTCGGATAACAGCACCTTTCGCTGCCCGCGTTGGAGACTACAGGTAATCTGAACCGGTTTGTCGTCCAGCCGGAAAATACCGTCGATAATGAAGAAATCGCTCTGGTGGTGAATGCTTAAGGCATCCTGGTTATGGAACGCACTCTTGCTTAACGACAAAAAATAAACCGCATCCAGCAGGTTGGTTTTTCCGCTGCCGTTCGGCCCGACGATGCAATTGATCTGTTCGCTAAATGTAAAACTCCCTTCCTCGTAGTTTTTGAAGTTGGTCAGGTTGAGTTTTTCCAAATACATCGGTATGGTTGTTAGCAGGAATTGCGTATTTTCGCGGCATCGTGGCCGTAACAGCCGCGTGTTTAAGCAACAAAGATACAGGTCGTTTGTTATCGAAAGGCAGACCGCCTGTATTGCACATCGATTTCCGCTTTATTCGGTTATCCTTTTTTTACGCCCAAAAAAGATATATGGCAAGTGTAAAGGAAAAATCTAAGTCTTCGCCAGCCGCGGCCAAAACCACGCATCCCAAGGAGCGCTACCTATACTGGTATGAGTCGATGGTGCTGCAACGTAAGTTTGAAGAAAAAGCCGGCCAACTGTATGGCCAGCAGAAAATCCGGGGCTTCTGTCACCTCTATATCGGGCAGGAAGCCTGTTCCTCCGGGTCGTATTCGGCCCTGACGAAAGATGATAAATGGATTACCGCCTACCGGGATCACGGTATTCCGCTGGCGCTGGGTTCCGACCCAAAAGCCATCATGGCCGAGTTATTTGGCAAACAAACCGGCTCGTCGAAAGGCAAGGGCGGTTCGATGCACATTTTCGATAAATCGGTGAATTTCGTCGGCGGCCACGGCATTGTGGGCGGTCAGATTCCGGTTGGAGCCGGACTGGCTTTTGCCGAGAAGTACAACAAGACCACGAACCTCTGCATCACCTTCATGGGCGACGGTGCGGTTCGGCAGGGCTCGTTCCACGAAACGCTGAACATGGCCATGACGTGGAAACTGCCGGTTATTTTCGTGGTCGAAAACAACGGTTACGCGATGGGAACGTCCGTATCCCGGACCTCGAACGTAACGGATCTGTACACGCTGGGGGAAGCCTACGACATGCCGTCGGAACCCGTCGATGCGATGGACGTGGAAGCGGTCCACGAAGCCGTCAGCCGGGCCGCCGAGCGCGCCCGCAAAGGCGACGGCCCGACGTTCCTGGAATTCCGGACGTACCGCTACCGGGGTCACTCGATGTCCGATCCGCAGAAATACCGCACGAAAGACGAGCTGGAGCAGTACAAACAGCGCGATCCGATCGAAAACGTCCGGGCAACGATTCTGGAAAAGAAAATTGCAACGGAAGATGAACTGGCCGCTATCGACCAGAAAATCAGGGGAATCGTGGAGGAATCCGTGAAATTTGCCGAAGAATCGCCGTATCCGTCGCCGGATGAAGCGTTCAAGGATGTCTACATGCAGAAAGATTATCCGTTTATTACGGAATAAGGCCTTTAAGGCGGAGAGGAGAACGGGAGCAAAGGATGAAGAAAAGTAGCGATCCGCTTATTCTTCCTTCTTTCTTCCCTTTCTCCTTCTTTTTTATCCCTTTTTCCTTTAGTATCAAAACTTTGTCACGGTTTTTGCTTTCTATATTCCGGGGATTTGCTAAATTTGCACTCCCAAATTTGGATCATTCATTAAATGAGTAAGACACAAACAAGCTCCAAACTGGAGTTTCTGGAAGACCCCGCTACTCTGGCGGGTTCGTTAGGGAAGGCGGAGTTGTTTTTTGAGAAAAACCGGAATCTGGTTCTGGGACTGGTGGTCGCGGTTGTGCTGGTGATTGCAGGCTTTATAGGTTACCGGTATTGGGTCAGCAGCCAGGATGAGGAAGCGCAGACCGCCATGTTTCCGTCTGTCTACGAATGGGAAGCTGATTCGCTGAAAAAAGCCCTGAATGGGAACGGCGCTAACGAAGGGCTGATCGCTATTGCGGACGAATACAGTGCGGCACCGGCGGGCAATCTCGCCAGTTTTTACGCGGGCGTTGCGCTGCTGAAGCAAGGCAAATACGACGAGGCCATCGAAAAGCTGAAGGCTTTCAGTTCATCCGATTTGCTCGTTCAGGGTCGTGCGTATGCGTTGATTGGTGACGCTTACCTGGAAAAGAAAGCCTACAGCGACGCGATTGATGCGTATAAAAAAGCGGCTGATTACAAGCCAAACCAATATTTTACCCCCGGTTACCTGATAAAACTGGCACTCGCTTACGAGCAGAACAAGCAAAATCAGGAAGCCATTGAGACATATAACAAGATCATCGACAAATACCCGACTTCGGCAGAGTCGGCAAACGCCAAGAAGTATAAATCCGTCCTGGAAAGCACGGTCGGTGAGTCGTAAGCAGCGTTGATCAAACCCATTGCGAAAGGACAAAGCCGACCGAGGTTTTGTCCTTTCTTTTTGGACTCGGATGACCAGGATCAAAAAGATTCCTGCGACTGTGGTTATCGACTTCCAAACCTGTACCCTGAGTTTTTATCTTAGTTAATCTGTTAACCTGTGTAATTCGAGTTCCGATGGCCACCGACTTAAAAAATCTGAGCGTTTTTTCAACCAATAACCTCCCCGACATCAGCAAACGGCGGTTTGCCATTGTCGTGGCAGAATGGAATACCGAAGTAACCGAAGCCCTGTTCGAAGGCGCTTACCAGACCTTGCTGCACTACGGAGCCGCAGCCGAAAACGTGGTCCGGGGCAACGTGCCGGGCAGTTTTGAGCTGAGTCTCGGCGCCCAGTGGTTCGCGCAGCGCGACGATATCGATGCCGTCATTGCGCTCGGCTGCGTGATTCAGGGGGAAACCAAACACAATGATTACATCAACCACGCCGTCGCGCAGGGCCTGACACAGGTTGGCATCAAAACCGGAAAACCGGTCATTTTTGGCGTTCTGACGCCCAACAACCAGCAGCAGGCTATCGACCGGGCGGGCGGCATTCACGGCAACAAAGGCGATGAAGCCGCCATGACGGCCATCAAAATGTTAGGCTTACAGCAACACGTTTATAGTTATTCACCTAAAATCTAATTCCGAAAGAGTGAAAGAGCGAATAGCTCCGCCAGTGTTTATTAAATGCGAAGTTTTCACTCTTTCATTCTTTCACTCATTAAACCCATGCAAGTCTGGAAATTTGGCGGAACCTCGGTCGGCAAGCCCGAACGGATGCATTCGATCCGCAATTTGATTACCTCGGATGATCAGCAGAAAATTATCGTTCTGTCGGCCCTGTCCGGTACCACTAACGCCCTGTTATCCATCGCCGAATCCCTGAAAGCGGATCAGCCGGAGGAAGCGGCCGAGAAAATCGAGCACCTGAAGGCGCATTACGATTCATTCGTACGCGAATTGTATAAGACCACCGACGGTTTGACAAAAGGCCAGAAAATCATCGAAAACGAGTTCTCGTTCATTCGGTCGCTGACCCGGATTCGCCCGTTTACGCTGAAACAGGAAAAAGAACTGGTAGCCGAAGGCGAACTGCTGAGCACGCAGCTATTTCAGGCGTGTCTGGAAGAGTCTAATGACGACTCCGTTCTGCTGCCCGCCCTGGAATTCATGCGGGTGGATGCCGATGGTGAACCCGAACTGGATTTTACGGAGCGTAAACTGCGCGAACTGCTGCGGGCACATGGGGGTAAAAAACTGATTGTGACGCAAGGATTTATCTGCCGGAATCCGCGCGGAGAGGTCGATAACCTGAAACGCGGTGGTTCGGATTACACAGCCTCGCTGATTGGCGGAGCCATCCGGGCCGACGAAATCCAGATCTGGACCGACATCGACGGCATGCACAATAACGATCCCCGGATCGTGAAAAAAACCTTCCCGATCAGGGCACTGACGTTTGAAGAAGCGGCCGAACTGGCGTATTTCGGGGCCAAAATCCTGCACCCATCGACGATCACCCCGGCAAAGATGTTCGGTGTGCCGGTACGGTTGAAAAATACCATGGACCCACAGGCCGAAGGAACGCTGATTGCCAGCAAAACCTCCGATCAGGTGTTCAAAGCCGTGGCGGCCAAAGACGGCATTACGGCGCTGTACATCCACTCGTTGCGGATGCTGAACGCGTACGGTTTTCTGCGCCGGATTTTCGAGGTATTCGAGAAGTACAAAACGCCGGTCGATCTGATTGCTACCTCGGAAGTATCGGTTTCGGTAACAATCGACAAAACCGATAACCTGACCGAGTTGATGGCCGAACTGCGGACCTTCTGCGATCTGGAAGAACCGGATTACGACCAGACGATTGTCTGTATCGTCGGAAATTTCAGCGCCGACCACGCGGGCATCGCCCTGAAGGTGCTGAAAGCGCTGGAAGGCATTCCGATCCGGATGATTTCGTACGGCGGCACCGAACACAACATTTCACTGCTGATGCACGGCCGTTATAAAGCCGACGCCCTGAACGCCCTGAACGAAGGGTTGTTTAATCTGGTAGAAGCTTAGCCATATGCCCGACCGGTCAGGTTTTCAAATCTGACCGGTTTCTAAAAAGAACTACTTATAGCTGCCTGGGAGCAGTTGTTACCCGAATAACCATGCTTTTACTTCCCTTCATCCGCGATAATAAAGAGACTACCCTGGCGGGTCTGAACAAGAAACGGTTTGCGAATGCCGAAACCGTTGTCGAGCAGGTACTGGCGCTGGATCAACAACGGCGCGACACCCAGAAAGAGCTGGACGATGTGCTGGCCCGTTCCAACGCCAAAGCCAAAGAAATCGGAGCCTTGATGAAATCCGGGCAAAAGGCCGAAGCCGATGCGGCCAAAGCCGAAACCGCCGAGTTGAAAACGCGTTCGAAAGAACTGGAGGAAAGCCTGAAAACCGTGGAGCAGCAGTTGCAGGCGCTTCTGGTTACGTTACCAAACCTTCCGCACAGCAGTGTTCCCGAAGGCCGTACGGCGGATGATAATGAAGTGGTTCTGCAACACGGCGAAATTCCCACTCTGGCCGAAGGCGCGCAACCGCATTGGGAGCTGATCAAAAAGTACGACCGCGTCGGCGGACCGATCATTGATTTTGACCTGGGCAACAAAATCACGGGGGCCGGTTTTCCGGTTTATCGGGGTAAAGGAGCCCGGATTCAGCGGGCCATGATCAATTTCTTTCTGGACGAAGCCCTCAAAGCCGGTTATTTCGAGATTCAGCCGCCCATTCTGATCAACGAAGATTCGGGGTTTGGGACGGGTCAGTTACCGGACAAAGAAGGGCAGATGTATTACGCCGAGGCCGATAAGCTGTACCTGATTCCGACGGCCGAAGTGCCCATTACGAACCTGTACCGTGACGTGATCGTGTCCGACGATCAACTGCCCATCAAAAATGTGGGCCACACGCCTTGCTTCCGGCGCGAAGCCGGTTCCTGGGGTGCCCACGTGCGGGGACTTAACCGCCTGCACCAGTTCGACAAAGTGGAGATTTTGCAGATTCGCAAACCGGAAGAATCGTATCAGGCCTTGGAAGAAATGAGCCAGTATGTGCAAAGCCTGCTGCAAAAGCTGGAACTGCCTTACCGGGTGCTACGGCTTTGCGGGGGCGATATGGGCTTTGCCTCAGCGTTGACCTACGATATGGAAGTCTGGTCGGCCGCTCAGCAGCGCTGGCTGGAAGTAAGCTCGGTTTCCAACTTTGAAACCTTCCAGTCCAACCGTCTTAAACTGCGCTACCGGGTAGAGGGCAAAACCCAGTTGCTACATACCCTTAACGGTTCGGCGCTGGCGCTGCCGCGAATTCTGGCGGCCATTCTGGAAAACAACCAGACACCGGACGGAATCCGGATTCCGAAAGTACTGGTGCCTTATTGCGGTTTTGAAACCATTTAATAAAAGCAAAGCCGCTTCCGGTATCGGGAGCGGCTTTGCTTTTATTAAAACCGGCCGTTATACCGTAGTAGGCTGTTCTTCCAGCGCTTTCCGGAGCACGTTTTCATCGGTTAGATCGAGTCGCAGGGGCGTAATGGACACGTATCCCTGATCCACCGCCCAACGGTCTGTTCCTTCCTCGGCCGGCTCCAGGGGCGTTACCGTAAACCAGTAGTGCTTACGCCCCAGCGGGTCCATTCCCGGCACAATCGTTCCGTCGTAGAGCCGAACCGACTGCCGTGTCCATTTGATGTCGGTAGGATTGGGCGGGAAGTTGACATTATAGAGGGCCAGTTCTGTATCCTTCAATAACAGCTCCAGCGTTTTCTCCACATACGGTTCCAGCGCTTCAAAATCCGGCTCCGTTTTGCCAACGGGGGTGCTAAGGGCAATGCCTTTGATGCCCAGCAAAACCGCCTGTTTGGCGGCTGCCAGCGTGCCCGAGTGCCACATCGAATTGCCCAGATTCGGGCCCATGTTGATGCCCGACAATACCACATCGGTTTGCCCCCACAGGTGGGTTCCCAGCGCCACACAGTCGGCCGGGGTCCCATTGACGCGGTACGCATCGATGCCTTCAAACTTAATCGGGGAGCTTTTATAGGAAAGGGGCCGGGAATGCGTCACGGCATGGCCCATCGACGATTGCTCAACATCGGGCGCCACAACGCGAACCTCGCCAAACCGGGAAGCAATTCGGGCCAGAGCCGCAATGCCCGGGCTGTAAATACCGTCATCGTTGGTGATTAAGATTCTCATGGTAATGCCATTTTTGTCTCCTTATTCCAACAGAAAAACCCCGGGCGATGTTTAACATAGTGTTAAAACGGACTTTATGAAAATCGCTCAGCTTTTGCACAATCCCGGCGCCGGGGACGAAGAACATTCTAAAAAAGATCTCATGGCGCTTATTCAATCGGAAGGCTTTGCCTGTCGCTATGCTTCGACCAAAAAAAACGAATGGAAAGAGATAAAAACCGACGTTGACTTTCTGGTCGTGGCCGGGGGCGACGGAACCGTGCGTAAAGTGGCTAAGCACCTGCTCGACCGGAAGCTGATCGAAAAACCGTTTCCCATCGCCTTACTGCCCCACGGAACGGCCAATAACATTGCCGGGAGCCTGGGGATTCCGACCGACGATCCCCGCCCGATTGTACAAAACTGGCATTCGGGTCGACGCAAACGGTTTGATGTGGGTCTGGTGGAAGGCTTACGCCACCGGCAGTTTTTTCTGGAAGGAGCGGGCTATGGCATTTTTCCGGAACTGATGAAAGAAATGAAAGATCATCAGGAGAAATCGACCGATGCGCCGGAGGAGAAGCTGAAGATTGCGCTGGACGTGCTGGCCGGTATTCTGCAAACGTACGAACCCCGCCCTTGCCGAATCGACGTGGATGGCGTCGATTATTCGGGGGAGTATATGCTGGTGGAGGTAATGAACATCCGTTGCATCGGCCCTAATCTGGTGCTGGCGCCCACTGCCGACCCCGCCGACGGGCAAATGGAGGTCGTTCTGGTGGCGGAACAGCAGCGCCACGGCTTGTTAACGTATATTCAAAACCGGCTCAATGGCCAGGCAGGCGGTTTTTGGGGAACCGTGCTGAAAGGCCAGACAATTCGAATGCGGTGGGACGGCCCGGAAATGCACCTGGACGACCAGTTTATCCAATCGAAAAAGCCCAAAGACCTTCGCATCACGATCCACGAAGGTGCGTTGAGCTTTCTGGAAGGGCCAAAATGACCGGACCCATTCATTCCGTTGAAAATTGATCTCCGCCAATTACGAACCTATCAGGCCAGGTCCTTGCCAAATACCTCTCCTGTTAAAGTTTGTTAACCCCGCCGTTCTCTGCCGAAATTCTACTATTTTGCCCGAAATCAGCCCTTTATGCGTATCCTTCCTCTTCGGGCGCTTTTTCGGTTCTACCGAACCGTCTGGGTGTTCAGCAACGTCGTAACCTTGAGCCTGATCGGCTTTAGTCTAAACCGCATACTCCCATACTTTTCGCTTTTTCTGGTTTATTTCCTGTGGCTGAAGGTCCTCTCCAATCTCGGCATCGGGTATATAGCCCGGCAGAAATACCGGGATCAGTACTGGTTTTACCATAACCTGGGCCTATCGGAAACCGCCTTGTTCAGTGGGGCTTTTGCGCTTGATCTGTTGATTGCGTTCCTGCTGATCGGAAGTGTTTACCAAGTATTGCTCCTTCTATGAATCCCCCACGCAGCGTGCTGGAAGCCGATGGCATCGAACTCCACCTGAGCGGACGAAAGATTCTCCAGAGCGTGTACATAAAACTGGAAACCGGTCAGATCACCGGTTTACTGGGGCGCAACGGAAGCGGAAAATCCTGTCTCATGAAAAGTGTCATGGGCCTGATGCCGACCGGGAGCCAGTCGGTCCGGGTGGATAACAAATACATCGAAAAACCGTATCAAAAACCGGGTTTGATCCGGTATCTGCCCCAGCAGCCCTTTATCCCACCGTCGCTGACCCTGCAGGCGGCTTTTGACTGGTATGGCGTGAAAACTGAAGAAATTGCCCGTGACTACCCTACCCTTTACCAACGCCGGAACCAGAAAATCAGCACCTTGTCGGGTGGGGAGAAACGACTGGCCGGGGTGTTGCTCATCCTGACGTCGAACGTAGCTTTCGTGCTGCTCGATGAGCCGTTTTTACACCTGATGCCGGTGCAGATCGAACAAGTTGCCGCCACCATTCGGCAGGAATCCCGGCGTAAGGGCATTCTGCTCTCCGACCACCGCTACGAAACCGTCCTGGGCCTGAGCGATCCGGTCTATTACCTCAATACCGGCGGACGGACGATCCGGCTAACGACACCGGAACAGAATCTAAGAGACCTGGGCTATATCTACTGACTTCCACTTTACAGTTTTTGCAAAACCCGGCTTGTTTCGGTCGCGTAGCCGTTGATTTTCAGCCGGTCGGAATATACTTCCACGATGGCAAACCCATTCTCTTCCTGCTCGACGATGCCCTTAAACGTGACATAATGAATGCCGTGGTGCGTCGAATGGCTTTTCTGGTGAACGTGCCCGTTAAAATAGGCAAATACATTGGGATAGCTTTCGAGCAAAGTCCTGACCTCCCGGTCGTTCCAGATGTTGTGCCGGTCGTTTTCCGGCATGAGCGGATGGTGGCTGAGCACAATAACCTGCTCTTTTTTTCGGACGGCGGAAGCCAGCTCTTTTTTCAGCCACTGCAACTGTTTTTCTGAAAGACCGCCGTTCCAGGGTTGCGCATTCGGGGCATTCTGCGCTTTCAACGTGGCCAGATAGGCCACCGAAGCTTGTTCGTTTTTACTGCCCTTTGCATTCCCGTACGTGCTCAGATCGTTGGAATCCAGCACAATAAACCGCCAGCCTTGCCGGAAAAATGAGTAGTACCGGTTTTTCATGCCCAGTGTGGCTGGCACCTTGGCTAATTCGTCCGGGCCCACCGAAAAATCGTGATTGCCCAACACCTGATACAGCGGGCTATTCAGTTGCCGGACAAGGACTGTCAGCGTATCGAAACTCCGGAAATCGTGGTCGATGAAGTCGCCGAGGTGGGTGACAAACGCCACTTTCTGTTCGTTGAAGGTCTGCACGGCTTCGTTCAGCTTGCGCAGCGACGACCGGTAATGCCGCGTTCCGGCCGGATCGCAATCGCAATACTGCACATCGGTCATCACGCCAAACGTAAACAACGGCTCCGAACCGGCTTGCGAAAAAGCCCGGCTAGGGCTGAAAAAGAGCGAAACGAAGAAAAAGCAAAGGAACGGTTTGGACGACATGATTTCGGCAGATCAACACGGTTTTAATCCGATGAGCGCCCAAAGATAGTCTAAAATTTCAGCCCCAGATCGAGCGAAATTACGTGGTTTTTCGAAACCAGATTCCGCGCCCGGGCCACGTCCGTCAGGCCGCGCTGGTAACTGAGGCCCATGATCAGCGCCTGGCTCTGATTCAGGCGGTATTGAATGCCCGTCCCCAACAGCAGCGCCAGGCTGAAGCGGCTGTACTGACGGCTGTAATTCCCGCCGTCTTCCGCGTACTGAAACAAGGCATTATGGGCCGAGTCCAGCGGTTTTTCGGCGAGTTTGGTGTTAATCACGCCACCAGTCTGGATGTAAAACCGGGTGCTCGGAAACAGATTGTTGGCGTACATTTTTACCGAAACCGGGATTTGCAAATACTGCAAATTGTAGGAAGACTGCTGAATTTTAGCCCCGGGATCCCAGACCGGCTGCCCAAACTGCCCCGGAATCCGGTAGCCCGACCGCTGAATCGTGTACCAGAGGCCCGAACTGAGTGAATACCGGTCTTTGAAAAAGAAATAATCGACGCTCGGCCCGAGGCTCATCCGCAGGGCCGACCCGTTGGTCCGAAAACCGGCGTACGAATCGAACCCTTCGGCGGTGTTGAACGTCACGGACGGTGCCAGCCGAAAACTCATCTCAATCAGCTTTTGCGGGGGAGCATAATCAATCTCATCCTCCTGAAGCCGGCGAAAAACCCGGTCGGTTGTACGATTAGGGCGCCCCGCATCGTTCGTTCTGCGATTGCCTTTGCGGGGAGAAGGCTGCCCCCAGCCATCGTTATCCGACGATTGGTTCGACCGGTTGGGCTCCTGAACCGTTACCCGCCCCTGGCTGTGGGCGGTCCCGATCAATCCCAAAAGCAGGGCTGCCGTTGCAATCATCTGACCGGAACGCCAGTATGAACCCAACTTTTTCGTAAATTTGTATGTTTCCAAGAGAACGCCCATTAGTAAGGATGAAGATTTCACCTGTTGTTTTTGGTTTAGTAAGTATACTCATTTTCAATGCCTGTTCCAAAACGGAGGAACTGGTAACGATTGAACGGCCGGAACAGCAGCTCTTTGCCGCCCGAAAGCCCGAAGCAGTGCGCGAGTGGCTCAACGACCACAAGGCAATTGCCCAGGTGTATTTCGGCACGACTCAGTTCGGTCAGGACACGGCGCTGGTGAATGAATTATACAAACGAGTTAACGATAAGGAGCTTGACGTATTGTACAAGCAGGTTAACCAGGAGTTTGGAACAATGGGAAACATTCAGGACCAGCTCTCGGAAGCCTTTAATCGGATTCACGAAAACTTCCCGGCGTTTAAAGCGCCGAAAGTGGCCACGATGGTCTCCGGTTTTATGGGCCCGGATCTGGTCATCAGCGATAGTTTGATCGTAATTGGATTGGATTATTTCGCGGGGCCAAAAGCCAAATACCGCCCGAACGATGTACCCGCTTACATTCTGCGCCGGTATCAGCAGCCATTCATTGCCCCGACGATTGTTACCGCCATATCCGAACGGTTTAACAAAACCGATCAACAGGATCAGACCTTGCTGGCCGATATGATTTATTACGGCAAAGGGTACGTGTTCACCAAAACCATGCTGCCCGACGTTCCCGACAGTCTGATTATTGGGTACACCAACCAGCAACTCACCCAGACCTACAACGTGCAGGAAGCCATCTGGGCGTATTTCATCGACGCCAAACTGCTGTATGAAGTGAGTCCGGCGATTAAAAACCGGTATCTGTCCGAGCGCCCCTTCACCGCCGAAATCAGCAGCAAAAGCCCCGGCGCGATTGGTCGCTGGCTCGGCTGGCGGATTGTCGGAAAATACAACGATGAAAAAGATCCCGGCATTAAAGCCTTGATGGGCAATGCCAACGCCCGGCAAATTTTTGAACAATCGGGTTATAAAGGCTTCAAAGACGACGAATAGCACAATAAACCCGGCGGTTAGCCGACCCTACAGGAAAAAGAATAGAATGGCAAAGCGAGGATGGAGTTCCGACGGGAACGAAGCAGATAAAAAAGTAAAAGTGACCCGGGATGCCCTGCAAAAATCGCTGCGGCTGTTCCGGTTTATCAAACCGTATCGGGGGTATTTCATTGTCGGGCTGGTGTTTCTGCTGCTGTCGTCGGCCACGACCATGGTGTTTCCGAAGCTCCTGGGCGACATTCTGAAAGTTGTTGAAAACAAGCTTCAGGCCGGAGACCTTAACCAGCTGACGTTGCTTCTGTTCGGTTTGCTGGTTATTCAATCGGTGTTTTCGTTTGCCCGCGTCTACCTGTTTGCGCAGGTCAGCGAACGCTCGATGGCCGATGTCCGGCGGGCGGTTTACAAAAAAATCATTACGCTGCCGGTTTTTTTCTTCGAGCAACGGCGCGTTGGGGAGCTGACCAGCCGGATTTCGTCAGACGTGACGCAATTGCAGGATGTTTTGTCGACCACCCTGGCCGAATTCCTGCGGCAGATCATCACCCTGTTTGCCGGGATCGCCCTGATTTCGTTTACCTCCCTGAAACTCACCGGTTTCATGCTCGCAACGGTGCCGGTGATCATCGTGGCGGCCATCTTTTTCGGGCGGTTTATCCGGAAAATCTCGCGGAAGGCGCAGGACGAGCTGGCCCAGGCCAACGTCGTAGTCGAAGAAACCCTGCAGTCGGTCAGCGTTGTGAAAGCCTTCACGAACGAACCCTACGAAGTCCGGCGGTACTCGACGGCCCTCGATAAAGTGGTGCAAAATGCCCTGCGGGTCGCCAATTACCGGGGCGGTTTTGTGTCGTTTGTTGTCTTTGCCCTCTTTGGCGGGATTGTTGGGGTGGTTTGGTACGGGGCGCAACTCATGCTGGCGGGTGAACTGAGCTTCGCGCAACTCGTCACGTTTGTTATCTACACGATGTACATCGGCGGGGCCGTGGGCGGTTTGGGTGATCTGTACGCCCAGATTCAACGCACCATCGGTGCTTCCGAACGGATTCTGGACATTCTGGAAGAACCCTCGGAACTGGAACTTCCCGCCACCGAACCGGCCCAACCGGCCCTTCCGTTGCAGGGTGACGTCAAGTTTACCAATGTTCATTTTTCGTATCCGTCGCGCACCGATATTGAAGTCCTGAAAGGCGTTTCGCTGGAGGTTCCGGCCGGTCATAAAATTGCGCTGGTGGGCCAGAGCGGGGCCGGAAAATCGACGATTGTGCAGTTGCTGCTGCGGTATTACGGCATCAACGGTGGTTCCATTACGGTGGATGGAAAACCGATTCAGGACATTGATATCCGGTATTTGCGCCAGAACATCGCCGTGGTCCCGCAGGAAGTCATGCTGTTTGGGGGCACAATACTGGAAAACATCGCGTACGGAAAACCGGGTGCTACCGAAGCCGAAGTGCTGGATGCCGCCCGCAAAGCCAATGCGCTGGACTTCATTGAGTCGTTTCCCGAGAAGTTCCAGACGGTGGTTGGCGAACGGGGTGTTAAACTGTCGGGGGGCCAGCGGCAGCGGATTGCCATCGCCCGCGCCATCCTGAAAGACCCGGCCATCCTGATTCTGGACGAAGCCACCAGTTCGCTCGATGCCGAGTCGGAACGGCTGGTGCAGGAAGCCCTCGACGAGTTGATGCAAAACCGGACGACGATCATCATTGCGCACCGGCTGGCCACGATTCGGAAGGTGGATACAATCTACGTCCTGCGCGAAGGCCAGATCAGCGAAACCGGCACGCACGAAGAACTGAGCCTTCTGGAAGATGGTTTGTACGCAAATCTGGTTAAATTGCAATTTGAAACAACGGATAGTTAAAACGCCGGATCGGCTTTTCAATCGATGAACGCTGCCATTAAACAGACTTTGGACGACTTTCACCTGCGACATACAAGTTGCCGGGAGGGCGTGCTGGATACGTTTTTTGCCGCCAATTACGCCCTGGCGCACCACGACATCGAAGATAGTCTGAAAGATGATTTCGATCGGGTAACCATTTACCGGACCCTGAAAACCTTTGTCGATAAAGGCATTCTGCACAAAGTACTGGACGACGAAGGCGGTTTGAAGTACGCCCTCTGCCGGGAAGCCTGCGCCCATAACCACCATCACCACGACCACGTTCATTTCAAATGCGAACAGTGCGGTCAGACAACCTGCCTCGAAAATACGCTGATTCCGGCCGTTAGTTTACCTTCCGGCTACAGTCGCAAAGAAACCAATCTGCTGATTCAGGGCGTTTGTTCGCTTTGCAATAAAAACGCTGCGTAATGCCCAAATCGACTTTTGCGGAACGTGAAACCCGGTTTTTACAGGACGAATTAAAAGCCCGCGCGGCTTATAATCGACTCTCCATCATCCGCGTAGCCTGGTTTGTCGCGGCCGCTTTCGGGATTTATTTCCTGATCGATCGGGCGCAAACCGGAGCCGCCCTTGTTGTGGGTCTGCTGGCCGTGATCGGTTTTCTGATTTTATTGAAACGCCACCAGGCCGTGCAGCGCCGACGGGACCGCGCCCGCTGGCTGGCCTTCATCAACCGCGATGAAAATAACCGGCTGGAGCGGAAATTTCTACGGCCCGAAACCGGCCTGGGATTTGCCGATGCCAACCATCCGTACGCGGGCGACCTCGACATTTTCGGGAATCATTCCCTCTTTCGGCTGCTGAACCGGACGCATACGTTCGAAGGAAGCCGCAAACTGGCGGCCTATCTGCTCTCGCCCGCTCCCATCAGCGAGGTGCTGCTCCGGCAGGATGCCGTTGCCGAATTGAACCCGCTGCTCGACTGGCGGCAGGAACTCGGAGCCCTGGCGTACCTGAACCCAACCGTCGGAGATTCGCCCGAGGCCTTGAAAACCTGGGCCACCAAACCGACAGAACCGCTGCCGGTCTATTTAACGATTGCACGCTGGCTGTTCCCGGCGATTACGCTCACGCTGATCGGGTTCTGGCTTTCGGGAGCCTTGCCGGGCTGGGCGGTTACGGTTTCCCTGCTCGTACACGGGGTGATTCTGGGGCAGGTCGCCGAACGGGCTAAAAACGCGAGCGAGCAGACATTTGCCATGTCGCAGGCCCTGAAAACGTACCGGGATTTACTGAAACACCTCGAAACTCCACCGTTCAAAGCCGCCATTCTGCACCGGATTCAAACCATTACGAAACTGGAAAACCGCACGGCTGCGGACGCCATCGGACACTTGAGCCGGTTGGTGGAAAACCTGAATTTTCGCCGAAATCCGTATTTCTTTCTGCTGTTCGGCATTATCACGCTCTGGGACATTCACTATCTACAGGCGCTCGACCGCTGGAAAAAGGTATACGGTCCACACCTGGCCGACTGGCTCGATGCCCTGGCCGAAGCCGAAGCGCTGAACAGTCTGGCGGGTCTGGCCTACGCCCAGCCCGAATATGCCGTTCCCGAATTCAAGGAAACCGCCCTGCAACTCGACGCCCGCCAGGCCCGGCATCCGATGCTGACCGCCAGCCGAAGCGTCGCCAATTCGCTGACCATCACCGGAAACGGCCAGACGATCCTGATTACCGGTTCGAATATGTCGGGAAAAAGCACGTTCCTGCGGACGATCGGCACCAATGTCGTGCTGGCGCTGGCCGGTTCGGTGGTGGCCGCCGACCGGTTTACCTGCTCGCCGGTGCAGGTGTTTACGAGCATGCGGACGCAGGATTCGCTGGAAGAAAATACGTCGTCGTTTTACGCCGAACTGAAGCGTCTGAAAACGCTCATCGACCGGACGCGGCAGACGAGTAACTGGCCGGTTTTGTATTTCCTCGACGAAATTCTGAAAGGCACTAATTCCGCCGACCGCCACCGCGGGGCGCGGGCCTTGATTTTCCAGTTACACGAAACCACGGCTTCCGGTTTTGTTTCGACCCACGATGTCGAACTGGGCGAACTGGCTGCTTCCCATCCGTTTGTCCACAATTACAGTTTTAATTCCGACGTAATCGATGGCAAGCTGCACTTCGATTACCAGTTGCGAACGGGCATTTGCCGCAGTTTCAACGCCAGCCAGTTGATGGAAAGCATCGGCATCGAAATGCACAAGTTTCAGGAGGATTAATTGGTCGGCTTATCCGGAACGGGCGCCGACGCGTGGTAGTCCCGGTAAATGCGTTGCATGTAATCGTCGAGCAACTGCAACACCCGCCCCCGGTCGGGCGATTGGACAATAAAACCGACATGGTGTTCCTTGTTCATGCGCCACGCAATTTCCGGATCTGTAAAACCGCTGGTATCGGGCCACGGCTGGCGGGCTAATGAGATGATCAAACCGGCATACTTGTTCTGACTATCCGGCAATTGATACGCTTCTTCCCGCGCCAGGGCATTTTCGAGCCGCGCCCATTCGCGCCACAGGTTAATACCCGACGCCATTTCCACCAGTTCGGCAATGTTGGCCCCGCCCACCCGCGAGGAGGTTTCCAGAAAATAAAATTCCCCGTCGTGATCCCCGCGAATGTATTCGGAATGCGACGCACTGTCCTGCATCCGAAACGCCCGTAAAACCGCATCGTTCAGTGGGTACAGGCTTTTCGTTTCGTCGGAATCGAACGGCAAAACCGCCGTCCGGAACACGCCCCCGCCGTGGGCCACCTCCATCGGTGTGGCCAGGTACTGACTCGCCCGGGTGAAGATGACCTTCCCAGCCTTCGACAGCGAATCGACGTGAAAAACCCGGCCCGGCTTGAACTGCTCGATCAAAAACTGGTGGCGGTTATCACCCAGCGAATGAATGACCTGCCAGGCTTCGTCCAGGGAATAGACCTTTTTAATGCCCGTTGCCGAGGCTTCGGAACGCGGTTTGATGAGCCAGGGCGCTTCGGTCCGGCGCAGAAAATCCGTAATCGTTTCGTCGTGGAACAAACTGCTGAAGGCCGGAACCCGGATGCCTTCGGCGGCTGCCCGCATCCGCATCGCCAGTTTGTCGCGGAAAAACCGGGCTGTCGTCTGGCCCATACCCGGAATCCGGAAGGTTTCGCGCACCAGGGCGGCTTTTTCCACGTCAAAATCATCCATTGCCACCACCCGGTCAATCTTCCGCGACCGCATTGTGTGGGCCAGCCCGTTGATCATGATGTCCAGATTCTGCGAGGAGTTGTCCTGCGACGGCAGGTAGAAAAACTCGTCGATGGCTTCCCGCGGCCACGGCTGGTCGGCCAGTTGCTCGTACGTCAGCAAATAAACCGTGTTGCCGGCTTCCTTACAGGCGCGTAGAAACGCTTCGCCTTTGAAATACGTTGAGATGCAGAGAAACGCTAAGGGCTGGGGCATCAGCATGAGAAAGTTGTTGATGGTTGCACTGGTTTTAAGGGCTAAAGGGTGATTTAGCCCCGGTTTTTATCAACCGTTTCAACGGTTCGGGGTTAATTTCGCAATTCTTTGCCCCCGATTAAAATCCTGGGCTGAAATTCTTACGTAACGTGCGTGACGGTGCTAACTTCGGCGGACTTGGCGGTAAAAATAGTACCCAGGGCAAAGAATAACGTTAATTTGTAGTTAGCAGCTCATAGAGCTTTTTCACGGCTTTCTTTTCATAGGCTTCTTTGAGAGAAATAATCATAATCGTTCGTCTCATGTTTTTTCCTTTAATGGGGATAGCCACGACGTCCGGATCGTTGATACTGGTGTCACTCAAAATGGTATGCCATTGCCCGGTTTTGACAATTTCAAATAAAGTAGGGATATCATTTATTTCCATGCAAATATTCGGGTTCAGGTTTTTCTGGCTGAATACCTCCTCAAAAAACTGTATCGTACTATAACCACTAAAAGGTAAAGCCAGGGGCAACTTAGCCACTTCATTCAGCGATAGCATACTTTTTTGGGCCAACGATGATTTTTTAGCCGTTACCAATACCATATTGGAGCTTAAAAGGGGGTGATAATTCAGATGGGATTCTTTGGCTTTTTCATGGAATGTGAGCACAAAGTCAAATTGATGCAGATTAAGTTTTTCGAGCAGGTCTTTTGTCGTTCCAAAGACAACCTGAATTTTGATATTTGGATAGTGCGTTGCAAACTGTATCAATGTTTTGGCAAAAGGAATGCGCATCGAATAAATCACGCCGATGGTAATTTTCCCCGTATTCAGGTTTTTCAGATCTTGTAAAAGCAGAAATCCTTCATTCGCTCTATGGATGCTCTGCAACGCATATTCACTAAACAGATTACCCGCTTCGGTCAATGTAATTCGTTTGCCAATGCGATTAAACAGCGGGACATCTAACTCATTTTCCAATTGTTTAATCTGCTGAGATAGCGTACTCTGGCTAATATTCAAAACCCTGGCAGCTTCCGTAAAATTTAATAACTCTTTGGCTTTCAAAAAATACTTGAGCTGTCTTAATTCCATTTTTATAAATCGATTTTATCGATTGTTTTCATCGAAAAATAGCGTTTTGCAAATATAAACACTGTCCGGATATTTGCGGAACAGGTTTCAAAACGCACATTTTTATCCCTTAAATAAATGAACTATGAAAGGCACACTGATCGCATCGCTTTTGTTTTTAACCGCTTTTTCGGCTGCGTTTAGCCAAGCAAAACAACCTCGTCAATCGGCAGAGTCCAACCCGGTTGTTGTTGAAAAAGGCTTAATTAAAGTATCCATCATGTACCCTTATGCCGAAGGAAAAACCTTTAATATGGAATACTATGAAACCAAACACATGCCGATGGTAGCCGGTTTTTTAGGGTCAAATTTGGTGAAATATACCATTGAAAAAGGGCTGGCGAGTGGCATCCCGAACCAGCCCCTGCCATTTATGGCAATTGGCACCTTTTATGTAAAAAACATAAGCGACTATCAAGCGGCTATCGGGCCAAACCGAGACGCCATTCGTGCCGATTTTCCAAATTACACCAACACCACTCCTGTCATTTTGGTGAGTGAGGTGGTAAAGTGAACAGGTATGTAACCACAAAAAGGTATGTACCAGTCACTCCAGGCCAATTTCATGGCTGAAAACCGTCTTCTCCCGAATTACGCTAACATTTTGGGGTTTGCCCGTGAAGTGGGCGTTATGCAACAGCCCCGTGCGTAACGAACCTATTCATTGTCAGCCGTAAACACATTCCGCAAAAAATCAATCAACAGGCGAATCCCAAAACCGGTGGCGTTTTTCTGCGTACCGAACTCGGTATCGGCGAAGGCCATTCCGGCAATATCCAGATGCGCCCAGGCCGGATGCCCGTCCGTGAACACTTCCAGAAATTTGGCGGCACTGATGGCGCCCGCCATCGGTTTGCCGCTGAAATTCTTCAGATCGGCCACATCCGACTGAATATCTTCCTGGTATACATCCCAGAGCGGCAGGGGCCACAGCGGCTCCCCGGTTTGCCGGGCCGATTTCAGCAATTGACTGGTCAGTTCGTCGTTGTTGCTGAACAAACCGGCGGCATGATAACCCAGCGTGGCGATGACGCTGCCCGTCAGCGTGGCCAGATCGATCAGGACGTCGGGCTGAAAATTACGGACCATGTAGCCCAGCCCGTCGGCCAGAATGATGCGCCCTTCGGCGTCGGTGTCGATCACTTCGATGGTTTTGCCCAGGTACGAGCCGATAACATCACCCGGTTTGGTGGCCTGCCCGTCTACCATGTTTTCCGTCGAGGGCACAATCCCGATCAGATGCACCGGCAACCGGAGTTTCGCGGCTACCTCCAGCGTACCCAACACCGCAGCCGCCCCGCCCATGTCGCTCTTCATCAGGTGCATATTGGTGGAAGGCTTGATCGAAATGCCGCCCGTATCGAACGTAATTCCCTTCCCCACCAGACCCACTTTTTTGGCGTTCGGCTGATCGGCGGGTTTGTATTCGGCAATGATAAAAACCGGCGGGTTCGCGCTGCCCTGGTTGACGCTCAGCAAGGCCCGAAGTCCCTGCCGCTCGATCTCGGCCCGATCAAAAACCGTCACCGAATACCCGTATTGTTGGCCGGACGCGACCGCCCAATCGGCCAGCGTCTGCGGAATTTTGTAGTTCGACGGCGCATTCATCAGATCCAGCATCTGCCGGTGCGTGTCGGCGATGGCTTCCGCGCGCTGGAGCGCCGTTTCCGCTTGGGTCAGTTGCCCGTCCGAAACCGCAATGACCAACTGGCCCTCTTCAGCATAAAAACCGCTGACCGTCGGGGTATCGGTCGCGTGCTGTTTCAATACATAGCCGCCCCAGCGAATGCCGAGCACCACGGCTTCCACCACTTCGCCCGCAAAACCGCCCAGTTCAACGCCGACGCCGGTCGTTAACCGGTCTTTTTGCCGGAAAAAGAGCTCGCGAAAGGCCCGCAGCCAGCTTATCGCCGTGGGTTCTTTCCCCAAACCGAGCAGGAACACCTTTCGGCCATCGGGCTGGTATACCGGCAAAACCTCCTTAAAATCAGCTTTAAAATCGTGTTGAAGCGTTTCCGGAAGCAGCTGGAGCCGGTTAGCTAATTCGGTCAACGTGGCCGATAAACCCTCAGTTTGGGCAACCGGTATCACAACGGTTTGGGCCGAAAGCGGTGGGTGGGTGGTAAGTTGTATTTGCATAGTCGGGAGTGATTCCGTAAAGGTAGCGAATCAGAAAAATAACCATTCCAGCGCCCGCGGAAATTCCCGGCCCCAGCGGTTTTCGGTATGTTCCCCGTGCGGGTCAACCACCATTTCAATCTGCACGGTTTTGTTATCCTGTTTTTGCAGCAACGATTGCTGTAACCGCTCGATCGCGGGCACCATGTAGCGGGACTCCCGTTCTCCGCCGTACAGATACGCCCGGACCGGTTCCGGGCAGGAAAACCGCAGCGCATCGCCGTAGGCTTTCGGCGTCGTCCAGAGCGCCGGTGAAAAAATGAGCAACCGCCCGAATACCGTGGGATGTAGCAGGGCCGCGTACAGACTAATTAAACCACCCATCGAGCTACCGCCCATGCCGGTTTTCGCTCGTTCCGGTCGGGTCCGGTACCGCGCATCAATGAACGGTTTCAGAGTCTGAACGACAAAATCGAGGTAGGCGCGCCCCCGCCCCTCGGCCAGCCGCGTGTTGTAGGGCTGGTATTCTGCAATGCGTTCCTCCTCGCCGTGGTCGATGGCAACCACAATGACGCCGTGATGATGCCGGTGCGCCAGAATCGCCAGTTTCTGATCGATGGTCCAGTTGCCAAACGGGGAGCCTTCACCGAAGAGATTTTGCCCGTCGTTCAGATACAAAACCGGGTAACGGGCGTCGCCTGCATCGTAATCATGCGGCAACAAGACCCGTATTCGGCGCGTGGTACCGAGTTGCGGCACCGCAAATTCCTCGCTGACAGTTTCCACTTTGGGCAGAAAATCCGGATTGAATGGTTGCCCGTTCCAGCGCTAGTGCAGAACCTCGTCCCGGTGAAGGCCGGTTTTCCGGCGAATTATGCGGTTGGGGACGCTTTCACCGGCTCCGGTCAACTCCACCGACTCCCAGCTTCCACGCGTGTATTTGTATTCCAGCGGAAGAGTCAGATCCGCCGGCAATTCGATAAAAAACCGTCCGGCTGCGTTTTGTTGCAATCGAAATCGTTCGACGTCCGGCTGCCACTGGCAAAATGGACCGGCAACATACACGGGCCGGTCGTCGTCAACGGGGGTTGTCAATTCTAACCGAATGGGGGGCATACGGGATTTTGTTGGATTATTTTGGTTCCTATACTTCCGTTTTCAAGCGTCAATTCTCAACTTTACTACCTATTATTGTTCTTCAACACAAATGGTTTGATTCGATCAGAGAACGGTCCGCTTTGGCCAGCCGTTCCCATTAGTTAGCAGGCCAGATGAAATAGAAAACCCATGAAAAACCTCTTGATCCTGACGGTATCAGCCGTTTTAGCCGCCCACCTGGTGGATGCCCAGTCGGGCAAATCTGCGGCCCCACAGGTTAAAACCGCCAACGGACTGGTAGAAGGCGTGACCGAAACCAGCGGTATCCGCGCCTTTAAAGGCCTTCCGTTTGCCCAACCGCCCATCGGCGAACTCCGCTGGAAAGAACCGCAGCCCGTCAAAAACTGGTCGGGCGTCCGGAAAGCCGATCAGTTTGGCCCGCGCGCCATGCAGCTTCCGGTTTTTGGGGACATGAATTTCCGTTCCAACGGCATGAGCGAAGACTGTCTGTACCTGAACGTCTGGACACCCGCCAAATCGGCCAAGGAAAAATTGCCGGTGCTGGTGTATTTCTACGGGGGCGGTTTTATTGCGGGCGACGGTTCGGAAGGCCGCTACGACGGCGAAAGCATGGCAACGAAAGGCATCGTAGCGCTGACGGTCAACTACCGGCTGGGTGTGTTCGGCTTCATGGCCCATCCCGAATTAACGAAGGAATCGCCCCATCAGGCGTCGGGGAATTACGCATATCATGACATGGCTGCGGCTTTGCGCTGGGTCCAGCAGAACATTGCGGCTTTTGGGGGTGATCCCAAACGCGTGACCATCGCCGGCGAATCAGCGGGTTCGATTGCCGTGAGCGGTCTGATGGCTTCTCCCCTCTCAAAAAAACTGATGGCCGGAGCCATTGGTGAAAGCGGTTCGCTGCTCGGTGGCTTGCCGCCGGTTCCGCTGGCGAAGGGCGAAGATGCGGGCGTTGCCTTTGCAAAAGCCGTCGGAGCCAATTCGCTGGCCGATCTGCGGGCCATGCCCGCGCAGCAGTTGCTCGAAGCCACGGGCAAACCCGGTGTACCCCGGTTCAGCGCGACCGTCGATGGCTATTTCTTCCCCAAACCGCCCCTGGAAATCTTCAATGCGGGCGAACAGGCACAAGTTCCGCTGCTGGCGGGCTGGAATTCGGAGGAGATGAACGGGCGAGCCATTCTGGGGCAGGAAAAACCGACCCCCGAGAATTACGCCAATGCGGTTAAAAAGCTCTACGGCGACCGGGCCGAGGAAGTGCTGAAACTCTATCCGGCCACCACGGAGGAAGAGGTGCTGGAATCGGCAACGGCCCTGGCGGGCGACCGGTTTCTGGCCTACAGCACCTGGAAATGGGCCGATTTGCAGAGCAAAACCGGCGGTGGCAAACCAGTGTACCGGTACTACTATTCGCGCCCCCGACCGCCGATGGTTCCCGAAATGGGAAATGCAACTCCCGGCCTGGCCGGTGGTGTCGTGAAATCGACCGACCCGAACGCCATTAAAATTCCGCCCGCCCGCGGGGCCGTTCATTCCGCCGAAATCGAATACGCGATGGGCAATTTGTCAAAAAACAAGGTGTTTGCCTGGACCCCCGACGACCATAAAGTGTCGGAGGTCATGCAGACATACTTCGCCAACTTCGTCAAAACCGGCAACCCGAACGGGGGCGGTTTGCCCAACTGGCCCGCCATCAACAACGCCAACCCCGTGCCGTTCATGCAGATCGACGTGAATACCCGGCTGGAAACGGAGAAAAACCGGGCCCGCTACCTGTTTCTGGATCCGTATTATACGAAACAGTAACTCGTTGGAGAATACGATAGGCAGATTAAAGAAGAAAGAGAATAGACAAGCAACTAATTAGCTAAAAATCAATAAAGTACTATTTCCTCTTTTGTCTAACTATCTACTATAAAAACCGGGGTTTGGCAGGAGAACAGGCCCCGGTTTTTGTATAGATGCCGTGCGCTCAGTCAACCGTTGGCAGCTTCGCCGGGTCAGCCAGCAGCAGGGCCGGGTCGATGCGGGCATTGTGCCAGCGGACACCCAGGTGTAAGTGTGGGCCCGTGGCCCGGCCGGTTTCGCCCACCTCACCTATTTTCTGCCCTTTTTTCACTTGATCACCCTTTTTGACCGCAAAACCGTTCAGGTGCAGGTACATACTCACCAGGCCGTTGCCGTGATCAACAAAGACGGAATTGCCGCCAAAAAAGTGGTTGGCAACCAGCACAATCCGGCCCTCGGCCATGCTCAACACCGGCTGACCGGTGCCAATCGGGTAATCGGTTCCCGTATGGCGGTTGCGGGGTTGACCATCGAAAGTGCGGTAGACACCGAAGTTACCTTCCGTGGCCGGGAGCGGCCGGGCCGGTTGGCCCAGCGGAAGCGTAAACGACGGGGCGGTTTCGGGTCGGGAAAAGAGCGGCCATATCTGGGCCTGCTCCCGACGCTGGCGTCGCACGTTAGCCGCCGACACATTGACGTATTCTTTCTTCTCGAAATCCTTAAAATCTTCGTTTTTGAACTCGCCTTTTACCACCTGAATCGTCCGGTACTGCCGCCGACCGGCTTTGGTCCAGCGGTAGATCCGGTGATAACCGGTTGCTTTCACCAGGTCGATCGGATAATAACAGGTGCCGCCAACGGCCCGCCAGCGCTGGTTACCCATCGCACAGCGAATGCAATGGTCGGCCCAGCGGACGACACCGCCCTGTTTTACCGAAACAAATGAGTTGGAAGCTGGCGTTTGTCCGTTACTCAGGAGCGTACCGCCGAAGAAAAGGGCAAGGAGGAGAATCGGGAACTTCATAAACGGGTAGCCGGAGATGTTGGCCGGGCCATACCCTTTGGAAGAATAAAGTCCCCGATTGTCACAGGCAACGGGGACTTTATTTGCGGTTTTGATCCAGTTACGACCGAATTCCGACCAGGTTCAGCACAAAGGCGTACTCCAGTGCGATTTCCTTCAACGCCTGAAACCGCCCCGATGCCCCGCCGTGGCCCGCTTCCAGGTTGGTTTGCAGCAGCAGTTCATTGGGATCGGTTTTGAGCGTGCGGAGCTTGGCCACCCATTTGGCCGGTTCCCAGTATTGCACCTGCGAATCGTGCAACCCGGTCATGACCAGCATATTCGGATACGCCTGTTCCTTCACGTTGTCGTACGGCGAATACGACAGGATGTAATCGTAGTACTTTTTGATCTTCGGATTGCCCCACTCTTCAAACTCACCCGTCGTCAGCGGAATGCTTTCGTCGAGCATCGTTGTCACCACGTCGACAAACGGCACCGACGCCACCACGCCCCGGTAGAGTTCCGGTTTCTGGTTAACCACCGCACCCATGAGCAAACCGCCCGCGCTGCCGCCCATTGCAAACAGCCGGTCGGCACTCGTATACCGGTTTTCGATCAAATAGGCCGAGACGTCCACAAAATCGTTGAAGGTGTTTTTCTTCTTGAGCATTTTGCCGTTGTCATACCATTTCCGGCCCATTTCCTGCCCACCCCGAATGTGGGCAATGGCGTACATAAAACCGCGATCGAGCAGACTCAGGCGGGTTGAACTGAAGGTCGGGTCCAGCGAATAGCCGTAGGAACCGTAGGCGTATTGCAGCAGCGGAGCCGAGCCGTCTTTGGGCGTCCCCTTGCGGTACACCATCGAAACCGGCACCTTCGCGCCATCGCGCGATTTCACAAAAAACCGCTCCGAGGTGTAATTCGCCGGGTCAAAACCGCCGAGTACCTCCTGCTGCTTCATCAGCGTTTTTTCCTTCGTATCCATGTTGTAATCGAAGGTCGAGTTGGGCGTCGTCAGCGACGAATACCCAAACCGCAGGATATTGGTATTGAAATCCGGGTTGTAGCCAATCCCGGCCACGTATGCCGGTTCGCCGAAATCCAGGTAATGTTCCTGCCGGTTTTTCCGATCGAGCACGCGCAGGTGCATTAGCCCCTCCTTCCGTTCGCCCAGCACCAGGTGATTTTTAAAGGCATCCAGCTGTTGCAAAAACACGTTGGGCCGGTGTGGAATGACTTCTTTCCAGGCCGAGCGGTCGTCGGTTTTGTTTTCCTTGACCTCCATCAGCCGGTAATTCGGGGCCTTCCAGTTTGTGCGGACGTAAAAGGTGGTTTCCAGATGCTGCACATCGTACTCGTGCCCCTTTTCGCGGGGCAGAAACACCACAAAGTCGCCCGTCGGATTGCTCGCTTCCAGCAGCCGGTATTCCGTCGCCACCCCGTTGTGGTCGGACACCACCGCGATGTATTTCTTCGACTTCATCCGGCCCAGCCCCATGTAATACTGGTTGTCTTTTTCTTCGTACAGCAAGACGTCCTCCGCCGGATCGCTGCCCAGCGTATGGCGGTAGACCTGATACCCCAACAGCGTTTGCGCATCTTTCCGGATGTAGAAAAGCGTCTGGTTATCAGCCGACCAGGCATAACTACCGCCTTCGGTATCCGGGATGGCATCGGGGTAAATCTCACCGGTTTTCAGGTTTTTGATCCGCAGGGTATACATCCGCCGACTCACGGTATCTTCGCCGAATGCGACCAGTTCTTCATTATCGGATACTTCGAGCCCGGCGACATCGTAGTAAGCATGCGGTTTGGCCAGTTCGTTCACGTTCAGGACAATTTCCTCGGCGGCTTCGAGCGAACCCGGTTTCCGGCAATAGATCGGGTATTCGCCCCCTTCCACAAACCGGGTGTAGTAGTAATAGCTCCCTTCTTTATACGGCACCGATTCGTCCTGCTGTTTAATCCGGCCTTTCATCTCTTCAAACAACGTTTCCCGGAACGCCTTCACGGGTTCCAGCACCTGTTCGAGGTAGTCATTTTCGGCCTTCAGGTAATCGAGTACTTCGGGATTTTCCCGGTCGTTAAGCCAGTAATAATTGTCGATGCGGGTGTGGCCGTGGGTGGTCAGCTCCGTCGGTTTGATGGCCGCCCGGGGCGGATGAACGTTTGTCATAGACGCAATTTGAACAAAAGACTAAACTCAGTAAACACCATTTTTGCCGGATTCGTTGGGCTGTTTCGGCCCGCAAAGAAACTGAAAGTTTTTTAGGTGTTGGCAAATGGCATTCAGCGGCTTTTTTGTTATTTTGAGGAGTTATACGGTTATCCTCACTATGCGCAAAAAAGTTTACGTGTATTTGCTGCTTTCGGGCGGCATTTATTTGTTGAGTGCCCACACCCTGAGACGATTCGACGACCGGATTCCCGGCGAAACCAGCCGCCCGTCGTTGCAAAAAGTGTTTGCCAAAATCAATCAGGAAGTTCTGCAAAACAGCCGGGCCTTCGAAACGCTGACCGAAGCTACCCAAAAAATTGGTCATCGCTTAACGGGCAGCCCCAATGGCAGCCGGGCGGAGGAATATTCCTATAATTTACTGAAACAGTACGGGTACTCGGACACCAAATACGCGCCGTTCGAAGTGGAATCGTGGATGCGCGACACGGTGACGCTGGCGGTGGTTCCCTACAAAAGTGATAATTTCCGGGATGTGGAGGTTGTTTCGCTGGCCCATTCGCCCGTCGATGCCCACGTTCAGGGCGAGATTGTCGACATCGGTAACGGACTGGAAGGCGATTTTGCCGCCGTGAAAGACCGCCTGAAGGGCAAAATCGCGCTGGTGAACATCGGTTTGTCGGCCCCTACCAAAGGAGCCCGGAACCTCCACCGCTCCGAAAAAACCGCCCTGGCAATCCAGCACGGCGCTGCGGGTGTCATTATGGTCAATCTGGTCCCGGGTAACGTGCTGCTGACCGGCACGGCTTCCGTTACGGGCAAGCTGATTCCGATTCCGTCGGTCTGCGTTTCGATGGAAAGCGGCCACGAAATCCGGCAGTGGATGCAGGCTGAAAAAAAACTGCACGCGCTCATCGATATGAGCAACATCAGCCGGAAAATCCGGGCGCGGAACGTGGTAGCCACCCTGAAAGGTTCGGAGTATCCCGACGAAAAGATCATCATCGGCGGCCACCTCGACTCCTGGGACCTGGCCACCGGTGCCATCGACAACGGCCTGGGATCGTTCTCGGTGCTCGACATTGCCCGCACCTTCAAAGCCCTGAAAATCAAACCCAAACGCACCATCGAATTTGTCATGTTCATGGGCGAAGAACAGGGGTTACTCGGTTCGCGCAGTCTGGTGGAAGACCTCAAAAAAACCGGGCAACTGGACAAAGTGCGCTGCATCCTGAACCTGGACATGACCAACGATCCCAACGGCCTCAATGCGTTTGGTCGCAACGAAATGGTGCCCTTCCTGACGACTGTGGGCGAAACCATCAAACAGGTCGAGCCCTCGTTCCAGAATACCTTATCCAATCAGGCCGGTTTGCACAGTGATCATCAGCCGTTTATGATGGAAGGCGTGCCAGTGGTGGGCATGAGCGGCCACCTCGAACGCAACGTCCTCGACTGCTACCACGCCAATTGCGACAACATCAATCTGGTGAACAAAGACCAGATGAAAAATACGGTTCGGTATTCAGCCATGCTGCTGTATGCCCTCGCCAACGCCGACGAGATTCCGACCCGGCGCATGGACGATTCCAAAACCCGCGAATTTCTCATCACCCAGGGTTTGCGGACTCCGCTGCAAATCGCCAATGAATGGCGCTGGAAAGAGTAAGCTCCCATTTGATGGACGACCAGTCAACCGCCACACGAGCCGAAAACCGCTTCGTGTGGCGGTTTTTGTTGGTTGCTATTCCAAAGTCGTGCGCCTTTTACAGGCCGCATAGCGTTCGATTTCGGTCTGTCAATACCCAACCACCTCACCAACTCCACTGATTATTAGACCGAAACGACCATTTGTTCATTCGGCTTGAAAAATTCCAACTATTTTTAAGACCTTTCGCCGTTCTTCTTTGCCATACATCAAACCCATGAAGACGTTCCTGCGCCCGCTTGCCGCCCTCGCGGCTCTTTTTCTGTTCACCACCTGTTCCCATTTAAGCAATTCGGTTCGGCTCATCAACCAGAATTTCGAGGATGAAGTGGCCCGGAACCAGAATCTGGTGTTTACTTTCAGCAAGGATCTGGTGTCGGAAGGGCGGCTCAACGAGTGGGATTCGACGCAGTATGTCACCTTTGAACCAGCAGTCGCCGGTAGTTTCAAGTGGACGGCTTCTAACGAACTGGTGTTCTCGCCCGCCGTGGCGTTCAAACCGGCCACGGAGTACAAGGCCGAGCTGAACAACGAACTGGTTCGCCAGCGGACGGATGCGAAATTAACCCTTGACAAGGAAACCATTACCTTTCATACCCCGTATCTCCAACTCACCGATTCCGAATTCTGGTGGACGCGCGGAGAAACCGGCAAACCGGTTGCCAAAGCCAAACTGAATTTCAATTACCCGGTCAGCGGAGCGGAACTGGCCGGTTTGCTGAAAATCGAAACGGAAAAAGACAAACCGCTGACGACGCAGGTGCTGCAAACGACGCTGAACGAAACCATTCCGGTTACGCTGGCGAACGCGCCGTCTTCCCGCAACGAAACCCCGCTGAAAATCCGCATCGGAAAAGGATTGAAAGTACCCAACACGGCCTTCAGCACGAAAGAGGAGTTTGAACAGACAACGGAACTGCCGTCGCCGGACCACCTCGAGGTGGTCGATGTCAAAACCGGCTTTGAAAACAACGAGGGCGTTATCCGGGTCATCACCACGCAGGAATTGCAGGACAGCGAATTGAGTACGTATTATACACTGTCGCCGGAGGCCGAAACCCGCACCGAACCCACCGAGAACGGTTTTGTCATCCGGGGTAATTTCAACGAAACCGAAACCTACGTGCTGACACTCACCGACCGGATGAAGGGCGTACTGGGCGCACGGCTGGACGAAGCGGTTTCGAAAGATGTGTTTTTCGGAAAAATGCCCGCGGGCATTTCGTTCGTCAACAAGCGGGCGGTTTACTTGTCGTCGAAAGGCGCGAAAAATGTGGGGGTTAACATCGTCAACGTGCCCAGGGTGGACGTAAAAATCGCCAAGATTTACGAAAACAACATTCTGCATTACCTCCGCTCGGGCCGTTACGAAGAACACGGCGAAATCGACGGGCAGTGGCAGCCGCTCGGTACGCACGTTTACTACGAAGACGAACAGCAGCATTACAGCGACATCCTGGTCCATAAAACCGTCGAAACCGCCAATTTGCCCAAAGCCCGGGGCGTTTCGGCCCTGAACCTGTCGCTGCCCGACCCAGCCGCTTCCGGCCCGAATCCGCCCCGTGGTATTTACCTCGTGACGGTCAGCTCAAAAGACGATGCGTATATCAGCGCCACCAAACTGGTTTCGGTATCCGATATTGGCCTGATGACCAAGCAGGGCGCTGATGAGGTCTGGGTGTTCGCCAATTCGATCAAAACCGCCGAACCGCTCGCCAATGTGGACATTACGCTGGTGAGTAGCAACAACCAGATCATGGCCACGGTGCAGACCAACGGCAAGGGAGTGGCGCATTTCGAAAAAATGACGGCAAAAAATCCCGGTTCGCGGCTGGCGCTGGTGTCGGCCAAAACTGAGGATGACTTCAATTATTTGCTGTTGCAGGATGCGCGGGTCGAAACGTCCCGGTTTGAGGTGGACGGCAAACGGGATAACCCAACCGGTTTTGATGCCTTCGTCTACGGCGACCGTAATATTTACCGCCCCGGCGAAACCGTCCATTTCAACACGGTGATCCGGAACCCGGTTTGGGAGAGCGTAGGCGAGATACCCCTGAAGATCAAAGTATTATCACCCAACGGAAAGGAATACCGGGTGCTGCGCCAGACGACCAACGCGCAGGGCGCCGTCGCCACCGACGTGCCCATCGATCCGGCCGCCGTAACGGGAACGTACGTTACGGAGATTTACAACGCGAACGAGGTGTTGCTGGCGTCGCGGAACATCAGCATCGAAGAGTTTATTCCCGACCGGATTCGGGTCGAAGCCCGCACGGAACGCGACGTGTACCGGACCGGCGAAACCATCACGATGACGGCCACGGCCACCAACCTGTTTGGCCCACCCGCCACCGGCCGCACCTACGAAATGGATCTGCAACTGAAGCAGCGGGCGTTCAAAGCAAAGCAGTTTCCGGACTACACCTTTGCCATCCAGAGCAATGCGTCGTTTGAGAAGAACCTACGGCAGGGCGTCACTGACGCCAGCGGCCAGGCCATCGAGCGGTTTCCGGTTCCGGCCGGTTACCGCGACATCGGCGTGCTGGAAGGCAATCTGTTCGTGACGGTTTTCGACGAAAACAGCCGCCCGGTCAACCGCTTAAACCGGTTCAATGTGTTCACGCAGGAAACGTTTTTCGGAATTAAACTGGCCGATTCGTACGTCGGAACCAACGCCCCGCTGCCGGTGGAAGTGGTGGCCGTGGACCGGAACGGCAACTTGCAGAAAGGAGCCACGGCCCAGGCCGAAGTGGTGCGGTTTGAGTACCAGACCGTGATCGAAAAGCAATATGACCAATTGCGGTATGTCTCGAAGAAACGCGAAAAAGTCGTTTACACGAATAATTTGACGTTTGGCGACGGAAAGGCCGGGTTCAGTTACGTACCGACGGTTTCGGGCGAATATGAAATCCGCATCCGGCGAACGGACCGATCGGGCGATCGGTCGGCCGCATACACAGCGGTTTCGTACTACGCCTACGGCTTTGGAACTACGCAAAGTTCATCGTTTGAAGTCAGCACGGAAGGCCAGGTGCTGATGGAGTTTGACAAAGAACAATACCAGGTAGGCGATAAGGCGAAAGTGCTGTTCAAAACGCCGTTTGAGGGAAAATTGCTGGTGACCCTGGAACGGAACCAGGTGCTGGAAACGCAGGTGCTGGAAACCGACCAGAAAGCCGCCGAGCTGACCTTCAGCCTGAAAGAGGCCTATTTGCCGACGATATACGTCACGGCGACGCTCATCCGGCCCGTCGATGGGTCGAACCTGCCGCTGATGGTCGCCCACGGTTTTGCCCCGATCCACGTGCAGGACCCGGACACGAAGCTCCCGGTAGAGATTACCGCCCAGGCCCAGTCGCGCTCCAAAACCAAGCAGCATATTTCGATCAAAACTAAACCGAATGCCGAACTGACGGTGGCTGTGGTCGATGAAGGAATTCTCCAACTAAAGAATTACCAGACACCCGATATTCACGGGTATTTTTACCAGAAACGCGCTTTGGAAGTCAACAGCCACGATTTGTATTCGTTCCTGTTCCCCGAACTGACCATTGCCGGAAGCTCGTCGTTTGGCGGTGACGGCTACAATCTGGGCAAGCGCATCAATCCGTTGAGCAACGGGCGGGTAAAACTGGTTGCGTTATGGAGCGGGGTTCTGAAAGCCGACGGCAGCGGAAATGCCAGTTTCGACGTGGCGATTCCGCAGTTTTCGGGCGATTTGCGGGTGATGGCCGTCGCCTACAAAGACAAGGCGTTTGGTTCGGCAACCAGGAACATGAAAGTGGCCGATCCGCTCGTGATCAGCACCGGCGCCCCCCGGTTTCTGAGCCCGGACGACGAACTGAACCTGCCGGTTACGATCAGCAACACAACCAAAAAACCGGCAACGGTCACGGCTTCGCTGAAACTAAGTGGCGCGTTACTCGCCAGCGGAAGCACCACCCAGCAACTCTCCATCCAACCGGGGCAGGAAGCCCGCGCAACCTTTAACGTGAAAGCCAAAACCGCCATTGGAACGGGAAATATGACGGTACTGGTGAAAGGGTTGAACGAAACGTTCAGCGAAAGCATCGACCTGACGGTTCGACCGGCGACCTCGCTGCTGAAAACCGCCCAGTCGGGCGTAGTGGCCGCCAATCAAACGCAAACCATCGACCTGACGAATGCATTCATTCCCGGCACCGTGCGGACTCAGCTCCTGGTGAGCCGCTCGCCGATGATTCAGTTAAGCAAGGAACTGTCGTATCTGCTCGGCTACCCGTACGGCTGCATGGAGCAAACCATTTCCAAGGCGTTCCCACAGTTGTATTTTGCCGAAGTACTCAAGACGATGGGAAAACCGGGTACGTATTTTGTCCGCTCCGGCGAAAGCGACCTGAATCCGACCTATACCGTTCAGGCCGCGATCCGGCGCGTGGAATCGATGCAACTGGCCGACGGCGGTTTCAGCATGTGGCCCGGTTCGCCGACGGAAGACGGCTGGGCCTCGGCCTATGCGGTGCATTTCCTGACCGAAGCCCGTCGTGCCGGTTTTGAAGTCAGTCCGTCGGTCTACGGCAAAGCCCTCGACCGGTTAACCGTCCGGACGAGCAGTCCCGCCACGGAGGATGAAATTGTGTACCAGGAAACCGGGAACTCGGTGCGGAAGATTATCAGCCGGCAGCATCTGTACGGTCTGTATGCGCTGGCATTGGGTGGTCAGCCAAACCGCCCGGCGATGAATTATTACAAAACGGCGGCCCTGCGTCCAAACGAAACAATGTTTACTTCCGACAGTCGGTATCTGCTGGCGTCGGCGTTTTCCCTGACCGGCGACACCCGCAGTTATGAAGTCCTGTTGCCGAAAAAATTCACGAATACGACCAACCGGCGGCAATCGGGCGGGAGTTATGCCTCGCCCATTCGCAACCTGGCATTGGTGCTGAATACCCTGCTGGAAACCGATCCGGATAATTTACAGATCCCCGCGCTGGCCCGGCAACTGTCACAGGCACTCAACACCAGTTCGTACCTGAACACCCAGGAGTCGGTTTTTGCGGTATTGGCGCTGGGCAAGATCGCCAAAAAAGCCGCCACCTCGACGGCCACGGCCACCGTGACGGCGGACGGGAAAACCGTTGGTCAATTGACCGGCCAGAACCTAAGCCTGACAACCGGTATCGCCAACCGGACGCTAAAGTTGACGACGCAGGGCAGCGGCAGTCTGTACTGGTTTGCCCAGACGGAAGGGCTGAGCGCCACGGGCCAGTACACGGAAGAAGATGCCGGTTTGCAGGTTCGCCGGGAGTTTCTCAACCGCGACGGTGCGCCGATGACATCGTTCAGGCAGAATGATCTGGTAGTTGTCCGCATCACCCTGGCGAGCGAAACCGGGATTCCGGTCAACAACGTGGTTGTGACGGATATGCTGCCCGCCGGTTTTGAGATCGAAAACCCGCGCCTGACCGAACCGCGCGAAATGCCGTGGATCAAAAACGCATCGACGCCCGAGCATTTCGATGTCCGTGATGATCGAATTCATTTTTTCACCTCGGCGGGCCATGCGATGAAAACCTTCTATTACCTCGTACGGGTGGTTTCGAAAGGACAGTTTGCGCTGGGGCCGGTATCGGCCGATGCCATGTACGACGGCAGTTTACGGAGTTATTCGGGTGGTGAGCGGCTAACCACAAACTAACAAAAAAAATCGGAAAGTGACTTTTGGAGTTAAGTTGCGTCTATTAAGTATATCTCCCCAGCGGTATAAACGGCATTGTTACCGTCCAAGTCGGTTAACCAACACGTTTCTCCCTGATATGGAGTGGGTTGACCCTAAGAATCTGTTTGAACGGGTTGGAGTACGTCCATTTGTAGCGTAACTTTGTGTCACTGTAAAGTTTAAGTAAACCTCATGCAATACAATCGTTACTACCTCCTCTCCAGCATGATGGGCGATGAAATTTATCGCCAACACTCCTCCAAGAAGGGGCAACCCGTCGAAGAACGAGAAAATCTGGAAAAGCGTTACAATTTGCTTTCCGAGATTCCGCTGGACCAATTTATTCGCAGTGGGATGCCGTGGCTACGAATTCTTGAAATGCTCGAACGGCGTTATTGATGTCCCTTTATTTTTTTGTTGCGTTACCAGTTAGATACTATATCCCTCCAAAAACCCATTCCGGACGCTTTTGAATAAAAGTCGGGGATGGGTTTGTTTCATTTTGGAATCCCGTCGTCGGCAAACGGTAAAAATTGTAAATTGCCTAGCGATGAGGAAATTGTTTTTGCTGCTTGGAGTATTGCTAGGCATTGCCGCATTCCGATCGATGGATGGTGAGCAGGCCTGGATCCGAATTAACTACCTGGGCTACCGACCGGAGGGCACCAAAGTAGCCGTCTGGGCCGGGAAAACCGACGAACCGCCCGGGGCGGTTTTTCAGGTTGTCGATGCGGCCACCGGGAAAGTTGTTTATGAAAACGCCGTGGGGAAAGATTTTGGCACCTACGGCCCATTTATTCAAACTTACCGTCTTGATTTTTCGGGCGTTCGCAAACCGGGTTCCTATTATCTCAAAACCGGTACCCTGCAATCGCCGGAGTTTCGGATTGCGGACAACGTGTACGACGGAACCGCTGATTTCTGCCTGCGGTACATGCGCCAGCAGCGCAGCGGCTATAATCCGTTTCTGAAAGACTCCTGCCATACGCACGACGGCTATACGATGTACGGCCCCATGCCCGACAGTACGCACATCGACGTGTCGGGCGGCTGGCACGATGCCTCCGATTACCTGCAATACGTCCCGACGTCGGCCAATGCGACGTACCATTTGTTGGCCGCTTTCCGCGATTTCCCGAATGTATTCGGTGATAAACATCAGGCCAACGGGCTGGAAGGGGCCAACAGACAGGCAGATGTGCTGGACGAAGCCCGCTGGGGCCTCGACTGGCTGCTGAAAATGCACCCCAAGGACGACTGGATGTTCAACCAGTTGGCCGACGATCGGGACCATTCCGGCCTGCGCATTCCCAAGCTGGATTCGGCCTACGGAAAAGGCTACGAACGCCCGGTGTACTTTGCCTCCGGAAAACCGCAGGGCCTTTTCAAGCATAAAAACCGGACGACCGGTGTGGCTTCCACCGCCGGTAAGTTTAGCAGTGCGTTTGCGCTGGGCTTTCAGGTCCTCCGCCGGCGCGATCCGGATTATGCCGACAACCTATGGCAACGGGCCCAAACCGCCTATACGCTGGGGTTGCAAAAACCGGGCGTTTGCCAGACCGCCCCGGGCCGATCTCCCTATTTTTACGAAGAAGACAATTACGTCGACGACATGGAACTGGCGGCCGTGGAGATGTACAATGCCGCCCGGGTTCAGGGGTACAAAGCCGCCGATTACCTCAACAGCGCCTATGCCTACGGCCTGATTGAACCGGAGACGCCCTGGTTCGGAGCGGATACCGCCCGGCACTACCAGTGGTACCCGTTCATTAACATCGGCCATTTTGAAGTGGCCAAGCGACTGCCTGATGCCCGTCGGCAGCACATTATCGGTTTTTACCGGAGCGGTATCGAAAAAATCTGGCAGAAAGCGCAGCGTAACGCGTTTTACCGGGGTATTCCGTTCATCTGGTGCAGCAACAACCTGACGACCTCCTTTGCGATTCAGTGCTACTGGTACCGCAAGCTGACCGGCGACAACCGGTATCTGGCCCTCGAACAGGCCTGCTTCGACTGGTTGTTTGGCTGCAATCCGTGGGGAACCAGTTTTGTGTACGGTTTACCCGCCGGAGCCGACACGCCCGCGGATCCGCACTCGGCCTTTACGTACCTGAAGAAGTATCCGATCGACGGCGGTTTGGTCGATGGGCCGGTGTATGGCAAAATTTATAAGAGCCTGATCGGGATCGAACTGAAGGAGCCCGACGAATACGCCGAGTTTCAGAGCGATCTGGTGGTATACCACGACGATTTTGGCGACTACAGCACCAACGAACCGACGATGGACGGCACGGCCTCACTGATTTATCTGCTGGCGTCTAAAGAAGGTGAAACCGCCGTAACCGCTACTATTGCCCCTCCGGCGAAAGCGAAAGTTGTTAAAAAGGTTGTAAAAGGGAAAAAGAAAGCCTCATCCCGGAAAGCAACCGTTCGGAAGAAATCAACGAGCCGGAAAAAACCGGCGGCCCGGGCCTCATCGGGCAAAAGCAAGAAAAAAAGACGGCGGTAAAACCGGCTCCCTGATGATAGCAATGCGCACCATTTTCTGTTCAACACTCTTTCAGTAGCAGCGTACTTCAAAACATCACTTCAATTCCAAAATCGTTAATTTGCACCATCGATGGGGCTTGCTGGTTGCGGAGTTCGGCGGCAATACGATGGATGATTTCGCTTCGGCGCAGGGCTGCGGTTTGGGCTCGGGAACTCCGGCAATAGGCCGACCATTGCTCATCGCCCGGCACGAAAATATAGATCGACGTCAGCATGCGTTCGTAGGCAAACCGCAGGGTCAGCAGCGGCTCGCGGTAGCTGATCCAACCGGACAAACCGGTTTGTTCCATTTCGACGGTGTAAGTGGTCAACGGCGTGGCCATAGGGGTCCGGGTAGCCCAAGTGTTCACTAAATTCATGATACGGTATTTTGGAAAGTAATGGTGCCCCGCTATGTTGATCGTTTGGTGGTTGCTTCAGACCTGGTTCGTTCCCCAGAAAATCGATAACTGCCTGAAAGATGCAGTTCCCATTCCCGGCGTTGCACGCGGTTTCGCAAATCCGCAAAAAAATCTTTTCAATCAGGGGGCTATTATCCGGGGCGATACGACGATCCGGCAACTGGCCCTTGTTTTTACGGGCGATGAATACGCCGGGGGCGGGGAGAAAATCCGGCAGACCTTGCGACGCCACCGGGTTCCGGCTTCGTTCTTCCTGACCGGGCGGTTTTACCGCAACCCGGTTTTCCAGAACCTCATCCGGTCGCTGAAACAAGACGGGCATTACCTGGGTGCCCATTCCGACGAACATTTGCTGTATTGCGACTGGACCAAACGCGATAGTTTGCTGGTGAGCCAAACCCGGTTTCAGGATGATCTGACGCAGAATTACCGGGCAATGCAACGGTTCGGGATTCAGTCCGCCGACGCCCGGTTTTTCCTGCCCCCTTACGAATGGTACAACGACACCATTGCCGCCTGGACCCGAAAGGCCGGTTTACAACTCATTAACTTCACGCCCGGCACCCTCAGCCACGCGGATTATACCACCCCCGATCTCAAAAATTACTGCAGCAGCCGGGTCATTCTGCAATCCATCTACGCGTATGAACAACGCAAATCCGCCGGTTTGAACGGTTTTATCTTGCTCCTGCACATCGGTACGCACCCCGCCCGAACCGATAAATTGTACGACCACCTGGACGACTTGCTGACGCATTTGCAGCAGAAAAAATACCGGCTGGTGCGGGTCGATCAATTATTATGACGAACGGTATATCACTAAGTATATTTTCGCCGTTTTGCCCATGATCGGTGCAACATCTTTTTGATTCCCATTGTCTTTCCTGCATTTCCAAGAAGGGTTTATCATGTATTAATCCATCAGCGTAACTATAAAAATAATTTTTTAACTATTTATATAGTTTAAACTATTAAAAAATGTTAACTTTCAGCAACGGATGTTAATTCTTTCCAACTTGCTGAGCCTTACTCGTCATTGTCAATTGTTCCTTACTCCATGAAAAAATCTCTCCTGCTGTTCTTGCTGCTGGCGTGCTGTACGGTTTTTGCCCAACAACCCGGTCGCATCACCATTCGCGGTTCGATTACGGATACCACCCAGACCCCGATGCCGGGCGCTACCGTCATGTTGCTGACGCCCAAAGATTCGGCGCTGGTCAATTTCGGACGCACAAACGACAAAGGCGGTTTTGAATTCCGCAACGTGCGACGCGCTCCGTATATCCTGAAGGTATCGTACGTCGGTTTTCTGCCGCTGCAAAAGGATGTGACACCCGGCGACGGTGAATTGACCGATCTGGGCGTGTTGCCGATAAAACCCATTCAGAAAGAATTGCTGGAGGTGGTCATCAAAACCGCCCGGGCGCCACTCACCATCCGGGGCGACACGGTGGAGTATAACGCCAGTTCGTTCAAGGTGCCGCCCGGCTCGACGGTGGAGGAACTGCTGCGGAAACTGCCGGGGATGCAGGTCGATCAGGACGGAAACATCAAAGCACAGGGCGAGGATGTCAAGAAAGTGACCGTGGATGGCAAGACCTTCTTCGGTTCGGATCCGAAACTGGCGACCAAAAACCTGCCCGCCGACGCCATTTCGAAGGTGCAGGTATTTAACGATAAAACCGAAGCGGCCAAAACCACAGGCATCGACGACGGCAAACGGGAGAAAGCCGTCAATCTGGAGTTGAAAGAAAGCCATCGCAAAGGCGGTTTTGGGAAAGTGACGGCGGGCGCCGGCACCAAAGACCGGTTTCAGTTGCGGGGCAATTACAACCGGTTTAATACCAAAGAACAGATGTCGGTGCTGGGGTTCGGCAACAACATCAACCAGACCGGTCTGTCGTTCGACGATTACCAGGATTTCCGGGGGAGCCAGTCGTTCAACTGGGAAGATCAGGGTGATTTCGGATTCTACAGCGGGGGGGTATACTTCTTCGGCGGTGACGATGGCATGGGCGTTCCGATCACGGGCGGGAGCAGCAACAACCGCGGTTTTTCTCGTAACTACGCCGGTGGTGCCAACTATAATTACGATACGAAGAAGACCAAGCTCAGTTCCAACTATTTCTACAACCAGAGCGGTTTGACACTGAACTCCGATCTGGATAAAGAAACCTTTCTGCCCAACAGCTCCTTTTTGAACACGGATCACAAAAGCCAGGGCAGCCTGACCCGTAACCACCGGGGCAGCGCCCGGTTTGAGCAAAAACTCGACTCCCTGAATACGCTGGTTCTTATTGGTAACTTACGCGCCAACAACGGGAACACCACCCTGTTCAGCGATCAGAATTTCTTTCAGGGCGCTAATCTGCAAACCCGGACCAGCCAGACGCTATTCGATAACCGCAACCAGTTCAACGGGTTGCAACTAGCTACGACGGCCATTTTCCGGCATTCGTTCCGGAAAAAAGGACGCAATTTTGCCGCCAGCCTGGCCTATAACCTGAACGATACGGACGGTTCGGCCCAGCAGCGCTCGACCAACACGTATTTTAACGACACCACCGCCACCGGTAATCCGCTGGTGATTCGCATCAATCAGGATAACGTCACCAACAGTTTACGGACCGAAATCAAGTCCAGCCTGGATTACATCGAACCGCTGTCGAAAACCACTTTTTGGGAAACCTTCTACAACATCAGCTTCCGGAACGACAAAGTCGATCGCGATGTGTTCGACGTGGGTGATCAAGGATCGGTTCGGAACAACACCCTCAGCCGGTATTACACCAATGATTTTACCTACAACCGGGTTGGTTCGTTAATCCGGTATTCCGATAAGGGCTTCAACGTGTCGGGAGGTCTGGCCGCTTTGTGGTTTCGCCAGACCGGGCAATTTTCATCGGATCAAACGTCTTCCAGCGTGACCAGTGTCGACCGGAGTTTCTTCTCTGTCGTTCCTAACGTCAGCCTGAATTACAACAAGAAGAATAAGCGGTTCAATGCCGGTTATAACGTCAACGTCAATCAACCCCAGACCAGCGATTTGCAGCCGGTCGTCGATAACAGCAACCCCCGGTTTATTCGGGAAGGAAACCCTAATCTGTTACCGGCCCTCACCCACCGGGCCAGCGCCGGTTTCGGGGTCTTTGATCCGGGTAGTTTCGTCAACGTGTTTATCAATGTAAACTACGGTTATAACATCAACCAGATTGTTTATAATCAGACGATTGACTCGTTACTAATTACCACAACCCGTCCGGAAAACATCAGTGGCGGAACCAGCAAGGGCGGGAGTATTTATTTCAGTTTTCCGCTGAAAAAGACGAAGGCGGTTTTGAACACGAATTTTTACACGAATCTCAATAAATTCCCGGCCTACATCAATGGGGTTCGGAACCAGACCAACAGCAACAACTACAACGCCTGGGTTAGCCTGGATTTGACGCCCAGTGAGAAGTTTACGTTCTACCCGACCTTTAACTTTGGAATCACTGATACAAAGTATTCGGTTAATACAGCGCAAAATCTGAAGATTTACAATTACAACTACGGCGGTAACCTGAACGTCCAGTTGCCAAAGGGTATTTTCTTTAACGGGCGGATGAGCTATATGATTTACAAGAATCCGAAGTTTGACTTCCGGCAGGAGTTGCCAATTCTGAACCTGGCCATTTACAAACTCTTCCTGAAAGACAACAAAGCGGAGGTGCGGCTGACGGCCTACGACGTGTTCAACAAAAACCGGGGCATTACGCAACAGGCTTATCAAAACTACGTACAAACCGAACGGGTTCAGACCCTGGCGCGGTATTTTATGCTCTCCTTTTCGTATAACCTCCGCGGCCTGAAATCGCAAATGCGGCAGAATAACTACATTTATTGATCCCTAACAATGATGATGAAAAAGCTCTTACTCCTTCTTTTCGCAACGATTGGCATTCAGGCTGTAGCGCAAAAAATGGAAGGGATGGTTACGTACGATCGTACGCAGGATTATGTAAAAATTATGTCCCGAATGACGTTTCTGAGTCTGGATCAGAAGGAACGGATGAAGGCCACCAACAAGAACTACAGCAGTAAGCCGACGCAAATGGTGCTGTATTTTAATGAAGACCAGAGCCTTTATACCAACGCAGAGGAATACTGGCGGAGCGACAACGGGCAGTGGTCGTACCGAAACAGCGATTACATCATCCGCCGGGATTTTAAACAGGAAACCAAATCGGATGTCATCGAAATGTTGGGGCGGACGTACCTGATCGACGACTCGCTGCAAACGCCGAAGTGGAAGATTCTGAACCAGTTGAAAGACATTGCCGGTCACATTTGCATGAAGGCCGAAACCGAAGACCCCATCAAGCAACAAAAAGTGGTGGCCTGGTTTGCGCAGGACATTCCGGTTTCGGCGGGTCCCGAGCAGTATTTCGGCCTACCCGGTTTAATTCTGGAACTGGATCTGAACGACGGTGATGCCGTCGTAACGGCCGTTAAAATCGAAATGAAGGACGTGTCGAAAGAGTTAACCGCCAACAAAAAAATAAAAGGCAAGAAGATCAAAACCGCCGACTACGACAAGATCATCAAAGACCATATTCAGACCAGTATGAAAGCCCAGGAGAACCCCTACTGGTCGATCCGGTATTAAAAGGCGGAGTTATGAATTAAGCGAGATGAATTGGCTGGGCAGAAATAGACTGCGTCAGCCAACTCATCTCGCTTTTACAGGTGATAATCCGTGACCGGTTTTCCGGCTGGCCACCCCTTATTCCACCGGCGAATCGATCACGCGCACAATTTTCCAGATGCCGCGAATGTCTTTCAGCGGAACCGTCACGCTGCCACCGTTCGGGTTGTCGGAATGGAGAGTCAGCCGTTGCTTGGTGAGCAGTTCGTTGTCTTTGATCCGTTTTACCACAAAGAAATCACGGTAAATCACGGCGAAAATACCGCCCGACTGATACTCCCAGTTGGTCGGGTCCACCAGAATGGCCAGCACTTTCGCGCCGTTGGCCAGTTGCGGACTCATACTGTTACCGGAAACCTCAATCACGACGGGGTCCTTATGATTGCCAATCAGATTGGTCGGTACGCGGTAGGTCTCCATCTGCGCCATGCTGATTCCCTCAATGTACGTCTCGATAAAACTGGCGTAGAAGCGCGTCGGGACGAACGGAAGATCGGTATACCGGACTTCCAGTTCGATAATTTTGCCATTCTGTTCCGGCTCATCCAGTACGGGTTTCTGACCCCGCAGCAGGAAATCCGCCCGGACCTGCGGATACTGTTCCAATAATCGCATGATGGTATCATACGATGGTTTGGCACGTCCATTCAGAATGTTGTAAAACTTGGACGAATTCTCGCCCAGGTCTTTCGCGGCCTGGTAAATGCTGATTTCCAGCGCATCGAACACCTGCCGCAGCCGCTCCTGAATCGGCTCCAAACCCTCCTCAAACGATTTCCCCAGTTCGTTCAGCATGATATAGTTATTGACTTGTATAATACAACTATTATATATTGTGATCAAATTTACTAAATAAAATAACAAATCCGACGAAACCTGCCAGAATAATATTATACACAACCTGAAAATACGAAGAGAATGTGGGGAGATTCAGCGGAACCGGCGGTTTTATTCGTCGCTATGAATAGTTTTTATGCCAGTTGCGAGCAACAGGTAAACCATACGCTGCGCGATCGCCCGGTGGCGGTTTGTATTCATACCGGTAAAAACAGCAGTGTGATCGCGCCCTCCATCGAAGCCCAAAACCGGGGCATTCGGGCTGGCATGCGACTCGATGAAGCCCTCCGGCTTTGTCCGGAACTGATTCCGGTGGAAACCAACGTCGAACGGTACCGCGAATTTCACGTGGCAATCATCACGGTCCTGCGCCAGTTTACGCCCGATGTGGTACCGAAAAGCATCGATGAAGCCGTGGTCGATCTGACCCGGTGCCAACCAGGCGATGGCAAGGAAGTGGCCCGGCAGATCAAGAGCGATATTCGGACGAAAGTCGGCGACTGGTTGCGGTGCAGCATCGGCATTGCCCCCAACGCTTTACTGGCCAAACTGGGCGCGGATTTGTATACGCCCGACGGTCTGGTTGTGATCACGCCCGAGACCATCGACGATGTGTTAAAAAGGTTAACATTGACCGACTTGCCCGGTATGGGCCACCGCATGGCCCGACGGCTGGAAGAGCAGGGTATCCTGACGCCCCTGGAGCTGCGGTATGCATCGCCGGAACGGCTGCGGGCGGTTTGCAAAAGCATCATCGGCTGGCACTGGCACCTGCGGCTCAATTTTGGCGATGAAATGGCGCTGGACACGGGCGTTTATCAAAGCCTGCAAGCCACGCGGACAATGGCCGCCAACCAGCGCGAATCTGCCGAACGGCTAGACGAACAGCTGCAATCGCTTTGCCTGACGCTCGAGCGCCGGATGGTAAGACAGGCGGTTTTCTGCCAGGTCGTTGTGTTTGCCTGCCGATACCGCGATGGCCGGCACTACGGCGACGAGATCAAACTGCCGGAACCGAAGCAGGACAGCCGGGCGCTTTATCACCTCATCCGGCAGCGTTTCGAGCAGTTTCAGCGCACCCATCCGGGCGAACCGGTTCTGAACCGATCGATTCGCAGCCTTAGCGTCAGGGTTTTCCGGTTTATACCCGCCCAGGCTGTTGCCATTCCTTTATTTGAGGACCCTGTCCGCAAAAACGCCCTACGAAAAACCCTGTATGACGTAAAAGAACGGTTTGGCAGTGACAAGCTGATGCGGGCGGCCGATCTTGGCAAGGACCCGGTTTTCCGGGATGGCGCCGGTTTCGGAGCCGTCAGGGATCTCCACGACGACCAAAATCCCTTTTAAGAGCGAAAGTTGGTACGTTACTATCGTTTTTTGGCTTGAGCCTGTTACCCTTCGGCGGTTTTCGAGTCAAAACAGGGAACAGGAACTTAGCGCCCCGGCATATGGTTCCGGCAGTACTATTCGTTATATTGTTGGCATTCCCATTCGCGAAATCCGTTTCGCCCAAATGATCCGATCATGAAATTATTCACGTTTATCGTCGCCACGCTGCTGATTGCGGTCACGCTGATCTCGTTTCGCCCCCAGACAGTTCCCAAAGAAACGGGCAAAATCAAGTGGATGACCATTGAAGAAGCCTTTGCGCAAAATCAGAAAAAACCGAAGAAGGTGTTTATCGACGTGTATACCGACTGGTGTGGCTGGTGTAAGGTCATGGACCGGGAAACGTTTACGGATCCTTCGGTGGTTGATTACATCAGCAAGAACTATTATGCTGTGAAGCTGAACGCCGAACAGAAAGAGGACATCGTGCTCGGAAAAGATAAATTTGTGTACGTCGCGCAGGGAAGCCGGGGCTATCACCAGCTGGCGGCTGCCTTATTGCGCAATCAGCTCAGCTACCCGACGGTGGTGTTTATGAACGAAAAATTTCAGGCTATCCAGCCCATTCCCGGCTACATCAAAGCCCCGGAATTTCATCAGATCATTACATTCATCGGCGGAGATCATTACAGCAAAGAACCGTTTGATCAGTTCAAAGCCAAAACGTATCCGCAGAAATATTCCGTCAAGCTCTAACAACCGCAGCCACGGCGATAATCAAAAAACCGCCCCGTTCCGGGGCGGTTTTTTGATTATGAATGCCTATTGATTTAGCGCACGGTCATCTTTCGCTTGCCTTCCTGAATCAGTTCGAGGGCTTTTTCCAGATCCCGGTCACGCTGTTTGATCCGGTCCTGCACGGTGTAATCAATCGGATAATCAGGCATGACGCCCCGGCCCTGATCGGGGTTCCGGCTGGCCGTGGCAATCCAGAAAACCGGGAACCGCACCCGCAGCCGTGTTTCGGGTAATGTCATCGTCTGAATGATGCCGCCGTTGCAACCCGCTTCGCCCCCGCCCGTTTCCTGCCCGATCACCGTTACGGGCCGCTGGGCTTTCAGGCTGGCCGTGAAAATGGAAGCCGCCGAGAACGTCCGGCCGCTGGTCAGAATGTAGATTTTGCCGCTGAAGCGGTGGTCCGACGCCGGTTTGTTCCAGCCAACGTTCGATTTGCCAAACTGATACCGCCCTCCTTCCGCTTTCATAAACCGGAAATTCTGCCGCAAAACGCGTTTCTCTTTCCGGTCGAAATACGAACAGGAGTTGGGTCGACGCACGCGGCATTCGGCCCGATCGACCTGCCGGAAGTCCGATTTCATCAGGTACGACATCAGATCCGAGCCAATTTCGGCATTGCCGCCGGTATTTTGCCGCAGGTCGATCACCAGATCCTGCACTTTCCGTTTTTCCAGCGTCTCGAAAACCTCCCGGTGAAACGACGCGTAGCGGTCATATCCGAAACTATTGATAATGAGCATGGCCGCGGTCGAATCGCTGTTCAGAAAATGCAGCGAACGAATCAGTTGAAGCTTCGCATCCTCATCAAAAGACACCTCGGTTTTATGCCGGTTTTTCTTATTCCGTTTAACGGTGGTGGGGGTTGTGGTCGTTGGAATATCACCCGAACTGACAGGACGACGGCGAACGGTGGTGATGCGCTCGGCCGCGGTCGTGTCGCGCACGGTCAGCGTCCAGGGTGAACGGCCCTGAAAATGCCGCCAGTAGGTTTCTTCCAGGTGGTATAATTCCAGAAAGTAGGTCTTGAAAGTCTGGTTATACCCGTCGGAGGGCCAGCGGTCGCGGGCGGCCTGAATCACTTCTTTGACGGGATAATTGCCTAATTTCAGAACTTCTGTGCCGCAAACCAGCGTAGAATCCGTGCTGCGGTTTCGTCCGATAAACATCCGATCGTTCTGGATGATAATATCAAACGGGAGCCATTCCGGTTGCGGTTTTCGGGTCGACCGGCTGGAGGTGAGCGACTCCTGCACATCGGTATGGCCGCAGCGAATCTGGACGATCAGGGGACGGAGCAGTTCGCGGTATTCCACTTCGGTCATCGGGCGGTAAAGCTGCCGGAAAACCGCATCAAAATTCCGGTTCATTTCCTCCCGCGAGGCATACCGGTACAAACTCGGATGGCGCTCTTCCAGCGTCTTCCGAAGCACCATAAAGTCGCTTCGCAACTGCTCGACCGTATACACCCGGGGGCGATAGGTCGCTCGTTTCGGATGGGTCGGAAAACAATAAGCCGTGCTGATGGTCAACGCCATCAGCAGCACGAGGAAACGCATACTGTTTTTCTGAATGAATCACTCAATTCTGTTCCCGAAGCTACCGTTTTTTTCGTGGGAAACAAAATTAGTAAAAGGCATCTTCGATATGCCGGATCGTTACGCTTTCGGGTGATACCGTAACGGCAACGATGTCGAAACGAACATCGTAGGGCCAGTCTTTGGCGAAAATATACTGTTCGGCGGCTTTCATCACCAGCCGCGCCTTGGCGTAGGTTACAAACTCCTCGGGCTGGCCAAAGCGGGTGTTGCTGCGGGTTTTAACTTCCACAAAAATGAGCAGTTTCCCTTTCTGCGCCACCAGATCGATTTCGGCATGCTGGTGCCGGTAATTGCGCTCCCGAATTTCGTACCCTTTCTGTACCAGGTACCGAACGGCTTCGTCTTCGCCCTGTTTTCCCGTCTCGTTATGTTGTGCCATCGTCTTTTTTAGAACTTAGACGCAAAACCGCCGGAACGGATACGAACGAAACAGACAACATTTGGTGTTTTTCCCGTAAGGATGTTATAAAAATGAACCACCATTGCACTAAACAGGTTGAAATACAGCACCTGGGACTCGTTGATTATCAATCGGCCTGGGATTATCAGGAGCGCCTGCTGGCCGGTGTGGTCGCTACCAAAATTTCGAACCGAAACCGGCCGGCCGACGAGCAGCTTCCAACCGCCAACTACCTGTTATTCTGTCAGCATCCGCACGTTTATACGCTGGGCAAGAGCGGCCAGCCCGAACATTTGCTGGCAAACGACGCCTTTTTGCAAACCATTGGGGCTACGTATTACAAGATTAACCGGGGCGGTGACATTACCTACCACGGGCCGGGGCAACTGGTGGGCTACCCGATTCTGGACCTGGATAATTTTTTTACGGACATCCACCGCTACATGCGACTGCTGGAAGAAGCCATCATCCGGACCCTGGCCGACTACGGCCTGGATGCGGGGCGAATCGATGGCCTGACGGGGGTCTGGCTGGGTTATAACACCGATGAAAACCGGGGCAGCGGTCCGCGCAAAATCTGTGCAATGGGCGTGAAAGCGAGCCGCTGGGTAACGATGCACGGTTTTGCGTTGAACATTAACACGGATTTGAGTTATTTTAATCACATCGTGCCTTGTGGCATTGCCGACAAAGCTGTGACCTCGATGCAGGCCGAGTTGGGCCGGGAGGTGGCCATGGACGAAGTAACCGACCGCGTCAGTCACCATCTCGCCGATTTATTTGACATGGAGTTAACTCAAAGCCCGGTACAGCAGTACGGTATTACAACAGAATGAAGAGAGATATTTCGTTTTTGCCGGTAGAAGGCGTTCAGGTCGTGATTGCGCGAAAACTGACCGAACTGAATGCGTACGAATGGCAGGTTTATCTGATCAATCAGAACCCGGTCGGCATCCGCAACGTGTTTGTGACCTCGAAAGGATACGGTTTTCGGGATGAGTCGCAACAGCCGCAAGCCACGTCTACGCTGCGGCATTATTTTGCCGAACTGAAACCGGGTGAGTATGTGGTGGTCGAAACCATCATGCCCGATGTGTTTCACCTGAACAATCAATATTGGGTCAGTTACTACATTGGCGACCAGATTTTTGACAAAAAGTTTATCTTCGTGCCCGACAGCATTACCGAACAGAACCTGATTCCCATCCAGGAATTAGGGCTGGAAGGAATCGTACACGCCTGACCTTTGTCATCCCACTGCTATGCCCGTATCCTGGAAGAAACGACTCAAAAACCTCTTATTCATTGACATCAAAACCGTTGCCGGTGCCCCTTCGTACAACGAACTCGACGAACGTATCCGGCAGCAGTGGGGGCAGAAAATCAGTTATTTCCAGAACGAAGAAAACTGGTCGGCGGCCAAGTGGTACGATAACCGGGCGTCCTACTACGCCGAATACGGCAAGATCGTCTGCATCGGCATCGGCGGTTTATACTGGGACGACGACGATAATATCTTTTTGAAAGTAAAAACGCTCGCCAATAACGACGAAGCGGCTTTGCTCGGCGAGTTTATCAACCTGATTGAAAAATACCCGACCAACGAACTTATTCTCTGCGCCCATAACGGCAAGGAGTTTGACTATCCGTATTTGTGCCGCCGGATGCTGGTTCATGAGCACCAGCTCCCGGCCACGCTGCGGCTGTCGGGGCGCAAACCCTGGGACATTCCGCACCAGGATGTCCTGGAAATGTGGCGGTTTGGCGATAGCCGTCACTTTGTTCCGCTCGATTTGCTGGCTGCGGTCCTGAATTTGCCCACCCAACCCCTCGAACTGACAGGCGACCAAACGAGTTTAGTATATTACCAGAAGCAGGGAATGGCCAAAGTGCGCGAATACGCCCGTGCCTCCATCGTGACGCTGGTGCAGGTTTACCTCCGGCTGCTCGGCGCTCCGCTCGTAGAAGAACAACGCATCACGCTTCTGGAGTAAGACAAAGAGAGGATTTCGCAGAGTTAAGCGGAGGTTTCAGGAGCTAAGCGGAGCCTCTGTGTATCTCTTTAAAACTCTGCTTAACTCCGCGAAATAATCCACTCAGATTTAGAAAACATGAGAAATAATCGAAATAAACCAAGAGAACACCATAACCGGAAAAGCCCGGTTCAGTCGGCCCATTCGTTTCTCGACGAAATGAAGAACGACATTGCGGCTTTTTTTGAAATAAACAGCAAGGAATCGTTTTCGCAGGCCGACGTCCTCGAAAATTTTGACGTCTACGACCGCAAAACGAAATTGCTGACCCACGGCCTGATTGGTGAACTGACCGACGAAGGAATTATAACCCGCCACCCGGACGGCACCTACCAATACAACGAAACCGACCGATCCATCGTTGGCACCGTCGATCACGTTAACCCCCGGTTTGCATTCGTCAGCACCGGCTCGGGCGACCGTGACGATGATATTTACGTCAGCACCGACGATCTGAACGGTGCCATCGACGGCGATAAAGTGAAAGTGACGCGTCTGAGTGGCTCTTCGAATGCCGGTAGTTTTTCGCGCGGTTCGCAAAACCGCAACCGCCGAACCGAAGGCCGGGTGACGGAAATTGTGGAACGCGGCCGATCCGAACTGGTGGGCCGCATCGAAACCTGGCCGAATTACGGACAGGTGATTCCCGACAGCAAGCGGATTTACGAGGAAATTTACATTCCAAAGGATAAACTGGGCGACGCCAGGGACGGTGACAAAGTGATCGTCCGGCTGACCCGCTTCCCCGACGATCGGCACCGGCCCGAAGGCGAGGTTACGGCGGTGTTGGGCCAGGCCGGTGAACATAACACCGAGATGCACGCCATTCTGGCCGAATTCGGCCTGCCGATTCATTTTCCGGCAGCCGTCGAACAGGAATCGGAACGGATTTCGGAACAAATACCGGACGAGGAAATTCAGAAACGGCGTGACCTGCGCGGGGTCACCACCTTCACGATCGACCCCGAAGATGCCAAGGATTTCGACGATGCGCTGTCGGTTCAGATTCTGGAAAACGGCCATTACGAAATCGGGGTGCACATCGCCGATGTTACGCACTATATTCAGCCGGGCACGGCACTGGAAGATGAAGCCTTCAAACGTGGCACGTCGGTGTATCTGGTGGATCGCGTGGTGCCGATGCTGCCCGAGAAGCTGTCGAACAACCTCTGTTCGCTGCGGCCCAACGAGGACAAACTGACCTTTTCGGCGGTTTTTGAACTCACGCCCGACGCCAAAATCAAAAAGGAATGGTTTGGCCGGACGGTTATTCATTCCGACCGCCGGTTTGCCTACGAGGAAGCGCAGGACGTGGTTGATCGCGGACAGGGTGATTACCTGGAAGAACTCCGGCTCCTGAACGAACTCGCGTTCAAACTACGCGATGAGCGGTTTCGGCACGGCGCAATTAATTTCGAAACCGTTGAAGTGAAATTCAAACTGGACGAAAACGGCGTACCGCTGTCGGTGTATCCGAAAATCCGGAAAGATGCCCACAAACTGATCGAGGAATTTATGCTGCTCGCCAACAAGCGGGTCGCCGAGTTCGTCCACGGTTCGTCGCGCGGAGACCACCCGAACGTGATGGTCTACCGGGTGCACGATTCGCCGGATTTCGAGAAGCTGCGCACCTTTGCGGTTTTTGCGAACCGGTTTGGCTACAAGCTCAAGGTCGATGACCAGAAGGAGTTGTCGAAATCGTTCAACACGATGATGGACAGCCTCGAAGGGCAGCCCGAGCAGAATGCCCTGCAACAGCTCGCCATCCGGACGATGGCCAAGGCGCGGTACAGCACCGAAGACATCGGCCACTTTGGGCTCGCTTTCCGGCGGTATTCGCACTTTACCTCGCCGATTCGTCGCTACCCCGACATGATGGCGCACCGCCTGTTGCAGCATTACCTCAACGGCGGCAAATCGGTGGACCGGGAGGAATTCGAAGCCCGGTGCAAACATTCCTCCGACCGCGAACGCGTGGCCGTGGAAGCCGAGCGGGCGTCGATCAAGTACAAGCAGGTGGAGTTTATGAGCCGGATGGACCGCGACCAGCCGTTCCAGGGCGTAATTACGGGCGTAACCGACTTCGGTTTTTTTGTCGAAATCACCGAAACCAGCGCCGAAGGGCTGGTCCGCATGACCGATCTGGAGGACGATTTCTACGAATTCGACAAGGACAATTACCGGCTGATTGGCAAACGAAACAAGAAGATTTTTGCCTTCGGTGACGCCGTGACGGTGCGCGTGAAAGAAGCCAATCTGGCCCGCCGAAGCCTGGATTTATGGCTGGTTGAGGACAAGGGAGCAGTCAAGCTGACCCTTAAAAACCGCCTGACCCGCCGGGAAAACAACGATGGTGAAAGCCGTTCCAAAAGACGTTCCGGCACATCATCGGGTGACAAACGCGCCAAAACCGTAAAAGCGCCCAAAGACCGGAAACGGCGTTAATGGTACCCCCGGTTGATTGATGCCCATTGCTTTCGCGGTGGGCAAAGAAGCCGGCGGACCCTCAAACCGTTAAAACGGTTTCTAAAAAAATCTAACCATATAGCAGGCCCACGGTTTAAACCGTGGGCTGATTTATAGAAACCCGGTTTTATGATGAACGATGAATTCATGCAGGAAGCCATTCGGCAGGCCCGGAAGAGCCTGTCGGAGGGCGGTATTCCCATCGGCTCGGCGCTGGTGAAGGACGGTAAGCTGGTGGCTTCGGGCCACAACAAACGAGTGCAGGAAAACAACCCGATTCTGCACGGCGAAATGGATTGCCTCAACAACGCCGGGCGCGTCGGTTCGTTCCGCCAGACCGTCATTTATTCCACGCTCATGCCGTGTTACATGTGCGCCGGCACCATCGTGCAGTTCAAAATTCCGAAGGTCATCGTGGGCGAATCGCGAACCTTTGCCGGAGCGCGGGAGTTCATGGAACAACACGGCGTCGAAGTCATCGACCTCGATCTGCCGGAATGCGTCGACATGATGAACCAATTTATCGCTCAAAAACCGGAAGTCTGGAACGAGGATATTGGGGAGTTGTAATCGCGCAGCGCAATTTCAAGTAACCCAATGATCATGTACAACCTGAAGATTATTAACTCGACCGTCCGGCCCAGTCGAAAAGGCCCGCTGGTCGTTAACTGGATGGCGGAACTGGCCCGGCAACACGGTGATTTTGCCGTTGAAGTGCTGGATCTGGCGGAAATCAACCTGCCAATCATGAACGAACTGGCCCACCCGCGTTTGAAGCAATACGAGCATGAACACACCAAACAGTGGAGCGCCCGGATTGAAGAGGCCGATGCGTTTATTTTTGTCACGGCGGAATACGACCATAGTTACCCGGCCCCGCTGAAAAATGCCCTGGAATACCTGGTTCAGGAATGGGGCTACAAAGCCGCCGGCATTGTCAGCTACGGCGGCATTTCGGCCGGAACCCGGGCCGCTACGGCGCTGAAGGCCGACCTGATTGCTCTGAAAGTCGTTCCGCTGTTCGAAGCCGTCAATATTCCGTTCTTCGAGCAGTTTATCAACGAAGAGTCCGGATTCACCCCCAACGAAATCAGCCATAAATCCGCTCACGTCATGCTCAACGAATTGGCCCGCTGGACGAAAGGAATGCTGGTGATTCGGGGCATTGAGAAGGCCGAGATGCGATAAAAGAAGTAAAACAGGAGCGGTGAGACGAGAGAAGCAAGACCGGTTTTACCGAAAACCAGCGTAGTCTTTTTTCTTTTGTCTCACCGCTCTTGTCTAAACCGCTTCTTCAATTCTCCGATCACTTCCCGCGTTTCGGCAATCCGGGTTTTAAGCCCCTTTTTGTAGTGCCATAACTGGAATTCTGGTTGATCACGTTCCTTTTCCAGTTCCTGCTCAATTTCCCGCAAATAGCTTTCACTCAGCTTCAGGTAGCGGTCAGCGGTTTCTGGATTGTGAAAACCGCCCCCCTCGACGGTTACGTAAATGGGCGTAGTATGAGCCGCCTGCTGTGGTCCGGCAAAACAGCGGGCCGCCAGCCAGATGCCCCGCGTCAGGGTGTCGACCTCGAGTTGCAAACTCAACCGACTGGCCGACTGCCCCGGCTGGTTGTTCGTGGCGCTGGCTAATACTTTTCCGTGTCCCACCAGTTCGATGCGCTCCAAAGGAACCTGTTTCTGATGGCCGAAAGCCTGAACGGAAATCGTTAATTTTTCGCCTTTTTTTACGTTTAATCGGTCACCGGGCCGGGCATTGTTGATCCGGAAATCGAGCATTGGCCCGCTCGTGACGACGGTATGACCGGCTTTTAAACCTTCCTTCCACGATTGACTGGTCAGCGGTTGTTCGGTGAAAACATAAAACCGGGCGTTGCCAATCCGCGCCGAATGTTCCGGCGAACCGTGGTCGTGATCCTGCCCGCACCACGGGAAATCCGAGCCCGCCGTGGCCGTGACCGGAAAACCCAGATCCAGCAGATGGTAATAATGCGCCGTTCGCAAGGGATTGGCGTCCACGCAGTACTGTAAAATCTCCAATACATCCACTTTGCCCCGCAGCCCGTCGAGCGTCAGGCCCCGGTAGCCGTGAAAGGTTTCGGCGTGGTGGGCATAACCGGTTAAGCCGCCCAACTGGTGGAGTCGATCAAAAACCGTATCGTAATAGTAGTATTCCTTCGAAAACCGCACCTTGTCGGAAGCGCCGTAGCCCAAAGCGTGGCCGAGTTCGGGCGTTCGGGGGTCTTCCTGACCCGAAACGAGCAGGTAGTTATTTTGCTGATAAACGCCCGGTTCGCCAAAGGCATACTGCGGATAATAGGTTTCCCAGAAATCGCCCATGCGGAGCAGCACGCCCACCCGCACATCTTCGGCCTGGAGCCAGCTCATCAGCAGCGGGTTTTCGCGCGGGGAACGCCGGATATGAATGTGACCATCGGTCGAATACCAGCCCCGGGCCGCCATGTCGATCCAGCGCGTCAGCCGAAAGGTCTTTTGCTGCGTTTTCCCGGCGGTAACGACCACCTGATGGTATTGATCGAGAAATTCCGGCCCTTTCGAAAGCGTTAGCTGGTAGGTTCCTGCGGGCAATTTCAGACGAAACCGGCCATTGACGTAAAACGAGCTGTCGGGTTGAAAGGCAAACCCGTCGGCATGGTCCCATAAACCGTACATGACGCCGATGGCTTCCGGCGGCAACTGCCTGACCACCCGGCCCAGCTGCGTCAACCGAACCCGTACGGGCGTTGGTTTCGCGGGCGTTCCCGTGACCACCTCCACCCGTAATTCGCCGGATTGGGCGGTTTGCGCAACCACCGAAACCAGGCTCAGCCAACCGGCCAGCAGACCCGCCACCAGCGAGCAGCTCCACCAGCGGTTTCGACTCGAAACCGGAAATCTGTTCATTTTTTAGCGGTTGTCGAACGATACGTTTACGGACCTAAAACACATTAATTTTCTTCATATACTCCGCTTTCTCAATTTCTTTTGCGTACTTACCTGTCACCTTTTTTCGTCAACGAAGCAATCTATCGCCTACCGGAGCGTTTTTCCGTTTGGGTCACAAGAAGGCTATCGTTTGTTTTAATCCAGGTTCGGCATGTCAGTAGTACCAGCGATTCGAAGCAAATACGACCTGTATCGGAAACTGCTGCGGGAGCATAAATACGTGCTCCGGGATACGGTCGATGTCGTTAAAATAGACAGAAATAGCCCCTTTCTGGAGGGAAAAGCCATCGTGTCGCACTGCGATCTCGATGCAGAAATCACGCTGGCGGTTCGCGTAAAAGCCAACGATCACGACTTTTTCCGGTTTGAATTACAGTGTGAAGACTTGAGCGAAGAACCGTTTTTTCAGTTTCACAGCGACGGCTGCGCCCACCGCAACGCCGATGAAGCCATTCCGCTCGCGAACCAGCGCGTCACCACTCCGCATTTCAATCATTTTAGCGCACAGGGAGCGGCTGTCACCTACAAAATGGTGTTGCAACCGGGTGAAAAGGAACCCAATACGGTGGAAGACATCAACCGCAGCCTGGTTTATTTCTGCCAGGAAGCCAGACTGAACCTGCGCGACGACGAGTTTCCGCTGATCCGGGTTTTGCCCCATGCCCTGCCGCTGCACGTGACCCAGAAAGACCCCAACTCAACGGTTTTGTTTTTGTAATGGTATTCGAGGAAATCTACAACGACATTAAAAACGCTTTCGGCCAGCTCTGGACGTTCAAGGAACGGGGAAAATCCCTGGAAATTATTACGCCGTATACGACGACGACGCAGAAGTTTATTTCGGTTTTCCTCTCGTACAAAGACGATGAATACATCGTTTCCGACGGTGGCTGGGTCGATAACGGTTTTTACGAAAACGGCTTCAACCTGGAAGACGACACGTTTCGAAAAATCCTGCATCACTACTTTAACGCTTTCGGAATCAAGGAAATAAAAGGACCAAGCCAGAAAACCTATTTCTACAAAAAGACCATCACGCCCGTGGCCGTTCCCTCACTGGTGTTCGACCTCTCGAATTTCATTGCCGCGATGGTCAGCATGTCCGAAATTGAGTTTGTGGAGAAAGAAGAACGCGAAACCAAGGAGCAGTTCCGACGATCGGCCAACGACTACCTACAGACGGTTTTTCCGAAAGAAAAAATGGATCTGGGCGTTTACCTCGACGCCCAGAAGCAAATCCGGCTCCACGCCGTGGTCAAGGAATCGTCGTCGCGACTGATTCTGATCAACTACATTACCGGCAGCAATCCGTATTTTTTCAATAACAGCATCACCAAAACCAATTTTCTTTTCGAACTGGCGGATAAATCGCTGGTTGGGAAATTTGTAAAACGGAAAATCTCCCTGATCGACAACACGGCGGCCGGTTACGTTCCGACCCGGATTGCGACCTTCATCAACCACCTGCTGGAAAATACCGGTTCCGAAAAAATCGACTGGTCGGAGCGGGAAAAACTGAGCAGCATTCTCTGATGTAACCGGATTCTGATCAAGGTGTTATACCACCTCAACCAGGGAGGAGGAAAGCCTACCATTGCTGAATAACAATCCCCAGTTGAGTATCCCTCAACGCGAATTCCTTCGCGCCCCAGGGCCGAAGCGTAATTGAACTCAGGTTGGGATGCAGAAAGTCAGGATGGGTCGTGGCTATTTTTTGATACACCTCCTCGATATCATCAGTTTCTAACCTGAATTCCGGATTGTGTTCATTTGCTAAGGCTGCATTTTCAAACAGGTTAATCCGTAACCCATTTTTTCCAAGGACACAAAATGGATGATTTGTATCCAATTCGTCGTGTTCAATCGTGAACTCAAGGCACTCCACAAATAGCTTTAAGCCATCGTTGATGTCCACGTAAAACACGTTCGGAACTAGTTTGGTAAAGTTCATACGGGAAGGCGGTTTTAGAAATCCTCACCCTTCGCTGAGAGAATCCTTGATTGAAGATGGCAGACGAACATTTTGTACACATCACTTAAGCACCCCCGAAACCTCGAACGTGCTCTGCTGACTCCCCACCCGACCGTCGGCGGAAATCCCGTTGACAACAACCCGGTATTTTCCATCTTCGTCGGAGGTATAAAAGTCAAGCCGGGCTTTCCCCTCCGCATCGGTTTTCAGCGCGGGCGTCCAGTACAGCAACGTGCGCAGGTCGGGCAGACGGCTGTTGGCCTGCTGGGCCGTTTCGTAACGCGGGGCGTAAAAATCGCGCGGAATCTGCAAGCCTTCGTAATCGGCCAGCAGGGCTTTGGCGTCGGGCCGGTAGCCCGCCAGATCACCTTTGTAGCTCGTAAAGCTAATGATGCCGTCGAACACCAGCGGGCCGACGATGTATTTCCGGGTCACCACCTCCAGCCGCTGCACTTTTCGCGGATCGATGGTCATCACCTTGTCCATGTTGAAAATCGGAAGCCCGTCGAGCAGCACCAGCGGATTGTCCGCAAAAAACTCCTTATGCGGCGTATCGAGCAGCCGGATGCGGTACCCATCCCGGTTTTTGCGGGCCATCACGCCCGGCACATACTCCCGGAACACCTCTTCCATGACCGGAAACCGGGTAAAATCGTCGAGCCGATATTGCTCATCCGGTTTTCCGTAGAACGGTATACTATCGACTTTCGGGTACTGATACCGGACCAGGTTTTCGCGGTAATACGCGTTCTGGGCCTGCATCGGAACACTGCGTGCCACCAGCGTTTCTTTCTGCGCAGGCGAAAAATCAAAAACCGGCAGGCGGGTGGCCGAAAACCGCTCCAGAAATGGATTCTGGAACTCAAGCCGGTAGATGCTGTCTTTCGGATTTAAGAGCGCTACAATATCTTTCGGGCCATAAAACGCCTTCATCTCGAACTGAACCCGGCCGTCGTGATCCGACCGCGAACCATACAACAGAATGTGTTTGCCCGGAACCGTCAGGTACGCTCCCATATTCTGGCCCGGCTGGCCGGTTTCGCCATGAACAACTTTGCCGCGAATAAAATGGCCGTTCACTTCCGGTACGTATTCATTCGTTATGGAATTGGAATTCAGGACCGTATCCCACCGAAACCGGCGCCAGCCCTGCGTCAGCATCAGGTTGTCGGTGGCTTCGGTCACCTCGGTCCCGGTCGTCGTAAAGTAATAGTCCGGCGATTCGACAACACCCCGCAAATCGGACGTCAGCATCAGGTAGGTCGAAATATCGCCGGATTCGGCCATTTGCAGCGAATCGATCCGGTACACCGCCACGGAAAGATCCGCCAGGGCGGGTTGCCCGGTTTCGTCCTTCGCCGTCACTTCAAAAACCGCTTTTTCGCGCGTCGATAAAAGCCCGCTGGTCTGTTTGGTATCGATCGCCAGCCGACGCTGGGGCCGTTTGAAATACAGCCGTTCGGAAACCGGTTTTCGGTTGGCGTCAAAAACCGTCAGGTGCGAAATGCCTTCGCCGAGGGCTTTTTTGTCGATGACGAACGAGGCTGTATGATCGCGTAGCGTCTGCTGATCGGCCCGAATGGCGGCCAGGCGCGTGTGCGTCAACAGGTAAACCGGGGCTGCATCCGTGCTGGCCTTCACCGTCACCCGAAGCTGCTCGTTCCCGGCTTCTTCCACCTGCATGGTGTACCCCTGCGCCTGAACCGTCGGCAGCGGTCGTGTAAAGGTCCGTCCGCGCCCGTCAGTCAGCACCGCCCGGTATTGTCTGCCTTCGGCGGGGGTCAGCGCAAACCGCCCCATACCAAATTTGAGCGGTTTTAGCCGGGCCACTGTATCATTGGCCTGATCAATAACAACACCCTGCAAGTCAATACCTTTTCCGTCAGCACCAACAATTTTGAACGCCACGTTGCCGGGCAGGTTGCGGACCAGGTTGCCACCTTCCGCAAAAAACTGTACATCGTAGGCCAGTGTATCTTTCTGCACCGGCAGTTCCAGTTTCCGGAACGAATTGACAATCGTGACCGGTTTTTCGAAGAAATAGTCCGGGCTGAAATTTTTCATCCAGTTCGTATACGCCCGCACCAGATAATGGCCCGACGCCAGCGTGGTGGGCAGAAACAACGAGCCGCTGCCCGTGCCATCGGCCAGCGCCACTTTGGCCTGCAAAACCGGGCGGTTTTCGCGATCGAGCACTTCCAGATACGCGACCTTGCTCAGCGACAGCGGTTTATGAAACGTCCCATCCACGTAATTGATCTTGAACCAGAGTAGTTCGCCCGCGACGTAAAACGAGCGATCGGTATGCACAAAAAGCTTTTCCTGCAACATCCGGTTTCGGTAGGCATCGAGTTGCTGCCGGATCGGGTTCTGCGGGTCGGGCTGAGCCCAGGCGGTTTGGGGAACGACCTGTGTCAGCAAAACCGCGACCGTGGATAGGACTATTTTTTTTATCGACTTCATAGCTGTGTAGCAGCGCGTTTTCTTTTACCAGAAACTTGGTTTGACATTGGTCCCTACTAGTCGGCAGTCAACGCAGTCCGGGGGCCCCAGCCGGTACGCATAAACGATGCCCTGGGGCGAAATAATCGCATCAATCGGCAGCCAGCCGGCTTCCGCCATGGGCTCGGCTCCCACCTCCTCCGGCGGGGGATTCAGCAGGAAGGTATCGGCTTCGCAGCCTTCATAACCGGTCGGAACCCGCCAGGACGGCAATTCCAGGGGAGAGACGAAAAGGCGTTTCTCCTCAACGGAATAACCGCTCAGGTACCCCACCACGAATTCGTTCGGATCCGTGACGCCGTGAATATTGCCGATGGTCTGAAACGGCTGCGGATCAAACAACGACCCTAAACTTTCCGTGTTCTTTTTCAAATTCAGCCAGTACTCATACGCTTCGTTGGTCAGGGCGTACTGTTTGACCAACAGGCTATACCGGACCTTCAGCCGATTGGAGGCCGAATGGGAGACGAACACCAGCGGCAGTTGGTTGATGACATCCTGCGTCAGTTTGACCGATGAACCGACCGAAATACCCGTTGATTTTTCCGTTCGCCAGCAATGATTAATATTTTCCGGCCGGTACACAAACTCCCGGTTCAGGTATTCAAACTGGGAGTAAAAAGCCGAATAATATTCCCAGGTTTCTTCGTATTCCCAGCGGTAGTATTTCGTACTATTGGTCGGATCGTGCGTGGTCACGTAAAACTGGACTCCTTCACGTTGCGGTTTCCAGGTCAGGCTGTCGATTTTTGGCGTCCGTTTAATGGTTACATAGTCCGACAAGTAGCTACGCCCATTGGCGGTTTTAATCCGCAACCGGTAGTTCTGGCCAAACTGCAACCCGCCGTCGGTCAGCGTATAGGTGCCGTCGCCTTTATCCACAAAGTTTTGCGAACCGCCTTGCTCGGCTTCCACCTGCACCAGCGCGTTGGTTTCCACGGGCGGTTTCCGGTTTTCCGCCAGGTTCTGGGTGCGCGACAGCCGGATGGTGCTGGTGCCGGCCCCGTTCAGAAAACCGTCGACCACCAGGTACGTATTCGGAGCCGATACTTCCGGGGGCTGGTACAGATCGACGCAGCCATCGAAAACGAACACCAGCAACAGCAACACCCCGACCCAGTTATATCGTTTACTTCCAATCATTTCCGTGAGAACTAAGCCCCGGTTTCGACTACCAGAAACTGGGTTTAACATTGGTTCCGACCGTGCGGCAGTCGACGCAGGACTCCGAACTCATCCGGTAGGCAATCACCTGACCCGACATCGAAAGAATTTCATCAATGGGCTCCATCCCGGCCTCCGCCATTTCGGCCGCCGACGGTTTTTCGCGCGTGGGTCTTATCGGCAACGTATCTTCCACGCAGGATTCGTAACCGGTTGGGATCCGCCAGGACGGCAACTCCTGTACAGTGACAAAAATGCGCTTTTCCTCGACGGAATAACCGCTCAGGTAGCCCACCACGGTTTCGTTCGGATCCGTGACGCCGTGAATATTGCCAATGGTCTGAAACGGCTGCGGATCAAACAACGACCCTAAACTTTCCGTGTTCTTTCGCAGGTTTTGCCAGTATTCGTAAGCTTCGTCGGTCAGGGCGTACTGTTTGACCAGCAGGCTATACCGGACTTTCAGGCGGTTGGACGCCGAATGGGAGACAATAACCAGCGGATATTGATTGATCACGTCCGACGTTAATTTCACCGACGACCCCACGAAAATGCCCGTCGATTTACCGCCCCGCCAGCAATGATTGACATTATCCTGGCGGTACCGAAAGGCTTTGTTCAGGTATTCGACGTGGGAGTAAAAAGCCGAGTAATACTCCCAGGTTTCTTCGTAGTCCCAGCGGTAGTATTTCGTATTGTTGGTCGGATCGTGCGTGGTCACGTAAAATTGCAAGCCCTCGTCCAGCGGTCGCCAGCTTACGCTGTCGATCTTCGGCGTTTTCTTGATGACGACATAGTCCGACAGGTATTCGCGCCCGGCGCTGGTCCGGATGCGCAACCGGTATTTCTGGCCAAACTGCAACCCGCCGTCGGTCAGTGTATAGGTGCCGTCGCCTTTATCCACAAAGTTTTGCGAACCGCCTTGCTCGGCTTCCACCCGGACCGTTGCTTTGGTTTCCACGGGCGGTTTCTGGTATTCCGACAGGTTCTGGGTACGCGATAGCCGGATGGTGCTGGTGCCAGCCCCGTTCAGAAAACCGTCAACCACCAGGTACGTATTGGGAGCCGATATCTCCGGGGGCCGGTACGGATCGACGCAGCTTCCGATGACGGCAATGAGGATGATGGATAGATACTTTCGCATGCTCCCTTAAAATTTGAAATTATAGGTAATGGTCGGGATAGCCTGCCCAAAAATGGACAACTTATACCCCCGAACCACCCCGCCCAGCGACGTAAAGTAGACCGAGTAGGCATTCCGGCGACCGGTCAGGTTATAGACCGCCACCGTCCAGGAACTATGTGCCAGCTTCCTGATCTTGTGATTGCCCTCGATATTGAGTGACAGGTCGGCGCGGTAATAGTCCGGAATCCGGTATTGATTCCGTTCCGAGTAAAAAACCCTGGGCGAACCCGCCAGTTCGTACTTGGCCAGCGGCAGCGTAATGGGTCGCCCGGTGCTGTACGTAAAGTTGAGCGAAACACTGAACCGGCGGTTGATGCGGTAATTGCCTACCCAGGTAGCGTCGTGCGGTTTGTCGAAGTTACTCGGGTAATAGTCGCCCTTGTTAATTTTCTCCTGCGGAACACTCTGATCGACGCGCAGGAACGTACGGGAATACGTGTAACTCAGCCAGCCGTTAAACCGCCCGGTCAGCTTTTTGATCAGAAATTCCACGCCGTAGGCCAGCCCTTCCGCCCGGACCACCTCCGTTTCCGGGTGATGGTTCATGATCAGCGTCGCCCCGCTGCGGAAATCGAGCACGTTCTGCATCGTTTTGTAATAGCCCTCAACCGACAGTTCGACCGTGTTGTTTTTCAGATTCTTATACAGTCCGAGTGAAAACTGATCGCCCACCTGCGGCAAAATATTGGGGTCGCTGAGCTTCCAGATATCGGTGGGCGACATGGCCGTAGTGTTCGACAGCATGTGCAGATACTGGCGCATCCGGTTGAAGCTGACCTTGATCGAGGCATCGGGCGAGAACGCATACCGCGCCGAAATCCGGTATTCCGGGCCGTGGTAGGTCTTGATATTTTTCCCGGCACCGTACGACAGCGTATCCTGAATGTTGCTTTCGGTTCTGGGCGAACCGTTCGGATACACATACACATTCTTCGGCCCGAGGTAATTGAAGAGCGAATACCGCAACCCGAAATGAATCGACAGCCGCGGTGAAATGTCAAACCGGTCGCCTACATACACCGCGCTTTCCAGGGCCTGCTCGCTGCTGACCACATCGGGCCGCACCAGCGACTCCGCGCCCACCGGCTGGAAACTACCCGGTCGCAGTTTGTAGAGGTTCGAACTAACGCCAAAATCCAGCGTGTGTTTGGCCGTCGGGTAATAGTTGAAGTCGGTTTTGAACGTCGATTGATCAACCTGAAACTTCAACCGGTAGGCATTGACCGGATTCTGTTCGCTTGATACCGAATAATTGTAACGGCTGGTCGTAGCCGTAAAAACGCTGTAGAGTTTCGGGTTGAAAATGTGTTTCCACTTGACCGACGCGTTCAGATTGTTGTACTGATACGTGGTATCGCTGTTGAGCCGGAACTGGTCCTGGCTGTAATAACCGGTGAGGTAAATCGTATTTTTCTCGCTGAATTCGTGGGTAATATGGGCGTTCAGGTCGTAAAAACCGGCCCGGCTGTTGCGGAAAGCCTGGTTTTTCAGATTTTTTAACAACCAGTCGGAATAGGTCGAGCGGGCTCCGATCAGAAACGAGGACTTTTCCTTGATGATCGGTCCTTCCAGCGTCAGACGGCCCGTCAGCACGCCGATACCACCTGAGCCGGCCAGCTTTTTCTTGTTCCCGTCGCGCGTGGTTACTTCCAGCACCGACGACAACCGACCGCCATACCGCGACGGAATCCCGCTTTTGTACAACTCCACGTTTTTAATCATGTCGGGATTGAACGCGGAGAAAAAACCGAACAGGTGCGAGGGATTATAAATCGTCGCGTCATTGTACAGAATCAGGTTCTGATCCGTCGAACCGCCCCGCACGTTCAGGCCAACGTTACTCTCGCCCACCGATTTCACGCCCGGCAGCGTCAGCACCACTTTGAGCAGATCGGCCTCGCCAAAAGCCGTCGGCACCTGCTTCAGCGTCCGGATGTCCAGCCTTTCGAGCCCCATTTGCAGCCCCGACACGTTCACGTCCTTCTCGGCCTCGATCACCACTTCCTTCAGCGCAATGACGTCGTCCTCCATTTCGATCTCCAGTTTGCCGTCGGAATAGAGCATGATCTGCCGCTTTGTGTCCTTCATCCCGATGCTCCGCAGGTGCAGTTCGTGCCGCCCGCGCGGCAGTGTAATCGAGTAATACCCAAACTGGTCGGTAATAACCCCAATGCGCGGTTTGTCGATGTAAACGGCCGCACCGATCACCGGTTCGCCGGAAGCCGCGTTGCGGATGTGGCCCGCCAGGTTGGCATTTCCGGGCCGCAGCGGACGGCGGCCAATATTAAACAGACTGGTTTCCAGCGTCAGCCGTCGTTTTTCTTTTTCGGCCAAATAATCGACGATACCCGTATCGCTTTCCGTGGCCGCGCCCCGGTCAAAAAAACCGATGGGTAAATCCGTCCGGATACCGCGTTCCGTCGTAATGAAAACCCGTTTTTTGGCGTCGATGGCGTAGAACAGACCGGTTCCTTCCAGCACTTGCTGCAATACGATGGGGAGCGGTTGAGGGGTGTTGTTCGGATAATCGACCCGGACGCTATCGACCCGGCGTACATCATAGAAAAACCGGTAAGGCGTCTGGTTCTCCACCTCCTGCATAAACTGCACAAACGATCCGGTAAACGGTCCACGAACGGGCTTATCGCTGACCGACTGGCCGAAACCGTCGGTCAGCCAAAGCACAAAACAGGATACGAGCAAAGAAATTCGGTACAGTTTCGTCATATTAGCGGGACAAGGCGTCGTATTGCTGCGTTAGTTTTACGAGTGCGGTTTCGCGGTTAGCTCTGAAGTTGATGCGGTTTTCACGCATATATTTTCGGAGCAGCTTTTTCTGATCGGCCAGTAAATTCAGCACGGATCGTTTGGTTTTAACGGGAAAATAGCGACCGTTTTTCCCGATATAGTAGTTATTTTCCGATAAATACTCCTCCTTGACAACGTTCTGGGAATAGTCGGTTTTGATGGTTTTAACCCGCCGGGCCACCACTTTCGAGCGACCGTCGTAGAGTTGTTCATAAAAACCGGTTCGCAGGCCAATGTCCCGGGTCGTGGTGTCGTTGACAATCCGGACGACCGTATGGTTGGGGATGGAAAACCGGCTAACTTTGATGCTTTGCAACTGGATGCGGTAGACGCTGTCAATGTGCGTAACCACCACGACATCGTTTACCAGATCATACTGTAAACCGACATTCTGGTACGTAACGCCATCGTACGTCAGCGTTCCAACCTGCCAGAGTGAATCGAGGTAAGGGTGCCCTTTGATCCGCGACAAGTGTCCCACGTATTCCGCCCCGTTGTAAAACCGGGCCTGATCTTTGGTGGAACGTACGTAACTGGTGTGCGCGTACTGAATGGCATGGGCTCGAAATGCGCTATCGGCTGGAGCGATTTGCCCGAAAACGGCGCATCCCGGAAGAACGGTTATCAGCATAACCATGAGGGCAATACGATTCATTGGCAAGGGTTATAAGTTCGATCGTTTAGGTCGTAAGCGAACTGAATTAACTTAGCAATTATACTATTATTTCGGAGTTTTCCCGTTATTTCCTGAAGCCCTTTCATTACTAGACATTTTTTTACGCCAATCCGTTGGAAAACACCGCCATAAAATTCTCTCTCGGTTTTCAAAAGACTCTTTCCACCCAGCTTGCGTTAAACGCATTTGTCCCTTCAATTGATACGCCCTTTTCCCTTTTCCGGGTGGCCGAAACGCCCGTTCTTCTGCATTGCATCGATTTTGACACCTATCGCCATTTTTACCAGCGGCCCGACGCCCAGCTCTTTTTTCAGCAACTCAGCGAGCGGTTTTCGGCCGACGGCTGGCGGCTGATTCACATCTGGGAGGATGTCTGGCGTCAGAAACCGGACATTGTGCTGTCGCGGCTTCGGGCCCTGGCCGGTCTTTCGGAGCGCATTCCGGCCCGGCTGACGCAGGTCCGGCGGATCGACAAGCCGACCACCGAGCGGTTTTTACAGGCCAATCACCTCCAGGTCGTTACCCAGGTCAAATACAAGTACGGTCTGTTCCTGCCGGAACGGTATTTCCGGGTTTTATCGGCGGACTTTCTGGCCAAAACCCGTCCGGAACCGGAACTACTCGTTGCCGTCGCCACCTTCAGTCACCCGCGCCGGATTGCCCGCAACGGGCTATTGCACCGCTCGGTCGAACTGGTGCGGTTTGCCAACCGGCTAAACTGTACGGTCGTCGGCGGGCTGGACAAACTCCTCAAAGCGTTTATTACGGCGGTTCAACCCGATGACCTCATGACGTATGCCGACCGCGACTGGTCCGACGGCCAGAGTTACGAAAAACTGGGGTTCACGCGGCTGGAACTCACCGAACCGCAGGCCTTCTGGCTCCGCCCGGACGAGTGTATCCGGTATTATCCGCACCATCTGCCGGGCGGTCTGGCCGAAAGCGACCTGTCCGCCCAGGGGTACATTCCGGTTTATAATGCGGGGAGTCGTAAGTTTGTGAAGATTTTGTGACGGTATCCGGTTTTCAGTATTCGGTTTACAGTGGCTGACGCATTCTGAATAAAAGTGCGTCCCAGTCCGGCGGGAAACCGTACGATAAACCGAATCCCGTAAACCGAGTACTCAAACCCGTAAAAACCCGCTATGCAAAAAATGATCGTCATTCTGGGGCCGACGGCGAGCGGCAAAACGCGGCTGGCGGTGGAGGTTGCCCGGCGGTTGAATGGCGAAGTCGTGAGTGTGGACTCCCGGCAGGTATACCGGGACATGGACATCGGCACGGGCAAAGACCTGGACGAATACCGTACTGACAATCAAACCATTCCCTATCACCTCATTAACATCGTCGATGCGGGAGCGGAGTACAATCTGTACCAATTTCAGCAGGATTTCAACCGGGTTCTTCCTTCCATCCTCGCACACGGCCGCGTTCCGGTTTTGTGCGGAGGCACCGGTTTGTACCTCGAAGCCATTCTGAAAGGACATCAATTCACCGCCATTCCGCCGAATACGGCCTTGCGCCTTGAACTGGATGATTTTACCAACGAGGAATTGCGGGAGCGGTTTCGGCAAACGCCTTCTACCTATACTGACTTGGCCGATACGTCCACCCGAAAGCGCCTGATCCGGGCGATTGAAATTGCTACGCATTTAGCCGAAAACCCTCAAACCGCACTTCCCGACTCGGTGACCTTGCCCGCTGCGACGGTTTTTGGTCTTGATTTACCCGTTGAACGGCGTCGGCAGCGAATCACCGAACGGCTGCACCACCGGCTCCAAACCGGGTTGATTGAGGAAGTACACCAGTTACTGGCCCGTGGCATTCCGGCAGAAAAGCTGATTTTTTACGGCCTGGAATATAAATTTATTACCCAGTACCTCCAGGGCGAACTGGATTATCCGACGATGGTGGCCCGGCTGGAAACCGCCATTCATCAGTTTGCCAAACGCCAGATGACCTTTTTCCGCAAACTGGAACGCGACGGACTGAACATCCGCTGGCTTGACGGGCAGCTACCAACCGCTGCTTTAGCCGACACCATTATTGCTGACTTTCAGAAACTTACCCCTTAAAAACGCAACTCTTCACTCTTAACTCTTCACTCGTACCTTCTATTCAGGCAGTTTTCCGTATTTTTGAGCCATGACCCAAACGACCAACCCGCTTGTCTTTCTAGAAGCGCTTCATCAGGAGATTCAACAGACGGAATACGGCCAGCAACCGGTGGAATTATACGAACCCATCCGATACATCATGAATCTGGGCGGTAAGCGAATGCGGCCGCTGCTGACCCTCATGGCTACGTATCTTTTCAGCGATGACTGGCGGAAAGCCCTGAAACCCGCTATCGCCGTGGAGGTATTCCATAATTTTACCCTCATGCACGACGATATCATGGACCAGGCGCCCCTGCGCCGGGGCCAGCCAACGGTGCACGAAAAGTGGAACAACAACAGCGCGATTCTGTCGGGCGACGTTATGCTGGTGAATGCCTACGGTTTGCTGCTGGATGTAGAAACACAGTACCTCAAAAAAGTACTGACCCGTTTTAACCGTACGGCGGCCGAAGTTTGCGAAGGCCAGCAACTGGACATGAACTTTGAAACCCGCTGGGATGTCACGGAGGCCGAATACATTGAAATGATCCGGCTCAAAACATCGGTTTTGCTGGGTTTTGCGCTCGAAATGGGCGGTATTATTGCCGGGGCCGACGACGAAAACAGCGCGTTGCTACGCGAAGGCGGCATCAACATCGGACTCGGTTTTCAGCTGAAAGACGATTTGCTGGATGTGTACGGCGATCCGGCAAAATTCGGGAAACAGGTCGGGGGCGACATCATCGCGAACAAAAAAACGTTCTTGCTCATCGAAGCCCTGCAACAGGCGCAGGGTGATTTGAAAACGGAACTGTCCGGCTGGCTCAGTGCGACGGAGTTCGACAAAACGGAAAAAGTTCGGGCCGTGACGGCCATTTATGACCAGCTGGGTATTCGGCAACTGACCGAAGCCCGGATCAATGATTATTTTACGCGGGGCTTCGCCAGCTTCGGACAAGTGGCCGCCGACCCGGCCCGGAAAGCACTCCTGACTGAGTTTGCCGAGCAACTCATTGGCCGGGAAAGCTGATTCCTCAACCCCATTACTCACCGACCAATCTATATGAATGTTACGCTTGCAATAATCGTCATTACCATTATCGTTAGTCTGTACGGTTGGCAAAACGATTCGTTTTTGGAACGTCTGCTGCTGAATCCTCAGAAAATACTCCAGCGGGGGCAGTGGTACCGGATGCTGACTTCGGGCTTTATCCATGCCGATTTGGGCCATTTGGCCTTTAATATGATCACGCTCTTTTATTTCGGAGGTACGCTCGAACAGGTGTTCCGGGCGTTGTTCGGCGAAGCGGGAGCCCTTTATCTGCTGATTTTCTACCTGGTTTCGATTGTGGTTTCCGATATTCCGACCCTGATTCGGCAGCGCAATCGCTCAAACTACAACTCACTGGGCGCATCGGGCGGGGTGTCGGCGCTGCTGTTCGGCTCGATCATGTTTCAGCCCACCGCCCAGATTCTCATTATGGGCATCATTCCGATTCCCGGTTTTATTTTCGGAGCGCTTTACATGGGCTATTCCTTCTACGAATCGCAGCGGGGCCGGGGTCGCATCAACCACGACGCTCACTTATACGGTGCCATTTTCGGGGTGACGGTGGTCATCCTGCTCTACCCGCCGGTTATTCCCTATTTTATCGATCAGATTTCGAACTGGAAGTTATTCTAACGAATAGATAAGGGAGTAAAGTCAAAAGCATACCCCTTTGTTTTTGGTCTTTACTTGCTTGTCTCTCCTCGCCTGTCTGGTATGCGGCACTTGCTGAACCAACCGTATCCGTGCGAAGATTCACTCCGTCGAAGGTGGATCAAAGCCTTCTGGATTGGGGTTTTTGTGGGGCTGTTTCTGCTCATCTTTCAACCTTTTGGCCTGACGCTTTGGGACACCCCGTATAAAACCGCCAAAATTCTGGGCTTCGGCCTGATTTCGTTTCTGGTGACGGCTTTCGTGACGGTTGTCACGCCGGTTCTGTTTCCGAAACGGTTCACTAACGAACACTGGACGGTGGGCCGCGAAATTCTTTGGATCACCATTCATATTACCCTGATCGGCGTTGCCAACTACCTGTATCTTCACTGGCAACTCCGTACGTCGGCCTATAGCCCCGATTTGCCCGGCATGCTGCTGGTTACGTTCGTAATCGGGGTTTTTCCAGCGACGGGGTTGGTGGTGGTCAATTACATCATCCGGCTCAAAAAATACAGCCAGTCGGCCCGGGAGCTGGCGGTTCGTGAACATCCCGAAAAAACCGCCCCAATTGAGGCCGAAAAACCGCGGCTTACCGTAACGGCCGAAAACGAAAAAGACCGCCTGAGCCTGCTGGCCTCCGATCTGCTGTACATCGAATCCAGCGATAATTATTCAACCGTTGTTTATCTGAAAGACCGCCAGCCGGTCAAAACCCTGCTCCGCAGCAGCCTCAGCCGCCTGGAAACACAGCTCCATGCGCACCCAACGCCCCACAGCCCGGTCCCGGTTCACCCTACGATTGTCCGGTGCCACCGGTCTTTCATCGTCAATCTGGAAAACGTTGAGAAAGTGACGGGCAATGCCCAGGGCTACAAACTCCACCTGCACCACGGTTTGTTCCAGATTCCGGTGGCCCGCAAATACAACGACACGCTCGTGGCGCATCTCAAAGCACTGACGTAATCCTTGCCAAACGTCCCGGCGGCTTTGTCAACGCTCCCAGCCTTTGCCAAACGCCCCAAATCAGGACGGTCTACCCCCAAAATTTGTCCCGCCACCAGACTCCGACTAGGTTTGTTTCAACGAACTGAACACCTCCAAACGCTGTAAGAGTCATGAACCTTCTCGTCAAACTCACGCTAATGCTCCATATCGCGGCCGGTTTTCTAGCCTTGTTCGTCGGTCTGGTTCCCATGCTTACAAAAAAAGGAAACCGCCTGCATACCGTTTCCGGCCGGATATTTTACTGGTGCATGGGCGCCGTCTGCCTGACGGCCATCTACCTGGTATTTTTCAAACCCAGTACGGTTTTTCTGCTGTTCATTGCCCTGTTGAGTTTTTACTTCTGCTTCACGGGTCGGCGGATTCTCCGGCTGAAAAAATCGAAGGTGCCCTTTTCACGGACCGATCAGGTGGTGGCTTATCTGGCGCTGGGTTCGTCGCTGGTCATGGCCGGTTTGGGAGTTCAAGCCGTTATGCATTGGTTTTCGACGGGAACGTTATCGGTTTTTGGCCTGCTGTATTTCTTCTTTGCGGGACTGCTGTTTGCCAATGCCCGCTACGATATCATCCTGTTTCGGCATCCGGAGAAAGCCCGCAATGGCAAAATGGAGTGGTTTTACGGACACATCACCCGGATGTCGGGTTCCTACATCGCCACGGTAACGGCTTTCATGACGGTGAACACCCGGTTTTTGCCCGTCCATCATTTTCTGGTCGATCTAGCCGCCTGGACACTACCGGGCCTTATCGGTGGCATCCTGATCGGACGCACGATCCGGTATTACAAAGAGAAAAAGAAGGGAGATCCCCGGAAAGCGCAGACAGCGATGGCCTAAAGACCCACGGTCTAAAATCCGTGCTGACCAGCCTGTGACAGACTATTCAAAAGGGCGGCACCGGGGTACACTATTTGAAGAACCCTTTCGGATCGGGCGCTTTCTGGAGCAATTCCTGGAGATACGAGAAATCAACGGCCGACAAATCCATCGCCAGCGCACGGGCTTTGTGCAGATTGTCCCAGGCGGCCGCATACTCGCCTTTGGCAAAGCTGGCCCACGACAAGCGCATGAAGGTATTCGGATTCGTCTGGTCGTATTTCAGCGCTTTCTGAAGTACCTGAATTGCGTCGTCGAGTTGTTCGCTGTCTTTGTTTTCCTTGTAGTATTTGAGCTGCACCGTAGCCAGATCGGTCATCAGCACGGCGTTCGTATCGGCGACTTCCAGCCCTTTTTTCAGCAGACGAATTGCTTCGGGGTCTTTATCCTGCTGGTAACAGATCACCCCCAGGCCCCAGTACGTATCGGCATTTTTATCGTCCAGCAGCCACGCCAGGTTGAAGCGGTAGGCCGCCGTATCCAGTTGCCCTTCGGTTAGGTATTCCCAGGCCCGGGTCGAAAAAAACTGGCTGGCTTCCTTCCGGTTGCTGAAGTTCTGGTCACATTCGGTCAAAAACCGGATTTCCCAGGCGATGTGCTCCTTTGTCTTGGCTTTTTCGCCAAATAAAGGGGCCACCAGCAGGTTAACGGTGGCCTGATTGGGTGCTTTTGAAACCTCAACAACCGTATCTCCTTTTCCCGCTTCTACATTTCGGGCCGAACTGGCCAGATGTCCGGATTGGGCAATAACGCCCATCGGAAGACAAAGCAACAGGCTTAAAAACCGCAATCCTTTTGTCCGATTATTCATGTAACGTTAAACGTACTACCTGTGATAGAACGTAAAGGGGCATCAATTTAGTACAAAATCCTTACAATCGGTTACGTGCGACGGCGACGCGGTGGGCCGGACTTGGTTTTTTGGCCCCGTGCGACCGGCGATTTGGAGAATTTGCCCCGGTTTGGAGCGGAATGTCCTTTGGTCGGCGCGTTTTTCTTTTCGTGAAACGCCCCTTTGAACGTCGGGTCTTCTTTTTTGCGCTGGTTATCGATTTCGCGCAGGTATTCCTGTTGCTCGTCGAACGGCGTTTCGGTGATCAGATTGGCTTCGGGAATGGATTCACGCGGAATTTCCATCCGGATAATCTTCTCGATTTTGGCAATGTGGTACTCCTCGGCGATGGTCATGAAGGTGATGGCTTCGCCGGTGCGGTTGGCGCGGCCCGTCCGGCCAATGCGGTGTACGTAATCTTCGTAAATCAGCGGTACATCGAAATTTATGACGTGGCTGACCTCGTTGACATCGATGCCCCGCGCCGTCACATCGGTCGTCACCAGCACACGGATGTTGCCCTCTTTAAATGCTTCCATCGCGTTGATCCGCGTATTCTGGCCTTTGTTGGCGTGTAACACCCGAATCCGGTCGTCGGCAATGACTTTGCGGGCCAGAAATTTATAAATATTATCGGCGGTTTCTTTCGTTCGCGCAAACACAATCACGCGGTTGGCGGTTTCGTCGCCCAGCAAATGCGCCAGCAGATTGATTTTAGTTCTGAAATTGGGAACGGCATAGAGTTTCTGCGTCACCCGATCGGCGGTCGATGCCTGGGGCGTCACCTCCACCCGCATCGGAAATTCCAGAAATTCGTAGGAAAGCTCTTCCACTTTGGTCGGGAACGTCGCCGAAAACAGCATATTCTGCCGTTTGACCGGAATTACTTCCAGAATTTTCCGGATTTGCGGCATGAAGCCCATGTCCATCATTTTGTCGGCTTCGTCCATCACCAGCGTATTCAGGTGTTTCACCACGATTTCGCCCCGCCCGTAAATATCCGAAAACCGCCCCGGTGTTGTCACCAGAATATCGACCCCTTTCTGAACGGCTTCAATCTGCGCTTTCGGGCCAATGCCGCCATAAAGGGCCACGTGCCGGATGTCGGTGTATTTTCCCAATTCGGCAATGGCCTTGTCGATCTGCATCACCAGTTCGCGCGTCGGGGCCAGAATCAGCACCCGGGGATGGTGGCCCTGCGCGTATTTGGTTTTCATGAGCAGGGGCAAAATATAAGCCGCCGTCTTTCCCGTACCGGTTTGCGCAATACCCAGCACATCATGCCCCGCCATCGCCAGCGGAATGGCCTGCTGCTGAATGGGTGTCGGCTGCTCATAACCTGCTTCCGCGACGGCGTTCAGTAACTGCCGGTTGAGCTTAAAGTCTTCGAATGAGTTAATTTCCATATATACATACCGTCTTGAACCGGGAAAGGAGTCAATGATTAACGAAGATTCTATTTTATATCCTGGCTAATCATCAAGCTGTGGAATCCCCGTTCAGACCCTTCAGAATCTTTTCAATACCCGCTCAATTCCGCTCAGATACCCGGTTCCAAACAGATTCAGATGCACCAGCAGCGGATACAGGTTATAAATCGGAATGCGTTCCTGAAAACCGTCTTCCAGCGGAAAGGCTTCGTCGTAGGCGTCATAAAACCGCTCGTCGAAACCGCCGAAGAGGGTTGTAAAGGCCAGTTCGGCTTCGCGCAATCCGTAATACACCGCCGGATCGATCAGCGCCACGTCGCCGTGTTCGTTTACCATGACATTACCCGACCATAAATCGCCGTGCAACAGCGCCGGCCGTTCAACGGGCCATAAATTGGGCAAATGCTGGTATAACTTTTGAAACTGACCGTATAATTCCTTGGAAAGAAGCCCTTTATACAGTGCCATTCCGGCCAGTGGCTGAAGTCGCTGCTCCACGTAAAACGTGATGCCGTTGTCCGTTAATTGATTGCTCTGCGGAAGCGATCCGATAAAATTATCAAAACCGAGCCCGAATTTCGATTGTGTGTGTGAGTGTAGTAACGCCAGCGACTGCCCGAATGATTCCCAGTAGTTGTTTTTTGGTACAACCGGGTCAATGTATTCCAGCACCAGATAAGACTTATCGCGGTACTGCCCGTAGCCCATCACTTCCGGAATGTAGATCGCTTCCGTCGAGCGGAGCAGTTCCAGCCCGCGGGCCTCGCAACGGAACATCTCCGCATTCTCGTCGGGGTTCCACTTGACGAAATACAAACCTTCCGACGAGAAAACCTGCGCGGCCGTGTTGATGCTGCCTCCGCCTAAATACCGCGCTTCCAGAACCTCAACCGACCGGCCCAGCGTTTGAAAAAATACGCCTTCAAAAAAATCAAACTGTTCTTCTCCCAGCCACATTGCCGTTTACTGTTTTCGGTTGTCGTGGTTCACCGCTTCGATTTCCAGTTTCCAGTTGGTACTTTTGCCAACCCAAGCCCCGCTATGAATATCCAGATACAACGCCTTTATGAACTGGCGCAACGCGCCGAACGCCGGATCATCGGACTCATGTCGGGCACGTCGATGGACGGTCTGGATGTGGCCCTGTGTCACATCAAAGGATACGGTCCCGAAACCAGCGTTTCGCTGACGCACTTTGAAACCGTCCCGTATACCGACGACCTGAAGGCGGAAATACGGAAAGTTTTTGCCAAAAAAGAAATCGATTTTCAACATCTGTGTCTGCTGAATGCCTGGATTGGACGGATTCACGGCCAAATGGTCACCGATTGCCTGCGTCGGTGGAACCTGGCAGCCACCGAGGTAGACCTCGTGGCCAGCCACGGACAGACGGTTTTTCACGCGCCCAAAATCCTGCACCGGCTCGACAAATTTCCGAATGCCACGCTTCAGATTGGCGATGGCGACCACGTAGCCGTGACCACGGGTATCATCACGCTCAGCGATTTCCGCCAGAAACACATTGCCAAAGGGGGCGAAGGCGCTCCACTGGCAGTTTACGGCGATTATTTTATTTTCTCGAAAAAAGGCGAAAACCGGTTGATGCTCAACATGGGCGGGATTGCCAATTTTACGTACCTGCCCGGCAATTTGAGCGCCGACGAAGTGTTTACGACCGACACCGGCCCCGGGAACACACTCCTCGATGCCTTTACGCGGCAGCTTTTCAACCAGCCCTACGACGCCGATGGCCGGATTGCCGCGCGCGGAACCGTTCATCCCGGTTTGCTCCAAAGCCTGAAAAATGATCCGTTTTTCAAGGCCCCCTTTCCCAAAACCACCGGCCCGGAATTATTCAGTCTGGATTATGTCCACCAGGTCCGGCAACGCAGCCAGACCGATGCTGTGCCGCCTGAAGACCTGATCGCGACGCTGACCCGGTTCAGTGCCGAAACCATTGCCGAAGCTATTCAGAACGTAATCAAACCGGGGGATGCCTACACGGTTTACTGGAGCGGGGGCGGCATGCATAACCCGGTTTTGACCGGCGCTATTCGCGAACTATTGCCCGGTTTTCATTTCGCCCAAACTGACGAACTGGGAATTTCCGGCGACGCCAAAGAGGCCGTTTTGTTTGCGGTGCTGGCGAACGAAGCCGTCGCGGGCGGTCACACCTCGTTCGGAAACCGGCAGGGCGTCCCGACGGTCACGATGGGTAAAGTTTCTTTTCCAACTTAATGTAAGACAACATGACGGATATCATTATCATCGGGGGCGGCATCGTAGGACTGGCGACGGCCTTGCAGATCAAGCGACAACGGCCCACTCTTTCGGTCATTGTGCTGGAAAAAGAAAACCACCTGGCGGCCCACCAGACCGGCCACAACAGCGGAGTTATTCATTCGGGCCTGTATTACAAACCGGGGAGCCTGAAGGCGACGAACTGCATCCGGGGATACTGGATGCTGCTCGAATTCTGCGAACAGGAGAACGTGCCCTACGAGCTTTGCGGCAAAATCGTCGTTGCGACGAAACCGGAAGAAGTCCCGCTGCTGAACAATCTGTACGAGCGCGGTCGGCAAAACGGACTGGAAGGGCTCAAAAAGCTGACGCAGGCGGAAATGAACGAAATTGAGCCCCATGTCCGGGGCGTCGAAGGCCTATGGGTGCCGCAGACGGGCATCATCGATTACGGGCAGGTCTGCGAAAAATACGCCCAGAAAGTGCGCGAACTGGGGGGCGAAATCCGGCTGGGTGAAAAAGTGATCCAGATTACGACGGGCAACACGCTGTCGGTGGTGGTCACCGAGAAAGCTACCTACGAAACCAGGCTGGTGATCAACTGCGCCGGGTTGTACTCCGACAAAATTGCCCAACTGACCCAGCGGCAGCCGCTCGATCTGCGCATCATCCCGTTCCGGGGTGAGTACTTCAAAATCCGGCCCGAAAAACAATACCTCGTCCGCAACCTGATTTATCCCGTTCCTGATCCGAACTTTCCGTTCCTGGGTGTTCACTTCACCCGCATGATGCGCGGGGGCATCGAAGCGGGTCCGAATGCGGTGCTGGCCTTTCAGCGCGAAGGCTACCGGAAGTCCGATATCAACCTGAAGGAGTTGTTCGAGACCCTGAGCTGGTCGGGTTTTCAGAAAGTGGCCGCCAAATACTGGGAAACCGGGCTGGGCGAAATGTACCGGTCATTCTCGAAAGCGGCCTTTACCAAAGCGTTGCAGGCGTTGATTCCGGCCATTCAGGAAGACGATCTGATCGAGGGCGGAGCGGGCGTACGGGCGCAGGCCTGTGACCGGACGGGCGGTTTACTCGATGATTTCGCAATCCTGGAAACCGAGCGGGCGATCAACGTTTGCAATGCTCCGTCACCAGCCGCAACCTCGTCGCTTTCGATTGGACAGACCGTATCGGAAAAAGCATTGGCCCGGTTTTAATGGATAAAATCATTAGAAAAAACTTAAAAGTGGAAATAATCCAAAAATCTATTTGTTACCTTCCCTAATTGCTTCGTAACTTGCAGAGCGTAAGCATTTATCCCAAAATAATTTTTTTTTCCTAACTAGTCACATGAAGAATATCCTGTTTGCTTTTGCCATCGTAACCGTTATTTCATCGTGTTCGAGCAAGAAGCGTTTAGCTGAATTGCAGACCGTTCACGATAAAATGAAACTTGAACTGGAAGATTGCGGCAAAAAAACCGCTAGCCTGCAAAGTACCATCGGTACGAAAGATGCCGAATTAACCACGAAAAACGGCCAGATTTCCGATTTACAAAGTCAGCTGGACTATCTGAAAAAAACCAACACGAACCTGCTGGATCGGATGGCTGACCTGTCAATTGTGAGCAAAGCCGGTGCCGAAAGCATCCGGAAATCGCTGGAAACGCTGTCAAACGTGTCTTCGTCGGCCCAACGCCGGGATTCGATCAACCTGCTGCTGGTAAAAAACCTGAAGCGCTCGCTTTCGGACATCAACGACAGCGATGTACAGGTGGAAGTGAAAAAAGGTGTTGTTTACGTTTCTATCTCTGACAAACTGCTGTTCCCCTCAGCCAGCTACGTCGTAAACAAACAGGCAGAGACGGTTCTGGGCAAAGTAGCCCAGGTGATCAACGACCACAACAACCTGGATGTCCTGGTAGAAGGCCACACGGATGTGTACCCGATCTCGACCCAATTCCTGAAAGATAACTGGGACCTGAGCGTTATGCGCGCTACATCCGTAGTCCGGACCCTGCAAACGCAGTTTGGCGTGGCTCCGACCCGTCTGACCGCCGGTGGCCGTTCGGAATTTATCCCCAAAGCTGAAAACACCACCGAAGCTGGTCGTCAGGCCAACCGCCGGACCGAAATCGTGCTGTTGCCGAAACTGGATGAGTTCTTCAACCTGCTGACGGAAAAACGCTAAGAGTTGACAAAGAACAGTGGAGACGGAACGGCTCATACTGTCCTAAATATCGTTCGATGAAGCGGTCGGGAAGAAATTTCTTCCCGACCGCTTCTGTTTTAGACACCAATTGTAAAACCGGTTTCGAAAAAACCGTTCGGCTCCACGGTTCGAATGGCTTCTTTTTCTTCGAATGGCCGGAGCGTTCCTTCGTGGTCGGCGTAACCCAGCCAGGGTTCGATGCAGACAAACGATGCGCCCGGTTTTGCCCAGATGCCCAGGTACGGAAACGCCGGAAAACTGACCGTCACGGCCCGATCGTGGTTGCGGCTCCGAATCGTCACCACCCGCGAATCCAGGTTTTTGAACACCAGCGCGTCGTTATCGAATAAGTCCGTTGTAAGTGGCAACTGATTCCCGACCGCTAAAACCGGTTCGGTTTCGCCCGTAAAATAGCCTTTCGGCGATAGCAGGTGTCGTTCCAGCGCTTCTTCCTTCTGAAATTCCAGGTAATAGTCGTCGTATTTTTCGTTCGGCAGAAAGGGCACCGCAAAAGCCGGGTGCGCGCCCACCGCAAAATACAACGGCCTGGCCTCCGGGTTGATCACCCGGTAGACAATCGTCAATACGGTATTCTCGATCCGGTATTCAATCTGAAATTCAAACCGATACGGATAAACGGCCAGCGTTTTTTCATTGGCCGTGAGCGCGAAAACCGCCTTCGTCGGCGTCGCTTCCAGCACCGCAAAGTCGGACTGGCGGGCAAAACCGTGCCGCTCCATCGGATACGGTTTTCCGTCGACCAGAATCTGGTTGTCGATTGTGCCGCCCACAACCGGAAACAAATTGGGCGCGTGCCAGCCCCAAACCGCCGGATCGGCCTGCCAGAGGTGTTCGATACCAGTTTGTTTGTTATAAATCGAAGTTAATTCGGCCCCTTTCGGGCGAATGCTCACTTTCAGAACGTCGTTTTCGAGTGTTGTCATGTGGGAAATGGTTTCAGCTACTTCGTGACAAAAATGGGCAGAAAGCCGTAACTTTGGGCAAAATTTTACCGCATGGCTCCACAACGCAACCGGGCGCTGACGTTCATCTTCATTACCATTCTGATTGACTGCACGGGCATCGGGGTGATTGCTCCCATCGTTCCCCGCCTGATTGAGGAGCTAACCGGCGGAAACATCAGCGAAGCTTCGGAATATGGCGGCTGGCTTACCTTCTCGTACGCCATCATGCAATTTATTTTTGCGCCGATTCTGGGCGGTTTGAGCGACCGCTTCGGTCGGCGGCCCGTTTTGCTGATTTCACTGTTCGGACTGGGAGCCGATTACATTTTCTGTTCGTTTGCTCCCAGCATTGCCTGGCTGTTTGTAGCCCGGTTTGTAGCGGGCGTTTGCGGGGCCAGTTTCACGACGGCATCGGCCTACATCGCCGACGTGAGTCCGCCGGAGAAGCGGGCGCAGAATTTCGGGCTGGTCGGGGCGGCTTTTGGGCTGGGCTTTATCGTGGGGCCGATTATTGGCGGTATTTTCAGCCAGTACGGCAGCCGGGTTCCGTTCATGATTTCGGCGGGCCTGTCGCTTCTGAATTTCATCTATGGGTATTTTATCCTGCCCGAATCGCTGGCCCCGGATCACCGCCGGGCGTTCGACTGGAAACGGGCCAATCCCATCGGTTCGCTGAGCCGCCTGAAACGCTATCCGGCCATTGTCGGACTGGTGGGTTCGATGTTCTTACTGTACGTTGCTGCCCAGGCGCCCCAATCGATCTGGACCTATTATACCATCGAAAAATTCCACTGGAACGAAGCCTGGGTGGGCTATTCGCTCGGGTTCATCGGGCTGACGGTAGCCATTGTGCAGGGGGGCGTCATTCGCGTTGCGATTCCGAAGCTGGGCCAACGCCGGGCCGTTTTTACGGGCCTGGCCTTTTCGACGATTGGGTTTACGCTGTTTGCCTTTGCCAGTGAAGGCTGGATGATGTTTGCGTTCATGCTGCCGTACGCGCTGGGCGGTTTGGCCGGTCCGGCGGTGCAGGGCCTGATTTCATCGCAGGTGCCGCCCAACGAACAGGGCGAACTGCAGGGCGCGTTAACGAGTCTGGCAAGCATGACGTCCATCGTCGGCCCCTTGCTAATGACGCATCTGTTTGCGTATTTTACCAAACCCGAAGCGCCGGTGTATTTTCCGGGAGCACCCTTTCTGATGGGTGCGGTGTTGACGCTCATCAGCGTCTTTTTAGTTGCAAAGGCCTTGGGGACTTACCACGCATTGGTACCCAAACCGGAAGAAACATCTTCCCGCCTTTAATTTTTATGCAATACACCACCGTTTACGACCTCGCGGCCGAAGGCTATGAAGAGTGGCTTTGGGCGTACATTTCGGCCGGTTTCGTAGTGGCTACCCTCATCGTTTTCCTCTTTTTCCGTTCCTGGAAATACCGCTACGGTTTTCTGACCATCACCAGCATCCTGGTGGCCGTGACGTTCGGGATTCCTTACTGGGATTACACCCACCTGAAAAACAAGCTTGAAGCCCCGGACTGTCTGAAAGCCGAAGGCCGGGTATCGGGTCATTGGGAGCAAGAATGGCGCGACAGGAAGGCCGATGGCAAATGGCAGAATTATCAGTATGAAGGTTTTAAGGTCGATACCGTTACATTCGGCTATTACATCCGGGGCGGGGGCAGCGCGGCCGGTTTTCAAAACAACGGCGACACGAAAATTCCGATCCGGGACGGGATGCAGATGCGTATCCATTATTATGCCGAACCGGTGATTACGGATGGAACGATTAAAAACCGGATTCTGAAGATTGAGGTGGTGCGGTGAAACCATCATTTTCTCCCGCTCCGGACAGGCTCTCAACTAGAAAGGCGCAGGTCATCAACCCGCGCCTTTCTAGTTTGGTTGTTCTATCTTTTATTGCTTTACCACTTTCACCGTCACGGTTTTCTGTCCGCTGCTCACCCGCAGAAGATACAAGCCTCCCGGTTTGTCCTGCACCGAAAACGATTGCTGCTCCACGGGTTTAGCCGCTTCAATCTGCCGCTGGTCCACCAGCCGACCGCTGGCATCGCTCAATTGCAGCCGCAGCGACTGACCTTCCGCTCCCCGGATGTCAACCAGAAGCTGGGTTGAAACCGGATTACCCAACACCCTCACCTGCAGCTCCGAACCCGCTTCCGCCGACAAGCGGGCCGGGTTATTACACGTCAGCGGTTTGCCCGAATCCTTCAAATCGTAGGTTGAACCCAACACCCGCGCCCGGATCGAGCGCGTCACCCCGTCTTTCAACACCGCCGGGACCTCGAAGCTGTAGGCATGTACCCCGTTGCCCTTCCCCGCATTCAAGAGATCCACCCGGTAAATGTTGGCCACCGTGCTGCCCCAAACCGTGCTGCCGGTGTAAAACTCCACCGACACCGGCGTGTTGGGTTTGTTCCGGTCCCACACCCACCCCACCCCCGGATCGTGCCACACTCCACCTTGTCCAGATACCCCTCGAAACTGCCCGTCACCGGGGTGCTGGCCGCCGGATGCACCGTCAGATTGAAGCTCACCGAGTTGGTCGCTCCCGGCTCATCGGTCGCTGAATAGCTCAGCACAAATACCCCGATCTGGGTGGGCGTACCAGCGAGCTGCCGCGTGGCGCTGGTGAAGCTTAAACCGGTCGGCAAGGTGATGAGTCCGTAACTGAGTGTGCTGCCTTCCGGATCGGTGAACACCGGCAACACAGTGCTGAAAGCCACCCCCTGCTGGGCCGTCAGGGCCGACACCGTCGGGGCCACGGGGGCTTTGTTGGGCGGACTCGTTGTTCCTCCGGCACAGACCAGCGCCTTGGGCGAATCTTTCAAATAGAAACTGCTGCCGGCCACCCGCGCCGACAGGTAATGCACCTGCCCGTCTTTCAAGGATTCGGGGATGTTCCAGCGGAAGGCGTGGATGCCGTTGCCCTTGCCGGCATCTTTCAGGTCCTGACGGAACTCGTTGGCGGGGATGGTTTCAATGAAGGTGGCCCCATCGAGGATATCGACGCTCTGGACGGTGTTGGGTTTGCCCCGGTCCCAGGTCCAGCCCCGGAAGGTGCCGCAGTCGGCGCCGTAGATGTAACCATCGAAGTTGCCGGTGACCAGAGGAGGGCTGATGGTCACCGTGAAGGAACCAGCCGGACTGACGCAACTATTCAGGGTGCAGGTGGCCGAGTAGACCAGGGTTCCGGTGGTGGAGGTAGGCACCGAAATGGTTGTGCCGGTGCCGCTGGCGCTGGTGGGTCCCTGCCAACTGATGGTGCCGCCCGCGCAGCCGGTCACCGTCAGGCTAACGGCGGGAGTGTTTTGCAGAATGGGCTGAGGGATGCTGGGGGCCAGGCTCAGGACGGGGGCGTCTGGACTGGGATTAACCGTCAACTGAAAGGCGGTGGTGGTCAGTGACTCGCAGGCGGTGGTGAGCACCAGCACATAACTGCCCGCATCCTGGGGTTGCACCCCGGTGAGGCTGAGGGTGGCGGTGGTCTGGGCGGGCGTCAGGGGGCTGTTGTCTTTGAACCACTGGTAGGTGATGGCGGTGGTGGCGGTGGCGGCCACGGGCACGGTGATGGTGCTCCCGGCGCAGACGGAAGTGGCCGAAACGGGGGTTTGGGTGATGGCCAGCTCGCCCGGAAACTCAAAGGCCCCGATGTCGATGCGGCCGCCGACGAAGCGCGGGTTGCCGTCCAGGTCGGTGGTTCCGCTGGTGGCGGTGGTGCTTTCGGGGTCGCCCGCATTGACAGCGGGGGAGCAGAACGTCAGCTGGGGGTTGGTTTCACTTTCGAAGGGCCGGGTAGTGGCCGTCAGGTTGCCATCGCCGGAGTAGCCTGTTACCGATTCGTCAAACAGACAATTAGTGGCAGTTAGAAAAACGCCATAGAAGGTATTTGCCCCGCCATTGCCCCAGAACAGGCTGTTGGTGGCTTGTAATGTCGCCTGAATATTAGTAGTACTTGGCTGGACAGCTCCTCCATCCATGGCGGTATTACTCACAAATGTACAGTTAGTGCTGATGAGAAAGGATCCTCGAATTGGTTGGTTGATATCCAGGTAGATGGCGCCGCCCATTCCACGGGGAGCGGTGTTCCCCTGAAACAGGCAATTGACGAAGGGGAAGCTCGGAAGGCTGGATGCTAAAGTGATAAAAACGGCTCCTCCCAGGGCTCCCGCATTCTGATCGACATACGCGAGATTGTCGATAAAACTACAGTTGGATACCTGGGGGGAGGCACCAAAATTATACACCCCCCCCCCTAGGTAGGCTTTGTTGCCTTGAAACGAGCAGTTGCGGATCACCGGCCGACAGGAGGTCCCTACATTACGGATACCTCCCCCTGTAGAATAATCCGCATTCCCTCCGCTCACCACAAACCCATCCAGGATGGCCGATTCGCCCAGGGTGATGTCATCATTATTTATCACATGGTACGTATTATCACCCCGGTTGCCCGGCTCCCCAATGTCACCACTCAGGGTGGTGCTGGAGGGCTGGCTCAGGGTGATGGGCGGGCGCTGGCTGAGGGCGGTTTCAGTACCCACAAAACCGCCGTAGATACCCACGTGGTCGCGCATGGTAAAGCTGATGTTTCGGTTGTTGTCGGTGGTGGGTTTATAGACCCCGGCGGCCACCCAGACCATCACCGTCTGGTCCTGGTGAGCTTGCCAGTAGGTGCTGGCCGCATCGATGGCGTTTTGCAACTGAGTGCCCGCGTAGGCGGTGGCCCAACTGCTGCCGTCGCTGGCCCCCGAACCGCTGGGGGTGACATAAAATACTTTCTGGCTCCGGGCCGGAAAACTCAGCAGCAGCGCTGCCAGGAGCAGTAGGCTGAGGATACGTAAAATGTGGAACATAGAACCGGGGTGTTTAGACGATAAAACCTGCCCCAAAGGTCCGCAGCGGTTTGCAGACCGATTGTTAATCCTGTACCAAAAGCTGTTAATCCTGTGCCAACGGATGAAAAAATGAAGTTTTTTCGTTCAAATAGGCAGCTATCCGGGTTTCTCTCCCGGAATACCCCTTCGGTACGTAGAAGTACCTGTTTTTACAAAACCGTACATTCCCTCTACCAAAACGCGGTTTGATCTGCCAACTTTGTAGCGTCGAAAGACAAACAACAACACTACTGAACAACAAAGAACAACAACGAGTACTAATGGAAAAGCAAGTCTGGGCAGCATCGCGGGAAGCATCCAACGCCCGCTTTCACCGCCAGGACGTTCATCCGTACGTACTGAAACACCTGACGCCTTTTGCGTTGATGGAAAAGACGGTTTTTGTGCCGCTCTGCGGCCGATCGCTCGACCTGGTGTATTTCAGTCAGTTTGCGGATCGTGTCGTCGGGGTGGAACAGGCCGAGCGCGTTATCCTGCAATTCTTTGCGGACAACCAGCTTGCGTATGAAAAAGTGGGGGAGCGGTATATTTCGAACAATCTGACCATTTTTTGCAAAGATCTGTTCGCGCTAACGCCCGAAGAAGTCGGTGAGATTGACCTCGTTTACGACCGGGCTTCGTTGGTTGCGTTACCGCTTCCCTTGCGGGTCGGGTACCTGCAGAAAATGGAAGAACTGACCTCGCCGGGCACGCAGTACTTCCTGACCACGCTGGAATACGCGCCGGAAATGGATTCGGCGCCCTACAGCATTGCCCCGGACGAGGTATACGGTTATTTCCCGAACTACCTCATCGAACACGTGGAGAGTCCGGAGGTGCCCCACCATCGTCTGGTGCGGAAACTCGGCCTGCATTACCTGAAAGAACACGGTTTCAGCATGCGGAAACTGCACGAGGCCACGTTTGCATCACTGGTGGAATTGAGCCACCGCAGTTTCTACGAATTTTCGTAACGCTTACGGAAACTGGCGATTGATTTCGGTCAGCAGGTAGCCTTTCGGATCGTTAAAATACTCCCAGAACATCACCCCGGCCATGCCCTTTTTACGGGTATACCGGCATTTGTACCGTACCGATTCTTCGTCGTCGTAGGAGATGAAAAACTTCTGCTCCGGCTGGTAGAGGTACGGTGCTTTTGCTTTTTTGTCCCAGTACCGAACAAATGCCGGATTGGTCAATAGGCTGTCTTTGATAAACGTGAACCCGCCAACGCGGTTGGTTTTCACAGCCTGCCGGGGCACTTCCTGGTGATTATCAGTGGTCAATTGCCAGCCGCGCCCGTAGAAAGCAAGCCCTAAAACGAGCTTCTCCATCGGAACACCCGCTTCCCGGTAAAGCTGAACGGCCCGATCCCCCGAGGGTTCATTCGCGACACCACCGCCCGGAAACAGATTGGTGTGATGCCCCACGGTTGGGCCGCTGACGTAGAAATCATACGACATGACGTTGATGAAATCGAGGTACTCCTGCACCTTTCCCATTTCCGTATGCGTAAAAATTTCTTTAAACCCGGGTAGGGCCGTTGTCACCAGATACGGTTTTCCGGTTTGCTGTTTCAAACCGTCCAGCTGTTCGCGCAGGGCTTTGAACATGAGCGTGAAATTCTCCTTGTCTTCGGGCCGGAACACATTGTCTTCCCCTTTCATTCCGGGGTATTCCCAGTCGATATCGACGCCATCCAGGTCATACTGCCGGACTATATCGACCGCCGAACGGGCAAACGCCTGCCGGGAAGTATCGCTCAAAACCGCATCCGAAAAATTCTCGCTCCAGGCCCAGCCCCCGATCGAAATCAGGATTTTCAGCGCCGGATTGCGTTTCTTCAACCCGTTCAGTTTCCGAAAATTGGTCGTATCTGTCGCCAGATTGTGCAGCCAGGCTCGGTTATTTTTGACATCGACAAACGCATAATTAATGTGCGTCAGTTTTTCGGCCATGATGTTATCCGCATCGACCACGCCCCGGAAACCGCCCACATACGCCAGCACGATCGGTTTGGGCGGTTTCAGAAACGTCATCCCACCCAAAACCGGCATGGTGAGACATAGCAAAAGTCGAAGGGCGGTTTTGAGCATCGCTAAACCCGAATAAACAGTTTCTTTTTGTACATCCAGTATAAGAGCAACCAGAACACCAGCAGGGCAGCTCCCCCGCTCACCAGTGTTTCGTACGGCCCGAATTGTTCAAAAACCGTTTGCCCCAGGTGCGTCTTGAACGTATCAATGATAAAATGGTCGATGAGATGGACCAGGCAGTAAATGGCGATGGAATTCATTCCGATCACGACGAGCGGAAACGCCCAGCCACGCCATTGCCGCACGTCGATGATGTAGTAGAAAGCCGCCAGCAGCAGGAAACACCAGCCCCCGCTGAAAAACACCCAGCCGGGCGTCCAGATCCGTTTGATAGAGGGGCTAATGCCGGTGATGGTCAGCAACCAGCCCATAGCCAGACCGACGACGCCCGCGATCAAAAACCGCTTCAGAAGGTCGGCATTGGATAAACCGCTGCGTAGCCACTTCCCGGCCTGTAAACCCAGAATCATGGTCGCGAGTGTCGGAATAAAACTCAGCGTCGCGTAGCCCCCGCCGTTGTAGAGAAACGTTTTAGCGCGCGGAAACAGGTTCAGAAACCAGGTATCGAAGGCCCAGGCCAGGTTGCTGTTTTTGTTGAAATGAGCGGCAATACCGGTTTGATGGTAAGGCCAGTCGGCGGGTACTCCCACGGCTTCGTACGAAAAATCGGGGCCGGGCAGGGGATACAAAACAAACGCCAGCCAATAGCCCACGACAATGACACCGAACGCCAGCCAGACCGTGCGGGCCGACCGGAAACCGAGCAAGAACAGAAACGGATACCCCAGGCCAATTTGGGTCAGCGTGTCTTCAAACGTGAAATTGGTTTGTTTACGGCCCACCGAGCGCAGAAAAATCCCGAGCAGAATGAGCGTCAGGGAACGACGCAGGGTTTGCAGAAACATACGGCCAAACGAAGCCTCCCTCGTCTGCCGGCTGGCGATGGAATACGGCAGTGCAACCCCCACCAGGAACGAAAAAGACGGCTGAATCAGATCGTGCAGCGTGCAGCCAAACCACTCGACGTGGTCCTGGTGGTGGGCCATGAAGCGCCAGAAACCGCTATCGGGCAGGGCTTCCGAAATGCGTCCGTAGTGGAGGATTTCGGCGGCCATCAGAAACATGACGAAACCGCGGTAGGCGTCCATCGACATCAGCCGACCCGCGCGAAATTCAGGAAGTACAGTAGCCAAGGTGGTTCAAGGATTAGGAAGTCGCAAGAACGGTATTTTTTCCGATTTTCCGCACTCACAGACCGGAGTCCGTACTTTTCGCCCCTGGTTTAACCGCAGAATCTTCACGGACCGGAGGGAATGGGTACGTTAAAGCCGTTGTTCGTTCGGGCAGAAGTAGGTGGTCCGGCCGCCTACTTCGGATTTGGTGATCCGGGTTTGGCAGCGCGGGCAAAATTTGTGGGCTTCCACGTCGTCGTACGGCGAATCGTCCCACTCCCGAACGTGGATCAGAAAACCGACCGGAAAATCCCGGTATTGCGCTTCATGCCGGATGGCAGTTTTTAGGACGAACTGAATCGCTTCGTGCAGATGCCGGATTTCATCATCGGTTAGTTGATCCGACGGTTTTTCGGGATGAATCCGGGCCTGAAACAGCACTTCATCGACAATCCAGTTGCCCAGACCAGCGACGGTCTGCTGATCCATTAAAACCGGCTTGATCAGCGCTTTTTTCCGATGGATCTGTCCCGTTAGCTCAGAAAACGTAATCTCCAGACCGTCCTTGCCAATCTTTTTTCGTTTCAAGTAAGTATCTATGTTTTCAATCAGGCCAATCCGCTCGAATTTTCGGGGACAGATAAAGCCCAGGTTGAAGCCATTCCGGAAGTGAAAAACGATGCGGGCATACTTAGGCCGGTCGAGGGATGAATGGTAATATTCGAGATCGCCGGTCATTCCGAAATGCATGTGCACCACGACCGGTTCGCTGGAATTATCCGGGCCGTCGGTCAGCACAAACAGGTTTTTGCCCACCCGTTCGGTGCCGGTAAACCAGCGTCCGACGAGCGCTTCCTGCAAGGTCGAAAACGGCGTTGTCAATAGGTTAACATCTTCGACTTCGATGGCTTCGATGGGCTGGTGTAACGAGGACGTTTCGAGGTAACGACGGTAAATTTCAACTTCGGGTAGTTCGGGCATAATCGGGAGGCAGGAACCTTCTTGGGTTCTTTTGATGTTTTACATAACATTTACGGCATAAAGACGGTTATATTGGATAGTTTTTCCCGAAATCGAACGAAAGTAAACCCAAAGAGCATTTTAATAAAATTTAATTCGGTAATACACTAACTTTATAAAACCTCCCGTTATGGATACAATGTATTCGCGTTGAGGATAATTCAGGCGAGTTGATTTAACCCTAACATGATTGAATGACAATTTTTTACACATTTTTTGTTTAATTCTGTCTAATTCATTTCAAACCGCACAAAGTAGTTATGGAAAACAATAAGCCAAGAGCCAATGGCGCGCTCGTAGCCGCCTTAGTGATCATGACCATACTGGCAGGTGTGTCTAGTTACCTGTTGTACGAACAGAAAGAAGTCGGCAAAAACCAGGAGGCAACAATTGCCAGCCGCGTTGAAGAGTTGGCCACAACCCGTACGCGACTGGATTCTATTTCGACCGCGCTGGATGCTAAAATTGCCGAAGTTAAGAAACTGGGGGGCGATATCACGGATCTGGAGCGCGTAAAAGCTGATCTGGAACGCGATAAAGCCAATCTGCGCAAAGGTCAACGCATTTCGATTGCGAAGTACGAAGCGAAAATCAAGCAATACGAAGCCTACCTGGTTGAAAAAGACACGCTGATCGCTCAGTTGCGCAATGAAAACCAGCTATTGGTTACCAACAACCAGACCCTGGCGGACGCTAACACCACGTTGCAAACCGAGAAACAGTCTTTGCAGGACTCCGTAAGCACGATTGCGACGGTTAACAAAGATTTGTCGGAAAAAGTGACGCGCGCAGCCGCCCTGAAGGCGCAGAACGTTCGCGTATTCGCGCTGAATGCCAAGGGCAAACAACGCGATGCGACCGAGGATGAAGTCAAATCAAAACGCGTCGATAAACTAAAAGTCGTTTACACGCTGCCCGAAAATCCGCTGACGAAGCAGGAAGAAAAAGAAGTCTATGTTCGGGTTCTTGATCCCTCCGGCGCGGTAGTTTCCGATATGGCCAACGGCTCCGGCACGTTCCAGGTGAACGGTGAAGAACAGATTTATACGGTTAAACAAACCGTTCCATTTACCAACAATAACCAGAATGTGGAGCTAACCTACAACCGGGGCACGGTTCCTTACAAACCGGGTAAATACACCATTGAGTTTTACTCAGAAGGGTTCCGGATCGGTGAAGGCTCGTTCGCCATCAAATAAGCCGGGTCAACAACCGGGTTGATTTGTCACAAAAAAGCGCGATATCCAACGGTATCGCGCTTTTTTGTGCTTGTATTGTAGGTTTCTCAGGATAGAATGGACCGCTGCAACCGATTCCATTTCTGGAGAACGGTTTTGGTTTTCCGGCGACTTACGGCAAACGTACGTCCTGTAATGAGTTCGATCAATGGCAGCGGGAAATGCGGTAGTTCGGCCGGATGAAACCGGTAAATCAAGGCCGGGTTAATCAGATACGATTCGTTGATTCGCCAGAATTCAGGCAATTGCTTTTCCCAGTTTTCTAGGGAGCCTGAAACCGACACACACTGTTGCGTAGTATCGTCCATGAAAACGATCCACGGCGTCTGTTTTTCAGTATAAATATAAACGATGTCTACTAAATGAATCGGGCGCTGGAGTAATGAGTCGTTGATGAGCAGCATGATTTATAATTCTGACAGAGAAAAGGGATTCTGGTACGCAACTGACCGGACTGGCCGGTTTTGTTATTTAATCGGCACAGTAGCCAGCACATTGGTAATAATTTCCCACCGGCGACGCGAAATGGGCAATACCGTTCCATCGATCAGATGAACGGTTCCGGCACCGGTTTTTGATCGTTCCAGGCTTTCGACGTACTGGCAGTTGACAATGCTGTTCCGGTGGACACGGGCAAAGCGGTCGGCAGGCAGCATGGAAGCCAGTTGTTTCAAGGTTTTAGGCATAATGATGGAAGGCTGGTTGCGCCAATGCAGCCAGGTATAATTACCATCACCCTGCAAACAAATTAAATCAGACGTCTGAAAAAAATGTTGGCGGGAGCCTCGAAAATACAATTGTAAAACTGAATCAGACGGAACCGAACTCGAAGTAGTAGGGACAGGAATTAACATACTCTACAATTCTGGTAAAAGGTGCAAATACAGTTACTTACAAAATAATTGTACAAATATAATTCTCCAAAAAATAGATGCTGATAAATGGCTACTAACGACTTATATTGGTACCTGAACGGCTGATTTTGGTAATGGAAGAAAAAGTATTCAAATAGAATATATGAAACTTTTTATATCACTAATATTCTGGTAATTTACCAATATTTCCCGGGAATAGCATGGAAAGAAGCCAAATCCAGATTTTAGTAATTGAAGATGAAGCGATTCTGGCTATGGATCTTTCCGATACGCTTGAGGAAGAAGGCTATTACGTTGTCGGAATTGCCAATAACGGCCGAAAAGCGCTGGAATTGTTTAAAACCCAACGGGTTGATCTGGTCATTTGTGACATTCAGTTAAAGGGTGACTGGGACGGGATTGAAACCATCGCGCAAATCCAGGCAGTTCGGCCCGTACCGGTTATTTATACAACCGCCTTGTCTGATAAACAGACGCTGGACCGGGCGAAACCGACCCTGCCCTCGGCTTATCTTACCAAACCGGTCCTCATCAACAATCTCCGGATTGCCATTGAACTCGCGCTTTATAACTTTTCTCACAAGCTGGAGCTGGCCCCGGCGGATGAAAGCGTGGAGCTTAATAGTATTCTGGAACGGGATTCGCCCTCGCGGGAGACGATTCTGCGCATCGATAATCTTATCTTTATAAAGCATAATTATCAATTCGTTAAAATATTACTGGAAGATATTCTGTATCTGGAAGCCGACGGCGCTTATACAACCATCGTCACCCACGACCGAAAATACGCCATTCGCCTTACAATCAGCACCTTACTCGACCGTTTAAGTGAGATGCAGCTAGCGCGGGTTCACCGGTCTTATGCCGTTCATATCAAAAAAGTTGAGGGCTTTTCGGACCGGGAAATTACGGTTGGCAAGTATACCGTACCGCTGGGCCGGCAATATAAACAACTCTTTATTCAACAATTTCAGATCTGGTAAGCTAACCTTTTTCCGGCCATCTAGATGAGCCCCTTCCTGACGATAAAACAGTGTGTCTGCCTTTGGGCCGGTTTTTTCTTTTTGCACTTAACGCAAGCCCAACCCCCTTTACACACGGCTTACGATACACTAAAAACCAGCCTGGCCCAAAAACCGGATACTGTCCAGCTTCTGGAATACCGGAATTTTGCCCACGCGATGCTGCAAAAGGGGCGGGTTGGTGAGGCTCAGATGGCTCTCAAGGAAGCCCTGACCATTGCTGAACAGGTCAAGAATGCCGAACAGATCAGTAAGGTATTCACCTCGCTGGGGATGCTGGAAATCGATCAGGGAAATTTTGCGGAAGCGCTGAAGTTTTTCCAGCAAGCACTTGATCACCTGGAGAAATCCGCATTCGCGAGCCAGAAAATATTGGTTTTGTTACGCATCGGGCAGGTGTATTTTTCATCGAACAATCTAAAGCTGTCTGAGCAGTATTATCGTCAGGGACTCCGGTTAGCCCAGCAGCATAACAAGCCTGTTCTGATGGCGGATGCTTACGCGGAACTGGCCAATCTGGAAGATAGCCGCTCCAACTCCCAGCAAGCACTGGCTTATAATGCAAAAGCGATTGCCATTTATCAGGCCAGCGGAGAAGAATACATTTCCGCCCTGTTCAATCGCGCCATCGAATATAAAAATGCCGGTCAGTATGCCCAGTCGGAGCGCGTTTATCGGCAGTGCCTCCGGTACGCGGAAGAGCATAAAGACGATTATCTGAAAGGGTACGTCTACGTCAACCTGCCCAATACGCTGCTCTTGTTAAACCGCCCGGACGAAGCCGAAAAATACGCCCAACTGGCACTGAAATGGAGCGAAAATGGCCCGGAGCGGCTAAAAATCCGGGAGGAAATTTATGACATTTTAACGCGCATTTACGAGAAACGCGGGCAGGATCGGCAGGCGCTGGCATTTTTTCGTCAAAAAACCGCCTACCGCGACAGTGTGCTAAATGCCGAGAAATCCCGTCAGTTGATTATGGCCGAAAGCCGTTATCAGGCCCGGGAGAAGGAAAATCAGATCCGGGAACTCGATAAGGAAAACAGCCAGAAATCCGCCCAGTTGAGCTGGTTGAGTGGTGGGCTGGCTATTCTGATCGGACTGCTGGGGCTGTTGTTCTGGCAATACCGGACCATCCGGCGCACAAACGCCCGGCTGATGGAAAATAACCGGATTATTTCGGAAAGCCACCAGAAGATTTCGGACCAATCGAAACAACTGAAAATTCTGCTGCGTGAATTGAACCACCGGGTCAAGAATAACCTGGCCATTGTTTCCAGTCTGCTCCGGCTACAATCAAAGCGGTTGGGCGATGCAGGAGCGCTACAGGCTGTACGGGACGGGCAACAGCGAATTGAAGCGATGGCGTTGATTCATCAACGGCTTTATATGACCGACAATGTATCGGCCATCAATATGCGGGAGTATATTACCGACCTGTTCGACGGGTTGCTCCTGGCCTACGGGTACGATCGCTCTTCTTTCGACTGGGAATTGCTTATTGAGCAGGAAGAACTTGATGTCGATTTGTCGGTTTTGCTCGGACTGATCCTGAATGAAATCCTGACCAATGCCTTTAAATATGCTTTCAGCCAAGCCAAGCGGCCTTTTTTGCGAATCCGGTTATCAGCCGATACGTTTAATCAGCCGAATCTCGTGCGTCCCCAGTTAACGCTGGAAGTGCAGGATAATGGTGCCGGCCTGGATCTCCGGCGCTGGGAGCAACCGACCCATTCGTTTGGCAAGCGATTAATTATGTCGCTGAGTGAACAAGCGGGCGGACAGCTGGAAGTCAGCAACCGCAATGGCACCTACTACCGACTGGTGATTCCGCCGGTTTATGGGACCTCCTCCGAAGCGGCCTAGGGTTTCGGTTTACGGCCACTGAAAACCGAAATCCTAAAATGCGTACAAAAAGCCGATGGCCAGCCCCTGGCTGTATTGAATGGCGTTGTCCTGATCCTGATCATATAACACGATACCCGTCAGATTGACATTCACATACTTATTAATTTTCGCCGTCAGCGACACATCAAGTCGGTGATCGATGGCGTTCAGGGTGGCGTAATTGGCAAAAAGCTGGTACCGTGCTTTCAGGTTCAGGTTCTCGGCGATGTTACGGTCGAAGTTGGCAATCAGTTGAAAGGCGAATTCGTTGCGGACGGTTTTGCCGGGGGCGACGCCGTAGCGCGTGGGTTCTCCAACCGTAACCGCATCATCGATCACAAACGTTTGCCGGATGGTTCCCAGGCCAAACTGCAAATTGAAATACGTCGTGGGCTTATATTCCAGACCGATGGATTCAGTCAGATAACCGGGCGCTAAGAAATTAGAAATCAACACATTTCGCTCACCCCCGCTGGGCAGTGTTTCATACCGATAACCGGTGGCAAACTGCGATTGAAAATTGATGTTTCCAAAAGCCAGCCAGACCGGGCTCAGCCGATGCCCGACTTTGGTATCCAGAAAGATCCGGTCCACGTTTTTGCGGGAGTCCTGCCCTTCGTTTTTTACGATCCCGTATTGCAGGGCCACTTCGCTCGTCCAGTTAAAGCGCCGTTGCATGTAATCCGATTTGGCGTTGAAAAACGCCCCTAATGCTACCGAATTAACACCGCCACCTTTCCAGTTGCTGCTAAAGGATCCCTGATTGAGATTGATCCCAACCTGGGCAGAACGCTTCCAATAAACCGTATCGATGGGTACAATTTTGATCGAGTCGAGCCGGGTTTGGGCCCTTGCTGCGGTAGTGCAACTCACGGCAAGAAACAGGACGAAAAGCTTTTTCATAAAAGAAACAGATCGGTTAGCTAAACTACCGGATCGATTAATCAAATACCTCTATGTTATTCGATTGAAGACTTTGCAACGGAATGATGGTGACGGTATCGCCCGTCTGGAGAGTTAACGAGGTCGTATCAATCCGGATAATGGTCCCTCTTGTTTCGCCAATTCGGATCTGTTGGCCTTCGTAGAACCGGTTTTTACTATAAAACGACGAAAGGATGTTTGCCATGACATCGCGGGAGGCAATCCCGTAGCCGATAGCGAAAGCGAGAATAATACCGCCAATCAACAAGTTAAAACTGGATTCGAGCAACTCGGTATTGATGCCTGCCTGCCCCAGCGCACTGATCAGCGTAATGATCAGGAAGAAAAAGAAGACAATCATGCCCAGCAGCTTTCCCGACGCAATATTGAACGACTGACAAAGCGTCACTACGGCTCCCTTCAACGCATCGGCAATCAGAACGCCAACCTGTAGCATAATGGCCGCAGCAATCAGACGGGGAATGAAATCGACCAGCGATTTGACCATTTCGGTAATCGCCGAAACCCCGAGCGTTTCGGTGGCCGCCATCAGAAAGATCAGTAATACAAAGTAATACAGTACCTTGCCAATGATGTCGCTCAGTTTGATTTCGGTTTTCAGCCGTTTGATGAAGTCGATTTCAATCAGCCGATCCCCAATTCGATTGATTCCGACACGTTCCATGACTTTTGAGACCAGCAGAGCGATTGCCTTGGCCACCCCAAAGCCGACCGCGATGATGAAAGCTGCACCAATAATTCGGGGGACGAAATCGATAAATTGGTTGATCAACGTCGTAAACGTATTGATCAGAATATCGATGAAAGCAGGAATGCGATCCATAGAAAAGTATCCTTGTTACGGTTTGGCAGGCAGATTAAAAACGGAAACCAGGGCGGAGGCAACCCCAACCAGATCATCGACGTACACGCCCACGACGGAGAGCGAATTACGGATCAGATCGATTTCCGATACTAATTCATCTTTTACATTGGGTGGACAGGCATCAGGTAGCTCAATCTCTTTAAAAACGTTATACAACGATTCCATTGCGTGATTTAATCAACTTTGTAGGCCAACTTATTTATTCAATTTTGTCCAGGCGATCAATTTAGCCAGCAGCAGCGTCAGGAAAATCAGGGTTTCCAGGTAGCGTTTCTTCAGTTTTTCCTTCGCCCGTTTCAACCGCATTTTAACGGCACTTTCGCTCAGGTTATGAATATCGGCAATTTCCTTGATGCTCACCTCATCCTGGTATTTCATCAACAGTAAACTCTGTTCTTCTATCGTGAGATAACCCAGGGCCGACTTGAGCCGCTGGGCTTCCATTTCCACCAGATCCTCATCCGGGCTGTCGTCCAGCACCTCCAGGTCATCATCCATCGCGACTTCGGCCTTTTTGCGGTTGGTCCGCATCTGGTCGGTGCAATAGTTGTACGTAATCGAAAAAAGCCAGGTCGAAAACCGGGATTGTTCCTTAAAACTCCCCAGCCGCATGATCAACCGCAGAAAAATGTCGTGGGTAAAATCTTCGGCTTTGACCGGGTCCTTGGTAAACATCAGACATTTCCGGTACACCTTATCGCTGTATCGGCTGTAAAGAAGTTCAAAGTAGCGGTTACTCTGCTTATCCACATAGAGCCTGACCAGCTCTTCATCAGACATTCGCTTGACATCTACCGATGCAATCATATATAAGACGCTTAAAAATGATAAAGTAACGCCCACAACCTATTTTGCTGCGAAAAATATCTTTGTTGTTACTATATAGACGCAAAGACGCATTGAGTGTACAAATAAAAATAAAAACCAGTATATATCATAAAAAAAGGCTCAGCCTGCCTGGCTGAACCTTTTTTATACTAAACCCGAAAAACCGTATGCGGCTGTTAGCCGATCGCAATGCGTTTGAACGCTGAAACGGTTAATCCTTTGCTGGTTTTCGCCAGGAGCTGAGCAATGGTCAGCGACGAATCCTTCACGAATTCCTGGTTCAGCAGCGTATTGTCTTTGTAGAATTTCTGCAGCTTACCCATGGCAATTTTCTCCAGCATGGCTTCCGGTTTTCCTTCGGCGCGGGCCTGATCTTTACCAATTTCGATTTCGCGCTCTACAATGCTGGCATCCACGCCGTCTTTGTCAATAGCGACCGGTTTCATGGCGGCAATCTGCATGGCAATGTCTTTGCCTACCTCGGTTACTTCCGCACCGTTGGCATTGTCCAGACCGACCAGTACACCCAGTTTACCGTTGGAGTGGTTATAGGCCACTACCTGCTCCGCCGTTACCACTTCGTAAGCGATCAGGTCCAGTTTTTCACCGATCTTCCCAATCAGTTCCGTAATATGCTCCTGCAACGAACGACCGTCGCCCTGCGGCAACGCCAGCAGCTCTTCTTTGGTAGCGGGTTTGGCAGTTACGGCATTATCCATTACTGCCATGGCCAGGTTCTGGAAATCGGCTACTTTCGATACCGGTTCGGTTTCGCAGGCCAGGCCAATTACGCGGCCGGTTTTACCGTCCGGGCTAACGTGCGTCAGTACGATGCCTTCCGATGTGGCGTTATCGGCCCGTTTGCTGGCAATTTTCTGACCCTGCTTCCGCAGAATGTCTTTGGCTTTTTCAAAATCGCCATCGGCTTCCGTAAGTGCTTTTTTACAATCCATCATTCCGGCACCTGTTTCCTGCCGGAGTCTGTTAACGTCTTGTGCGGTAATTGCCATTGTTTGTTAAGTAATTGTCAGTTCTTGATCAAATTAGTTGTGGTCGTGGCGTGAACGGTTTTGGCGTAAGGTTCCGAACCGTTACTCCGAAACGGAATAGCCCATAGCGAGGCTACGGGCTATCCGATATTTATAGGCTTGGCAACATCGTTGCTCTTCGATAGTCTTAATCCTGCTGATCTTCTGAATCTTCCGCGACAACCGGGCTGACTTCTGCATCTTCCACAGTGCTTTCTCCCTCAGCCTGTGCCAGCTTAACATCCTCAGCACGTTTCGCTTCTTCTTCTTCCTGCAGACGCTGATCGTCTTTATCCTGCTTCCGCTCCAGCAAACCTTCTTCAATTGCTTTACCAATGGCCAGCGTGATGAGACGAATGGATTTGTACGCATCGTCATTAGCCGGGATCGGGAAATCGACTTCGTCCGGGTTGGAGTTGGTATCGCACATGGCGAAAACCGGGATGCCCAGTCGTTTGGCTTCGGCAACGGCAATGTGCTCGCGCTTCACGTCAACGATAAACAAGGCGGCCGGCAGACGGGTCAGATCGGCTACCCCGCCCAATACACGCTCCAGTTTATCTTTTTCGCGCGAAACCGTCAGGCGCTCCCGCTTGGCCAGCGTTTTGTACGTCGTCTCATCCTTCATCAATTTTTCGATGCCCTGCATCTTCTTCAATGATTTCCGGATCGTAGCGAAGTTGGTCAGCATCCCACCCAGCCAGCGGTCGGTTACGTACGGCATCTTCAGGCGACGCGCTTCTTCCGTAACGATTTCCTGAGCTTGTTTTTTGGTAGCGACGAACATGACCTTGCGGCCAGAACGGACGATGCCTTTCATAGCAGCGGCTGCTTCGTCGATCGACGCCAGCGTTTTGTTCAGGTCAATGATATGGATACCGTTTTTCTCCATGAAGATATACGGTGCCATCCGGGGATCCCATTTCCGGGTAAGGTGACCAAAGTGTACACCCGCATCCAGAAGATCTTTGTACTCTACTTGTGCCATTTTAAGAGTTGAAATAAAAGAATGAAAAAAGGAATACGCAGCACCGCACGTCGGCATCAGGCAAGTGCGGCCTGGACAAGATTCGTTTAAGGTCTGACGTTTAAAGTTTAACGGATTTGCCCGCTAGTGCGGAGCTCCCCAGCCCTTAAACGCTCAAACATTAAACGATAAAAATTAACGTTTCGAGAACTGGAACCGGCGACGAGCCTTGGCGCGACCGTATTTTTTCCGTTCTACCATGCGGGAATCGCGGGTCAGGAAGCCTTCTTTTTTCAAAGCAGGCCGGAACTCCGGATTCAGTTCGCACAGCGCCCGGGCAATCCCCATCCGGGTTGCCTCCGCCTGACCGGAAATACCACCCCCGCGAACGTTCACTTTTACGTCGTAGCCTTCCGGCGCATTGATGGTTGCCAGCGGCTGCTTCAGAACGATTTGCAGAACCTCCGTAGGAAAATACTGTTTGTAATCTCGGCCGTTAATCACAATGCTGCCCGTACCGATTGACAGGTACACGCGCGACACGGCGGTTTTCCGGCGACCTAATGCGTTGATTCGTTCCATTGTTTAAGACATGAGACGAAAGACGAGAGAAAAGAGACGCTGTCGATGGATTCTTTTGTCTCTTGCCTTACGTCTTACCTCTATTATTAATAATCCAGTTTAATTTCTTTCGGTTGTTGCGACGCGTGGGGGTGCTTGTCACCGGCGTACACATGCAGGTTGGTAAACAACCGGCTGCCCAGGCGGTTTTTCGGCAACATGCCTTTGATGGCGTGCTCCAGAATGAAGGCCGGATTTTTGGCCATCATTTCGCGGGGCGTCCGGAAGCGTTGACCACCCGGGTGTCCCGTGTGACGAACGTACACTTTGTCGGTCAGTTTCTTACCGGTCAGTTTAATTTTCTCGGCATTGATGATGATGACATTGTCACCGCAATCAGCATTCGGCGTAAAGTTGGTCTTGTTCTTGCCGCGGATGATTTTTGCGGCCTGGCTTGCCAACCGACCCAATACCTGATTTTCCGCGTCAATGACCACCCAGTCTTTCTGCGCCGTCGCTTTATTGGCCGAAATGGTCTTGTAGCTTAACGTATCCACTTGATTATGGGAGATTATATATTGATAGACAAATACTTGCGCTATACACAAAAACTCCCGTCCGAAAACGGGAGTGCAAATATAGAGTCTATATTTCTGAATTACAACAGAATATTAAGAAAAAGGAGGAAAGGACAGGCAGAGGAGCTGTTATGAGCCTTTGGGCTTACTTCAGGTGTTCTTTCAATACCAGCAAAATAAGCTCCTGCGTCTGGTCCACTTTCTCCAGGCGGGTCTCAAAGCGATCAAACCGTTGTTCCAGTCGATTCTGGCCTTCTTCGAGCCTGCCTTGCCGCTGCTCCAGATTACTTTGGCGCTGTTCCAGGCCGCTTTGGCGCTGCTCAAATTGTTCAAACCGCTGGTTCAATCGGTTTATGTCAAGGGTCACTGTGGCCAGCCCGTTGGCCAGTGAATCAATTTTCTTTTCGGTACTGTTCACCGTCGGGTCAGATCGTCCAGCCGCACGGTATGCAGCGATACCTGGTCAACGATCATGCCGATCTGACCGAGCATCCGGTCCTGTTTGAGGGCAATTTCGGCCACTAAAGGTTCCGCGTTCTTTTTCAATGTCGTCAGGAATTTGAAGTGTTACAAACCTCTGACGTTATCGAAGCTTCAACGTCACTAAGCAAATAACGGCCAAAATAATTCCGACGATCCAGAACCGGGTGACAATTTTGGCTTCGTGGTAGCCTTTTTTCTGAAAATGGTGGTGCAGGGGCGACATCAGGAAAATCCGGCGGCCCTCCCCAAATCGTCGTTTGGTGTACCGAAAATAACTGACCTGCATGATGACCGACACCAGCTCGACCAGGAAAATACCGCACATAATCGGAATCAGAAGCTCTTTCCGGGTCGCCAGCGCCAGCACCGCAATGATACTGCCCAGCATCAAACTCCCCGTATCACCCATAAAAACCTGCGCCGGATACGAATTATACCAGAGAAAACCGACACAGGCCCCCACAAAAGCCGCGCAGAAAATCACCATTTCGCCCGAATTCGGGATGTACATGATGTTTAGGTACTGCGAAAACAGTTTGTTGTTCGACAGATACGCAAATACGCCCAGCGTCAGACCGATGATGACGGAGGTTCCGGCCGCCAGCCCGTCGATTCCGTCGGTGATGTTGGCCCCGTTGGAAACCGCCGTAATGATGAAAATTACGATCGCAACGTAAAGAATCCAGGTGTATTCGTCGGGAATAAAGTCCGGAATTAAAGCGTTGTAATTGAAGTCGTTGTTTTTCAGAAACGGCACCGTCGTCGACATGGATTTTATGTCCTGAAACGCCCCGTTTTCAACCTGCCCGATCGACGTGTTGATCAGACCCGGTTTATAAACCCGGATTTTGACGTGCTCGTTAAAATACAGCGTCAACCCCACAATCAGCCCCAGCCCGACCTGCCCGACCACCTTAAATTTACCCTGTAACCCTTCCTTATTTTTCCGAAATACCTTGATGTAATCGTCGATAAACCCGATCAGACCGGTCCAGACCGTCGAAACCAGCAGCAGCACAATGTATACGTTGGTCAGTTTGGCAAACAGCAGCGTCGGAAAAACCAGCGATGCCAGGATGATAAAACCGCCCATCGTCGGTGTACCGCGTTTCTGCATCTGCCCTTCCAGCCCCAGATCCCGAATCTCTTCGCCAATTTGCAGGTTCCGCAGCATATCAATGATTTGTCGGCCATACACCGCCGCAATCATCAATGACAACGTAATGGCCGCGCCCGCCCGAAACGATAAGTACTGAAAAACCCCGGCGCCCGGAAAATCAAAATGCTGATCGAGGTAGGTAAAAAGGTAATAGAGCATACAGTTGGAGTAGTTGAATGGCTTTGATGATGAAAGGGCTGGTTGACTGGGTTGATGGCTAACGGCTCCTCAATGCGGTTCGCTGTTTAACCCTTCAGCCACTTAACCATCTGACGATCAAAACCACCCGGTTATTTTTCTGATATCGATTGTTGAAAGGCCTCGCGGAGCACCTGGCGGTCGTCGAAATCGTATTTTACGCCTTTTATTTCCTGATAGGTTTCGTGCCCTTTTCCGGCTACCAGCACAACATCGTGCGGGCCAGCCAGCGCAACGGCCTGAAAAATGGCTTCGTGCCGATCCACGATGGTCTGGGTTTTCTTGAAATGAATCGGCGGCACACCGGCCTGCATCTGCTCCAGAATGGCCATCGGGTCTTCGTTGCGCGGATTGTCGGACGTCAGAATCACCCGGTCGCTGAATTTACAGGCGATTTCGGCCATTATAGGGCGTTTGGTAACATCCCGGTTACCGCCACAACCGACCACCGTAATCACCTGCTCGTTGCCCTGCCGCAGTCCGGCAATGGTTTCCAGGACGTTCTGCAAGGCGTCGGGCGTGTGGGCATAATCGACAATGCCGACAATCTTGTTGTCGGAAATCACCATCTCGAAGCGTCCCGGCGGACTGGCCAGACTGGAAAGCTGCGTCAGGACCTCCTCCGCATCTTCGCCCAGTAAAACCGCAGCGCCGTAAACCGCCAGCAAATTATAGGCATTAAACCGGCCCGTCAGTTTGAACCATACCTCCCGCCCGTCAACGTCCATCTGCATGCCAAACAGGCCTTCCGACAGAATCCGGCCCTTGAACGAACCCAGCGTTTGCAGCGAATAGCTTTCCTTGCGCGCGGCCGTGTTCTGCAACATCACCAGACCGCGCTTGTCGTCGAGGTTTGTCAGGGCAAAGGCCGACGCCGGTAACTGGTCGAAAAAGCTCTTTTTAGCCTTGATGTAATTATCAAACGTCTCGTGAAAATCGAGGTGATCGTGGGTAATGTTTGTAAAAATCCCTCCGGCAAAGTGCAAGCCCACCACCCGGTGCTGCACCATCGCGTGCGAACTGACCTCCATAAAACAATGGCTGCAACCGCGCTGAACCATCTGGGCCAATAGTTCATTGAGCGCAATGGTGTCGGGCGTTGTATGCGTCGCCGGAATCACCGTTTCGTCAATCTGATTCTGGACTGTGGAGAGCAAACCGGTCCGGTAACCGCGCTGCCGGAACAACCGGAACAGCAGGGTCGCCGTTGAGGTTTTGCCGTTGGTACCCGTGACGCCGACCAGCTTTAGTTTTTGGGAAGGATGCTCATAGAAATTGGCCGCCATCAAGCCCAGTGCGTAACTGGTATCCTGCACCTGAACGTAGGTGACATCGTTGGCCCGGTTGTCGGGCAGTTCCTCGCAGAGAATGACCGTAACACCCTGTTCAACGGCTTTGTCGATAAACTGGTGGCCGTCGGTTTGCGTCCCCCGAATGGCGGCAAATAAACTCCCCGGACCCGCCTGCCGCGAATCCATCGTCAATTTCATCACATCGACGCTCATGTTTCCCGAGGTCGATTGCAGTGGTACTTTATACAAGAGATTGGTTAACTGCATAATACGATTGAAAGATCGGCCCGTCTAACCTATCTTCCGGCTTGATTTTTTTTAGTGAGGGCCACCACCAGCGTATCCGGTCGCGCACTTTGCCGTAAAGTTAACGTGATTTTTCGCGGATGCGGCAACGGGTCGCCCGGCGGAACCGATTGGTCGATGACTTTGCCGTAGCCTTCAAACCGCACCCGGAACCCCCGGTTTTCGAGCAGATGCAGGGCATCGCGCAGTGTCATGCCGCGCAGGTCAGGCACCCTGTTTTCCGCCGGCTGGTTCACCCAGCGGGTGGTTCGTCCCTGCGAATCGGCTTTCACCCAGCCATCCGGACCGGGTTGGGCGTCCATGTTGAGTTCGGCACCGATGGTGCGAATGTCTTCGGCAAAACCGGCCCGGATGCCTTTCCCCGACTGCCGGGGAGCCTTGGAAGCCAGGGCAATGGGCCGGTGCATTTGAATGTCATACGCAAAAATCCGGTCGGCAATTTCCCGAAAAACCGGGGCCGAAACGCTGCCCCCGTATAACAGATCGATATTGGCCCCGCGGGGCGAATCGACCACGACGGCAATGCTGTATTTCGGCTTTTCGGCGGGAAAATACCCGATGAATGACGTATAATATTTCCCGACCTGGTACCGCCCGTTGATGAGCTTCTGAGCCGTACCGGTTTTTCCGGCAAACCGGTAATGCGGACTCTGGCTCTTCTTCGCCGTCCCGCGTTCAACGACGCCTTCCAGCATTTTTTTCACCTGCCGGATGGTCGTCTGGCTGCAAATGGGTTCCTGGGCCACGTACGGTTCGTATTCTTTGACCACCTCGTTGGCCCGCCGGACCTGCTTGACCAGCATGGGCTGCACCCACTTGCCGTCGTTGGCGACGGCATTGTAGAACGTCAGCATCTGCAACGGCGTCAGTTTCAGTTCATACCCGATTCCCATCGAGTTCAGTGACAGGCGGCTCCAGCCCGGCGACTGCGGATTGGGCACCACCGGCTTGGTTTCCCCGTTGAGTTTCAGCCCAATCGGTTTATCGAGCCGAAACCGGCGCATGTAGCGGCAGTAGGTTTCGGGCCGGTTGTAGAAATTATACATCAGCATGTGAATGCCGACGTTCGATGATTTTTCAAAAACCTGCTGCACGGTAATGCTGCCGTGCCCCCCCCGTTTGGCGTCGGAAATCCGACGGCCGTAGTACGTAACCACGCCCCCACCCGTATGCACCATCTGATCGGGCCGCACGGCTTTCTCTTCCAGCAAAGCAATCATCGTCGGCAGTTTGAACGTCGAACCGGGGTCGGTGCCGCCCGCCAGCGCGTGGTTGAAGTTTTCGACATACTTGTCATTCTTCCGGGTCAGATTGGCCATCGCCCGGATTTCGCCGGTTTCCACTTCCATCACAATCAGGCACCCCTGTTCGGCTTCGTATTTTTCCAGCCCGTGCAGCAGGGCGGTTTCGGCCATGTCCTGAAAATTAACGTCGATGGTCGTGTAAATATCCAGCCCCGGCTCCGGTTTGATATCGGAACCGTCTTCGACCGGCATCTGCACTCCGCCCGACAACACCTCGACGAGCCCGACGCCGTCTTTACCCGCCAGTTCGGGCTGAAAACTGGATTCCAGCCCCACCAAACCGCGGCCATTTTCCGGGTTCAGGTAACCAACCGTCCGCAGGGCCATCCGGCCGTAGGGATGATACCGCTGGTAAACCGGGTCAAATTTCCCGCCCCCCAAACCGCTTTTCGAGCGATCCCGGCGAAAAAACGGCCAGGTCTGCATTTCCATCCGTTCCTGAAAGGTGATTTTTTTCCGACTCAGTAAAACATATTTGCGGCCATTTTCCCGGGCTTTCCGAATCATGTAGGTGTATTCATCCCGCGACCGTTCGCCGAATTTGCGAGCCAGCAGCATCCCCAGCGAGTCAATTTTTTTGTCGAATGAGTCGGCCTTTGCCACGCGGGGATCAATACCGACATAATAATACGGTAAGGACGTGGCCAGAAAACTCCCGTCGCGCGAAATAATATTGCCCCGGGTGGCCCGGAGTGTATCTTTCTTGATATGGTACTGCGCAATATGGTCTTTCCACAAACGCCCATCCTGTTTTTCAAAATACTGCACCCGCACCAGCTTGCCAATCACGGCCAGCGCGAACAGGCAAATGGCCACGGAAGCCAGCGTTGCCCGGCGTAAAATGGCTTTTTTGACGTTCATGGTTGCGTTTCCTCCTGTTTAACCACGATTTTCAGCGGTGGCGTCACCGGCTCCGTCAAACCGGTCGCGATCACGTGTTTGCTGATTTCGGACTGTTTCCCGCTCTTCATAAAGTCGGCCTGGAGTGTCGTGTATTTGGCCCGTTTCTCGTCCACCACGGCTTTGACCCGCTGGATGTTCCGCACAAGCCGTTCGGCGTTATGGTTGAAACCGATGTAGACAATCAGCAGAAACGAAATCCACATGATGCGTTCAAAATGTTTAATCGGCCAGGCGTTATCTTCCCCGAAAAGCCGGTCGAACCCAACGGTCTGGTTCAGGTAATTGAGCACCCGGTTTTCCTTTTTTTTCTTTTCAATGGGTGCCTTAGGCGGTCTTTTGTACGTGTTTTGTGCCATATCGGTAACCAAGTTTCTTCTCGTCTTTTCGCCCGGCCCTTTCCCGGTGGTTGGCCTTCCTACACCTTTTCGGCAATCCGGAGTTTGGCACTGCGGGCCCGCGGGTTGCGATCCACTTCCTCCGCCGACGCTTCCACCGGTTTGCGGGTGATCGACCGCAGCGGTTTCAGTTCGTTGCCGTACAAGTCCTTCTCAATATCGCCCCGGAAATTTCCCGACTTGATAAAGTTCTTCACCAGCCGGTCTTCCAGGGAATGATAGGCCATCACCACCAGCCGCCCGCCCGGCGCCAGCACCTCCGGAACCTGCGTCAGAAATTCTTCTAAAATAACCAGTTCCTGATTGACCTCAATGCGCAGCGCCTGAAAAACCTGCGCAAAATATTTATGCTCTTTCCCCCGGGGGGCGTAGCGCTGCAAAACCGCCTTCAGGTCGTTGATGGTTTCGATCGGGCGGTTCACCCGGCTCGACACGATGGCCCCCGCCAGCGTCCGGGCGTTGATCACCTCGCCGTACATGCCCAGGATCTTGTGCAACTGATCCTCCGGGTAGTCGTTGATCACTTTGCGGGCCGTCAACTCCCCCGACTGGCTCATGCGCATGTCGAGATCGGCATCGAACCGGGTCGAAAAACCGCGTTCGGGCGTGTCGATCTGGTGCGACGAAATCCCCAGATCGGCCAGAATCCCGTCGACCTGCTCGATTTTGTACAACCGTAAATACCGCTTCAAATGCCGGAAATTAGCCGCCAAAAAGGTCAGTCGTGGGTCGTCGATGGCGTCGGCATTGGCCCGGGCGTCGGGGTCCTGATCAAAAGCAATTAACTGGCCGGACAAACCCGGTGCCGACGGCAACTGCCGCAGAATTTCGCGCGAATGGCCCCCGCCCCCAAACGTTACATCGACGTAAATGCCGCCGGGTTTGAGGTTCAGCCCCTCTACGCAAGCCTGCAACAAAACCGGTTCGTGGTAATTGGTCACTGTCATTATTTCCGTAATCGGCTTATCGATCAGAACTTACGTAAAAATTACAGAAGATTTTCGATCTTTTTGGGTAGAATTCCAATTTACCGTTTGTTTCAAAATCCTTTTCGGAACTAAAACAAAATCTTCATCCGTTACAAACTTAACAAAACCGCCCCTATTTCTACCCCCCGAAAAAACGGATCTGCTTTTTTTTATTGTATGAAGAAAATCGTTGTGTTGTTGGCTGTCGTCCTGGGCGGGATTCCTTTTCTGGGTCAGGCCCAATCGGGTTCGTCCCTCAAAACCGGGGTCTGGCGGGCGGTTTTGCAGAGCAAAGGCGGGGCGTTACCCTTTGGGCTGGAAATTACCGCAGCCGGTTCGGGCTACACGGCTTTCGCGCTCAACGGCGCGGAGCGGCTGCCGTTCGATAACGTGACGCTGAAGGGTGATTCCATTCGGCTGACCATCGATATTTTTGAGGCCGAAATCCGGGCCAAAGTGACGGGCAATACGCTCCGGGGTTTCTGGCGCCGACGGCGGATCGCCCAGAACTACACCTCGTTGCCGTTTGAAGCCCGGCACGGTCTGACCTACCGGTTTACGCCCGATACGCAGCCGCCGAAAATCGACGTTAGCGGGAAATGGGCCACGATGTTTCGCTCCGGGACGGACTCGACGGAAGCGGTCGGAATTTTCGAGCAGAACGGGTCGAAACTGAAAGGAACCTTTCTGACCACCACGGGCGATTACCGGTTTCTGGAAGGAAACGTAGTGGGCGACAGCCTGCTGCTTTCCACCTTCGACGGGACGCACCTGTACCTGTTTAAAGCCAGACGGAAGGCCGACAATACGCTGGAAGGCGGTTTCTGGTCGGGCGAAAGTGGGTACGAAAGCTGGACGGCGCGATTTGATCCGAAAGCCGAACTGCCGGATGCCACGAGCCTGACGTATTTGAAACCGGGTTATAAAACCATCCAGTTCACATTTCCGGACCCCGGCGGCAAACCGGTTTCGCTGACTGACGCCCGGTTTAAGAACAAAGTTGTCGTCGTGCAGATTCTCGGTTCCTGGTGTCCGAACTGCATGGATGAAACTAATTTCCTGAGTCCGTGGTATAAAAAGAACAAAATCCGGGGCGTCGAGATTGTGGGCCTGGCCTACGAAAAATCGGCGAACCTGGCCGAATCCGCCCCGAAACTCAAACGCCTGATCGAACGCTTCCAGATTGAGTATCCCGTCGTGCTGGCAGGAACAAGCGACAAAGCCGAAGCGTCGAAAACCCTGCCCATGCTCAATCGCGTCGTCGGTTTTCCGACGACTATTATAATCGACAAAAAAGGCGTCGTCCGTCAGATTCATACCGGTTTCAGCGGACCCGGCACCGGAAAATACTACGACGAATTCGTCGCAGATTTTAACCGATTGATTGATAAGTTAGTAGCTGAGTAAACGCGTACCCGTAAAACAACAAATACACGCCGGAGAAGATAGAATTGAGCGAAACAGCAAGCGACCGAAGGAGGGTCTGCGTCTTTTATCGTTGGTCGATCTTCTCACATCATGAACAAAAATGTCCCGCCAGGAAAAAATTCTGCTCTTTATTCTTGCGTGCATCAATTTCACGCACATTGTCGATTTCATCATCATGATGCCGATGGGGCCGCAACTGATGCGGCATTTCGGCCTGAATCCGCAGGAATTCAGTTTTATTGTCTCCGCCTACAGCCTGAGTGCCGGAATTTCCGGTTTTCTGGCGGCTTTCTACGTCGATTATTTCGACCGGAAAAAAGTCGTGCTCATTTCCTACATCGGTTTTGTCATCGGCACCCTGGCCTGCGGGCTGGCACCGACCTTCGGCCTGCTCGTCGTAGCCCGGACTACGGCCGGTTTGTTCGGGGGCATTCTGGGCGCACAGGTATTTTCCATCGTGGCCGACGTGGTTCCGTACGAACGCCGGGCGACGGCGATGTCGTTTATTTCGACGGCCTTCTCGGTGGCTTCGGTGGTGGGGGTTCCACTGGGGTTGTACCTGGCCAGCGAAATTAGCTGGCACGCGCCGTTTCTGGCCATCGGTGGCCTGGGGGTTCTGGTCACGGGCCTGATTATCCGGTTTGTGCCCCGGTTGGATGGGCACCTTCAAAACCACCACGCCAGATTCAATCCATTGGAAACCGTGACATCCATTCTGCGAAGCCCGAACCAACTCCGGGCGCTCTGGCTGACGACAACCATCATGCTCGGCCATTTCAGCCTCATTCCGTTGTTGTCTCCCTATCTGGTCGCCAACGTCGGACTGGATGAACAGCAGTTGTACCTGATCTACCTCGTCGGCGGCCTGGTGACCATTTTTACGGCCCCGCTGGCCGGACGGCTGGCCGACCGATATGGAAAATACCCGGTTTTTGTGTGTTTTGCCGTATTATCGATGGTTCCGATGTTTCTCCTGACCTCCATGCAGCCCTCGGGCCTGATCTACCTGCTGTCGGTAAACGCGCTCTTTTTTATCTGCGCGAACGCCCGGTTTATTCCCGTTCAGGCGATGGTGACGGCGGTGGTCGATCCGCAGCACCGGGGCGGTTTTATGAGCATGAATTCGTCGGTTCAACTCCTGGCGCAGGCCGCAGCGACCTACGGCGCGGGGTTGCTCGTGACCAAAACGGAAAGTGGACAACTCATTCATTATTCGTGGGTCGGTTACCTGGCAATGGCGGTTATTTTCGCGAGCATTTTTATCGCGCGCCAACTGCGCCCGGTAGAAACCGGCCCGATGCCTCAACCCGCCCCGAAACCGGCTGAGCCCGAAGAAACGGAACACTTGCCCTCCCCCGTCAGCCGCGTGGCCGAAACGCCTTAACCGTTTCCTAAATTATACGGGCAAAAATTTGGTGCGAATTACTTTCATTTTCTATATTTGCACATATCCTATTGACAAAGTATAGTAATGCTTTCTTCCGCCCGACATACTACCCCCTACCGATTTCAGTCGGTTTCTGCCTCGAACTCTGTTTTTAGGGGTGGCTGTTGTTGGATGCTCGCCAGGATGGGCTATTAACCACGCCCTTCTCTTACATTCCCCTAACCCTATTCATTTCCGTTTCTTTAAACGGCTTCGGTTTCAGCCGACGGGGTTCGCTTGATTTAAAAACATAGATAGTCTATAAACTTACTAAGTATATGATTGCCTTTTTCGACACCGTACACGAAGACACCGATCTGTATTCCACCCCACAGGTATTCCGGAAACGGGTTCCGGTTTCGCCCCTGAAACCGGGGGAGAAAGCCCCTCTGTTTGGCGTTCATCGCCAGCGGACGATCGGGCAATACATTACCTGGCAAACCGACTATTCGAAAACCGTTCACCTGCACGACTGGCTGCAAACCGGCCCGCTGGTGGTGGCCTTTTACAGTTCCGGCTGGAACGCCTACGGCAAAACTTACCTGCAAAAACTGACCCGGCTTTATGCGCACATCCGGGAAGCGGGCGGCAATCTGCTGGTGATTTCGCCGGATTCGACCGATTCGCTGCAAACGCTGGTCGACCAGCACGATTTGCCGTTCACGATCGCGCAGGACGCTGAGAACCAGATTGCGGCCAAATTTGGCGTTCATTCGGCAGACGATCCGGTCTGGAACTGGATTGCTGGCATTACCGAAGATGTTCCCTATCCGGCCCTGTTTCTGGTCGCCCCCGATCGGCAGCTTGCGTTCAGCTTCCTTGACAAGGATTTTACCGAGGAATTTCCGGCGGAACAATTGCTGAACCGGATCGACGAGCAACTGGGCGTTGAACTGGCTTTTTATAACCGCAAAGCCGCCTAACCTACCCCCGAAAGATCCTTACGATTTCGAGCGTTTCTCTGGTGCCCGGAATTGCCCGGTCTTCAGGGCGCGATCCGTGGTTCGGATCTCCGCACATCCGCAACTTTTTTAGTAGTTTTGAATGTTATTTCAAGATGAACAAACACTGAAGCGGAGGAGTTGTGACGGATTATATTTCGACCTTAAATGAACCCCAGCGGCAAGCCGTGTTGCACGACAGCGGACCGCTGATGATTATTGCCGGTGCGGGCTCGGGAAAAACCCGGGTGCTGACGTACCGGATCGCGCATTTGATTGAAAAAGGCGTCGATCCCTTCCGGATTTTATCGCTGACCTTTACCAACAAAGCCGCCGGCGAAATGCGCCACCGGATCGAGAGCGTGGTTGGTTCGGAAGCCCGCAACATCTGGATGGGCACCTTCCACTCGGTTTTTGCCAAAATCCTGCGGATTGAGGCCCAGGCACTCGGCTACACAAGCAATTTTTCCATTTACGATACCGACGATTCCAAATCCCTGCTGAAAAGCATCATCAAGGAATTTGGCATGGACGACAAGGTCTACCGCCCGAACATGGTTTTTTCGCGGATCTCGGGCGCGAAAAACCGGCTCGTCGGTTGGGCCGACTACCTGGCCAACCCCCTCATCCAGGCCGACGACGCAGCCGCCCGAATGCCCGAAATTGGCCGGATTTACAAGGCCTATTCGCTGCGCTGTTTTCAGGCCAACGCCATGGATTTCGACGATCTGCTCTACAACACGAACGTCCTGTTCCGCGATCACCTCGATATTCTGAATAAGTACCAGCATAAATTCAGACACGTGCTGGTCGATGAGTTTCAGGACACCAACGTCTCGCAGTACCTGATTACCCGGAAGTTATCGGCGGTCAACCAGAACATTTGTGTCGTGGGCGACGACGCCCAGAGTATTTACGCGTTCCGGGGGGCCAACATCGAAAACATCCTGAACTTCGAGAAGGATTTTCCGGATGTAACGACGATTAAACTGGAGCAGAATTACCGCTCGACCAAAACCATCGTCAACGCGGCCAACTCGATTATTGCCCGTAACCGGGCGCAGTTGCGCAAAAGTGTTTTTACCGACAACGAAGACGGTACGCTGATCGATGTCATCAAAGCCGCTTCCGACAACGAAGAAGGTCGCCTGATCGCGACCTCGCTCTTCGAAGCCAAGATGCAGGATGGGCTGCGCAACACCGATTTTGCCATTCTGTACCGCACCAACGCCCAGTCGCGGGCATTTGAAGAAGCCCTCCGACGCCTGAGCATCAAATACCGGATCATCGGCGGTTTGTCCTTCTACCAGCGGAAAGAAATCAAGGATTTGCTGGCGTACCTGCGGTTTACGGTCAACCAGAACGACGAAGAAGCCTTCAAGCGGATCATCAACCTGCCCAAACGCGGCATTGGGGACACGACGGTGGCCAAGATTTCGGTCGTAGCCGCCGAAAACCAGGTCCCGATCTGGGAAGTCGTCAGCAACGTCAGCAAATACGTGGCCGGTCGGGCCGGCATTGCCATCGAAGCGTTTGCCGACCTGATCAAGAGCTATCAACTGCTCCTCGACAAAAAAGATGCCTATGATGTAGCCGCGCACATCGCCAAAACGTCGGGGATCCTGAAGGAGTTATACGACGATAAAACCGTGGAAGGATTGTCGCGCTACGAAAACGTCCAGGCGCTGCTCAACTCCATCAAGGAATTTGTCGATAATCCCGATAACGACGACAAGAGCCTGAGCGCCTTTTTGCAGGTGGTTTCGCTGCTGACCAGCGCCGACGAAAAAGACGACGATGGCGACAACGACAAAGTAACCCTGATGACGATTCACGGGGCCAAAGGGCTGGAATTCCGGAACGTGTACATTGTCGGGCTGGAGGAAGACCTGTTTCCGTCGCAGCTGATGCTCGAAAGCCGGGCCGATCTGGAGGAAGAACGACGGCTGTTCTACGTGGCCATCACCCGCGCCGAAAAGAAACTGACGGTTTCGTACGCCGAATCCCGGTACCATTACGGTCGGCTGAAAGTCTGCGAACCCAGCCGGTTTTTGATGGAAATCAACCCGGATTTTCTAAAAATGGCCAAAATCCGGCACACGACCCGGGAAGACCGCGACGATTTCAAGCGGGAAACCCCGTCGGGCGGATCCATGAGTTTTGTCAAGAGCCTGGCGCAGAAAACCGCCAGTCGGCAGACTCCGCAACCCACCGTAGCCCACGTACCATCCAGCGATTTTGCCCCCAGCGACACCTCGAAGCTCGCGGAAGGTATGCGGGTTGAGCACATGAAGTTTGGGTTCGGGCAGGTGCAAAAAATCGACCAGAACGGCAACGACCGCAAAGCCGTTATCAAGTTCGAAACCGCCGGGGAAAAAACGTTATTGCTGAGCTTTGCGAAGTTGAAAATTGTTTCCGGATAACCGGACCAAAGCCGCTGCTGCGTACGAAACGCGTGTAGCAGCGGCTTTTCCATCAGTATACGGGCTGGCATTGAGCCTTTTAGGCATAACACTATTCCTAGCCCGCTATGCTCACCGATCCCCAAACCGATTCAGCGCCGTCTCCGGTTGCGACCGAAACGGCCACGAAGCCCCAACGCCTGCTTTCCATCGACGCGCTCCGCGGCTTTGACATGCTGCTGATTGCGGGTGGCGGTACGTTTCTGGTTCTGCTAAAAGGAAAAACCGGTCTGGCCTGGGTCGACTGGATGGCGAACCAGCTAACGCACCCCGCCTGGCACGGTTTTACGTTTTACGACTTCATTTTTCCCCTGTTTCTTTTTATTGCGGGGGTATCCCTCTCTTTTTCACTGACTGCCGGTCTGGCCAATGGGCTGGAAAAACCGGTTTTGTACCGCAAGGCCTTCCGGCGGTTTTTGATTCTGTTTCTGCTCGGTATTCTCGATAAGAATATTCCACTGGACATATTCGACCCGGCGCAGATTCGCTTCGGAACGGTTTTGGGGCGCATTGGAATTGCCAGTTTGGCCGCCACGTTTTTGTTCCTGAATCTCGACTGGAAACAGCGGCTGTACTGGGTAGCGGGGGTTTTGGTGCTCTATTACGCGGCCTTGTTTCTGATTCCGGTACCCGGTTTTGGCGCGGGCGATTTATCGTTTGAGGGCAACCTGGTCGGCTGGTTCGACCGGACGTTTATGCCGGGGCGGCTCCTCCAGAAAACCTACGATGAAAACGCTTTGCTGACGCAGTTTCCGGCGCACTGCCTGACGGTCATCGGCACCGTAGCGGGTCAGTTGCTGCAGTCCGATAAATCCGACCGCACCAAGCTCCTGTATCTGGTGGTGCCCGGCCTGTACAGCATTGCCCTGGGCGTGATCTGGGGGCTGCATTTCCCGATCAACAAGCATTTGTGGAGCAGCTCGTTTATCCTGCTGACGGCGGGCATGGCGCTCAATTTCCTGGCGCTTTTTTACGGGATCATCGACGTGCTGGGTTACCGCAACTGGTCGTTCTTCTTCAAAGTGATCGGCATGAACTCGATCGTTGTGTACCTGGCCTACCGGTTTATCGACTTCGACCATACGTCCAAACTCCTGTTTGAGGGCTTTTATAAGTATGCGGCCGAACCCTGGCACGAAACCCTCCAGGCGCTGGGGGCGCTGGGGCTGGTCTGGACGATGCTGTATATCCTGTACCGGCACCGAATTTTTGTAAAAATCTAACCGCTAAAAACCGCATCCGGGCCTGGGTTGACGGTTTTTAGTCGGAAAATACAAATAAGCTGAGCGCCTGGTTATTTTTGCGCTATGATTCGATTTTTCACAGAAGACACGCCGTTCAATCTACCGCACAAAATACCGACCCGTCAATGGCTTACTGCCCTGGCGAAAGGCGAAGGTTTTACCGTCGGCGAACTGAATTATATTTTCTGCTCCGACGACTATTTGCTCCAGGTGAACCGCGAATACCTGGACCACGATTATTACACGGATATCATCACGTTTGATAATTCGGACGAAGAAAACCGGCTGGAGGGCGACATTTTCATCAGCATCGACCGTGTGCGCGACAACGCCCACCAGTTGAACGTACCCGACGAGCAGGAACTCCGGCGGGTGCTGACGCACGGTTTGCTGCACCTCTGCGGCTATGGCGACAAAACCGAGGAAGAAGCCCTTCAGATGCGCCGGAAAGAAGACGAAAGCCTGCTGGCCTGGGCCAACCGTTCGCGCAATGCGTCCGACGGTTCCACCGGCCCTTGATCAGCTACCAAGCCGTGATGAACCCGGTGGAATTCCGGCCCGTTGGGAGGCTCACGAAGTTGTTTTCGAAGTTCGTATTTAATGGCTTGATTGAGTACGACAAATTTTCGAATTTGCCACCTGTACAAAACCGCATTCCATACTGAATTCATTTATGCAATTCACCGAACAAGATCAGCATCAGATTCTGGCGCAGGGCGCGACCCTCGAGCAGGTTGACGAACAGATCCAGCATTTTATCAATACCTTTCCGTTTCTGCCCGTTATCAAGGCCGCTACCGTCGGCGATGGCCTGATTCGCGTCGATGAGCAGGCTTTAGATAACCTCGTGGCGCAATTCGACCGCAAGGCCCCTTCCCTGTCATTGCTGAAATTTGTTCCGGCTTCGGGAGCCGCCACCCGGATGTTCAAGTCGTTGTTTGCTGCGCTGGAGGGAAAAACCGATAAGTCGGTGGAAGACTTCTTTGCGCGGCTGTCCGATTTTGCCTTTTACGACGCGCTGAAAGGCGTTTCGGGCGAAACCAACCGGCACGTACTCAGTGCGTTGCTGACCGACGAAGGACTGGATTACGGCAACCTGCCGAAAGGGCTGCTGCTGTTTCACCGGTATCCCGAAGGCCCGCGCACGCCGGTGGAAGAACACCTGGTGGAAGGCGCTGCCTACGCCAACTCGAATGGCCGCGTCCGGATTCACTTCACGGTTTCGCCCGAACACCGCAGCCGGTTTGAAGAACTGATCGACCGCGTGCTGCCGGATTACGAAGCGAAGCTGGGCGTTACGTTTGAAATTACGTTTTCCGAACAGAAGAAATCGACGGATACCATTTCGGTGAATCCCGACAATACGCCGTTCCGCAACGCCGACGGCTCGCTGCTGTTCCGCCCGGCGGGTCACGGGGCGCTGATCGAAAACCTGAACGACATTGACGCCGACGTGGTCTTTATCAAAAACATCGACAACGTCGTGCCGGATGCGCTGAAAGATAATACGTTTATCTACAAAAAAGTGTTGGGCGCGATTCTGCTCGATATTCAGCAGCAGATTTTCCGGTTTCAGGAATTGCTGGACGATGACATGATCAGCGAGGGCTACCTGGCCGAACTCGATGAGTTCCTGCGGAATACACTCTGCATTCTGCCACCCGACGGTTTCGACAACTGGACGCAGGACGAAAAAGTGGACTATTTCCTTCGGAAACTCGACCGCCCGCTGCGGGCCTGCGGCATGGTGAAAAACGTCGGCGAACCGGGTGGAGGGCCGTTCTGGGCCAAAAATGCCGATGGATCGGTTTCCCTGCAAATTGTTGAGTCGGCGCAAATCGATCTGGACAACGCCGAACAAAAGCAGATTTTCGATACGGCTACCCACTTCAACCCGGTCGATCTGGTCTGTGCGCTGAAAAACCGCAACGGCGAAAAATACAACCTGCCCGCTTACCGCGACCCGCAAACGGGTTTCATCACGTCGAAATCGAAAGACGGCAAAGAACTCAAAGCGCAGGAGCTACCCGGTTTGTGGAACGGCGCGATGGCCGACTGGAATACGGTTTTTGTGGAAGTGCCACTGATTACGTTCAACCCGGTCAAAACCGTCAACGACCTGTTGCGGAAGGAACACCAGCCGGCGTAGGGTTTCGGTTTACGGTTTTCAGTTTATGATGCGGGACTAGCGCGTGCTTATTCCTACATCAGTAAGCGCGCACGCGAAGCTACCGAACCGGCGGCCCGGCGTAAACTGAAAACCGTAAACCGTATACTATTTGTTCTGCGTATCGACCAGGTTGACGACCACATCCTGGTGTTCGGCTTCCCGGCGGGCAAAAGCCGATAAGGTAGTCTGTTCGTAAACCGCCAGATTCGCGTCCCTGACACGCTGCATAATCGGGCGAATGGCGCAGGTAACTTCGTCGGTGCAATCGTCGCAGCGCACGTAAAAATTCAGCGAAACGCAGGGCGTGGGCGCAATGGGGCCATCGATCACCCGCAGGACCTGCGCCAGATTGACCCGCTCGGGATCGACCCGCAGCAGATAACCGCCCCCTTTCCCTTTCTGGCTTTGTAAAATCCCGTGATTACGCAGTTCGAGCAGGATCGCTTCCAGGAATTTTTTAGGAATATTTTCTTTGGTCGAAATATAAGAGATCAGAATAGGGCCTTTTCCGAATTCTTCGGTCAGTACTTTTAAGGCTTTAATAGCATACTTTGCTTTTTTCGAAATCATTGTGCTTCAGTATTAGCGTGATCAGGTGGCGGTTTAGCGGCTTTTCATATTGTATCATCTATGGCACTATCAACAGCATCTCCGCCGAATTCGTGCGGAGGCTCTAAAAATACGGCTATGGCGGAGAATCTATTTATTGGTAATCTGGTCGTAGCGAACAACGAAAGGCCCTGACCGTGCCATTCGTATCCTGGACAGCCATCCGTTCGTTATCATTCCCTGAAAATCCGTCTACCGGTCTAGCCACCTGGCAAGGTACGCTTTTTCCACTCCCTAGTCAAGTATACCAATGGATTTTGTAGACAAAAGCCTTTCCTTAAATGAACCTGCTAAAATAAGAAAAAAGCCGGAGCAAAGCCCCGGCCTTTTCGTGCGACACCAAATATAAAGAATTGACTTATTTCAGCGTGTAATCGGTATTTTGCGGATCGAAGTTGGTCCAGGTTTCCGTCCAGTCGGTCGTTCCAAAAGCGCCAATCACCGTGTTTGCTTCCAGGCCCGACGGCAGCGTGACACCGCCGGTCAGCAGGGGCGAACCGCTTTGGGGCAACACCCCCGGTTTGCCGGTCAGAGAGTTGTAGTTGGCCGCCAGTTTCAGGCTGGCTTCCGACACACCCAGCAGGTTTTTGCGTTCGGCGGCTTTCAGTCGAACCGTATCACCCGTTACAACGGCCTTTGAAGTGACAATGGCCAACCCGCGGTAATCGCTCTTGCCGTTGATAAAATTGTTCTGCGAATCCGTGCCTTCCAGTTCCAGCCCGCCTTTCGGATACGCACCGACTACGACGGAATTGAAAATGCTGATGGCCGAGTTCCGGCGAATCCGGAACGCCGAGCGGTATTTGGCATTCACCGTTCCCGGCGCAATGAACATACTGATGTTGGCAAACCGGGCCGCCGTCTGGGGCGCATCCTGCGAGCCGGTTCCGTCGTTGTCCGACTCAAAACCGTTCGAGTCCGAACAGGTACACTGATCCGCCACGGCCGGGTCGCGCAGGGCCAAACCGTACTGAACCGTACCCGAAAAACCGTAGTCCGTATCGAAGTCGTCGTCGAGTGTGCGGTACGAAATCAGGTGTTTGGCATTGACGGTTCCCCCGAACCACTCGATGGCGTCGTCACCGCTGTAGGAAACCTGGATGTAGTCGATCACGGTTCCGCTGCCGACGCCCGCCAGCGTCAGGCCGTTGATTTCTTTATCCGTCTGAAAACCAATCCCGGCAAATTCGATCCGGAGATAGCGCAGAACGCCCGAGTTATCAGCCGCATCGCCCGTCGGCCCACCCGGCACGACCGACACTTCTTCCCCTTCAATTTTAAAATCTTTCTTGTTGGCCGGTGCTTTCCCCATGATAACCAGACCACCCCAGTCGCCAGCCCGACGTGAGCCAGCCGCCTGGTTGGAGGTAAAGACGATGGGCTTTTCTTTCGTTCCGTCGGCGATGATTTTCGCCCCCGGCAGAATAAACAACGACGCCTTGGAAACCTGATCGCCTTTGATGATGGTACCCGGTTCGATGGTCAGCGTAACACCCGGTTGTACGTAAACAAACCCTTTCAACAAGTACTGGTTTTTGGCCGCCCAGGTCGTGTTGGTCGTAATGTTACCGCTCACTTCCGTCACCTGACCCGGCACCGGTGCGGGACCCAGATCATCGTCTTCATCGTCTCCATTGGTACAGGAAACCATCAGTCCCAGTGTCACCACGCTCAGCAGCAGAGCCAACATCCAGGTTGTTAACTTTTTCATGTGTATTGATTGAATTGATTGGTTGATTGATTGCACTCGAAAAACTTAGAATTTGTAGCTAATCCCCACCGTCGAGTACGAACCGCGTTTGAACCGCTGGTATACCTCGTCGCTGTCCGTAATTTTCTTGTCGAGGTTCGAATCCTGAATCAGGCGGAACGGCTGGTTCAGCAAATCCTGTACCCCGGCCCGAACTTCCAGATGGTCACCCACTCGTTTGGTCACCGTCAGGTCGATGGCATTGCGCGGCATTTCGTAGATCGTCGGCTGCACCGAGCGGTCACCCACCGCAAAAATCCGGCGGCCAATCACGTTGTAGAGTAAGTTCACCTGCCAGCCCTGTTTCTCGTCGGTATAATACAGCCCGGCGTTGATCAGGTACGGCGATTGCCCCTGCAACGAGCGGTTATTTTCCTGACCGACAAAGGAGTTGATCACCGAGCTTTTGATCAGGGCGGCATTCAGCAAGACCGTCAGGTTATCCAGAAAACCGGACCCGCTCACCCCGCGCAGCGACTTCCGGGCTTCCAGTTCCAGCCCCATGCTGTAGGCGTTGTTGGCGTTGTCGACGGTGTAGGAAACCCCGCTCCCCGAGTAGTTGATTTTCGCTTCGATCGGGTCGATGAAATACTTGTAGAAAGCCGCCAGCGAGATCAGCTGGCCTTCCGACGGGTAAAATTCGTAGCGAGCGTCGGCGTTGTGAATCCGGGCGGTTTTCAGATTCGGGTTTCCCACCCGCGACACGTCATAGTTGAAGTCATAGTAGGAAAACTGCGCCAGTTCGCGGAATTCCGGCCGGTTGACCGACATACTGTAGGCCAGCCGAATCAGCGATTTATCCGTCAGGTGGTACGAGGCATTGACCGACGGCAGCGGGTTGAAGATCGGATTATCGACCCGGATTTTCTGCACGCCGTTCACGACGCTTTGCAGTTGCTGCCGGTTGTATTCCCCCCGGAAACCGATCGTCGCGTTGAGCCGCTCCGAGAACGGAATATACGCCCCCACGTAACCCGATAACAGCGTATTCTGGGCGTCGTATTTATCCTGCGTATTGGTTCCCTCGTTGTAATACAACCCTCTCGTCGACAGGTTCGAGGCCTGGAAAAATTGCGCCGGGGGCAGCGACAGGATTTCGGCGCTGACGTTATTGGGGTTCACGATCCCGAAATACCGTGCCCGGAACGTCCGGTCCTTGTATTCGCCGTACAGACCGGCGCGTAGTTTCAGAATCTGTTTGTCGGCGGTTTCGGCGGAAGCGGCTTTTTTGTATTCGTAATCGACGCGGCCCGTGGTCACATATTCGGTCAGGTTCGAGTAAAACCGGGCGGCATTCTGGAAGGTCGGGCTGGGCTGCTGCGGAACATCGATACGGAACGGTTCGCTGCTGCCCTGCGGACGGCTCGACGTGAACCGACGGTAATCCGGCTCCTGGCGGTTGGTAAACCCAAAACCACCCGTCCAGCGCAGACGACTCTGGCCGTTCAGTTCGTGCGTCCCGTTCAACTGGCCGGTGTAAATGCTTTTCTGCTCGTAGCGAAACGCGTAATTATTCAGTTCCAGGTTGTTATCGTTGTACCCGCCCCGCAGCGTCGTTTCTTTCGTTCCCAACTGGTTGAACAGGTTGCGAAACTCGAATTTCGTGCGCGAATTCAGGATGAAGGCCCAGTTGGTCAGCACCCCCAGCCTCGTGTTTTCGGTCAGCAACTGGTCCTTGTAGGCGTATTGAATGTCGCTATGGCCGGTGGTCGGGTCAGCGGCAAAATACCGGTATTGTTCGACGTTCGAAAATGTGTGCGTATTCGTATAATTGATGTTCGTAAAGTTGGTCAGTTCCTTGCTGCCAATGTAAAACCGCTTGCTGAACCCCAGTTGCGCCCGCAAATCCGGCGACATCATGCGGTTTTGCAGCGTGAAATAGGGTGACAGTGCTTTGAACCTGTTAATCACTGGCTCGGAGGATGCTCCGAAGGTATTGATCCGGCGCTGTGACGGGAAATTGGACGGCAATCGGCGCGTTCCGTCATCGAAACCGAGCCAGTCGGTTTTGCCGCCCTGGTACGAATGGTGGTTCTGGAAGGTCGTTCCGGCGCGGTACGAGGTAGAAATTCCGGCGTAGAAACTGTTGGCGTCCGGGATGGTTTTGGTATAGATTTTGATGATTCCGCCCCCGAAGTCGCCCGGCAGTTCGGCGGCTCCCGACTTGAAAATCAGCATCCGGTCGATGGCCGAACTCGGAATGAGGTCGAACGAGAACGACTTGATATCCACCTCCGTCGAGGGTGTAATGATGTCGTTCAGCATCACCGTGTTATACCGTTCGTTCAGTCCGCGCACGATCACGAAGCGGTCGTCCTGAATCGAAATGCCCGGCACCCGGCGAATCACCTGCGACGCGTCGCGATCCTGGCTGCGGGAAATCTGCTGGGCCGAAATCCCGACGGCCACCTGCTCGATCTGCTTGATTTCGGTGATGACGGCCATTTCGGTGTTCGTGCCGCGCTGGCCTTTGACGATCACCTCCGCCAGCGTTTTGTTGTCTTCGTCCAGCGCCGAGTTGATCAGCGTGGTTTTGCCCGCTTCGACCCGCACGTTGTCGATGGTTTTGGTGGCGTAGGAGACGTAGCTGATTTGCACTTGGTGAACCCCGGCGGAAACGTTGGCGATTTCGAAATTGCCTTCAACGTCGGTAACCGCGCCGATGACGGGATTCGAACCGACGAGTTGAATGGTGGCGCCGATGATGGCTTCGTTGTTTTTGGTGTCTTTAACCGTTCCTTTGAGGGAGCCACTCTGGGCGAGGACGGCAAAATGGAATACGAACAGGGTGATGCCGGTGAGAAAAAATTTCATGGTTTGGTGTCGTTATTTGACGACCCAAAGGTAGAATGGCTATATTACCTCAGTGTTACGGGAAGATTATGAGAGGGTTGTGATTTGGGGGAGGAGGGGAAATAAGGGCGGTTGTGTTTATTTAATATAAAAACGATGAAAATTGAAGTAGTGAGTGAATTGTAAAGCTACTACTAACATTGGCTTGGCAATATGGCGGCTGAAGTGCTTCTATGAAACATTTGAGTAAGGTTTAACAGCAGTAATTCTATTGAACTTTTTTGCTAATATTCCGCTACATTGCCAAGCCGTCAACCGTTAGCTGTAATGCAAAAAACAATCGGGTAAAAAATGTTGTCCCACTTTAAAAGAGCCTTCGTGTAATCCTGAGACGAAAAAAAATAGGCATATGACTATATCTTTCCCACCCAGTATTTTTGGTGCTCGCTGCGACGTTTTAATGGATATTGTAGTGATTTCAATGGCCATTATATTGCCTCTCCTTTGGTATTCTTATAAAAAAGTAAAAGTTGAGCGTAACTACCGGCTACATAAAAACATACAACTCACCATGTTTATCATTTTGTTTTTCGTTGTACTACTTTTTGAATACGACATGAAACAACATGGAGGAATTTTTGCCATGGTAAAAGGTTCGGCGTATGAAGGAACCTTCTTCCTGAATTTTATGATTTATTTCCATACCTTTTTATCGATAACCACCTCCTTAATCTGGATACTCCTGATACCAATTTCATTCAATAAATTTGGCAAAAACCCCAAGCCCGGAAAATTTAGCAAGACCCATAAACTTTGGGGTAAAATTGGGATGTGGGACATGGCATTAACCTGTATCACCGGGTTAATACTCTATATTTTTGGGTTTTTACTTTAAAAAGGATTCGGAATACTTGCTATAAAAAGTTCAAACAAATCTAAACTGCCCTACAGCAAACTTCCGTTGTCGCTCGCGGGCCGCGAGCGACAACGCCCCCAGGGCTCCGGCCCGTAATCCTTTGACATTTACGTTAAAAACCGGCTTTGGACGGGAAGCACTTCCGGCTATTGCTCACGCTCGACATGCATGCGAGAACGGCGGAATCATGCCTGTTTAGCGTCCTACGGAGACATTGCTACGTCCCTTTTGGGAACACGGTTCGATAAACGAGCAGGAAGACGAGAGTAACGCACTGGTTTATTAGCCTGATGGTTCGTCAGTCTATGTCCTTTTTTCTGCGTATCATGAGACCCTCATGAATCCGAACAGCTGCACGTCCAGCGATTATCGGGATTGGCCGGAAAGACCAGGAATACTTTATTCGGGCGATCTATTTTCTCCGCCTTACCGCCATCGAAATAGCCATCTTTGAAATGCAAATTTCCTTGTTGATCCACACTAAACTTCCCCGTACTCTCTTTCTGAAAACCCGAATAGCTGTACTTGCCTTCTTTAGTAATCACAAAAGAGCCCCGGGCGATGTATTCGTAAAAACCGTTGCGGTATTTTGAGGCCGTGCAATCATATTTTGTAAATTTAATTGGGGTCGGCTTTTCCTGGGCACTCATTCCAAAAGGCAAGGCCGCAAGCAAGCCGAGCGCAACGATGCTGGCGAGAGGAGAACGGAGTTTCATCACTATAAATTATCAGGAATGTTGGTTACGGGTTACGTCAGCGAAGGTAATGCGTTACGAATTAAAAAATCGCCCGAATGAGCTAATTTAACAGCATGGTGTGCCAAAAAACGCTGCGAATCCATACCGGACAACGATTTAACAGGAACTGTTATGGAACAGGGTTTAAATTTCAGGATTAGTCCTTATCTTGAACGTTTTATTTTCATAGGACCTTGGTGACAAATCTTGACCCCCAACACACTCCCTACCCCCGCAACCACTTAACTATTGGAACGAAACCAGGCCATCCCTTCAACCCGCTGGCATACAGTTGCAACCCCGTTTTTAACAATCTGGTTAATCCACCATTTTTAGCAACAAAACATGAACGCATCCATTGAATCTTACAACGACACACAAACAGCAGCAGACAAAGAAATTTGCGACCTGCTCGCCCGTACGATCGACGGGGAATTAACCGAAGCAGGCTGTAAAATCTGGCACGCGCACCCGGTTTGGTTTTTAGACGGAAATCCGATCGTTGGGTACAGCAAACAGAAAAAAGGAATCCGGTTTATGTTCTGGAGCGGAGCAGACTTTGACGAAGAAAATTTATCAATAAGGGGCGATAAATTTAAAGACGCTTCGGTTTATTATCATAGCGTAGATCAGGTCCAAACGACGGATTTAATTCGATGGCTCCGCAAATCAAGAGAGATCCAATGGGACTATAAAAACCTGGTGAAAAGGAAGGGGCAATTAGAAAAGTTAACCTAGTATGAAAGCAACGCCCGAACACGATGAGAGGATCGCTAAGAAAGTGTTGGGAAATATTATTTGGTCATTTTGCTAATCGGTTCAACATCAAAGCACAATTAGCCCACAATAACCAAGTTTCTGCACTGCTGGTCGTCTGCTCGTAGTCTTTAGTGATCCTGCGAAACCGGGCCGATTTCCATGTGCGTAGAATATAAAAAATAGCGTTCGTCACCTGCCGAAGGCAAAGCCGACGTTTACGTTGTGTGGGCAGGTAGTTTTCAATAACTTGCCACAGCGCCGGCTGCCCGGTGGGTGTCTGTAAGCTCATTAAATTGAGTGATCATACCGCACGGATTTCCATGGTTTATGCAAGTAATGAGACATAATTTTTGTCATATTTCTGCTGCCGGTGGACGACCGAGCAGACCCGATGAATCAGCTTATTGCGAACGGCATTGAGAACAAGCATTTTGTTCTTGCCTTCGGCCACTTTGCGTCGGTAATAGTCCTGGAGTTCGCCATTCATGCGGATGGCCGACATGGCCCCTAAGTGGA